>JAOSKI010000023.1 GCA_027493675.1 Microthrixaceae bacterium | reverse complement strand
AGCCGCCACGCATTGCCATGTCAACCTGGCACCTGGGACACAAGACTCCAGCACCTGACCACAGCAGTGATCTGCCACTCCTGCCGTGGCAAGGATCAAAGGTACCGAACGGGAGGAGTGGGTCGGCATCCATGTGCCTGGCACCCAGAAGCGGAGCGCCGAGTTGCGCCAGGCCACCCGTGTCAACGCATAGAGGCCCACAGCTGTGAGCATCGCCACGACGCCACGAGACGGATCTTCGCGCGATCACGTGCCACGAAGCCGAGCCCCACGAACGCCACGAGTGCGAGTGAATACCGGCCGCACCGGTAAGTCTGCAGCCGCAGCCGGTTCCCGCGGAGTTGAACAGCTGCCATCACCCAAACGAGGCGGCCGTGATCGCTATGTTGGCCCGGCCTGAGCGGGACGACCGGGGCAACTCGCTGTCGAATCCGGTCGAAGCCTCGCTTCGATGGTTTGTTACCAATCGCGCGAATCCGGGCGTGGGGAAGCACGGCCCATCACGCGCCGGCGCGGCCAACACCAGGATGCAGAAACATTTCGGATTGGTCGGTGGTGGAGCGCGCCGGCCAGTCGTGCGGATCCGGGTCCGCCGCAAACGCCGATGCAAAGTCCCCACAGCCAAGAAAAAGCATGGCACAGAGGGCGAGCACCGCCGAACCAGTTGAAAGATACGCAGGCGGCCACCGCAAGGCCGACACCTTTTTGCTGGCGGAGGCGAGGTCCGCCAGGTCGCACCAGGGTCACCTTGAGCACCTCTGGTCTCTCATCCTGACCGCCCTCCTGAGCCGCGAGGCCTCCTGGTGCCTGATGATGCGGCGTCCTTCACAGCGGAGCGCTCCTGTCCCAGCACACCAGGAGCGGTTCTGCCATTGTGGTCGTAACCGAAGCCCCGGTGATGACCACCCTGCGGCCGGGCGCGCCAGATCCGGTCCTGCCAGCAGCGAGACCCGGCTGGGGTGTTGGCCCTGTTCGATGGAGCCAGCGAGTCCAACACACTCGAGAGGCCCTGATCAGTGGCGGGGAACCAGATTCCGTGCCCGCCGTGGAGGGCGAGCTTAGCGGGCGGCCGGCATCGCATGCGGCGGAGCAGATGCTCATGCCAGCCTCGACGACTAGCTCGAACCGGTCCGAGTCACAGGACCCGGCACGGGTGTCGACGATGACCACGACGGAGAGCGGTCCGACGGGTGGTTCCAATTCCTCCACGACGTGGGGGAACTACGTTGCGTCAAGCGGATGTTCGCCAGTGGATCCTGCGCACGTCGTCGCCGGGTACGTACGGTCGCAGCCCCACCAGGTCCACTTCGGCGTCGGGCCGCCGCTGCTGCCGCCGTGGGGTCGCCTTCGCCGACCACCCACCTTCGCCTCTCGAAGAGCCCGGGAAGCGGGTGGACCCGAGGGCGAATCACGAGCACAACGTCGAGCGACCGGGAGGTGGTGCGCTTCCAGACCAGGAGTGGTCCGAGGCATGCATGTGGAGTGGCCCGAAGCGCACCACACTGCGGTGTGGTGTCCGGAGATCCATGGTCACCTGCATGGGGCGCCCCCACAGGCAAGGCACCCACGGCCACTGACCCACGGCCCGCAGTGCCGAAGGTGCCCGAGACCCTCACGGGGCGACTTCCGGGAGGGTCCGGTGCACGCGAAGCGAAGTGTCAGGCGTGCCGTGTCTCCACGGGTGACCGCAGGCGGAGCCACAGTCGCGTCGAGTCAGGGCACCGGGGGTCCCGCAACGAGGTGGAGCAGGCTTGTCAGCCCGACCGTTCCCAAAGCGACCGAGAGGGCAGTGAGCTCCGGGAGTCCGAAGAGCCATCCGGCCACGATCCCCACCGGCACACAGCCGAAGAGACCGACCAGGGTCCCGAACCGGAGGTTCATCTCATCGGGGGACCGCGAGGCGCCCCAAGAGCTCCTCGATGAACCGCCGCGGGTTGTGACCACGGGCATCCGCTCCGGCGCCGAGCACGATCCGGTGCGCCAGCACGGGTGAGGCGAGCGCCTTGACGTCGTCGGGCGTCACGAAGCCACGTCCGACTGCTGCCGCCCGCACGCGCGCTGCACGCAGCAGCCCGATGCACGCACGCGGTGAGACACCAAGCACCACCTCGGGATCGGATCGGGTTGCGGCCGCCAGGTGGATGACGTAGCGGGCCACCGAGTCCGCCACGTGCACTCCTGCCGCGGTCCCTATCATCGCGGCGACGCCCGCCGGGTCCAGCACCGGGGAGACACGGTCGATGCAATGGCTGTGATCCAACTCGGTCAGCAGCCCGAGCTCGTCGACCTCGTCCGGATACCCCACCGACAGGCGCATCAGGAAGCGATCGAGTTGGCTCTCCGGCAGCGGGAAGGTTCCGTGGTGCTCGACTGGGTTCTGAGTCGCGATCACCATGAACGGGCTCGGCAACCGTCGTGTCGCTCCGTCGGAGGTGACCTGGTGCTCCTCCATGGACTCGAGCAGGGCCGCCTGGGTCTTGGGGAGGCCCGGTTGATCTCGTCGCCCAGCAGCAGGTTGGTGAACACCGGTCCCGGACGGAACTCGAGGCTTCCGTCGCCTGCGTTCCACACGGTGGACCCGATGACGTCGCTCGGCAGCAGGTCGGGTGTGAACTGGACCCGAGCGAAACGGAGCTGCATCGCCCGTGCGAGGGCCTTGGCGAGGCTGGTCTTGCCCACCCCGGGAACATCCTCGATCAGCAGGTGGCCTTCTGCGAGCAGGCAGGTGAGCGCTGCGCCACGACCTCCGACTTGCCGCGGATGGCCTGTTCGATGGATGCAACGAGTGCCTCGAACAGCTCCCCGAAGCCCGCCTCCCCGGCACTGCCCTGGTGGACGGTTGGTTCGGTCACAGAACCGGTGGATGTCATGGTCGGGCCAGTCTGCCAGATGGGCTGACGGCGTATCCGCCCAAGGTGCGCGGTTGTCCGGATCGCTGCATCGTTCGGGGTAGCTTGGCCTCATGCCCCTCACCGGAGGTAGCGCCCTCGGATGTGTTGCGGCCCTCGATGTCGGTGGAACCAAGATCGAGGCAGGCGTGGTCGATCCCCGAGGGGGTGTGCTGGCCCGTGCGCGAATCCCAACGCCCCCCGATCACGGTGGTGTCGGGGCCGCGCAGGAGCTTTTCGCATCGGCTGCGGAGCTGCTCGCAGCGGTGATCGCCGAAGCATCCGTCGTGGTGGATGCGGTCGGCGTGGGGTGCGGTGGACCGATGGATGCCTCCACGGTCTCGCCGCTCAACATCACCCAGTGGCGCAGGTTCCCGCTCAGGGCTGCTCTGGTCGCCGAGTTCGGCCTACCCGTCGGAGTCGACAACGACGCCAAGGCACTGGCGCTCGCCGAGGGTGCCCACGGTGCGGCATCCGACGTCGAGAACTTCCTGGCAATGGTGGTGTCCACCGGAGTGGGTGGGGGACTGGTGCTGGACGGGCGCCTCCTCGACGGAGCCATGGGGAACGCCGGACACATCGGCCATCTGGTGGTCGATCCTCAGGGAAGGCGGTGTGGGTGCGGGGGCCGTGGATGCCTGGAGGCCCAGGTATCTGGAACGGCCATCGCCGAGATCACCGGCCGGCCTGCTTCGGAGGCAGATCTGTCGGTGCGTCGATGGGCCGGTCGCCTGGTGGGCAGGGCGGTCGGTTCGGTCTGCAATCTGCTGGACCTGCAACTCGCCGTGTTGGCGGGGTCTGTATCGATCGGGTTCGGTGCGCCCTTCGTCGAAGCGGCACAACAGGAGTTGGACAGGGTCGCGAGGCTCCCGAACTGCGCCGGTGCCCGCATCCGCATCGGTGGCCTCGCTGCCGACGGACCTCTGGTGGGCGCTGCATGTGTGGGCCGGCTCGCGCTCAGCGGGACCGACCTGTGAGCGTCGGTGCCGTGGTGCGGGTGGTCGTGGCGGTCTTGTTGCGTCCCGCCCTGTGGGCCGTCGCGGTGCGCCAGGCGCTGAGGCTGGCTTCGCCTGGGTGGTGGCGGCGGTTCCCACCGCTGCCCGTGCCCCCATCGGGCTACCTGAGGTTCCGACTGGTGACCGCGTATGGAGGTGATGGTTCATGCACCGACGCCGAGCTGGCCCGCGACGTGGTCGCATATCTGCGCTGGTGCCTGTGAAGGCAGGCGACCTGGATCAGCCGCGGCTGGTCTCGGTGGAGCTCATGCGGGTGTCGGTTCCGCTGCGGTCGGTGCACCGATCCGCGAAGGCCGTTTCCGCGACGCGGGAGTCGATCATCGTTCGGGTGTCGGACGACTCTGGAGCGACGGGGATCTCCGAGTGCCCGACGCTGGGAGTCCCCGGCTACGTGACCGAGACCACCGACCAGGCCTGGAGCGCGCTCCGGCTCCCTCTTGGCGCCATCGTGGCTCGCGGGACACCGTGCACCGGCTCCCGGGCTCCCGCAGCAAGCGCCGCCATGGTCGACGCGGACCTGGACGCCCGGTTGTGTCGTCGGGGCGTGTCCCTCGCCGAGCACCTCCTGGCGGCGACGGCGCGCAGCGAGCCGTCGGGCGTCCTCAGCGGAGCTGTGCAGTGGTGCGCGGTGATCGCCGACGTGGCGCTCACCCCCGCCGAAGCAGCGCAGGCCGCCATGGAAGCCGTGAAGGCCGGCGCGTCGATGCTGAAGTTCAAGTTCGCCGATCCGTCGCGTCTGCGCGAGGTCGTCGCTGCGGTGCGCGGTACCACCGAGGTGAGCATCGCAGCGGATGCCAACGGTTCCCTTACCAGCGAGGCGGCCCGTGCCCTGGATGATCTGGGTCTTTCGTACCTCGAGCAGCCGCTCGCCGACGGCAGCCGTTGGGGAGAGCTTCGCGGATCTGCGCCGCACGATGCTCACCCCGGTGTGCAGCGACGAGTCACTCCGATCGCCCGACGCCGTGGTGGATGCGATCACGGCAGGGGCGCTCGATGTCGCATCGATCAAGGCGCCACGTATGGGCGGTGTGCTCAACGCTGCGACTGCCGTACGGCTGTGCGCCGAGCGCGGTGTCGATTGCTTCGTAGGCGGGATGTTCGAGCTCGGCATAGGACGCGCTGCCGCGCTGTCGGTTGCGGCCATGCCCGGTTGCACGTTGCCCACCGATCTCCGGGCCGAGCACACGGTACTTCGAGAGCGACCTGTGCGACCCGTTGGTGGTCGACCGCGACGGTCGGGTGGGTGGTCCCTCTCGGGGTGGGAATCGGTCGGACCCTCGACGAGGAGGTGCTCGCGGACCACCTCGTGGACGCGATGTTGTTGGAGCGGGGCGGGTAGGGCACCGGTGTGGACCTCACGGACCCTCCACGACGTCGGAACGGGACCTCCACTCGATCACCTGTTGCTCGCTCGGGGGTGATGTCGACCGGAGTCGAGGGCAGTTCCTCAAGGAGCGAAGGCAGGAACTCCGCCAGCCTGTAGGGGATCGTCCTGGGTGCCTGTGAGCAGATCTGCTCCGGATGCCACCACCGCCGACCCGAGAAGGCGAGGGCCTCCAGGGCCTCGAGCCCGCCTGGATCGGAGCTAGTGCCGTCGCAGAAGGCGACGTGCACCCATTCGTCCTGGTCGAAGTGCCAGCCACCGAAGGTGAACTGCACCGCCTGGGTCCACACCGCCGGGCCTATCGCGGCATTTCGGATCCCTGCTTCCTCCCAGAGCTCCCGAGCCGCTGTGTCCGCGGTGTCTTCGCCGGGATCGATCCCTCCGCCGGGTATCTCCCACCATCCGGGTCCGTCGCATCAGCCGGATCGGATGCCGAGATCAGCAGGATCCGCCCCTCGGGGTCGAACACCAGAACGCGGGCGGCCCTGCGCCGCCGTGGCCATCGGGGCATGTGGGGGACAATATGGGGTCGTGCGGTGGATCGTGGAACACGTCGAGGGTTCTGCCCGGCAACTGCACGATCTCCCGGTGCCGGCGCACCGCCTCGTGCGGGTGCATCGGGTGTCGGCTCCGGCGGTGGTGCTCGGTAGTCGGCAGTCTCCGGCCGAGCTCGCAACAGCACCGATGCAAGGAGTGGAGCTTGCGATTCGGGGCTCGGGTGGAGGCGCCGTGTGGCTCGCCCCCTACGAGCAACTCTGGGTCGACGTCGTCGTGCCCGTCGGAGATGTGCTGCACAGCGACGACATCAGGGTGGCTGCCCATCGCATGGGCGATGTCTGGAGCGCGACGCTGGGTCCGCAGACCCGAACCTGGCGCGCTGCACCGACGGCCGGTTCGGCCTCGGCGCTGGTCTGCTTCGCCGGTGTGGGTCCCGGTGAGGTCACTCTCGACGGGCGCAAGCTCGTGGGGATCTCCCAGCGCAGGACGCGTCGATGGTCGCGGTTCCAGTGCGTTGCCTATCACCGGTTCGCTCCCGAGCGGATGCTGAGGTGCCTGGGCGTTCCGGGCGGTTCGGACGTGGAGCGGGCGTTGTCGAGTTCCGTGGCGGTGCTGGGCGAGCTCGGAGCACCGGAGGCACAAGGCGAGCAAATCGGGGCCTGGTCCCACGCCGTGATCGAACAGCTCGTCAGGAATCTGGACGAGGTCTGCAGGCACTGAGGTCTGCAGGCACTGAGGTCTGCAGGCACTGAGGCCTGCGGTCACTGAGGTACCGAGATCTCACCCTTAGCGGCCGTGCCATGTGCATGACCACGCTTGGTGGTCGCGTGCTCTCGTTCAGCCCAAATTCCCTGCTTGAAATTCTTCCCCAGTGGGATGTGGTGGCTTATGGTGGGTCGCTGTGGGGCCAATAGGCATCCTGGTGGGAGAGCCGGGCGGTCCCAGGGACATCTGGTGGAGCGACGTGGACTTCTGGGAGTACAACGAGCACAACATCGACGACAAGGGTCGTCTTGTGCCGCCCGCGTCCTTCCGTTCCGCCTTCGAGGGAGGGGGAGTGCTCGCGTTCGTGGGCAAGAGCGTGGGCATCTTCGAACACCCCCGTTGGGACGCTCGGCTCCGTCAACTACGCGACAGCGGGGACTTCTCCAACGACGAGATCCGCTTGGTGAAGTCGTTGGTGACCGAGTTCACCCCGGACGGCCAGAACCGGGTGACCCTTCCGGTCCGACTGCGTGAGCGAGCGGGGATCGAGCGTGAGGTGGCACTGATCGGCATGGGCGATCACATAGCGGTCTATGCCCGCGATGCAATGGAAGGCCTTCGAGGCACGACTGGATGAGGGCGGGGATCTGGCCGATCGACTGAGCGAGGCCATCTGATGGGCGCGGGCCGGTGAAGTGTGCGAACCGCGACGATGACAGCACGAACGATGACAGAACCGATGACGACCACACGAGCGACGGCACGGGTCGAACCCCCCACGAACCGTCTGTGTTCGAGCACGTGCCGGTCATGGTTGAGCGCGTGGTCGAGTTGCTCTCGGACGTTCCCGACGGGCTGTTCGTGGACGCCACACTCGGCGGAGGGGGCCACGCCGCCGCCGTGCTCGCAGCCAACCCAGGCCTCTGGCTCCTGGGCATCGATCGTGACGATCGCGCTGTTGCGGCGGCGACCCGGCGACTGGCGCCGTTCGGTTCACGTGTCGAGGTCTTGCGGGCCCCGGCTTCCCAACTCGACGAACTGGTCCGCGAGCGGACCGGAGAAGTGAGCAACCGCCGTGCTGATGGATCTGGGTGTGAGCTCACCGCAACTGGACGAAGCCGACCGCGGCTTCTCTCACCGCAGCGCTGCGCCGCTGGACATGCGTATGGACAGGCGCGGCGCTGTGCGGGCGACCGACGTCGTCAACGGCTACTCCTTCGCCCGCCTGCGCCGTGTCATCTCCGAGTTGGGCGAGGAGCGCTACGCGGATCGTGTCGCGCGCCGGATCATCGATGCGCGTCCGATACAGGACACCGGGCACCTGGCCGAGGTCGTCGCGTCGGCGATCCCCGCCCCGGCACGCCGGGAAAGGTGGCCATCCGGCCGCACGTACCTTCCAGGCGATACGCATCGAGGTGAACCGGGAGCTCGACGAACTGGCCGAGGCGCTCGATGCCGCCCTCGGCGTGCTCGCCCCAGGCGGGCGGATGTGCGTGCTTTCCTATCACAGCCTGGAGGACCGGATGGTCAAGCAGGCGTTCCGCTCCGCTGCGACCGGTGGCTGCGTCTGCCCGGAGGGTCTCGAGTGCGTCTGTGGTGCCACCCCCACGGTCCGGCTGTTGAAGCGCGGTGCCTGGAAGGCCTCTGAGGACGAGGTCGCTGCCAACCCGCGGTGCGCAGCGCGCGGCTCAGGGCAGTCCAAGCGGTCGGAGGGCGGGCCTCATGACCGCTGCAGCGGTCCGGTCCCCACGGGGAGGGTTCCGCTCGGTGCGGTCACCGGCCCGCCGGCGGGTGTCCAGCGGACGTCGAGCCCCGAGGGTCGGGATCGTCCAGTTCGTGATGGCGACGGTGTTCCTGATGGTCGCCCTGGCGGTGACGCTGCAGGCACAGCGCGTCGCCGGGCAGGACACGCTGGAGGGACTGCTGACCGAGACAGCGGAGGCTGACCGGCAGGGGGCCGAGCTGCGCGCGAGGGTCGCGGCAGCCGAGTCGCCTGCGGAGGTTCTGGCTGCAGCGGAATCGATGGGGATGGTGCAGCCGGGAGCGGTGGTGGCTGTTCCCGCCGCGGGTGGCGACGACCCGGCTCTGCGTAGTGATGGTGGACCCGTTGGCTGACAGCAGGCGCCCGAGAGGCGGTGGTGGCCGAAGACGCGGTGGTGCCGCACGGGGCCTTGCCGTGAGGGGGATTGCCCCAAGGATCGGTGTGACTGCACGCGAGGCGATGGGCGCGAGGCCGGACGCCGCTGGTCCGAGGGTCCGCTTCGTGGTCGTGGTGCTGGTGCTGCTTGCGGCGGTGCCTGTGTGGAAGCTGCTCGGGGTGACAATCGGTGAAGGCGACGTGCTGGCTGCCCAAGGTCGTGACCAAGGGGCGACCGAGGTTGCGATACCGGCACTGCGGGGTTCGATCCTGGACCGCAACGGCGCGGAGCTGGCCATCTCCCCTTCCGCGGGTGAGGATCGCCGCCGACGCCGGCCGCCTCGGCACGCTCTCCGAGGACGATCCGTCGGCCGAAGGCCGATTCGTGGAGTTGCTGGCAGAAGCCACCGGTGTGGACCAGTTGGAGCTGATCGACGCCCTCAGCGCCTCGGATCCGGAGGACCGGTGGGTGGAGTTGATTCCCGAAGCCACACCGGAGGCGGCACAGCGCGCAACGGAGTCGCTGCTGGAAGCCGGACTGCTCAGTGCGCTCGTGCTCGAGGACACCTCGGTGAGGGTCCATCCCTCCGGTGACAGCGGGTTGCGTGTGGTGGGCACCCTCGGCCCCGAAGGCCCTGGGCCCGGTGCCGGGGTGGAGGCGGCGCTCGATGGTGAGCTCAGCGGTACCGACGGAGTGCGTTCCGTGCAGAAGAGCCCCAAGGGTGAGGTCATCGCCGGGTCCGACGAAGTCACCACCGCTCCCTCCGACGGGGCCTCGGTGTGGTTGACGCTCGACCGCAACCTGCAGTACGAGGTCGAGCAGGTGCTCCTGCGCGGGGCCGAAGCGGCCGGAGCCGCCGGTGGTGTGGTGGTCCTGGGTCGTCCCGACACCGGTGAGCTCTTGGCCGTGGCGGGGGTGGAACGCGACACCGAGAGCGGCAGGATGCGCCTCGCGGAGTCCCCGAAGCCCTTCGCCGACGCGTATCAGGCAGGATCGGTGTTCAAGTTGGTACCCGTCTCCGCCGCCATCGACGACGGAGTGGTGTCGCTCGACACCGAGCTGAGCGTGCCACCGAAGATCACGCTGTACGACAGGACCTTCAGCGACTATGAGGAACACGGGGTGGAGTCGATGTCGGTGCGTGACATCGTGGCCCACAGCTCCAACGTGGGAACCATCAAGATCGCCCAGGAGCTGGGATCCGATCGCCTGTACGAGGAGTTGCGTGACTTCGGGTTCGGCCGGTTGACCGGGGTGGCAGCTCCCGCGGAGTCCGCCGGCCTGGTGCCGGAGGTGGGGCTGTGGAACGGCCCGGACATCGCTGCAAGTGCCATCGGCACGCTTCAGTCGGCCACAGCGGTGCAGCTCTGGGCGGCGTACAACGTGATCGCGAACAACGGGGAGTATGTGGCACCCAGGCTGGTCAAGCGCGTGCAGCGCGCCGACGGCTCCGAGTTGCAGCCCGAACCCGGTGAGCGGCGACAGGTGATCGCACCGGCCGCGGCGGAGCAGGTGGAGGAAGCCCTGCGCGCCGTGGTCACCGAAGGCACCGCCAGCGACTGGAGCATCCCCGGGTTCCCCGCCGCGGCCAAGACGGGCACCAGTCGCATGCCCGATCCCGAGCGCAGCGACGGCACCGACGGCTACCTGTGGGCGGACGGCCGCTACCACTACCTGAACGTGTTCGCGGGCTATCTTCCCGCCGACGCGCCGGAGCTGTCGATCACCGTGCTGCTGGAGGACACAGCCGAGGGCCTCACGGGCTCCAGTGGAGCCGGGCCTGTGTTCTCCGCGCTTGCCCGTCTCGGGATCCGGGAGTTGGGGATCGCGCCTCGGGGTGCCGACGAGGGCTCGGCCGTGCCCACGCGGCTGCGGGCGGAGCCTGCCACGGTCGCAGACGAGGATCCGTCAGCGCGGACGACGTCAGACGCGAAGCCGACCGACGAGGTCGCCTCCGGCGAGGATTCCTCCGAGGCGGTCCCGCCTCCGGGCCCCGATGACGGCGTCACCGGGGATGACCAGGATGGATGACACCCCTGAAGGTCCCGCAACGACGGTGACCAGTGGCGATGTGGCCGACGCGGTGCACGGCGAGCTCGTCGGTCCCGGTGATGTGCCCATCCGGGGAGTATCGCATGACTCCGGTGATGTGGCGCCGGGGTGGCTCTTCTGCGCCGTGGTCGGAGCGTTCCACGACGGTGGCGAGTTCGCAGGCGAGGCAGTGCACTCGGGCGCTGTCGCGGTGCTTACGCAGCGCCTGCTGGACCTCGACGTTCCGCAGATCCTCGTCAGCGATGTCAGGGCGTCGATGGCCGACGCGGCGCGTGCGATCCACCGCGATCCCGCGCGGCACATGAGCATCGTCGGCGTCACAGGTACGAACGGCAAGACCACCGTGGTGTCGATGCTCGGCAGGATCCTCTCGGACGCAGGTGTGCCCACCGCAACCATGGGTACCCTCAGCGGCGCGCGACCACCCCCGAGTCCACCGATCTGCAGGGAAGACTGGCGCACCTGGCCGATGAGGGGATCACCCATGTCGTGATGGAGGTGAGCTCCCATGCGCTGTCGCTGCACCGTGTGAGAGGCCTCCTGTTCGATGTCGCGGTGTTCACGAACCTCGGCCGTGACCACTTGGACTTCCACGAGACCCAGGAGGCCTACTTCGCCGCCAAAGCCCGTCTGTTCGGCATCGACGTGTGCGCGCATGCGGTGATCAACGTCGACGACGTTCACGGTCGCCTTCTGGCGGACACCGTCGATGTGCCGGTGGAGGCTGTCAGCATCGAGGGGCTCGACGACCTGGAGATCGTGAGACGTTCGTCGCAGTTCACCTGGCACGGGGAACAGGTGGTGCTCGGGCTTCCGGGTCGTCACAACGTCTCCAATGCGCTGCTGGCGGCTGGAGACGGCACTGCTGTTGGGCATCGAGCCGGTAGCGGTGGCGCGGTCGCTGGGTGCCATCGGATCCGTCCCTGGTCGCTTCGAGGTGCTCCCGAGCGCACCTGGGCAGCCGACGGTGGTGGTCGACTACGCACACACACCCGATGCCCTCCAGAGCGTGCTGCGAGCCGCCCGCGAGATCGCCGGACCCGATTCGGCGGTGGTGGTCATGTTCGGATGTGGAGGTGACCGTGACCGCGCGAAGCGCCCCGAGATGGGCGCGGTGGCGACCGCGGGCGCGGACGTGGTCGTGCTCACGACCGACAACCCCCGCAGCGAGGATCCTGAGGGGATCATCGCAGAAGTGCTCACGGGATGTGATGATTCGGTCGTGGTGGAACCCGACCGTCGGACCGCGATCGCCCTGGCTCTGGAAGGCCGCGCCGAAGGTGACGTCGTGGTGCTGGCGGGCAAGGGACATGAGACGGTCCAGGAGTACGCGGACCGCGTCGAGGAGTTCGACGACCGGGTGGTGGCCACCGAGCTGCTCTCTGGGAGTGACCGCAGGTGATTCGTCTGCTCCTGGCCGCCGGGATCAGCGTGGCGGTGTCGCTCGCCGGTACCCACGTGCTGATCACCGCGCTGACACGCCGAGGCATCGGTCAGCCCATCCACGAGGACGTACCCGCGGGTCACACGGTGAAGGCCGGTACCCCGACCATGGGTGGAGTGGCGATCGTGGGCGGTTGCCTCGCCGGGTACATGGTGTCGAACCTGTACGACGGCGTGTTCACGTGGACCGGCCTCATCAGCGTCACAGCCATCGCAGGCGCGGGGTTGGTGGGGTTCCTCGACGACTGGCTGAAGATCACACGCGAACGGAACCTCGGCCTCAACAAGCGGGCCAAGATGGTGGGCCTGCTCACAGTCGCCCTCGGGTTCGCCCTGGCGATGCTCTGGCAGACGAACGTCCACACGAGCATCAGCTTCACGCGCTGGGACGATCTCGGCATGGAGGTCGGACGCACGGCCTGGGCGGTGTGGGCGGTGCTGCTGATCCTGGCGGCATCCAACGCGGTCAACCTCACCGATGGTCTCGACGGCCTTGCCGCAGGATCGGGAGCGTTGGTCTTCTCCGCCTACGTGTTCATCGGCTACTGGATCTTCCGGCATCCGGGATACGGCATCTCGGTGGGGCTCGATCTCGCGGTCGTGGCGGCGGCGATGATGGGTGCTTGCACAGGGTTCCTGTGGTGGAACGCGGCCCCGGCGCGCATCTTCATGGGTGACACCGGCTCCCTCGCCATCGGCACTGCGCTGGCGGCGCTGGCCCTGTCGTCGTCGACCGCACTGCTGTTGCCCGTCCTCGCGGCGGTGTTCGTGATCGAGACGCTCTCGGTGATCATCCAGGTCGGCGTGTTCCGCACCACGGGTAGGCGGGTGTTCAAGATGACACCCATCCACCACCACTTCGAGCTGTCGGGCTGGCCTGAGACCACCGTGATCATCCGGCTGTGGATGATCACCGGTGGATGCACGGCGTTCGGGATAGCGCTGTTCTACCGTGAGTTCCTGCGTGCAGGGGGAATCGAGTGATCGGCGGCGATGCCGATGAGGCGGTCCGGACGATGACGGCCGTGCCGGAGACGGTGTTGCTCGTGGGGCTCGGAGTGACCAACGCCGCAGCAGCGCGCGCCCTGGTGGCGCGCGGTCACACGATCGCGATGACCGACGACGGCGACGGTGCTCAGGCCGCGGCGTTGGCCGAGGAGCTTCACTGCGAGTTCCGACACCGACCCGATCGTGTGGACCTGGCGTCTCTCCTGGAGCTCAGCGGGGCATTCATGGCGGCTCCCGGCCTGCCCGAGACGCATCCGGTGTTCGAGCTCGCCGAGCAGCTCGCGTGCGGTGCATCAGCGAGTTCGATCTCGCTGATGCGTGGGACGACCGGGACCTGCTTGCTGTAACCGGCACGAACGGCAAGACCACCGTGGTCACCCTTGTGGCATCCATGCTCGAGCATTCGGGTGTCCGGTGCGCTGCGGTGGGCAACCTCGAGGTGCCTCTGGTGGCGGCGATCGATGATCCTGCTCCGGAGTGCTTCGTCGTCGAGGCGTCCTCGTTCCGGCTCGCCCGCAGCGCTCGATTCGCACCCCATGTCGGAACCTGGCTCAACTTCTGCCGACCACCTGGACGTGCACCTGGATCTCGACTCCTATCGTCGAGCCAAGGCCCGCATCTGGGCCGAACAGGGAACCGGGGACGCATCGGTGTTCAACGCAGAGGACCCCGTGGTGAGCTCCGAGATGGCGCAGACAACCGGCGCAGGCCGCAGGATCTCGTTCGCCCTGGATCCCTCGGCGGGTGGTCACGAGGTGGACTTCCACGAGGCAGGCGGGTGGTTGCGCGGCCCTGACGGCCCTCTGGTGGAGACAGCGGCACTGTGGAGCCGGCTGCCCCACGACCGTCGCAACGTGCTCGCTGCTGCTGCCACCGCATCCTTCGGCGGTGCGACCGCCGAAGGGATTCGGAGGGCCGCCACGGAGTTCAGGGGACTGCCGCACAGGGTGGAGTTGGTCGGTGAGCTGGACGGGATCCGCTTCTTCGACGACTCCAAAGCCACGACACCGCATGCGACCCTGGCCGCACTGGAGGGCTTCGACCACGTCGTTCTCATCGCCGGTGGACGGAACAAGGGCATCGACCTGTCGGTCATGGGTGCCGCGACGAACCTCAGGGCTGTGGTGGGGATCGGGGAGGCAGGCCCGGAGGTGGTCGATGCCTTGGGACGCTTCCCGGGTGCTGTGGCGCAGAGCATGCCAGAGGCGGTGCAGATGGCAGTCTCGATGGCCCGCGGGGGTGATGTGGTCCTGCTCTCACCGGGATGCGCCTCGTTCGACTGGTACGGCTCCTACGGCGAGCGTGGAGATGACTTCAGCGCCGCAGTGCGCGGCCACATCGGCCGGATGGAAGCCAAGGAGCATCCGGATGCCTGACCACGCCGGTCGTCGGCCGTCCCGAGGCGGATCCGCTGAGCGGAGACCTCTCGAACGCAGGCCCGTCGAACGTACCGTTCTTCTCTGGTCGATGTGGCTGTTGCTGGGCCTTGGCGCCGTGATGGTCTACTCGGCCTCGTCGGTCACCGCCATGCGCGAGACCCATCACACCTGGTCGGTGGTGCTGAAGCACCCTGATGTTCATGGGAATCGGCCTGGTACTGCTCTATGGCGCATCCAGGGTGCCGTTGCGGGTCTGGAGGGACCGACTGACCCCGCTGGTGTTGATCCTCGCGTTTGCCGGCCTTCTGCTGGTGGCGATCCCCGGTATGCCCATCGCCGACGACGTGAACGGTGCGTCGCGCTGGTTGAGGGTGGGTCCCTTGGGCTTCCAGCCCTCGGACCTGGCGAAGCTCGCACTGGTGTTGTGGTTGGCGCGCTTCTTGGTGGTGAACCGGCGTGAAGTTGGTGAATGGGGTCTCCTGAAGCGTGCCGCGATGGTTGTCGCACCCATGTGTGTCTCGTGTTGATGGGCGACGATCTCGGAACCACCATGTTGCTCGGGATCGTCTTCGTGACCATGTGGTTCCTGGCGGGCGCTCCCATGGCCCAGGTCGGCGCCGTGGGTGCCGCGATGTTGGGCGTCGCGATGGTGGCGCTGACCGCACTCGAGGGGTTCAGGGTGCAGCGGGTGCTCGCGTTCCTGAACCCTGAGGATCATGCCGACGGCGCAGCCTGGCAGGCCCAGCAGTCGCAGATCGGTTTCGCCTCCGGTGGCCTGTGGGGGCAGGGCCCCGGTGCGTCGAAGGCCAAGTGGGGATTCCTTCCCGAGGCCCATACCGACTTCATCCTGGCTGTGATCGGCGAGGAGTTGGGTCTCATCGGCACCGTGGCGATCATCGGTGCGTTGGTTGCAGTCGTCGCATCGGGAATCACCATCGGAGTACGTTGCCGGGACCCGTTCGGTCGCCTCGTCGCATTCGGCATCTCGACCTGGTTGGGGGTCCAGGCCCTGGTCAACGTAGGAGTCGCGGTCGGTGCGCTTCCGACCAAGGGGATTCCGCTGCCGTTCGTGTCATCGGGTGGAACCGCGATGGTCGTGGCCCTGATGGGGGTGGGCGTGCTGCTGGCGATCTCGTCGGACACCCCGGCGACCCGCTCTGGACGCGTGGCCAGGCGAGCTCCGGTGACGCGTCGTGGATGAGGTCGTCCCGCCGGCCGGTGCGATCCTGATTGCCGGCGGTGGAACCGCGGGTCACGTCCTACCGGGACTGTCGATCGCCGAGGAGCTGGTCCAACGGGGCCATGGCCGCGATGCGATCCACTTCGTCGGGTCGACCCGTGGCCCCGAAGTGGATCTCGTGGCGGCAGCAGGCTTCGGGCTCACGTCGTTGCCTGGTCGCGGGATCCAGCGGCGCCTCAGCGGTCCAGAACCTCCGGTCTGTGTGGGATCTGGCAAGGGGAGTCCGAGCGGCTGTGAAGCTCGTGCGGCGCACCCGCCCGAGGGTGGTGCTGGTGCTGGGCGGATACGCGTCGTTGGGTTGCGCTCTCGGTGCGGTCATCTGGCGCGCTCCGATGGTGGTTGCGGACCAGAACGCCCGTGCCGGTGCAGTGAACCGCCTGGCGGCCCCCTTCGCACGGGTGTGCGCTGTGCCCTTCGAGTCCACGGACCTGCCGCGCAAGGTGGTCACCGGCAATCCGGTACGACCCGAGATCCGTGGCCGCGCCGCGAGCGCGATCCGGCCGGCGCACGCAGGGCCCTCGGCCTGCCGATGCAGGGGCACGCTCATCGCGGTGTTCGCCGGTTCGCTCGGGGCACGGCGGATCAACGCCGCGGTCTCGGAGGCGGTGCGCGGCCAGTGGTCCGCTCGCCGCGACCTGGTCGTCCACCACGTGATCGGCGCACGGGACTGGCCCGACCGACCAAAGGACGGCGACGGTGGGGGGATCAGTGCGCCCGGACGGGCCCCACTACAACCCCGTGCGCTTCGAGGACCGCATGGCCCTGCTCCTCGATGCGGCGGACCCGGTGGTGTGTCGTGCCGGGGCACCACGGTGGCCGAGCTGACCGTGATGGGTTCCTGTCGATCCTGGTGCCGCTGCCGATAGCCACGCGAGACCACCAGGCGCGAACGCCGCCGAGCTGACCGCTGTCGGTGCGGCGGTGGTCGTGGCCGACGAGGACTTCGACGCGCATCGCCTCACCGTCGAGGTGGATCGCCTGCTGGAGGACCGCTCGAGAGTCGATTCGATGGCTGAAGCCGCCCGCGCCATGGGGCATCCTGATGCTGCCGTGAGGATCGCGGATCTGTTGGAGCGACATGCCCGCTGAGCCCGAGATGGACCTGTTCGACCTGTCGCGACCCAGACGCGTGCACGCCGTCGCGGTGGGGGGTGCCGGCATGAGCGCGATCGCCATGGTGCTCGCAGGGGCGGGCCACCACGTGACCGGCTCCGATGCGAGCGAGAGCCCCAATCTGGAGGCGCTCAGACGTGCCGGAATCGAGGTTGCGGTCGGCCATGATGCCCGTGCCGTTCGAGGCGCCGAGGTCGTGGTGGTGAGCAGTGCCGTGCCCGCCGACAACGTCGAGGTGGAAGCTGCGCTGGCTGCCGGGTTGCCCGTGTTGTCTCGCCGTGGAGCTCCTGCCTGCCATGGCGGCGCGCCAGCCGCTTCTCTCGGTAACGGGTACACATGGCAAGACCACTACCTCGTCGATGCTCGCGGTGGCCCTCAGGGGGACCGGGACGCTGATCTCGTGGCTCATCGGCGCACCTGTGCCCGCCCTGGGGTCGGCCGCGGAGTACAACGACGGTCCCTGGATGGTTCTCGAGGCCGACGAGAGCGACGGTTCGTTCTTGGCCGGCCCGCGCGTGGGTGCCGTGGTGACCAACCTCGAGGCGGACCATCTCGAGTACTGGGGTGACTGGGACCCCCTGGTCGGGGGCCTTCGGGGAGCTCGTGGATGGCACCGGGGGGCCGGTTGCGCTCTGTGCGGATGATCCAGGCGCCGCGGTTCTTCTCGAGGCGGCGCGTGACGGCGATCGCAGGGTCACCTATGGCAAAGCGGCGACGTGGACTATGCGATGAGCGACCTGCACATCGACGAGGGCTGGTCGCGCTTCGACCTGGTGTCACCCGCGGGGCGCCACCCGGTCCGGCTGCGCCTGCCTGGTCGGCACAACGCACTAAACGCGACCGGGGCTCTGGCGCTCGTCTCGGAACTGGGGCTCGACCTCGGGCCGGCCATCGAGGCGCTCGGAAGCCCACACCGGCGTGCATCGCCGATTCGACCGGCGTGGCTCGGCCGCCGGGGTGGAGGTCGTCGACGACTACGCCCACCTGCCAACCGAGGTGGCCGCTGCGCTGGAGGCCGGTTCCATGGCCGCCAAGGGTCGCCTGGTCGTGGTGTTCCAGCCGCACCGCTACTCGCCACCCAGGCGCTGTGGTCGGAGCTCGCTCAGCGCTTCGGCGCAGCCGACGTGCTGGTGCTGACCGACATCTATCCGGCCGGTGAACCGCCGCGTGAAGGTGTCTCGGGCAAGCTTATCCACGATGCGGTGACCACCCGCGGCAGCTCCAAGGGCGCATCTGCGGTGGTGTGGGCGCCTTCCTTGGGGGATGTGGCGAGGGCGCTCGAGGGGATCCTGCGTGAGGGCGACCTCTTGATGACGGTGGGTGCCGGGGATGTCCGCGACATCGGTGACGTGGTGCTGGAGGCGCGTGGCGGATCCCCACGAGGGAGCGGCGGGTCATGAGCGGATCCGACTGGTTGGGGGCACTGGATTCGGCGCTGGAGTTCCTCGGAGGTGACCTGCTTCGCGATGTGCCGCTCGCCCCGATGAGCACGTATCGGGTCGGTGGGCAGCGAGACGCTACGTGGAGGTCGGCTCCGACGAGCAGTTGTCCCGCGCCGTGAGCAGCCCTCGCTGGAGCAGGTCTGGGCGGCCGGGCGGTGGTGATCGGCCGGGGGTCGAACCTGCTGGTGGCGCAAGGCGGTTTCGACGGCGTGGCCCTGCATCTTGGTGAGGCGTTCACGGTCATCGACGTCGACGGCGTGACGGTTCGGGCGGGTGCCGCGGCCAGCCTCCCAGTGGTGGCGCGACGCACGGTTGCCGAGGGACTCACCGGGTTCGAGTGGGCCGTCGGGGTGCCGGGGTCCATGGGGGTGCAGTCGTGATGAACGCCGGCGGCCACGGATCCGACATGTCCGAATGCGTACATGGGGGGTCCGCGTGCACGACCTGAACACCGGCGAGACTCGGATCATGTCGAGCGCACAGCTCAGGTTCTCCTACCGCGGCTCCGCCCTGCGGCCCCACCATGTGGTCAGCCGGGTCGATCTTTCCCTGCGCCGAGGGGATGCCGAACGCGGCAACGAGATGGTCTCGGGAATCGTCCGGTGGCGCCGGGAGAACCAACCCGGTGGGCAGAACGCCGGTTCGGTGTTCACCAACCCGCCGGACGACTCGGCGGGTCGCCTGATCGAGGCCGCTGGGTGCAAGGGGGCTGCGGATCGGTACCGCTGAGGTATCGACCAAGCATGCGAACTTCATACAGGCCGATCCCGGTGGCTCGGCCGACGACGGAGAGCGCTCATGGACGAGGTGGCGCTGCGTGTCGAGGCGCACAGCGGCGTGGTGTTGAGGCCGGAGACCGTGATGGTGGGCTTCGACTCCTACCCCACAGGTGGGCCGGCGTGAGTGCAGGAGCCGCCACCAGGGCGCGTCGGCCGATCAGGACCGATCCGGTGGGGCCCCCTCGGCGTACCCTGGTGCAGGCGGCGTCCCGGTTCCCGTTTCCCCGTATTCGGCTGCCCCGGTTCTCGTTCCTCGGGCACCGGTCGCCCGGAGGCCTGGTTCGCGGGGCGCGTCCGATCGATCTGCGTAAGACCGTTGCCGCCACGGAGGTGGCAAGACCGAACGACGTCCACCCGAAGATCGCGCGGCGTCGTGAGCAGGTGGACCGGAGGTCCCGAAGGCGTCGGATGCTGCTCCGGTGGGGCTCTGTGGGTGTTGCGGTGGTCTGCACGCTCGTCGTCGCGGCGCTCTTCTCACCGTTGGTCGATCTGGATCACCTCACGGTGCAGGGGCTCGAAGGTGAACCTGCGGTCGCAGTGCGCGAGGCCTCCGGACTGGTCTCCGGAACGGCGATGTTCGGCGTGCGTCCCTCCGAGGTGCGCCGACGCGTGGAGTCGTTGCCCTGGGTGGCGCATGCGGACGTCGACGCGCGTTGGCCCGACACGGTGACGGTGTCGGTCACACCGCACCGCCCGCTCGCGGTCATGCAGACCGCTCACGGGTCACCCGAGGGCGCACGCCAGGGCGGCCGTTCCGTGTTGACGACCTCGGGTGTGGTTCTCGAGGCAGAGGACCTCGGCCCTGTCGGCGCGCTCGCAGAAGGGCTTCCGGTGGTGTCGGCGGATCCCTCGTACGCGGCGTCCGGGGCCCGGACGGTGTTGAGCGGCAGCACGCGGAGATCTCCCGGAAGGTGCTCGGGCAACTCCGCCCCCTCACAGCAGGTGCGGTGAGGGAACTGCGCGTGGATGCCTCCGGTGCGGTCACTCTCGTCGCCCGCGTGCCGGGAGGATCAGCGGAGGCCGAGCTCGTGCTTGGCGATGCCGAGGACCTGCCGGCGAAGGCCGTAGCCCTGGAGTCGCTCCTTTCGGGTGCGGTCGAGTTGGGCTGCCTGGAGCGCGCCGACGTCTCGGTGCCTACCAGGGTGACGATCCTGCGCTCCGCTGGTTGTACGATTCCCACCCCGGCTGACACCGCGGAATAGGTTTGGCAACGTTGAACGGATCGCCACGCGGCCGTAACCTCACGCGATACCTGAGGTTCAGGTGTCCACCCACAATCCGAATCGAGAGGCACCTGCATGGCCCAGGAATCCCCAGAACTACCTAGCAGTGATAAAGGTCGTCGGCATCGGTGGAGGAGGCTGCAACGCGGTCAACCGGATGATCGACGCCGGCCTCAAGGGCGTGGAGTTCATCGCGATCAACACCGACGCACAGGCACTGCTGATGTCGGATGCGGACATCAAGCTCGACATCGGCAGGGACCTCACCCGAGGGCTCGGTGCCGGCAGCGACCCGGAGGTTGGTCGGCAGGCGGCTGAGGACCATCGCCGAGATCGAGGAGGTACTTCTGCGGTGCCGACATGGTGTTCGTCACTGCGGGCGAGGGAGGCGGTACCGGCACGGGTTCCGCTCCGGTGGTGGCTGAGATCGCCAAGGACCAGGGGTCGCTCACCATCGGTGTGGTGACCCGACCGTTCAACTTCGAGGGCCGTAGGCGTGCGGTGCAGGCCGACCAGGGCATCACGCGGTTGAAGGAGAAGGTCGACACGCAGATCGTGATCCCCAACGACCGTCTCCTGAGCGTCGCGAACGACAAGACCTCGGTGCTCAACGCGTTCAAGATGGCCGACGAGGTGCTGCTTCAGGGCGTGCAGGGGATCACGGATCTGATCACCACCCCCGGCCTGATCAACACCGACTTCGCCGATGTGCGGATGATCATGAGCGACGCTGGGAGCGCGCTGATGGGCGTCGGGTACTCCTCGGGTGAGGGCCGTGCCCTGGAAGCAGCCAGGTACGCCATCTCCTCACCGTTGCTGGAGGCCGCCATCGATGGCGCACGCGGGATCCTGCTCAACATCTCAGGTGGCAGCGATCTCGGCCTGTTCGAGGTGAACGAGGCCGCTACGGTGATCCACGAGGTGGCGCATCCCGAGGCGAACATCATCTTCGGTGCCGTGATCGACGACGAGCTCGGCGACGAGGTGCGCATCACTGTCATCGCGGCTGGATTCGAGCGTTGGGACGACGCCAAGGCGCCACGGACGACGCGTGCCGAGGACGCCAGGGGTCCGGCGTCGGATGGGGGCTCCTCCGCGCCGGAGTCGTCGGTCATCTCAGATGTGTTCGGGCCTGAGGACGACGACGAGGCTTTCGGGGAGGACGACTTCGACGTACCGTCGTTCCTCAAGTAGCACCGGCGGTGGCCGAGCGGGCGCAGTTCCCCATCGGTGACACAGCGGTGGTTCACACCGCCTTCACCGACCGCAGCGACGGTGACATGGCCGGCGGGGTCGAGACGCGGAGCCTTGGTCCGCGTCGGAGAGCGGTGGCACCGTACCCGTGGACGTGGCTGCAACAGGTCCACGGCAACGGCGTCGTGGTCGTCGAGGAACCCGGAGGGGGCCGCGGGGGCGGTCGCGGACGCAGCCGTCACGCGGCGTCCAGGCGCAGTGCTCTCGGTGCAGGTTGCGGACTGCGCTCCGGTGCTCATGTTCTCGGCGGTCTGCGACGGAGTGGTGCTGGGTGCGGCACATGCAGGCTGGCGTGGCCTTCTCGGAGGTGTTCTGGACTCGACCGTCGATGCCATGGGCCGACTAGGTGCGGAAAGGATCGACTGGCTTCTCGGCCCCTGCATAAGTGCCGCGAACTACGAGTTCTCTGCAAGCGACCTTGCAGCTCTGACGGACTCGTTCGGCTCGGCGGTCGGTGTTGACACAGCCGACGGTGCGCCTGCACTGGATCTACGCGGCGCGGTCCGCTCGGCGATGACCCGAGCGGGTTGCGGAGATCCCCTGATCGAGTCCGGCAACTGCACCACCTCCGCGACCCACTGGTCGCATCGTCGCTCGGGTGACGCCGAGCGTCAGGTAGGCGCGATCTGGTGGGTTCGGTGCTGAGCGAGCCCACACTGGACGAGGCCCTGGTTGAACGGCTCGGCGCAGATGTGTCCCGCCGCGGGACCGAGCTGCGTGAGCGGATTGCGTCGGTGACCGACCGCGATGTGCGGGTGGTTGCGATCACCAAGGGTCATCCCCCGGAGGCGGCGGGTTGCGGCGGTGGCCGCTGGGTTCGTCGACCTCGGGGAGAACTATGCCCAGGAGATGCTGACCAAGGTGGACCTCGTGCCCGGGGCAAGGTGGCATTTCGTGGGACGCCTCCAGTCCAACAAGGTGCGGCTGCTCGCAGGCCACGTGCATCTCTGGCAGTCGATCGACCGCCGCTCCCTGGTGAGTGAGCTGGCTCGACGGGATCCGGGTGCGAAGGTCCTCATTCAGGTGGATCTGGCCGGCACCGAGGGGCGTGGCGGAGTGCAGCGCGGGGACGTCGGCGCACTCCTGGCCTTCGCCCGGGACTGTGGCCTCGAGGTCTCTGGGCTCATGGGCGTGGCTGCTCCGCAGGCGGATGCAGCACAGGAGGCGTTCTCGTGGCTTGCCGCGACCGCCGCCGAGCTGGGGCTCCAAGAAGTGTCGATGGGGATGTCGGGGGATCTCGAGGACGCCCTCAGGGCGGGGGCGACGATGGTGAGGATCGGTACCGCCCTGCTGGGCCCGCGTCGGGGATGATCCGCGTCATCTCGGTACGAATGCGCTGAGCGCCTACACTCTGCACGAATCTGGCTGTGCCACCGACCCGGGAGGATGTTCACAGCATGCCTAAATGGATGGACAGCGCACGCGATTTTCTCGGGCTGGGCGAGGACCCGTACTACGACGACAACCACATCATCGTCGATGACAGCGACGACCCTTACGAAGGTCGTGGCGATGTCATCGAACCTCCGCCGCGCGGCCTGCGAGGCATGCCGAACCGGAGGGAGGTTCCTGGGACAGAGGTGACGGTGGTGTGCGGATGCTGCGCGAAGAACCCGAAGAAGCCCCCTTGGTGCTCCCACCCGAGGACGCCGAAGCGCGCGAGGCGCGGCGGCGTGGTGTGGTTCGCCCGTTGCCGACGACCAACAAGCCCGAGGTCGTCTCCCCGAGTCGCTTCGACGATGTCCAGGCCGTAGCCGATGCCTTCAAGAAGGTCCAGCCTGTGATCATCAACATGCAGGGTGTCGAACGCGAGCTCTCACGCCGGCTCATCGACTTCGCAAGCGGTCTCTGCTACGGCCTGGAAGGTGAGATGGAACGCGCCGCGGACCAGGTGTTCCTTCTCACACCCCGAGGGGCCGAGGTGTCCGAGGCCGATCGCAGGCGGCTGGCCGAGGGTCGTCTACGTGAGAACGGGAGACTGATGGCCGGTCTGCTGCTGCTCGCGCTCAACGTGCTCTTCTTCCTGATCCTCGCGCAGATCATCATCTCCTGGCTCCCTCCGGGTGGTGAGTTCCTCGAATCGACCAGGGGATTCCTACGCGTTGGCACCGAATGGCTCCTGGGTCCGATCCGTCGTGTCGTGCCGCCCTTGCGCCTGGGCGGCGCGGCGCTGGACCTGTCCCCGCTGATAGTGCTGATCGGCATCCAGATCATCTCGGGTGTCATCGCGAGCGCTGTCTGAGCGCTGTCCGAACACGCGGGGATGATGCCCCGATCGCCGTGAGCACCGCGTTACGATCAGACCATGGATCTCAATGAACTGACTCCGGAGCTGTTCGAGAAGGCCGAGTTCACAGAACGGCGGCGTGGGTACGACATCGATCAGGTCGAGACGTTCCTGGAGGAGACCGGCACCGCGGTGGCGCAGTTGCTGGTGAAGCATCGACAGCTCGAGGAGCGTGCCGCCACAGCCGAAGCGCGCCTGGCCGACGCCGAGGCGAGGTTGGCTCGGCGACCGGAGGAGGCCCCGTCCCGTCGGGCGCCGGGAGAGGCAGACGAGATCGAGCGTGCCACATCCACCCTCGTCATGGCCAAGCGCACCGCAGACGCCACGATCGCGGAGGCGGAGGCCGAGGCAGTGCGGATGCGTCACGATGCCTCCGCTCGGGCGGACTCGATCGTGGCCGAAGCACACCGCAGCGCTGAGGAGGAACTGCAACACGCTCGTAGGAACGCCACCGAGGTCGTCACCGCGCTGGAAGCACGTCGTGACGCGGTCGCCGCTGTGGTCGAGGGCTTCGAGCGGCGCATCGAGGACTACCGCAGCCAACTCGGTGAGACAGCGGACGCGTTGCGCGCCATCGTGGACGACCCCGGCCTGTTGGCGGGTCGTGATCCTGTGCCCGTGCCCGAGAGTGCCATGGGCCATACCCCGGACGTGGATTCGCCGGAGTTCGTCTCCCTTGGCGAACAGGAAGCAGTGGACCTGACCGACTCGACCCAGCTGCATCACACGGCTGCGGCGGTCTCGGATGGCATCGACCACCATGGGGCTTCCGGGGAGGTGTTGGACGTGCAGCACGGCGCGGACGCCCGATCGCGGTCCTTGGAGGCACAGGGGCGGGAGTCTGCGGTGATCGTGGATGCCGAACCGGTCACGGGTCAGACTTCCGACCGATTCCTGCGCGAGCTCGACGAGGCGGTCAACGAGTCGGCGGCCACCGAACGCGACGAGGATGCCATCTCCGCCTTCTTCGACGGTGACGGCCGCGAGAGCGGACGGTCACGCTTCGGCTGGCGCCGGTAGCGCAGCGCCCTGTGTGGATCCGCCCTTGGAGATCTCTTGGGGTGGCGTCGCTATCTGATCCGCCGTGAACGGCTAGTGTTCTCGGACCCACAGCACCAGTGACCACCTCGGTCATCCGGGTCAAGGAGACGCGACATGGCGCCCGCCAGGAAATCCGCTGCGAAGAAGGCACCAGCCAAGAAGGCACCTGCCAAGAAGAGCGCAGCCGCGAAGAAGAAGGCGCCGGCCAAGAAGGCACCTCCCAAGAAGAGCGCAGCCGCGAAGAAGAAGGTGCCGGCCAAGAAGGCACCTCCCAAGAAGAGCCCAGCCGCGAAGAAGAAGGTGCCGGCCAAGAAGAGCCCAGCCGCGAAGAAGAAGGTGCCGGCCAAGAAGGCCGCCTCGCCATTCGGCAAGGAGTTCCTCGCAGAACAGCGCCAGGCGTTGCTGTCCGAGCGCGAGGTGCTGGCGGGCCAGGCCGCGGCGCTCATGGCGGAGGCCGAATCGCTTGCGATGGAGCGCGAACCGGGGGGACGTGCAGTTCGATGACGAGTCCGGTGAGGGTGACAGCGTGGCGGTGGAGCGCGACTTCGACCTTGCCCGAGCAGCCGCTGCGACCCGCCAGATCGAGGAGATCGATGCAGCGTTGGTGCGAATCGATCGGGGCACCTACGGGATGTGCGAGTCCTCCGATCTACCCATACCGAAGGAACGCCTGAGGGCGATCCCCTGGGCGCGTCAGCGTGTCGAGTACAAGACCAGCCGCTTCCACTGAGGAGGCCGTGCCCGAGAGCGGATCAGCCCACAGCGCCATGGAACCCGAGCCTGGGACTCCGGCGGAGCGCGGCTCGTCGATGAGCACTGCGCAGCGATGGATCACGCTGGCATCGGCGGCCGTCCTGGTGGTGGCTGCGGACCAGCTGTCGAAGATGTGGGCGGTGAAGCAGCTGGCTCCTCCTCCTGATGGTGCAGGCCGCGTCGTCGAGGTGGTCGGGTCGCTGCGATTCGCCTACGCGGAGAACACCGGCATGGCCTTCTCGCAAGGATCCGAATCCGGACGGTGGATCGGGCTGGTTGTGATTGCGGTCATCGGCGCGATGCTGTTCTTCGCGTCACGAGTCCGCTCGCGACTCACCGTGCTGTTGCTGGGCGTGGTGATCGGTGGCGCGCTGGGCAACCTCATCGACCGCGCGCTGCGTGCGACCGATGGCTGGCTGAGTGGACCCGTGGTGGACTTCGTCGACCTTCAGTGGTGGCCGGTGTTCAACATCGCGGATGCCGCTGTGGTGGTCGGGGGGGTGTTCCTGGTTTTCGTAGCCACTCGTGAGCCGACCGGCTCTGAGCCCGACAGCGGGGATTGAGGGTGGACGGCGGTGGTGCCGTCGCGGAGGTTCCGGCCGCAGCGGACGGCGAGCGGCTCGACCGTTTCGTGGCGTTGGTGACCGGGTGCTCTCGTTCGGAGGTGTCACGCCGTCGCCGCGGGCGAGGTGTGGGTCGGGGGTCGCCGGTCACCAAGGCGTCCACGAAGCTGGTGGCCGGCCAGGTCGTGTCGCTTCACTTCGATCCGTTGCCTGAGTCCGAACCGGTGACCGCAGACGAGGACGTGGTGTTCGGTGTGGTGCACGCCGATTCCTCGTTGATCGTCGTGGACAAGCCGGCGGGACTCGTGGTCCATCCCGCTCCCGGTCATCGCGGTGGAACCTTGTGCAACGGGCTTCTTGCGCGGTTCGCGGATGTGGCGGGCGTGGGCGATCCGGCCAGGCCCGGGATCGTGCATCGCCTGGACCGCATGACCTCGGGGCTGCTCGTGGTGGCGCGCACCTCCGAAGCACACGGATCGTTGGTCGCCCAGTTGGCGGACCACTCGGTGGATCGGGGTTACACCGCAGTCGTGCTGGGCCATCCGGGAGCGAACACCGGAGTTGTGGACGCCCCGATAGGTAGGTCGCGTCGCAACCCCATGCGCATGACCGTCGCCGTTGGAGCGAAGGATGCGCCACGCACTTCGAGGTGGAGGAGTCCTTCGACGATCCCGATTGTGCGCTCCTGGGGTGCCGTCTGGAGACCGGACGGACACACCAGATCCGGGTCCACATGGCATCGATCGGCCATCCCGTGGCTGGCGACGACCTCTATGGCGGTGATCGTTCCGGCGTTGGGGTGCCCAGGATGTTCCTCCATGCGTCCTCGCTCGGGTTCGTTCACCCCGCTACGGGTGAGCATGTCGAGTACGCTCGCCCCTGCCGCCCGACCTCGCCGAGTGGCTCGAGATCAGGCGGGCCAAGGGAGGTCGCCCTCGGTCATCCTCCGCAGGTCCTCAAGGTGAACCCCGAGAGCGTTCGGCGCAGGGTGGAGCCCACGTCGGACCAGATCGACAGAAGCACGCATTGGCCTTCGTGGTCGCATGCCCCGTCGGTGTGAGGTTCACCGAAGTCGCCTGCCTGGATGGGGCCGTCAACCGCGGACACGATCTGGGCGAGGTTGATCTCCGCGGGATCCCTGGCGAGGACGTATCCACCTCCGGCGCCTCGTTTGGAGCGGACCAGGCCTGCTCCCTTGAGCGCGAGGAGGATCTGCTCCAGGTACGGCTGGGGAGACCGGTCCGCTCGGCGATGTCGCGCACCGAGGTCGGTCCGTCCGAGCTGTGCAACGCCAACGAGGCAGGCACGACTTGCGTAGTCACCCCTGGTGGACACCTTCACAGCCGACATGGTAGGTGGGATCGGCCGGGTGTGCGTGCCTTGACCGGGTCCTGTAGGTAGCGTTGATGTTGATGACCGAGCGTCCGACACTGCCTGACTACGAGGGGGGCCTGTACGTCGAACGTCGTACGTCCGCTCATCGAGGATCCCGCAAGTGCTCCCGAATGGTTCCCGATGGCCCTCGACGGTGTCGATCAGGTCGTGTTGCTGGTGCTCGACGGCCTCGGGTGGCACCAGATGCAGGAACGCCGGAATCTGCTACGCGGGTTCACATCCATGGCCGAGTCCGTCATCCGAACGGTTGCCCCGACCACGACCGCGCCCGCTCTCACCTCCATCGCCACGGGACTACCGCCGGGAGAGCACGGTGTGATCGGCTACCGGATGAACACCGACAACGACGACATCCTCAACGTGTTGCGCTGGTGCACCTCCAAGGGCGATGCCCGTGAGACGATCCCGCCGGAGACGGTTCAGCACCACCTCGCGTTCGAGGGGCAGCACCCTCCGGTGGTGGTGCGAGCGGAGTTCAAGGACTCCGGTTTCACCAGGGCGCACCTGGGTGGATGCCGCCTCGTTCCGTACCGGATGCCCTCGACGTTGGCAGCTGAGATCGTTCGTCAGCTCGGCGAAGGGGAGCCGTTCGTGTATGCCTACTACGACGGCATCGACAAGGTCGCCCACGAGTACGGGCTGGGGGCCTTCTACGACGCCGAGCTCGTCTTCGTGGACAGGATGGTCGAGTACCTCGTGGAGACCCTCCCGCCGCGCTCTGCGCTCGTGATCACCGCTGATCACGGTCAGGTGGACGTGGGCGGAAATGTGTTGAGCCCCCACCCCGAAGTGCTCTCCGCGGTGCGAACCCAGAGTGGAGAGGCGAGGTTCCGGTGGTTGCACGCACAACCTGGCGCCGAGGTGTCGTTGTACGATTCCGCGCGGGCACATCACGACGACGTCGCATGGGTGGTGACCCGCAAGCAGGTGTTGGACGAAGGATGGTTCGGCCCGAAGGTGTTGCCGGCTCCCTTGGCCCGGTTGGGCGACGTCGCACTCGTGGCCCGTGGGGAGGTGGCCTTCGAGGACGTCACCGACACAGGACCCTTCGTGCTGGTGGGCCGTCACGGATCCATGACGCCCGCAGAGGTGGACGTTCCTCTGTTGGTCGCCAGGGGTTGAGGCCGCGACTCGGGGCCGTGACCGGTTGCGGGCCGACCACAGACGCTCCGGTCGTTGCCGGTTCGACAAGTAGGATCCGGTCCCATGTCCAGCGACTCCAGCGGCTCGAGCAATTCCGATGGTACCGAGGTGCTCTCCCCCGATGGCGTTGCGTCGGGCGAAGCGGAGCCGGATTCCGACCGCCAAGGTGAGCCCGATCCTTCCGACGTGGACTCGCCCGCGAAGATCATCCGCATCGGTGCGATGGTCAAGCAACTGCTCGAGGAGCTGCGCGACACCGAACTGGACGAACCGTCGCGCGATCGGTTGCGCGACATCTACCGAAACTCGGTCACGGAGCTGAAAACCGCCATGTCGCCGGAGCTGGCCGAGGAGCTCGACCACCTGAGCTTCGCGTTCGACGACGACGAGCTCCCCTCAGGAGTGGAGCTCCGCATGGCCAAGGCGCAGCTCGTCGGATGGCTGGAGGGCCTGTTCCACGGCATGCAGGCGGCGTTGATGGCCCAGCAGATGAACATGCGTCAGCAGTTGGAGGGTATGCGTCAACAGCTTCCTGAAGCCACGGGACCCCATGTCAGGGGCGGTCCGGGATACCTGTGAACCAGATTGCCGCCACCAGGTGCGCGCGTGCCTCGTGGTCCGCGCGATAGTGGGGGAAACAACAGGCTTGTAATCAGGGGCGTGGTTCCCCGACGCCCCGGGAGACACTCGAGTGCCGGATTCCTTCGTCCACCTTCACCAACACACCGAATACTCGATGCTCGACGGTGCGGCCCGGATCGGAGATGTCGTCGCTGCGGCCAAGGCCGACGGGCAACCGCGATGGGGATCACCGACCACGGGAACATGTACGGCATACTGCCGTTCTACAAGGCCTGTGAGGACATCGGCGTCAAACCGATAATCGGCACCGAGGCCTACATGGCCCACGATCACCGGTCGGAACGCCCGCCCCGGCGCGGAAGGTCGACGACTCGGGCGGGGAGGTCGACGGTGGCAGGAAGCTCTACTACCACCTGACTCTGCTGGCGGAGACCAACGCGGGATACAAGAACCTCATCCAACTCGCCAGCCGCGCATACATGGAGGGCTACTACTACAAACCACGTGTCGACTGGGAGGTGCTTGCGGACCACCATGACGGCGTGATCGCAACCACCGGATGCCTCGGCGGACACGTGCTGCAGTCGCTGATGAACGAGGGCTTCGATGCTGCCTTGGCCAAGGCCGCGCGTCTACAGGACATCTTCGGGCGCGACAACCTGTTCGTTGAGCTGCAGGACCACGGCATCCCCGAACAGCATCGGACCAATCCCCAACTCCTCGAGATCGCCAGGCGCCTTCAGGCCCCACTGTTGGCGACCAACGACAGCCATTACGTGCACCGCGGCGGCGCGGTGGCCCATGACGCGCTGCTGTGCGTGCAGACCAACTCGCTCATGGCAAGCACGGATCGCTTCAAGTTCCACGGTGACCACCACTACCTGAAGACCGCGCACGAGATGCGCTCGTTGTTCGACGAACTGCCCTCCGCGTGCGACAACTCGCTGTGGATCGCAGAGCGCGCGAACGTGGAGATCGAGTTCGGCAAGCCACAACTGCCGGACTTCCCCCTGCCGGAGGGGTTCCACGACGACGCTGCGTACCTCGAGCACCTGACCTTCGAGGGAGCGCACAGGCGCTGGGGCGAAACCCTGCCCGACGCCGTGGTCGAGCGTCTCGCGTACGAGCTTCGTGTCATCGGCGACATGGGCTTCAGCTCCTACTTCCTGATCACCTGGGACCTGATAGCCCATGCCCGCACGCTCGGCATCAGGGTCGGCCCGGGCCTCGGATCGGCCGCCGGATGTGCGGTTGCCTACTGCCTTCAGATCACCGACCTGGATCCGATCCGCTACGACTTGCTCTTCGAGCGGTTCCTGAACCCGAGTCGCGTCTCGATGCCCGACATCGACATGGACTTCGACTCCCGCTACCGCGACGAGATGATCCGCTATGCCGCCGAGCGCTACGGGCGCGACCACGTGGCGCAGATCGTCACCTTCTCCACGATCAAGGCCCGTGCTGCGGTGCGCGACGCGGCGCGGGTGCTCGGGCACCCGTGGTCGGTCGGGGATCGCATCGCCAAGGCGATGCCCCCACTCATCATGGGCCGTGACACGCCGCTGTATGCATGCCTCGAGGAGCATCCCAAGTTCACCGACGGCTTCAAGATGGCCGGCGAGCTGCGCCAGATGTACGAGCAGGACCCCGAGTCGCGCGAGGTCATGGATGTGGCGAAGGGCCTCGAGGGTCTCCGGCGTCAGGACGGCATCCATGCAGCGGCCGTGGTGATCACCAAGGAACCCCTGACCGAGTACCTTCCGATCCAGCGCAAGCCGGAGTCCGGACAGCCGATCGAGGACGCGCCGGTGGTCACCCAGTACGAGATGGGTGGCGTCGAGGAGCTCGGGTTGTTGAAGATGGACTTCCTGGGCCTGCGGAACCTGGACGTCATCACCGACACCCTGGAGATAATCCGTCATACGCGGGGTGAGGAGGTTGACATCGACCACGTGTGCCTCGATGACGAAGCCACCTTCTCCCTGCTGCGCCGTGCCGAGACGATGGGGGTCTTCCAGCTCGAGGGCACCCAGATGCGCGCACTCATACGCTCGCTGGCGCCGACCGCCTTCGAGGACGTGGCCGCGTTGGTCGCCTTGTACCGCCCCGGTCCTATGTCGGTCAACATGCACAACGACTACGCGGACATCAAGAACGGTCGCAAGGAGGTCGACTACTTCCACGCCGATGCCGAGGAGATCCTGGGCGACACCTACGGGCTGATGATCTACCAGGAGTCGGTGATGCGCGTGGCCCAGCGATTCGCCGGCTACTCCCTGGCTCAGGCCGACAACCTGCGAAAGGCGTGCGGCAAGAAGAACCGCGAGGTCATGGCCAAGGAGCGGGCGGCCTTCGAGGACGGGGTGGTGGCCACCGGTTACGGGTCCGACCTGGGTCCTCAGCTGTTCGACATCATCGAGAACTTCGCCGACTACGCGTTCAACAAGTCGCATTCCCTACGGCTACGGCCTCGTCGCGTATCAGACCGCCTTCCTGAAGGCGAACTACGGCCCCGAGTACCTATCGGCGCTGCTCACCTCGGTGAAGAACAACCTCGACAAGGCCGCTGTGTACCTGGCCGAGTGTCGGACAATGGGTATCGAGGTGGTCGTGCCGGACGTGAACGCCTCGGTGTCGAGCTTCACGCCCGACATCTCGGATCCCGGCAATCCACGGATCCTGTTCGGGCTCTCCGCGGTTCGCAACGTGGGCGAGGGCCTCGTGGAGCTGATCCTGGCCGAACGTGACGCCAACGGCGCCTTCGGGGACTTCTACGACTTCTGCGAACGGGTCGACACGTCGGTTCTCAACAAGAAGGCCGTGGAGTCGCTGATCAAGGCCGGCTCGTTCGATTCGCTCGGCCATAGGCGACTCGGCTTGTTGCGGGCCTTCGAGGCGATCGTGGACTCGACGCTCGCGCGGCGGCGGGAGCACGACATGGGTGTGCAGTCGCTGTTCGGTTCCGTCGACGGCGGGCCTGCCTTCGACGAGCGCCCTGGCATCGACGAGATGGATTTCCCCAAGAAGGAGCGGCTGGCCCACGAGAAGGAGATGCTCGGGCTGTACGTGTCGGATCATCCGCTGTTCGGCTTGGAGCGGTTGATGGCACGCAAGGCCGATGCCACCGTGGCGGACCTCGAGGAGCTCGAAGACGGCGCGCGGCGCACGGTGGGTGGTGTCATCACAGCGTTGCAGCGCAAGTGGACCAAGCGCGGGGACCTGATGGCGGTGTTCACCCTCGAGGACCTCCAGGGATCGGTTGAGGTGATGGTCTTCCCGAAGACCATGGAGGTGATCGGTCATCTGCTCGAGGAGGACGCCGTGGTGCTCCTCGGCGCGCGCGTGGATCGGCGCGACGACACTCCCAAGCTGGTCGCTTCGGATGTGGAGCTGTTCGAGGCGACCACGCAGGAGGAGCCACCGCTGAGGCTTCAGTTGCATCCCAGCCGACTCACGGATTCCACCGTAGGGCGGCTCAAGGAGCTGTTCTCGGACTTCCCGGGAGCAGCGGAGGTCCACATTCTCCTGAGCGAGAGGGGAGTCCTCAGGCTCCCTGACGAGTTCCTGGTGGACACCAAGAGCGGACTGGTCGGTGAGTTGCGGGTGCTCTTGGGCGCGGATGCCGTGCTGGTCTGATCCACCGGGTAGGTGCGGTCGGCCCCGTGCCGAGTTGCACGTCGGGGCCTGAGCGACTGAACTTGTACGGACTACTCCGAGGCGCAGGGGGAGCGACATGGCGCTTGATGTGACCACAATGGACTGCACCGCACTCGGCGATGCCGAGTTGGCCGAGATGGCCGATGTCTGCGCCGAGTCAGGCGTCTGCCATGAGATCGGCCTGATCTCGAAGCAGGCTGAGGAATGGGTCCTGGTCACACTGGTGCGTGAGGGCAATCACCTGCGTGGGTTCTCGTTTTCGACCCTGGAACGCATCGGTGGCACCCCATGCGTCCTGGTCGGCCTCGCAGCGGTGAAGCGCACCGCGCCCGTGACGCAGTGTTGCGGGGAATCATCTCGGACAACTTCCGCAGGGCGCTCATGGCCTTTCCTGACGAGGACGTGCTGTTGGGCACCAGGATCTGCGACGCCTCCGGCTTCGAGGCCTACAAGCCCACTGTCGACATCGTCCCACGGCCCGGGTACAAGGCCACCGGCGAGGAGCGTGCCTGGGGCCGCCGGCTCGCGAAGCGCTTCGGTGTGGACACCGATGCCTACGACGACAAGGCCTTCAAGGTCACCGGAGACGGCAACCTGCCGCATGTGCTCGACCACGAGAGCACCAAGCCGGAGAGCCTGGACCCCGAAGTCGTGGCGCTCTTCGAGGGTATGGACCCCACCGGTGGTGACTGCATGGTGGCGTTCGGTTGGATCATGGCCGAGGACCTGCTCAAGTACCACTGACCTGCTTCCATGCCTGATCCCTTGCCGGACAGCGTTCTGGAGGTGCTCGGGCGTCGACGGATGTGCCGTGATTTCACCGGTGAGCCCGTCGGTGAAGCGAGCCTGGAGGTGATCCTGGACGCTGCTCTCGGCGCTCCCGCGGCGGGCAACACCCACGGCCTGCACCTCGTGGTGCTGCGTGGCGCGTCGACCTCGCGGTACTGGGACGTGACGTTGCCTGCGTCGCAACGCTGACGGCTTCCGTTGGCCTGGCCTGCTGAACGCGCCGGTCCTGGTGGTGCCCTACGTGGACCCCCAGGCGTACCTGCGGCGCTACAGCGAGGCCGACAAGGTGGGCTCCGGGCTGGGTGAGGATCTCGGCCACTGGGCGATTCCCTACTGGTTCGTCGACGGTGGCGCAGCGGTGATGGCGATGCTGACCGCATCCGAGGGCCTGGGACTGGGTGCGCTGTTCTTCGGCCAGTTCGACCACGAGGCCGAGGTTCGTGCCGCACTGGGTGTTCCCGAGAGGCTTCGTGCGGTGGGAACAGTCGCCTTCGGGCAGCGCTCGGTGCGCTCGGACCCGTCGCGTTCGGCGCGTCGCGGTAGGCCTGCCGCGGAATACCACGTGCATCGTGGACGTTGGTGAGAGCTCGCGATGGTGATCACGGCCCAATGCCACTGGGGCAAGTGCCCTGCGTACTAGGCTTGGCCTGCTCATCGGGCACATCTACCATGTTCCGAAGGCGCAGGTTCGAGGAGGACCAGCAGTGAGACTCAACAAGAGCGCGACCCGATCCCGCAGGCGTACCGGCGTGGTCACAACGGCTGCGGTGGCAGCCATTGCCATGGCCAGCCTCGCGATATCTGGTGTGGCCAGCGGCGCGGATGACGAGACGCCGTTGATCTCGGTTCTGTTCGAGGCCAAGCAGTCCCAAGGCGACGGTTGTGCGACCGGCGCCGGCGCGATGTCGCTCACGAAGGTCACCAAGCCCGAGTCCTATTCGTTCGTGATCACCGTGCCGACCGACCTGTGCACGCCGATCGAGGCGAAGGCGGCCGCGTACGCGATGCCTGACAACCGTCTGTGGCCGTGGCCGCAGACCCTCGTCGAGACCAAGCCCGTCACCCTGGGGCCCGCTGGTGTCACGACCGTGACCTTCGCCAAGGGATGCGACCCCATCCAGTTCGACCTGGTGACCGGCGCCACCCCCGACAAGATCGATTTTCCTCTCGGGCCCTATCACGGACCGCTGCTGTTCCCGCACAAGGACAAGTACAACACCAGTGGATCGGCCTATCAGTACTGGCCCTCGATGGCAGACTGCGAGGAGCCCACACCCACCCCGACACCCACCCCCACGCCGACTCCGACACCCACCCCGACGCCAGAGGTGCCTGTGGACGTCGAGCCGAAGAGCGAGGTTCCCACCGATGATTCGGGCACCGACCCGACCTCGGATGTCGGACCGAATGGCGAGGTGCCTGCCACCGTTGGTGGGACCCAGGCCACGCAGACCCCGGCCGTGCTTGCCGTGGCGGGTTGAGTCCCAACGGAGCGAGCCCAAGAGTCCCTTCAGGCTGAGTCCCTGCCGGCCGAGTCACAAGGACCCGTCCAGTCGCTCAGCGGAGCTGTGAGCGCACCAGCTTCCCCAGCGAGGTGCGGGGGAGCCGGTCCACGAGTTCCAGCCTTCGTGGTGCCGCCGCCGCCGGCATGACCTCCCGGACCCAGGCGCGCAGTTGCGCAAGCCCGGGTGGCTCCCCCGTGAACCGATGGCACCACCAATGCGGTGACCGCCTGACCCCACTCCTGGTCGGCACGACCGACCACCGCGGCCTCAGCGACGCCGGGATGTGATTCGAGGCGCCCCTCGACTGGTTGCGGCCAGACCTTCTCGCCGCCGGTGATGATCACCTCGTCGGCCCGCCCCGAGATCGACAGTCGCCGGTCGGCGTGGCTGATGGATCCCAGATCACCGGTGCGGAACCAGCCTTCGTCATCGAGTGCGTCACGATCGGGTTCGTCGCGGTCCCCTCGGTAGCACCGCAGGGAGGTGGGGAGAGCAGCTCCACCGGTCCCTCCACGCCGAACTCGTCACCGCGGGTTCCGGCTATTCGGACCTGCACCCCGTTGAGGGCAAGCCCGTCGTACACCACGCCCCCGAACGTCTCGGTCATCCCGTATGTCGTCACGCAGTTCGGTGGCAGCTCCGGGGGGGCGGCCGATCCTCCGAGCAGGATCCGCCGCCATGGTCGGGGGTCGATGCGAAGCAGCGCCGTGTGCACCAGCGACACGTGGGTGGCCCCCGTCGAGGAGGGCCGCTTCGAGTAGAGCTGGATCGAAGCGCGGGTGCACGCTGAGGGCTGCTCCGGTGTGCAGTGCACGAGTGATCACCGACATCCCTCCCACGTGTGACAGCGGGAGGCAGGCGAGCCAATGGGTCTCCGGGTCGGTTCCAAGGGCGGTCGTGGTCGCGAGGCCGCGTACTCCACTGCCGCGTGCGTGAGCACCACCCCCTTCGGGTCGCCGGTGGAGCCCGAGGTGGTCATCACCAGCGCGTCTCCCTCCACCAGAGGACGCGAGTCGGGGAGCTCTTCGGGGCCTGTTCCGGTGAGCAGCCACCGCGCACCCATGCGCGTCGCGAGCGATCGGCGGTACGACTCCGGTGCCTGACGTGGTAGCGGCAGGACCGCATCGCCACGTTGCCACGTGGCATGGAGAGCAGCCAGGAAGCCCTCGCCGGGATCCACATCGAGTGCCACCAACTCCGTCACATCCCAAGCGTGCCCCACCATCGGGTGCGGCGTTAGCATCGGCGCCCGATGTCACAAGCCTCCACAGGTTTCCGAGCGGATGCTCCGCGGACTCCCAGCGGGTGGCGGGTTTGGCTGCTGGGAGCCCGTCCGCGGACCCTTCCCGCAGCTGTCGCTCCCGTGCTCGTGGGGACCGCGGCGGCAGTGGGTGCCGGTGGAACGGGATCCGGGCTGAGCGGTGTCACCTGGTGGCGTTTCGTCGCGGCGATGGCCGTAGCGTTGTTCGTGCAGGTGGGCACCAACTTCGCGAACGACTACTCCGACGGCACGAGGGGGTGGACGATCCAGGTGAGCGACTGGGCCCCCGGCGTCTTGTGGGCAATGGGCTTGCGAGCCCTTCAGCGGTACGCAGGGCGATGCTGATCTGCTTCGCGTTGACCCTGCTTGCAGGCACGCCCTTGGTGCTGTTCGTCGACTGGCGCCTGGCCCTCGTGGGGGTGGCTGCGGTCGCCGCGGGATGGTTCTACACAGGCGGGGCGAGACCCTATGGGTACGCAGGGTTAGGAGAGGTGTTCGTGTTCGTCTTCTTCGGTCTCGTGGCGACCCTGGGATCGGGCTACGTCCAGACGCTCGAACTGCTGGGTGTCGGGTGGGTGGCCGGTGTGGCCATGGGCGCGCTCGCAACTGCATTGCTGGTGGTCAACAACCTGCGCGACATCCCGGGCGACACGCGGGCTCACAAGATGACCCTGGCCGTGCGCATCGGCGACCGGGCGGCACGTGTGCTCTACGTGGTGCTGTTGGTCGCTGCAGTGGCACTGCTGCCGGTGATGGTGGCGTTGGGATCCTCACCTGTGGTGGCGCTCGGTTTCGTCGCGGTGGTGGTGGGCCGGCGTGCGGTCACGCAGGTGCTCTCCGGTGCCGAGGGCCCTGCGCTCATCGCGGTGCTGGGCGAAACCGGCCGGACGCAGATGGTCTACGCGCTGGCGGTGACCGTCGGTCCGTGATCACGTGAGGCCTTCGCTCCGGTCGCAGTGTCTCAGGTGATCCTCGATCAGCTCGAGAACCGGCCCCGGTGCCTCGAGGTGTGCTGCATGGCCCGCGCCGGGCACGGTCACCGCGGTGGCGTTTCCTCCGATGTGTGCCTCCATGCGCTCAGCGATGCCGGTGAACGCGGTGTCGTGCTCTCCGCTCAGCAACAGCACCGGCATCCGCAGTTCGCGGAGTCGTTCCCACAGCGGTTCCATGGAGCCCGTGCCGGCATTGCGGAGAGACCCGGCCAGGCCCTCTGCGGTGTTGGTGCGGCGCTCACCGAGGTAGTGGGCACTAGGGGGAAGCCCGGCGAACATGTCCATTCCCAGCCAGCGCCGAGTGAACTCGTCGACCCCCAGCCGCTCGACCTCGGTGGCACGCTCGTGATCGAGCGACCTGCGGTCTCGCCGCGCGGTCGGGTCCTCGATTCCGGCTGTTGCGCCGATCAGCACCAGCGAGTGGACCGATCCAGGGTGTGCAACTGCGATCTGGAGAGCGATCCGCCCGCCGAGGCTGTAACCGATCCAATGGCTCGGACCGCACAGGTCCACCAGGTGGTCAGCGATCGACCGGCAGTCCATCCAGGCGAGTCCAGCCGTGTCGCCGTGACCCGGCAGATCCGGGGCGAGCACCTCGTGGCTCTGGCGCAGTCCGTCGGCGACGGGGCCCAGGCAGCGGCCCGTCTGGGTGAATCCGTGGAGCATCGTCACGGTCTCCAGGGTCGCCCCACCCTTGGGTCCGTCACCGCCTCCGGAGTCGTCGATCACGCACGCAGACCCTAGGTCCGGGACCGCCTGGGGTCACTGTCGGGGTCATGCTCCCACGCACCAGCCGTTCTGTGGGGTGTGCGTGGCGCTCAGCGCCACGCACACCCCACAGAACGGGGAGGGGGACCGGTTGGGCATGCCGGGCTCCGTCCCGTGGAACCCGAGCACCTAGGCTCATCGCTCGCATGCAGCCCGACCGACGCCACTCCGACGCTCGAACGGGCGGGCACCCCGGTGCGCAGCGCACCGACGCCGCCGACAGCGGCGACGTGGCGGCCACGTTCTGTGCGACGCTCGTGGACGAATGGGTCCGCCTGGGGGTGACCGACGCGGTTGTGTGCCCCGGTTCGCGCAACACAGCGATCAGCGTCGCTCTCGCGACCGAGTCGCGGATCCGCACCCAGGTGGTGCACGACGAGCGCAGCGCGGCCTTCATGGCCCTCGGTCTGGCGCTGGCGACACGGCGCCCGGCGGTGCTCACATGCACCAGTGGGTCCGCTGCGACCCACTTCCATCCCGCGGTTGTCGAGGCGGACATGGCCGCGGTGCCGATGTTGGTGCTCACAGCGGACCGTCCACCGGAGCTCCAGGGTGTCCTTGCCCCTCAGACGATCGACCAGCGTGATCTCTACGGGACCGCGGTGCGCTGGTACTGCGAGCCCGGCCCACCCGCAGCAGGCGGCGCTCCGTGGTGGCGGGATCTCGCTCGCGACGCCATGGCGCGTGCCTGTGGGGAGACCCCCGGCCCGGTGCAGTTGAACCTCGCGTTCCGTGAACCCTCACCGGGGTGGCGGGCGTGCTACCCGGAGCCGGAACCGGTGGGTGGCACCGACCGGGTGCGCATCCTCGGTGAGAGCACTCCCTGGAGCATCACCGACGAGGACGTCGCACGCCTGGTCCCTGCGATCTCGGGTCGTCGGGGGGGGCTGGTGGCGGGAGCCAGGGCGAGCCGCTGTGATGAGGAGCGCTCGGCAATATTGGACTTCGCGGCTGCGCTCGGGTGGCCGGTTCTGGCCGATGCCTCCTCGGGTCTGCGGGTTCCGTCCGAAGTGGTCGTGGATTGCTTCGATGCGATCCTGCGTGCAGGCGCCTTCGACCAGGAGCGACCCGAGGTGGTGATCCGCCTGGGCGGGTTGTTGGCCTCCAAGGCCACCAACCAGTGGCTGTCGGACGTAGCGGGATTCAACATCGCGGTGGACCGCCACGGCCGATGCCCCGATCCCGCCGGGGTGCTGTCCCAGCGCTTCATGGCGGTTCCCTCCGAGGTTCTCGCCAAGCTGGCAGCGGGTGATCCCCCACCTGCTCCGGTCGGCTGGACGCGTAGGTGGTCCAAGTCGAGCCGTGCCTGCTCGGAGGCGGTCACCTGGGCACTCGACTCCATCCTGCCGGGGGAGGTCAACGAGCCGGTCGCCGCGCGTGTGGTCTTGGCCGGTGTTCCACCCGGCGGGTCGCTGTTGGTGGCTTCCTCCATGCCGGTTCGTGATCTCGAGGCCTTCGCGGTGCCCCGTGGGGACGTCGTGGTCCACTCGAACCGGGGCACCAACGGGATCGACGGCACCCTTGCCACAGCAACAGGCATCGCACTGGGCTCAGGTGCTCCGACGGTCGTGTTGTGCGGGGACGTGGCGTTCCTGCACGACGTGGGATCGCTGAACGGGCTCCACCGACGCGACGTGGACCTGACCATCGTGGTGATCGACAACGACGGAGGTGGCATCTTCGGGTTCCTTCCACAGGCCGAGATGCTGGACGAGGTCGTCTTCGAGGAGTTCTTCGGCACTCCTCATGGTCATGATCTGCTCCGCATCGCCCGCTCCTTCGGTCTGGACGCCGAGGCGGTCGGATCCACAGCAGGACTCAAGGCAGCTCTCGCCGGAGCGACTGCGCGTGGTGGGGTCCGCGTGGTGGTCGTGCGCAGCGACCGCCGGCGAAACGTGGAGGTCCACCGGCGGATCCAGGAGGAGGTGAACCGGCGCTTGACCCCATTCGAGGCCCGCCGGACCTAGAGTGGATCCCATGCCGGCAACACCAAGAGGGCGACACGATTCGGGGCTCGCAGGTCGTCCGTTCCCGCCCCGTAGCTTCGGCGAGACCGTGCTCGTGGACGGTCGATCACTGGCATGGGCGGAGTACGGTCATCCCGAAGGGGATCCGCTCCTCTGGTACCACGGCACCCCGGGAGCGCGAACCCAGCTCCCGCCGGTGGCACACGAGGTCGCACTGCAGCGGGGTTTTCGCATCATCACCGTCGAGCGACCTGGCACGGGTGCCTCGACGGACCATCAGTACAGGCGAATAGCCGACTTCGGAGAGGACATCGAGACGCTGGTGGACGACCTCGGCCTGGGAGCGCTTCGGGGCGGTGGGGCTCTCAGGCGGCGCGGCCGTACGTGTTGGCAACGGCGCACCGTATGCCCGAGCGGACCGTGGTGGGTTCGCTGCTGGGGGGATCGGGCCCATCCGAGGCCCCGACGCCGTCTGGTCCTACACGCGCGATGCGCTTCCTGGCACCCACCCTCGAGTTGCTCAGGTCGCCGTTCGGATCGGCCCTCGGGCCGGTCGTCGGCGCGGCCGAGCGCATCGGCGAAGAGCTGCTGGACGTCGCATCGCGGCTCTTCGGGCACAGCGACCGCGCGGTGCTCTCGGATCCCGACTTCGCCGCCATGTTCATCGCAGACCTCTCCAATGCCGGCCAACTGCGATCCGTCGCGCACGATCTGGCGCTGTTCTCACGGCATTGGGGGTTCCTGCTCGAGGAGGTCGTCCCGCCGATCATCGTGTGGCAGGGCCTTGCGGACAACATCGTGCCGCCTTCGCACGGACACCACCAGGCATCCAGGTTGCCAAACGCCCAGCTCCGTGTGCGCCCGGGCGAGGGTCATTTCGCCGGGTTCGCCGAGGTGGCCGATGTCCTCGACGCCGCTCGTGAGGTGTGGGCTGTGGAGACGCTCGAGCCGAGCACCGACTGACCCGGGTGCCACCCGGATCAGATGCGCACGATCGCCGACAAGAGGGCTTGGGCCTTGGCCCTGCTCTCGGCGAGCTCCGATTCCGGAACCGAGTCCGCGACCACTCCGACGCCGGCGAAGAGCCTTCCGTGTCGGCCGCTCAGCTCGATCGAGCGGATGCCGACAGCGAAGGTCCCGTTGCCGGCGCCGTCCACCCAACCGACAGGTCCTGCGTAGCGTCCGCGTGATGCCGGCTCCAGCTCGCCCTGAAGTGCCAGCGCAGTCGGGGTGGGCTCTCCACCCACAGCCGGGGTCGGGTGCAGGGCTGCCACGAGCTCGAGGACCGAGGGCTCGGGTCGGCTGAGACGGCCCTCCACGAGCGTGGCCAGGTGCTGCACGGGCCCGGCCGGCACCACCGAGGGTGAGGGCTCGGCATCCAGGTACGAGCACCAGCCGAGGAGGCGGTCGTGCACCGCATCGATGGTCACCTGGTGCTCCGCACGGTTCTTATCCGAGGAGAGCAACTCGCCGGCCCGACGCTGGTCCACCTCGCTGTGGCCGGTGCGGGGGGTGGTTCCGGCCATGGGACGCGCTTCGGACAGTGGATCCGGAGCGTGACACCAATAGCTCCGGGCTGGCGCCGATGAAGCCGTCGATCGCGAAGCAGTACGCCTGGGGGTGTGCCTCGATCAGTCTCGTCCAGAGCGCTGCATGATCGATCGGGGAGTCGGACAGGACCTCGATCTCGCGGGCCAGCACCACCTTCGTGAGCTCGCCTGCGCGGATCCGGTCGCGGGCGGTCCCCACTGCTTCGCACCACTGTCGGGGGTGGGAGTACCGACCGGATCGTGAGCTCGGTGGGCATCGTGGCGATGCTGGGGGCATCGGTTGTCGGGCGTGATCCCGGTGCGAACACGTCGGTGCGAGACCGCTCACCGTCGGAGGTGCGGGTCCACGTGGTCGCCGGGATCGTGAAGCGACCTGGTTCGTCTCGGTCGAACGGTAGAGCTCCGAACGCCACCGGCTGTGAGGTCCCGGTCCCGGTGGCGCCCCGCGAATCTTCAAGTTGGATCGAGGCCAGGGCATCCGACACGACCGAGAGGTTGTCCACCCACGGAGCAGGGACCTCGACGGTTGCTGCGGTGCCGCTACCCCACAGCGTTCGCCCGGGGGAGGCGAACGCAGTCAGCTGCGTGCCCGGGACGGGAGCAGGTGGAGCGTCGTCACCGTCGGAGGTGGTGCCACGCAGCGAGTGTGTCGATGTGGTCATCGCGGATTGCGCATCGCGGAGATGAGCTGGGCTATTCCGCCGGTCAACATGGTGCGTGTGATCCGGGTGAACCCAGCGCCGTGCACCATCCCGAGCAGTTCGTCGGTAGGTGGCAGGTAGGCCACGGACCGAGGGAGGTAGGCATACGCATCACGGTCCGACAGCAGCCCACCCACGACCGGGACCATCCGGTTGAAGTAGATGCTGTGACCGAGCCGCATCAGCGGGTTGGGTGGCTCCGCCACCTCCAGGAGCGCCATGCGGCCACCCGGTCTCAGCACCCTCGCGAGTTCGGCGAGCGTCGCCGCGAGGTCGGTGAAGTTGCGCAGCGCGAACCTGCAGGTGACACCGGTCGACCGCGCCGTCAGCGAGCGCGAGGTCCACCGAATCGCACTGTATCCGGGCGAACCGCTGCGGTGCAGCCGCGAGCATCCCGAAGCTGAGATCGGCTCCGATCGCCGTGATCCCCCGTGATTCCATCTCCCGGGCCATGTCGCCGGTGCCGCATGCGAGGTCCAGCACCTTTGCACCTTGGGCCACGGCCAGCGAGTCGATCGCGCGTGAGCGCCAACCCTGGTCCATCCCGAAGGTCATCAGGCGGTTCACCAGGTCGTAGCGGCCGGCGATCGCATCGAACATCTGTCGGACCGCGACCGTCTTGGCGTCACCGGAGGGAAGAGGGGCGCCCTTGGTTGGGATCGTGGTCTTCACTGAGGTCGATCCTAACTGGGTGTGTCCCCATCTGGAGTCGGCAGATCCTGCTGCCGGCCCAGCGGACACTGGGCTTGTCGCACGTCGTGTGCACTGTTGATGGGCACCGGACGACGAAGGAAGGAGGCACATGCCTTCTGCAATCGAGTTGCGGGCCGAACCGGTTCCGGAACGGCTGGTGGTGCTTCGCATGGATGTGAACACGCTCAACGACGTCGCCCTGGGGCGGACCTGCAGTGACGCCTACGACGAGTAGGGCATCCACGCGTTCTCGGTGTTGGAGCTGCCCGACGGTGACTGGGAGCGGCTTGCTGCTGTCATGCCAGTCGTCCGCAGGAGACCGAAAGCGATGGAAGCTTCCGGGTCGGAGCTGCTCGGCGATGGCTTCCCGCTCCTGCCCACCCGAGGTCGCCTCCACTGGTCAGTCGTGCTCTCCGAACCGACGCCGGTGCCAACACCTGCTGCTCACAGCTCCTCGTGGTGCTGCATCCAGGTGAACGCCACCCAGCCCGGCAGGATCGGCAGCCAGTACGTGGCCAGGCGGAACGACAGCGTGGCCGACACGGCCGCGCCGCTCGACATGCCGAAACCGGTCAGGGCGGTGATCATCGCTGCCTCGAAGGCCCCGAGACCGCCTGGGGTGGGCGCGACGCTCGCCAACGCACCGGCGAGCAGGTAGCCGACGGCGATCTGGTTGATGCTGGGTCCGCCGCCGAACGCCTCCACGGCGGCCACCATCGCGACCAGGTAGCTCGCTGTCACACCGATCGAGCCGCCGAGGAGCTGAGCTACCCGAACGGGGTTGGTGAGCACCGCGGCAATGGACCCCGCGGCGGTGCTCACGGCTTCGCGCAGCGGCCCCAGGAGGCGCTCGCGCAGCCCTCGGTGGGCGAGTGTCGCTCCCAGCAGGGTCAGGAGAACGGCGGCTGCTCCGAGCAGCCAGCTCGCGTCCGGGAGGGAGAAGTCGCCGACGCCCTGGGTCCCGCCCCACGCGATTGCCACGAGCAGGATCGCCAGGTGTCCGACCAGGCCGGCGACGGCGTCTAGGGCCATCGACGCGCCCGCTGCTGCCGGCTCCACCCCGGAGCGTTGCAGGAACCTGACTCCGAGCGCGATGGTTCCGGAGTTGGCGGGGGTGATGAGGCTCACGAAGCTGGCTGCCACCAGGGCCCGCAACGCCGGCACGAACGGCACCGTGTCGGGTACGGCTCCCACGAAGCTGAGTGCTGCGAACACATATGAGGCCGCCGAGCCGACGATCACCCACGGTGCCCATGCCCAGTCGGCCGAGGTGAGCGCGTCGAGGGGTGCTCCGCAGGTCGGTGAGCTGGGGGAGCACCAGGTAGAACGCCAGGCTAAGCGCCAGAACCGTGACGATCGTTCGCGGTCTGACGCGCTCGATGCGGGCGAGCTCCGGGGCCTCGATGTTGCAGGTGCTCGCCACCCGCTCACGCAGGGCATCGAGCAGTCCTCTGGTGTCCCCTCAATGCGCTGCGTGTGGAGCGGGGAAGCGCCAGGGGGTTGCAGGAGCGGGTAGGCGGTAGCGGTCTGCTCAGGTCCGATCGCCTCCACTGCCGCGGCGACCGCCGCGTCCGCGCCGACCGCGAGTGCTGTGTCGGTCAGCAGTTGTGCGATGTCCAGCGCCCGTTCACGCTCGGTTGCCGCCAGCCGGCAGAACTGGAACCCGGTGATCCACATCTCACCGTCGGGATGCCTGATGCAGCGTCGCCTGGTGAGGCCCCGGTGGGCGATCCGGGCGCGGTGCAGCTTCGCGACCTGTGTCCAGACGTCCACGAGCTCGTCGTGGCTGATTCGGTCAGCCGGCAGCGGTGTGCCCGACACCTGCTGTTCGAGTACCCCGATGGCGTTGTCTCCCACCGCCAGCACCCCGAGGAGCCGGGGTGCGCGGGCGCCGCTGCGACCGGCCATCTCCAGGGCCAGGGCCTCGTGCTCCACGCGCTGGCGGATCGTGTTGAACGGTGCGTCCACTTCGTCGGCACGCAGGCGCACGCTGCGCCACAGGTGCGTGAGCGCATCCGGCGGACCGGTCGTGTGCGGTGCGCAGGCCCAACCTGGTCCACTCGCCGTCGTCCTGGCGGATCCGGTAGGTGACGGTGGTGTGACCGGGTGCCAGTTGCTCGACCCGAATCGGTTCCACACCGGCGCCACGCAGCGCGTCGACGATCTCCCCACCCGAAGGCTCGAGGCTGGGAGCGCCCCGCATCAACAGGACTGCTGCACCGACCACGATCCCCACACCGATCGCCGCGACGACGTCCACCGATGGATCGGCTGCGAACGCCGCCCTCTCGATGACTAGCAGCCCGATCGTGGCCCACCCGGCCCGACGCCAACGGTCGGTGAGCCACGGTGATCCGAAGATCAACCCGGCCGTGACCCCGGCCATCAGGCCCGAGCTCGGGAACGCCGGATCTGCGAGGAACCGCTCCTGGGCGCTCGACACCCCGGCCAACACCTCGACCCGGTTGTTGGCGAGCAGCAGGCCGATCCCAAAGGTCACCGTGGATGCGACGACGACCGTCGCGGCCAACCACGCGAGCAGGCGTCGTCTTCGCGTCACAGCCAGGAACACCGCCAGAGAGATGGCGGAGGCCACGATCCCGACCTCGGTGATGCCGAGCAGGGTGCGTTCCCACGGGCTCGGGATCGGGTCCAACCCACGGGTCAGGTCGGCGGCGGCCCCGCCGAGTGTGTCACGGGCGAAGAGCGCCAGCAGGATTCCCGCGATCAGCACCACGATGCCGCTCAGGAGCCGGAGCACGTCGCCGGGGGCCCGAATCCGCTCACGTGGGATCAGGAGACCTCGACACCGTCGGCGAGCACGTCAGTGGCCTCGGCGACCATTCTCACCTGCGGCCAGCGGGAGCGAACGCTCAAGAAGCTGCTCTCGGAGCAGGCTGGGATCGGTGAACAGCACCGCGTCCCAGCCGAGGGCGCTTGCCGCTTCCACGTTCGCCGGGCTGTCATCGATGAAGACAAGGCGTTCGGGGTCCAGCCCGAAGCGCTGCTCGCAGAGCCTGTAGATGCGCGGATCGGGCTTGGTGATGCCGACCTCGCCGGATATCAGCACCCCATCCAGCCGAGCCAGCACCGGATAGCGTTTCGCTACGTCCCGGTAGGTGAGCGCGGAGAAGTTCGACAGCCCCACGCACCGGATGTCGTTGTCGGTCAGTTCCTCCACCAACGCCGCGCTGGACTCGATCACAGCGCCGAGACTGACTTCGAAGTGGTCCAGGTAGGCCTCGACGATCCACGAGGAGCCAGGACTCACGCGCTCGATCTCGTCCAACAGCGCGCGGCGGTCCGACGCTGCGTCGACGAGGGCGTTCAGCTCCATGGTGAAGACCGTCGCGCTGAGGTGCCTGGCCTCGACCGGATCGCCCACCGCGGCGGCGAGAGCGAGCGTGCGGTCCCACGGGATCAGCACGTTGCCGAGGTCCCACACGACCGTGGTCTCGTGGCATGCCACGGAGCTCAACAGCGCGTTCCCGGCTCGGGGATTTCCAGGTCGATGAGGTAGGCGTCGATGATCCCGGCCGCGCACGCGTTGGACCCGTGGGCGGTGTGCCCCTCGGATTCGACCACGAGCAGCACGCCGCTGTGCAACGACTCGGCGACTGATTCCGCGTTCGACAGTGGAGTGGCCGGGTCACCGGTGTTGCCCACCACCAGGATCGGCGGGGCATCGGGTGCGGTGATCGCCCGTGCGGTGTCCTGCGCGGCCACGAGCCAGGTCGCGCACGGCATCATCTCGCCTGCAACCGATGCTCCGAAACGTGCCGAGGCCTGCGTGGCCCGTCGCATGAACGCCTGATAGGCAGCCGGTCCATCGGGGTGAGCGGTGTCGGTGCACACCACCCCTGCATACGGTCCGTACTCGCTGAGGCCAACGTAGGACGCAGCCAGCTCCGCCAGATCCGTTCCGTCCCCGGCGAGCGCGTCCGCCAGCGCCGGCCCGAGAAGGGCCCAGCCGTCACCCATGTAGGCCGTGTATGTGGCAGCGGTCACCACCTGAGCAGGCTCCAGCGATGTCCCTTGGGCGTCGATGGTGGAGGCCTCGGTGGCTTCGACGACACGGTTGTAGGCGTCGATCAGGTCTGCAACCCCGCATTCGGGCTCCCCAGCACGCGTGCAGGCGTCGGCATGTCGTTCAAAGGCGGCATCGAACGCCTCGGCCTGTTCGATCAGGAACTCCTCGAACCCGAGCGCAGGGTCGACGACTCCGTCGAGCGCCATCGAACGGATGCGGTCCCCGAACAGATCCGCGTACTCCTGGCCGATCCGGGTGCCGTAGGAGAACCCCAGGTAGTTGAGCTTCTCGGACCCCAGCGCAAGGCGGATCGCCTCCAGGTCGCGAGCCACCTCGGCTGTGCTCAACTGCTCGAGAAGCGGTCCGCCTGCCGCGCCGCAGTCCTCGGCGACCTGTGCGGCGACCTGCTGCGCCGCCGCACGTTCGGCGTCGTCCTCGGGTGTCGGGTCGGCCAGGTAGAGCTCGTCGGTGTGCTCGTCGCATTCGACCGGAGCAGAGGCGCCCACTCCTCTCGGGTCCCAGGACACGATGTCGAAGTTCTCCGCGAGTCTCGTGCCCAGGGGAGACCGGCCAAGGAACTCGATTCCCGAAGCGCCCGGCCCCCCGGGGTTGGTGACCAGCGTGCCGATGCGCGTCCCGGTCGCCCTGGTTCGTGCCACTGCCAGATCGATCGACTCTCCCGTCGGATCCCCCAGTCCAGGGGCACGGTCACGCTGGCGCATTCGAGGGTCGAGGAAACCTCGGGTTCGCACGGCCCCCAGGTGGTCTCACCGGGTGACCAGTCCGCAGGGAAGCCCGAGGACTCCGGTGGGGGTGCGGTGTAGGTGGGCACCGGGTCGCGCTTCGGGGGTCCTCCTGAGGAGCAGGCGGCGCCGAGGACTACGAGCGCGGCAACGACCCGGAGAGCTCTCACTCGTAGTAACGGAAGATGATCTCTGCCACACACGCCGGCTTGGGAGCGTCCTCGATCTCGAAGGTGAAGGTCATCTGCACCTGTGCCCCGTCTCCAGGAAGGCGCTCCAGGGAATCGAGTCGGGCGCCGAGGCGGACCCTGGAGCCGACGGGCACGGGGGAAGGGAACCTGACCTTGCCGGTACCGTAGTTGACACCCATCCTCATGCCTCTCACCGACAGAATGGTCGGCATGAGAACCGGCCCGAGCGACAGAGTCAGGTAGCCGTGGGCGATGGGGCCGCCGAAAGGCGATTCGGCCTTGGCGCGCTCCACGTCGGTGTGGATCCACTGGTGGTCCCCGGTGGCGTCCGCGAAGGTGTTCACGCGGTCCTGGGTGATCTCCAACCACTCGGAGAATCCCAGGTGGTCACCGACCAGGGCTTCGAGCCCCGCTATTCCATCGACTTCGCGTGCCATTGGTGCATCATTGCCGACCGGGCCGACCGAGTCGAGAATGCCGAGAGGCCTTCAGGCGTTCGCGCCTGTGGGCTCCGGTGCGCACGAAGTCGGCTCAGCTGAACCAGATCCTGGTGTGCTCGCGGGACTGCGAGTGCAACAGAACCACGATGAGGGCGTACTCGAACATCACGTTGATGATGTTGCCGCTGGTGAGGATGTAACCGAGGTGCTCGAGGGGCCCGCCCGCACCGAAGGTGTTGACCACGCGGGACGCGAGTGGCAGGAACGAGGCCGCGATAGCCACCTGGTAGCCCAACTTGCGTTCGTTCGCGATCCCCCATGCACCGAAGAGGTACCCGCCGATCGACCCGAGGGCGACGATCCGGCCGACGAAGTTGAAGGCGACCGCGCTGTTCACGCTGACGCTCAGGAAGGCGAGGATCGCCCAGAACGCGTCGAAGTACAACAGGAACTGGCTGACCACCAGGGTCTGGGGCAGGCGGGAGTTGAACCAGCGGGTCGGCATGGCTGAGCGTGATGGCATGGCCGACAGTCTGGCAGGGCTGGTGCTGGCTGCCGGAGCCGGCACCCGGTTGTGGCCCCTGACCTCGCTGCTGCCCAAGGCGTTGTGCCCGGTCGGTGACCGTGCCCTGGTGGACCACGCGTTGGATCGGATGTCGCTCCCTTGACCGGCGAGGTGGCGGTGAACGTCCACCATGGCGCCGAGGTGCTGATGGAGCACCTCGAGGCGGATCCCCGGCCAGTTCACCGCTCCCTGGAGGAGCCGATCGCGCTGGGAACGGCGGGCGCGGTCGGGAACCTGGTGCAGTGGCTCGACGGACGAGCCGTGCTGGTGACCAATGCCGACACCTGGCACGAGGCTGAGCTGGGACGGTTCGTCGGGCAGTGGGATCGCGAGCGGGTGGCGGTGCTGACGACCACCCCGGGTGCGTTCGGACCGCGCAGCAGCGTGGTCGCCTCGGTGATGCCGGGACCGGTGGCAGCCGGACTGATCGCGGAGCCATCGGGTCTGTGGGAGGCGTTGTGGCGCGCCGAGGCCGCCGCAGGAAGGATCCAGACGGTGCATGTCGGGGCCGTCGCGCTGGACTGCGGCACACCCGCCGGGTACCTGGACGCGAACCTGCTGTGGTTGGGGTCCCACCGAACCGACCTCGTCGGTGACAACTGGGTTCATCCAGGCGCGGAGCTCACCGGTGCCGCCGAGAGCTCCGTGATCGGCGGTGGAGCCTCGGTTGCGGGGACCATCCGACGCTGCGTGGTCTGGCCCGACTCGGCGGTGGTGGCCACGGAGTCCCTGACCGACGCAATCCGTGCTTCAGGCCTGACCGTGATGGTTCGCGGCCCCCGGCCTTGATCGGTGCCGGTGGCCCGGCGGTTCAACGGACGCTGCGGGGGTCGTGTACCGGTGTGCTGGTGTGATCAGCTCGCAGCTGACCGCACGCAGCGTCGATCTCCGAACCGCGGGTGTCGCGGATGGTCGTGTTCACCCCCACGTCCCGCAGACGCTGGGAGAACGCGTGAACCCTGTTGCGAGAGGATCCTCGTACCGGGTATCCGGGTGTCGGGTTCAGCGGGATGAGGTTCACGTGAGCCTGCAGCCGGTTCGCCAGCGCTGCGAGCCGGTCGGCGTCCTCGTACCGGTCGTTCACCTCGGAGATCAGGGCCCATTCGAAGGTGATGCGGCGGCGGGTGGCCTCGAAGTACGCCTCACAGGCCTCCATGAGCTCGCCGAGGGGCCAACGCCGGTTGACGGGTACCAGCACGTCGCGCAGCGCATCGTCGGCGGCGTGAAGTGAGACGGCCAGGTTGACCGGAAGCTCGGCGGTCGCCAGGCGCCGGATGCCGGGTACCAGCCCGACGGTGGAGATCGTCAGGTGTCGCGCGCCGATGCCGATGTCGTCATGGAGACGTCTCACCGCTCCCCATGTCCCGCCCATGTTCGCGAGCGGCTCTCCCATTCCCATGAACACGACGTTCGACACGCGCCTGCGTCGCTCGGGCCACGCGGACGCGTGCTGCTGTGCGCGCACGACCTGTTCGACGATCTCACCGGTCGAGAGGTGGCGTTGGAAGCCCGACTGACCTGTGGCACAGAAGCTGCAGGCCATCGCGCAACCCGCCTGGGTCGACACGCACACGGTGTTGCGGGCTCCTGTGGTTGCCGTTGCGGGGTAGTGCATGAGCACGGTCTCGATCGCCGCACCGTCACGCAGCTCCCAGAGCCACTTCACTGTGTCGCCACCGTCGGTGACCGATTCGGCGGCCATCGCAAGAGCCGGTGGGAAGGCCTCGGAGACAAGCCGGCGCAACGCAGCCGGGAGTGTCGTGATCTCCTCAGGGGTGCGGAACTGCCCGTACAGACCGTCCCACAGCTGGTCGACCCTGTAGGAGGGCTCGTGTTCGAGGAGCTCCCCGAGCGCGGTACGGCCCAGGTCGTAGAGCGTCGTGGGCGCTTGGCGCGGTCTGCCCGGATCCGGGGCGCTCACCGGTAGCCGCCTCGCCGTTGATGCACGGTGAAGCCCAACCTGGCGTACATGGACAGAGCAGCACGGTTGTCCTCTTCGGTGAAGAGGTTGGCGACGCGAAGGCCGCGTTCGGCGAGGTGGTCCAGGCCTGCGACGACCATGGCCGGCCCCAGCCGGGTGCCGTGGACCGCTGGATCGGTCGCGATCACCCAGATCTCACCCAGGGCCGGGTCGCCGGCGGCCGCGATGTCGGGTTCGTCGGCCGGGTGGACGCGGGTCCAGCAGAACCCGTCGATGTGACCGTCGCCGAGCGCCGGGTCCTCGGAGTCGTGCACGAGGATCCCGGCGGGGTCCACCCAGTGCTGCGCAAGTGCCCGTTCCAGGCGCTCGGTGTCCCACCGGCCCTGTTCCGGGTGCCAGTCGAACGCCGCGTTGTTGGTCGCGAGCAGACCCTGCACGTCGTGTCCGGGGTCGAAGGTGCGGACCTGCACCTCCGGGATGCCCCCTGCGTGCGTCGTCATCGAGGGGAGCGACCGACGTAGCTGCACCAGGGTCCTCACCCGCTGAGCGCCCTGGTCGGCCATCCTGGCGTCGCACTCGGAGAGGTCCGTCGAGGGCGCTTCGGTGTCGCACCACACCAGGGTGGCTGCTTCGGGGATGGTGCGGGGTGGATCGTGGGTCACTCGGACCAACGGTACTTCGGAGGGTCACGCGTCCCCGGGCTACCGTGCGCCCGTGGCCTCCCGAGATGCGCGACCGGACCCTCCCGACGGAGCCCGCCGCCCGCGTTCGGCCAAGGGGCGGGCGCGATGGACCAACGAGCTGTTGGCCGTCGAGTACGCCGGCGCACTGCGAGCTCGATCACAACAACGCGCGTTCGAACTGCTGGTTGCGACGATCCTCTCGGCTCAGTGCACCGACGCGGGTGAATCTGGTCACCCCGGTGCTCTTCGACCGATTCCCCACACCCACCGACCTGGCGACAGCCGATCCCGAGGAGCTCGAGGAGATCATCCACTCGACGGGCTTCTTCCGTGCCAAGGCCCGCAGTCTCATCGGGATGGCGGCTGCGTTGGAGGACCGCTTCGACGGAGCGGTGCCCGGCGCCATGGCGGATCTGGTGACCATCCCCGGGGTCGGGCGCAAGACGGCGAACGTCGTGCGCAGCGTGGCGATGGACCTACCCGGCCTGCCGGTCGACACCCACGTGCTGAGGTTGTCGAAGCTGCTCGGACTGACTTCCGAGACCGACCCCGTGAAGGTGGAGTTGGAGCTGAACCCGATGGTCCCCGCCGGCGAGCGGGGTGACTTCAGCCTCCGCTTGATCCTTCACGGCAGACGGGTGTGCATCGCCCGGCGTCCGCGCTGCAGCGAGTGCGTGCTCGCCTGGTTCTGTCCGTCGGCATCCATCTGACACGACTCCCTAGCCGTTGCGGTGTCGTCGAGAGCATGACGAAATGGTGGAAGGTATCCGGGATTCCATGACAAGCCGGTAGGTGGCTCTCGACATCCGCAACCTTGTGTGATGGAGTGGGTCAGGTCAGGTTCCCGCCACCTGGCAGGCGATCGCGGGCTCCCGCCGCCCGCATCGCGTGACCGGCGCCCTGAGGGGCGCCGGTCTTCTGTTTTCCGCGTTCGGTCCGCGTCGCTCCGACCGCTCTCGCCCCGAACTCCGTCGCCGAGCCGGACGCGATCGCATGCGGATGCGGATGCGGGGACCGTGTGCCGGCGTGCGGATAGCCTGCGGTCGTCGGTGACAGGCGGTGGCAGGTGGTCACAGGTGGCACCGCGGGTGACCGTTGCGAGGAGGATGCGATGGCGATGCGCAAGCTGAGTGGGCAGGACGCAGCCTTCCTGTACGGGGAGAGGCCCAACTGGCACATGCATGTGAACGGCCTCATGGTGGTGGACGCGGCCAGTGCTCCCGACGGTTGGTCCTTCGATCGCTTTCGTGATGTCCTCGTGTCCCGAATACCGGAGGTGCCACAACTGCGCTGGCGTTACGTGGACGTGCCCTTCGGGGTGGACCGCCCGAGCTGGGTGGAGGATCCCCACATGGACCCCGACTTCCACATCCGGCGCGTGGCCCTACCCAAACCGGGCGGTAGGAAGGAGCTGGGGGAGGTGGTGGGGCGACTGGCGTCCTACAAGCTCGACCGCTCGAGGCCATTGTGGGAGGCCTGGTGCATCGAGGGGCTCGAAGGCGGCAGGGTGGCGATCCTCCAGAAGATGCACCACGCGATAATCGACGGTGTGTCGGGCGCCGGGCTGGCGGAGGTGCTGTTGGATCTCGAGCCGACTCCCCGTCCCCCACGGTCGAGCTGAGCGACGAGATCGTCGTGGGGAGGGTTCCGGGTCAGGGTGAGATGCTACTGCGTGGGCTGGTCGACTCGGCGTGGCGCACACCTGTGCGCGGTGCGCTTCGCCAACCAGACGGTGCGTCAGGCGTTCTCGGCGCTGCCCGTGCTGCGAGGGGACGAACCGGTCAGCCTCCCGTTGACCGCGCCGCGTACTGTGTTCAACTCGGATCCCACGCCGAGGCGCGAGTTCAGCGCCTCGAGGGTCCCCCTCGATCGTGTGAAGGCGGTCAAGAACACCTTCGGGGTCAAGCTGAACGACGTCATCCTGGCATTGTGCTCCACCGCGCTGCGGGTGTACCTGCTCGAGCTCGGCGACCTGCCGGAGGCTTCGCTCATCGCATCGTGTCCGGTCTCGATGCGTGCCGAGGGGGACTCGACGGTCGGCAACGCGGTGGGGAACATGTTCGCGAGCCTGGCCACCGACACGGCCGACCCGGTCGAGCGGCTCATGCGGATCCACACCTCCACCACCTCGGCCAAGGAGATGCGCAAGGCCCTGGCGGCCCACCAGATCATGGGTCTCACCGAGACGACGCCTCCGGGGCTCATCAACCTGGCGGCGCGCATGTACACGAGCGTGGGGTTGGCGTCGCGCACCCCACCCGCCGCGTCACTGGTCATCTCCAACGTGCCCGGTCCGCAGTTCCAGCTGTACCTGGCGGGCGGCCCCCTCGAAGCGCTCTATCCCATGGGTCCGCTGTTGATGGGCATGAGCCTCAACATGACCGCGTTCTCGATCATGGACCACCTCGACATAGGGATAATCAGCTGTCCCGACATCGTCGTGGATCCCGGCCGCATAGCCGATGCGATACCGGTAGCGCTCGAGGAGCTCGAATCGGCCCGGTGAGAACGGTCGGTTCGCTGGTGCACGACCCGGACGCAAGTCCGCCATCGGCCGGCACCTGTGTCCTCAGAGATCCGACTCGATCGTCCGGCTGAGTCGGCGGTTGGCGGCGCGCAGGTGGCGTTCTATGTCGTAGATGGCGCCCAGCATGTCGTCGGATTCGGTGCCACGCACCTGTGCCGCGGCGTCCTCCAGGCGTTCGATCATCTGATCGAGCGTGGAGGACAGCGACAGGAGATCCGCCTTGAGCGACATCGCTACGTTCTAGCACCCGCCCCCTCCCCGGCGGCCCGCCCCCTCCCCGGCGAACTGAAGGGTGTGGGCCACCGTATAGGTGGGTGTGGCCCTTCAGTTCGCTTGGGGTGGGCGTTCCCAGGAGGGTTCCGGCGGCGCAATCCCGTTGGTGGGCGGCCGGTCGCCTCGGTACGGTCTGGCGGTGACCCGAGTCGAGACCGACGTATCCGGCGCCGAGCCGATGCTGACGCGTCTGGACCTGCGGGACGCCGAGGACCCGGCATCCGGACTGCCCCGACCGGACGTCGTCACCGAACGACCGGTCGAAGCGGTGCGTGCGATCATCGACGACGTCCGTGCCCGGGGCGACGAGGCGCTGGCGGACCTGACCCAACGCTTCGACGGGGTCCGGCCGGCGAGCCTGCGGGTGCCCACGCGGGAGATCGAGGATGCTCTGGATGCGGCACCCGCCGAGGTTCGTGCTGCGCTCGAGTTGGCTGCGGGCCGGATACGCGCCCACCACGAGGCACAGCTCACCGACGAGGTGACCCACTACAGCGACGGCGTCACGATCACCAGCACCAGCCGCGCGGTGAGGTCGGCGGGTTGCTACGTGCCCGGTGGTCGTGCGTCGTATCCGTCCACGCTGCTGATGACCGCGATCCCCGCCCGGGTGGCGGGTGTGGAGCGCGTGGTGGTGTGCGTGCCGCCGGAGCCGGCCACCGGCGCCGTCGCACCGGTCACCCTCGCCGCCGCGGCCGTCGCCGGGGTCGACGAGGTGTACGCCGTCGGAGGCGCGCAGGCGATCGCGGCGCTCGCGTACGGCACGGGGACCATCGCCGCTGTCGACGTGGTGTGCGGTCCGGGCAACCTGTACGTGGCGGTGGCGAAGCAGGAGGTGGCCTCACAGGTGGGTGTGGCGGCGGCGTTCGCCGGACCATCGGAGGTGGTGGTCGTGGCCGACGGCACCGTCGACGCCGACCTGGTCGCCATCGACCTGATGCTCCAGGCGGAGCACGGCCCCGACGGCCTGGCGTGGTTGGTCACCTGGGACGAGGCGGTCGCCGCCGCGGTGGAGGCGTCGCTGGCCAGGCTCGTGTCGGGCGCTCAGCGCCGAGAGGACATCTCGGCGACGCTCGCACGCTCGGGCTACTCGGTGCTGGTGGACTCACCGGCCAGCGCGCTGCGGGTCGTCGACGAGGTTGCGCCCGAGCACCTCGAGCTCCTCTGCGGTGACGCCGGCGCGTTGGCCGCCCGGGTGCGCAATGCGGGGGCGGTCTTCTGCGGCATGTGGTCGCCGGCGTCGATCGGCGACTACGTGGCGGGGCCCTCGCACGTGCTGCCGACCCATCGCAGCGCCCGGTTCGCCTCGGCGCTGGGCGTGGACGACTTCCGCAAGCACGTGCACGTGATCACCGCCACCCCGGAAGGGGTGGCCGCAGTCGGACCGGCAACCGTGGCCATGGCCGAGGCCGAGGGCCTCGATTCGCATGCCGACTCGGTGCGGATGCGCCTGGAGTGCCTGGGCGGCGACCAGGCCCCGGGGAGCGGAACGTGAGCGGCGGGACCACCGGTGGCAGGCGCGGGCGGCGGCCGACGGTGCGCGACGACCTGGCGTTGATGCAGGGCTACCACTCGCCCCAGCTCGACGTGGAGGTGCGCCTCAACACCAACGAGGCACCTGAGGGGCCACCGGTGGAGTTCTCCGCCGCCCTCGCGCGGGAGATCACCGGGATCGACTGGAACCGCTATCCCGAACGCTCCGCTCTCGGTCTGCGTTCGGCGATCGCCGCGCTGGAGGGCCCTGCTGTGCCCGGCGGGCTGACCGCTGAGCAGGTCCTGGTGGCCAACGGATCCAACGAGGTGCTCCAGACGGTCTGCCTTGCCTACGGGGGAGCGGGACGCACGGCGGTGACCTTCGAGCCCACCTATGCGCTGCACTCCCACATAGCGGCGCTCACCGGGACCACGGTGACCAGCGGTGCCCGCACCGACGACTTCGCGCTCGACCTGGCGGAGGTGGAGGCGGTGGTGGCCTCCTCGCAGCCCGGCATCGTGTTCCTGTGCTCGCCCAACAACCCCACCGGCGGCGCCGAGAGCAACCAGAGCGTGGCGCGGGTGCTCGAGATGGTCGAGGCGGCCGGCGGGCTCCTGGTGGTCGACGAGGCCTACGGCCAGTTCGCCCCGCAGAGCGCGCTGGCGCTGGTGCACGAGGACCGCCCGCTGGTGGTCACCCGCACCTTCTCAAAGACCTGGTCCGCCGCGGCGCTGCGGCTCGGCTACCTGATCGGCCCGTCGTGGGTGGTCGACGCCCTCGGGGGCGTGCTGCTGCCGTACCACCTGGATGCGTTCAAGCAGGTCGCAGGTGTGCTGGCGCTCGGGTTCCGCGACGAGATGGACCGCCGGGTCGCACGCCTGGTGGAGGAGCGCGGTCGGGTGGCCGCTGCGCTCGACACGCTGGCGGTGCACCACTGGCCCTCGGATGCCAACTACATCCTGTTCCGCCCCGAGCGGGCCGACGGGTCAGAGGTGTGGCAGCGGATGGTCGACGCCGGCGTGCTGGTGCGCGACTGCTCGAGCTGGCCCGGGTTGCACGGCTGCCTGAGGGTGACCCTGGGAACCCCCGGGGAGAACGACCGGTTCCTCGCCGCGCTCGCCGACGCCCGCTCCCCGACGCGCTCCGATAGGCGCCATCCTGCGTCTCCAGGCTCGCAGTACCGCTGATGGGGGGCCTGTGCCTGACCTGTGATGTCGTTGTGGTGGTCCGTGCCTGACCTGCGAAGCTGTGCAGGTGAGCAACTCCCAGGACCAGGCTCCTCGCAGCGCGCGAGTTCACGCAGCACCGCCGAGACCGACATCACGGTTTCGGTCGACGTCGACGGCGCCGGGAACACCGAGTGCAGCACCGGTCTGCCGTTCTTCGACCACATGCTCGACCAGCTCGGGCGCCACGGGGGCATGGACCTGACGGTGACCGCCACCGGTGACGTGGCGGTGGACGCGCACCACACCGTGGAGGACACCGGCATCCTGTTGGGCTCCGTGCTCGGAGAGGCCCTCGGTGACCGCCGTGGGGTCCGCCGCTTCGCCTCGATACGGGTACCGCTCGACGAGGCGCTGGTGGAGGCCGTGGTGGACCTCTCGGGGCGGCCGTACGTGCACTACGACGTGTCGCCCCCCGGGGAGAAGATCCTCGGTGACCCGCCCTTCGACCCCCAGCTCATGGAGGAGTTCTGGCGTGCCTTCGCCGGCGCGGCCGGGATCACCCTCCACATCGAGATGGTGCGTGGCGTCAACACCCATCACATCGTGGAGGCCTCTGTGAAGGCGGTGGCGCGGGCGCTGCGTGACGCGGTGCGGGTGGAGGGTGGCGGCGTCCCCTCGACCAAGGGTGTCCTGTGAGCGAACCCGGCCCGGTGGCTCCCGCTCGGGTGGCCGTGCTCGACTACGGGATCGGCAACCTGCGTTCCGCCGAGAAGGCCCTCCAGCACGTCGGCGCGGACGCCTTCCTCACCGCGGACGGGGAGATGGTCGCCGGGGCCGACGCCGTGGTGCTGCCCGGGGTGGGTGCGTTCGGACGTTGCAGGGAGGCCCTGCACGACAGCGGGCTCGACGAGGTGGCCCTCGGCGCGGTCGCTTCGGGGCGACCGTTCCTTGGCATCTGCGTGGGGATGCAGCTTCTCTACGACGGGTCGCAGGAGGCTCCGGGGGTGGTCGGCCTGGGCGTGCTGCCCGGCACAGTGACGAGGCTGCCCCCGGGGGTGCGGCATCCGCAGATGCAGTGGAACCGCCTGCTCCCACGAGGCGAGTCGCCGTTGTTGGAGGGTCTCGGGGAGAACCCCTGGATGTACTTCGTGCACAGCTACGCCCCCGAGGTGACCGCGCAGACCGTCGCAACGTGCGACTACGGGGAGAGGTGGCCGCGCTCGCGCAGCTCGACAACGTGTTCGCCACGCAGTTCCACCCCGAGAAGTCCTCTGCTTCGGGTCTGAGGCTGCTCGCCAACTTCGTGGAGTTGGCGGTGGCCGCCGGGCGGGGTGGATCGGGCGACCTCGCCGGAGCGGAGGGGATCTGATGGACCTCTACCCGGCGATCGACCTCCTCGGCGGGCGCTGCGTGCGCCTCTACCAGGGTGACTACGACCGTGTGACCGACTACGGCGACGACCCCGTGGCGCAGGCGAGGGCGTTCGAGTCGGCGGGTGCCCGATGGATCCACGTGGTGGACCTCGACGCGGCGCGCGAGGGCACCCCGGTCAACCGGGCGGTGATCGCCAGGATCGCCGCCGCGGTCGGCGTGCCGGTGCAGACCGGCGGGGAGTGCGCGACGAGCGCTCGGCCGAGGCGTTGTTCGAGCTGGGTGTGGCCCGGGTGGTCATGGGCACCGCAGCGATCGAGGATCCCGCGATGGTGCAACGCCTGGCCGCACGCCTGCCCGTGGCGGTCGGCCTCGACGCACGTGGCAGGGACCTGGCGGTACGCAGTTGGCGTGAGGGGTCCGGGATGGACCTGCTGGAGATGGTGCGGCGGTTCGACGACGCAGGCGTGGCGGCGCTGGTGGTGACCGAGATCGGCCGCGACGGCACCTGGGGGCCCCGACACCGAGGGACTGGCCGAGGTGCTCGACGCCACATCGGTGCCGGTGGTCGCCTCCGGCGGTGTCGGCACGCTGGCCGACCTGCGCGCCCTGGCGGCGCTGCGAGCGGGCGACCGGCACCTGTCCGGCGTGATCGTGGGTCGTGCCATCTACGACGGGGCCTTCGGCGTCGGTGAGGCGCTGGCCGCCTGCGGCCACGAGACCGGAGGTCGTGCATGAACACCACGACTGGAGGTCGTGCATGAACACCACGACTGGAGGTCGTGCATGAACACCACGACTGGAGGTCGTGCATGAACACCACGACTGGAGGTCGTGCATGAACACGGCGAGGGTCATCCCGTGCCTGGACGTCGATGCCGGCCGTGTGGTCAAGGGAGTCAACTTCGTGGACCTGCGCGACGCAGGGGATCCAGTGGAGCTGGCGGCCCGCTACGACCAACAGGGTGCAGACGAGCTCGTGTTCCTCGACATCACTGCGTCGTCCGACGACCGCGGACGACCATCGAGATGGTGCGTCACGTGGCCGAGGAGGTCTTCATCCCCTTCACGGTGGGAGGGGGCATCCGTTCCGTGGACGACGCACGCAGGATGCTGCGTGCCGGGGCGGATAAGGTGGGTGTGAACACCGCTGCGGTCAGCGACCCGAGTTGGTGGCGGAGATCGCGGATGAGTTCGGCGCCCAGTGCGTGGTGGTGCGATCGACGCCCGCCGCCGCGGTCCGGAGGTCCCCGGCTCCTTCGAGGTGTACACCCACGGTGGGCGCACGCCCACGGGCACCGATGCGGTCGAGTGGGCCAGGCGCGTCACCGAGTTGGGTGCGGGCGAGCTCCTCGTGACCTCGATGGACCGTGACGGCACCGTGAAGGCTTCGATTGCGAGCTGACGGCCGCGATCTCCGACGCCACCACGGTGCCGGTCATCGCCTCGGGTGGTGTGGGCAGCCTCGATCACCTGGTGGAGGAGTGCTGGTGGGCCGTGCCGATGCCGTGCTGGCTGCATCGATCTTCCACTTCGGCCAACACACGGTCGCCGAGGCGAAGCAGGCCATGGCGGCGGCCGGCATCGACGTGCGAACCTGAGGCCGGCCTGCGGGGCAGCGGCAGGGGACAACCCGGATGTGGGAGGAACCATGGACCTGCGCATATTCACCGAGCCGCAACAGGGTGCCCGCTACGGGGACCTGCTGGCGGTGGCGCAGCGCGCCGAGCAGCTCCGGGTTCTCGGCGTTCTTCAGATCGGACCACTACCTGAAGATGGGCGACGTGTCGGGCCTGCCCGGCCCGAGCGACGCGTGGGTGACCCTCGCCGGCCTGGCGCGTGACACCTCGACGATCCGCCTGGGCACGATGGTCACCGCTGCGACGTTCCGGCTGCCCGGCCCCCTGGCGGTGGCGGTGGCGAACGTGGACGACATGTCCGGCGGCAGGGTGGAGCTCGGGATCGGTGCCGGCTGGTACGACGAGGAGCACCGCAACTACGGCATCCCGTTCCCAGGGCTGGGTGAGCGCTTCGACCGCCTCGCCGAGCAGCTCGCGATCATCACCGGGCTGTGGTCCACACCCGAGGGTGCGACCTTCGACTTCGACGGGGACCACTACACGTTCTCTGATTCGCCGGCGCTGCCCAAGCCGGTGCAGTCGCCCGGGCCGCCGGTGATAGTCGGCGGGCTCGGCGCGAAGCGCACGCCTTCGCTGGTGGCGCGCTACGCCCAGAGTACAACGCACCCTTCGTCGACGCCCGCACGACCGCGGAGCTCGGACGCAACATCGACGCCGCGTGCTGAGGCGATCGGGCGGGACCCTGCCACGGTTCTGCGATCGGCCTGCCAGGTCGTGTGCGTGGCCGACGACCGGCGTTCGCGCGGCGGGCCGCTGCGATCGGGCGGGACCTCGACGACGACCTGAGGGTCAACGGCATCGCCGGCACGCTCACCGAGGCCGCCGACCGGGTGGGGAGTTCGCAGCGGTGGGGAATCGAGCGGCTCTACCTGCAGGTGCTCGACCTGGCCGACCTCGACCACCTCGACGAGCTGAGCGGCCTCGGCGGCTAGACCGGGTGCCGTCGTGTGCGATCTGGATGCCTGGAGCCGCTCCGGTAGCGTTGGTCCGGTATGGCAGAGCGCGACGCCGCGACCGATGACACCGTAGAGAAGCACGACTCCGACCGGGACGATCCCGTGGTGCACGACGACCCTCCGACGGCAAACGGGCGGGAGGCAGCGCGTCGTGCCGAGGCGGAACGGCGCGACAAGATGCCGGTGCGCATGCTGTCGGACCGGATCCTCGTCTCCACCGACAAGGGCCCGGGGGAGCGCCGCACCAACAAGCGGGATCCTCATCCCCGCCACAGCCCAGCTCGCCAAGCGCCTCGCCTGGGCGGAGGTGCGGGCGGTGGGGCCCAATGTCCGCGCGGTCGAGGAGGGCGACAGCGTGCTGTACAACCCCGAGGAGACCTACGAGGTGGAGGTGCGCGGCGACACCTTCGTGATCCTGCGTGAGCTCTGACCTCCCGCCGTTGCATCCGAGCAGCTCGAGGGTGGCCACACGGGTCTGTATCTCTGAGCGGCGACATACCCTGAGCGACTTCCGAGCACCGGGATCCCCGGTCACCCGAGGCGGTGGGAGGGGGCGGGTCGTCGCAACCTACGATTAGCCCATGGCACCCACCGCGACACCCATCGAGATCCGCGAATCGGACATGGGAGGCGGTGCGCTACAACGACGACGGCCTGGTGGCTGCCATCGTGCAGGACATCGACACCCGAGCGGTGCTGATGATGGCGTGGATGAACGAGCAGACCCTGCACATGAGCCTGGAACAGGGCCGCACGGTCTTCTGGTCCCGCAGCCGTTCGGAGGTGTGGCGCAAGGGCGACACCTCCGGTGACCGGCAGTTCATCCGCGCCGCGTTCTACGACTGCGACGGCGACACCCTGTTGTTCCTGGTCGAACAGGAGGGCCGCGGGGCCTGCCACACCGGCGCCTACTCGTGCTTCTTCCGTGCGTTCGGGTCCGACGAGCAGGTCGACGCGTCGCCCGGGCCTGAGGGCCCGCCGGGATCGGCCTGAGCCGTGGCGGACCGATCAGGGTGGTGCCCGACCTCGCCCATTTCAGCGAGTTGGCGGCGAAGCACCGCGTGGTGCCCGTGATGCTCCCGCTGCTGGCCGACCTGACCTCGCCTGTGGCTGCGTTCCTGCGCCTGTGCGGCAACGACTCCGACGGTCGGCCCGGGTTCCTGTTGGAATCGGTGGACCACGGCGGGCGCTGGAGCCGCTGGTCGTTCGTGGGTCGGGATCCGCGGGCGCGCATCGTGGCCTCCGGTGGCGAGGTGGCGGTGACCGGTGAGCTGCCCGCGGATCTACCGCTGGACGGGGGTGTGCTGGCGACCCTCGAAGCGCTGCTCCGACCACTACAGGGCCCCCGACGCGACCGAGCTGACCGCCGGTTCGTCCGCCGTGGTGGATGTGCCGCCGCTGCACTCGGGTGTCGTGGGGTACCTCAGCTACGACGTGGTGCGTGAGGTGGAGGACCTACCCGACGCTCCCGGCGACGACCGAGGATGGCCCGACGCGGTGCTGTCGGTGATCGGCGAGATCGCGGCGTACGACCACTGGAACGCCCGTGCCACCCTGATCGCGAACGCCTTCATACCCGAGGGCGCCGACCGGGAGGCGATCGAGACGGCCTACGCGGACGCGTGCGAGCGCCTGGAGCGGATGGCGCAAGACGGGGCGAGCCCGATATCCGAACCGTTGGTCGACCCGCCGGTCACCGACGCGCTGCCCCCCGGTGTGGTCTCGGGCATGACCGGTGGCAGGTACCAGGAGGCCGTGGAGGTGGCCAAGGAGCACATCCTCGCGGGCGACGTGTTCCAGGTGGTGGTCTCCCAGCGCTTCGACGTGTCCACGACCGCCGATCCTCTCGACGTGTACCGGGTGCTGCGCCAGATCAACCCGTCGCCGTACATGTACTACGTGCGCGAGCCGGAGCTCACCCTGGTGGGGTGCTCACCGGAGCCGATGGTGCAGCTCCTCGACGGCACCGTGATCTCACGACCCATCGCCGGCACCCGTTTCAGAGGGACCACCGACGAAGCCGATCGCCGCTTGGCGGCGGAGCTCAGCGAACACCCCAAGGAGCGCGCTGAGCACATCATGCTGGTCGACCTGGCGCGCAACGACGTGGGTCGGGTGGTCGAGTACGGCAGTTGCGAGGTGGACGAGCTGATGACCCTCGAGCGCTACAGCCACGTGATGCACCTCACCTCGCAGGTCTCGGGCCGTCTCGCCGCGGGACGCACCCCGATCGACGTGCTGCGCGCCACCCTGCCGGCGGGAACGGTCTCGGGTGCGCCCAAGGTGCGCGCCATGGAGGTCATCGACGACCTCGAGGCGTCACGCCGGGGGCCCTACGCGGGAGTGGTCGGCTACATGGACTTCTCGGGCAACATCGACACCGCGATCGCGATCCGCACGATGGTCATCGACAGCGAGGCGACCGGCGGCGTGAGGAGGGCGTCGGTTCAGGCAGGTGCGGGCATCGTGGCCGACTCGGATCCCGACGACGAGGAGCTCGAGACCCGCAACAAGGCCAGGGCGTTGCTGGTGGCCATCCCGCGGCCGAGCGCATGACCGACCAGCGCCGCGCCGCGGTGCAGGAGGCGCAGTGACACACGGGCCCCGAGCGGGGGATCCGGGTGTGTCCGAGGTCGCAGGCACCACCGCGTCGCAGGTGGTGGCCGGTCGCTGGCCACGTGAGGTCCTGGTGGTCCGCGGGCCCGACGCGATCGACTACCTCCACGGCCAGGTGTCCGCCGATGTGGTCACCTTGGAACCGGGCCAGTCGACCCTCGCCCTGCTGCTGGATCCGAAGGGCCGGCTCTCGGTGCTCGTGCGGCTGTGGCGCACAGACGAGCAGATCGTGCTGATCGACACCGACGCCGGCGCGGGTGATGCCGCCGAGGCGAGGTTGCGGCGCTTCCTGTTGCGTACGAACCTCACGATCGACCGCCTCGACTGGGACTGCGTGATCGTGCGTGGTCCCGGCGCGAGCGACTTCGCGGACCGCGCCGAGGCCACGGGCGCGCAGCTCGTGGGCCTCGGCATGTGGCCCGGCGTCGACGGCCTGGATCTACTCGGTCCACGCCTCACGCTGCCCGAGGGCATCCCGGAGGCGGCTCCCGGCGAGCTCGAGGCCCTGCGCATCCGCTCGGGATGGCCTGCCCACGGTGCCGAGGTGGGGCCGGGGGTCATCCCCGCCGAGGTTGGGCCCTGGCTGATCACCGCCGCGGTGAGCTTCACCAAGGGTTGCTACGTGGGCCAGGAGCTCACCACCCGCATCCACAGCCGTGGCGGCAACGTGCCTCGGAACCTGCGTTCCTTCGAGGTGCCCGCAGGGCGCGACGTGTCGGTGGGCGACGACATCGTGGTGATCGACGAGGGTGGGGAGCCCGGAGAGGACGGTCGCTCCGATGACGGAGCAGTCGGGATGGTCACGAGCGCTGCGGTGGATCCGCGCTCGGGTGCCACGGTGGCCCTCGGCTACGTGAAGCGCTCGGTGGGTGAGGGTGCCCGCCTGGGAGTGCCCTGAGGAGCCGGTGGCGTACCCGGTCCGACCGATCACGCCACCGGTGCCGCTCCAGCCCGTCGGGCCGCCGGTCATCGGTGGGATCGGTTCGGCGTGCAACCAGGTGCCGGATTCCTCGGGCCGCTGCGAGTCGGGCGCTGCGCGCATGCCATGCCGGGAATGCTGTAGGTGTCCGCTACGGACATGTCCACGCCGTATCCCTGGTCGGCGAGCGCGGCGATGCTGAGCCTGCTCAGCTTCGCGTCGGCCGGTCCCAGGTGCCCGGTCATCAACTCGTCGGCGAAGAACGATTCGCGCCAGTGCCCGAGGGCGGTGCCCAGGGAGCCCTGGTTCTCCACGGGAACACGGCCCGACCCGCCCAGCTCGCGGTACGCGGCGATCCCCGCCTGGCCGGTGTATCCGGGTTTGGTGAACGGGTCCGCTATCCGGCCCTGGAACATCCAGCTCGTACCGAGGCCGAGCACGTGGCCCATCTCGTGGAGGATGACCTCGTACAGCCAGCCCTTCGCGTCGAGCATCTGGAGGTCAGCGGTGTCGAACTGCATCACCCCGTAGTAGGGCTGCCAGTGGCCCGGGCGGATCAGGATGCCGCCGGCGGACCCGAGGACGTTCCCGGGTCCGTCGATGGGTGTGGCCCGTGCGTCGATGAGCACGTCGTCGACCGTGCCCTTGAACGCCGGGACCCAACCCATCAATCCTCCCGGAAGGTTGAGCGCCACGTCGGGCACACCGGCGGTGATCACCTGCTCCCAGCGCGCCGCTGCGTCCTCGAACGCGGCTTGGAACACAGGGTCCATCCCCGGGTCGAGACGCAGGGTGATGCCGTAGTTCTCCGCGGGTGCAGGGCCGACTGTGATGTCGACGGTCTCGGAGACGGGAGCGGAATCTGAGTCGTCCACCTCCAGCGTGACGGTGCGCGACTCGGGGTCGGGCATCTCCACCAACACCGAATCACCTGATGAGCACCCTGGATGGTCCTGTCGGTGGTGCCGTCGCCGTCGATGTCGACGCGGCATGTGAGCCGGTCATGGCCCGTCCCCTCCGCCCGCTCATCCGTCGGTGGAATCCTAGGTCGCTTGTGCCGTAGCGTGCCGGGATCACCCACGGTCCGCCTCCCGAGGAGGCCCGACCGGAACCGACCACGAAGGGGACCTCCGTGAGCGAGACGAGCCGCTACACACTCAGCGACGACGAGATGCCGACGTCCTGGTACAACATCATCCCGGATCTCCCCGAACCGCCGCCGCCGCCGTTGCACCCGGGAACCCACGAACCGATCGGGCCAGACGACCTTGCCCCGTTGTTCCCGATGGACCTCATCGCACAGGAGGTATCCACCGACCGTCACATCCCGATCCCCGACGAGGTGATCGACGTGTACCGCCTGTGGAGGGCCACGCCGCTGCACCGGGCCCACCGCCTGGAGCGCGCACTCGGCACGCCTGCGCGGATCTACTACAAGTACGAGGGCGTCTCCCCGGCCGGGTCGCACAAGCCCAACACCGCGGTGCCTCAGGCGTACTACAACGCGAAGGCCGGCGTGAAGCGCCTCACCACCGAGACCGGTGCCGGCCAGTGGGGGACCGCGCTCGCGTTCGCGGCCGCTCAGTTCGGCCTCCAGTGCGAGGTGTGGCAGGTGCGCGCCTCCTATGACCAGAAGCCGTACCGCCGCGCGATGATGCAGGCGTTCGGGGCGACCGTGCACCCGTCCCCCTCCGATGTCACCGAGTTCGGCCGCAAGCTGCTGGCGGAGACCCCCGACACCCCCGGCAGCCTGGGCATCGCCATCTCCGAGGCGGTCGAGGTGGCCGCAGGTGACCCGGACACCCGCTACGCGCTGGGGTCGGTGCTCAACCACGTGCTGTTGCACCAGACCGTGATCGGCGAGGAGGCGCTGCTGCAGATGGCCAAGGCCGGCGACAGCCCTGACGTGATCATCGGTTGCACCGGTGGCGGGTCCAACTTCGGCGGTCTCGCCTTCCCGTTCCTGCGCGAGAAGCTCGCCGGGAACATCGACGTGACGATCCGCGCGGTCGAACCCGCGTCGTGCCCGTCGCTGACCAAGGGCACCTACACCTACGACTTCGGCGACACCGCCGGGATGACCCCCGCTGGTGAAGATGCACACGCTCGGGCACGACTTCATCCCGGACCCGATCCATGCCGGCGGTCTGCGCTACCACGGCATGAGCCCGCTGCTGTCGCACATCTACGAACTGGGTCTGATCGGAGGCCGAGGCCCTTCCCCAGACCGACTGCTTCGCGACCGGCGTGCAGTTCGCCCGCACCGAGGGCATCGTGCCCGCACCCGAGCCGACCCACGCGCTGGCGGCGTCGGTGCAGGAGGCCCTGCGCTGCAAGGAGACCGGTGAGGAGAAGGTGATCCTCACCGCACTGTGCGGCCACGGCATGCTCGACATGGCCGCCTACGACGCCTACTTCGCGGGAGAGCTCGTGGACCACGAGTACCCGGAGGAGGGCCATAGCGGCCGCCATGGCGAAGGTGCCCCAGATCTGAATCGACCCAACGGTCCGGATTCGCGAAGCGGTCCGTACAATCGAGTGGTGGACACCGTCACCGCAACCGGCCCCACCGAGAGCGCCCCGCCCGAACCCGGGGAGCCCGGCGCGCCGCACAGGCATCACGCCGCAGGCTCCGGCGGGTCCTGTTGAGCGCGGTGGTCGCGCTGTGCGTCGTCGTCGTGGTGGGCGGGCTGTGGTTCGTCCGTGGCCGCGACCCTGCCCGCGCGCTCAGCGACAGCGATGCCCTGAGCGATTTCCGTGAGGGAGGTGGCGCCGCGGTCGAGGGGACCGGGGGACCCGCCGCGGGCGTGTACGCCGCCACCGCTTCGGGCAACGAGTCGATCGGCCTACCGGGCTTCGACGAGTCGCTCGGGCCCAGCGCGCCCGTGACGGTCACCTATGACGACACCGGATGCTTCACCTATCGCGCCGACTTCAACAGCCACCACTGGAGGTCCTGGACCTTCTGTCCGGGCGGGACCGCCACGTTCGCGCTGCAAGGGATCGAGAGCTGGACCGCCCGGAAGGCCCCCGGCATGGATGTTGCGACCCTCAGCACCTACGACTGCGACACCCCCATCGACTTCCTCTGGTCGTCCATGGCCGCCGGTGACCGTCGCACCGGTGCGTGCACGGGCACGACGGATGCCGACGATTCGGTGACCGACGACGCCGCCACGATGGAGGTCCTCGACACCGAGGACACGGTCACGATCGCCGGTGAGGAAGTGTCCGCGCTGCGGATAAGCACCTCGGACGCCCTGAGCGGCGCCCAGACGGGTTCGGAGCACGGCGAATGGTGGCTTGATCCTGCAACAGGGTTGCCGCTGCGGGTGTCGATCGAATCCGCTCTCGAAGGCGGGCTCGCCGACTACAGCGAGCAGTTCGACCTGGTGCTCTCGACGCTGACACCTGCCACCTGAGAGCCGCTCTCGCATCGGGTGCCACGGGCGCGCCGACCCATCCGACACGGTGGTCCGCGCTCGGATTCGCGACTACACCCTCGGTCTGGGAACCTGTGGGTCGTGGCCACCTACCTGGATCGGATCCTCGAGCACCATCGCGCGCGGGCGGCGGCCGACGACCGGCGCACCGATCGCCTGATCGAACAGGCACACGGCCCCGGGTCGACCAGGGGATTCGCCGCCGCCCTGCGGGACGGTCCGACACTGCGTGTGATCTCGGAGATCAAGCGTCGCTCGCCCAGCAAGGGGGACCTGGCACCGGGCCTGGACCCCGCGGGGCTCGCGGTCACCTATGCCTCGGCGGGGGCGAGCGCGCTGTCGGTCCTCACCGACGAGGAGCATTTCGGGGGATCTCCCGGTGACCTGATTGCGGCACGTGGTGCGGTGGATCTACCGGTGCTGCGCAAGGACTTCACCGTCTGTGCGAACGACGTCCTCGACGCCCGGATCATGGGAGCCGACGCGGTGCTGCTGATCGTCGCCGCTCTCGACGACGTGGTGCTTGCCGACCTGGATGCACTGGCTGCGCAGCTCGGCATGGACGTGCTCGTGGAGGTCCACGACGAGGCCGAGCTCGAGCGTGCCCTGGCGGTCACCCGTGGCAATCTCGTGGGTGTGAACCAGAGGGACCTGAATACGTTCGCCGTGGACCAGCAGCGGGCGGTCCGCATGGCTGCTGCAATGCCACCGGGGGTGGTGTCGGTCGCGGAATCCGGGGTCCGTGGCCGCGACGATGCCGTGGCGCTGGCCCGCGCCGGCTACGACGCCGTGCTCGTGGGGGAGCACCTGGTCACCTCTGTGGACGTCGCCGGAACCCTCACCGAGTTGCTGGTGCCGCGGGGGTAACGTCGGGTTCGTCACCGTCCCCACCGCGTGTCGACCACCGGACCTCCTTTGATGTTCATCAAGATCTGCGGTATCACCAACGAAGAGGATGCTCTGACCGCGGTCGGGCTCGGCGCGGACGCCCTCGGCTTCGTGTTCGCCCCGAGCGTGCGTCAGGTCACCCCGGGTGCGGCCCGAGACATCGTGAAGCGCCTGCCCCCGGACGTGCTGACCGTGGGGGTCTTCCGGGACCAGTCACCGGCGGAGGTCAGCCGGACCGTGCTGGAAGTGGGATTGTCGGGAGCGCAGCTCCACGGTCACGAGACGCCCGCCGAGGCTGCGGAGGTCCGCCGGGCGGCCAAGGTGTTGATCGTCGCCTTCCCTGCCGGCGACCCCGGCCTCGCTCACGTCGACGACTACCACGCCGATGCGGTCCTGTTGGATGCCCCTGCTCCGGGCGCGGGTCACGTCTTCGACTGGTCCTTGGCCGAGTCGATCCCCCTCGGACGTCGCGTGATACTCGCAGGTGGGCTCACCGCGACCAACGTCGCGGACGGGATCGCCACCGTGCGGCCTTGGGGTGTCGACGTGTCGACCGGGGTGGAAGTGCCTGGTGACCCGCTGCGCAAGGACCCGGTGAGGATGCACGAGTTCATCAAGGCGGCGCGTGGTGCAGCCTCGTCGCTGCTTGGTGGTTCGCCCTTCGACGACGATGCCTTCGATGACGGCGGCGCACCGCGTGGCTTCGGTCGTGCACCGTTCGACTGGGCCGAACAGGGCGACTGAGTGCTCGTGATGGTTCAAGAGCGTCGCACCCGAGGAGGCACCGCGCAGGCAGGGGCAGGGGGCTCCGAGGACCGCGTAGGGTGACGTGGCGGCTTCGGCTCCGACGGGCCCCGCGGGTAGGTTGGCCGCCGTGGACGAACCAGCGGCTACCGGCACCCCTCGGGTCATGGGTGACCCTGGAGCCGACGGTCGATTCGGGGCATTCGGTGGCCGGTTCGTGCCCGAGACCTCATGCCGGCGCTCTTCGAGCTCGAGGCGGCATTCGCCGAGGCGTGGGCCGACGGTTCCTTTCGCGCGGAGCTGGACGGGCTTCTGCGTGACTATGCAGGTCGTCCCAGTCCGCTCACGGAGTGCCATCGCCTCTCCGAGGAGCTGGGTGTGCGGGTGTTGCTCAAGCGGGAGGACCTGAACCACACCGGCTCTCACAAGATCAACAACGTGCTCGGCCAGGCCCTGTTGGCGAAGCGCATGGGCAAGGCACGCCTGGTGGCCGAGACAGGTGCTGGTCAGCACGGAGTGGCCACAGCCACCGCGGCCGCGCTCATGGGGCTGCGATGCGAGGTCTACATGGGCGAGGTGGACATGGCCCGCCAGGAGCTCAACGTGTTCCGGATGCGTCTCCTCGGTGCCGTGGTACGTCCCGCCACGAGCGGCAGTCGCACCCTGAAGGACGCAGTCAACGACGCCATGCGCGACTGGGTGGCCACGGTCGGGGACTCCCACTACTGCCTGGGTTCTGTGATGGGTCCCCATCCGTATCCGTGGATGGTCCGTGAGTTCCACCGCGTGATCGGCTCCGAGTCGGCCGTCCAGTGCCGCAGCCTGCTCGACGGTGCGTCGCCCGAGGTGGTTGTCGCATGTGTGGGAGGTGGTTCCAACGCGGCGGGGATCTTCTCGGGCTTCTCCGAGGACCCGAACGTCGAGCTCGTCGGGGTCGAACCTGCTGGTGGAGCCGCTGTGGGACACGGCGCGCCGGGAATCGTCCATGGAATGTTGAGCTACCTCCTGCAGGACGAATGGGGTCAGGTCGCCGAGGCCCACTCGATATCGGCGGGCCTCGACTACCCGGGTGTCGGACCCGAGCACAGCCACCTGGCTGACAGCGGTCGTGCGGTGTATCCGAGCGTCACCGACGCAGAGGTCGTCGAGGCGTTCGTGTTGTTGAGCCGTACCGAGGGCATCATCCCGGCACTCGAATCCGCTCACGCGCTCGCCTGGGTGTCGCGTGAGCGGGCGACGCTCGCCGGTTCCACGGTGCTGGTCAACCTCTCGGGGCGGGGCGACAAGGACGTGGCCCAGATGATGGATGTCCTGGCGGACCGGTTGTGAGCACAGCGCCGGCAGGTGCATCGCGCACCGATGACCTCCAGAGCTCCCTCGAGGCGAGGATCGCGTCGGGGGGCAAGTGCCTGGTGCCCTATTTGACCGGTGGTCTGCCCCAGTCGCAGCCTGCTGATTGGACCACTGCGCTCGGCGCTCTGGCGGCGGCAGGCACCGATGGCATCGAGGTGGGAATCCCGTTCTCCGATCCGGTGATGGACGGCCCGGTCATCCAGCAGGCCTCAGAGCTCTCCTTGGCAGCCGGCACCACCCCGCACAGCGTGCTCGAGGAGCTGGGCTCGGCCGACCTGAGGGTGCCGCTCGGAGTGATGACGTACGCGAACCTGGTGTTCCGCTTCGGCTGGGAGCGCTTCGCCGCTGCGCTGCGCGCAGCACGCGTGTCGGCTGCGATCCTGCCGGATGTCCCCCTCGAGAGTCGGGACCGTGGTGTGCCGCAGCGGATGCTGCGGTGTGCACACGGTGATGCTGGCTGCTCCGACCGCGCCCGACGAACGGCTCGAAGCGGTGGTCGGGCGTGCCCGCAGGTTCGTCTACGCGGTGGGCCTGCTCGGGGTGACAGGGGAGCGCTCCGAGTTGGCCGGAACCTCCAGGGTGATCGCCCGGCGGGTGAAGGCCCTCACCGACAAGCCGGTGTTGGTGGGCGTAGGGATCGGAACACCCGAACAGGCCGTGGAGGTGTGCCAGGACGCCGACGGTGTGGTGGTCGGGTCCGCGATCGTTCGGACCGCCATGGAGACCGGTTCGCCCGAGGCGCTCGGAGACCTCGCGGGCCGGTTCCGCGAGGCTCTGGACCGCGGCTGACCCGCCGATCCGGACCCGTGGCGACCCTCCCAGGCGTTCGCGCGGAGAGTGGTTGGCCTTGGAAAATGGGGCCAAATGCCGCGGATGGATGCCGATCCGTGGTAATCACATGGGTGTCATCCAGCCGTCACAGCCGGCCGAAGGGCCTGGTCAGGAGGAAAACCATGAACAAGACCGAACTGGTGGAGACGATCTCACAGCGAACCGAACTGTCCAAGAAGGACGTCCAGGCAGTGCTGGACGAGTTCGAGTCGATCGCCGGTGACGTCGTGGCGAAGGGCCAGGACACGCTCACCATCCCCGGGTTCCTGAAGTTCGAGCAGACCCACCGCAAGGCGCGCAAGGCACGTAACCCGCAGACCGGTGAGGAGATCGACGTACCTGCGTCCAACGCCGCCAAGGTGTCCGCAGGGGCGAAGCTCAAGAGCCGCGCCAAGTCCGGCAAGTGATCACGGCGCCTCGTCGGCGCCACAGACCTGAACCAACTGCTCCCGGCCCGTTTGGGCCGGGAGCAGCTCCCACGGGTACCTCCGGTAGTGTCCCGACCATGAGCGAATCCGACCGACTCTCCGCGGGCGACCGCGCACCGGCGTTCCACCTCGTCGACCAGCACGGCGACGCACACCGGCTCTCGGAGTTCAAGGGCAACAAGGTGATGGTCTTCTTCTACCCGAGGCCAACACCCCGGGGTGCACCACTCAGGCCTGTGGTCTGCGGGACATCTCCGGCGACATCGGAGACACCGTCGTGATCGGAATCAGCCCCGACCAGCCCGACAAGCTGGAGTCCTTCGACACCAGGCACTCCCTCGGGTTCACCCTGCTGAGCGACCCCGATCACGTCGTGGCGCAGAAGTGGGGCGTGTGGGGCGAGAAGAAGCTCTACGGCAAGACCTACATGGGGATAGTCCGCAGCGCGTTCCTGCTCGACGAGTCGGGCAAGGTGCAGCAGGCCTGGTACAAGATCAGCCCCAAGGACACGCCCAAGAAGCTGTTGGCGGCATTGGGCTGACCGGCATTGGGCTGACCGGCAGGCCCGGCCCACGCGGAGGCACCGAATTGATCACGGGTCGTTCGTCAGGCGCTGTCGCGGTTGGCGTCCAGTTCGGCCAGGCGCGCTTCGAACTCCCGGTCCGCGGCGTTGAGTGCGATCTGACGACCCACCACCGCGGCGATCATCGCCAGGGCGATGAGGGTGAGCCAACGGGCCAGGTGGCTGGAGCTTTCGGCGGATCCGGTGTCTTCGCTCATGGGGATGACCCTACCCGGGCAGTGAGCCGATGTGGTGCGGCGCGCTAGTGTTGCGCCCGCTCAGTGCAGCAGTCCTGAGTGCCCCACCTGCCCGGGTGGCGGAATGGCAGGCGCAGCGGACTCAAAATCCGCTGTCCGAAAGGGCGTGTGGGTTCAAATCCCACCCCGGGCACCCCACCCTCTCACCCACCCAACTCCAGCGAACTGAAGGGTGTGGGCCACCGGATTGGTGGCTGAGAGCCTTCAGTTGGCTTGGAGGAGGGAGATCGCGGCGAGGTCGGCGGGGAGGAGAGGGGCGGTGCCGGGCGTACACTGCGGCCATGTCGGTGGAGCGACGGCTGCGCAACGTGGGTAGGCGACTGACGAAGTTGCGCGAAGAGCTCCGGGTGGCCGACGAGCAGGCACTTCACTTCGCCGAGGTGTCCGACGACACCAGGATCCGCTCGCTGGTCTCCGAAACGCCGCTGGCCGAGCAGGAGCACCGCGAGGCCCAGCGGACCACCGATGCGATGGAACGACACCGCAACGACCTGCGTGAGGCGATCGCCCGCCTGGAGGCGGAACAGGACGACCTGCTCGACCGGTTGAGCCGTCGCAGCCCCGGCTGAGGTGTCGGTGTGCGCCGGATCGGATCCTGCATGCCTACACTTGGGATCCGGCGCGATCAGCGTGCCCGGTCGGACCGGTGGAAGCCGAGGATGCTCCGGGTGCTCCGCCAGGACCAGCAAGTGAACCGATCAATGGGCTTAGGAAGGCAACGGTGCCAACCCGGGTAGTAGTTGCAGAAGACGAAGCGATCATCCGCATGGACCTGAAGGAGCTGCTCCAGGAGGAGGGTTACGAGGTCGTGGGCGAAGCCGGCCGGGGTGACCTCGCGCTGTCGCTCGTCACCGAGCACAGGCCCGACGTGGCTCTGCTCGACATCAAGATGCCGGGGATGGACGGGATATCGGTGGCTCGGCGCATCAACGCCGAGCGCATCTGCGCTGTGGTGCTCGTCACGGCGTTCTCCCAACGTGAGCTGATCGACGAGGCAACCGATGCGGGCGTCCACGGGTACGTCGTCAAGCCCTTCGAGCGCCATGACCTGGTGCCAGCGATCGAGGTCGCCCTTGCTCGCTTCGAGGCGGAGCGCCTGCTGGTCGAGCAGGTCGCGAACGCCGAGGAGCGACTCGAGGTCCGAAAGCTGCTCGACCGGGCCAAGGGCCATCTCATGGACGTGCATTCGATGTCGGAGAAGGACGCGTTCGGCTTCATCCAGCGCACAGCCATGACATCGCGCCGCCAGATGCGGAATGTCGCCGAGGACATACTCTCGGGGGTGCTCACTCCCGAAGCCGCATCCAGCCGCTGAACCAGGTGCACAGGCTGCTCTTCGGCGCACGTGGTCCCGGCGCACGTGGTCGGTACACGTGGTCGGTGCCGTCTGCCCCATCGTCCATTCGGCCCCGGTCCGGGTGTGGCCGAGGGTTGTTCGGCAAGGCAGCGCCACCCGGTGGGACAACTAGCCTCCGGGGGTGACCATGCTGATGCTCATCGACGGCAACTCGCTCACCTACCGCGCCTTCCATGCGTTGCCAATCGACCTGCAGACATCCTCCGGTCAGGTCACCAACGCGGTGTTCGGGTTCACCTCCATGCTGCTAAACCTGGTACGGGATCACCGACCCGATCGGGTGGTCGTCACCTTCGACCGTCCCGGGCCGACGTTCCGCCACGAGATCGTCGACACCTACAAGGCCAACCGGGAGGCGGCACCCGACATCCTGCGCCAGCAGATGGGCCTGGTACGCCAGGTGGTGGAGACCTTCGCGCTGCCGATGATCGACGCCGAGGGTTTCGAGGCCGACGACGTGATCGCAACCCTCGCCACCCAGGCCGCCGAGCGTGGTGAGGACGTGATCGTCGTCACCGGTGACCGTGACAGCTACCAGCTCGTGTCGGACCCCCACGTGAGGGTGCTCTACAACAAGCGTGGGGTGTCGGACTACGCGCTCTACGACGAGGCGGGAATCGAGGACCGCACCGGGGTCACCCCGGCTCGCTACGTGACCTACGCGGCGTTGCGTGGTGACCCTCCGACAACCTGCCCGGCATTCCGGGGGTGGGGGAGAAGACCGCCGCGAAGCTGGTCAACGAATACGGCGACCTGGACGGGATCTTCGCCCACGTGGCGGACCAGACCCCCAAGCTGCGCGCCAACCTCACAGAGCACGAACCGCAGGCTCGCAGCAACCTCGAGATGATGACTCTGGTGCGCGACGTCCCCCTGGAGGGCTCCGTCGAGGTGCAACAACAGGGCGAGGTGGATCCCGACGCGGTGATCGAGCTGTTCAACTTCCTGGAGTTCCCGAGCCTCGTGCCGAGGCTCCCCGAGGCGTTCCCCGAGCTCTTCGGTGCACGCGTTGCGCCGGCAGGTTCCGAGAGGACCGTCGTGTCACCCGAGCTGACCCTGACCGACGATGCCGCGCAGGTGGCCCAGGCTCTGGAGGCGGCATCCGCCACTGGGCGCCTTGCGATCATGGCCGCCTGGGAGGGCGACCCTGGGCGCTCGGAGCTGTCGGGTGTCGCAGTGGTCACCGACCGCGACTCGGCCGAGGTCGCCTGGGTGCCCGCCGGGCTGTTGGTGGGACCGCTCAGCGAGGAGTTGGCGGCCGGCAGGGTGGCAGTGGTGACCCACGACGCCAAGCCGCTCATCCGCTCACTGCTGGATCTCGGAGCCGACCTCAGGGCCCTGCATGTGGACACCGCGCTGGCCGCCTACCTGCTCGATCCATCCGACGCGGCCTACGGGTTGGCCGAGCTGCTCACACGCTTCGCGTCGGTAGAACTGCCCGGCGAGGACGTCCCTCCCGAGGGTCAGCTCGACCTCGGTGGGTCGGGAACAGACGTCGCGACCGCGACCGCCGCGCGTGCGCTGGGGGTGGCGTTCCTGGTTGATCCCCTCGTGGAGGCGATCGAGGCACGCGGGCTGAAGCGCCTCGCGGAGGAGGTCGAGACGCCCCTCGTGCGGGTACTCGCCAAGATGGAGCACCTGGGTGTGGGAGTCGACCGCGACGTGCTGGTCGCGCTCGCGGATTCGCTGCGCGAGCAGTGCGACATCGAACGGGCGGCGGTGATCGAAGCAGCAGGTGAGGAGTTCAACGTGAACTCCACGCCGCAACTCCGCACGATCCTGTTCGACAAGCTCGGCCTGCCACCTCAGAAGCGCACCAAGACCGGGCCCTCCACCGACCACCAGACCCTCGAGAAGCTGCGAGGGGAGCATCCGATCGTCGAGCACCTTCTCGCCTACCGGGAGGTCGAGAAGCTGCGCTCCACCTACGGCGAGGGCCTGATCGCGGAGGTGGCGGACGACGGTCGGATCCACGCCACGTTCAACCAGTTGGTGGCGCGCACCGGACGCCTGTCCTCCGATCAACCCAACCTGCACAACATCCCGGTGCGCACCGAGACCGGCCGCCGCTTCCGGGAGGCGTTCGTGCCGGCCCCCGGATACCGCCTGCTGGTCGCCGACTACAACCAGATCGAGTTGCGCGTGATCGCGCACCTGTCGGGGGACCCGGGGTTGGTCGAGGCGTTCAGGGCAGGCGAGGACATCCACAACCGAACCGCATCGCGGGTGTTCGGGGTGCCGGAGCAGGATGTGACGCTCGAACAGCGCTCGAAGGCGAAGATGGTCTCCTACGGCCTGGCCTACGGAATGGAGGCCTACGGCCTCGCCCAACGGCTCGCCATACCGACCGGTGAGGCCCAGGAGATCCTCGATGCGTACTTCGAGGCGTTCCCCAGCGTGCGGGCCTTCATGGATGCAACCGTGGCGCAGGCGCGTGACCGTGGATACACCGAGACCGAGTTCGGCCGGCGCAGGCGGATCCCCGAGCTGTCCTCGAACCAGCGGAACGTGCGCATGGCGGGTGAGCGCCAGGCGATGAACGCACCGATCCAGGGTCTGGCGGCGGACATCTTCAAGGTGGCGCTGGTGCGCCTGGACGCGGCTCTCGAAGCTGCGGGGACCACCCACGAATCGGACCGACCCGGGCCGGCGGCGTCCGACGGGGAGCTCGGGCGGATCGTGCTCCAGGTGCATGACGAGGTCATCCTCGAAGTCCCGCCGGATCGGATCGACGAGGCGTCGGCGGTGGTCCTACATGCCCTGTCGGGCGCGTTCGACCTGGCGGTGCCACTCGAGGTGAACCTGTCGGTGGGTTCGAGTTGGGCGGAGGCCAAGGCTTGACAGCCCGACACGCCTCGGAAGGGGACGACGCATCGCCAGTCGGTGCCGACCCGAGCGCCCCCGGCGCCGGATCGCGGCACTGGTTCGAGGACGTCGCCGATCACATGGGACCGGCCTACCTGCGCTATTCGTTCACCAGGGGCACCGACCAGGAGGTTGCGTTCCTGATCGAGGTGCTGGGCCTGGAGGCGGGAATGACCGTGCTGGATGTGGGGTGTGGGCCGGGCCGCCACGCGATCGGGCTCGCCCGTCGCGGCATCGCGGTGGTAGGTGTCGACATCAGCGAGCGTTTCGTGGCGGTGGCGATCGAAGGTGCGGACCGCGAGGGGCTCTCGTCGATGGTCGAGTTCCACCGCGGCGATGCGCGGCGGATGGTCGGTGACGGTCGTTTCGACGGACGGGACCTCGACGCGGCGGTGTCGCTGTGCCAGGGGGCGTTCGGCCTGGGTGGCCCACCCGACGTGGCCGATCCGCAGAACCTCGGCGCCGACCAGGCGGTGTTGGAGGGCGTGCGGGCGGCCCTGCGGCCAGGCGGGCGCGTGGCGGTGACGGCCTTCTCCTCGTACTTCCAGGTACGGTGGCTCGAGGAGCAGGATCACTTCGATGCCGCTGGGGCGGTCAACCACGAACTGACCGAGGTCGCCGACCCGGCGGGCATGCGTGTCCCCGCGGAGTTGTGGACCACCTGCTACACGCCCCGCGAGCTCGTGATGATCGCGGAACGGGCGGGCCTCGTGACCGACCATGTGGGTCGGTGACCCCGGGCGCCTACGCGCGCACCGAACCGACGATCGAGAGCCACGAGTTCCTGCTCGTGGCGCACCGTGGGTGAGGGTGGTCGTTAGAGCTTCCGCCGATAGGCGGACGCTCCAATGTGAGAGGGGGGTATGGCGGCGTAGCCGCCACGATCGAGCCAGGTGAGACGTGACCTATTGGCGCACGCTCCTAGCCGGGATCACAGTCGATCGCCGAGCAGGGACGGACGGCACTTTCTGTGAGGTGCCTCCGGGGACTACTCTCGCCTGGTTCCATATCCGCCTACCCAATACGAGCCAACACGTGTCCGACACCACCACAGCCGAGGCCCAGCCGCAAGACGCGGTCGCACCCATGGGCGATTACATCCCCCGACAGATCACCGAGAACGACCTTGGCGACATGTCGCTCGACGAGGCCTACGCGCAGTCGATGGTCGACGTGGCCGACGGCCAGATGGTCACCGGCAGGGTGGTGAAGGTCGACCGTGACGAGGTCCTGTTGGACATCGGCTACAAGTCCGAGGGCGTCATACCAAACCGCGAGCTGTCGATCCGCAACGAAGTGGACCCCGACGAGATCGTCTCACAGGGGGACGAGATCGAGGCCCTGGTGCTCCAGAAGGAGGACAAGGACGGTCGCCTCATCCTGTCCAAGAAGCGTGCGCAGTACGAACGTGCGTGGGGTGACATCGAGAGGAAGAAGGAGGAGGACGGCGTCGTGTCCGGGCCGGTCATCGAGGTCGTCAGGGTGGCCTGATCCTCGACATCGGGCTCCGTGGATTCCTCCCCGCCTCGCTGGTGGAGCTGCGCCGGGTGCGTGATCTCCAGCCCTACATTGGCCGTGAGCTCGAGGCGAAGATCATCGAGCTCGACAAGAACCGCAACAACGTCGTGCTGAGCCGCCGGGCGTACCTCGAGGAGACCCAGAAGGAGCAACGCGAGGACTTCCTGACCAACCTCAAGCCCGGGGAACGTCGCAAGGGCACCGTGTCGAGCGTGGTCAACTTCGGTGCGTTCGTGGACCTCGGTGGGATGGACGGCCTGATCCACGTCTCGGAGCTCTCCTGGAAGCACGTCGACCATCCGGGCTCGGTCGTGGCCGTGGGCGACGAGGTGGACGTGGAGGTGCTGGAGGTCGACCACGACCGCGAGCGCATCTCCCTCTCGCTCAAAGCGACTCAGCAGGACCCGTGGCAGGAGTTCGCGTCGAACCACCAGGTCGGCGAGCTGGTCTACGGCAGGGTCACCAAGCTGGTGCCCTTCGGCTCGTTCATCCAGGTCGGCGACGGCATCGAGGGACTCGTGCACATCTCGGAGATGTCGGCACACCACGTGGATCTCCCCGAACAGGTGGTCACTCCGGGTGAGGAGCTCTGGGTCAAGATCATCGACCTGGACCTCGACCGTCGCCGCATCAGTCTGTCCATCAAGCAGGCTGCCGAAGGTGGTGTCGTGGCCGCGGAGTACCAGGAGCACTTCGGCGAGCACGCGTATGACTCCGAGGGCAACTACATCGGCGGGGCGCTCGACGACGACTCTCCCTCGGAGGGCCAGGAGGCCTGGGCGGAGTTCTTCGCCGAGCAGGGGCAGGGGGCCGATCGTGGCGACGAGTCCCCTGGGGACGACAGCGCTGCCGGAGCCGCCGGGCTCGCCGGCACCGCCGAGGAGGCTCCGGGCGCCGAGGCACCGGTTGTGGACGAAGGCGGCGAGGAGCCACTGAGCCCTGATTCGCCACACGCTCGATCGATAGGAGCGGATCCCGCCGTCACGGTGGGGGTCCACTTCGTCGTTCTGGCGCGCGTGGTGAAGACGACGGAGGTCAGTGGAGATCTTCTCGGTAGATCCTTAAAGCCGTTGCGCGAAGTGGTCGAACCTACTCACTGCGGAATCCGCGCCCCGCGCCGGAGTTCCGTGCGACAACCCCTGAGCACGGAGAAACAAGTGAGTTCACGCCGAACCATGATCCTCGTCGGAGCGCTGCTGCTGGGCGGCCTTGCTGCCTTCCTCAGTTGAACTACGTGAGGGGCGTCGAGAATCGAGTGGACGAGGACAGCGAGCTTGTTCCCGTGGTCGTGGCGTCCGCGCCGGTGGCCAAGGGTGCGCAGGCGTCGGCCGCCATCGCCGATGGAAGCCTCACCTTGGCCGAGCGGTCCCGAAAGGACGTACCGGCCAACGCCGTGCAACGTCTCGCCGATGTGGAGGGCCAGGTCGCGGCCATCGACCTGAGCGGCGGGGAGGTCGTCACCTCGACGATGTTCGCCGGCATCCAGGACCTGACGGGCTCCCGCTCGGCGGGGCTGGACCCCGGCAACGTCGCCATCACGGTGAACGTGGACAGCTCTTCCACCAGCGGAGGGCTCATCCAGCCAGGTGATCTCGTCAACCTGCTGGTCCGCTTCGGCACCGTGGACACCGCCTCCGATGAGCCGACCGCGGACGGGGGCGAGGCCGCGGCGGAGACCCTGAGCATTGGCAACGGCGGAGTGGTGTTCCCGAAGCCCGCTGGATACGCGTTCCAGGCAGTCAAGGTGTTCGCAGTCGGAACCAATGCGGGGACCGCTGTCGCCGATGAGGAGGGCACCGAAGGCGAGGATGCCTCCGCCGCCGAGGCGGAGAGCCTCTCGACCTTCCTGACCTTGCAGATGCCCCCGGAGGAAGCTGCTGTGCTGGCGTCGGTGCGCGACGCGGAGCTGTACGCGGTTCTCGTTCCGCCCGACTACGAGACCCGGCCCATCGAGGTCCTTCCAGGAGTCCCCGCGCTCCCGGGCATGGAGGGTCGCGACATCTACCAGGACAAGAACGCAGGACAGTGAGCGAGATCGTGACCACCGGCGAAGCACACCCGAGTGTTCAGGCGTCGGCACCTCGGAGCGATCTCACCGCGCACGCCGCACCGCCGGGTCCGCCCCCGCAGATCAGCCCGGCGGTGTCGGTGGCAGTGGTCGAGTTCGACGTTGCCACCCGTGAGCGGATCATCTCCTTGCTGGGTGACGGAGTGACTCCGTTCAACACCCTGGAGGAGCTGACCTCTCGTCTTACCGGGGCGATGCCGGTGGTCGCGGTGCTCGGACCTTCCTGCACCGGCACCGACACGTTGCCGATGATCGAGCGGGTGAACCAGCAGTATCCGTACGTGGCGTCGGTGATGGTGGTCTCGGAGTTGAGTACGGGCCTGCTGCAGCAGGCGCTGCGCGCCGGGGTGCGTGACGTGCTGGCTCTCGGTGGTGAGGCAGGCGCCCTCGCCCACGCTGTGCAGCGGGTGGCCATCTCACTGGAGGTGGCTGCGGTGGCGGTGCCAACAGCTCCGCCCCAGGCCGTGTCGGGTGAGGAGGTCGAGGCTGTCAACGGCAAGGTGTACTCGGTGTTCTCCACCAAGGGTGGATCAGGCAAGTCCGTGTTGGCCACCTCGTTGGCCACCACGCTCGCTCGCCGAAGTGAACTTCCTGTGGCGTTGGTCGGCGCGGATCTGCAGTTCGGTGACGTGGCGGTGATGCTCAAGCTGGCCCCCAGCCACACGATCGTGGACGCGGTCTCGGCCCTCGACAGGCTCGATCCGGCGATGCTCGACAGCTTCCTGGTGGCTCATGAGCCAAGCGGCCTGCGGGTGCTTCCCGCTCCGCTGGAGCCCGCCTTCGCCGATCAGGTATCCGCTCATGACATGACCAGGATCGTGGACATGCTCCGCACCTTCTGCGCCTTCGTGGTGGTGGACACTCCGGCCTACTTCAACGATGTCGTCCTCGGTCTGGTCGAGACCTCCGACGAGGTGTTGCTGGTTGCCGGGATGGACATCCCGAACATCAAGAACGTCAAGATCGGTCTGCAGACCCTCCGCCTGCTGGACACCCCGACCGAGAAGCTCCATCTGGTGCTCAATCGGGCCAACTCGAAGGTGAAGCTCGAGGTGAGCGAGGTCGAGAAGACCCTTGGGATGAAGGCTGCAGCGCTGATCCCGAGTGATATCGCGGTTCCGCAGTCGGTCAACAAGGGAGAGCCCGTGGTCGACTTCGCTCCGAAGTCCTCCGTGTCCAAGGCGATCGACGAGATGGCCGACATGGTGTTGCCCCGCCAGGCCAAGAAGAAGCGCTGAGACTGCGAGGAGCCCTACGGATGCCGATCTACCGCCGACCCGACGACGACGAGACCCCCGAGGGTGTCGGCGCGTTCTCTCCACCTCCGGTTGCAGCCCCGGAACCCGTGGGGGCCTTCGCCCCACCACCTGTTGCAGACGAACCGGCGATGCAGCAGCCGGACCGCACCGCGGCCCCCGTTTCATCCGCCCGTTGTTCCAGCGCCAACTCACGAGCGGCCCGTTGACACAGCTGGGCCGGATGCACGAGCCGGTGGGCCGGCTGGCGCAGCGGCGGGAACCCCTACCGGCAACGACAACGGCACGGGTGCTGCGAAGCAGGCTGTCGCGGCGAAGGCCAGGCCGTCGCGCAGCGACACCACGAATGCCGAGCTTCGTCACAGGGTCCACGAGCAACTGATCGAGGAGCTCCGGACCGATCCTCTTCGACAGTCGGCTGTCCGAGGACGATCTGCGACGGAAGGTCAACGACCAACTCCACGCTGCCATTGCTGCCGAACGGGTACCGCTGTCGGCGGCCGACAAGGCGAAGCTGATCCAGGACGTCGCTGATGACATCCTCGGGTATGGGCCGATCGACCGGCTGCTGAAGGACGAAGCCGTGACCGAGATCATGGTCAACGGTCCTGACAGGACCTTCGTGGAGCGCAACGGCAAGCTCACCCTCGATGAGAGCGTCCGCTTCATCGACTACGACCACGTGCGGCGGGTAATCGACAAGATCGTCTCGGCAATCGGACGCCGGGTCGACGAGTCGACCCCGATGGTGGATGCCCGGCTCCCGGACGGGTCCCGTGTGAACGCGGTGATCGCACCGCTGGCAATCGGTGGTCCGTTCCTGACGATCCGCAAGTTCGCGGCCGATCCACTTCGCATCGACGACCTGATCCGCTACGGATCGGTGAACGCGCACGCAGCCCGCTTCCTTCAGGCCTGCATCGTGGGGAAGTTGAACGTGATCGTCTCGGGCGGCACCGGCACCGGCAAGACCACGATGCTCAACGTCCTTTCGGGCTTCATCCCCGCCGACGAGCGCATCGTGACCGTGGAGGACGCGAAGGAGCTCCAACTTCACCAGGAGCATGTGCTCAGCCTCGAGTCGCGCCCACCGAACGTGGAGGGTCGCGGAGAGGTCTCGATCCGGGACCTGGTGAAGAACACCCTCCGCATGCGGCCCGACCGCATCGTCGTTGGCGAGTGCCGTTCCGGTGAGGCCCTCGACATGCTGCAGGCCATGAACACCGGCCACGACGGCTCGCTCACCACAGTGCACGCGAACAGCCCGCGTGACACCCTCGCCCGCCTCGAGACGTTGGTCCTCATGGCAGGGTTCGATCTGCCCGTTCGGGCAATCCGTGAGCAGATGTCGTCCGCCATCGACGTGATCGTGCAGCTCTCCAGGCTCCGCGACGGCACCAGGCGCGTCACCCACGTCACCGAGGTGCAGGGCATGGAGGGCGATGTGATCACGCTCCAGGACGTGTTCCTGTTCGACCACTCCGCAGGCGTCGATGAGACCGGCCGCTTCCTGGGGCAGCTCCAGGCGACTGGGGTGCGTCCGAAGTTCGCCACGAAGCTCGCGGACCTCGGCATCAAGCTCGGTCCCGAGGTGTTCAGCCCGGGGGTCACGGCGTGACCCCCGATCGACACGCGGTCAGGCGGTGCCCGCGTCGTGGGGCGTCGGTGTTGCGTGTCGGAGCGTGGCTTCTGATCGTCCTGTCTGCAATCGCGGGCACCGCACCCACGGCCGCCGTGGCCATGGCACAGGAGGGCCAACGGGAAGGCGACGACCCTGCGGCGCTCGCTGTCAACCCGCGGATCGAATCGGTGGACGCACGTAGGGAGGAGTGGTCGGTCACCGGCGTATCCCCGAAGGGAACCTCCGGGGTGTCGGTGGATGGCGGAGACGCCGATGCAGGCGCGGCGAGCACCACCACCGACGTGGTCGTCGTGATCGACAACGACCGGTCGTTGCCCAACGGGAACCTCCAGCTCTCCACGGATGCCGCCGAATCCATCCTCCCTGGTGTCGGACCGATCCGCCGGGTGGGGGTGGTGAGCACCGCGAAGCTGGGCGCCCGTACGGAGGGATCCCTGAGCGCCGACTCCGGTGCGGTGGTGTCCGCCGTCGGCGATGTCATCGCGGACGGCGATGCGGCCACGTGGGACGCACTGACCCGCGCAGCGGACATGCTCTCCGCTAGCGACGCTCCGATGAAGCGTGTCGTTGCCTACCTGGCTGCGCCCGACAAGCTCTCCACCACGTCTCCGGGTGCAGCGGAGACGGCCCTTCGCCTGGCAGATGCCCGGCTCGACGTGATGGCGCTGTCCTCGGGTGCCCCGGTGGGGCGGCTGACCGAGATGGTCGGGATCACAGGCGGGTCGCTCCAGCAGCTGTCCAGTGACGAGAAGTACGCGGGAGCCACAAGGGTGGAGCTGGAACGCATCTCCTCGCAGTTCCACCTGAGGTTCGCGGCCCCTGGCGGTGACGAGCGGTCTGTCGAGCTCGAGGTTGGCGTGCCGGGCCAGGATGAGCCACTCACAGCCAGCGTGGAGCGATCCACGAGCAACGTCGGTGCTCTCGGCCTTTCGGCCCCGGAGGCATCCCGGAGCATGCTGAGCTCACTGATGTCGAACGTAGCGGTGCGTTGGCTCGCGATCCTTCTCCTGGCGGCGTCGGTGATCGGGTTCGTGTGGTCGGTTCTCAACCTGGTGGTTCCCGACGCCAACAGCCTCTCGTCACGGCTGCAGGTCTACGAGGAGTCCGACGGCGCGCTCGAAGGTGACGACGAGGAACACGGGATGATGAGCGTCCCCATACTGCAGCGGGCAGTCGATCTCACCGGTGAGATCGCCGAGAAGCGCGGCTTCCTGGAGTCGATCGAGATCTCCCTGGAACGGGCGAGCCTTCCCCTGAGAGCAGCGGAGGCGATGTTCTTCGTTGCCTCCGCCTCGGTGTTGCTCGGGATACTGGCGACGGTGCTTACCGGCAGCCTACTCATTGGAATCGTCGTGCTCGGCTTCGGGCTCATGATCCCCAAGGCCGTGCTCGACACGTTGGTGCGGAGACGCCAGAAGAAGTTCGTGGCACTGCTGCCCGACATGCTGACGCTGCTCGCCGGCACCCTCAAGGCGGGCTACTCGATCACCCAGGCATTCGAGGCCGTGTCGAAGGAGGTCGAGGAGCCGATGGCCAAGGAGCTGCGCAGGGTGGTGACCGAGCACCGCCTCGGACGGACCCTCGAGGACGCACTCGACGCCACGGCTGAGCGCATGGGCTCGGACGACTTCGCATGGACCGTCATGGCGATCAAGATCCAGCGTGAGGTCGGTGGCAACCTCGCCGAGCTGCTGTTGACCGTGGCCGACACGATGACCCAGCGGGAGCGGCTCCGAAGGGATGTCAAGAGCCTCACCGCCGAAGGACGCGTCTCGGCGTTCATACTCGGCCTCCTTCCACCGGCACTCGGCGTCGTGATGTTCGTGATGAACCGCGACTACATATCGAGCCTGTTCACCCCCGGCCTCGGCTACTTCATGATCGGCGCTGCGTTGGTGGCGATGATCGTCGGGTTCATGTGGATGAAGAAGATCATCACGATCGAGGTATGACGATGTCTCCTACGGTTCTCCTCGCGGTCCTCATGGTCGCAGGCGGTGTATCCGCTGCGGTGTTCGTGGTGCTGTCCCAGATCGAGGAACGCCAGATGATCCGTGAGACCTTGCGCCAACTCGACGGATACGAGGTGGAGAGCACCCGTGACCAGGAGCTTCTCGACCCGCTTCGCGATCGTGCGCTGGCGCCTTTGGTGACGGGCCTGAACGGGATCGGCCGGCGTTTCACACCGGCCGGCTACACCGACAAGGTACGTCAACGCTTCGTGTGGGCCGGCGATCCCGATCCTCGGTCGGTCGATCGCTTCCTCGCCGTGCGTGTGATCACCATCGCGCTCGCGTTCGTGGCGTTCCTGGTCGTGTTCGTGCTCGGCCTGCTGCCGGTCGAGGGGATGCCGAAGCTGATCGTGGGTGGTGTGCTGGTCGGTGGCCTGGTGATGGGTCCCGACTCCATGCTCAAGAAGAGGGTTCAGGCTCGTCAGCACGAGATCCAGATCACCCTCCCCGACGTGCTCGACCTACTGGTCATCTCCGTGGAGGCCGGGCTCGGGTTCGAGCAGGCCTTGGACAGGGTGATCCATTCGGTGCCCGGCGCGCTGTCGGAGGAGTTCTCGAGGATGCTCGGTGAGACCCGTGCAGGAGCCAACCGCTCCGATGCCATGCGGGCCATGGACGACCGGGTGAACGTTCCGGGAGTTGCGCAGCTTCGTGATGGCGATCATCCAGGCCGACACCTTCGGTGTCTCGATCGGTCGTGTCCTTCGGAGCCAGTCCGAGGAGATGCGGATCAAGCGTCGCCAGTTGGCCGAGGAGCAGGCCCAGAAGGCGCCCGTGAAGATGATGATCCCAATGGTCTTCTGCATCTTCCCGGCCCTCTTCGCGGTCGTGCTCGGCCCTGCGATCCTGCAGATCAAGGACGGGTTGTGATGCCCGCACCGACCTGAGACGCGCTCCGTGTCGCTTCTCGCCGATGGCCGTCCCGGGTGCCCGCGACCCGATGTGTCCGTCGGCCCCGTGCGGCGGGCGGTGGACCCATCGGTCGGCGTGCGCTCCTACGAGCAGGCGCTGGGAGTGCTCTTCGCCGGCATCGTGGCACTTGCGGCCTCTGGTCCGGTCAGCGACAACAGCCTGCTGACCCACATCGCGACCGGGCGGCTCCAGGCCAGTGGCGGCCTCCCCAGGCTGAACCCCTTCCTTGTGTCCTCGAGCGACTTCCCGGTCCCCAGTTGGTGGTGGTCGGCCGCCCTGGGCTGGGTCGAGCGCTTCGCCGGACTCGGCGCAGTGCGCCTTCTGGCCGTGGTCGTCGCAGCGTCGACGGGATGGTTGGTGGTGCGCTGCTCACGGCCGGCCGGCGCTCCCGGCGCTCCTGGCCGTGGCGCGCTGACACAGGTTCTGCCTGCCGCGATGGTTCTGGTGATCCTCACGCCGTGGATGAACGCACGACCACACCTGGTCGGCTTCCTGCTCCTGGCGGTGGCGCTGGTGGTGTGGCGCGAGCGGCGTTCGCCGTGGTGGATGGTCGCGGTCTTCGCGCTGTGGGTGAACCTGCACGGCACCTGGCTGTACGGGCTCGCGGTGCTGGGTCTGCTCTGGGTGGCCGAGGTGCTCGACACCCGTGCATTCGATGCGAACAGGCTCCGCCGGGTCGGGTGTGCAGTGGCCGGGGTCGTGGCGGGTGGAGCGTTGTACCCGCAGCGGTTCAGGTTGGCCCTGCTGCCCACGGAGCAGTTCGGTTCTGCCGAGGCCCGCACGGCGATCCGGGTGTACCGCGAGTGGGCTCCCGCGGAGCTCACCTCGGTGTGGTTGTGGGTGTTCGTCGCGCTCAGCGGCCTTGCCCTGTACGGTGCCTTGCGGTCCGACGGTGCCGGTGGGGTGGCCGACGGTGTCGACGATGTGGCCGTCGGTGGTGGTGACGTCGGGAGGTCCAGAGGTATCGGGGGACCCGTGTCCCGATCGGCACGGTGGTCGCGGTCATCGTCCTCGCGGGCATGGGTGTGAGCGCGCTCCGGCTCCTTCCGGTGGCTGCGATCACGTTGGCGGCGTTCGCCGCTCAGGGGATCTCGGTGATCTCGCAACCGACTGCACCCCCGCCGGCAGTGCGTGCTCGTCGCTGCGCTCGGAGCTCTCGCGCTCACAGGCGCAGCGGTGTCCGCGTGGAGGGCTCCACATGTGGACTTGTCGCGCTACCCCGTGCAGGAGGTCGACTGGCTCGAGGATCGCAACCTGGTGGCCGTAGAGGACGTGCGGATCGTCCACAACGACTGGGTCGGCAACTACCTGGAGTTCCGCTTCGGTGAGGAGGCCAACGCCTGGGTCGACGACAGGCCGTCTTCTCGGACGATGATCGACTACGTGCGCCTGCGGGGACTTGCGCACGGTTGGGAGGATGCGCTGCGTCGGGCCGATCCGGACGTCGTGCTGTGGCAGGCCGAGGACCCGCTCACCGAGGAGCTTGCCGGGTCGCGCGAGTGGGATGTGGCCCTGCGTACGGAGCGCTTCGTCGTGTTGTGCAATGTGCGGATAGCCGAGCGCTGCCGTTAGTGCGACCGCTCGTGAGGTCGCTGGATGCGGAAGCTGTGGGCGGTGAGGTCACCGGTCACGGGACCACCGACCGTGCCCTCCGGCGTTCGTGGGCCTTCAGCGCGAACGCGACCAGTTCGTCCACCAGGTCCGGGTACGACAGGCCGCTTGCCTCCCACAGCTTCGGGTACATGGAGATGGATGTGAACCCCGGGATCGTGTTCACCTCGTTGACGAGGAGCTGACCGTCGTCACGCAGGAACATGTCCACCCGCGCCATTCCGGCGCAACGCAGCGCTTCGAAGGAGTGGATCGCCAGAGCCTGGGCCGCGGCCATCGTCGTAGGGTCGAGGTCGGCTGGTATCACCGTCGTCGACGTGCCGTCGAAGTACTTGTCCTGGTAGTCGTAGAAGGTCGCATCGGTGAGGACCTCTCCGAGCACCGAGGCGCGTGGCTCCTCGTTGCCGAGCACCGCACTCGAGTTCGCGTCCCTCGACCCCGGCCTCCACGACCACCACGTCGTCGTAGCGCAGCGCCGTGTCGATCGCCTCGGTGAGCGCCGAGGCCCCTTCAGTGGCACCGACCCGCGACACCCCGATCGAGGAGCCCATGTTGGCCGGCTTCACGAACACAACCGGTCCGAGCTCGGCGAGGATCGCCGAGAGCCCGGCGTCGTCGGGGCGGGAGTGCGGTGGAGGGTCCGCCATTCAGTCTGCGGGATGTTCCATGCCCCCAGCACGGTCTTGGCCATGTCCTTGTCCATCGACACCGCTGATGAGAGGACACCGGATCCCACATAGGGCACTCCGGCGATCTCGAGGGCGCCCTGGATCGTCCCGTCCTCGCCGTTGGGTCCGTGCAGGATGGGAAGTACCACCGTGGGGGCCTCTGCGGATCTCCCAACGTCGCCAAGCACGTCGTGCAGGGCGACGGCGTCCCCTTGGCCTCCAGCTGCGGACCCGGATCTGCGAGCACGAAGATCCCTTCGCGGGTTATGCCCAGCGGCACCACGTCGTACCGGTCGGGATCGACCGCTGCCAGCATGGCCGGCAGAGATGCAGCTGATGTCGTGTTCGGCGGATCGTCCTCCGAAGAGCACCACGAGCCGCAAGCGCGCTGGCAGGTCCGGGTGTGTGCGGGGGTTTCGCTCTCAGGTGGCGGCATCGGTGGTCGATCTAAAGGCGCGCCGTTGCGCTCCGGACGTGTGACAATCGTCGTGTGAAGCCTCGGCAATCGGTCAGACCCAGCCCCAACCCTCGTTCTGTCCGCCCTGAGTGGTCGAAACCCGCGGCTGAGCCCGGACAGAACGAGGTACTTGGGGGTGGGATCGAGGTTCCTGGGGCGTGCGATGAGGTTCGTCATCGGCGAGCTGGCCGAGGTGTTGGGCGCCGAGCTCGTCGGGTGTGAGGATCCCGGTGGGTTCGTCGAGGGCCTGGCGATCGACTCCGCGAACGATCGAACCCGGCGCTCTGTTCGCCGCCGTCTCGGATGTCGCGACGGTCACGGATTCATGCGCGCCGCCCGTGCAGCCGGCGCCGGGGAGCTCTGGTCGACCGGCCGGTCGACGAAGGGCCTTCTCTGGTGGTGCCCGATGTCCAGGTCGCCGTGTCGGGGATCGCTCGCCTTGCCCGGAGTCGCCTGGAAGGCCCCGTCATCGGGGTCACCGGGTCGGTGGGCAAGACCACCACCAAGGATCTCCTTGCCGCGGTGCTGGAGACCACGACGGTCACTGCGTCGTCGCATCGCTCCTTCAACAACGAACTGGGCGTACCGATCACGCTTGCCAACGCCCCCGAGCGGACCCGCGCCACGGTCGTGGAGATGGGGGCCCGTGGCACGGGACACATCGAGTTCCTGTGTTCCATGGCGAAGCCGACGGTGGGAGTGGTCACGACGGTTCACGCGGTGCACACCGAGGTCATGGGCGACGAGGACCGCATCGCCCGCACCAAGGCCGAGCTAATAGAGCACCTGCCCGCGGACGGTCTGGCGGTGCTGAACGCGGATGACGACCGGGTCGCAGCGATGGCCGGGTTGACCGGTGCCGGTGTGCTCACCTTCCGGGATGGATTCCGCGGCCGATGTCCGGGCGTACGATCCGGTGGTCACCGAGGATCTCCGTACCCGATTCACCATCAGGTCTCCTTGGGGGGGATCTGGAGGTGCACCTCGGCGCCCGTGGGCTGCACAACGTGGGGAACGCCACGGCGGCGGCGGCGGTCGGTTTGTGGGCGGGTGTTCCACCCGAAGCAGTCGCCGAAGGGCTCTCCACGCCGATCAGCTCCCCCTGGCGCATGGAGCTCCACCAGACCCCCTCGGGCCTGCTCGTCCTCAACGGCGCGTACAATGCGGGGCCGGCATCCATGAGCGCGGCGTTGCGGTCGCTCGCGGACCTTCCGGCTCGGCGACGGGTGGCGGTGCTCGGGATCATGGCCGAGATTGGGGAGCCGCGCCGAAGCCGAGCACCAGGCAATCGCCGATCTGGCGGCACACCTGGGGCTCGAGCTCCTCGCGGTGGACACCGACCTCTACGGCGTCGATGCGATCCCACACGGGGAGGTCATCGCCCGGATGTCCGAGGAGGGAATGCTGGGCGACGGCACCGCAGTGCTGGTGAAGGGCTCCCGCGTCGCCGGCCTGGAGGAGGTCGCGCATGTCATGGTGGAGGGGGCCGGGGGCTCCTACACGTCGGCGTGACGTCACGCCGACATCACCGTTGCCTTCGCGCGACCTGTGCGTCGGCGTGACCTCTATGATCCCTGCCCATGGCAGCGACCGAGCAAATCCGAGTGGGAGTGATCGGGGCGGGTGGGCGTATGGGGTCCACGGTGTGTTCGGCGGTCGCCGCCGATCCCGAGGTGGAGCTCGTCGCAGCGGTCGATCCTCACTACCAGGGCCTCGACCTGCGGAACCGCCACCGGTGTCGATGCGGATCTCGGCGTGAGCGCGGGGCTCGATGCGCTGGTCGACCGCGGCGTCGAGGTGGCAGTGGACTTCACCGAACGAGAGGCTGGTCGGGAGAACCTGCGCTTCCTGGCGTCAGCGGGCATCCACGCGGTGGTTGGAACCACTGGGTTCACCGAGGACGACCTCGCTCGGTTTCGCAAGGACTTTGACCGTTCGAACGCCCTCATAGCACCGAACTCGCGATTGGAGCGGTGCTGATGATGCGATTCGCCGAGCTGGCCGCTCCGTACTTCGACTCCGCGGAGGTCATCGAGTTGCACCACGACAACAAGGTGGATGCGCCCTCGGGCACCGCGATGCTCACCGTGGAACGGATGGCTAGGGCGTCCGAGCAGTGGTCCGAGGATCCGACCCGAAGCGTCGTGCTCGAAGGGACACGCGGCGGTGAAGGCCCTGAGGGGATCAGGGTGCACTCGGTGCGGCTCCGCGGCCTGGTTGCACATCAGGAGGTGTTGCTGGGCACCACCGGTCAGACGCTGAGCATCCGCCATGACTCGATCGACCGCACGAGCTTCATGCCGGGTGTCCTGCTGGCCGTCAAGCGCGTCGGCGACACCCCGGGAGTCACGATCGGACTGGACAGCCTTCTCGGGCTCTGATCGGCAGCGGTTGGGCACGCACCGTCCGTGTCGAGCAGTGAGCGGCCCGTGTCCGACGCTATTCGCCGAGCTCCTCCTCGGGTCCTCGATGCCCCGACGAGTCCGCGGTGGCTCCGTAGCTGCCACGCGACGTATCCGACAACCGAGAGCCCCGATGCGACCAGCAGCCAACGCTGGTAGCGGGCGACGATCTCGAGGAGGTCCTCGATCTGGTCGCCGAACACGGTGCCGATCCAGCGCATGAGGATGATCCGGCCGATGGTGCCCGTCAGCGCCAGCACGATGAACCTGGCGAACCGCATGCCGGTAACGCCGGCGATCAGCGAGACGGGGTTGTTGGGCATGATGAACACGAGCACGTCCAACATGCGCGAAAGGACCCTTCGCCGGATTCCAGCGCGTCGAAGAGCTGGCCCGATGTGGGGAAGACCCTGCGGGCCCAGTGCACGGCTCGATCGCGGTACAGGTAGCCCAGGGCGTAGAAGAGCGGATCGGGCGCCATGAGCCTGGCGGTCCCGACCAGGAGGACCTCCAGCAGGCCTGTGTTGGGCGTCGTCCCGATCAGGTACTTGTTCGAGGAGTTGACCGCCACCAACAGCAGTGGCCGCTCGTTGATCCAACTCGCCCAGGCCGCGTTGCCCACGTTGTTGGCGATCACCAGCGCGACGATCCCCGCTCCGAGCGCCGGGAGGATCAACGTGGGTGGCGCGTGGGCTCGGTGTCGGAGTGCGAGCAGTCTGTCACCGGTGCAGTCTGCCCGATCGAGGCTGCACATCCGCGCCCGACGCACGGGCACACGTCCTAGAGTCGTGAGGCATGCGGGAGGTGGCGCCCCTCGCGCAGGTCGGAGCTCAGGCGCCGTCAGTCCTCTGGATCCGAAGGGAATCGCCATGTTGGGTACCATGCAGGAACGGCCACTCGCCCTGCCGCACATCTTCGAGCGGGCCGAGAGGTTCTTCTGTCACAAGGGGATCGTCACCGCGACCGCCACCGGTGACCGTCGCCGGCGGACCTACGGGGAGTGGGCGGAGCGGACCCGCAGGTTGGCCACAGCGCTCGACGATCTGGGGATCTCCGCGGACGGTCGTGTCGCCACCTTCTGTTGGAACACCGACGTGCACCTGGAGCTGTACTTCGCGGCCCCCTGCAGCGGTCGGGTGCTTCACACGCTCAACATCAGGTTGTTCCCCGAGCAGCTCACCTACATCGTCAACCACGCCGAGGACGAGGTGATCTTCATCGACCGTTCGCTGCTGGGCTTGATCGCTCCACTGCTGGATTCCTTCGTGACGGTCCGCCACCTGGTCGTGATCGACGACGGCGCTCCCACCCCGTTGCCGGAGGGTCACGAGTTCCTCGACTACGAGGAGCTGATCGCCGGCAAGGCCCCGGCGGTGTTCGCGATCGACGACGAGAACCGTGCGGCGTCGATGTGCTACACCTCCGGCACAACAGGCAACCCCAAGGGTGTGCTCTACACGCATCGCTCCACCTACCTGCACACCATGGGCGCGATGCTCGCGGACAGCGTCGGGGTCTGCGAGAGCGATGTGATCCTGCCGGTGGTTCCGATGTTCCACGCAAACGCGTGGGGCCTGGCTCATGCAGGTGTCGCCTCCGGGGCTGACCTGGTGATGCCGGGCCCTCAGATGACTCCGCCTGCGCTGGCCGACATGATCGTCGAGGAGAAGGTGACCCTCGCTGCCGGTGTGCCGACGATCTGGATGGGAGTGCTGCCGGCGCTCGAGGGAAGGGACACCTCTTCGCTGAGGGCCATTCCCTGTGGTGGCTCCGCGGTGCCCAAGGCACTCTCGGAGGCCTATCGCGAGCAGTTGGGCCTGCCGATCCTGCAGGCCTGGGGCATGACCGAGACCTCCCCCCTCGCGTCGATCGCGAAGCTGACCTCTGCCATGGAGGGTCTCTCCGAGGAGGCCAGGATCGATCTGCGTGCCGCACAGGGAATGGCGGTCATGGGCGTGGAGCTTCGGATCGCGGATCAGGTGACCGGCGAGGTCCTCGCGTGGGACGGGGAGAGCCAGGGTGAGTTGCAGGCGGCCGGTCCGTGGATAGCGGCCGACTACTACAACGACGACCGGGCATCGCAGTCCTTCACCGAGGACGGCTGGCTGCGCACCGGGGATGTGGCGGTGATCACCCCCGAGGGCTTCGTGCGCATCGTGGACCGCACCAAGGACGTGGTGAAGTCGGGTGGCGAGTGGATCTCCTCGGTGGAGCTCGAGAACGAGATCATGGCGCACCCCAAGGTGGCCGAGGCCGCCGTGATCGGTGTGCCCCCACCCGAAGTGGTCCGAGCGGCCGATGGCCTGCGTGGTGGCGGTCGAAGGTGAAGAGCCGACCAAGCAGGAGATACTCGACTTCCTCGACGGCCGTGTGGCCAAGTGGTGGTTGCCCGACGACGTGGTGTTCATCGACGAGGTTCCCAAGACCAGCGTGGGTAAGTTCTCCAAGAAGGACCTCCGCGAGCGCTTCGCCGATCACGTGCTCCCCACCCCGGCGAACTGAATGGGCTCAGCCCCCAATACGGTGGCCTGCACCCTTCAGTTCGCCGGGGTGGGGTCAGGCGGGGTGGGGTTGGGCGGGGTGGGGGCCGGGCGGGGTGGGGCGGGGGTGTGTGGCAACCGAAACCCTAGGAGACTGCTGATAATCGGGGTGGGTGCTGCGTTTTGGTGGGATCGAAAAGAATGGGGGATGCAGGGTTGTCTGTCCGATCGTGAGCTGCTCGACCCGGTGTTGTGGCATCTGTTGGGGGAGGGTCGGTCTTTCGCCGAGCACCGTCACCGCCTGTTTCCTGATGAGTTGTTGGATCTGTTCCCGACGAAGCGTGACTCCGTCGGTGCCCCTGATGTGTGGCACGGTGATGGTGCTAACTCTCGAGGGCCGATCTGACGTGAGCTCCGGCGTTGCAGTGACATCGCCGGAAGGCGCCGCGCCTGTCGTTGACCACGAGGCGTTCCATCCGACGGTGTCACGTTGTGGCGCAACAAGTTGGTGCCTCGATGCCCCAGCGATCTTCGGCGGTCCGTGCTGGATCGTCGAGTCGGGATCGCCCAGCACCGCCGTACTCGACTCGACCGTGCTCGACACGGTTGCCCGTCAGACACGATCAGATGCTTCGAACGATCCGTCGGTCCCCCCTGATCGCAGAGCTCGCCTCGGTTCCGGCGCGAACACAACCTCGAGGCGGCCGCCCCCGTGTGGACGACCCGACAGATCGGGACCCTGTCTCGGAGTCGTCGATGACGAACGAACTCTTGGGCGCGAGCTTGTCGAGGAGGGTCTGAGTTGACCGAAACCCAGGCTGCCGTCGCCCTGTGGCCCGGTCCCGCCGACGTCGAACCCGCGGCGCCCTGGGAAGTGGCGGATCGCTCGCACCGCCCCAGACCGGTTATCTCCACAGTCGACCCGGAGTCCCCCCGCACAAGACCCCCCCCTACCGACGGCTACAAGGCCAGTCGCAGCCGAACCCGACACCGGTCTGTCACCGGCGACATCGGGGCCGCAACACCGGTGACACCGACGCCCTGATCTCCTCCCGATGAGCCCCAGGAACCGAAGTGCTCGGCGACGCGGGCTCCGGTGAGCCCAACACCTCGAAACCCGGGACATGACGCTGTGATCAAGCCCACCCTACGCCCCCCGTCGCGGCGCTACACCTCGACGAGTTCCAATCGACCTCGACGCCCGAACCGTCACCTGCCCCGAAGACATCACCGTCACCATCACCCGATCAGGTTCGGCGCTTCGGCACCCACTCCAGAACTGCCCGGTCCAGCCGCTCACCGCACCGCGGCGGGTCATCAAACTCACCCCCACCACGGCTGCCCCCCCATCCTGGCCAGAACCGACGATTCGAGGTGACTACCCACACCGACCGATATCGAACCACCATCGCCTGCTCGTCCCGACAACTGGCGGCGTCCGCCGGGATCGAACCAACCACTCGGCTGGTCCACCGTGCGCCCCAACCTCAAACGACTCTCCGCTCGGATCACCCAACGGCACCTGACCATCCACACCCCTGAACACCAGACCAGCCTTCGAACGGCACCATCCGGTCCAACCCACAGAATGCCGACAACCACAGAACTGCCACCGCCGAACAACGAACCCCACCGACCCCGACCACCCCGAACCCATCCGCCGTCATCCCGAAACGTTCTCAGCTCTGGTCGTCTGACAGCGGCCGCTGTGGATCCTGAGCCACGTGCTCGTGTTGATCGGGGTGCTGGTGATGGTCCGCCTGGGTCTGTGGCAGATGAGCCGTTGGCACACCGAGCAGCGCAACGTCCAGAGAATCGAGGAGGGCATCGACGCGGAGCCGGTGTCCCTCGACGAGCTGCTGGCCGGATCGGGTGACCCTGAGACGGTGGCAGAGGTGGACGAGTCACTCGAGTACCGGCGGGTGACGGCGACGGGCACCTGGGACACCGGTTCGGAGGTCCTGATCCGCAACCGTTCCAACGACGGCCGACCCGGAGGTTGGCTGGTCACCCCGCTGGTTGAGCCCGATGGCGACGCGGTCGCGGTGCTGCGCGGCTGGATCCCACTCGAAGCGGTCAACGCCGGGCGTCCTTACGAAGGGACGGCCCCACCGGCGGGCGCGACCACCGTGACCGGTGTGGTCCAGCTCACCCCACCAGGGTGGTGGCCTGGCACCTGCGGATCCGGGAACCGGGAAGCTCGACAGTCTGGCCAGGGTCGACCTGGTCCGCTTCGCCCGCCAGTTGGAGACGCCACTCGTCCCGGTCTGGTTGATGATGCAGGCCTCCGAACCCCCGCAGGCGACCGCGGGGCTTGAGCCCGTGGCCCTCGACCTGCCCTCGCCGTCGCAGAACTTCTCCTACATGATGCAGTGGTGGTTCTTCGCCGCCATCGCCGCGGTGGGTTATGTGTTGATCCTGCGCAAGGTCGCCCGGAGCCGGGCCGGTCTCGGCGGGTTGTCGCAGGTGCCCGAGGAGGATCCACCTGAGCCGCTCGGTTCTGCGACTCGCCGTTGACGGTGTCTTGCCCTTGAGGGTTCCTCGCCGGTGAGAGTGCCTGGATGGTGAATCCCTGGTGGGTCTCGATCAGGGGGTGACAGCAGGTCAGGGGGAATAGGCCTTATGGTACACGTGGTTGACAGGCGTTGACGGGGGACCGGCTGATCCTGTGTGCGTGGCCGCATGTGCCGATGCCCATCGGCACCGGATCCGCATCCTCGGCATCACCGAACTCACGCTTCAACTATCCAGGAGACACAGAGATGAGCACCAACGAGGAGATGATCGACCGGGCCGAAGTGGACGACCTGGAAGCGATCCTGTCGGTCACCAACTCCGGATCGCGATGCGGTGATCAGCCACGTCGAGCAGAACTGCGATGTCCTGTTCACCTGGGACTACGACAAGGGCGCCAAGCCGGCTCTGGAGAAGCTCTACGAGAAGGCCAAGGTCTCGATGTGGAACGGCGAGACGGACCTCCCGTGGGACACCGAGGTCGACCAGGAGGCGGTGGTGATCGCGAACGCCGTGCAGAACTCCCCCGAGGGGTTCGGCCTGATCGGCTTCGATCCCGTGGGCACCCCGTTCGAGTCCTGGGGCGACAAGGAGTGGCTGACCTTCGGTATCGAGAGCCAGAACTGGACGTTGTCGCAGTTCATGCACGGGGAGCAGGGCGCTCTGATCTGCACCGCGAAGGTGGTCGAGACCGTGCCGTGGATCGACGCCAAGTACTACGCGTCGACCCAGGTGATGGACGAGGCACGCCATGTGGAGGTGTTCGCCAAGTACCTCGACACCAGTTGTCGGGCCACTACCCGGTCAACACCCACCTGAAGCTCCTGTTGGACGACATCGTGACGGATCCCCGGTGGGACATGACCTACCTGGGAATGCAGATCATGGTGGAGGGCCTGGCGCTGGCGGCGTTCGGCTTCATGCACCAGATGACCACCGAGCCGCTGCTCAAGCAGCTGTTGCGGTACGTGATGAGCGACGAGGCCCGACACGTCGCGTTCAGGGTGCTGTCGCTTCAGGGCTACTACACCGAGATGTCCGATGCGGAGATCAAGGAGCGTCAGGAGTTCGCGTTCGAGGCCGCAGTGCGCATGCGCGACCGCTTCCTGCAACAGGAGGTGTGGGAGCGCATGGATGTGCCGGTCAAGGATGCCATCGAGATCGTGATGCGCACCCCGATGCGACAGACGTTCCAGATGATGCTGTTCTCCAAGATCGTGCCCAACTGCAAGAAGCTCGGCCTGCTCGACCGCAACGACGCGTGGCTGCGCCGGCGTTTCGAGGAGATCGGCGTCATCCAGTTCGAGGATTGGGCCGACACCGGTGACGAGTACGAGCAGTTCGCCCTCGACGATCAGGAGCTGACGGCATCGGCCTGAGCATTCCGATGGGCCGCCCCGAGCGGACCGGGGCTGGGTATTCTGCAGCGGTGAGCGCGTCCGAGGAATTCCGAACTGCTGCATGCGTTGCGTGTGGGCGGGGTGCTCGGACTCGACGAGCTCACCAGACGCACCGGATCGGAGCGATCGAGAGTGGACCAGGCTCTCGTCGAGCTGGAACGGACCTCGATGGTGCGCCGCAACTCCGGCGCGCTGTCGGGTTGGTCGCTGACCGGCGCCGGGCGTGCCCGCGGGGAGTCCCTGCTGGCCGAGGAGCTCGACTCCCTGGGTGTACGTTCCGGGGTGCTTGCTCTCTACGGGGTGTTCGGGGTGGTCAATGCCGAGCTGCTGGTGATCTGCACCGCCTGGCAGGTTCGTGCCGGAGTCGATCCGCCGGAGCTGAACGACCACGCGGATGCGTGCTACGACGCAGGGGTGTTGGACCGCCTCAGCGGGCTGCATCACCGAGCGAGCGCGATGTTGAGCGAGCTCGAGGACCTGCTCCCGCGCTTTTGCCGGCTACCGGCCCCGGTTGGACACGGCGTTGGATCGGGCCGGCCGCGGGGAGGTGGATTGGGTCACCAAGCCGATGATCGACTCGTACCACACGGTGTGGTTCGAACTCCACGAGGATCTCCTGGCCACGCTTGGCAGGCAGCGCAGCGACGAAGTCGGCTGCTGAGAGCAACCGCCCGGCGCATATGATCGACGATCCGACGCTCCCCGAGGGAGGAATCGACGTGATGACGAACGAGACCCACAAGGAGCGCAATTGAGCGGCCGTTTCGGTCGTGTGCTCACGGCCATGGTGACGCCCTTCGACGACTCGGGTGCCCCTCGATCTGGGCGCAGCCGCAGAGCTTGCGCAGTTCCTCGTCGAGACGGGAAGCGACGGTCTGGTGCTGGCTGGCACCACCGGGGAGAGCCCTGTGCTGACCGACTCCGAGGTGGCAGCGCTGTTCCGGCGGGTGCGGGAGTCGGTCGACGTCCCGCTGCTCGCGGGTGCCGGGTCCAACTCTACGGCCCACGCGGTCGAGTTGACGCGCATGGCGGCCGACTCCGGGGTCGACGGGATCCTGTCGGTGACTCCGTACTACAACAGGCCGCCGCAGACCGGGCTGTTCCACCACTTCGGCGCCGTTGCGAACGCCACCGATCTCCCGGTGATGATCTACGACATCCCGGTGCGCACCGGACGCAAGGTGGCCACCGATACACTGCTGCAGCTCGCAGCCGAGGTGGGCAACATCGTGGCCGTCAAGGACGCTGCAGGTGACCCGGCCGAATCCGCCCGTCTCGTCTCGGCCGCACCTGAGGGATTCGAGCTCTACAGCGGTGACGACGCCATGACCCTTCCGTTGCTGGCAGTCGGTGCCGTGGGGGTGGTGTCGGTGGCATCGCACTGGGCGGCGACGCAGTTTGGTGAGATGATCGACGCCCACCGCAACGGTGACGTGTCCACCGCGCGACGCATGAACTCCCAACTCGGGGATTCGTACCGCTTCGAGAGCAGCGACGACGCACCGAACCCGATCCCCACCAAGGCGATGATGCGAGTCCTCGGGCTGCGAGTCGGTACCTGCCGTCCGCCGATGGTTGGCGAACCCGAGGATCTCGAGAGCAGGGCCCGCGAAGTGCTCGAAGGCCTCGGCTGATGGCAACGGCCCGCAGGCCCAAGCGCGAAGCCGCCGGGAGAAAGGCTGCTGCCGAGAAGCCTTCCGGGGCATCCCCGGTGTCGGTCACCTTTCTTGGTGGACTGGGGGAGATCGGCCGCAACTGCGCCGCGGTCGAACAGGACGGAGCGATCCTGCTGATCGACTGCGGTCTCATGTTCCCCGACAACGACATGCTCGGAGTGGACCTGGTTCTTCCCGATTTCACGTGGTTGATCGAACGCCGCTCGTCGATCGTCGGCCTGGTCGCCACCCATGGCCACGAGGACCACGTGGGAGGGCTCTCGTACCTGTTGCGCGAGGTCGCCGTCCCGCTGTACGGCACCGCCCTCACCCTCGGGCTGGCCCGCGGCCGGATCGAGGAAGCCGGTCTCGTGAGCCGGACCGAGTTCAACGTGGTGGCCGACGGGGAACGCATCTCGGTTGGTCCCTTCGAACTCGAGTTCCTGCCGGTCACCCATTCGGTGCCCGAGGGCGTGGCGACGGTGATCCGCACCGCACAGGGTGTGATCATGCACACGGGCGACATCAAGATCGATCTGACCCCGGTGGACGGTCGCCTCACCGACCTCACCCGCATGGGGGCGATCGCGGACTCAGAGGGTGTGCGGCTGTTGCTGGCGGACTCCACCAACGCCGAGGAGCAGGGTCATTCGCGTTCGGAGTCGAGTGTGGGCAGGGTGCTCTACGACCTGATGCACGAGCATGAGGGCAGGCGCGTGATCACGGCCTGCTTCGCCAGCCACGTGCATCGGATCCAGCAGATCGCCGATGCTGCGGTCGCCTTCGGGCGCAAGGTTGCCCCGCTGGGACGTTCGATGATCCGCAACATCTCGATGGCGCGTGAGATGGGGCTGTTGCGCATCCCGGACGCTTCGATCGTCGACATCGAAGACGTGGACGACCTCGCACCCGGCGAGGTGTGCGTGATCTGCACCGGATCCCAGGGCGAGCCGATGTCGGCGCTCACCCGGCTGTCGCAGTCCGAGAACCGATTTCTGAAGCTCACGCCCTCCGACACGGTCATCTTGAGCTCGCACCCGATCCCCGGCAACGAGCACGACGTGAGCCGGGTGATCGGCAGCCTGATCCGCCAGGGAGCCGAGGTGGTGCATTCCGGGCTGCACGACGTGCACGCCACCGGTCACGCCAAGGCCGAGGAGCTCAAGTTGCTCCAGTCGATCATCCAGCCCGAGTGGTTCGTGCCCGTGCACGGCGAGTACCGCCACATGGTCGCCCACGCGCGGCTCGCGGTCACCATGGGCCGTCCGGAGGACCATGTGCTGGTGGCCGAGGACGGCGACCGCCTCGTGCTCGACGGCGACGGTCTGCGCTTCGACGGCCGCGCACCCTCGGAGTACGTCTACGTCCACGGCACGGTGGGTGACATCGGCCACAGCGTGCTTGCGGACCGCCGCATCCTCGCCGACGAGGGTGTGGTGACGGCGATCGTGGTGGTGGACCGCAAGGCGCGGCGGATCGTGGCAGGCCCCGAGATCGCCACCCGGGGATGGGTGCACGAGCAGGACGCTGCGGAGTTGCTCGACGAGCTCGGACAGCGTGTGCACGAAGCGGCCACGGATGCGCTGGAGGAGGATCTGGAGCACAAGAAGCTCGTCAAGGCGGTGCGGCGTGCTGCGGGCGGGTTCGTCTCGGAACGCACCCGACGCCGCCCGATGATCGTTCCCGTGGTCCTCGAGGCCTGGAGCCGGGGCCTCCGGCGTGTGGCGTGGCGGGGTTCCCTGACCGTGTCGCAGCGGATGAGTAGCGTTGTGCGAAATGGCAACGAAGCAGTCCTCCCCCCGCTACAGCAGCTCCCGCTCCGCCGCGCGGGAGGTAGGTCGCGCGGTGCCCGCTCGGCGAGATCCCGTTCAGCCGGGTCCCGTTCAGCCGGATCACGTGGTGCCGGAGGGCGTGGAGGTGCCGCCACTGTGAAGCACCGGGGTGGAGGCCGCCTGGGGATGCTGTTCGACGGTCGTGGCCACGACGTGTGGGGCTTGGTGCTGCTCATGTTGGCGGCTGTCGCCGCAGCCGGGGTCTGGTCCTCCTCGGGTGCCCTCGTGGGCCGCTGGATGGACAGCGCCACCGGTGCGCTTTTCGGGTTCCTACAGGGCCTCGCCCCCATCGGACTGGCCGTGGCCGGTGTGCTGTTGATACGTGGTCCGCGCCAGGCCCGCATCGACGTCCGCGATGGTTCGCAGTCGGACCCCGCCCCGGACGCCACCGCGGTGATGCCCGTCGCCGCCGGCGCGTCCGGTGGTCGGCGCATGGTGGCCATGGTGACCGGCGGGGTCCTGGCTGCGGTCGTGCTCATGGGCTTCGCCCACCTGCTTGCGGCCGACGGCGCACGATCGCTGCCGACGGCGTGGACGCCTACCGCTCCGCTGGGGGCCTGGTGGGCGCCGGTGTGGCCGGCACGCTCGAAGGCGTGATCGGCACCTGGGGACCGCGGCGGTGCTGCTCGGGCTGGGTCTGCTGGCGGTCAGCCTCCTGTCGGGTCGGACCCTGCGGCAGATGGCCCGTGCGGCTTCCCGGGCATCGAGGCCGGCGATGTCGGCCATGACGACCTGGTTGGCCGGGCTGTTCCACGTGTCAGGGTCCGGCCAAGGTGGTTCGGAGGGTTCCGAGGGCCCGAAGGCACGTGGCGTCCGACGCTGTACGACCAGGACGCCGACGCCCCGCCCGGTGCCAAACCCAAGCGCAAGCGGCGACGCAAGGCCACCGACGGCCCCTCGGTCACCGTCGCTCCCACAGGTGCGCTGGAGGGGGAGCAGCTCGGCCTGGATCTCGGGCCGGCGGCTCAGAGCTCGCCCTGGAAGCTTCCGCCGGCCAAGCTGCTCACCCTCAGCGGCCACCACGACGTGGACACCGCGGCCATCGAGGCACGGGGCAGGGTCCTCGAATCCGCGCTCGCCGACCACGGAGTGGAGACCCGCCTGATCGGCATGACCGCGGGACCCACGGTCACCCGCTACGAACTGGAGCTCGGGACCGGGGTGAAGGTCGCCAAGGTCACCCTCGCTGCACAAGGGACATCGCGTACGCGATGGCCTCTCCCGACGTGCGGATCCTCGCGCCGATCCCCGGTCGTCAGGCCATCGGCGTCGAGGTGCCCAACAAGGAACGCCAGGTGGTGGCGGTCGGCGACATCCTCACCTCGGCGGAGGCCAAGCGCGCCACGCACCCTCTCCCGAGGTCGCCGTCGGGCGTGACATCAACGGGCACGCGGTGCTCATGAACCTCGCGACGATGCCCCACCTGCTGATCGCAGGGCAGACGGGTGCGGGGAAGTCGAGCTGCATCAACTCGATCATCACATCGATCATGATGCGCTCCACGCCCGAGCAGGTCCGGTTGATCCTCATCGACCCGAGCGCGTGGAGCTGACCCAGTACGACCGCATCCCGCACCTGCTGACCCAGGTGGTCGCCAACCCCAAGAAGGCGGCCAACGCGCTGGCCTGGGCGGTCAAGGAGATGGAGCGTCGCTACGACCTGCTGTCCGAGGTAGGTGTGCGTGACATCACCGGCTACAACGCCGCCTACGACCGCGGTGAGCTGTCCGAGGCCCTGGGAGCCGAACGGGAGTTCAAGCGCCTTCCGTTCATACTCGTGGTGGTCGACGAGCTGTCCGACCTGATGATGGTGGCCCCCCGCGACGTCGAGGACGCGATCTGTCGGATCGCCCAGATGGCCCGTGCGGTGGGGATCCACCTTGTGATCGCGACCCAACGTCCGTCGGTCAACGTGATCACCGGTGTGATCAAGGCCAACGTGCCCGCCCGGTTGGCCTTCGCTGTGTCCTCCTCCACCGACTCCAAGGTGATCCTGGATCAACCCGGAGCGGAGCGTCTCGTCGGTGAGGGCGACATGCTCCTGCTGGGTCCGGCGTCCTCGGCGCCGCAGCGGATCCAGGGCGCCTGGGTCGAGGAGAGCGAGGTCCGTGCCATCGTGGCGACCTGGCGTGAGCAGGCACCTCAGGTCGAGGAGCACTACGTCGAGGGCGTCGCCACCGAGGATTCGGTGGCTGCCGGATCGGGTGGCTCCACCGGGGAGGCGGTGACGAGGACGACGGCCTTGTCGTCCAGGCCATGGAGCTGGTGGTGCGGAGTCAGATGGGCTCCACCTCGATGCTGCAACGCAAGCTCAAGGTGGGCTTCGCTCGTGCCGGCCGGATCATGGACCTGTTGGAGCAACGTGGCGTGGTGGGTCCTTCGGAGGGATCCAAGGCGCGCGAGGTGTTGATGACCGTGGAGGACTTCGAGAACGCGGTCGAGTCGGGTGCGCTCTGATCCGCGGCTCGCAGGGCCGGGCGCGCATGCGCGACATGTGAGGCCGCCGCGACATGTGAGCCCACCATGTTCACCGGGCCGTTTCGAGGTCCTTTATCGCCGGAGTCGACAATGGATGTGACCGAGATCGTCTTCGAAGCAGTTGCCGAGGGGTTGCGCTTCCCTGAAGGCCCTGTGGCCATGGACGACGGATCCGTCCTGGTGGTCGAGATCGACCGGGGCACCCTTTCGCGGGTCCGTCCCGACGGTGCGGTCGAGGTGGTGGCCCACTGCGGCGGGGGGCCCAACGGCGCGGCGATCGGTCCCGACGGTGAGATCTGGATCACCAACAACGGCGGTTGCTTCGAGTTCGTCGACCTCGGCGGGATGCTCATTCCGGGCCCGGTGCCCGACACCTACGAGGGTGGCTCCATCCAACGCGTCGATCTCGCCACGGGCGAGGTGAGCACCGTCTACACCGAGTGCGACGGCCGGCCGCTGCGGGCGCCCAACGACCTCGTGATGGACGGTCACGGTGGGTTCTGGTTCACCGATCACGGTCTGCGACTGGAACGGGCCTCGGACCGCACCGGCGTCTACTACGCACGCTGCGACGGCTCCGCGGTGACCGAGGTGGTGTTCCCTCTCGATGCCCCCAACGGGATCGGGCTCGCCCCGGCGGGAGACCGGCTGTACGTGGCCGAGACCCACACCGGTCGTCTGTGGGCCTGGAACGTCACCGAGCCTGGGGTGGCGTCGGGGGCGGGGTTGATGCCCCCACACGGCGAGCTCCTGTACGCGGCACCGGGTGAGGACCTCTTCGACAGCCTGGCAGTCGATTCGCAGGGCAACGTCTGCGTCGCGACGATCCGCACCGGTGGCATCTCGGTGGTGGCGCCGACCGGAGGCGCAGCGGATTTCGTGGCCGTCGACGACCTGATCACCACCAACATCTGCTTCGGCGGCCCCGACATGCGCACCGCGTGGGTGACCGCATCCAGCACCGGGCGCCTCCTGCGTTGCACGTGGCCGGTGCCCGGGCTCGGTTTGGCGTACAGTCGCCAGTCAGGTTCTCAGTAGGTCGTCGGGTGTGATTGAGCCATGTTCCCGAGATCGACTCCGCCTGCGCTGCACCTGACCCGTGGCCGGGCTCGGATGGCTGACCCATCCCATCCGAACGACGACCCGTGTGGCGGATGCAGACCAGCATGGCCACAACGGACTCACCCGAGGTGGCCGTCCGTAGTTGGCTCGATGGGCAGTCGTTCGGGGGCATCCGGGTGAATGTGACTACGTTCGCCTTGGGGGCGGCCGACGGCCGACCCCGTACCCTGTGGCTTAGTCGAGCCGTGTCAGCGGCGTACTACTCGGCGGTCCACGCGGTGAGCTTCGCCGCGGCACGCCGGTCGGCCCCCGGTCGTCCATCGAAGATCGCTACCGGTTGAGTCGCTCGATCGACCACGGACGCCTGGCCGAGGTGTGCCGATGGGTTCGTGGGCAGAAGGGAGACGGATCCGGAGGCTCGCGGTTCGGTCGGGCGGTCGTGGCGGTGTCGGCGGTCTACGCAACCCTGATGGCGGTCTTTGCTGTGGTGCTCGCCGTACTGGTCTTGAACGGGCCGGAGCCGGGTTCGGTGGGCCATGCGGCGAAGTGGGCGGCGATCCCGTCGTGGTCAGCGGCAGCCGCCGCCACCACGTCGTTGCGCCAGGCGCGGCGAGTTCGATCCGTCGCGTGAGCGGGCCGACCCGCTTTCCCCGGGCTCAGCGGTAGAAGGACGCAGCGAAGGTCCGCATCTCCCCGTCTGGCGGACGGGTGTTGGGCGCCGTGCTGAGTGCGGACGCGGTGGTGGGTTGGCGTCATCGGGGTCGTCACGATACGCGTCGAACACCGCCTTCGCGAGGTACGCCTCGTCAAGCCGGCTGTCGGTGATCGGGGTATTCAACCACCGGTAGTAGGGCTGGCGAGCGATCTTGAGTACCCGACACGACACCGTGACGGTCGCCGTCATCGACAGCAACTTGGCGTAGCCACTTCGACGACGTCATCGGATGGAGCCCGAAATCAGCTGCAACCTGCTCAAGGGTCACGCCCTCGGGTCGGCTGCGGGCCACCTTCACGACGTCGTCGCGGAACTCCTGGGGATAGGGCTTGGGCATGATGTCATCCTTCCAACCGTGCCCAACAGGCAAGCCAGCTCAGATGTCACCCCCTCGCGCGGCAGACCCAATCGATCGGTTGGCGACCGGCGACGAGGCGCCGGCGAACCAGGGTCCCTGCGGTTGAATCAGGCAAACCTCAAGTGCATTCGGCCTCAGGTTCCTACGGAAGATCCAAGATCACGGCGATCGTCTCGCGGACTTGGGTCAGCGCGATCGTTCCGACGTTGCCTCTGATCTCGACAATTCGGCCTGGCGAGACTGCTCGCACATGCTGGCACTGTGCAGCAGACCGTGCTTCGAGACCGTTGGTCGGGTCGGGTTCGATCACCACCTCGGAGTGGAACGAGCGAATTGCGCTCGTCAACGGAACAACCTGAATGATCGAGGGTGTGGCGTCCAGGATTCGCTGGGCGGTGACAACGACAGCAGGGCGACGCATGCCTGCTTCGCGTCCCTCGGGAGCACCGAACTCAACCCCGACGACATCACCCGGAGTTCGGCATCAAGCCAGTCGGACTCATCGTCTCGCAGTGACGCCATGAGATCAGCACCAACGCGATCCTGCCGCAGTGCTCGGACCGCGAGCGTCACGGTGTTGCCAACAGTGGTGTCCAGTTCGGCTGCGAGGCGTTTCAACTCGTCGTGGGTCGTGGAGTCGATCCTTACACTCGTGCTGTGCATGCATATCAGCATACACAGGTGGCGTGTGGCGTCCTATAGATCCACTCTGCCAACCGCACACGAACGATCGAGGACCCAGCCAGCGTCGATAGGTCACGTCTCACCAGGCTCGATCGTGGCGGCTGTGCCGCCATACCGCCTTCTCGTATCGGAGGCGCTCACCGATTCCGATCGGCGGACGCCCCTGGCCTCGGTTGGGGTTGTGGGGCGGACCAAGGGCGATCGCGGTCGCGCTGTGCTGACGGGTAACGGGTAGGCCCGCACAGTCCCACGAATAGGCTGCAGTGGTGGCGCGTACCTACTGGCTCGAGACCCTCGGTTGTGGGAAGAACGAAGTGGATTCCGAGAAGCTGGCCGCGCGCATGGTGAGCGAGGGCCTGAGCGAGGCCGCGGATCCGGCTTCCGCCGATGTGGTCGTGGTGAACACGTGTGCCTTCGTGGCCGAGGCCCGCGAGGAGTCGGTGGCGACGATCCTGGATCTGCACGACCGGCGTGGGGAAGGCTCCGAGCTGGTGGTGACGGGCTGCATGGCGCAGCGGTACGGTTCCGAGCTGGCCGATGCCCTGCCCGGAGGTCGACCGGGTCAGCGGCTTCGGGGTGCCGGTCACGCTGCGGACCGATCGAGGCGGTCGGCAGGGCCCCGGCGAGCACGACCCCCTTCCGTCGTTCGACCTGTTGAACCTGCCGCGACCCCCGGCGAGCCGACCGTGGGCGTATGTCAAGGTCGCCGAGGGATGCGACAAGGCCTGCGGGTTCTGTGCCATCCCGTCGTTCCGCGGTCCTCAGCGGAGTCGTGACATGGCGGCGGTGCTCGAAGAGGTCGAACAGCTCGGCGTGCGCGAGGTGGTGCTGATAGCGCAGGACCTGGGCGCGTACGGGCGCGACGGGGCACACGGGCGCCGGCGGATCGCCGACCTGCTCCACGAGGTGGCCCGCCGGGTCGACTGGGTGCGGTGCCTGTACCTGCATCCAAGTGAGTTGACCGACCCACTGATCGATGCCATCGCAGGATCGCCGGTGCCGTACTTCGACCTGTCCCTCCAGCACGTGTCACCGCGCCTGTTGCGCCGGATGCGCCGCGCAGGCAACGCCGACGCGTTCCTGGAGCGCATCGGCCGCATCCGCGCCATGGCACCGGATGCCGCGACCCGCTCGAACTTCATCGTGGGCTACCCGGGAGAGACCGAGGAGGACCACGACCGGTTGCTCGAGTTCCTCGATGCAGCACAGCTCGACTGGTGCGGGTTCTTCAGGTATTCCGCGGAGGAGGGAACCTACGCGATAGGCCTGGACGGCGTCGTGCCTGATCCGCTGGTCACCGAACGCCTCGCCGAGCTGACCGAGGTGCAGGACCGCATCTCGGCGTCGCCGGGACGCGCTCGTGGGCACGACCGCGACCGTCCTGGTCGACGAACCCGGGATCGCCCGCTCCCATCGCGAGGCCCCCCAGATCGACGGGATCGTCGAGGTGCCCAGCGACTTGGCGGTGGGAGAGCTCCACGAGGTGCGCATCGTCGCGGCGGCAGGGCCGGACCTCACAGCGGTGCGGCCATGACCAAGGCAGAGGCACCGAAGACCTTCGGGCCATCGGCCGTGCTCACGCCTGCCAACGTCGTCACCGTGGTCCGCCTCGTGGTGTCCCCGGTCGTGCTCTGGGCGATCGTCGAGCGGGGACCGAGCTGGGGGTGTTCACGCTGTGGCTGGTGATCACAGCCTCGGACAGCCTCGACGGATACCTTGCCCGAAGGCATGGGACCACACGTTCGGGTGCGTTCCTGGATCCGCTCGCCGACAAGGTCCTCGCGTTGGGCGGTCTATGGGCGGTGGTCGTGGCCGGTGACTTCTGGTGGCTGCCGGTCGCGTTGATCACCGTTCGGGGAGGCCCTGATATCGGGCTTCCGTTCCTTCTGGGCGCGCCGCGCCTCGCGATCCAGGCATCGCGCTCGCGAAGTTCAAGACGTTCCTGCAGTTCACCTCGGTCACCTTGGTGGTGTTCCCATGGACGGCGCAGCACCACTGGATGGCGGTGGTGTGCCTGTGGGCGGCGGTCGTGGTCGCATGGGTGAGCGCCATCCAGTACATCCGGGCCGGGTCGCGGGCCACCTCGATGGGGGATTCGCCGAACGCCGGATCAGGCGGGCAGTAGCAGTGGCGATCCTCCATCGGTGCCGGTGGTGCCATGGCCGTGCCGTCGAGGTGGACGGCGCTGTACCTTGTGTGGGGACACTGCCGCGATCGGAGGCCGCTTGGTCGACCGTGGATGGGCCAGACTCGTGGGCGTGACATCGCAGGACCCAGACGACGAGACCGAGTCCGGCGAGCCGGCCGAGGACGGCGCCGGAGCGGAGTGGGCGCTGGACGCCGCGATCGGTGCGGCGTCGGGGGCAGGGCGTGCCGCGGGTGCGCTGGGGCGCAGCCTGCCCGGCAGGGCGGTGTCGGCCGCCGCCCGGTTCGTCACCGCACCGCTCGCCGAGGAGGGCAAGGAGGTGCGTGAGCGTGCTGCTCCGGCCGCGCGTGAGGCGGTGAGGAACATCACCCCCGAGGTGGTCGAGGTGGTGAACCTGAACGAGATCCTCGATGCGATCGACGTGAACGCGCTGCTGGATCGCATCGACATGGATCGCCTCGTGTCACGCATCGACGTCTCCGGCATCGTGTCACAAGTCGACGTGAACGAGCTCGTGGGGGATGTGGACGTGCAGGGGATCATCGACCGTGTGGACATCGACGGCATCATCTCGAAGGTCGATCTGAATGCGCTGCTGGAGCGCATCGACGTGGGAGCCCTCCTGGAGCGCATCGACCTGGATTCGCTGCTGGAGCGCATCGACGTGGGAGCCCTGTTGGACCGCATCGACATCGACGGGCTCCTGGATCGCATCGACCTCAACGAGGTGGTCTCCAGGGTGGACGTCGACCGCATCGTCGCCGAGACCGAGCTCGGGTCGATAATCGCCCGGTCCACCTCCGGCGTGGCGACGGCGTCGCTGGATGCGGTGCGCCGTCAGGGAGTGTCGCTCGACAACATGGTCGTGTCGGTGGCCAACAGGATGATGCGGCGCGACCCCGCGGACCTCCCGGCGGGGCCACCCGAGCTCGTGGGACCACCCCGTTCGCTGCCTGAGGGCGACGATACGACCCGTGGATCGGATTCCGCCGGCTCACAGGAGAGCCCGTGATGCCCCACTACGACCGGACCGAGCACTCCGAGGCGGTGTCGCTCCAGGGTCACTACGCAGGCCCGGTGAGCCGACTGGCGGCGTTCGCGCTCGACCAGGCGACAGCGGTGTTCAGCTTCTCGTTCGTGACCGCCGTGGCGTCGTGGGTGATCTCGCTGGTGACCGACGGCAAGGTCACCCTCGATGTGTCAGGGGTCCTGGTGACCGTCGGGCTGTTCGGGGTTTGGAACTTCGTGTACTTCGCCTATCCGTGGAGCGTGTCGGGCAAGTCGCCCGGCATGGCGGTGCTCGGCATCCGCGTGGTGATGGCCCAGGGCTCTCCGTGCACGCCGCGTGCGGCCGCGCTGAGGATCCTCACGTTCCCGCTGGGCTTCCTCACCATGGGGATCGGGTTCCTTCCCATCGTGTTCGGTCGTCATCGTCGTGCGCTCTACGACCGGATCGCCGGAACCTCGGTGGTCTACAGCTGGGACGCGCGCGCCGCCCGCTGGCGCTTCCTCGCGGTGATGCGGACTCCTCGGTTGTCGCAGGCGGAAGCCGCTAGGTTCGCCGCCATGCGTGGAGGTGGTCGCAGTCGGAACCGAGTTGCTCCTGGGTCAGATCCAGGACACCAACTCGGCGTGGATAGGGGAGCGGTTGGCGCTGGTGGGCATCGACTCGCACTTCCAGGTGACCGTGGGGGACAACAGGGCCCGCATCGTGGAGGTCCTCCAGACGGCCCTGGCGCGCAGCGATGCGGTCATCTGCTGCGGTGGGTTGGGGCCGACCCAGGACGACCTGACGCGCTCCGCTCTGGCGGAGGTGATGGGCGTCGGGCTCGAGTCGGACGTGGAGATGGAGGAGCGGATCATCGCCATGTTCGAGGGTGCCTCGCGCCGCATGCCGGCGAACAACCTGGTGCAGGCACAACGACCCCGGGGTGCGGAGTTCATACCAGAGCAACCGGGGACCGCGCCGGGGTTGATCTGCCCGGTGACCGTGACCCCTGCGGGAGGGATGCCGCCGCGGCGGAGAAGATCGTCTACGCGATGCCGGGGGTGCCCTGGGAGATGCAGGAGATGATGGAGGGCACCGTGCTCGCCGACCTCCAGCGACGGGCGGGCCTGGCCAACGTGATCCGCTCCCGTGTGCTGCGCACCTGGGGTGAATCCGAATCGGGGCTCGCGGAGCTGTTGGCGGAGAGGATCTACGAGCTCGACGGAGCGGGGAACCCCACCATCGCGTTCCCTCGCATCGGGGGCCGAGGGCCTGAAGGTCCGCATCACCGCGAAAGTCCTCGACGGCCGACGAGGCCGAGGCACTGCTCGCCGAGGAGGAGCAGCGCCTGCGTGAGCTGCTCGGCCCGCTGGTCTTCGGTACCGACGAAGACACCATGGAGTCGGTGGTGATCGAGATGCTGCGGGACCGGGGGCTCACGCTCGCAACAGCCGAGTCGCTCACCGGCGGGATGGTCGGATCGAGGATCTGTGACATCCCGGGTGCCAGCGACGTCTATGTGGGTGGCGTGATCGGCTACTCCGCGGCGGTCAAGCACGACCTTCTCGAGGTGCCTGAGGGTCCGGTGGTGACCGAGGCGGCCGCTCGGGCCATGGCGAGCGGTGTTCGTGGCCTGTTGGGGACCGACGTGGCGGTCGCGGCCACCGGGGTGGCGGGTCCCGATCCGTCCGAGGGCCGTCCACCGGGCACGGTCTGCATGGCAGTGGCGGTGGGCGACCCCGCGGCAGGTGGCGGCATCGAGTCGATCGAGGTGCGCCTGCCGGGTCGTCGCAAGCAGGTGCGTGAGTTCACCGTGATCACGTTGCTGGGGATGCTGCGCCGTGCGCTGTTGGCGACCGACGACGGAGGTGTCGGTCTCGGTTCCGGTTCGGCGGACCCGTTCGCCGTCGGCGACCGTGGTCGCGACAGGACCCCCGACGCGCCTTGAGCTGCGCGCGGCGCCTCTTCGTGGCGGTGCGACCCCCCCGGCGGTGCAGCGGGTCCTAGCCGGGTTGGAACACCCCGAGGACCCGGGTCTGCGCTTCACGCCTCCCGAGCAGTGGCACGTCACGCTTCGCTTCCTCGGCGACAGCGACCCCGAGGAGGTGCTGGGGGGCGCTGCGCGGCGAGGACCTCATGCGCTGCACGGCCGTGCTGGGTCCAGCGGTGGGGACCCTCGGCGATCGCGTGGTCATGGTGCCGGTGGTGGGCCTGGAGGACCTTGCGGCACAGGTGCGCCGCTGCACACAGGGGATCGGCCGGCCTCCCGAGCATCCCTTCCGGGGTCACCTCACCCTGGCGCGTGCCCGGAGCCGGGCGGTGGGTCCACCCTCGGTGAACCGCTCAGCGCGCGGTGGGTGCCCGAGGAGGTCGAGGTCGTCTCGTCGATCACGGGCGCGCACGGCGCAGCACCGGGTGATCGCGACGCTTCCGATCGGGTGACGGCCCGTGCCGGGTCGAAATGCTTGAGTCGAACACCCGTTCGGAACTACATTCATGTGACCTGCCCGTGTGGGTGGCCGGGTGAGCACGACCGGGAGGTTCCGGGGCCATGTCACACCCCACTCCTAGGTTCATTCCTCTAGAGCCGACGCCCGAGAGGGCACGGCACCACAGCCCACAGCAGACCCCGCTGCAACCAACGCACAAAGGAGCACGACGATGGCGAAGGATTCCACACAGGATGCAGCCAAGGCACTCGACATGGCCCTGGGCCAGATCGAGAAGCAGTTCGGCAAGGGGTCGGTCATGAAGATGGGCGACAAGCCCGCCATGAACGTCGAGTCGGTGTCGACCGGCGCCCTGGCACTCGATGTCGCCCTGGGGATCGGTGGGTTGCCGCGAGGCCGTGTGACCGAGATCTACGGCCCGGAGTCATCGGGCAAGTCCACCCTGGCGATGCACGTGGTGGCTGAAGCGCAGCGCACCGGTGGCACCTGCGCCTACATCGACGCCGAGCACGCCATGGATCCGGTCTACGCCGCCGCCATCGGCGTCGACATCGACGAGCTCTACATCTCCCAGCCCGACACCGGCGAGCAGGCGCTGGAGATCTGCGACATGCTCGTGCGTTCCGGCGCGATCGACGTCGTGGTCATCGACTCGGTGGCGGCCCTGACCCCACGCGCTGAGATCGAGGGTGACATGGGCGACAGCCACGTCGGCCTGCAGGCCCGCCTCATGTCCCAGGCCCTGCGCAAGCTCACCGCGAGCCTCAACCGGACCAGGACGATCTGCATCTTCATCAACCAGCTCCGCGAGAAGATCGGGGTCATGTTCGGTTGTGTGCACGGCGAGTCCGTGGTGTCCCTGGCCGACGGTGGTTCGCTTCCGATCGCCACGATCGTGCAGGAGAAGCTTCCCGTGGAGGTGTTGAGCTACGACTTCGACACCGGCGAGGTGGTGCCCCGCAAGGTCGTGAACTGGTTCAACAACGGTCTGACCGAGCACTTCGTCGACTTCCGGGTTCCCGGTGTCGGCCGGCAGGAGGAGTCGAACTTCGCGGTCACTGCGAACCATCAGGTGATGACGCCCGCTGGTTGGCGAGAGGCGGGGGACCTGCAGGTCGGTGATCGGGTGTTGCGCAGCGCACCGCACCTCCTGTCGGGCTTCCAATGGGAGGTCGTCCTGGGCACCCTGATGGGCAGCGCGTCCCTGTCCCAGCACGACGACTCGACGGCCCGCCGGCCTGGGGTTCACCCACGGCGGGGAGCAGGCCGGCTACGGCGACTGGAAGGCGTCGCTGTTCGAGAACGTGGATCCACGCCGCTCGAGTGGTGCCGAAGGCGCGGTGACATGGGAGCTGATGCCCCTCGTAGAGCTCGCCGAGCTGTGGCGTTCTGTGTACCTGGGCTCCCAGAAGGTCTTCAGCGAGGACTACCTGAAGGGCCTCACGCCGCTGTCCCTCGCGATCTGGTACCAGGATCGCGGCACCTTCGAACCCGCGGTTGTCGACCATCAGGGGCGCACCAAGGGTGGTGCCGGCAACAGCGAGGTGTGCGTGCAGGACATGTCTGCGGGCACGCGTGAGCGTCTGGTCGAGCACCTGCGCGACACCTGGGGCATCGAAGCCCGATTGCGCCACGACCGGGCAGGTGCGAGGGCGGTGTTGTCCTTCACCGGCGACGAGACGGTCAAGTTCCATGCCCTCATCGCCCCGTTTGTGCACCCTGAGATGCAGCACAAGCTGACTCCGGTGTACCGCGGTCGTTTCGGTGTGGAGCCGATGTTCGTCGAGGAGCGCCTGGAGTTGGTCCCTGTACCGATCCTGGACAAGCGGCCATTGGCATTGCAGCCGGATGCGGGTGGCCGCGAGGCGAGTGACCGCTACGACCTCGAGATCGAGGGCACCCACAACTACTTCGTCGACGGAGTGATGGTGCACAACTCGCCCGAGACCACCCCCCGGTGGGCGGGCACTCAAGTTCTACAGCTCCGTGCGCCTCGACATCCGCCGCATCGAGGCCATCAAGGACGGCGTCGAGGTGGTGGGCAACCGCACCCGGGTGAAGGTCGTCAAGAACAAGGTCTCCGCACCGTTCCGCCAGGCCGAGTTCGACATCATGTACGGCAAGGGGATCTCCCGTGAGGGGGTCCCTGCTCGATCTCGGTGTGGAGCACGACATCGTCAAGAAGTCGGGTGCCTGGTACACCTACGAGGGCGAGCAGTTGGGGCAGGGTCGCGAGAACTCCAAGGCGTTCATCGCAGACAACCTCGACATCATGTTGGAGATCCAGGACCGGATCCTCAAGGCGGTGGGCATCCTGCCGACGGATGGGACCGGAGAGGATGCACCGGCCACAGTCGACCTGGAGACCGGCGAGGTCATCGACCCCGACGACCTGCCCATCAGCTTGGACTGAGCAGACCGGCCACACCCGGCCACCACAGCACGAGGATCAGAAGCAGTAGAACGGAGCGCCACGGTGGGTGTCCACCCGGCGGGGCGTGACCGTGCTGCGGATGGTCCCGGCTGTTGGCCGCGTCGCGGGTTCGGGTGCGGTGCACCTGTGTGGTATGTCGGGGGTGGCATGTCGGTGTCGCACGTGGGTGGGACGCTCCGATGAGGAGGCCCGACGGGCCCGTCCTACGATGGCGAGGTGACCAAGCGGTACCTGGTGCGCACCTTCGGGTGCCAGATGAACGAACACGATTCCGAGCGAATCTCGGGTCTCCTGGAGGCCGACGGCTACGTGCCTGCGATCGACGAGGCCGAGGCGGACGTGATCGTGTTGAACACCTGCTGTGTCCGCGAGGGCGCCGACACCAAGCTCTATGGAACCCTCGGCCATCTCAAGAGCCTCAGGACGCCCGAGCGTCCGCGGGCACCGAGGTGGAGATCATGGTCGCCGGATGCCTGGCCCAGAAGGACCGTGAAGCCCTGCTGGAACGGGCGCCGCACGTCGACGTGGTGCTCGGGACCCACAACGTCGCACGGGCCACGGCGCTGCTGGAGCAGCACCTGAGCAACGGAAAGCCGGTGATCGAGATCCTCGAGGCCACCGTCGCGGCAGACCACGACCGGTTCCCCTCGGCGCTGCCGGTGGTGCGCGAGAGGGCTGGGCGGCCTGGGTGACCATCCAGATCGGCTGTGACAACAGCTGTGCGTTCTGCATCGTCCCGCGGTGCGCGGACCCGAGGTGAGCCGCAGCTTCGGTGACATCCTCGCCGAGGTTGAACGTGCCGCCGCGGAGGGGTCACCGAGGTCACCCTGTTGGGCCAGAACGTCAACTCCTACGGCCGGGACCTGACCACCGCTGCGCGTGGTGAACTTGCCGGCGGGGTCGCACCGGCCGATCCGCAGGCGACGGTTGCGAAGGTGGGCGACGCGTGGCTCGCCTCCGAGCGCAGGGCCCGACCGTTGTTCGCGGACCTCCTCCGCTCGGTCGGTGCCGTACCCGGGATCCCGCCGCGTGCGCTTCTCGAGCCCGCACCCCAAGGACCTTCGGCCCGAGACGATCACCGCGATGAGCGACGTCCCCACCGTGTGCGAACACCTCCACCTGCCGCTGCAGTCGGGCAGCGACCGGATCCTCGCAGCGATGCACCGCGGCTACACCGCCGATAGGTACCTGCAGCGGTTGGCTGCCGCGCGTGCCGCTGTCACCGACCTGGCGCTGAGCACCGACATCATCGTCGGGTTCCCCGGGGAGACCGAGGCCGACTTCGAAGCCACCCTCGAGGTGGCGGCGGCCGCCCGATACGACAACGCCTACACCTTCGTCTACTCGCCGAGGCCGGGGACCGAGGCGGCGTCGAGCGGAGTCGCGGAGGTTCCCCATGAGGTTGCGGTGCAGCGCATGTCGAGGCTGCGTGCCGTGGTCGAACGATCGAGCCGCCTGGGCAACGAGGCCCGGATCGGCCTCGTCGAGGAGGTCCTCGTCGAAGGTCCCTCCAAGCGCGACCCCGACCGCCTCACGGGTCGCACCCGTCACAACAGGCTGGTGCACTTCGCACGCGACGCCGCGCTTCGCCGCGGTGGCTACGCGAACGTCGAGATCACCTCGGCTGCGACCACCCACATGCTCGGAGTGCTGCGTGAGGTGACCGCCGAGCCACAGCACAGGACCCGCATACCGGTGGCGTCACTTTGAGCTACCCGCCTGCGGGACTGGTCGACCTGCTGCGATCCGCAGGTCTCGCGTCACCGGAGGGCGCCGATCCGGCGGCCTTTGAGCGTGCCGACGCAAAGGAGTACCTCTTCGACCCGGAGCGCACGGTCGCGATGCTCGCCGAGCGCTTGGGTGTCCTGCACGCCCTGGAGGTCCACTCGCCGGGCTTGGCCGACGACGTGCCGCACGTCTCGATGCGTGACGTGGTCGCCGACGCCGCCAGAGCCACCGCCGCCGCACCGGATGCCCCGCTGGACGCGGCGTATTCGCACATGGACCGCCCCGCGTTGCTCGAAGTGCTCGATCTGGGAGCGGACCGCCTCGGGGAGGCCGGCGATGGCGACGTCGTGCTCACGCACGGATCGCCGTCGCTGGGCACGCTGCTGTGCTCCCTCGGCAGTGCCGTGGGGTTCACGTGCTGGGACGACATGGCGATCGCGGACCGCCACCGGGATCTCGCACGCGTCGCCTCGTCGTTGTCGGGCACCGTCGGACCGATGATCCTGCCGGTGTTCTTCGAGCACTACGGGCGACATCCGGGTCTCGCTCGGTTGGACTGGTGGTTGCTCGCCGAGCAGCTCCTCGGCCCACTCGCGCTCGGCGACGAGTCGGACGTGTCGGGCGCGCCGGCGAGGGCCGCCGATGATCGGCGGCCGCCCGCTGCCCTCACGCCACCCAGCGCGGATGGACCTGCCACGGCGGGACATCCACCGGGCGTGCACATGTGCCTGGTCGGCCCCCACCGCGTCGGGCAAGTCCGCGATCGCCATGGATCTCGCCCGCATGCGCATCGCAGCGGGTTGTACCCACCGAGATCGTGAGTTGCGACTCCATGCAGGTCTACCGGGGTATGGACATCGGCACTGCCAAGCCCACGGCTGCGGAGCGCGCCGAGGTTCCACACCACCTGATCGACATCGCGGATCCGAGCGAGGACCACAACCTGCCCCCGGTTCCTCCACGCCACGCTGCGCGATGCGCTGGCGGGCATCGAGGCCCGAGGCGCCGCTGCTCTGCTCGTGGGCGGGACCGGGCTGTATGTGCGTGCGTTGGTCGACGACTTCACCCCACCGCCGCACTTCCCCGACATCGCGGCGGAACTGGAGTCGAACCCCGACACCGCCGAGCTTGCCGCTCGACTGCACGAGCTGGATCCGGTCGCACTCGAGCGGATTCCCGCCGGCAACAGGCGTCGGATCATCAGGGCGCTCGAGGTCGGCATCGGCACCGGTGTGCCGTTCTCGGAACACGGCGAAGCCTTCGGGAGCTACCCCGCCACCCCGTTCGTGATGTGCGGCCTTCGTCCCGATCGCGATGTGATCGCCGAGGCGATCGGCGACCGCTTCGACGCCCAGATGGCAGCCGGCTTCCTCGACGAGGTCGCAGCGCTCTCGAAGATCCGACCGCCCATGTCACGCACCGCCCGACAGGCCCTCGGGTACCGCGAACTGCTGGCGCACCTGCGCGGTGAGACCGATCTCGAAGGCGCGGTGTCGGAGGCGAAGCTCGCGACCCGGCGGTTCGCGGTGCGACAGCTCCGTTGGTTCGGTCGTGACCCCCGCATCGAGTGGTTCGACCCGCCCGATGCGGACCGCACCGCCGCTCAGTTGGCGACCGAGTTGGACCTGCTGTGGCGGAAATCCGCTGCGGGAGGCACCGGTGGCACGGGTACCGTTGAGCCTGCTTCGTCCCCGGCGCCTCCCTCGGCGCTACCGGCGAGGCGCGACCTCCAAGGAGCACCCGTACCTGATGCGTCTCGGCAAGTACCACGGCAGGGAAACGACTTCCTGGTGGCTCTCGGCGCGCTCAACCCGGGCCTCGAGGTCGGCGCGGATGTCGCGCAGTCGCTGTGCGAGCGTCGTCGCGGCATCGGCGCCGACGGGCTCGTCTACGGGCTGGCACCGGCCGACCCCGCCGACGGCGCGGCGATGGTCCTGTTGAACGCCGACGGGTCGCGCGGCCGGAGATCTCGGGCAACGGCATCCGCTGCCTGGCTCAGGCCCTGCTCGCACAGGACCCACAGCCCCAGGGTGCAGATGCGGCGGGTCAGGTCCTGCGCATCGAGACCGACCGCGGGCTGCGTGAGGTCACCCTGGCCGAAGGGGATCCACAGCGTCGGGCCATGTTCACCGTCGATATGGGCGCAGCGGGCGAAGGCCCCCCCGGTGTCACCCGAGGCGCTGGCGTGGGGGCGCTACCGACGTCGCACCCTCGACATCGGCAACCCGCATCTGGTGCTACTGGTCGACGAGCCCGAAGTGGTCGACCTGGAGGTGGAGGGACCGGCGCTGGAGCGCGCCTATCCCGATGGCATCAACGTGCACTTCGTGGCGGTGGCCGATCCCCACCATCTGGTGTTGCGGGTGTGGGAGAGAGGAGCGGGGGTGACCCAGGCATGCGGATCGGGCGCAGTCGCTGCAGTGGTCGCAGCTGACCGCTGGGGCCTCCTCGGCGCGTCGGCAACGCCCGTGCGGGTGACGATGCCAGGGGGCGCCGCGACCGTGGAGCTGCGCGACGCAAGGGCCCTGTTGACGGGGCCCTCGGAGTTCGTGGGGAGGTCCTCACCCCGTGAGTGGAGCCGATACCGAACCCAACGACGACGGATCCCGCGAGCCGGACCCTCAGACCCACCGCGGCGCCTTCGGTGAATACGGCGGTGAGACCGGTGCGTTCATCGAGCGGACGTTCCGGGAGCGCATCCTGCTGGTCGGGGTCGACCTGCCTCCGCACGACTCCGAGGCGCTGGACGCGAGCCTCGACGAGCTGTCGCTGCTGGTCGACACAGCCGGCGCGGACGAGGTCGGCCGGGTCATGCAGCGCCGTGACGCCCCGGATCCGGCCACCTACGTGGGTCGTGGGAAGGTGAGCGAGATCCGTGAGCTCGCCGAGGCGACCGACTGCGACACCGTGGTGTTCGACGACGAGTTGACCCCCCGCACAGCAGAACAACCTGACCAAGGCGCTCGGCCGTTCTGCGATCGACCGCACTGCTGTGATCCTCGACATCTTCGCCCAGAACGCCCACAGCCAGGAGGGCAAGGCGCAGGTGCAACTCGCCCTGTTCCGCTACCGGCTGCCCCGGCTCCGCGGCAAGGGCCTTGAGATGTCCCAGCAGGCCGGTGGAATCGGTGCCCGCCGGGGGCCGGCGAGACGCAGTTCGAGATCGACCGGCGTCGCATCCAACGCCAGATCCACAAGCTGGAATCGGACCTTGAGCGCATAGGGCGTCACCGCGCCAACCAGCACAAGGCCCGGGCGCGATCGCAGATCCCCACGTGGTCGTGGTGGGCTACACCAACGCCGGCAAGTCCACGTTGTTGAACCGCCTCACCGACGCGGGCGTACTGGTTGAGGACCGGCTCTTCGCGACCCTGGATGCCACCACCAGGCGCCTTTCGCTGCCCGGGGAGAGACCGTGCTGCTCACCGACACTGTCGGTTTCGTGCGCAAGCTGCCCCACCAGCTGGTGGAGGCGTTCCGCACGACGTTGGACGTCGTGACCGAGGCGGACCTGTTGCTGCAGGTCGTCGACGGATCAGGGCCCGACCCCGACGGTGCGATGGCCGCAGTGCACGCGGTGCTCGAGGAGATCGGTGGGGGCGGCATCCCCGAGTTGGTGGTGTTCAACAAGTCCGACCTCGGCAGTTCAGCGGCGCGCCTCGCGGCTGCGCACCCGGGATCGGTGGCGATCTCGGCCACCACCGGCGAGGGAACCGACGAACTGCTGGCCCGGATCGGGGACCGTCTGCGAGCGCAGATGGGCACCTCCGTGCTCGACGTACCGTGGGACCGTGGCGACGTGCTGGCAGCGGTGCACCGCGCCGCCGAGGTGCTCTCGGAGGTGCCGGGCTCCGACTCGATGCGGGTGACCGCACGAATGGCGGATGAGGACGCGCGGCGTTTCGCGGCCTTCGCGGTGACGGAGTCCGCCGAGGGGACCCAGGGGTGATTCGGTGGTGAATCCGACCGAGGGCGCACCCCGGCCCTTCGTCCCTCCGCCCTATCCCTATGACCGTCTGGCGGAGTTGCACCAACTGGCTGCCGATCTCCCCGGTGGTGCGGTCGACCTCTCCATCGGTACGCCCTGTGACCCACCCCCCGCCCGTGTGCTGAGCGCCCTCGCGGGGTCCGACACCGAGCGCGGGTACCCACCGTCGGTAGGCACCCCGGAGCTCCGCGGAGCCGTGCAGGGCTGGTTCGAGCGGCGGTTCGGCGTGGCGGTGCCCACCACCGACATCGCCGCGTGCGTGGGGACCAAGGAGTTCGTGGCCGGCCTTCCCCACTGGCTGCGGTTGCGGGACCCGGGCCGTGACACGGTGCTGTACCCGGCGGTGTCCTACCCGTCCTATGCCATGGGAGCGACCCTCGCCGGCTGTCGGGCGGTGCCTGTGGCGCTGGATGACCACCGGCGCCTGGACCTCGCCTCGGTCGCACCTGGCGACGCTGAGCGTGCGCTGTGCCTCTGGGTGAACACACCCGGCAACCCTGCGGGAGGCCTGGACGACCTCGCCGCGGTGGCGCAGTGGGGTCGGCTCAACGGTGTGCCGGTCTTCTCCGACGAGTGCTATGTGGAGTTCACCTGGGCCGGTTCACCTTCGGTGCCGGGCGGGCTCCCCGGTCAGACGATCCTGAGCCGGGACAACCATGGTGTGGTGGCGGTCCACTCGCTGTCGAAGCGCTCCAACCTCGCCGGGCTCCGCGTGGGCTTCTACGCAGGTGACCCCGAGCTGGTGGGGTACCTCTCCGAGGTGCGCAAGCACGCCGGATTCATGGTGCCAGGTCCTGCCCAGGTGGCGGCCGTGGCGCGCTGGGTTCGCAGCACGAGGTCGAAGGTCAGCGGGGCTGTACCTCGGACGCCTGCATGCGATGCGCGACGTGCTGGGTGGGCTCGGAATCGAGGTGTCGTTGCCCGGTGGTGGGTTCTACCTGTGGGTCGAGGCGCCCGATGGTGACGCCTGGGGCCTGGCGCGCCGGCTGGCACGAACCCTGGGCGTGGTGGGCAGCCCGGGGGAGTTCTACGGGGAAGCAGCGAGTTCGTACCTGCGTTTGGCGATGGTGCGACCTGCTTGTGACATGGAGTTGGTTGCGTCACGTGCGGCCGCTTCGTGAGCCGATCTGCATGCGATCACGGGCCGGGGTCCGCCGGATGTTCCCGAGAACATGTGCTGCACCTGCCGATTGCCCACCCGTGGCGGTCCGCGCAAACCATAATCAGGGGACACCAGCTTCTACCGGGGAGCCCCCATGGCGCCACGTGACCCCTCAGTACACGAACGCGAGCTCCAAGCCCAAGCCCAAGGGAGCGCTCATCGCTGCGCTCGTGTTCCTGTTGCTCGGCATCGGAGGTTGCGGATTCGCAGCAGCGAAGACCGTGCCGTACATCTCGGACCTGGTCGACTTCGCCACCGAGCTCGACCAGGTGGGCAGGGTCGTTTCGATGGGCGAGGAGGTGTCGTTCACCGCCAGTGGGGCCGACGGGATAGCGCTCTTGAGCGAGGAGGCGGTGTGCACTGGGGAGGGTCCGTCGGGGCCGGTGTCGTTCCAGGCCTACGAGGCATTCGGTCCGGGAACCACTGTCGAGCTGGGTGGCGTGCGGATCAACGGGTACATGCTGTTCGACATCGAGTCCGGCTCGGAGTACACGATCCGCTGCGGCGACGGTTCGACCTTCGGCAGTTACACCGCCACCACCGCACCTTCGTTCCTCGTGGAGGGCGCACCCGGGTTCGTGGGCGGGATACTTGCCGGCGGGGCGGGCGCGTTCTTCGTGTTCATCGCGTTCATCTTGTTCATCGTCGGGATGGTCCAGCGCAGCAGCTGGAAGAAGAAGCAGAAGCAGACCCAGGGTCCAGCCGCCCCCGGTGGTTACGGCGCCTCGCCCCAGCAGGTCCCCCACCACCTGGCCGGGGTGCACCCGGCGGATGGAGCGCGCCAGCGCAGCAGGGCCCGCCGCCGGCGCCACCAGCCATGCCTCAACAGCCCTCCCCGCCTCCGGCGCCGCCGCAGTCGCCTCCCTACCCGCCGCAGTCCCCGCCGTCCGCGCCTCCCGCCCCGCAGGGACCGCCTCCCGCTCAGACTCCGCCCTCCGGCCGGTGGCGGTGTGCAGCCGCCTCCGCCGCCACCCTGAGGTGACCCGACGCGATCCACCAGTCGACCTGCTGGCGCTCACCGCCGAGCTGGTGGATGTTCCCTCGGAGAGCTTCTCGGGAGGCAGCGCTGGTCGACCTGATCGGGGAGCGGCTGGGCTCCTCGGGTCATCTTGAGTGCACGAGGGTGGGTGACAACCTCGTGGCGCGCACGGAGCTCGGACGGCGCTCGAGGGTGGTCCTCGGTGGCCACACCGACACTGTGCCGGCTGACTCCAACGAGACGTCGCGAATCGTGGGTGACACGCTCTGGGGGGTGGGTTCAGCCGACATGAAGGGCGGCCTGGCGGTGATGATCGCCCTCGCCGAGGCACATCACGCTCCACCGGTTGACCTCTCGTTCGTGTTCTACGCCCGTGAGGAGGTCGCTGCGCACCACAGCGGCCTCGGTGAACTGGCAGACGTGCGTCCCGACCTGTTGCAGGGGGATGTGGCGATCCTCGGCGAGCCCACCTCCGGGGAGGTGGAGGCCGGCTGCCAGGGTTCGGTGCGGGTCCGTGTGACCCTGCGTGGGGAGCGGGCCCACACGGCTCGGGCATGGATGGGCCGTAACGCCATCCACCGCCTCGGTGATCTGCTCGTGAGCCTCGGCGCCTACCGGCCACGCACACCCGAGATCCAGGGCTGCCGCTTCCACGAGGCGTTGCAGGCCGTATCGGTGAGCGGGGGAGTGGCGGGGAACGTGGTGCCCGACAAGGTCGAGTTGGAGATCGCCCACCGCTTCGCTCCGGACAGAAGCGCAGCGGAGGCCACAGAGCACGTCGTGGCTCTTCTCTCGCCGGTTACCTTCAGGACGGTGACGACATCGAGGTGACCGACGTGGCCGGCGCCGCACTGCCGGCGTTGGACCATCCGTTCGTCTCGGGAATGGTGCAGCGGCGATCCCCTCGCGGTGAGAGCGAAGCTGGGGTGGACCGACGTCGCGAGGTTCTCAGCCATGGGCGTCCCGGCGGTAAACCTCGGCCCGGGTGACCTGACGCTTGCCCACACCCGCGGCGAGCATGTCGAGCGATCGAGCCTCACCGCCACCTACGAGGTCCTCGACGAGGCGATCCGCGCCGGCTTCTGAGTGACACCTGCCGGCTGGTAGAAACAGGCACCGAAGCGGTCGGGGACGTGTGTCGCTCGTGAGCGACTCCCTTCGCCGATGCGACTATCCCCCTCTAGGAGTGCCTGTGAGTGATCCACGACCCACCGATGCCGCCGAGTTCGCAGCCCTGACCGAGGAGCTCTCGAGGCGGCCGGGGTACGTCGCACTGCGCGCTTCGGGGTGGGCCTGGCAACCGTGGCGGACGCAGACGGCACGGTGCTCGACACGTGGTTCGGGGCGGTCAACCTGGATTGCAACCTCGGCGCCGCGGCGTTGTTCGCCGACGTGGTGGGTCACCTCGGCGGGGCGGCCACATGCCGGCTCGGACTTGCCGACTGTGAGGAGATCCTCGCGCAGGGTGCCCCAGTGCTCGATGACCCGGGAGGCCATCCCAACCTGGCGATGATCCAGATGCTGACCAATTCGCTGGCTTCCCGCAGCCGGCGACCGGGTCGCCGAGGGGGTCATCGCAGGGACCTCGGTGCTTCCCACGCACAAGGTCGCGGTACTCACCTTCATCGAGGACCTGGATGCGGCGGCCGGTGGACATCCACGACGCATACCTGCGGTTGCACCTCTTGTCGCATCGACGGGTCCAACCGCACGGCTGCAACCTCGACGGGCTCTTCGCACTGCTGACCAACGCTGTGTGGACCTCGGCGGGCCCGTGTGACGTGGCCTCGTTCCCCGCTGCCCAGCGGTCGGTTCTCTCGCGTGGCGTGACGTTGGTCGTCAACGGCGTGGACAAGTTCCCGCGCATGGTCGACTACGTGGTGCCCACCGGTGTGCGGATCGCCGACGGATCGCGGGTGCGCCTGGGCGCGATCTCGCCGAGGGCACCACCGTGATGCACGAGGGCTTCGTCAACTTCAACGCCGGGACCCTGGGCCCCTCGATGGTGGAGGGCCGGATCAGCGCCGGGGTCGTGGTGGGTGCCGACACCGACCTGGGCGGCGGGGCCTCGGTCATGGGCACGCTCTCGGGTGGCGGCAAGGAGATCATCTCGATCGGCCGCGGCTGCCTGCTGGGAGCCAACGGAGGTGTGGGCATCTCGCTGGGTGACGGCTGCATCGTGGAAGCTGGCCTTTACGTCACCGCTGGCACCCAGGTCACGACGCCCGAGGGCGACGTGGTGAAGGCGCAGAGCCTGAGCGGTGCCTCCGGGCTGCTGTTCCGTAGGAACTCGACCACCGGAGCGGTGGAGGTGCTTCCCAGGAGGGACCTGGTCGGAGGGTCTCAACGAGGCTCTGCACGCCAACTGAGCCCCGCCCCAAGCGAACTGAAGGCGCCCTCCCAAGCGAACTGGAAGGCGCCCTCCAAGCGAACTGAAGGCTCTCAGCCACCTATCCGGTGGCTGGAGAGCCTTCAGTTCGCAGGTGGTTCGCAGGTGGTTCGCAGGTGGTACGGGGTAGGTCAGAGCTTGCGCAGCACGGTGACGACCTTGCCGAACACCTGTACCTCTCCGTTGTCGAAGCGCATCGGCTGGAACGCTTCGTTCGCGGGTTCGAGGACGACTTCGCGGCCGTCGCGCCGGTAGATCTTGACCGTCGCCTCCTCGCCGGGGATCCCCGCCACGACCGTGTCGCCGTTGCGCACGACGTCCTGGACTCGGGCCACGACGAAGTCACCGTCGAGTATCCCCGCATCGATCATGGATTCCCCTCGCACGCGAAGCATGAAGAGCTCACCGTCACCGGTGAAGTCCGCCGGCAGGGGGACCAGTTCCTCGACCTGTTCGTCGGCGAAGACGCCCGTGCCGGCCGCCACGTCACCCACGAGGGGCACGTGGCGGGCCGGCCGCCTCTCGGCGTGCGCCCCACTGCCGAGATCCGCTGTCACCTCGATGGCGCGTGGCTTGGTCGGGTCGCGCCGCAGGCAGCCGAGCTTCTGGAGAGTCCGCAGGTGGCTGTGCACGGTCGAGGGCGAAGCGAGGCCTACACGTTCGCCGATCTCACGGACCGACGGGGGTAGCCGCGGTTGCGGATGCTCTCGTCGACGCATTCAAGGACCTCGCGCTGGCGTTGGGTGAGGCTGCGGTCGGCGTCCGGAGCCGTCGGTGATGCTGCGCTCCCCGGTGACCGCGTCGTCCCCGGTGTCCCTGCCTGGATTGCTGACTGTCGTCATGTGGGTGACTCTCCTGTGTCGCACCGGCGCTGTGGGGGTCCGGTGTGTGGCGCCCAGTGGTTCGGGGCCCAGTGGTTCGGGGCCTCGCGAGGTGCTGTCGAACACCTGTTTGGGACCGTAGCACGTGAGGTGGCGGAAGTGGTGGAACGCCTGTTCGATAATTCCCTTGACGTCGAACAGGCGTTCTGTGCACTATGGGGCGAACGGGTGTTCGTGTCACCCACCGATGCTCCCCGAAGCAATGTCACACCCCCAACGGAGACTGGATACATGGCCGCAGTAGTCGAATTCGGAACGCAGTCGGCCGGCGATGTCGCCTCACGCTCAAGGGTGAGCGTCGTCGATCTCCCGGGTCCTGAAGTCGAGCGCATGGAGCATCCGGTGGATCGGCGTCGGCGGAGCGCCGGATCGTCGGGGCACGGCCGTTGGCCTCGCTGATCGCAGTGGTACTCGTGGGTGCATGTCTCGCGCTGGTCAACGGGGTGCTGCGGGCCGATGATCACCCGCCTCCGGCGTGTCGGGCAGCGCCGAGGAATCGCCTTTGCGATCGGGTGACCACGTGGTCGTCGGTCCGGGGGACACGTTGCGTTCCGTGGCGGTCGACTACGCCCCGGATGCCGATCAGGCCCAGGTGGTCGAGGCGATCCGGGTGCTCAATGGTGGAGAGCCGTCCGTCGAGGTCGGCCAGGTGCTTGCGCTACCGCTCGTTGGCCCATGATCGCCTCCTCAGGTCGCGGATCCCCGCTCGCGCCTGTAGGAGCACATCAGGTGATCTCCTTCGCGCAGCACCTGGTGCAACGCGAACGACAGGCCTTCGAGGTGAGCGCCACCCAGGAGTCCGACCGTTGCGCCGCCGACGAGCTGTGGGGAGATCGTGACCAGGTACTCGTCGATGAGGTCGCGTTGTGCGAGTTGGCCGAGCAGGCCAGGCCCTCCTTCGCATGCGACCCGGCGCACCCCCGCAGGAAGAGCTTCGACAACAGCTCCTCGAGGTCGACGGTGACCTCACCGGCTTGGATCAACTCCACTCCCTCGGGTGCGACGGGAGGTGTCCGAGCGGGTCGGGTGGGCGATGACCGGTGCCGGCGGGCCCCCACGGAGAAGGGGAGTTCCCCTACCGAGGTCGAGGCTGGAGGAGACGACCACCAACATCGGAACGGCGCTCTGCGAGCGCCTGCGACGTACCTCAGCAGCCTCCGCGGACACCGTGGGCCGCCGGTAGCCCTCCGCGCGCACGGTCGATGCGCCGACGAGGATTGCATCCGCAGTACTGCGGTGGGCGATGAACAGCGCATGATCGGCATCCGAGGAGAGTGCCGCGGACGTTCCGTTCCTCGAGTACGCACCATCGAGGCTCATCACCATGTCGGAGGACACCCAAGGCCGGCTGTCAGGTGGATCGATGTCGTGGGCGGAGAGCATTTCCGCGATTGCATCAATTCCCCCAAAGACGGTCCGGAGGCAATGAGACGGCGCATGCCGAAGAAAAAATATCAGGAAAATCTGTTCCACAGGCTTTGGAGCCTTGTGTGGACAGGCCTCTTGTGGCGATCGGTCGCCGGCACGTGTCGAAATTGGCCGACGCGGCATGGCGCATGGCGGCAAGCTGTGACCTTGGGCACACCCACCGCTGTCGGCGGCGTGCGTACAGTGGCGTTCTAGTGGCAGCAGAACCCGTTTCATACCCAGTTGTGCACAGCAATCCACAGCCCTCTCCCCTTTCGTCCCACAGGACTGGTTCTCTAGCGTCTCTCCGCGATGGTGTGACGCAGGCGGTCGGAACGGTGGTGGGCGCGGGTCCCGGTCGTCGGGACGAGTGCCACCTGGGAGTCGGGTATCCCGCCGCCCGAGAAATCGGCTCCCGCCCGGTCGTCTGCGTCTGCCGTCGGTCCACCCCATGTGTTCCCCGCCCTTGCAAGGAGATCCTCAAGATGAGCACCCTCGATTCCACGCGCGTGGCAGCCCTCGGGCGGCACTTCACCTCTGCCGGCAGGTCCTGCTACGACGAGATCGAGTGGGGGCTGCTCGACGCGCGGTTGGTCGACCACAGGGACGGATCCGTGGCCTTCGAGCAGACCGACGTTGAGTTCCCGGTGTCGTGGTCCGCCACCGCTTCCAACATCGTGACCCAGAAGTACTTCCGGGGACCGCTGGGCACCGAGCGCCGCGAGCGGTCGCTGAAGCAGGTGATCGACCGCGTGGTCGACACGATCACCGAATGGGGTGCAGGGGACGGGCATTTCGCCGACGGCGACGAGGCGGAGACCTTCGCCGAGGAGCTGCGCTACCTGTTGGTCAACCAGCGGGCCTCGTTCAACTCGCCGGTCTGGTTCAACATCGGCGTTCCCGGGGTCGCCCAGCAGGCGGCGGCGTGCTTCATCCTCGAGGTCGACGACGAGCTCACCTCGATCCTGAACTGGTACACCGAGGAGGGCGTGATCTTCAAGGGTGGCTCAGGAGCGGGTACCAACCTGTCGCGGATCCGCTCGACCGCCGAGCAGCTGGGCAACGGGGAGTGCCGTCCGGTCCTGTGAGCTTCATGAGGGGTGCAGACGCATCCGCAGGCACCATCAAGTCGGGTGGTACCACGAGGCGGGCGGCGAAGATGGTGATCCTCGACGTCGATCACCCAGATGTCGAGGAGTTCATCTGGTGCAAGGCGATCGAGGAGCGAAAGGCCCACGTGCTCGCCGAAGCAGGCTTCGACATGGATCTCGACGGCAGGGATTCGTTCTCCGTGCAGTACCAGAACGCGAACAACTCGGTGCGGCTCACCGACGACTTCATGGAAGCGGTGATCGCCGACGGCGAGTGGCAGCTGACCGCGCGGACCGACGGAGAGGGTGGTCCGCACGGTGTCGGCGCGTTCGGTGCTGCGCCAGATCGCAGCGGCGTCCTGGGAGTGCGCGGATCCGGGTGTGCAGTTCGACACCACCATCAACGACTGGAACACGACCCCCAACGCGGGGCGCATCGAGGCCAGCAACCCCTGTTCGGAGCACCTACGGCTCAACAACAGCGCCTGCAACCTGGCGTCGATCAACCTGTTGTCGTATCTGGATGAAGGTGGCACCTTCGACGTCGAGGGGTTCGTGCACTCCTGTCGGGTGCTGGTCACAGCGCAGGACATCCTGGTTGGTGGCTCGGACTATCCCACCGAGGAGATCGCCCGGCAGTCCCATACAGCGCGAGACATCGGACTGGGGTACACGAACCTGGGAGCCGCACTCATGGCACAGGGTTTGGCCTATGACTCCGAAGACGGTCGCGCATGGGCTGCCGCCATCACGGGCATCCTGACCGGTGCAGCAGCGGTGCGTTCCACCGAGATGGCCGAGGAGATCGCACCGGCGCCCCTCTATGAGGGCGATGCGCACGGTTGGCAACGGGTGTACGCGAAGCACCTGGATGCAGCACGGGCTGTCGACGCGGTCGAACACCAGAGCGAACTGAACCAGTGGCTGGTGGCGCTGTGGGAACTGGCCAACGAGCGCATAGCGCTTCACGGCGCGCGCAACGCCGAGCTGACCGTCGCCGCACCCACTGGCACGATCTCGTTCATGATGGGTGCGGACACCACCGGGATCGAACCTGAGCTGGCGCTCGTGAAGCACAAGAAGCTGGTCGGTGGAGGGACTCTCGAGATCGTGAACCAGACCGTCCCGCGGGCCTTGCGCAGGCTCGGCTACGGCGAATCCCAGATCGCCGAGATGGTCGCCCACATCGCTGAGCATCACAGTGCGCTGGGCGCCCCCACTTGGCTGCCGCTCACCTTCCGGTGTTCGCGTGTGCCTTCGGTGACGACCTGGAGTCGGGGACCGTCATCACCTACACCGGCCACCTCGCGATGATGGTCGCGATCCAGCCTTTCTTCTCGGGTGCGATGTCCAAGACGGTGAACCTGCCTGAGGCGACCAGCGCAGAGGAGATCGAGCGCCTCCTGATAGATGCCTGGCGGGGCGGGCTCAAGTGCGTCGCGTTGTACCGCGACAACTGCAAGGTCTCCCAACCCTCAACCTGGGCGCCGGCGTCGGTGGTGACAAGCAGGCTCAATCGGTGTCCACCGCAGTGGCGAGCGCGGTGTCCGAAGTGGTCGGGCCGGTCGGCCCTGTGCGCGAGCGCCTACCGAGGTCGCGGCCGTCGCGGACCTTCGAGTTCCGGGTGGCGGACTGCAAGGGCTTCGTCACCGTGGGGTGAGTACGTGGATGGTCGCCCGGGTGAGTTGTTCATCCGGGTGTCGAAGCAGGGCTCGACGCTCGCGGGCATCATGGATGCCTTCGCCATCTCGGTCAGCCACGGCCTGCAAGTACGGGGTGCCGTTGGAGTCGTTCGTTGGTGCGTTCGTGGGGATGCGCTTCGAGCCTGCCGGCATGACCGACGACCCCGAGGTCCGCATCGCCAACAGCCTCATCGACTACCTGTTCCGACGCCTCGCGGTCGACTACCTGCCTCGTGAGGTTCGCGAGGCGCTTGGAGTGCTCGCGGAACTCGGAACGCATGCAGCCGTCCCTCCCTGGTGTCGAGGAGGCGACCGTTGCGAACCAACAGGGCCATGACGTGGATCCGGACCCACCCACACCGGTGATCGGCGCAAGGGCGACCAAGCCTGCGATGTCGGCATCGGATGCGCCCTTGTGCATGTCGTGTGGGGTCTCAATGACCCGTGCCGGTTCCTGCTACGTGTGCAACGAGTGCGGCACGACCAGCGGTTGCTCGTAGTCCGCGTAGCCGCCTTCCGGGGAGGCCTCCCGATCTGCTAACGTGGATCGGTCCGTGGGACGCCAGATGCGTCCTCACACGCCGGCGGACGCGAGATCAGTGAGGAGCCCAAGTGGCCTACGACGTCGGTGACCGGGGTGGTCTACCCGCACCATGGAGCCGCCATCATCGTTCGGCGCGAGAAGCGCGAGGTCAATGGCGAGAAGAACGAGTATCTGGTGCTTGAGATGGCCCACGGTGAGCTCACGCTGTCGGTGCCTGTGACCAGGGCCGACGATGTGGGGATGCGCCCACCGATCGGCAAGGACGAGGTGGAGGATCTCTTCGAGTTGCTTGCCAAGCTGCGACATCCGCGAACCCCTCCAACTGGTCCAGGCGCTTCAAGAACCATCAGGAGAAGCTGAAGTCGGGCGACGTCTACCAGGTGGCCGAGGTGGTTCGGAACCTCTCACTGCGGGACCAGTCGAAGGGTCTTTCAGCAGGCGAGAAGTCGATGTTCGTCAAGGCGAGGTCCGTGTTGGTGTCCGAGCTCAGCTTCGCCCTCGACGTGCCGGAGGACGACGCTCTGGGCGAGGTTGAGGCACGCCTGAGCTGAGCGCTCCCGACTTGAGGAGCGTCTGAAGGTGAGCGGGAGCCTGCGGAGCGACCCCATCGCGGGCCAGCCGTGTCACCGAACTGAGGGCTGCGTCGAGGGTGCTGTTCGTGCTGGGCGACACTGACCTCTCCGACGCCGCTACCGAGACGCTCGAGTTGCACCGTGGGCTCGCCGTGCTGGGGGTGCGGATGCGAACCGTCGCGCTCGGTCCTGGACGACGTGGGGGCCTGGACAGCGTCGTTCCGGTGCTGTCGCCGGCGGCCCGTTCGCTTGCGGCGACAGCCCAACTGCGTCGGGAGCAACGTTGGGCCGATGTGGTCGTTTGCTGGGGTCTCACGGCGTCCATCGTGCAGCGGCTGAGCGGATCCAGGCGGGGTATGACCACGGTTGTCGTCCTTCCGACCGATGAGACACACCGGAGGACGATGGCGTCCGTCGCGATGCGCGGCGCGCTCGGTGCCCTGGATGGCCGTGATCCCCACGTCTGGCGGGGCTTCCTGGACGCCGTTCACCCGGATGGGGCCCGTCGGTAGGGTGGGTTCCGGGCTGATCGGCGGGGCTCACCTGATCGCATTGGGCGCCGGCCGGTCTGTAGCGTTGTGAGGATGGTGCTGTGGATGCGGGGCGCGGGCATGAGGGCGTGGTCGGCGACGACCGTGCTGTTCGTCGCGGCGCTGTTCGTCGGGGTGCTCGCAGTTGCCTGTGTGCCCAAGGAGCTCCATGATCCGACCGAGGTGGGGGGTGCCCAGGATGTCGTTGCCGAACCTCCGGTATTCCCCAAGACAGGCCAGGTCCCACCGGAGCTGCTGGTCGAAGGGCTCGTCTATGACTTCTCATCCAACGACGTGGACCTTGATCTGTGGGTTCCGAGACCCGAGGAGGCACGGTGCGCAGCAGAGTCGATCGTCGACGCGTTTGCAGTGCAGCTCTCGGATCTCGGATACGCCCCCGGGGTGAGTGGTGCCGGATCAACGACATCGCCCTCACCGCCGATCAACGCGCTGCGGTGGCGGAGTTGTTCCTCGCCTGCGTGGACACGACTGAGATGATGGGATCCCTGCTCCTGGGGAGCGACCACATGGCGCCTTCGGAAGCCGTTTGCATGGCCCGCGGCCTCGCAGGCACGGAGTTGCCGGCCGCATTCGTGAACGCCTGGATGTCGGGGGAGGGGCTTCGATCCCATCGGTGAGGACGGTGCGATCGCAAGCTTGATCCTGCAGCACGCAAACGTGTGCCTGCCCTCAACCGCGTTCCAATGGAACGGACTGCAACTCCCAGGGGCGGACGCCGATCAGGCCGATTCGATCACTGAAGGGGGAGTCATCGATGGTTCCGACGGTGAGGACGGCGGGTCCTGAGGTTGCATCGGGTGGTGAGGTGACTCCTGGGGTTGTCCGCGGCCTAGCCTGGACGGGGTGCCACAGGTCGCCGAAGCAATGACGTCCATCAGCCTCCTGACCGATCTGCGGGCAGGGTTGAGCGACGTGTTGGCGGCGATACCGGCGCCACCGTCGAACTCGATCGGTCCGTTCCGTCTCTACGGCCTGATGATCGCTCTCGGGGTGCTGGTGAGTGTGATGATCGCCCAGCGACGTTGGAGCCGCTGGGGTGGCGAGGAAGACGCCATTGTGACCATCGCCGTGTGGGCGGTGCCGGCGGGCCTGGTCGGCGCCCGGTTGTACCACGTGCTCACCGACTGGGGAACGCTCTACGACGAGGGCGGTGGACCAACGCCTTCGAGATCTGGAACGGGGGTCTCGGGATTCCCGGTGGTGTGCTGGCGGGCACTCTGGTCGGCATCGTCGTGGCGCGCCGCACGGTCCCCTCGTGGCGACGGTTGGGTGATGCCGTGGCGCCCGCCATCCCGGTGGCGCAGGCGATCGGTCGTCTGGGCAACTACTTCAACCAGGAGGTGTACGGCCGGGCCACGGATCTGCCGTGGGGTCTGCGCGTGGACGACGAGATCCTCATGGCGCAGAACCCGAACGAGAAGCTGGGAGCGACCTTCCACCCGACGTTCCTGTACGAGGGGCTGGGGAACCTGGCCCTGGCGGGTCTGATCATCTGGGGTGGCACCAAGGTCGTGTTGAGGCCGGGACGGTGGTTCGCGGTGTACATCGCGGGTTACGGGCTCGGTCGCCTCTGGGTGGAGAGCCTCCGGATAGACGAGGCCACCCTGATAGCCGGGAGTCCGGGTGAACATCTGGATGTCACTGGTGATCATCGCAGGTGGACTGCTGTGGTTGTTCTGGGGCGGCAGCCCGATCGATGCTGAAGCCACTGAGTCGTTCCGGCGGCGGCACAGCGCTCTCGGAGTTGTTCGCCGAGGAGACCTCGTTCGCGGCACGTGAGCAGGTTGGCGATGCAGGGGACTCCGAAGGCGGCGACTCAGAGGAGTCCGAGGGCGACGCCGGCGGCGGCGCGGACCCGGTCGGAGAAGCCGGGCCAGAGCCGGACTGACCAATCGCCGAACGGCCTGTCGCTCAGGGCTACGCAACCGAGCCCCCGACCCAGGGTCGAGCCACAAAAAGCATCCCGTACCCCCGAAATGGCCCAGTGTGTCCGAAGCTGCTGTGGAGCCCGACCAGTGCGGGGACTTGGTGCCCCGCAACTCGGGGCCGTATCCCCAGTCGCAGGGGTTGTGTCTACCCCATCCCGGAAGCACCCCAGCCAGGCCCGGGAACTGCACGTGGAGTGCCATGGTCGCTGTTGAGGGGTCCAACAGTCGCGGTTGCCGAAGCTCGGCGACGAAGCGCGCCATGTCGGCGGCATTCGAGTGGGAGTTCCCTTGCGGCTGAACCGCGGAGTTCGCTCGCGGTCATGCCCAGGGGTGCCAGGACCGCTTCGGCCATGTAGTCGGTGAACCGGATCGACGTTGCGGAACCGACGTGCGTTGCGAGCGCGCCGTAGCCGGTGTTGGAGTAGATGCGCTTCGTTCCGGGCCGGGCGAGCACGGTCGTGGTGTCGAAGTCCCAACCGCCGGCATGGCACAGCAGGTGGGCGACGGTGGCGCCGGGGGGCCCGAGCGGATCCGAGAGGGATACGGCGCCTTCCTCGACGGCGATCAGCACCGTCCAAGCGGTGACGAGCTTGGTGAGTGACGCCACCCGGACCACCTTGTGGGTGTCTCCGTGGGTTGCCAGGATGCCTGTGCCGCTCGACACGACTGCGGTCGAGAACCGGGCGTTCCAATCGTCGATCGATCTCAGGGCGTTGGTGAGCCCGACACCGGTGCGGTCCGAGGATTCAGGGCTCACCCGCGATACCGGTAGCCTGAGAGGAACATGACGAGAACCTTCGAATCCTTGGGCGTCGACTCGGACATATGCGCGGCGCTGGCTGAGCGTGGAATCAGCACGGCCTTCCCCATCCAGGAGATGACCATCCCCGACATCCTTGCCGGACGCGATGTCGCGGCAAGGCGCACCGGGTCGGGGGAAGATTCCCTGGCGTTCGGCCTTCCGCTCGTGCAACTGCTGGATCGCTCCAAGCCGGGTCGGCCCACCGGCCTGGCGCTGGTGCCCACCCGTGAGCCTCGCCACGCAGGTGCGTGACGAGCTCACCGCCGCAGCGCATGCCAGAGGAATCCGTGTGGGTGCGATCTACGGTGGTGACCCGATCGAGAAGCAGATCAAGGCTCTGAGGTCCGGCATCGATCTTGCCGTGTGCACGCCGGGGCGTGCGATCGATCTCATCGAGCGCGGCGACCTTTCGGTGGCAGACGTCTCCCGTGTCGTGATCGACGAGGCGGACCGCATGGCCGACATGGGGTTCCTCCCCCAGGTCGAGTGGATCCTGCGCAACGTCGAGGGCAAGCACCAGACCCTCCTGTTCTCCGCCACCCTCGACGGGGTCGTCGACTCGCTGGTCAAGCGCTACCAACACGATCCGACGCGTCATGAGGCTGCCTCGAAGGGCGTCTCCATCGACAGGATGACCCATCTGTTCCTCAAGGTCCATGAGATGGACAAGGTGAAGGTGACCGCGTCGATCATCAAGGGCACCGACCGCGTGCTCGTGTTCTCCGCCACGAAGCACGGCGCCGACCGGCTCGCAAGGAAGCTCGCCGAGGAGGGAGTGCAGGCCCGGGCCATCCACGGGGACCTCCGTCAGAACATGCGCGAGAGGTCGTTGTCGGACTTCGCGAAGGGGGAAGGTGGCCGCCCTCGTCGCGACCGACGTGGCAGCGAGGGGAATCCACGTCGACGACGTGGACGTGGTGGTGCACTTCGACCCACCGCAGGACCACAAGACGTACGTGCACCGCTCCGGGCGAACCGCCAGGGCGGGGAGTCGGGCGTGGTCGTGTCCCTCGTGCTGTGGAACGAGGAGCTCGAGGTGAAGCGACTCCAGAAGCGCCTCGGGCTCGACATCACCCCGATCGAGGTCTTCTCCAACGACAAGCGCCTCTCGGACCTGCCGGCGTTCGCCACGGCGGACACCTAGCCGAGAGCCCACACGACACCCCGCGCAGCACCATGTCACCGCAGCGCCCCGGTTTGGGCCCCGCCGGATTCGCCGCGGACGAAGCTCGTCGCGCGGTGCGCCTCCATGAGCTGTCCCTCCCGGAGGAGGCTCGCCGGGCACTTGGTGCGCATTACACACCCGCCGCACTGGCGGACCGCTTGGTGCACCTTGCGTTCAGCTCTTCCGGCCTCGCCGCGGGGGAGTTGCCGGAGCTGGTGTGTGACCCGAGCTGTGGTGCGGGATCGATCCTGGTGTCACTGGCAGAGGAGCTCCACTCGCGTGGTGCAGCACCGCGGAGGTGCTCGCTCGACACCTCATCGGTTGCGACATCGACCCCGCTGCGGTTCGGGCCGCACGCACATCGCTGGTGGCCTGGGCCGTCGCCGCAGGGGAGCCGGACCCGCCCGAGCCCCGCATCGTCGAGGCCGACGCGCTTGGGTTGCCCGGCGACTTCCCCCAGGTCGATGTGATTGTCGGCAATCCGCCGTTCGCCAGCCCACTGAGCGCGGACGTGGCGCGACGCCGGCGCTCCGGTGGGGCAACCGGTGCCGGCACCGCCATTTCCTCAGCGGGCAGGGATGGTGCCTACGTGGATGACTCGGCCCTGCATCTCCGAGCGGCAGTGGAGCTGGTCGCTCCCGGTGGTGTGGTGTGCCTCCTGCAGCCGCAGTCGCTGCTTGGTTCGAGGGACGCCGCATCGGTCAGGGCGGCGGTGTCGGAGATGGCGGTTCTGGAAGTGCTGTGGGCCAGCGGTGAGGACATGTTCGAAGAGGCAGCTGTGCGAGTGTGCGCTCCGGTGCTGGTACGGAGCCGTGATGCCGTGCTGCCCGGGCTCGGCGCTCCGGTGGATCCGCTCGTGATCTGGCAGGACGAGCCGGCTGCGCGGGTGCCGTTCGACCCGGCCGGATCATGGGCCCCGCTTCTGGCCGGTGCCGTGGGTACGCCTCAGGTCCGCATCGCAGGAGGTCTGCCACTCGACGACCATGAGGTGAGGGTAGGTGACCTGGCCCGATGCACCGCAGGCTTCCGCGACGAGTTCTACGCGCTGGCATCGATCGCCAACGAGTCCGCGACCGGCGAGCACGTCGTCGAGGGCACATACCGCCTCGTGACCGCAGGGATGATCGATCCAGGTGTGAACCGGTGGGGAACCGGCTCCTGGAGGCTGGCCGGCCGGCGCTTCACGGCACCCCTGGCCGAGCTTTCTCGGCTTGAGCTGAGCTCACCGCGGGTGGCCCGTTGGGGCGCCGCGCGAGCGGTACCGAAGGTGCTTGTGGCATCGCAGACGAAGGTGCTTGAGGCGGCTGTGGATGCACACGGAGGTTGTGTGCCGGTTACCCCCGTGGTGTCGGTGGAGCCGACCGGTGAGTGCAGCCCGGCAGCGTTGGCGGCGATGTTGAGTGCTCCGGCCAACAGCGCTCTGATGGCGACCGGGGCAGCCGGTAGCGGCCGCAGCTCCGCTGCGCTGCGGGTCGGTGCGTCGGCGGTGGCGTCATTGATGGTGAGCGCCGATCCGGCACAGTGGTCCGCTGCGGAGCGGCTGTGGGTGAGAGTCGAAGCAGCGGCCCGGGAGCGCGCAGTGCCGCGCAGTGGTTCGCGATCGGCGTGGAGCTGAACCGGCTGCTCGGACCGGAGCTCGACGAGGGGTCGGTCGACTGGTGGGTGCACCGCCTCCCGGACCGTCTGGTGCAGCGAGAGCATTTGACCTGATGCACAGAGGTCGGGTTCACTGGTCCGAATCATCCGGAGCGACCCGCAAGGGTCCGGCAACCTGGGACGGACACCCAAGGTGCTTACCTGCGATTGCAGGGATGTGGCAGCCCTCGGGCGGCAAACACGTGTCCGCTGCACCAACCCGGTGCGTTTCCCCGGTCGTCGGACCGGTGGGTCTTCGCATGGAAGTAGACCCGTCCAGGTTCACGAACCTGTGCGACCAGAGCCCACCGATCCCGCAACCCGAGAAGCGCAACCATCGTGACCCCTGAGGAGTACCCCACAGAAGCGCACACTGCGAGTGCTTCGATTCCGGTCAGCGGCGCGTGGACCGCTGGCTCCGCGGTGGGGAACCGGGAGGTTCCATCACATCGGCGGTCCGCGTCGCTTCCACCTCGAAGGCGGAGGCCACCTCGAGGAGATCGACGTTGCCTATGAGACCTGGGGACGCCTCGACGCCGACGCCGCCAATGCGGTGCTGGTCTGCCACGCGCTCACCGGCGACAGCCACGTCGCAGGACACAGCGGGCCAGGGCATCCCACTCCTGGATGGTGGGGACGCGCTCGTGGGGCCCGGCAAGGCCCTCGACACCGACGAGTTGTTCGTCGTCGGGGTGAACGTCCTCGGTGGTTGTCAGGGCAGCACCGGACCGTCCTCAACGGATCCCCGCACCGGAGCGCCGTACGGATCGGCGTTCCCCGTCGTGTCGATACGCGACATGGTCCGCTGCCAGGTATCCCTCGCCGACCGGCTCGGCGTCAGGCGCTGGGCGTCGGTCATCGGAGGATCCATGGGTGGCATGCAGGCGATCGAGTGGGCGGTCATGTACCCCGAGCGGGTCGCGTCGCTGTTCCTGGCATCCACCACGACCGAGGCCTCCGCACAACAGATCGCCTGGAGCCACATCGGGCGCATGGCGGTGCAGGCCGACCCGCGGTTCCGCGGTGGCGACTACTACGAGGCCGAACCGGGCGACGGCCCCCATCGTGGCTTGGCGGTGGCACGGATGGCCGCGATGGTCACGTACCGAAGCGACGAGGTGTTCGCGCAGCGCTTCGGCCGCACGGTGCTGAACCAGTTCGAGTTCTCCCTGGAGCGCACCTTCGACATCGAGGGCTACCTCGACTACCACGGGCTCAAGCTCGCCTTGCGCTTCGACGCCAACAGCTACCTGCGGTTGAACCGTGCCATGGACCTGCACGACCTCGGTCGTGGGCGCGGCAGCACCGCAGCCGCCCTCGGGAGGATCAGGTGCCCGTCGGTGGTGTCTGCGATCCGCTCCGACGGCCTCTATCCGCCCCACCAGCAGCGGGAGCTCCACGAAGGGCTGATCGCGTGTGGTCTTCCCAGCGAGTTCATCGAGGTCGACTCCCCACATGGGCATGACGGGTTCCTCATCGACACCGACCGCCTTGCGGGGGCGATCTCGGCTCTCGTGGATCGAGGGCTGCACCTACAGGCGCCACATCGACAGGAGGGCCGATGAGCTCGAGCGACGACTCCCAACACCGACACGGTGGGACCGATGCGGGCATGGACACCCCCAGACGTGACACACGCCTGATCCAGGTCGGACGGACCCACAACGGCGCGAGCCTCGCTCCGGTGATCGCGGCGAGCTCCACCTTCGCCATCTCTTCGGTCGAGCAAGGGCGACGGATGGCGCTGTCGAGCAGCGCGACCGGTTACTACAGCCGCTATGGCAACCCCACTGTCAATGACTTCGAGGAGGCGATCGCCGAACTGGAGGGCGCCGAGGCAGCGCGGGCGTTCGGGTCGGGCATGGGCGCGATCGCCGGGGTTGTGCTGGGGTTGTGTTCCACCGGTGACCACATGGTTGCCCAGCGCCAGCTGTACGCCGGTACCCAGATGCTGTTGCAGTCGGTGTGTCCCAGGATGGGGATCGACGTGACCTTCGTCGACGGGACCGATCCGGACGTGGCGGGACGCCGTGGTTCCAGGGCGTACCACGCTGCTGCTCGCCGAAACCCCCGCCAACCCTCGTCTGGATCTGGTGGACCTCGCGGCCTTGGGCGCCATCAAGGGTCCGATGAAGGTGGTGGACTCGACCTTCGCCACCCCGCTCGCGCAGCGGCCCCTGGAACACGGCTGTGATCTCGTGGTGCACTCGGCGACCAAGTTCATCGGGGGGCACAACGACATCACCCTCGGGGTTGCTGCCGGGTCACGCGACCTGGTCGATTGGCTCTGGGGGTTCGCGGTGCTCCAGGGTGCGGTGGCGAGTCCACATGAAGCAGCGGGGGGTATCAGGGGCCTTCGCACCCTCGGAGTGCGTCTCGCTCACCAGAGTGAGTCGGCGATGAAGCTGGCATCGGCCCTCGAAGGGGATCGACGGGTGGCCTCGGTGCGATACCCGGGGCTGCCCTCGCATCCCCAAGCCGAGCTGGCCCGGTGCCAGATGGATCTCATGGGCGGCCTCGTCACCTTCGACGTGGTGGGCGGTCTGGATGCCGGACGTCACCTTGTGGAGTCCACGGGGATATGTCGCCTTGCGACGTCGCTCGGCGGACCGGAGACCCTTGTCACCCATCCAGCATCCACCACCCACGTGAGCCTGCTGCCTGAGGAGCTCGAGGCGGCGGGAATCGGTCCGGGCACCATTCGGATGTCGGTGGGCCTGGAGGATCCCGACGATCTGGTTCGCGACCTGGACGCGGCGCTGGGGTCTGGGTGAGCCGTCCCCTGGCTGCGGCGAAGTACCCTTGCCCGATGCCTGGTGGATCCCCCGACGCCGCGTGGCGGTCCGCCCGCGGGTGGTGTGGTGTGTTGTCCTACCGACGCTGTTGACAGCATTGTTGGCGGTGCTTGGTCCGGCACCGCGTGCCGAGGCGCGTGTCGGCCAGGATCCTGCACCGGATCCCGTCACCGAAGGGTCACCGGCCGGGGATGTGCCAGGTGAGCAGGCCCCCTCGCAGACCCCTGTCGAACCTGGGACACCGAGCACTCACGCTCCTGGCGACGTGCCCGACGCGACCACCACCACCGTCGACGTGTTGGCCCCCACCGGTACGTCCCCGGAGCGGAGCGAGTCGGAGAAGGCCGACAGACGTGTGCAGCTGGTGGTCATCTCACTGGTGGTGCTCGCGGTGGTGGTCGCCGTCGCGACGGTCGTGTTCTGGCGTCGCACGAGACCCTCGCGGCTGGCCTCTGCTGAGGCCACGGCGGTTGTCGGCCACACCGGCAAGCCCTGATCGAGTAGTCCCGAGGCGAGCGGCCCTTCCCGGAGGAGGCGGGCGGCGAGTGGACTGCGATCGTTTCCAATACCCTTGGATGTGCCGGCGGCCTGCCGACTGTGGAATCGAGGTTGGCCGTGATGGCACACGGATTCACCGGGCGGCGGATCTAAGGAGTCGTTTTGGAGACAACTCACGAAGCCCAAGACGACCCATGGGCCTGGCCATGCCCCTATTGCGGAAGCAGGAACACCATAGAGTCCTCGGTCTGCGGCGCGTGCCGGGCGCAGCTGCGAGACCCCGAGGAGGACGACCTCTTCACCACCATCGCCACCGAGAACGCCCAGGTGATCGACCCGGAGGCTCCGCGTGTGCGCGAGGCGCTCTGGAGCACCGAGGTGACACCGGAGGAGGTGGTTGCCGAAGAGCTGCCGCACGCCGCTGAACCCGCGTTGGATTCCCTGACCGGTACGCCACCGCCCGCTCCTTCCCCGGTGGGGCCCTTCTCCCAGGCGTCACCGCCAACGAGGGAACCGAGCCAACCGTACGGATTCGACGCCGGTGGTGCTCCCACGGTCGGCCCCGAACCCACAACCAGCCCGTTCGGGCCATCGCAGGTGAGTAGGCCGGTCGATCGGCCACCGGTGACCGAACCGCGGCCGGTCGATGTCCCGAGGTCGCGGGCAGGGGCGACGTCGGGTTCCGCGTTCGCCGCCGGTCGGGTGCCGAGCGAGGAGGCCCCTCAATCACCCCCGGATGCCCATGGTCATGTCACGCCCGATGAGAACGGCCTCTCGGTGGCGGTGGATCGCCTTGCGCCGGCCGAGCGTGACCTCCGCGTGGTTCCCATAGCTGTGTGTGGCGCGCTCCTCGGTGAGCGAGAGGTGGTTCTAGGCCTCCTCGGTGGCCACACGATGGGCCATGCATCGGTGTTGATGGTCACGACCAGCCGGGTGCTCGTCGCCAATGCACGTCGTTGGAAGCCGCTGTTGGACCAGTTCCTTCCGTCACCCGAGCTGGCCGTGCACCTTCGTCACGACCGGGACGTCGCATCGCTCACGATCGTGTCGGGAGCGCGCCTGACGACTCTGGACGGCATCTCCGATGTGGCGGGAGCCATGGAGTTGACCGAACGGATCCGTCACATGGCCGCCACCGCCGGCTGACACCCGAGCCGTCGGTGAGGTCGCTGACGCCGGCAAACCGGTGGCGTACCGTGGTGGGTACCGGCGCCGCGGCATGACGGGGGTTGTTGCAGCGCCGGGCCGGGAGCTCAAGGGGGGCCATGGATGAGTACCGAGAGGCGATTGCTGTTCGATCCTTCACGGCTGGATCTTCCCGACCTCGACGAGCTGGTCGCCGGCTCGGACTGGGTGTCGGGCGTGCCGGGCCTGGCGGACCAGGTTGATGACTGGGTGACCGAGGTGGCTGAGCGTCGTCCACGGCTACGGGCGCGGGCCCGCAGGCTGGCCCGCGCGGGTGTCGACCGGTCGATGGCCGAGGGAATGGGTCGGCTCATGGGGGAACGCCGGGGTGCTTTCGCGCTGGAGGACGTTCTTGGCGTCTTGCGTCGTCCTGGCTCCCTGGCGGAATTCGGTTCCCAGCAGGCCGTCGACCGGGTCGAACGGTTCGTGCGTGCAGGAGGACCGGCGTGGGTGAAGTTGGGTCAGTTCGTGGCAACCGCGGACGGCCTGCTGCCCGGCGACTGGGTGGAGGCGTTCGCGTGGTGCCGCGATGACGTTCCGCCGCTGCCGGAAGGCGTCCCGCGCAAGGTGGTCCGTCGCGCCTTCAATGCACGCGTCCGCGACGTGTTCGCGGAGTTCGATGACGAGCCGTTGGGGGCGGCGTCGATCGCCCAGGTCCATCGGGCGGTGCTGCCGGACGGCCGTGAGGTGGTGGTGAAGATCCGCCGGCCCGGCTTGCGGCAGCGCTTCACCAACGACATCCGGGCCATGGCCGCCGCAGCGTGGATGGCCGAGCGCCTGCACCCCGTGGTCCGCACCGGAAACCCCAGCGGCTTCCTCGAGCTGTTCGCCCAACTCGTGTTGGAGGAGCTCGACTTCCGCATCGAGGCGCTCAACATGGTCGAGCTCCGGGGTGGTCGCCGAGCATGCCGGATCCGGGCTCGTGCGCATCCCCGGCCCATGCCCGGTCTGGTGACCTCCCGGGTGCTGGTGATGGAACGCCTACCCGGCCGCTCCTACACCTCGGTGCATGTCGATCCTGAGGTGGGCCGGCGGCTCTTTCGGTTCGCCGTTCAGAGCGCTCTCGAGCTGACGCTGCTCTTCGGCGTGTTCCACGGCGACCTTCACGCCGGCAACATCCTGCTCGATGAGGACTCCGGCATGTTGTCGCTGGTGGACTTCGGCATCCTCGGCCGGCTCGACGAGGCCCAGCGCATCGCGCTGGGCCAGCTCATGGTGGCCTTCGCCCATGGTGACGTGCGGCGTGAGCTCGAGGCGATGGTCGACTTCGGCGCCATCCCGGCTGACTTCGACCTGTCGGTTCTCGAAGGGAGATCAGGGCCAAGGCCGATCCGCACGGCCTGGATCCCGACGCGAACCGGGCTGAGCTGGCCGAGACCCTCACCCGCCTGCTGGCAGTGGTGTCGCGTCACGGCATCCGACTGCCCAAGGAGCTGGTGCTGTTCTGCAAGAACCTCCTGTACATCAACGGGTTCGCCGCGGCGGTGGCCCCGGATACGAGGTTCCTCAACGAGGTGGCCCCCGTGTTCGCCCACTTCCAGCAGAAGTACGGCGAGGCCTTCGACCTCTCCGCGTTCATGCAGAACTGACCACCCCCTCGAACTGGCCACCCCCTCGAACTGGCCACCCCCTCGAACTGGCCACCCCCTCGAACTGACTGGTGTGGGCCACGGGAACCGTGGCCCACACCAGTCAGTTCGTCGGTGAGGAACCCGGCCCTTGACTAGTGAGTACTCACTAACTTATGTTGAGCACTCACCAACTCGCATCGAGTACTCACCAACCGGCTGTTGAGCACTCACCACGCACTGTGAGGACCTGTGTCTGTACGCCTGGCAGCTGAGGAGCGCCGCACGGAGCTGCTCCGGGCCGCGGTCGTCGTGTTCGCCCGTTCGAACTACCGAGCTGCCCGAGTCAGCAACATCGCTGCGGAGGCGGGGTCAGTGAACCGCTGCTGTATCGCCACTTCCCTTCGAAGAAGGCGCTCTTCTGTGAGCTGCTCGACCGCATCGGCAGGCGCATCGTGGAGATCTGGCACGATGAGATCGCCGACGCTCCCGATGCCATCGAGGCGCTGCGCAGGGCCGGGCGGGTGTACGTCCGAAACCTGGTCGAACATCCCGAGGAGGCTCGCCTTCAGTTCCAGGCTCTCGCTGAGTCCGCGGACGGCGACATTGCCGCCGTGCTTCGCGCCAACCACGAACGCTATGTGGCGTTCTTCACCTCGTTGATCGAACGGGGTGTCGCCGAGGGACGTCGTCCGCGCGGATGTGGACATCCACACCACCGCCTGGATCCTCAACGGCATGGGGGTCGCCTTCACCGTCCGCGACCTTCTCGAGACCGAAGTTGCTCAGCCCGAGGTTGCCGACGAGCTCGTTGTGGAACAGATCATCGCCTGGCTGGAGGTCGATTCACCCACTGGGTGATCAAGGCAAAGGAACCCCGAAGATGAACACTCCAGTAGAAGGCGAGCCGCCGATCGAGCTCTCCACAGAGGAGCTAAAGAGCCTGCTGATCCGCAACTGGCTGACCCACGACGCGATGTGGTTTGCCGGAGCGGTCGAGGAGCTCGGCATCGAAGCAGCCAACCGGCTCAACCGGAGGGCCGTGCGGGGCATGTCGACGGTGGAGGCACGGCGGATCCTCAAGGCGACGGGCCTCGACGGAGTACGTACGATCGGCGACCTGCGCCGCTTCGTCGACACCGCAGTGAACCTCGTCATCCCCTCGGCCATCGAGTTCGCAATCGAGTGGGATCTCGACGGCTCGTCGATGTCGTTCGAGGTCACCAGGTGCTTCGCGTTCGAGGGGTCACTGCGTTGGGTGTGGCCGGCACCTACGAGTGCGGGATCTTCGAGCGGGTCACCGGATGGCTCGGTGCGCTAGGAGTGCAGCACGAGATGGTCCCCGACGAGGTCCTCTGCACCATGCGTCACCACGGATGGTGTCGCCGTCGGTTCCTCTTGGAGTTCCCTTCCCTCTGAGTGCTCTCGACAACGATCGCAGCGCGCTGATGCTTCTTCGGGCCGAACCGGCGTTCCGCCAGGACGCACCACGACGAGGCGAACCAAGGAGGTTTGTCGCTGCTCGGTGGGTGGCTGGTAGGCTTTGATGCCTTGCGGACGTAGCTCAGTTGGTAGAGCGCAACCTTGCCAAGGTTGAGGTCGCGGGTTCGAATCTCGTCGTCCGCTCCAGTGTGATGTCGCTGGGCATCAACAAGCGAACTGTCCGGTGTGAAGCGCGGAAACCGCGCTTCACACCGGACAGTTCGGTGGGTATGAGGATGACCTTGGTGCGACGTTCAACCATTGGTCAGGTGATGGCCTATCCTGATCCCTCCGGCGACGTGGCCGAGTGGTTAGGCAGCGGCCTGCAAAGCCGTGTACAGGGGTTCGATTCCCCTCGTCGCCTCCAACGAGCTCGGGGTGGCATGTGACCACCCCCGAGCTCCCTTCGACTGTATTCCTGCCGGCCGGGTGCGGCCCGGTCCGGTGTCGGGTTCGGTCTCTGGCACACTTGGTGAGTGCAGGATCAACCGACATGGGTGCCGCCGGACGTTCCGATCGGAGTCTCGGCGGGCAGTGCTCCAGGGCGGTTCGAGCCCGGTGTGCCACTCGGTGGGTTCACCCGTCGCCGGCCCGGCCGCAACCCCGGTCGGCTTGGCGCGACTTGCTGGTGGCGTCCTGCCTCCTGGTGGCATCGGTGATGACGGCGGTGGCGAGCCTCATGTCCTGGAGGGACTACGGGCCGGCGCTCAACCCCGATGAGAATGGTTGGAAGTTGGCCGACGGTGCGGTCGGTCGCGGGTGGGTGGCGGTACTCGTTGCGGTCGTGCTGGCTGTGGGGGGTGTGCTGCTGGTCGCGGGCAGGCGCTCCGCTGGCTGGATCTGGGCACGTGTGGGTTCCACGGCGTTGATCCTGCTGCCCGTTGTGGAATGGGCCTTCGGTGACGGTGACAGCGAGACGGGCCCCGGATTGGGGCTCTGGCTGATGTTGGGCGCCGGGATGGTGCTCATGGTGATGATCGGAAGCGTGCTACCGGCCGGTTCGGAGTAGCAGGTCCACGTAGGAGGCGATGCGGTCGAGGTCCACCCGCTCGTCACGCACGAGGCTCCTGAACAGCACAGCGCCTGCCAGCATGTCGGCCACGGACGTCGCGTCGGTGCCCGCGGGCAGCTCGCCCTGCTCGACGGCTCTGGTGGCGACCGTGCGCAACGGCGTGCCTCTGGTCGTGCTGAAGCGGCTCAGCGCCCTACGGGCTTCTTCGTTCGAGCCGGCTGCAGCGAGTATCGCCGGAAGTGGGCCGCCTGTGTCGGGGCTGGATATCGTGCGTGCGAGGTGCGCCAGCAGCGTGAGCAGGTCCTCACGGGTGGATCCCGTGTCGGGTACCTCGGGTGCCTCCGGTGCGAACGCCACGCAAGTGGCGGCCAGCAGGTCGGCGAGGTTGTCGAACCTGCGGTACAGAGAGGCCTTGGACACACCGGCACGTGCCGCCACCTGTTCCACTGTCAGCCCCTCGAAACCTGCTTCGGTCAGCAGCGAAGCTGTCGCGGCGAGGATCGCCTCGTCCACAGCGGGATCGCGTGGACGCCCAGGGCATGCAGCGTCGGTCCCCTGCTCCTCGCCACCGTGCCGCTTGCACTCGTGCTCCTCGCCGTCTGGGTCCACGGGTCGCGTGGGCGTGTCGGTGGTCATGCGTCGGTGTCCGGGGTGGCTCCAGCGGAGCGCCCGAGTGCATCAGCGTGCTCGTCGTAGGCGCGCATCTCCTCGTCGAACTCGACGGCCTGCATGTTCTCGTCGGCCTCGCGGGCATGGGCCGGGAGGTAGGCAGCCGCGACGAGGGCACCGAGGCCGGCGGCGATTGCGGCCACGACGGCTCCGCCGTGTAGTCCGTCCACGAACGCTTCGCGCGCCACCGTCACCAACTCGTCACCCCGGGGGCCGATTCGTTCGGCCACCTGCATTGCGCCGCCCAGGCTCTCGCTTGCCACGTCGATGACCCGCTGGGGTGCCGGCGTGCCGCTCAGGGCGTCGATGATCTTCGACCCGTACACGCTGGAGAGCACACTCCCGATGATCGCCACTCCGAGCGTGCCGCCCACCTGGCGGGTGGTGTCGTTCATGGCCGATCCCACGCCTGCCTTGGCCAGCGGGAGTGAGCCCATGATCGACTCGGTCGCCGGTGCCATCGTCAGTCCCATGCCGACCGACAGGAACAGCATCCTCCACAGGATGGACCCGTAGGTGCTCTCGGCTGTGAGCCCGGTCTGCAGCAGCATGCTGAGCGACGCCATCGAAAGCCCGATCGTCACCACCCACTTCGTGCCGATCCGCTCCACCAGCCTCGGGGCGTTGGGTGCGGTGACCATCATCGCCAGAGCGAACGGCAACATGGCCAGCCCCGCGCCTGAAGGGCTGTAGTCGAGCACGAATTGCAGGTACTGGGTGAGCAGGAAGCTGTATCCGAACATGGCGAAGAACACCAGGGCGACAGCGATACTCGCCGCGGTGAAGCGCGGGTTGGAGAAGAACGAGATGTCGAGCATCGGATGCTCGGTGTGCAGCTCCCGATAGGCGAACAGTGCGAAGCCCACCAAGGCGATCGCGAACGAAGCCAGGATGGCGCTGCTGGTCCAACCCCACGACGGTGCCTCGATCAGGCCGAACACCAGTGCGGTGAGGGCCACGATCGACAGAGCCGCACCAGGAATGTCGAGCTTGGCGTGGGACGGATCCTGGAGTCGGGGATCAGGAACCAACCGGCGACCAGGCCGACAGCGACGATCGGCAGGTTGACCAGGAAGATCGCCTCCCACCCGATGTGATCGACGAGGTAACCGCCGGCGAGTGGGCCGATGGCGAACTCCGATGCCGGCCACGCCCGACCAGATCCCGATGGCGCGACCCCGCTCGTCGGCTTTGAACACGTTGGTGAGGATCGACAGCGTGGAGGGCATGATGAACGCGCCGCCGACGCCCATGATCGAACGTGTGGCGATGAGGTGCCAGGGATCGGTGGCGAGCGCCGACAGCAGCGAGCCGAGCGCGAACACCACGAGGCCCATCTGGAGGGCCCCTTTGCGTCCGGAACCGGTCCCCGAGGGTGCCCGCGGTCAGCAACAGCCCGGCGAAGACGAGGGTGTACCCGTCCACGATCCACTGCAACTGGCTGTTCGTCGCGTGGAGTTCCTCGACCAAGGTGGGTAGTGCCACGTTCAGGATGGTGTTGTCGAGTGTGATCACTATCAGCGACACACAAAGGACAAGCAGGGTCCACCATCGGCGGCGGTGAATCGTCTCGGCGTCCAAGAGGGGAGGTGCTCCTTCGTTCAGCCGGACGTGCTCCGGCCGGCAGTGCTCTCAGACTAATTCGGAACGCCGCCGTATCGAAACCTGCCCCTGGGGCGAACACAAGGCGCATGTGGGCTGCCTGCTAGTGTCGTCGGTTCCGGGCGTATAGCTCAGTTGGCTGGAGCGCTTCCTCGACACGGAAGAGGTCACAGGTTCAAGTCCTGTTACGCCCACTGCCTGTGATCCCAGTGAGCGAACTGAAGGCTCTCAGCCACCAGTTCTGGTTGCTCACGCCCTTCAGTTCGCCGGGGAGGGGAGGGTAGGGGGGGAGGGGTGGGAACGGGTGGCGGGCAAGCAGCACGCAGCACGTTGCGGGCCGCTAGCGTCGGGCGCATGTCGGACTACGAGATCCCACCACCGGAACCCAAGGAGATCGACGAGCGCCTCGCGATGGAGCTCCGGATCCTCTCCGACAACGCGGTGCTCAAGGGTCACCCTTCGGGCGACGAACGCTGCGACAACTGCCTGTACTACCTGGAGCCGACCGCGGAGATCTCCTACTGCTGGCATCAGAAGCTCCGGATCCTGGTGGGCGGCCAGTGGTGGTGCCAGTGGTGGGAGAGGGATCGGCGCCTACGACTGAGGCCCTTCGCCGATTCGGTTGCGGCCGGCGCCGCCGCGCAGAGGGCCACGCTGCCGGCTACTGCGGCAACTCGACCTCGAAGGTGTCGCCTGGTTCCAACACAAGCGAACTCACCGAGTACCTCCACCGCCACCGGAGTCGGGTGGCCGGTGTCCTGGGGCAATCGAACGCAGGCGCGCTCCCGGCTGATCGCAAGGTTCACCGGCTGGTGCCGGTAGATGATCGAGAAGCACACCTCGTGAAGCTCCTCCGGCAGGAGAGGGTTCACATACAGCACATCCGATCTGGCATCCACACCCCCCATAGCAGCGCTGCACGAGGTCGACGGTCCCGGCCATCGCCCCGAGGTGTATTCCTTCCGCGGTCGTGCCGCTCTGCTCGTTGTTGATGTCAGCCTCGAGTGCCTCCCTGAACAGGTTCCAGGACTTGGAGCGATCCAGTCGGCTGTGCAACCAGGCGTGCACCATGCGGCTCAGGGTTGAACCGTGGGAGGTTCGTGTCTCGTAGTAGGTGATGTTGCGTGGGGATGAACTCAGCGTCGTGCTCGTAGCCGAGGCGATCCCAGATCTCGGCCAGCTCCTCGCTGGTCAGCACGTAGAAGAGCATCAGCGCGTCGGCCTGCTTGGACAGCTTGTAGCGGTTCGGGGTATCGCCCTCGGCTTCGGAGTATCGGTCCAGCCGTCCGATGTCGCCGTAGCGCTCGCGGTATGCGTCCCAGTCGAGCTCCTCGAGGTTGTCGTAGCCTTCGAACTGGCTGAGGATCCGGTCCCCGTGGAAGCACAGGCGCATCTTGTGGCTGATGTCGTCCCAATGGTCCAGCTCCTCCGCGTCAGGCCGAGCTTCTCCTCCAACTCGATTCGGCGTGAACCCGGCAGCACCTCGAGCACGTCGAACGCGCGGCTCAGGCACCACACCGCCATGACGTTCGTGTAGGCGTTGTTGTCGAGGCCCGGTTCGTCACGATCCGGGTATCCCTCGTGGTACTCGTCGGGCCCCATCACGCCGGTGATCTCGTAGCGGTCAAGCGCATGGTTGTAGGTGGTGGCGCTCGCCCAGAACCGGGCGATCTCGAGCAGCATCTCGGCCCCCCAGAACCGCAGGAACTCGAGATCCGCTGTCGTCTGCCAGTATCTCCACACGTTGACCGACACTGCGGCGTTGATGTGGCGCTGGAGGTGCGATGCGTCGCGGCAACCAGTGCCCGGATTCGGGGTTCAGGTGAAGGGTCTGGGTCTCCCTCTCGTCCGTCGCTGCCGCTCTGCCAGGGGTACATCGCCCCCTCGAACCCGGCCTCGCGGGCCGAACGGCGGGCGCGATCGAGCCGCCGGGCCCGATAGCGCAGCAATGCCCGGGTCAGCTCCGGTACGCCATCGTCATCAGCGGGAAGATGAACAACTCGTCCCAGAAGATGTGACCCCGGTAGGCCTCCCCGTGCAGCCCTCGCGCAGGGACACCGGCGTCGAGGTCTGTGGTGTTCTTGGACACGGTCTGCAGCAGGTGGAAGATGTGCAGGTTGAGCACCCGCGCGGTATGGCCCACATCCCCGGAGAGCTCGATGCTGCTGCGGTTCCAGGCATGCGCCCACGAGATCACGTGGCGCTCCAGCAACTCCCCGAAGCCTTCGGCGTGCTGCACGGCCTGAGTGGCTGCATCGACGGGGGAGTAGATGCCGTCGTCAGCCGAGGTGTAGACCGCCGCGATCTTCTCGATCGTGATGTGTTGGCCGGTCGTGCACTCGATCGTGAGCAGCTGGGTGACATGGCGCGGGCGGCTGCTGGTCGAGCGGGCCGGATCGACCGGATCACCATCGACCCACACCCACGGGTGCGGGCGGCTTCGGCAATGGATACTCCCGAGTCGTTGGTCCGCACCTCCAACAGGATGACTTCGTCGTCGACTCCCTCCGGACCTCACATGCTCCAGGTGGTCGGTGTCCAGAGACAGGTAGCGATCCACTCCCCGAGTTGGTCACGGTGCCGTCGAGAGCCGACTCGACCTCGACGGGGCCGTCGAAGTTCTCGGGCACCACCGTGGTCTCCAGTGCGAGGATGTGCGGGTCGCGGAGGCTGACGAAACGACGCTGGGTGATCGAAAGCACCCGGCCGTCGTCGTCACGGAGGCGGCTGCGTCTGGTGAACTCCCCCGACGTATGTCCAGCTCCAGGTGGTGCTCCAACACCTCGGTCCGTTCGGGGTCGAACCAGCCGCCGCCCGGGACCCTCACGCGCAGCACCAGCCAGTTAGGGGGCGTTCACGAGGCTCTCGTTGACCACGGTGCGCCCGGCAACCTCCGTGGAGAGCCGGTTGAAGACGCCTGCGAGGTAGGTTCCGGGGTAGTGGATGCCGTCGGCGTCACACTCCGGCAGGGCTCCCCTGGTGGCTACGTAGCCATTGCCGAGGGTGCACAGCGCCTCACGCTGACCTTCGTTTTCCGTCGCGTAGGAGTCGTAGGACCAGAGCCACTCGTTCAACGTCGCACCTGCATGTCACCCCAGAGGCTAGTGGCGGCTCCGTGCCGTACCGTCCAGCGCTTGCTGGTGCGTCGTCGCGGCTGGCCGCTGCTCCGCCTGCGCCGATCGCGACTCGGCTGCACGCCTCGCCCTCACGGTGCTGCGGCGTTGGCATACTCCACGAAGTCACGGCAAGGCTGACCGCACAGTCCGGGGCACGGCGGCAGGTCCGTCGGATAGCCGGTGATCGACGACGTGACCGGAAGCACGAGCTTGGACGGAGTCGCCTCGGCGTGGCCGACGTCGAACGTCGCTCCCTCCTGACCGTCGGCGACGATGTAGGACCAGCGCGGGCGGTCCCCACCGGGGTGTGCACCGAGAGTCGGATCCGCGAGCCCTTGCGGATCACATGGGCGAACGGGAAGATCTCCACACGTGCCTCTGCGAACTCGTCCACCGGCATCGGTTCGGAGTCCTCCTCGTAGCCCGTCTGCGCCGGGAACAGATCGGTCGCGTCGGGACCGGGCCTGCGCATGCTGCCCCTCAGCACCCCCGCCTGGATGGAGGTCTCCTTGCCATCCGGGCGCACCTCCGACAACGTCACGCCGATGTCCGCCTCGGGTGTGCTGGAGCGGATCCACAGGTCCGCCGACGCCCCGCCGGCGAGCACCAGGTCCTCAGCCAGCGGCTCGGACACGAACACCGCCGCGGAGCCCTTGGGTTCCTGGTTCCACTTGTAGCCCGGCAGCGCCAGGAATGCCTCCGAGGTGCTGTCACCCGGGAGGGTGACGGTCTCGGCCAGCTCTGCGTCGAAGTTGTAGCGGGTGGCCGACTCGCCTGCGGTGGGTTCGGCCTCGGTCATCGTCCCGTCGGGACCGAGGTAGAACGACTTCGCAGTCACATCCGCGGGAGGCCACTGGTCGAAGCGGTACTCGGCGGTCCCCCGGGTCCTCCCGGCTGCTCGGGGTCAGCGGCGCCGGACTCCAGCACGAGGCGCACCGGCTTCTCGGCCTCATACGCGGCGCGGGCCTCCTCGACGCTCGGGTACTCGGAGTAGGGAACCGGCTCCAGGGCGAGGCTCGCTCCGAACACCTCGTCCATGAGAACCGGCGCCAGCAGGTTGAGCATCGGCGGCATGCTCGGGATCTGATCGGCCACGTACAGGTCGAGGAACGCCTTCCACTCCGAGAGGTTCATGGGCGCGTAGCCGTCCGCATGGGCCCCGTTCCACATGCTGAGTCGTACCAGCGGTGAGTTCGGGAACTTGCCCCACAGACGGGCGAAGCGGCCGCCGGTCTGTTCGTCCTGGAAGGACCCGGCCAGGAATATCGGCACCGTGATGTCCTTGCCGAACAACGACGGGTTGTACCAGTCACCGAGCTCCTTCGGATAGTGGGTGTAGCTGAGAGCGCGTTCGGTGACGTCCACGTTCTGGCCGCGCAACTGCTGGTTCTCCTCGCAGATCTCGTCGCCGTCGTCGACCAGCTCCTGTTCCCAACCCTGGCCGTAGGGTTCGGCCTTCCCGAGCACCTCGTCGGCCCATGTGAGAGCGAAGCCCTCGTTGAAGATCCCACCGGGGGTGAGGGTGCCCCGTACGGTGTCGTCCATCACCGACAGAGGGGTGATCGCTGCCAGGCTCGGCGGTTGAGAGCGCGCCACGAAGAGCTGGCTGATGCCGGGGTAGGACAACCCGACCATTCCGACCTTGTGGTCGTATACCCAGTCCTGGGCTGCGACGGTCTCGATCACGTCGTAGCCGTCGAGTACCTGGAGCGGTTCGAAGTAGTCGTATGCGCCTCCCGAGCAGCCTGTTCCGCGTACGTTCACGGCAACCACCGCGTAACCCATGGCGATAGCGATCGTCGAACTGGGCTGCGCCGGGGCATTGCAGAGGAATTCCAGGGTCTTGCAGAGCTCGTCGGGGTTCAACCCGAGCTCGGCGAGCTTGTCCGCGTTGTCCTCGAGAAGGTTGGTGCCGGGCCTTGCCGGGTCGTACCCCGAGTACTCCACCACCGTCGGATATGGCCCGTCCTCCGGGGGTCGGGGAGGTACACCGACGCCGCGAGCTGGGTGCCGTCACGTGTCTCGATGTACGTGTAGCCCGGTTCAAGGGTCTGCCCCTGGTAGAACTCGGCCTCCGGAAGTGATTCCTCCTCGGTCGGTACCGTGAGCTCACCGGTGGCCTGCTGGTCGTCGCCGGCGGGGGTGGCGACCCTGTACCGACCGGGTTCCACGTCGCGGAAGATCAGGGCACCCTGGTCGTCGGTGCGTGCTGTCTGCACGGCCTCGTCGTCGGAGACCAGCGATATCTCCGCATCGGCGTCGGCGCCGCTGACGGTCACCTGCCCGACGCTGGTGAAGCTGTCGAAGTTCGCTTCCGCTGCGTCAGGCGCGATTGCCGGTTCGGATGTGGCGTCGCCGTCGGAATCGGAGGTGCATCCTCCGGCGATCAACGCGCACGACAACATGGCGACGGAGAGGACCCGCCGTGGATTCTGCAGATGATGGATCACGAAACCCCCTAGAAGATACCGCCCGGTCAGAGTCAATCGGCTTGACGGGTGCGCTGGCAAGTCAGCGCGGGATGCTGCAGCATCCTCCCGTGCCGGCGTCGTGACCGCGACACCCGCTGATCGACGATGCCCGCCCTGCTCATGGAAGAATCCCATGCGATGGATGCAACCGATCCCGACTCCGGAGAGTTCCACTACGACGAGTTCGCCTACTTCGGTGAGAATCGTTCCGAGCACGGGGTTGGCCCAGGGGAGCCCTCCGGAGGTCGAGCGGATCCACCTGGAGACCCACGAGGGCTCCGTGTCCGCCCTGCGCTGGGGCACGGGAGCGCCACGGCTGGTCCTGTTGCACGGCACCGCTCAGAACGCCCACACCTGGGACACCGTGATGCTCGCGCTCGGTGAACCACCGGCTTTGGCGCTGGACCTTCCGGGGCATGGGCGTTCCGAATGGCGAACGGATGCCCGCTACGACCCCCACACAAATGCGACCACCCTCGTGGAGGCCCTGGGTGGGGTGCTGGACGCACCGGTGCTGCTGGTCGGCATGTCCCTCGGCGGGCTCACCGCCAACCGGATGGCCGCATTGGCCCCCGAACTCGTGGCGAGGCTCGTGATCGTCGACATCACCCCCGGGGTGACCCTCGACAAGGCCCGTGAGATCCACCGGTTCATCGCAGGACCACAGAGCTTCGGCTCCTTCGGGGAGATCCTGGCGCGGACCGTGGAGTTCAACCCCACGCGCAGCGTCGAGTCGCTACGACGCGGCATCCTGCACAACGCCCACCGGAACCCCGACGGGACCTGGGAGTGGAACTACCACCGCGCCGAGCCGGACGCCGAGGCATTCGCCAGCCTCGAGGAGCTGTGGTCCGACGTGGCGACCACCCGCGCTCCGTACCTTCTGGTGCGTGGCGGTGCCAGCCCTGTCACCGACGAGGCGGACGTGGCGGAGCTGCACCGTCACCGGCCCGATGCGGTCGTCGAGATGGTCGAGGGAGCCGGGCACAGCATCCAGGGTGACCGACCCGTGGAACTGGCCGCGCTCATCGGTGCCGAGCTGCGGCCGGATGCCGGCGACCGATGACCGGCGTCGACGTCGCACCTGCGTATCCGGACTCCTGGGTGACCGATGTCGTGCTTCGGGACGGTCACACCGTGCACGTCCGTCCCATCATGCCCACCGACGCGCCGGCTCTTGCCGAGTTCCACCAACGGCAGTCCTCCGAGTCGATCTACTTCCGCTTCCTGTCGGCCCGTCCGCAACTGAGTGGCAAGGACCTGAAGCACTTCACCGAGATCGACTACCACGATCGAATGGCGTTCGTGGCTGAGATAGGTGACGAGCTGATAGCGGTGGCGCGCTATGAGCGCTACTCGGGTACCGACACCGCGGAGGTGGCGTTCTTCGTCGACGATCGCCACCACGGTCGTGGCCTGGCCACGGTCATGCTGGAGTACCTGGCGGCGGCAGCTGGCACCGTGGGCTGCGCCGTTTCAGCGCCTCGACGTTGCCCAACAACCGCAAGATGCTGAATGTGTTCGCGCGAGCCGGCTACGACGTGAGCTCGCGGATCGAGGACGGCGTTGTTGCACTGTCGTTCGCGATCGACCCGACCGATCGTTCGACCGCGGCGGTGGAGGACCGTGAGCGTTCCGCGGAGGCGGCCACGGTCAGGCGACTGCTCCGCCCAGCGTCGGTCGTCGTGATCGGCAGCGGCAGGCCCGAGGGGCTCGGATCGGCGGTCTTCGGGGCGATCCTCGATGGTGGTTTCACCGGCTGTCTCACCATGGTCACGGTGCCCGGAGGTGCCCCCTCCGGGCGCAGGTCCGGGGCTCGGGGAGCTTCCTGAGGACACCGACCTGGCGGTGGTGGCGGTTCAGGCGGAGCTCGTCCCGAGGGTGGTGACATCGTGTGCCAGTGGGGGTGTGGGTGCGATCATGATCATGTCCTCGGGATTTGCCGACGCCGCGCTCGACGGCGGTGTGCTCGAGGCCGAGATCGTCGAGATCGCACGGCGGCACGGGTGCGGATCCTCGGCCCGGACTGCCTCGGTATCCTCAACACCGATTCCTCGGTGCGTCTCCACGCGACGATCGCGCCGTCGCAGCCGCCGCCCGGGCCGGTGGCGATGCTCGCAGAGTCGGGCACGCTCGCTGCCGCGATCCTCGAGAAGGCCCAACGCCGCGAGATGGGCGTTTCGACCTTCGTGGCCGGTGGCGGTGGCCTGGATGTGGGAGCCGTCGACATGTTGGAGCTTCTGGACCGGCGACGACTGCACTTCCGCGGTGTTGCTCTACCTGCGGTCCTCGGTCCTGGGGTCGCGATGCTGAGGGCCGCCCGGGCAGCATCCCTGGCCAAGCCGGTGGCCGTGCTCGGGCATCTGCTGGTCGGAGCGGGTGATGACGTTGCGCTGACACGCCGTAGGGTTGCTGCTCTCACACGCCAGACGGGGATGATCAGCGTCGGTACGTTGGAGCAACTCGTCGACATCGGACGCATACTCGCCGATCAGCCTGTGCCAGGGGCAGGGGAGTCGTGGTGATCGGCAACTCCGAGGGAGCCGTCGCCTTGGCAACCGATGCATGTGTGGGTTCCGGCTTGGTCCTGGTGTCGCGCCACGAGTCCGGCGGGGAACGCATCGAAGGTTCCGAGTCCCCCCGGCGGTGCCTCAGTGGAGCAGGTGACGTTGTCGTTCAGGGCCACGCCGAAGGACTACGCAGCCGCGCTGGAGCAGGCCTGTGCCGATCCCGCCGTGGACAGTGTCCTCGTCGTGCACTCCCCGCCCCGGTTGGTGCGCTCCGAAGGTGTTTCGGAGGTCGTTGCAGCTGCATCCGCCGCCCATCCTGAGATCTGCTTCGCAGCCGCGATGCCGGGGGCCGACGAGGTACCTCGCGTGGCCGACGAGGATGGCTCGCGTCATGTGCCGGTCTTCTCGTTCCCTGACCATCCGGCCAAGGCCATGGGGCGCTTGGCCGCCTATGGAGAATGGGTCAGGTTGAACCGGGGGTGCAGGTCGACACCACGACCAGCGATGACATCGCCCGCGGTCGCGATGTGATCGAGGCGGCGCTGGACGGGGTGGAGACCGGTGACTCGGTGATGCTCGACATCCATGGACAGGAGGCCCTCCTCTCCGCGTTCAACGTGGGTATGGCCGAGCGCGTCGTCGTGGCCGACGTGGACGAAGCGGTGGCAGCCGTGGATCGGATCGGATGGCCGGTGGCACTCAAGGCAGAACGGCGTGACCGCCGTACCCGTTCTGCGGTTTCCGGCGTGGCGATAGACCTCGCCGACGAAGCCGACCTGCGTCGGACCTGGGTCCGCATGGCGGAGGCGATCCGGTCCGGAGATGCACCCGATGGTGGTGCAGCGGTTCATCGAGCGCGGGGTGGACGCAGCGATCACGATCCGGCGTACCCCATCGGCCACCACCATCGAAGTCGGTCTCGGTGGCCCCGCTTCGGCGTTGGACGGCCCAGAGCTCGGGTACCTGCCGTTGACGCTCGCGGACACCAGGTCGCTGGTCGCCTCCAGCGCACTGGGGCGCCGCCCTCACCGATCCGCTGGACCGTGTCGCTCTGATCGGGTTGTGCAACGGCTGGCGAACCTGGTGGAGCACACCGAGGAGGTCGCCACCCTGATAGCGGATCCGGTGGTCGCCTCGGTACGAGGAGCGTGGGTGGCCGATGTGAGCATCGAACTGCGTGCCCCGGCCGACGACCTACCTGTGCGACAACTCGCCTGAAGCTCACCGCCTCGGTAGGCCGAGGATCCGATCGGACATGATGGTGCGCAGGATCTGGGTGGTGCCGCCCATGAGGGTGTATGCAGGGGCATAGCACACACCGCGCGACACCCGGTTCCACAGCAGCGCATCAGGGCCGGCAACCGATGCGCAGAAGGATGCCACACGCTGTTCGAACTCGGTGCAGAAGGTCTTGGTGATAGACGACCATCCCCGTGGGGCCTGCCCCATCACCTCGCGAAGCACCATCAGACGTCCGATGCGATACCCGGTCTCGATGCGGGCGATCTCCTGGCGTTGCAGCTCCGTTGGTTCGTCGATCACCCGACGGGTATCCAGGTACAGCGCACGGTTCGACACGAGCCGGTCGATGCCACCTCGCTCGTGCTCCATCTGTCGCATCACCTGGGCGAAGCTCCCGTTGGGGGTGCCGACCAGGTTCTCCGCGGGAACCTCGACATCATCGAGGATGACCTCGCAGAAGTGGTCGTTGCCTGTCGCATCGGTGATCCTGCGCACTTCGATCCCCGCCGAGGACATGTCGAGCACGAACTCCGAGAGCCCGGCGTGCGGTGGTGCATCCGGATCGCTGCGAGCCACCAGGTAGCACCAGTCGGCTTCTGTGGCACCCGATGTCCAGACCTTCGTGCCCGAGATCCTCCACGGTGCATCGGACGCGCTGCCCGTGTGTGTGGCCCTGGTGCGGATGGACGCCACATCGCTCCCGGCATCTGGTTCGCTCATGCCGATGCACCAGGCGGAGCGACCTGCTGCGATGTCGGGAAGCCAGCGGCGGCGTTGGTCGTCGTTGCCGAACTGCAGCAGGGTGGGACCGATCTGGCGGTCGGCGAACCAACTGGTCGCGATGGGCGCACCATGGGAGATCAGCGCCTCGAACACAGCGAAGCGCTCCAGTGGCGTGCGCTCGTGGCCACCCCACTGGGTCGGCCATGTCATGCCCAGCCAGCCGCGCGATCCCAGTTCCAATGAGAACTCCCGGGAGGTGCCGATGAGCCAGGAATCCTCCCTCAGTGGCCTGTCCACCGTGGCCGCCAGGGCAACCTCTTTGGCCTGTGCCGAGAGATCTTCGATGAATGGCGGGACTGAGAGGTCGAGGCTCATCCCGGTAGGCCCGAATCAGGTTTCGTGGACGGCGACCCTGTGTTGGTCCGCTCGGAAGTGGAGCTGAAGGTGGTGAGGTCGGTGACGTGTTGCTGCGAGGCACCAGGCGAGGACACGGGACCATCCTGACTGGTACCTGCGGCCGGGTACAGTCCCGACCCATGCGTGCAATCGTGTTGGAGTCCCATGGCGGTCCCGAGGTGCTCACCGTGAAGGAGGTGCCGGATCCCGCGCCGGCACCCGAGGAGGTCCTGGTGGACGTGGCGGCCACCGCAGTCAATCGAGCCGATCTGCTCCAACGCATGGGCCTGTACCCTGAGCCAGGTCCACCTGCCGACCACGAGATCCCAGGGCTCGAGTTCGCCGGGCGAGTTGCCGTCACCGGATCGAGGGTGACCGAGTGGCACCCCGGCGACGTGGTCATGGGGGTGGTGACCGGGGGCGCCTATGCCGAGCGCCTCGTGATCCACGAGCGCCAGGTGATGGCGGTACCCGATGTGGTTGGCCTACCGGACGCCGGTGGGGTACCGGAGGTGTTCATCACCGCGTATGACGCGCTGGTGCTCCAGGGCGGGTTGACCCTGGGTGGTTGGGCACTGGTGCACGCCGGTGGCTCCGGGGTCGGAACCGCGGCGATCCAGATCTGCAAGGCGCTCGGTGCCCAGGTGGTGGTGACGTGTTCCACGAGCAAGGTCGCCGCATGTGAGGCGCTGGGTGCCGACGTGGTGGTCGACTACGGCTCGCAGGACTTCGTGGCCCGAGTGGGCGAGGCGACCGGTGGCAGGGAGTGGACGTGGTGCTCGACGTCATCGGCGGTGACTACGTTGCCCGCAACATCGCGGCCTGCGCGGTGGGAGGCCGCATCGTGCAGGTGGGCATCATGGGGGGCGGCAAGGCGACGGTGCCCGTCGGCGAGCTTTTGCCACGCCGGGTGTCGTTGATCGGGACCGTGCTGCGAGCCCGTCCCTGGAGGAGAAGATCGCCATCACCCGCCGCTGTGCGCACGATCTGCTGCCGGCGTTCGAGGCAGGGGCGCTGGTACCCGTCATCGACCGCCGGATGTCCTTGTGGGACGTGGCAGAGGCGCACGCATACGTGGCCACCAACGCGAACATCGGCAAGGTGCTGCTGGAGCTCTGAGGTACGCGTGCGCGAGGTACGCAGCGCCTCTCAGCGAGCGACTATCGGTACGTAGTCGCGTTCGTCGGCACCGGTGTAGATCTGGCGGGGTCGGTAGATCCGGCTGTCCTGGTCGAGCAACTCCATGTAGTGCGACAGCCAGCCCGCGGTGCGGGGGATGGCGAAGAGCACGGTGAACATCTCCATCGGGAAGCCCATCGCCTGGTAGATGAGGCCCGAGTAGAAGTCCACGTTGGGATACAGCTTGCGACTGATGAAGTAGTCGTCGCTGAGAGCGACCTCTTCCAGCGCGAGGGCAAGGTCGAGCAGCGGGCTCTTGCCGGTCACCTCGAAGACCTCGTACGCGGTCTGCTTGATGATCTTCGCCCTGGGGTCGTAGTTCTTGTACACGCGGTGCCCGAATCCCTGCAGACGGGCTTCGCCGCGCTTGACCTTCTCGACGTAGGACGCCACGTTGTCGATGCTTCCGATCTCGCCCAGCATCCTGATCACGGCCTCGTTCGCACCTCCATGGCGGGGCCCGTACAGGGCGCTGGCGGCCGCCGCGGTCGAGATGTACGGATCGGCGTGTGAGGAGCCGACGGTGCGCATGGCGGTCGTGGAACAGTTCTGCTCGTGGTCCGCATGCAGCACGAACAACACGTCGAGAGCCCTTGCGAGCACCGGGTTGGCCTCGTAGCGCGGCTCGGCGGTCTTCCACATCATGGACAGGAAGTTGGCCGCGAAGTCGAGGCTGTTGTCGGGGTAGACGAACGGCATCCCCACGCTGTGGCGGTAGGCGCCCGCCGCGAGGGTGGGCATCTTGGCGATCAGGCGGACGACCTGCTTCATGAGCACGTCGCGGTCCTCGATGTCCTTCGCGTTCGGGTAGAAGGTGGACAGCGCGGCGACAGTGGAGATCAGGATCCCCATCGGGTGGGCGTCGTGGTGGAAACCCTCCATGAACCGCTTGCGGACGTTCTCGTGGATGAAGGTGTGGTGGGTGATCTCGTAGCGCCACGCCTCGAACTCCTGCGCGGTGGGGAGCTCACCGTGGATGAGGAGGTAGGCGACTTCGAGGTAGCTCGACTGCTCGGCGAGCTGGTCGATCGGATACCCGCGGTAGCGAAGGATTCCGTTCGCGCCGTCGAGCTCGGTGATCGCTGATGCTGCGGCGGACGTGGCGCCGAACGACGGGTCGTGGAACCACACCCCGGGCAGGAGCTTGCCCCAGTTCCCGGCATCCACCCCACCTCGGTCGATGGGGATCTCGATGCTGTCGCCGTTGCGGTTGTCGGTGATCGTGATCGTCTCGGGCACGTTTTCTCCTGGGGGCGGTACCCAGCCATTCTAGGTGCTCCAAGGGGGATGCCCGACATGCCGCGGCGCTGCACGGTCGGCCCGGTGGAGTCGGAGTCTCCAGGGGCGCTGATCCCGGCCTCGATGCGTGTCGCTCACCCACGCGCAGCGGGGCTCTCGGGTGTGGTCACATCCGCTGTGATCGTCGGTTCACGTGAGTCCCTTTCGGCAACCACGCGTGTAACCAACTGCCCGATCATCCTGGCCGCGGCAGACGGCATCGCCCGGTGGGCGCTGATGAGCCCCACCTTCCTCCTGGGCACGCCGACGACCGGAATTGCCCGCCATGCGCCACCAAGATCGGTGGGGATGGCGGAGGCAGGCACGACGCCTGCGCCGAATCCAGCGAAGGCGAGGCTTGCCAGCAGGCGCATCCCGTCGAACTCGGCGCGCGCTCGGAGCTGCACTCCGGCTTCGGCCGCTGCGGTGTCGAGTACGTCACGGAAGGCGGTGCCGGGCGCCTCCAGCAGCAGGTCGTGCTCGGCGAGCTCCTCCAGGCTCACCTCGGAACGGCCGTGCAGTGGGTGACCCTCTGGGGCGATCAGGATGCGGTCCTCGGTGAACAGCGGATCCACACGGATGTCGGGATGCTCGATCGGCAGGTTCACCACACCCAGGTCGATCGCTCCGGTGGTGATGCCTGTGACGAGCACGCTCGAGGGGGCGTCCAGCACGATCACGCGCACCTCCGGGTACTCGTTCCACGCGGCCTTCAGCAGTGGTGGGACCAACCAGCGGGCCGTCGTGCCGATCACGCCGAGGCGAACCGTGCCGACCACCACGTCGCGCAGGTAGGCAAGGTCCGAGGACAGGGAGTCGAACTCGCCCTCGATGCGCCTGGCGCGTTCCAGCACCACGAGGCCCTCTTCGGTCGGTTCGGTGGTCGCCCTGTCGATGAGGGTCACACCGAGTTCGTCCTCAAGGCGACTGACGTGTGCCGATACGTTGGACTGCACGGTTCCCAGGGCCACTGCCGCCGCTGAGAAGGAGCGGTGTTCGGCCACTGCGAGCAGGGTGCGGAGTTGCTTTCGATCCATCGGAAGAAACGATACTAGATATCACACCTATGTCGTTGACTGATTGCTTGCAACTGTCTATCGTGAGTATCACAACATAACGCCCGAGGGTGCGGTCACTTCCCCTAAGACCCCCTCGGGATGCGAACTGGAGTTGCCCCCAACCCAGTCGCACTTGCTGAAGGACCGGTGCCCCCGCCGGTCCTTCAGCCTTTTTCTGCCAAGCCTGTTGACCAGGCCCTTGTCCTGTCGGGTTCGGCCTGCCCGCGGGCGCGCTCGGGCACCGACGCGGGTAGCGTCGGAGCGATGCCGACACGCTCCGACGAGGACCCGACCGAACCGAAGCGACGGCCTACAGAACGCGGCGTGGCGTTCTTCGACCTGGACCGCACGCTGCTCACCGGGGCCTCCGGTCCCTACATCGGCGAGGCGCTGCGCCACGTGGGCCTCATCTCGGGTGAGCCGAGTCCAATCGAGACGATGGTCTTCAAGGTGTTCAACGCCATCGGTGAGACACGGCCTGCGATGCTGGTCAGCCGCCAGGGCGCCCGGATGGCCAAGGGGTGGAGCCTCGACCTGGTGCGCAAGGCGGCTGCCATGGCGGCGGAGTCCCTGGTGGAATCGGTGGTGCCGTATGCCAGGCCGTTGTTCGACCAGCACCGCGAGGCCGGTCGCAGGCTCGTGATGGCGACAACCACACCGGAGGACCTCGTGCGCCCGCTCGCCGATGCACTCGGGTTCGACGACGTCGTGGCAACCCGGTACGGCGTAGTGGACGGGCACTATGACGGCACCATCGACGGGTTGTTCGTGTGGGGCAAGGACAAGGCGCGTGCGGTCGCCGAGTGGGCCGAGCTCAACGATGTCGACCTCGACGCCTCCTACGGCTATTCCGACAGCTTCTACGACGTACCGTTGCTGTCGATCGTGGGGCACCCCACAGCGGTCAACCCCGACCCCGGATGCTCGGCGTGGCGACCCTGCGGCGTTGGCCGGTGGTTCACCTCGACGTGCCAAAGGGGGTGCCCAAGTTCCTCGGAGTCGAACCTCAGAACGCCCTTCAGATGATGGTGCGCCCGCAGATGTTCCCGTACGTGCGCTTCGAGATCTCGGGCATCGAGCGACTTCCGCTGCATGGCAAGGCGATCCTGGTCGCCAACCACCGGAGCTACTTCGATCCGCTGGCCATCGGGTACCTGCTCAGCCGGCGGGGACGGCCCCTGCGCTTCCTGGGCAAGAAGGAGGTCTTCGACGCACCGGTGATCGGAGACCTGGCGGCCGCGATGGGTGGCATCAGGGTCGACCGTGGAACAGGCTCCGATGAGCCTCTTCACGCCGCAGAGGAGGCCCTCAACGCAGGTGAGATGGTCGCATCATGCCCCCAGGGCACCATTCCGCGGGGTCCGGCCTTCTTCGATCCAGAGCTCAAGGGACGCTGGGGTGCCATGAAGCTTGCGCATGCCACGGGTGCGCCCGTCATCCCGGTGGGCATCTGGGGTACCGAGAGGGTCTGGCCCCGAAGCTCGAAGTTGCCGAACGTCACCAACGTGCTCTCACCGCCGACGGTCTGGTTGAACGTGGGTGAACCGGTTCGCATCGGCGGCGAGGACCTCGATGAGGACACCGCGGCGATGATGGCCGCGATCGTGGAGCTCCTCCCGGATGTGGCTCGCGTCGAGCGGGAGCCGACCAGCGAAGAGCTCGCCGCCACCTACCCCGACGGGAAGGTGCCGGACGACGTGGACGAGGCCGCTGCCCACGAAGGTGACAGGCGACCGGGCTCCGACTAGACCACGGCTCCGAACAGGAGCGAACGCGATGCGGCCGGTGCGGGCTACCGGGCGCGATTTCCGGATGATGTTCAGAGCCGATCCGGCGCGGAACCACTCGATGTGCTCGGGGCTCATCGTGTGGGTGCACTGGAACGTGACCGTCGATCCGTCGGGCTTGGAGATCTCGCAGTCGACCGGCCGCTCGGGCGCCAGTTCCGCCAGGCCGAGGATGTTGATGCGGTCGTCCTCGTCGATGCGGTCGTAGTCCGAGGGATCCGAGAACGTCAACGCGAGGACGCCTTGCTTCTTCAGGTTCGTCTCGTGGATCCGGGCGAAGCTGCGGACGATGATCGCCTTCGCTCCGCGGAATCGTGGCTCCATGGCCGCGTGCTCACGGCTGGAACCCTCGCCCCAGTTCTCGTCGCCCACGGCGACCCATGCCTGGCCGGCCTCGTGGTAGTGACGGGCGATCTCGGGGAACGGCTTTGTCTGCCCGTCGAGTTGGTCCTTGCCCTCACCGGCTCTACCTGTGAAGGCGTTCACGGCACCGAGGAAGAGGTTGCCCGAGATGTTCTCGAGGTGGCCCCGGTACCTGAGCCAGGGGCCGGCCATCGAGATGTGGTCGGTCGTGCACTTGCCGCGTGCTTTGAGGAGCATGGGCAGGTCGGTGTAGTCCTCGCCGTCCCAAGGTTCGAACGGGGTGAGGAGCTGAAGGCGCTCGGAGTCGGGCGACACGGTGACCTCGATGCCCGAACCGTCCTCGGGCGGTGCGACGAAGCCGGACTCACCGGGTGTGAAGCCGAGTGCGGGGAGCTCCTCCCCCACGGGTTCGGTGAGGTGCACCTCCTCGCCGGCGTCGTTCACGAGCGTGTCGCTGAGCGGATCGAAGTCGAGCGTGCCGGCCAGAGCCAGAGCGACCACGGTCTCCGGCGAGGTCACGAACGCCAGGGTGTTGGCCGATCCGTCGTTGCGCTTGGGGAAGTTGCGGTTGTACGAGGTGACGATCGTGTTGGGCTCCGAGAGCACCGACTCCGGGGCGGGCCCACTGCCCGATGCAGGGTCCACAGGCGTTCGCCAGCACCGTGGCGCCGGCACTCTCGAACACCTCGAGCAGGCCATCGCGCTCGATGGTGGCGCGCACCTGCTCCGAGCCGGGGTGATCATGAGTGGTGTCTTCACCTTGAGGCCGTGGGCCGCGGCGTCGCGCAGGATCGACGCGGCGCGGGTGATGTCCTCGTAGGAGGAGTTGGTGCAGGAGCCGACCAGGGCGGCTGATGGCTCCATCGGCCAGCCGGGCTCGCGGGCCTCGTCGCCGAGGTCGCCCACCGGCCGCGCCAGGTCGGGGGGGGTGGCGGGACCGTTGATGTGGGGCGGAGGGTGTCGAGGTCGATGGTGATCAACTGGTCGAAGCAGGCCTCGGGGTTCGCGAGCACCTCGTCGTCGGCTCGCAGGTGGTGTGCTATGGCACCGGCGGCGTCTGCGATCTCGTCGCTCCCGGTCGACCGGAGGTACCGGTCCATGGCGTCGTCGTGGGGGAAAAGGGAGGTGGTCGCTCCGATCTCCGCGCCCATGTTGCAGATCGTGCCCTTGCCTGTGGCTGAGATCGAGGCGGCGCCCTCGCCGAAGTACTCCACGATCGCCCCGGTGCCACCCCTTCACCGTGAGGATGTCGGACACCTTCAGGATCACGTCCTTGGGTGAGGACCAACCGCTGAGCGAGCCGGTGAGGTGCACTCCGATCAGCTTCGGCCAGCGCACGTTGAACGGGAATCCGGTCATCACATCCACCGCATCGGCCCCGCCGACCCCGATCGCGATCATGCCGAGCCCACCGGCGTTGGGGGTGTGGAGTCGGTTCCGATCAGCATCCCGCCCGGGAAGGCGTACTGCTCGAGCACCACCTGGTGGATGATCCCCGAACCGGGCTTCCAGAACCCGATCCCGTAGCGGGCGGACACCGATTCGAGGAAGTCGTAGACCTCCGAGTTGCCCTCACGGGCCGCCAGCAGGTCGATCCTGCCGTTCTCCTTGGCCTGGATCAGGTGGTCGCAGTGCACGGTCGTGGGCACCTCCACCTCGTCGAGGCCCGCGGTCATGAACTGCAACAGGGCCATCTGGGCGGTTGCATCCTGCATGGCGACCCGGTCCGGTCTCAGGTCGTTGTAGGTGCGGCCTCGTGCGAACTCCGCGTCGGGGTCGTCGAGGTGTGCGATGAGGATCTTCTCGGCCAGCGTGAGCGGGCGGCCCAACCGCTCACGGACAGGACCGATCCGCTCCTCGAAGCGCTCGTAGGTGCCCCTCACCAGAGAGATCGGTGTGGATGCGGTCACTGCCATGGTTCTCCTCCGCGGATGCCCGGATGCGTTCTGGTGGGTCCGGGGGCCTCTTGCACAATACAAGGGCGACGCACATGCGCCCGGACGCGGAGATGGGGCCCCTGAGGGCCCCGTCTCCGGTGTTTGGGGGAGGATGTCCCGGGTCGGTCAGCTCAGCTCGCTGCCGGCCTCGGAGAACTTGTCGTCGATGCCGCCCTTGAGGAACTGCATCGCAGCGATGCATGCGACGGCGATCAGCGCCACGAGCAGTGCGTACTCCACGAGGGATGCGCCACGCTCGGTGCGGGCCTGTGCTGTCAACCATGCCCGGATGTAGTCGAAGTGAACCATCATGTCTGACTCCTTGGTAGGTGCTTCTCGTTGGGTGAATGTGCTTGTTGTGCTGGTGCTGTGAGGTGTGTGGCCTCGCCTGGTTCATCGGCGGCCTGCGGCTGGAACCTGAATAGGCCCTTTGGCCCAATTCGGGTCGTCCGACCCACCGACCCGGCGCGAGGCGCTCAGGACAGCGAGACGATTCCCATCCGGACCGCCTGCAGCACCGCCTGGGTGCGATCACGCGCATCGAGCTTCTGGTAGATCGGCGCGAGGTGGTTCTTCACCGTCTTCTGGGAGATGTAGAGCTGGGAGGCGACCTCGGGGGTGCTGCAGCCGTCGGCGATGAGTTGCAGGACCTCCTCCTCGCGCTTGGACACCACCCGCTCCCCCTCGGAGTGCATGTCCAACGGGGCGTCCAGTCGACGGACCTCGTCCAGCATGGGCGCGCCAGTTGTGGGGACAGGGACCGTGTCGCCCTCGGCGGCCATGCGGACCGCCTCTGCGATCTCGCGGGTGGAGCAGTCCTTGGTCAGGTAACCCGCGGCGCCCGCGCGGATGGCATCGGCCAGGACCTCCTGGTCGGCATGCATCGTGAGCATCACGATCCGGGAGCCGGTGCCGGACTCGATCACCTGTCGACATGCCTCCACGCCGTCGCAGTTGGGCATCGTCACATCCATGAGTATCACGTCGGGGGTAAGCTCGGACGCGAGCCTGATCGCCTCCCACGCCGTCACATGCCTCGCCCACGACGTCGAAACCGGCGTCGCTCATGGAGCGCCGGAGGCCTTCCCCGTAGGAGTCGGTGGTCGTCAGCGAGTAGGAGTCGTACGGTCATGGGTCACCTCCCGACACCGATGGCATCGGTTGTCCGGCTGTCGGCGGCGAGTGCCGCCTGGTTGTTTCTCTGGATCTCCTCGGAATGCTTCCCGGGGTCGTCCTTGGACGGATCGAGCACGCAACGCACCCTGGTGCCGCGGCCGGGAGCGCTCAGGATCTCCAGGGTGGCGCCGATGCTGGAGGCCCGCTCCCTCATGCCGAGCATCCCGTAGGAATCGAGGCGTCCTGCCCGGCCGGCCTCGAACCCGATGCCGTTGTCGGTCACCTCGATGAGCGCCCGCTGTCCGTCGCAGCGCCACACGATCCGCACTGCGGTGGCCTGTGCGTGTCGTTCCACGTTGGCGAGCGCCTCCTGGCCGACGCGCCACATCTCGCGCTCCTGCAAGAGCGGAAGCCTCGCGTTGCGGTCGGCGTCGATGAGGATGTTGAGCCCGCTGCGTTCGCTGACACGGTCGACGAACTGCTCCAGCACGTCGCCGATGCCCACCGTCTCCGACACGTCGGTGCGAAGGTCGTACAGGGTGTCGCGCACCTCGCGGATGACTCCCCGCACGTCCTCGCGGAGCTCGCCGATCTCGACCGACACGGGGTCGCCCGCGGTGTCGCGCTCCACGATGTGGTCCAGTTGGAACGCAAGGTAGGCGAGGCTCTGCCCGATGCGGTCGTGCAGGTCACGGGCGATCCGGGTGCGTTCCTCGTCCGCTCCCACGGTCCGAAGGCGGGCGAACCACCTGGCGTTGTCGACCGCCAACGAAGCCGGCGCCACGAAGCCCTCGACGAGCTCCACGTCACGTGCAGTGAAGTGGTCCACGTCGGAGTGCTCGATGGCGATCATGCCGATGACCGACCCGCGGGCCGGCATGACCGTGTAGATGCCCGATCCGGCACGGTCGCTGAGGCCGCCGCCGATCGCGGGAACGTTGGGGATGTACACCGGTCGGCTCTCGGTGAGGGCCTGGCGCAGCCCCGGTGCGAGGTCGGTGGCCCCGAAGCGGCGCGGGACGTGCAATCCGTGATGACGCGCACCGCCCAACGTCCGTCGGTCTCGTCGAAGAGGAGGACCGCGACGCTGTCGTAGGACACGAGCGACTTCATCCGCCCGAGGGTGGAGTCGAGCACGTCGTCGAGGTCGAGTGACGCCGGAAGTGTCTGTGTCACCCGATGCAGCGAGAAAGGAGTGTGTTGGCATCCGACAGGCGACTGAGCCGATCGAGTGCCAACTCCCGTTCACGGACCGCCTCGCCGGAGATCCGCCTGGCGTAGCCGGAGATGACCGCCACGATCAGGACGATCGAGCCCCACGAGGCCGAGCTGACCAGTGCCTCACGGCTGTCACCCGAAGCGAGGACGTACGGCCAGCTCACCGCGATCACTGCGGCCACGGCGATGCGCAGGGAGAAGCCGAAGCCCCTCGCCAGGCCGGCGAGCGCGATGGGGGTCAGGAGCGTGAAGACGAGGGGGGAGTCCCAGCCTCCGGTGTAGATGACCGCAGGACGTGCAGCGCCACCTCACCCATGACGCGCAACAGCGAGCGCACGTCGTCGTCGTAGGTGACGGGACGGAACGCACGGAACACGGCGTAGCCGACGATCACCGCGGTCCAGGCCCGTGTGGCGGTGCTGAGCTGGTTCGTGCTGGCGGCCAACAGCAGCGAGATCGCCACGGTTGCCAGCCGCATGGCGGTGATGAGGCTCGAGAACCCGGCGACCCGGTCGCTGTGGGTGCTGGGCGTCTGGTCGGCGACGATGTCGAAGTCGCCCGTCGGGCGGTCACTCGGGTCGATCATCGCGTCGCGCATCTCACGGGAGAGGCGGGCCTTGATCCGTTGCGCGAAGCCGTGGCCCGAGCTCTCCTCGGGCGGCTCAGCCGCTTCTGCATCGGGCGGGGATGCCGTGGTGACATCGGTGGTGGGCGGTGGCGAGAAGGCCGGCGAGAGCCCGTGATCGCTGGGCTCTTTGGTCATGTCGGGTTCCTGGTCATGGTGCGCGGTGCTCGTTTCGGTCCGGTCGGCTGCCAGTTCGGCTTCACGGGTCTCCTCACTGCATCGGCACCCACGCCGGGGCCACTGAACATTGCTCCGAGGCATCGACCGGGATGGCTGCCGTCGTGCGGCGCTCTAGGGTTTGGCGATGCTGTTGGTGGGACTCACCGGTGGAATCGGATCAGGCAAGTCGACGGTGGCCGACGCCCTGGTGGCTCGAGGTGCGGTGCTCATCGACGCGGACCGGATCGTCCACGACCTGCAACGTCCGGGGACTGTCGTGTTCGACGAGATGGTCGATCGCTTCGGCGAGGGCATCGTGGCCGCCGACGGCTCGCTCGATCGCAAGGCGGTGGCCGACATCGTCTTCGCCGACCCGGACGCACTGGCGAAGCTCGGAGCGATCGTTCATCCGAGGGTTCACCAGGAGATTGAGCGCCGTGTGGCGGAGCAGGCTGACACCGGCAACGTCGTCATCCTCGACATCCCGCTGCTGGGTGAGGCCGGTTGGCCGGGCATTCTCGGCACGATCGTGGTCGACCTCGCGTCGGAGGTGGCTGTGGAGCGGCTCGTGGCGCATCGTGGGTTCTCCGAATCCGATGCCCGTGCACGTATCGAGGCGCAGATGGGCCGGGAGGAGCGCCTGGCCTTCGCCGACTTCGTGGTGGACAACTCGGGCAGCGTCGAGGATCTCGAAGCCGAGGTCGAGCGTGCATGGGGGTGGATCCAGGGCCTTGCCGGCAGTTGATCCCGCGACGTAGGCGTCCGGTCGGGTCCTCCGGCCCGCAGCAGCCGGTCGGGTCCTCCGGCCCGCAGCAGCCGGTCGGGTCCTCCGGCCCGCAGCAGCACTGTCACCGGCCGGTTGTACGATCTCCCGATGGCATCAGGCTCCGAAACCCGATCCCCGACGGGCTTCGCGGACCTCGTAGGTGTGCCTGCTGAGCCCAGGATGGTCAGGCCCTTCGAGGTGGTGTCGTCGTTCGAGCCTGCCGGTGACCAGCCGAAGGCGATCGCGTCGCTGGCGGAGGGGATCGAGGGCGGTGAGCGGTTCCAGACGCTGTTGGGGATAACCGGGTCCGGCAAGTCCGCCACGATCGCATGGACCATCGAGGCGGTGCAGCGGCCCACGCTGATCCTGGCGCCCAACAAGAGCCTGGCGGCGCAGCTGGCGAGTGAGTTCCGGGAGTTCTTCCCCCACAACCGGGTGGAGTACTTCGTGTCGTACTACGACTACTACCAACCGGAGGCCTACATCGCCTCGAGCGACACCTACATCGAGAAGGACTCCTCGGTCAACGACGAGATCGACCGCCTGCGACACTCCGCGACCGCGGCGCTGCTGACCCGCCGAGACGTGATCGTGGTCGCTTCCGTCAGCTGCATCTACGGCTTGGGTTCACCCGAGGAGTACGCGTCGCGACTGCTGGCGGTGCGTGTGGGCGACACCGTCGACCAGCGGGCGGTGCTTCGGCGACTGGTCGACCTCCAGTACGACCGCAACGACATGAGCCTGGTGCGCGGCAAGTTCCGCGTGCGTGGCGACGTGGTGGAGATCCATCCCGCGTACGAGGAGACAGCCGTGCGGGTCGAGTTCTTCGGTGACGAGATCGAGGCGATCAACGTGGTCGATCCCCTGACCGGGGAGCGGGTGGGTCAGCTCGAGGAGCTGATGGTGTTCCCCAACACCCACTACGCAACCTCCGACGAGCGCCTGCACGCCGCAATCGGCCGCATCGAGGACGAGCTCCAGCAGCGCCTGGCGCACTTCGAGGCGGAGGGGAAGCTCCTCGAGGCCCAGCGCCTGCGGATGCGGACCGAGTACGACCTCGAGATGCTCCAGGAGATGGGGTTCTGCAACGGGATCGAGAACTACTCGGCTCCGCTCGATGGCCGGTCCCCGGGAGAGGCACCCAACACGCTGCTCGACTTCTTCCCTCCCGACTACCTGACCGTGATCGACGAATCACACGTGGCGATCCCGCAGCTCCACGGTCAGTACGAAGGTGATCGCTCCCGCAAGGAGAACCTCGTCGAGCACGGGTTCCGCCTGCCGTCGGCGGCCGACAACCGGCCGTTGCGGTTCGAGGAGTGGATGCAACGCGCGGGCCAGACTGTCTTCCTGTCGGCGACGCCGGGCGATTGGGAGCTCGAGCAGTCCACCAACGTCGTGGAGCAGATCGTGCGCCCGACAGGCCTGATCGACCCCGAGGTGCTGATCAAGCCCACCAAGGGTCAGATCGACGACCTGCTGGCGCTCATCGGTGAGCGTGTGGAGGCGGCCGAGCGGGTGCTCGTGACCACCTTGACCAAGAAGATGGCCGAGGACCTGACCGACTACCTGTTGGAGATGGGGGTACGGGTCCGCTACCTGCACTCCGAGGTCGACACGCTCCAGCGCATCGAGTTGATACGCGACCTGCGGCTCGGCGAGTACGACGTGCTGGTGGGTATCAACCTGCTGAGGAGGGTCTCGACCTCCCCGAGGTGTCGCTGGTGGCGATCCTCGATGCCGACAAGGAGGGTTTCCTGCGCTCGGAGCGCTCGCTCATCCAGATGATCGGGCTCGCCGCCCGCAACGTGAACGGCGAGGTGGTCATGTACGCCGACGCGGTGACCGACTCGATGACCCGCGCGATCTCCGAGACGAATCGCCGGCGCGGGCTGCAACAGGCCTACAACACCGACCACGGGATCCATCCGCAGACGATCCGCAAGGCCGTGACCGACATCCTCGCCGAGTTGCGGCGCCGACGGTGAATCACCGCTGCCCACCGGCGCCAAACGCAAGCGGCGACCGGGGAGAAGGCCCGCGCCGAGCAGTTCGCCGACCTGGCGCCACAGGACCTGGGTGCTCTCATCTCCTTGTTGGAGGACGAGATGCACGAGGCCTCCGCGGACCTCCGCTTCGAGGAGGCCGCCCGGCTCCGCGACGAGATCAAGGACCTACAGCGCGAGATGCGTTCGGCCGGTGCCTGACCGATCCGGTGATCGGCCCTTCGAGCCGGGTGACCGCTTTGAGTGACCGCTTTGGGCGGCTCAGACGGCGCGGATGGCCTGCTGGCGCAGCCAGTGGTCGGCCAGCACCAACAGGACGCCTGCTTCGACGATCGGCACCGCCCTGGGCAACACGCACGGGTCGTGACGTCCCTTTGCCTCCAGCACGGTGGGCTCGCCGGCGCGGGTGACGGTCTGCTGGGGTGACGCGATCGTGGCGGTCGGCTTGAACGCGACCCGCATCACGATGGTCTCGCCGTTGGAGATGCCACCCTGGATGCCACCGGAGTTGTTCGTGACCGTACGCGGGCGCCCGTCGGGGCCCGGTTCGAAGGCATCGTTGTGCTGGCGTCCGGTCATCAGCGCTGCACCGAAGCCGGATCCGATCTCGAACCCCTTGGTGGCCGGAAGGGACATGACCGCCTTGGCCAGGTCGGCTTCGAGTTTGTCGAACACCGGCTCCACCCAGCCCGGCGGGCACGTTGCCGGCGACGCAGGTGATCACACCGCCGGGGGTCGCCGTCGCGCCGGGCCGCATCGATGGCGGCGGTGATGTTCCGCGCCGCTTCGGGGTCCGGACACCTGGTGGGGTCGGATTCCACCGTCTCCCGGGTCACGCGGTCGGCCTCGACGCTCGCTTCGATGCCGTACACGCTCTGCACCCATGCGAGGACCTCGATCCGGGCGCGTTCGGCGAGCAGCCTACGGGCCACTGCGCCGGCGGCAGCGCGCCGATCGTCTCGCGGGCCGACGCTCGTCCGCCGCCGGCGACCGCCCGGGTGCCGTACTTCGCCTCGGTGCTCCAGTCGGCGTGGGAGGGCCGGTAGAGGTCCGCCATGTGGTCGTAGGCCCCCGGGCGCTGGTCGGAGTTGCGCACGATCATCGCGATCGGCGAGCCGATCGTGTGGCCGTCGTCGACACCGGAGAGGATCTCGACGGTGTCGGTCTCGTCGCGCTGGGTCACGAGCCGGCTCTGGCCCGGGCGCCTCCGGTCGAGGTCGGGCTGGATGTCACCCTCGCCGAGCGCCAGAAGGGGAGGGCAGCCGTCCACCACGCAGCCGACCGCGCCGCCGTGGGACTCTCCGAAGGTGGTGACGCGGAACAGCACGCCAGTGCTCGAGGCCATAGTCCCAGTATGCCGTACCTCGATGGAACGCCCCTCTCCCCGCCGTCCTCAGCCGTTCTGTGTGGTGTGCGTGGCGCTGTGCGCCACGCCTACACCATGCAGAACCAGGGGTAGGGAGGATCGGGAGGGGGGAACACGTGTTCGGGGCGACTTGCGCGGGCGTACTAGTGTCCATGCGATGGCAGCCGCACGCTCCGGCAGAGCCCGCGACGACCGGATCGTGATCCGGGGGGCGAGGGAGCACAACCTCCGTGACATCGATCTGGACCTGCCCCGCGACCGCCTGATCGTGTTCACCGGGCTGTCCGGCTCGGGCAAGTCGTCGTTGGCCTTCGACACGATCTACGCCGAGGGCCAGCGACGCTACGTCGAGTCCCTTTCCGCCTACGCCCGTCAGTTCCTCGGTCAGATGGACAAGCCCGACGTGGACGTGATCGAGGGCCTCTCACCCGCCATCTCGATCGACCAGAAGTCGGCCTCACGCAATCCCCGGTCGACCGTGGGCACGGTCACCGAGGTCTACGACTACCTGCGCCTGCTGTTCGCCCGGGTGGGCATCCCGCACGACCCCGAGACGGGTGAGCGGCTGGTCCGCCAGACACCCCAGCAGATCGTGGACCGGATCATGAAGATGCCCGAAGGCACCCGGTTCCAGGTTCTGGCACCCGTCGTGCGCAGTCGAAAGGGCACCTACGATCAGTTGCTGGCCGACCTCGCGTCGTCGGGCTACCCGCGGGTCCGGATCGACGGCGAGCTCCACGACCTTCCCGTCGAGGTCGACCTGGCCCGCTACGAGGTCCACCACATCGAAGCCGTGATCGACCGGTTGGTGCTTCGTGAAGGCATCGAGAGAGAGCGCCTCACCGACTCCATGGAGACGGCGTTGAACCTGGCCGAGGGTGTGGCGCAGGTCGAGATCGTGCCCCGACCCGACGAGGATGGCGAGCCCGAGATGTTCACGTTCTCCGAGAGCCTGTCGCGACCATCGGACGGCAAGAGCTTCGAGGAGCTTGCGCCCCGCAACTTCTCGTTCAACTCGCCCTACGGCGCATGCACGGTGTGCGACGGACTGGGCACCACCTTCGAGGTCGACCCCGAACTGGTGGTGCCCGATCCCGACCTGTCAGTCGAGGCGGGTGCGCTGGCCCCGTGGGCGTCGGGGCATGCCAAGTACTTCCACCGCCTTCTCGAATCGGTCTGCGAGGACGAGGGGATCGAGTACGCCACGCCGTTCGCGAAGCTGCCGAAGAAGCACCAGAGGATCCTGTTGCACGGTCTGCCGGGCGCGGAGAAGGTGCAGGTGCGGTTCCGCAACCGCTACGGCCGCACACGTACCTACACGGCCAAGTACGAAGGGGTGATCCCGTACCTCAAGCGGCGTCACGCCGAATCCGAGAGCGACTCGGCGCGTGAGGCGATCGAGGGCTACATGCGCCAGGTGCCCTGTGGGACCTGTGACGGCGCCCGCCTGAACCCGCTCGCCCTGGCGGTCACCGTCGGTGGGCTCAACATGCACGAGCTCTGCTCGCTGTCGATAGCCGAGACCACGAAGTGCCTCCTCGATCTGGAGCTCGACGACCGTCAGGCGCTCATAGCGGATCGGATCCTCAAGGAGATCAACGCCCGGCTCCAGTTCCTCTGCGACGTGGGTCTCGATTACCTCGACCTTGAACGCTCCGCTGCCACGCTCTCGGGGGGTGAGGCGCAACGAATACGACTCGCATCGCAGATCGGCTCGGGCCTGGTCGGCGTCCTCTACGTGCTCGATGAGCCTTCGATCGGCCTCCACCAACGTGACAACCACCGGCTCATCGAGACCCTCGAGCGTCTGCGCGACCTTGGCAACACGGTGCTGGTGGTCGAGCACGACGAGGACACGATCCGCGTGGCCGACCACGTGGTCGACATCGGCCCGGGCGCGGGGGAGCACGGCGGTGAGGTGGTGCACTCGGGCACCGTCGCACAACTCGAGAAGGCGAAGCGGTCCATCACCGGCCAGTACCTGTCGGGCAAGCGGGTGATCCCGCTGCCACAGCAGCGAAGGCAGCCCGGCGACGAGCGCCTCAAGGTGGTGGGCGCGAGGGAGCACAACCTGACCGACATCGACGTGGAGATCCCTCTTGGCTGCTTCGTGGCGGTCACCGGGGTCTCGGGTTCGGGCAAGTCCACGCTCGTGAACGACATCCTGTTGCGTTCGCTGATGCAGCACGTCTACGGCCTCGAAGGTGCCCCCAGGCTCCATCGTCGCATCGAGGGCATCGGTCAGCTGGACAAGGTGATCAACATCGACCAGTCGCCGATCGGGCGCACGCCGCGGTCGAACCCGGCCACCTACACCGGGGTGTTCGACCACATCCGCAAGCTGTTCGCCAAGACGAACGAATCGAAGGTGCGCGGCTACCTGCCCGGTCGCTTCAGCTTCAACGTCAAGGGCGGCCGGTGCGAGGCCTGTTCGGGTGACGGCACCATCAAGATCGAGATGCACTTCCTGCCCGACATCTACGTGCCGTGCGAGGTGTGCAAGGGTGCCCGCTACAACCGCGACACCCTGGACATCACCTTCAAGGGGCTCAACATCTCAGAGGTGCTGGACCTGCCATGTGAGGAGGCGCTGGAGTTCTTCTCGAACCAGCCGGCGATCGCCCGGCACATGCAGACCCTCGTCGACGTCGGACTCGGCTACATACGCCTGGGCCAGCCGGCCACGACGCTCTCGGGCGGCGAGGCGCAGCGTGTGAAGCTCGCCTCCGAGCTGGCCAAGCGTTCCACCGGTCACACGATGTACCTGCTGGACGAGCCGACCACGGGACTGCACTTCGAGGACATCCGCAAGCTCCTCACGGTGCTCGGCCGGCTCGTGGACGCCGGCAACAGCGTGGTGGTGATCGAGCACAACCTGGACGTGATCAAGACCGCCGACTGGATCATCGACCTCGGACCCGAGGGCGGGGGTGGGTGGGGGCTCGGTGGTGGCCGAGGGCTCCCCGGAGCAGGTGGCGGAGGTGTCGCACAGCTACACGGGACGGTTCCTGGCGCCGCTGCTGGACCTGTCGTAGGGCCCGGCCCTGCGCCCCGCCACCTTCACCCGGGCCGCATCCACACAGGTTGCGCTACGTCGGTCGGCTTCCCACGGGTCGGACCGGCCCCTGTTTCCACGCGTCAAGTTGTCTCAGGTCGCGACCGTGTTTGCCGATGCATACTCCATGGACGATCACCGATCGCGCCGCGAGCAGCCGTCACCCGTGTTCGGTGTGTCCGACCCGGGTGGGGTTGCGACGTTGCAGGTGGCGACGCGGACGCTGCCGAGTCGTGCTCCAGCGGCCGGCTCTGCGTTCCCCCAGCGGGTGGAACGGACCGGGGAGTTCGCGTGGATGTACGGCCACATCAGGCCCAACGACCAGGAGGCCCTTCGGGCGATGGAGGTCATATCCGCGGTGCCACTGGCGGCCGCCGTCGGATGGTCGGTGCGCGGGAACCAGTGGACGACCCATCCCCGCCGTGTGCGCACGGCGATCGTCAGCCCCTCCGAGCACTGGGACATCGAGGTGATGCGTGGCGTGCGCGAGGTGGACTGCCTGGCGGGAACGATCCTGGTTCGCCTCACGAGCCTTGAACGCGTGGACGCCGAGGTGCTCGCCTCGCTCGACGGGCGTCGGTGCTTCGACGGCGATACCACAAGGCGCGTCACACGGGCGATGCGCACTGCGGGATTCCGCCTGCTGTACCTGGGCACCTCCTGAACGGGACTCCCGCAACGGATCCGCGCGGGCGAGGATCCGCCTGCCGGTGGCCGGGCATGACGCTCAGGTGATCGCGAGCATCCGGTCGAGCGCCAGCTTCGCGTCGGTCGCCACATCCGGGGGCACCGTGATTCGGTTGCACACGTTGCCCTCCACCAGGTTCTCGAGGGTCCACGCCAGGTGGGGAGCGTCGATGCGGAACATCGTCGAACACGGACACACCAGTGGATCGAGTGACACCACCGTCTTGTCGGGTGTCTCGTCGTTGAGCCGGTTCACGAGGTGGATCTCGGTGCCGACACCGATCACCGAACCCTCCGGGGCGGCGGCGATGGCCTTCACGATGAACTCGGTCGAACCGACGCTGTCGGCGAGCGAGCACACCTCGTAGCTGCACTCGGGATGCGTGACCACGATCCCGTCGGGGTGCTCGGCTCGGAACGCCTCGATGTGCTCGGGCCGGAAGCGCTGGTGGACCGAGCAGTGCCCCTTCCACAGCAGGAAGCGTGCCTGCTTGACCTCGGCCTCCTCCAGGCCACCGAGCTCCTCGCGGGGATTCCACACCGCCATGTCGGCCTCGGTGAAGCCCATGGCCATGCCGGTGTTGCGGCCAAGGTGCTGGTCGGGGAAGAACAGCACCTGATGTGCTCCAGGCCCCGCGGGGTCGTTGAAGGCCCATTCCAGGACCGCACGGGCGTTGCTCGAAGTGCAGACAGCGCCTCCGTGCGCACCCACGAAGGCCTTCAGGTCCGCCGAGGAGTTCATGTAGGTGATCGGAAGGACGTCGCTGATGTCGGAGACGTCGGCGATGGCGTCCCAGGCCTCCTCGACCGAATCGATGTCGGCCATGTCCGCCATCGAGCACCCCGCGTTGAGATCCGGAAGGATCACCTGCTGGTGGTCACCGGTGAGGATGTCGGCGGACTCGGCCATGAAGTGGACGCCACAGAACACGATGTAGTCGGCTTCGGGGCGTTGCCGGGCGAGCACCGACAGGCCGAAGCTGTCGCCTCTTGCGTCGGCCCAGCGCATGATCTCGTCGCTGGTAGTGGTGGCCGAGGACGAACAGCCGGTCACCCAACGTCGTCTTGGCGGCGGCGATCCGAGCCGCCAGCTCGTCGGGGGACGCGTCGGTGTACTCCGGTGGCAGGCCGGCTTGTAGGCGCAACATCTCAGATGACCTCCTTGGTGTTGCGCGCCGTGCAACCAAGACGGTGCGCAACGGTGAGGGCTCCCGATCATTGGCCGGTGGGGGCAGCCTGGTCGCCGCGCCACGGGTATGTCGGCCTCGGAAGCATATGGTGCCGGATGCCAGGCCGGCAGCTTCCACGCTAGACGCTTCTGAGGGTGAACAACAGCATCCCGCTCGGGAAGATTCCGTGAGTTGCCCTATCCTGGCGTCTCGAGTTGAGGGGGGCACTGTCATTCCACTCACGATCCCTGCGCATCAGGTGCCTGTCCTGCCGCTGAAGCTCTGGCGGCCTGACTGGTTCGACGCGACGGCGTTGTGCGTGGGCTCCGTCGTCCCGGATCTGCTGTACCCCTTCGTCGGGCTGTGGAGCCACACGTTCACTGCGCTCCTCCTGGTGGTCCCGGTCTCGGTGTTGATCGCGACGCTGCTGCGTCGCAGGGCCGGCGCGTCGGTCTTTCCCCAGTTGCCCGATCTGGGTGGAATGCGCCTGCACTCATACGCGGTCATCGGCGGGCGCAGGCCGCTGGCGGCCATCTCAGTGGGTTCCGCGGTCATCGGAGCGGTGAGCCACATCGTGATAGACGCATTCACGCACGATCCAGGTTGGGGCGCACGCTGGTTGCATCTCGACCGACACTGGGTTGCGATGCCGTTCCGCAGCGCGGTGAGCGCTGCCCGGGCCCTGCAGTACGTGGGCCACAGTGTTGCTTCGGTGGTGGGCCTGCTGATCTTCTGGTACATCGGCCGACACCGCTTGCTCGAACGGTGGTACGGATGCGAGGACGTCCGGCGAGCGCGGACGGCCAGACCGGACACGGCGCAGCGTGTGCGCTTCTGGGCGGTGAGCTTCGCCGTGGCGGTGGTGGTCGGTGGCGGTCGGGCCGCTCGCTCACACTCGGGTGGTATTCACGGTCATGGCGGGCTGGGTCGTCGGGTTGTTGGCCGCCGGGTCGCTGCCGACATTGGTGCCGACAGCGACGGCCTCGGCTCGACCCGATGGCGGGCTCGTCGAGGCGGAGGCGCCCGATCTGCGCGAGGATTGACGTGGTGGGACCGGCGGGACTGGTCCGGGCAGGCTCCTGGAGCGGCCGAGATCCGAATTGGGGGAAGTCATGAGTGCAATGGCCACACGTCCACGTGTCGTGGTGGGAGCAGTGGTGTCCAGCGTCTGCCTCGTGCTGCTGGCAGCATGCACCCCGGCACCCGTCGTGGAGGTGCCGGCAGGCGAACCGGGAGCGCCAGGTCCGTGCGGTACCGCCACGACCGACCTGGTCAACCGGGTGGACTGGCGACATGCGCTCACCGTCGCCGAACCGACCGGCGACCAGCCGGCGCCCGACGGTGGCAACTGCTCCGACGACGAACGTCCAGTTGTGCTGATCGCGCACGGCTACCTGGGCAACTTCGTGGCCGGCTACGAAGGCCTGGTCCGCCATCTGGTGAGCCAGGGGTACGTGGTGGTCTTCCCCGGCTACACAGCGGAGTTCAACGTCGATCACCAGTACAAGGTGGTCGGTGACGGGTTCGTGCAGGCCACGCAATGGAGCGACCGCATGGACCTGTCGAAGGTCGGGGGTCATAGGCCATTCGTTCGGCGGGGGATGCTGCCCTGGTTGGTCCAGGGATCCACGACCGTGGTTGGGGCGCCGACGCGTTCTGGGCGGTGGATTTCGCCCCCTGGTACGCGATGAAGGTCGGTACCGGCACGATCGAGATGCCCGACCACCTGCGCTTCGTGATGGTCAACTACCAATACGACTACTTCGTCGACGCCCGCATCGGCAACGAGGTCTATTCGGCGTTGGACCTCCCCGAATCCCAGAAGCAGCACGTGATGGTCTACTCGGACCGTTCGCACCGCCCCCCGCTGGAAGCCGACCATCTGGGGCCCGTCAGCGTCGAGCTCGTCGGTGGTGTGGGCACCATCTCCACCGACAACCTGGACCGCTGGGTTACCTACCGGATCGCGGACGCCACTGCCGCGTGCGCCTTGTCCGGTCGGTTCTGCGACACGGACTTCACCTACACGGGCACCTGGCCCGACGGCACAGCGGTGCGTCCGGCCGTGGTCCGTGACGATCAGCCCGACGTGGGACCACGCGCACTGCAGGAGTGCGACTTCTTCCTGAACCCGCGCCCCTGCCCGTAGGCGCTGTCGGCGCCGGGGTACGGTCGACACGATGGTCGAGCGTCCACCGGCGGGAACGATCCCCGACACACCCGGCAGCTACCAGTTCAAGGACGCAGACGGCCGCGTGATCTACGTGGGCAAGGCCAAGTCGCTGCGCCAGCGTCTCGCCAACTACTTCGCCGATCCCCGCACGCTGCCGGCGCGCACCGCCCAGATGGTGCAGACAGCCGAGACCGTCGAGTGGATACAGGTGCGCAACGAGGTCGAGGCTCTCATGTTGGAGTACTCCCTCATCAAAGAGCACAGACCACGGTTCAACGTGCGGCTGGTGGACGACAAGTCCTATCCGTACCTGGCGGTCACCCTGTCCGACGAGTGGCCCAGGGCGATGGTGATGCGCGGCCGCAAGCGCAAGGGCACCCGCTATTTCGGGCCCTATGCCCACGCGTACGCCATCCGCGACACCCTCGACGAGCTGCTCCGCACGTTCCCGATCCGTACATGTTCGGACGCGAAGCTGCGTCGCCACGAGCGCCTGGGCAAGCCGTGCCTGTTGTTCCACATCGAGAAGTGCTCCGCTCCCTGCGTGGGCGAGATCGGCCACGACGAGTACGCGGTGCTGGTCGCCGAGTTGATGGAGTTCCTCGACGGAGACACCCAACCCGTGCTCGAGCGCATCGAGTCCGAGATGCGCTCGGCGGCCGAAGGCCTCGACTTCGAACAGGCCGCCCGACTGCGGGACCGCATCGCGACGGTGCGCAAGGCGGTCGAACGTCAGCAGATCGTCGCCGAACGCAACGAGGACTTCGACGTGATCGGCATCGCCGGCGACTCGCTCGAGGCGTCGGTGCAGGTGTTCCTGGTGCGGCGTGGCCGGGTGGTCGGGCGCACCGGGTTCGTGTTGGACAAGGTGCTCGACCTCACGTCGAGCGAGACGGTGAGCGCGGTGATGGAGAACCTCTACGGCGACGAGCCCGCCATGGGGTGGCCGCAGCTCGTGCTGGTTCCCGAGATGCCCGATGATCCCGAGCTGTACCGGGCATGGCTCGGCGAGATGCGCGGCACCAAGGTGGAGCTGCGGATCCCCAGGCGTGGGCCCAAGCGCGAGCTGGCCGACACGGTGCACCACAACGCCGAAGAGGCGCTGAGGAGGCACCGGCTGCGTCGTGCGAACGATCACAACACCCGAGCCAGGGCGCTCAACGAGCTCCAGGACGCCCTCGGGCTGCCCGCCGCGCCGCTACGCATCGAGTGCTACGACATGAGCCATCTCCAGGGAACCGACTACGTGGGGTCGATGGTGGTGATGGAGGACGGCCTGCCCCGGAAGGGGGAGTACCGGCGCTTCCGGATCAAAGGGGTGCAAGGCAACGACGACTTCGCGGCGATGGCGGAGGTGCTGCACCGCAGGTTCAGCGCGTACCTTGCCGACCGCGACCGTCCGGCAGCCGAACGTGGGAAGTTCGCCTACCCGCCCCAGCTGGTCCTCGTCGACGGGGGAAAGGGCCAACTCGGAGTGGCGACCGGCGTGCTCGACGAGCTCGGCCTGGACGACGAGATCCCGGTGGCATCGCTCGCCAAGCGCTTCGAACAGGTCTACGTCCCGGGTCGCCAGGATCCCGTGGAGGTGCCGCGAGGGTCCGAGGCGCTGTTCATGCTCAAGCGGATCCGTGACGAGTCGCACCGCTTCGCCATCGCCTACCACCGGCAGTTGCGCGGTAGGCGGATGACCTCCTCTGAGCTCGACGACGTGCCGGGCCTGGGTCCTCGCCGTCGGGAGCGTCTGCTGCGTCACTTCGGCAGCGTCGCGAAGGTCAGGGCCGCCGACCTCGAATCGCTGGTTGAGATCTCCTGGTTGCCCGACACCGTGGCAGCGGCTGGCACGAACGGCTGCACGCAGAGCCGTGAGCCCGCGGCGCGCAGGTGATCGGCCACCCGGTCGTGGGCCGTCGCACGATCCACCACCGGGAGATCCGGTGTCGGACCCGGCTGCCACAGCGGTGTCGCAGGCTGATTCACGAGCCGTCTCGGAGACTGACTCGGTGGCAGCGTCGGAGTGGGAGCGTCACGCAAGGTGGTGGCAGGCCAACTTCACCGACGATGCCGACCCGGGAGTACTCCGAGCTGATGATCCCGATGCTGCTCGAGCACCTCGAGGGCCACAGCCGTGATGGCGGCGCCGGAGGTCGACAGGTCGGAGGACCCGCCCGGATGCCACTGGTGCTCGATGTGGGCACCGGGGAGGGCCAGGTGGCGAGGGCGGTCACCGATGGCCTCGGATGGCCGGTCCTCGGGTGCGATCTGTCATGGACCCAGGTGGCCGAGGCCCGTCGTCGTGGTGGCGGCCCGCTCTACCTGCGGTGCTCGGCGACCGCACTGGCGCTGAGCGGGTCATCGGTCGATGCGGTCGTGGCGTGCCTGTTGTTGGAGCACGTCGCGGACCTCGCGGGCGTGTTGGGGGAGCTGGCGCGCTGCTGCGCCCGGATGGCCGCCTGCTGGTGGTGATCAACCATCCCATCGTCTCCGCCCCCGGCAGTGGCTGGGTGGACGACCACATGGTGGATCCCCCCGAGCAGTACTGGCAGCTCGGCCCGTACCTTCCCGAGGTGACGACCACCGAGACGGTCGCCGAGGATGTCACATCACGTTCCACCACCGGCCGTTGTCGCACTACGTCAATACGGCGGTGGCGCTGGGCTGACCCTCACGCACATGGCGGAACCTCCGCCGCCGGCCGGCTTCGTGGCGTTGTCGCCTGAGTTCGGCGGGCAGGCGACCATGCCGCGGATGATGCTGCTGGCGTTCACGCGCATGTAGGCCCCGGCTCCACGGGACGGCCGGACCGGTGTGCTCCCGGCGCCGCTAGCGTTGGGGTGTGGTCGAGGTACTGCTCATAGCCGGGATGTCAGGTGCAGGGCGCACCCAGGTCGGGAACACGCTGGAGGATCTCGGCTGGTTCGTGATCGACAACATGCCCGTCGAGTTGATCCCCAAGGTGGCCGAGTTGGGCCGGTTCAGTGAGGGCTCCACCAGGTTGGCGCTCGTCGCCGGCACCGGTGACGACATGGGCGCAGTGGCGCCCCTGCTGTCGGAGGAGCTGCGGGCATCGGGCGCATCGGTGCGGACCGTGTACCTGGAGGCGTCGACCCCGGTCCTGGTGCGCCGCTACCGCGACACCCGGCGGCGCCACCCGTTGCTGGACCTGACCGCCTCCACCGAGGCCGCCATCGACGAGGAACGCCGGCTGTTGGCTGCTGTCAGGGACCGTGCGGACGTGGTGATCGACACCAGTGAGCTCAACATCCACGACCTGCGCCGCAAGGTGACCGATCTGTTCTCCCACGGAGAGGGCCAGTCCACTCGGGTCACGCTCGTGTCGTTCGGCTTCAAGCACGGCGTGCCGGCCGACATCGACCTGCTTTTCGACTGCCGGTTCCTCCCGAACCCGTACTGGGAGGAGGACCTGCGTGGGCTGACCGGAATGGACGCCGAGGTGCAAGAATACGTGAGTAACAATGAAATAGCACGAGAGTTCATCAAGCGCACGGATGCGTTGCTCGAGATGCTGATCCCCGCCTATCAGGAAGAAGGCAAGTCCGTGCTCACGATCGCCTTCGGCTGCACCGGCGGGCGACATCGTTCAGTGACGCTCGCCGAGCGCTTCGCGGCCATCCTTCGAGACCGCGGACTCTCGCCGAGGGTCCGTCACCGGGACATCGAACGATGAGCCCCGGCGGCATGGGTGGGCACCTCGGCGACCCATCGGCAGGTGGAGGCTCGGACTCCGGTGGGACGCCGCTCGACCTCCGGGCTCCTGTGCGGACTCCTGGGGTCGCCGGTGTGCCCAGCGTGGTCGCCATCGGTGGCGGGCACGGCCTCGCAGGCACGTTACGGGCCCTGCGACTCCTCCCGGTGTGGCCGGTGGCGGTGGTCTCGGTGGCCGACGACGGCGGCTCCACGGGACGTTTGCGCTCGGATGCGCCGCGGGCGGCACCCGGGGACATCCGCAAGTGCCTAGGTGCGCTCGCCACCCGCCGTGATGCGCTGACCGAGTTGATGGAGCACCGGTTCGGTACCGGTGAGCTCCGCGGGCACGCCTTCGGGAACCTGTTGCTGGCGGCGTTGGAGGAGTCTGAGGGGCCCTGCTGGCGGCACTCGGGGTGGTCTCGGAGCTCCTGGCCGTGCACGGGACGGTGCTGCCGGCCACATCGACCGTGGTGGACCTGGTGGCGGAGACCACCGATGGTTCCGTGGTCGAGGGCCAGGTGACCGTGTCGGCCACCCCGGGCGTCACAAGGGTCCGCCTGCAGCCTTGTCCGGTTGCGCCTCCCGAGGTGCTCTGCGCCATCGGTGATGCCGCAGCGATCGTGCTGGGTCCCGGGTCGCTGTACACCTCGGTGCTGGCTGCGGTGGTCGTGCCTGGGATCGCGGAGGCCCTCGCAGGCAGCGGTGCCCCGGTGGTCTACCTGTGCAACCTTCACCCGCAGGTCCACGAGACCGACGGCTACGGCGTAGCCGAACACGTCGAGGCCCTGTCCCGCCACGGGGTGGTGCCCGACGTGGTGCTCTACGACCCCGACCAGATCGGTGGGGCCGAGGGTGTCGTCGGCGCCGCACCGGTGCGCCTGGCACGTCCCGGCGGGCTCGCGCATGATCCCGAGCTCCTCGCCGGGGCACTGGGGCCGATCGTTCGAGTGCCCTGCTGAACCGACCAGAGGTCCCGCGTGTGCAGGGCCGCCAGGCGGCCGATCGTCGCGTGCCGATTGGCACACGGTGGGCAGATCTGGTCGGATAGTCACGAGGTCCTGTTGATCAGGGCCCCAGATGACCGTCGTCGTACGAGAGGTACAGCAACATGACTGTTCGCGTTGGGATCAACGGATTCGGGCGGATCGGCCGGAACTTCTTCCGGGCCGCCAAGGAGCGCGGAGCGGACATCGACTTCGTGGCCGTGAACGATCTCGGTTCTCTCGACACGATGGCGCTGCTGCTCGAAGCGTGACTCGGTCGCCGGCACCTACCCGGGCGAGGTGACCGTGGTCGACGGCGGCATCGACGTGGACGGCGATCTCCTCAAGGTCGTCTCCGAGCGCGACCCCAAGGCGATCGGCTGGGGTGATCTCGGGGTGGACGTCGTGATCGAGTCGACCGGCATCTTCGCGGACCGCGACAAGGCCGCTGCGCACGTCGAGGGTGGCGCGCCACGGGTGATCGTCTCGGCGCCGGCCACCGGTGCGGACGCAACCTTCGTGGTGGGCGTGAACGACGACACCTTCGATCCCGACAAGCACATCGTGGTGTCCAACGCGTCGTGCACGACCAACTGCTTCGTGCCGCTCATCAAGGTCCTCGACGACGCCTTCGGGGGTGGAGAAGGGCCTGATGAACACCATCCACGCCTACACCGGTGACCAGAGCCTGGTGGACGGCCCCCACAAGGACCGCGCCGGGCCCGCGCCGCGGCGATCAACATCGTGCCCACCTCCACCGGCGCTGCACGCGCCACCGGCCTGGTGCTGCAGGCGATGCAGGGCAAGCTGGACGGCACCTCGCTGCGCGTGCCGGTCCCGACGGGGTCGATAACCGACTTCGTTGGCGTGCTCAACCGCGACGTGACCGTCGAGGAGGTGAACGAGGCGTTCAAGGCCGCTGCCGCCGAGGGCCCGCTGGCCGGTGTGCTGCAGTACACCGAGGAGCCGCTGGTCAGCTCCGACATCGTGGGCTCGCCCTACAGCTCGATCTTCGACGCCGGGCTCACCATGGCCATGGGGAACCTCGTCAAGGTGCTGTCGTGGTACGACAACGAGACCGGCTACTCCAACCGCCTCGTGGACCTGGCCCTCAAGGTCGGCGCCGCGAACGCCTGACGCCTGATCCGCCCCCGGATGGCGCTCCGCCCCTCAGCGAACTGAAGGGTGTGGGCCACCGATGCGGTGGGTGAGCCCATTCAGTTGGCGGGGTGGGGGGCTCGTGGGCATGCAGATACAGCGAGGAGTCGACATGGAGAAGGAGTCGGCATGAAGTTCGGAGTGCCGGAGCTCGAGGATCTGGGTGATGTCGAGGGTCGGTCGGTGCTGGTTCGCGCCGACTTCAACGTGCCGGTGCGTGACGGCAGGATCACCGACGACCTGCGGATCCGCGCTGCACTGCCCACGTTGAACTGGCTTGTGGAACGCGGGGCACGGGTCACCGCCTGCACCCACCTGGGTCGTCCCAAGGGGGCCCCTGATCCCGCCTTCTCGGTGGAGCCGGTGCGCGAGCGCCTGGGTGAGCTGGCCCCCGGGGTGAGAGCTGCTCGACAACCTGCGTTTCGACCCGGGGGAGACCGCGGACGACCCGGGGTTCGTCCAACGGCTGGTCGAAGGTCACGACCTGTATGTGAACGACGCCTTCGGTGCCTCCCACCGAGCGCACGCGCCGATCGTCGGTCCGCCACGCACGTTGGCGTCGGCCGCCGGGCGCCTGCTGGCCAAGGAGGTGGAGGTCCTCCTCGGGAGTTCGTGAGCACCCGAAGCGCCCGTTCGTAGCCATCACAGGCGGTGCCAAGGTGTCCGACAAGCTGGGCGTGATCCGAGCGCTGCTGGACGTGGCCGACACCGTGCTGATCGGCGGCGGCATGTGCTTCACGTTCTTCAAGGCGCTCGGCCACGGCATCGGCGACTCGCTGTGCGAAGCCGACCAGAGTCGATACCTGCAAGGCGCTCCTCGACGAGTTCGGTGACCGGCTGCTGTTGCCCGAGGACGTCGTGGGGTTGGGCCGGGGTGGGAGATCGGGAACCCGTCGGCCGGGGGGAGGTGCGCAACTTCGGCCGGTCGCTGCCGGAGGGCTGGATGGGCTTGGATGTGGGTCCCGGTACCGCTGCGGCCTTCGGGGACGTGCTCGGGGATGCGCGCACCATCCTGTGGAACGGCCCGATGGGTGTGTTCGAGGACCCCCGCTTCGAGGCCGGCACCCGTGCCGTGGCCGAGGCGGTGGCCGAGTCCCGTGGGTTCTCGGTGATCGGCGGTGGCGACTCGGCGGCTGCGATCGCGCAGTTCGGGCTCTCGGGCGAGGTCGACCACATCTCCACCGGGGGTGGTGCCTCCCCGGAGCTGATCGAACAGGGCGACCTCCCCGGCTTGGCGGCCCTGCGCTCGGCACCCAACGCGGTAGGACGCCAGGCCTCCCGAGTTGGGACCTACAGTCATGATGGAGACCCGATCCGAGCACAAGCGGTCGTTCTGTGGGGTGTGCGTGGCGCACAGCGCCACGCACACCCCCACAGAACCACTGAGAACGAAGCCGACAACGAAGGAGTCGACATGGCGGATCCCCGCAAGCCGATCATCAGTGGCAACTGGAAGATGCACCACAACCACTTCGAGGCCATCCAGACAGTGCAGAAGCTCCATTACCGCCTCGAGTCCGACGACTACCGGGCCGTCGAGGTGACCGTCCATCCACCCTTCACCGACATCCGCTCCATCCAGACGCTCATCGAGGGCGACAAGATGAAGATCGGACTGGGCGCACAGAACTGCCACTGGGAGGAGAAGGGGGCGTTCACAGGCGAGATCGCTCCGGCGATGCTTGCCAAGTTGGATGTCGGGTATGTGATCGTCGGGCATTCGGAGCGCCGGGAGCTCTTTGGTGAGACCGATGAGAGCGTGAACAAGAAGGTCAAAGCGGTGATCGCCAACAAGATGGTTCCGATCATGTGCTGTGGTGAGACGCTGGACGAGCGTGAGAGCGGAACGGCCGAGGCGAAGGTGGAGGGCAGGTGCGCGATGGCCTCGCAGGGTTGTCGCCTGCTGTGGTCGCTGGTCTGGTGGTCGCGTACGAGCCGATCTGGGCGATCGGCACCGGTAAGACCGCCACCGGCTCAGGACGCGCAGGCCATGTGCGCGAAGGTCCGCGACGTGGTTCGCGATGTCCACGGGGCCGAGGCTGCCGCCGGCGTGCGTGTGCAGTACGGCGGTTCGGTCAAGCCCGGCAACATCGCGGAGCTGATGGGTCAGAGCGACATCGACGGGGCGCTGGTCGGCGGCGCGTCACTCAATGCCGACGAAGTTCCGCCGCGATCGTGCAGTATCGCAACCACTGAGCGGCGCGTCGGTCCGCTGTACCGCCTGATCGGCTCCGTCCACTATCATCCGAAGCCGTGGGAATCATCGAGATCGTCCTTTGGGTCCTCCAGTTCGCCCTCGGAATCGGGCTGATCTTCTTGGTGTTGATCCACTCGGGCAAAGGCGGCGGTCTGTCGGACATGTTCGGTGGCGGCCTCGGGGCGTCGGCTGCGGGATCGACCGTGATGGAGAAGAACCTTGATCGCATCACGGTGGTGATCGCACTCATGTTCGCGTTCAACACGCTGATCATGGCGCTGGTCCTCGACACCTGAGCGCCCTGACCGACGGGGGACTCCGTGTCGCCCCACGGGCGGTCTTTCAGTGTCGGACTCTGATTCACGGGCGCGGTATGGGGTCTTCGACTGGAAAGGACAGGGGGCCGACGTGACAAAGGACGAAGAGCGGATCACCTTCGACGGGGGTGGACACGCGGGCTGTACCGATCGTGCGGTTGGACAACGAGACGGTCGATCCTGGTGACCTCACCATCTCCCACATGGAGGACGCACATCCCCATGCCGAGAAGATCAAGAAGAAGGTCTACCTGACCGAGCTTCGGGACCTGCAGATCGAGTTGCTGAAGCTGCAGCAGTGGGTCAAAAACAGCGGTGACCGGATCGTGGTCATCTTCGAGGGCCGCGATGCGGCTGGCAAGGGCGGCGATCCGTCGCTTCACGGAGAACATCAACCCACGTGGGGCGCGCACGGTCGCTCTCACCAAGCCCGACGAGACAGAACGTGGCCAGTGGTACTTCCAGCGCTATGTGGCCCCACCTGCCGACCGCCGGCGAGATCGTCTTCTTCGATCGGTCCTGGTACAACCGGGCGGGTGTCGGGAATAGTCATGGGGTTCTACGCCCCATCAGTACGGCGAGTTCTTCCGGCAGGCACCCGGCTTCGAGCGGAGCCTGGTGGAATCAGGCACCCACCTGTTCAAGTTCTGGTTCACCGTCTCCAGGGTGAACCAGGCGGCGAGTTCGAGGCACGCAAGGACGACCCGCTCAGGCAGTGGAAGTACTCGCCTGTGGACGAAGCATCGCTCGGCAAGTGGGACGAGTACACCCGGGCCCGCGATGCGATGCTCATCCACACCGACAGCCACGCAGCTCCGTGGATCGTGATCAACTCCAACGAGAAGAACGCGCACGGCTCGAATCCATCCGCCACGTGGTGCACTCGATCGACTACGAGCACAAGGACCCGGGCGTCGCCAGGGCTCCCGACCCGCTCGTGGTCCAGCCGGCTTCGGCGGTGATGACGATGACCGACATCCCGCCGCTGGTCCCTGGGTGACCCGGCACGCGCGGCTTCAGTGCTCGGCGCCGGTTGTCAGTCCTCGCTGCTTCCTTCTCGGCTTCCTTGGGCTCCTTGTCGAGCTGCTTCTGGTCAGCTTGATCTGCTGGTGATCAGCTTGTTCGCCCGCTTGATGGCATCGTCTACGCGCCCCTGCATGTCGACGGCGGCCACGACGATGAGCCCTGCATCACCGGTGTCGAGTGCCTCGCCCAGCTCCCTGAGGTCATCGCGGGGGAGTCCGCCTGCTGCGTGACCGGCCAGAGCGCCCAGCGCAGCCCCGCCGGCAGTCGTTCCGGCGAGAGCCCAGCTCCGATGGCCGCAGCAGGGAACAGAGCGATCGCGGCTCCGACCGCAAGGCCGAGTCCGCCGCCGACCCATGCGCCGACACGCAGGGGCTCCTCGTGCTTCTTGACGATCTTCACCTTGCCGTCAGGTCGCTTCTCGATGACGGCGGCATCGAAGGTGTCTACGAGGTCGAGGTCGTAGTAGATCGCCTTGACGGTCTCGTAGTCCTCCTCTGCGGCACTGAGGTCCGAGTACTCGGCGGCGAAGAGGATGAAGGTGTCGAATCCGGACATGGCAGCTCCTTTGGATGGGTGGGAGGCTCGGTTTGTCGCATGGTGCCGGGCAGGTCGCGCCGCCTTGGGAGGGATGTTGAAACCGCGCTAGTCAGACCCCTCGCTTCACAGCTTTATGGGCGCCACGTCAGGTGGCGGAATTGGCAGGCTCGCTGGCTTGAGGGGCTAGTGCCCGCAAGGGCGTGGGGGTTCAAGTCCCCCCTCCGACACGCACGGTTACCCCACGGGGTTGAGCCTGCACGGCGATGGTGCCGCTGGAGTCGTAGCGCAGCGTGACGCCGAGCTCCCGGTAGAGATCGGCCTTGTCGGTCAGGTCGGCCTCGGCGAGTGCGCCGACGATGTCCGCAGTGACGGACGAGTGCCTTGACCTGGTTGGGCTGAGCTGCTCGCCGGGGATCTGCTGGCCGAGCTGTGATTCGTGTCCTCGGCGCTCGCGCTGGGCCTCGGTGATCCACGAGGCGGCGAGCGCCGGTCGACGTCATGGTCGAGGAGCTGGTGGTACTTCGTAATGCGTCGGTCGCAGTCGGCGATCCCGGCCCGCAGCCGTTCCTCGCGCTCGATGTTCTCCGGGTCCGGCTCGGACACGCCGGCGAGGTCTGGCAGGTTCGCTCGATGTGGTCGTCGTCGAACAGCTGGGCGAGCCACTGGTCGAGACCGGGGGTGACGGCGGCTTCTCGGACGCGAGACGCTGCGGGAGTGGCCGCCGTTGGGCTCGGGGTAGTCGGTGGGGTACTTGCAGCGGTAGTAGGCGGTGCCGTGGTTCCACTGGCCCTGCATGCGCCGGCCGCAGATGTCGCAGTGCAGCAGCCCGCCGAGCAGGTAGTGGCGTCCTTCCACTGGTTGGCGGGGCGGTCGGCGCTTGGGCGTGGAGAACATGGCCTGGGCGGCGTCGAGTTGCTCCCCGGTGACGATGGCGTCGTGCATCGGCTCGGGAGACCAGATCCACTCGCTGGTGTCGTTCCAGCGCATGACGGTCTGGTGGCCGAGGGCGACATCGTCGACATCGACGAGGACTTCGTCCTTGCGTTGCTTGTTCCAGATCTCGAAGCCGGTGTAGCGGGGGTTGGCGATGATGGCCCGTACGGCGGTCTTGGCCCATCGGCCGCGCCCGGTGGCGCGGGTGCGGGTTGCGGACGGGGTCGTGGAGGAGGAGAGGATGCCGTCGCGGTTGAAGGCCGGGCGCGATGGTCTGGAGCCCTGATCCGGCGCAGAGCTCGTCGAAGATGCGCTGCACGACCGGGGCCGGCGATCAGGGTCGACCTCGAGGCGGCGGAGGCGCTGGCCGTTCGCTGCCTTGGAGGGGTTGGGATGGGGGCCGGCGTCGCCGAGGAGGTAGCCGTATGGCGGGCGCCCGCCGAGGAAGCGGCCTTCGATCGCGGCCTGAGATGCCATCGCCGAGCGGACGCGGGTCTTGATGCGGGTGCGTTCGCCCTTGCTCATCCCTCCGTAGAGCGACATGACCAGGTCGTGGGCTTCGAGCCGGGGTCGATGGAACGCCGCCGACCTCGGGCACCCACAGCTCGACGCCGAAGTGGGTGAACACCGGGAAGGTGAGCCCGAACTGGTTGCCGTAGAACGCTCGCTGCGGTTCACCGATGACGACCGCGTCAAAGGCCCCGATCAGGGTCGCGGAAGGTGTCGAGCAGGCGGGAGGCTTCCGGTCGGCGTTTCCACGGGAGTGAGCGGGACTGGCCGATGTCGAAGAGCTCGGCCACGACCTCGCCGCCGTCGGACTCGAGGACCTGGCGGGAGCGGGCGAGCTGCCAGTTGCGCGACGAGGTCGGGTCCTGCTGGTCCTCCGTGGACACCCGGCCGTAGAACGCGAAAGCGCTTCACGTCTCAGGACGCTACGCCGTCGGTCTGACACCGGCCTCGGGAACGGCGCCACCCCGGTCAGCGCGCTGCAGGATCCGCAGGAGCACTCGGGCAAGCTCAGGCGTCAGCGTCGGCGGCTCCGCAGGCGTCCGGACCCCGACGGGCGTCGGCGTCAGGCAGCGCCTTTGCGCGGTCCAGCGGGATCGGGGCGGCTTCACGGTGAACCCAAGCGCGGGAGGGACCCGCATCGCCGAAGAAATCCGAAGACTTCCTCGGCCCGGGGTCGGTGGTCAGGCACGTGGTCAGGGTCGTGTTCAGCCCTTACCAACGCCGGCAGCGGTGGTCAGGGTGGTGCGCCAGCCGATCTCGTGCGCCGCTGCCTCGACGAGCTGACCGAGGTAGCGGCCGACGGTCAGGCCGCTGCGGCGTGAGAGCGTGATGAACTCGGGCTAGCGGTCCTCCTCGATGAACACCCGCAAGGACCGCTGCGCCGGCTCCGGGTCACCTCGCCGGGGCTCCGCCGTCGGCGCGTTTCCGGCAGGCCCTGGAGATCGCCAGCGTCGGTCCCGTCCAGCTCGGCGAGGATCAGGTGCGCAGCGCCAGCCAGTCCAGAGGTAGCGGCGACGGGCGTCGGTGCTGAACGCCTCGAGCGCGTCAGGATCGACGAGGAGCTTCACGGTTCGGCCTCGACGCTGGCGCTCCCTGGACGTCCGGCTCGGCTGCCCGAGGCACGCTCAAGCTCGAGTGCCCGTTCGGCGCGTCGGAGCTGCGTCTGAGCCTGATCTCCAGGCCGAGACAGTCAGCTCCCCGAGCAGCCGGTGCCGTTCGTCCAGCAGCGCCGAGCTCCTCGGCACGTGCCCGTTCGACCTCAAGCCTGCTCGGCCAGGAGCGATGCCCTCCGCCGCACGCTCGATGTTGGCGTCGAGCTCCCGCTGGCGCCTCCAGTTCGGCGTCGACTTCGTACTCCCCAACGTTCGGGGCCCGGTAGCGCTGGGCAGCAGCTCATGCGAGCTCGGACGTCCCCGGCAGCCACCGGCAGCTCAGCAGCCTCGCGCACCGCGCCAGTCTGTACCATTCCCTGACCAGCCTGCGAAGGGCGGCGGTGCTGCCGTGGGGGTTGGCCCCAATGGCCGCGCTGGCGGTCGGCTCTGGCCGCAGTACGGGCTCGAGCCGCAGGGGCTGGCGGACGGTGGTGGTGGGGTGGATGGCAGGTCGATCGGGTACCGCACTGGGTCCTCCTGGGCTGGGTTTTCAGGTCCCCGACGCTCCCCTCGACCCTGAACACCGCTCTGGCCACCGGCCCCGGATCAGCCATCGTCACCTCGGGCGGCTCGGTCTCCGCCTACATTCGTCGGGCAGCTCTCCGAGCCCTTCGGGTGCCGCAGGAGGTGTCGGTCGCAGGACGGGGCGGATATGGGAACCGGAGACCAGTTGATGCAGCAAGGAGTCAATCGGGCGCCGTGCGGCACGCAGCTCAGCGCCCGCCGGCGGGGAGGAAGCGAACTTCATCTGGTCAGTGAAGGGACCCTGCGACCACTACAAGCGCCACCAGTACCAGGACGTCATCCTGCGGTTCTGCGTGCTGCGCCGCCTTGACTGCGTCCTGGAGCCCACCAGGGACAAGGTCGTGGCCAAGGCTTCACCGAGCTGGGCTCCGACAAGTGGGACGCCGCCACCGACGTGCTCGCCCATGCCGCCGGCCAGCCCTTCTGGAACGCCTCCAAGGTTCACGTTCTCGAGGCCTGCTGGCGGACCAGCACAGCATCCGTCGCCAACGTCCACGCCTACGTGCGTGGTTTCTCGCCGAACGCCGCGACGCACTCGGCGATTCGGTCTGCCGACCCAAATCGACAAGATGGCCGAGGCCGACATCCTGTACATGGTCGTCAAGCAGTTCGCGGAGATCGATCTGCATCCCGACGCTGTGTCGAATCTGGAGATGGGCCACATCTACGAGGAGCTCATCCGAGTCACGGCGAGACCTGGTCCAACGAGGAGGCCGGCGAGCGCTTCACGCCCCGTGAGGTGATCAAGCTGATGGTGAACGTCCTCCTCGCCGACGACGACCGCCTGCAGGTGCCCTCGAAGATCTTCACCGTGTACGACCGGCGTGTGGCACCGGCGGGATGCTCACGGTCGCCGAGGACCACCTCCGCCGGATCAGCTCGACGGCCCGGCTACACCTGTTCGGCCAGGAGCTGCAGCCGGAGTCATACGCCGTGTGCCCGCAACGACATGCTCCTGAAGGGGCAGGGCGCGTCGAGGATCGTGTTCGGCGACTCGTTCACCAGGACAGCCACACCGGCCAGCGGTTCGACTACATGCTGGCCAACCCGCCATTCGGCAAGGACTGGAAGACGATCGAGAAGGCGATCAAGGCCGAGCACACCGACCACGGTTTCGATGGTCGGTTCGGTGCCGGGCTCAGGGACGACCGACGGTCAGATCCTGTTCCTCCAGCGGATGATCTCGAAGATGCGTCCCGTGGGGATGGGGGTAGTCGCTTCGCGGTGGTGTTCAACGGGTCGCCGCTGTTCTCGGGCGACGCCGGCTCGGGCATGAGCGAGATCCGCCGCTGGATCATCGAGAACGACTGGCTCGACGCCATCATCGGGGCTGCCCGACCAGCTCTTCTACAACACCGGCATCAGCACCTACGTGTGGGTCGTCACCAACCGGAAGCGCCCGAGCGACAGGGCAAGGTGCAGCTAGGTGCTGGAGTCTTGTGTCCCGGTTACCAGGTTAACCCTTATGGCAATACGTAG
>JAOSKI010000022.1 GCA_027493675.1 Microthrixaceae bacterium | reverse complement strand
ATTCGGCGTAGGAGAGACGAGCGCATGCTGTATCGTTCACCAGGACCGCTCCACCATCTTCCCTGATCACTACCTCAAGCAGGCTTCGCCGTCCCGAGGCTTCCAAGTCGAAAACGTCCAGTCCAAGAGGCCCCACTCACCTCCCAGATCAAGACGAGGCTCTTCTCGAGAGGACCCGCTGGCCAGTGGCAGCGCTCGCCCCGCCACGCGGTGATTCGAATCAGGAGATGAGCCCGGCCCTGGTCGGGCATCGCTGGAAACTCTCGTGTGGGTGGAAGAACCACACGCCGCCACAGAGAAGGCCAGCAATACAATCTCAAGAAGAAGTACCGTGCTGCGACGTGGCCGATCACGCAGTGCAGGACCTGAGTTTCTTGATTGGACCGCCCGAAACAGTCTCACGCGTAACAACCGCAGTATCCGTAGAAGAGACAGGGGTGCACAAATCCCGAAAACACGAGAGTGTTTCCGGAGCGTCTTGTGTGGATCGACATTTCTCCCGAGTAAGAGGAGCTGTTGGAGGTCATGCCGTCAACCACTATTCGGGTCCATTCTCTATATAGGCTTCCCACCAAGTCAATGTGTGGTTACCCGGCACAATACAGCCGGCCTTGCCACAACTCGGGGCTCCCCGAAACTCCAGACTTGACTGAGCCTCTTGAAGACAGCGCGCCTGCTCCGCTCTTGCCAGCCCCGCACCCAACCACATGTACCCGTCCAAGTAAAGATATCGCACCAGGGGACCACGATTGTGATGCCAGTTCTACGATATGGCTCAAGTTCCCGAAGGACCTGGTGTAGACGACACTGGGCGGGCCAATAGGGTGCCAGTAGAGACCCGTGATGTCACTGAGGTTGATCGGATCAGCGTCCGCGTAATCGTAGTCGTTCGCGCTTCCACCTTCGATGGGATCTTGCTGGAGAAACCGGCCGAGGTGGGGGTCGTAGAGGCGCACCCCATCCGCATGAGCCCCGTACCGTGGTGACCACCTGGGTCATGGCGGCATCACGGCCCACGATGTCGAGCCTCACCACCCGCTCCGGCACCGGGCTCCCGGCACGTTCCCCGTAGCCACCTCAGGGGATCTCTTGGACGAGGCGAAGGATTCCGGGCGAGCTTAGGGTCCTCCCTCGCGAGCTCGTCGATTCTTCGCGTCCCGTCGCGCTGCATCTGGAGTTCCCCCGATCGGGCCGTCACCTATCATCCAAAGAGCGTCATCATCCAGGGCAGCGCCGGATTACCTCCATGACGAGCCGCCAATGCTCCTCATCCGAAAGACCGCTCAGCCCCCAGGCAATGTCCCACGCCCAATCATCTTCCGGCACTACGGCCACCGCAGAGATAGCTGATAACTCCTTCCACGATCTCCTCATACGGAAATACCGTAAACGTATTGATTCTTGCTCTATCGCACGTCACAACGAGAGCCAGGTCGAGAAGCGGGGAAGAATGTCGGGCATCTACCAACAAGCGGATCGCATCGCGGCCCTCCCTTTCCAGGGCAGGTAGGATCAGCGCGTGCACCACAGCTCCGGCTGCTGAAAATGCCCGATCAGCACCTTCTGACAACTGGCAGAGGGACTCGATCCTCCGGACCACCTCACTCGGATCGAGTGGACCGCCCGGGGTACTCACATCCATCCTCGTCTCCAGCCGGCCCCTCACGCGAACGCCACGACAGCACTCGCGCCGGCGGGCCCTCCCACGATGATGGCGGCGCCGGCCACGACCAGCGCCGCGCCAACTAGCCACGGATTGATGCTCCAACCACTGTTCATCCTGAAGTCGACAACTTTCCAGAATCTCGCAAATCTGGCTGCGACTTGGCGGTTCGACCGTGAGCAACCTGTGCGCCCTCGCGTAGAGCTCCGCGCCAAGTCCGCCTGGATGTCGCCCGCCAGCCGTATGGGACCACTTGGGAGCGTTGAACGCCAGGCGCATGGGACCACCCCAGCGCCAGTGATGGGACCACCCCGCCGCCAGTGATGGGACCACTTGGGGTCCACCTTCGTCGGTCTCGCTGGGGTCGACTCGCCGCCGTCGATCAGCGAGCCGGAGGCGGCGATGGCGTTCAGGGAGGTCCGAGTGTTCGAGGTTCGAGAGGTGCTACGGCTGTGGCTGGCCGGTGAGGGGATCCGGGCGACGGAACGGCTGGTCGGCTTCGACCGCAAGACGGTCCGCCGCTACGTGGAGGCCGCCGTCGGGCTCGGTCTGGTCCGCGACGGCGGCGACGGGCAGTTGAGCGACGTGTTCATCGGTCAGGTGGTCGAAGCGGTTCGACCGCACCGCACCGACGGTCACGGCGCGCCGTGGCGGCTGCTGCAGGTCCACCACGGCGAGATCGCCGGGTGGGTCAAGGAGGATCTGACCGCGGTGAAGATCCACGAGCTGCTCGAGCGGCGCGGCGTGAGCGTGCCGTGCCGGACGGTGCAGCGCTACGTCGCTGATGTCTTGGGCCGGCGGCGGGGCCGGGGCTCGACGGTCCGGGTCAACGACGGCGAGCCGGGTGACGAGCTCCAAGTCGACTTCGGTCGCATGGGCTTGGTCTTCGACCCGGCGACGGGCCGGGACCGGGTGGTGCCGCGTTGATCTTCACGGCGTGCTTCAGCCGGCACTGCTTCGTGTGGCTCACCCACCGTCAGACCACCGACGCGGTGATCGTCGGGTGCGAGGCGGCATGGGTGTTCTTCGGCGGCGTGTTCCGGACCCTGATCCCCGACAACCTCTCCGCTGTCGTGGAGGGCGCCGATGCGCTCGAGCCCCGCTTCAACCAGGCCTTCGTCGAGTACGCCCAGGCCCGCGGGTTCCTCATCGACCCGGCCCGGGTGCGGTCCCCGCAGGACAAGCCTCGCGTCGAGCGCCAAGTGCAGTTCGTGCGGGGGTCGTTCTTCGCCGGTGAGACCTTCATCGATCTCGCCGACGCGCAGCGCCGGGCCGAGGCGTGGTGCCGGGAACGGGCCGGGCTGCGGGTCCACGGGACGACCCAGCAACGCCCCGCCGAAGTGTTCGCCGCCGAGGAAGCACCCCGACTGCTGCTGGCGCCGACCTCGCTCTACGACGTGCCGATCTACGTCACGGCGAAGGTGCATCGCGACCATCACATCGAGGTGGCCCGGTCGCTCTACTCGATCCCCGGCGCGCTGATCGGCGCTCGGGTCGAGGTTCGCCGATCGCACGCTGGTGCGGATCTTCCACCGGGGCCAGCTCATCAAGGTCCATCCCCGCCAAGAACCGGGCCGACGATCGACCGATCCCGAGGACCTGCCGGCAGCCAAGACGGTCTACGCGATGCGGGACCTCGACAAGCTGCAGCGCATGGCCGCCGAGCACGGCCCGAACGTCGGGGCCCTACGCGTCGGCGCTGCTCGACATCCCGCTGCCCTGGACCAAGATGCGCCAGGTCTACGCCCTGCTCGGGCTGGTCAAGAAGTGGGGCGCGGACCGGGTCGACATGGCGTGCGCGTCGGCGCTCGCCCACGAGCAGGTCAACGTCGGGCTCATCAGCCGCATGCTCGAACGCGGCACCGAGCAAGCAACAACACCGGCGCCACCGGCACAGCCCGAGGTCGTCGTCGCTGGCCGGTTCGCCAGGGACCCCGTCCACTTCGCCATCGCCCGCACCGCCGAGGCCGGCCGATGACCGCGCCGACGGTCACCCCTGAGCTCAAGGCGTTGCTGCGCCGGGTCAAGCTCGGACGCTGTCTCGACACCCTTCCCGAGCGCCTCGCACTCGCCCAGACCGGCGGCCTCGGTCACGCCGAGTTCCTCGAACTCGTCCTCGCCGACGAAGTCACCCGACGCGAGACGACCTCCGCGGACCGGCGGGCACGGGCCGCCGGGCTCGACCCGACGATGACCCTGGACCGATGGGACGACACCGCCAAGGTCACCTACGACCGAGCCACCTGGACCGAGCTGTGCTCGCTGCGGTTCATCGACGGCGGCCACAACGCCGTGATCATGGGCCCCGTCGGCGTCGGCAAGACCTTCCTCGCTACCGCCCTCGGCCACGCCGCCATCCGGCGCCGTTACAGCGTCCACTTCGAACGCTGCGACCGGCTCCTCAAACGACTCCGCGCCAGCCGGCTCGACAACAGCCACGAAGTCGAGATGCGCAAGCTCCTGCGCGTCGATCTGCTCGTGATCGACGACTTCGCCCTCCAAGCCCTCGGCGCGCTCGACACCGCCGACATCTACGAGCTCATCGTCGAACGGCACCGCGCCGCAGCGACGGTCATCACCTCGAACCGGGAACCGATCGAGGTGGCTCGGCTACATGGCCGATCCCCTCCTCGCCCAGTCCGCCATCGACCGGCTCCAGTCCGCCGCCCACGAACTCATCCTCGACGGCGACTCCTACCGGCAACGCCAGAAGCCCACCGTCACCAACGCCCTTGACCCCACCCCCACCCACCCCGCGATCATCCCGCCGCCGACGATGACACCCCGACGAAGTGGTCCCATGCCACTGGCGCTCGGGTGGTCCCATCGAGCTGGCGCACGACACCTGGAGGAGGGCCGCAGCCTCCGCTCCAATAGTTCCAAAATGCTTCCATGAGATTGCGTCTCGTCTTGAAGAACTCGCCTACATGCGTGGAGTAGTTGAACCCTGCGCTCTTTCCGTACCGGAAGAAGTCATAGTACCGGTGGTGTAACCCATGAGCGCCGCTGCCTCCATGAGTTCGTTTGTCACGAAATGCCCTCTCCATGATCTTAGCGAAGAGAGATCGGCAGTCTGCCGTGCCACCTAGGTCGAAGGCGTTGAGCGGGTCGCCGTGGACGTAGGTGTAGTCGTTGGCACAGCCGCCCTCGATGGGGTCGGGTTGGTGGAACCGGCCGAGGTGGGGGTCGTAGAGACGAACCCCCATCCGCATGAGCCCCGTACCGGGATGGGCGGTGAAACGCTCGTGTGCGCCCAACCAGCCGAGCCGGCCGGCGCTCACCTCACCGACCCCCCACTCGTCGACGGCCGGGCTGGGCGTGAACGTCCCGCTGGCGTCGGTGACCCCGACGATGTCGCCGTGCGCGTTCGCCAGCGGCCAGGACCCCACACCCGCGGCGTCGATCACCAACAGCCCACCGGGCCCGCCGACATAGCTCGTCACCGCCCCACCCCCCGCCGGCCGAGACCACGCCGGCGAATCACCAGGACCGCCATACCCGAACACCACATCCTCGGTGATCAACCCCGACGCCAGATCCGTGACCGTCCGGCGCAACACCCGCCCCGAAGGGGCCAACACCTCGATGCTGGGAGAACCCCCCGTAGGACTGCCGAAGATCTTCTATATAGGCTTCCCACCAAGTAAAGAGGTGCGGTTACCCGGCACAATACAGCCTGCCTTGCCACAACTCGGGGCTCCCCGAAAACTCCAGACTTGACTGAGCCTCTTGAAGACAGCGCGTCTGCTCCGCTCTTGCCAGCCCCGCACCCAACCACATGTACCCGTCCACTTGAAGATATCGCACCAGGGGACCACGATTGTGATGCCAGTTCTACGATATGGCTCAAGTTCGAAGGACCTGGTGTAGACGACACTGGGCGGGCCAACAGGGTGCCAGTAGAGACCCGTGATGTCGCTGAGGTTGATCGGATCAGCGTCCGCGTAATCGTAGTCGTTCGCGCTTCCACCTTCGATGGGATCTTGCTGGAGAACCCGGCCGAGGTGGGGGTCGTAGAGGCGCACCCCCATCCGCATGAGCCCCGTACCGTGGCGACCACCTGGGTCATGGCGGCATCACGGCCCACGATGTCGAACCTCACCACCCGCTCCGGCACCGGGCTCCCGGGCGCGTTCCCCGTAGCCACCCCTCAGGGGATCTCTTGGACGAGGCGAAGGATTCGGGCGAGCTTGGGGTCCTCCCTCGCGAGCTCGTCGATTCTTCGCATCCCGTCGCGCTGCATCTGGAGTTCCCCGATCGGGCCGTCACCTATCATCCAAAGAGCGTCATCATCCCAGGGGCAGCGCCGGATTACCTCCATGACGAGCCGCCAATGCTCCTCATCCGAAAGACCGCTCAGCCCCCAGGCAATGTTCCACGCCCAATCATCTTCGGCAACACGGCCACCGCAGAGATAGCTGATAACTCCTTCCACGATCTCCTCATACGGAAATACCGTAAACGTATTGATTCTTGCTCTATCGCACGTCACAACGAGAGCCAGGTCGAGAAGCGGGGAAGAATGTCGGGCATCTACCAACAAGCGGATCGCATCGCGGCCCTCCCTTTCCAGGGCAGGTAGGATCAGCGCGTCCACCACAGCTCCGGCTGCTAAATATGCCCGCGTCTCCGGATCAGGACCTCCTGGCAACTGGCAGAGGGACTCGATCCTCCGGACCACCTCACTCGGATCGAGTGGACCGCCCGGGGTACTCACATCCATCCTCGTCTCCAGCCGGCCCTCACGCGAACGCCACGACAGCACTTGCGCCGGCGGGCCCTCCCACGATGATGGCGGCGCCGGCCACGACCAGCGCCGCGCCAACTAGCCACGGATTGATGCTCCAACCACTGTTCATCCTGAAGTCGACAACTTTCCAGAATCTCGCAATCTGGCTGCGACTTGGCGGTTCGACCGTGAGCAACCTGTGCGCCCTCGCGTAGAGCTCCGCGCCAAGTCCGCCGGGAGGAGGGCCGCAGCCTCCGCTCCAATAGTCCCGAAATGCTCTAAGGAGACTTCTCTTCGTTTTGAAGAACTCGCCTACATGCGTGGAGTAGTTGAACCCTGCGCTCTTTCCGTACCGGAAGAAGTCATAGTACCGGTGGTGTAACCCATGAGCGCCGCCGCCTCCATGAGTTCGCTTGTCACGAAATGCCCACTCCGGTGCACCGGGCCCTGGCCCGCCACGGACTGGTCGGCTCCATGGGCCAGGTCGGCTCCGCCGGCGACAACGCGGCGATGGAATCGTTCTTCGCGCTCCTGCAGAACAACGTCCTGGACCGCCGCCACCGCTGGGCCACCCGTGACGAGCTCCGCATCGAGATCGTGACCTGGATCGAACGCACCTACCACCAGCGCCGACGCCAACCCGCCCTCGGCCGATTGACCCCCATCGAGTACGAGACGATCATGACCCCAACGACGGCAACCGCCGCCTGAACCAACCTGTCACCTCCACGCGCGGCAGTCCCAACGGCCCCACCGAGGGCCTGAACCTGTTGGTGAAGAAGGTCAAGCGATGCGGCCACGGGTTCCGAACCTTCGAGCACTACCGGCTCCGGGTGTTGCTCCACGCCGGTGGCGTCACCTGGCCCGCCCGGCCTCGACCGCCCCGCATCCGAACCCGCGCTCCCCACTCAAACGCGTAGGGCCCATTTGACCATCACCGGTACCGCTAGTCATCCCGGTGCGAGGCCCTTTTTCGCAAAATCCATACTCCCCCTGCCACGGCACAGGCCAAGGCGCTCGCTTCAAGAAAACATGTGATCGGCGGATCGGTCTTTAGCGTTGGAAAGAAGAGACACTTGATCACGAGCGCCAACCATAGAAGAGAAAGCGATCGGAGGAAGGTGCGACGCCGATTCTTCTGCATCCCGGGCCACGTCGGGGATCTTGCGGCCCCGTTCGATCACCTCATCGACAGCTCGGCGGCGCAGCTCGTCGCTGTACTTGCTCCGACGTCCCATGACAGCAGTCTCCTCTCCCCAGACCCGAAGGCCCAGGAATCGGCACTGCACCAAACCCGGGGTGGCTCAGCTGCCCACCCGAAGTGCACTCGCTCGGCCGGACCCTCCGCCGCTGGCTCGACCACATCGTCGCCTGGCACGAGGCCCGCGCGACCAACGGCCCCACCGAAGCGATGAACAACCTCATCAAGCGGATCAAGCGCATCGGCTTCGGCTTCCGTCGGCTGCGCCACTACCGAGTCCGCGCCCTGCTCTACGCCGGCAGACCCAACTGGGACCTACTCGCCACCATCACGCCCCGCTGAAATCCGATGAGCCTGTTCTCTACTCGCACAGCTCGCTCAACCGTTACGCCCTCTCACGCAGCCGATGATCGTGCTGCACAGTTGCACGACCACACCCACGACAATTAGACATTGGATGATTCGGCCTAGGACACTCGTGTTCGCCCAACTCTGTGACACCCCCCACAGTACGAGCGCGAACGCTGTAAGCGACACGACAATCGGTCTCCACCGCTTGAGTGCTACATACTGAGTGCTTTGGCACATTGCCTAATCCCAGAACCAGGTGGGAAGGACCGGCCACGGAACAATGGTCCATTCCCCTCTGGCGGAGAAGAAGTCGAACCGTCCAACAAGCGAGAAGCCACCTATCGTTTCAGTCATTTCTGAGGATATCTGATCGGGTGTTATACCAATCCCGCCGCGAACGGATCCGCCTATTCCCAAGCGGTATACGCTTTGAGTGGTGAACACGGCGATCCAGACAAGTGCAACCGGAGCGGTTCCGAAGGCTGCGTACTCAAACGCTACCATGGTAGACACTCTTGAGCGCAGACCCCAGTGTCGGTGGCAGACACCAATTAAAGGGGGGTAACACAGACTGATATTTAAGCGCCCCAGCGAGTCCTGTGAATACTGCCATTCACCAGGGTCCCCGAAGGCCGTACATGAGTCGTGGCTTCTACGATAACATCTACCTCCCGAAATATCGGACTGATTTATTGAATCCCCACAGGCATACTCATAACCATTACAGCTTCCTCCCTGGATCGCGTCCTGTTGCACGAACCGGCCGAGGTGGG
>JAOSKI010000021.1 GCA_027493675.1 Microthrixaceae bacterium | reverse complement strand
GGTGCCGAATCCGGCCCCGTGACGCGTGGTCGATTGCCAACTGGATTGCCCGGCATGCATCGAACCTCATATGTGGTAGGATGCATGACGTGGAGGTCCGGTTCCACCCGCTGTTCGAGCGATGGCTCATGGCCCTCGCGGAAGGCGACGAGGAGATCTTCGGGGAGGTGATGGCCTTGCTGACCGCACTCGAGGAGCACGGACGGGATCTCGACGACGAGGACCGGGAGGAGTCCCATCCGGTCGTGACCTCCCGCTACGACATGCACGCACTCCGCCGAACACCGCCGTCCGAGGCTGCGCCGCACGCGGTCGGTCCGCCGGTGCTCCGCATCCTCTACGCGATCTGCCGTACCGACGCCGGCGACGAGCGCGCGGTCGTACTGCTCGGCGGCGACAAGACGACGCTCCGCAACCAGTGGTACCCGGTGAGCCTGAACGAAGCCGAGGCCCGACTCGACAGCTACTGCCGCCAACACGCCGACACTTCCCCGATCGTGAAACGAGGTAACCGATGAGCACTCGCACCGTCCCCACCGACAACGCGAAGGTCGCCGAGACCGCCATCACCGATGAGGAATGGGCGCAGGCCGAGACTGCTCACGAGCGGTTCAAGGCCCTCCTGGAGACCAAGCCGCGAGCCAAGGCCCGCTACGACGCGGTGCTCGCGGAGATCAACAGTCGGCAGGCAACCCTCCGACGCCTCCGCGAGGCGCGAGCGCTCACGCAGGCGACCCTGGCCGAGCTCCTCGACATGGACCAGTCCGAGGTCTCTCGGCTGGAGCGCCGCAGCGACATGCTTCTCTCGACGCTCAAGCGCTTCGTCGAAGCCACTGGCGGCGAGATGCACATCGTCGTGAGCTACCCCGACGGCGGCCCGGTCGAGCTACTCATCGGCGACGTCTAAGCACAAGGGCAGCCTCCGACCGACGGGGGCGCTTGTAGGGCGGTCCGGGTGTTTCTTCAACAACGCCCCTCGGTCCGCATGGCGTTTTGCGTTCCCGTCGATGGTCCGAGGCATCGGCGGAAGCCTCTCGCGACGCCTTCTTGACGAACAAGGACGTGAGCGGTATCCATGCCTTGAATTGGGCGCAGGGGGCAGGCGTGGCCGAGGAACACTGGCAGCCAGCGCGGCTCATTCCCACGAGCGGGATCAATGGCCAGGAGGAAGCCGAGCGCCGAGCGACGTCGGCGTTGCTCGCGGTGATGGGTGCCGTCCGCGAGTTCAGTGTGGCCTTGACCAAGCCCTTCGGCGCCCCGGCCGCGCAACTCGGCACGTTCATCGAAGTGCCGTTCAAGACGGGCGAGGGGGACCTGTTACCCCGATGGGGTGCTCGAGACGTCGCGGGGCTCGAAGTCGTGGCGCGCACTGGTCGAGGTGAAGACCGGATCTGCGGAGCTCGAGCGCGCACAGATCGAGACGTATCTCGATGTCGCGAGAGACAACGATGTCGACGCAGTCATCACCGTCTCGAACCAACTCGCGCCGGCACCTGGAGTACATCCCGTCGACGTTGACAGGCGAAAGCTTCGCAAGGTGCAACTGTACCATCTCTCCTGGACCGAGATCCTCACGGCCGCAGTGCAGCAGCGCGTGCATCGTGGCGTCGCCGATCCCGAGCAGGCATGGATCCTCGGTGAACTGATCCGTTACCTCGAGCATCCCAAGTCAGGTGCGCTCGACTTCTCCGACATGGGACCGGCCTGGGTATCCGTCCGCGAAGCAGTCGTGGCCGGCACGCTCAGGGGCAGCGATAGGGGCCTGACCGATGTGGTCTCACGCTGGGATCAACTGCTTCGATTCGCCGCGCTGCGACTCGGCCGAGAACTCGGCATAGACGTCCAGGTACGCGTGAGTCGCCGCGACGCGGCCGAGCCTGCGCGACGCCTCGCCAACCGAGCAGCACACCTCGTCAAGACCGGCACGTTCACCGGCGCCCTGCGCGTGCCCGACGCCGTCGCGGACATCGAAGTGACGGCAGATCTGCGCGCGAGCAAGGTGACGGTCGCCGCCGAGGTCGGCGCTCCGAGAGAAGGCCGCCAAGCGACGCGCGTCAACTGGCTGCTCCGCCAACTCGCTGAGGCCCCGGGCGCACTGCGCGTCGACGCACTCACGACCGGTTCGCGGTCGTCCCTCAGTGACCTGCTCACGGCAATCCGCGAAGACCCAGCCGTGCTCGTCCCCGACAAGGGTCGCGAGATCCGCGCGTTCCGGATCGCTGCATCCTCCCCGCTCGGGACCAAGCGCGGAACCGGTCGCGGCGCGTTCATCGACAGCGTGCTCGCCTCAATCGATGGCTTCTACGAGACCGCCATCCAGAATCTGCGCGCGTGGTCGCCGAAGGCGCCGCAGCTCCCGACAGCAGGAAGGACCGCGGTTGCCACGGCGGGCATCGACGTCACCCCACCGTCCAGCGACGTGGAAGGCGCAGGGCGCGCTCGCCACGACGGCGTACAAACTCCTGACACTCCTGCAGCGGACCTCGTGACCTGGAACTCCGCACACCAACGGCTCGACAGCGAACGCCGCACGCCCCCTGACGACGTGGACTTCGACACGACTGCCGACCCCGTGGAACCTGGTTCTCGACCAGAACGGGCGGCGTCAACAAGCGGGACTGCCGCGCGTTGAGGTGACAAGTTGGGTTAGGCGGCGGCTGCCGTCGTTGGGGTCATGATCGTCTCGTACTCGATCGGGGTCAATCGGCCGAGGGCGGCTTGACGGCGGCGCTGGTGGTAGGTGCGTTCGATCCAGGTGACGATGGCGATGCGGAGCTCGTCGCGGGTGGCCCAGCGGTGGCGGCGGTCGAGCACGTTCTTCTGGAGCAGCGCGAAGAACGATTCCATCGCTGCGTTGTCGCTGGCGGAGCCGACCTGGCCCATCGAGCCGACCAGGCCGTGGCGGGCCAGAGCCCGGTGCACCTTCCGAGCGCGAAAATTGACTGCCCCTGTCCGAATGCAGGATGCAACCCGCGACAAGACCGCCTCGGCGGGCGACGGCCATCTCGATGGCGGCGACCACGAGTCGGGCCTTCATGCGGGAATCGATGGCCCACCCGACGATCCGGTTCGAGAACAGGTCCTTGATCGCGCAGCAGTAGAGCTTGCCTTGGTCGGTCCAGTGCTCGGTGATGTCCGCGACCCAGGTCTGATTCGGGGCATCCGCGGTGAACCTCCGGCGCACCAGATCGTCATGGGATGGCGTACCGGGCTTGGACCGCTTGCCACGCTTGGGCTTGCCGAACCGGGACCACCAGCCGTTGTCCCGGCAGATCCGCCACACCACCCGGTCCGACACATCCGGGTGATCACCGAGACGGACCTCATCCGCGAGGAACCGATACCCGAACTCTGGATCGTCGCGATGTGCGTCGAAGATCGCGTTGGCCAGCCACGCCTCCTCGAACTGGCTGTCGGTGACCGGCTCGTCGAGCCACCGGTAGTACTGCTGGCGGCAGAGGTTGAGGACCCGGCACGTCACCGTGACGGGGATCCCGTCGACGGCCAACTCACGGACGAGCGGGAACATCATTTTCCCGGCAAGTTCGCCTGGGACAGATACGCCGCAGCACGGCGCAGTACCTCGTTCTCCTGCTCGAGGAGCCGGTTGCGCTTCTTGAGCTCACGCAGCTCAGCGAGCTCGGACGTGGTCGGGCCCGGTCGGAGTCCTTCGTCCCGGTCGGCACGGGCCAACCAGTTCCGGAGGCACGACTCGGTGATCCCGAAATCGGCGGCGACATCCTTGATCCGGACACCGGGCTCCCGGCCACGAGCAACCCGGACCACGTCGTCGCGAAACTCCCTCGGATACGGCTTCGGCATGGTGAACATCCTCTCAGCGGTGCCTCCCAGCACCACAGCTCAGATGTCACCCCCGGTTCCCGGTTGGCGACTCTTCGAGTTGACCGACATCAGGGGCCTGGTTGTCACTGACAGGGCCTTCAACGCAGACCCTCCGGGCTACCGGAAGGGGGACAAACAATTGTTGTGGAGTGCGAGTTGTAGCCGAGCGGCCCCTCTCGTTGCAGAGCGCCCACTTCTCTACCCTGAGAGACGTTGCGCGCGTGGTTGTCGAATGCAGTCAACCGAACCCGTCCTCGCACCGAGCACCCGGAGAGAACCGGTCGGTGTCGCCCGCCAGCCGTATGGGACCACTTGGGAGCGTTGAACGCCAGGCGCATGGGACCACCCCAGCGCCAGTGATGGGACCACCCGCCGCCAGTGATGGGACCACTTGGGGTCCACCTTCGTCGGTCTCGCTGAGGGTCGACTCGCCGCCGTCGATCAGCGAGCCGGGAGGCGGCGATGGCGTTCAGGAGGTCCGAGTGTTCGAGGTTCGAGAGGTGCTACGGCTGTGGCTGGCCGGTGAGGGGATCCGGGCGACGGAACGGCTGGTCGGCTTCGACCGCAAGACGGTCCGCCGCTACGTGGAGGCCGCCGTCGGGCTCGGTCTGGTCCGCGACGGCGGCGACGGGCAGTTGAGCGACGTGTTCATCGGTCAGGTGGTCGAAGCGGTTCGACCGCACCGCACCGACGGTCACGGCGCGCCGTGGCGGCTGCTGCAGGTCCACCACGGCGAGATCGCCGGGTGGGTCAAGGAGGATCTGACCGCGGTGAAGATCCACGAGCTGCTCGAGCGGCGCGGCGTGAGCGTGCCGTGCCGGACGGTGCAGCGCTACGTCGCTGATGTCTTGGGCCGGCGGCGGGGCCGGGGCTCGACGGTCCGGGTCAACGACGGCGAGCCGGGTGACGAGCTCCAAGTCGACTTCGGTCGCATGGGCTTGGTCTTCGACCCGGCGACGGGCCGGGACCGGGTGGTCGCACGTTGATCTTCACGGCGTGCTTCAGCCGGCACTGCTTCGTGTGGCTCACCCACCGTCAGACCACCGACGCGGTGATCGTCGGGTGCGAGGCGGCATGGGTGTTCTTCGGCGGCGTGTTCCGGACCCTGATCCCCGACAACCTCTCCGCTGTCGTGGAGGGCGCCGATGCGCTCTGAGCCCCGCTTCAACCAGGCCTTCGTCGAGTACGCCCAGGCCCGCGGGTTCCTCATCGACCCGGCCCGGGTGCGGTCCCCGCAGGACAAGCCTCGCGTCGAGCGCCAGTGCAGTTCGTGCGGGGGTCGTTCTTCGCCGGTGAGACCTTCATCGATCTCGCCGACGCGCAGCGCCGGGCCGAGGCGTGGTGCCGGGAACGGGCCGGGCTGCGGGTCCACGGGACGACCCAGCAACGCCCCGCCGAAGTGTTCGCCGCCGAGGAAGCACCCCGACTGCTGCTGGCGCCGACCTCGCTCTACGACGTGCCGATCTACGTCACGGCGAAGGTGCATCGCGACCATCACATCGAGGTGGCCCGGTCGCTCTACTCGATCCCCGGCGCGCTGATCGGCGCTCGGGTCGAGGTTCGCGCCGATCGCACGCTGGTGCGGATCTTCCACCGGGGCCAGCTCATCAAGGTCCATCCCCGCCAAGAACCGGGCCGACGATCGACCGATCCCGAGGACCTGCCGGCAGCCAAGACGGTCTACGCGATGCGGGACCTCGACAAGCTGCAGCGCATGGCCGCCGAGCACGGCCCGAACGTCGGGGCCTACGCGTCGGCGCTGCTCGACATCCCGCTGCCCTGGACCAAGATGCGCCAGGTCTACGCCCTGCTCGGGCTGGTCAAGAAGTGGGGCGCGGACCGGGTCGACATGGCGTGCGCGTCGGCGCTCGCCCACGAGCAGGTCAACGTCGGGCTCATCAGCCGCATGCTCGAACGCGGCACCGAGCAAGCAACAACACCGGCGCCACCGGCACAGCCCGAGGTCGTCGTCGCTGGCCGGTTCGCCAGGGACCCCGTCCACTTCGCCATCGCCCGCACCGCCGAGGCCGGCCGATGACCGCGCCGACGGTCACCCCTGAGCTCAAGGCGTTGCTGCGCCGGGTCAAGCTCGGACGCTGTCTCGACACCCTTCCCGAGCGCCTCGCACTCGCCCAGACCGGCGGCCTCGGTCACGCCGAGTTCCTCGAACTCGTCCTCGCCGACGAAGTCACCCGACGCGAGACGACCTCCGCGGACCGGCGGGCACGGGCCGCCGGGCTCGACCCGACGATGACCCTGGACCGATGGGACGACACCGCCAAGGTCACCTACGACCGAGCCACCTGGACCGAGCTGTGCTCGCTGCGGTTCATCGACGGCGGCCACAACGCCGTGATCATGGGCCCCGTCGGCGTCGGCAAGACCTTCCTCGCTACCGCCCTCGGCCACGCCGCCATCCGGCGCCGTTACAGCGTCCACTTCGAACGCTGCGACCGGCTCCTCAAACGACTCCGCGCCAGCCGGCTCGACAACAGCCACGAAGTCGAGATGCGCAAGCTCCTGCGCGTCGATCTGCTCGTGATCGACGACTTCGCCCTCAAGCCCTCGACGCGCCTCGACACCGCCGACATCTACGAGCTCATCGTCGAACGGCACCGCGCCCGCAGCGACGGTCATCACCTCGAACCGGGAACCGATCGAGTGGCTCGGCTACATGGCCGATCCCTCCTCGCCCAGTCCGCCATCGACCGGCTCCAGTCCGCCGCCCACGAACTCATCCTCGACGGCGACTCCTACCGGCAACGCCAGAAGCCCACCGTCACCAACGCCCTTGACCCCACCCCACCCACCCCGCGATCATCCCGCCGCCGACGATGACACCCCGACGAAGTGGTCCCATGCCACTGGCGCTCGGGTGGTCCCATCGAGCTGGCGCACGACAGTGGTCCGACGCACTCGAAGCGTGTCGCCCCGAAATGGATCGGGCTGCGCTTCCGAACCGAATCCTTCGGTGTGGACTGGTAGACGTACTCGCCGATCGTGAGCCCGTCAGGCATATTGGTAAGAACTGCGGTCGTCGACTCGGACGTCATCTCTTCAGTCAGCATACGAAATGCCACACCGCTGTACGTTTGCCGAATAGACAGGTAGGCGAGGATCTCTTCGACGGATCCGTCGGTCGGCCGAATAGCACCTTTCCATGTGCCACGTAGCACCGGCCCGATCCTGAACCATCGAGGCATCGCCCACCAACGCCAGAGCACTTTGTCGAAGAACACGATACACAAGAGAAGAATGGTCTCGAGAACCGTCAAGCGCTTGAAGGAGAGCGACAGGCGCGGACCGCCGTCAATCATGCTGAGGACAAGGATGGTGGCCGCACCAATGTAGGCAAGAACCTTCAGGCGGTTTCGCAGCGTAAGAGTCACTACTCCATCCGCAGATACGTCGCCGCTGCACGGACAAGCCTTCGCATGTCCTCGATCTTTTACGACTGCGTGGCTCTGAATAGATACTTGAGGTCGTTCACTTCCACCCAGTCGCTGTAGGTAGCAGGGTCTCCCGCGACCTCCTCCATGGTCCGAAGCACAGCGAGGCAGTTCGCGTAGTTGCTGGGCTCGGCACACTGGACATCCGGGACGTTGAATATCGCGCACTCCATCATGAAGGACGGCACCTCTTCGATCGACCCGGCGTCGGTCATCTCGTTCTCCAACGCCTTGACGCCTCGCACAGCGCGCTTGTACCGCTGGTTCGTCCGCGCGTTCTTGGCCGTACCGTTCTCATCATCCTGCCTTGGCCAGTTGACGATTAGCGGACCGCTATCAGGGCGAATCTGAATGCCTTCGTGGTAGCGGTTGGGTCCGTCGTACCGCCTATAGAATCGGCAGGGCACGACGTCAACCGGGAGGCTGGTCCCCTCGCGAACCCTAATGCACTTATTGGACCAACTGACCGCTCGCCGTCCGAACGCGCTCGTGAGGGCGTCGTAAACGGCCTTCTTGAACTGATCCGGCTTGAGACGCTCGGCTTCGGCGGGCGGAATGTCGACCATGCCCAGATCAGCTTTGGTCAAGCCCTCCGCTTCAAAGAACTGCTCATACTGCCAGGACTGGCTGCCCTTGACGCCTCGGAGCTCGACCGCCATGTCGACGTCCGAGCCTCGGCGCACGTTCGTACCGCGACGGTGCGAACCCTTCAGGTAGACGCGGAACTCCCGGTCGCCAAGACTCGCGAAGCCATCCAGCACCGCTCTTATCTCGCGCTCGGCACGAGAGATCTGGTCCTGCTCGGTCTGGCTCGGTGGGCTACCCCACTGCCTGAACGCGGACTCCCAATCGCGGCTCATCGCTCCATTATGGGGATCGGGTGTGCCACGCACACGTGAGGATGTGTCCTGACGGCGAATCGGAGCTTGCTGCCGCGGCTGCTCGCATGGCCGAAGGATCACCGCAAGCGTGCCCAGCCCACCCATGGGTCTGCCGCATCCGTCAGACCGCGATCGCGCCCCATCGACGCCGCGGAGTGTCCCCAGCGTTCATCTCGTAGAGCCCACAATTCCGGGCACAGTCTGTTCGTTCACGGGAGCCGCACCTCCAAAGGCCCGAAAAGATCTTCACCCACCCGGCCGTGCCCTCACGACTGGAGCGTGAGGCTGTGGAGCGTCAACAAGGGCGCGTCTCCGTGGCGGGCGTATCCGTGTCTTCGACCAGGCCGCCGCACAGCTCGGTGCATCGCGACTGGTACTCGACGCGGATCTCCTCGGCGCGGTCGAAGTCCGTTACCACCACTCGGTTCCACTCGCGGCGCATGTCCCCGCAGTCCGACGCCGTTAGTGTCCCGCTCGATTCCTCTCCACCCGATTCCTCCGCCGTCGCCGACGAGCCCGCGTCGTCGGCACCGCCGCATGCCGACAGCACCAGAAGGACCGAGGTGAGAGCGGCTGCAATGGTGATCTTCATTGCGGTGAACGCTACCCCTGGTCCAGAGAGAGTGGCCGGACTCCGGTGGCGTGTGGGGCGCGCCTCCGAGCCCCAACTCTCATTCGCGCCCACTGGCGACTTCACTGAGGCGGAACTCCGACCGACG
>JAOSKI010000020.1:7789-21646 GCA_027493675.1 Microthrixaceae bacterium | reverse complement strand
GTGTACTTCGTTCAGATTGCACGTATTGCTAAGGTTAACCTGTTAACTGGGACACAGACTCCCAGCACGGGATGTGGCAGCCGACGGGCAGCGGGCCGATTGCCGAGAACTCGCCTAAAACCCGGCTGTGAGATCCACCAACGGGGCGAAGCAGTGGGGCTCTACCACCGATAGTCCTAGCAAGGCTCAAGGAAGGTTGTGCCGTACAGCGCGGATCACCGATTCGGGGCTGCCGCCGACCTCCCAGGTCGGATGCCACCCGAGGGCCGTGGCAGGATGGACGACGCTGGTCGCGCAGGGGCGATCTGGTCGAGCCGGACCAGGTGACGGGTTTGCTCCTTCAACAGCTCGCAGAGCAGCTCAGTTTCTCGTCGAAGAGGGACCTCATGGTCGTGCAGGTCGTGCAAACTGGAGGGAACGACTCGGTGAACGAGCCCACTTCCCACGATGATCTCCGCCCGGCCGCTGGAGACCGCGTCGAGGGTGGCGAAGCGCTCAGACCCTGACGGGATCGTCGGGCTCAGCACCGTGACCGCAGTGGTCAGGTGGATCCGTTCCGTGCGTGCGGCGATCGCCTGCCAGCACGATCTCGGGGCGGAGATGGCGAAGTCGTCACGATGGTCTCGCCGAGGCCGATCACGTCGATGCCGAGCCCATCGGCGAGGACGGCCTGTTCGACCACGTTGCGGATCACCCGGGCCGAGGGGACCGGTGAGCCGTCGGGGTCCACCGAGACGTCGCCGAAAGGTGTCGATCCCGAACTCCAAAGGTGCCGTTCACCCCGGAACCTACCCGGTTTGCTCCACGGTCACCCGACGACCGGTGTGGGTGGCTCCTCGATCGCCTCGGCCCGGGTTCCGCAGTTGGTAGGTGACACGGATGGGCGGGATGCCTGTGTTGGAGCGGGGTGTGGGCGTTTCGGGGTGCGAGGTGGCGTGTGTCCACGTGCCGGGTGGTGTGCTGGCGCTGTGATACCGCTGGTTCAGGTGGGGTTGAGGTGGGTGATGCGTGGGATTGTGTTGATGCCGCAGGCGTTCAGGTAGCTGGCGGCGGTGGTCGGAGGGTGGGGTGGTGTGCACGGCGGTGCCGGCGGTGCCGGCAATGGTGATGGCGTGGATGCGGCCGAGTTCGGTTGCGATGCGTGCCCAGGTGGTGTCGCAGCGTCGTTCCGCGACTCGGATCAACAACAGGGCGAGCCAGCAGATGAGCACGTGCGCCGTGATGCGGTGCTCGAGGCGGTGGAACACGGGGCGGAGCTCGAGTGTGGACTTGAGGTCTCGGAACCCGCGTTCTGCTTCGAGGAGGTTCTTGTAGCCGAGCGCGACGTCCTCGACGGTGAGGTCGGGGTCCGAGGTCGACAGCAGGTACTTGCCGTCGAGAGCGTTCCTCGGCGCGCACTGCTGCTCGGTCGATGCTGAGGCGCCCGGTTGGTGATTGGCGGAGGTAGCGGCCGAGGGTTCGGTGATCGACAAGGGCGCACTCATCGGCTCGCCGGTGGGCTTCCCCTTGCCTCCGCTGCCTTCTGGCGGGCCGCGGCGGTCTTCGCGTTCTTCACCCGGTCCTAGCAGCGGGTGCGGGCTGTAGCGATCTCTGCGAGTTCGGTCTCGAGTCGGGTGATGTGGGCGTCGCTGTGCTTTGTCTCGGTGGCTTCGTCGGGGTTGTGACAGACGATCCAGCGGATCGTGTCGTTGTCGCCGAGGCGGACTTCCTTGACTCGCAGGTTGTCGCGAACACTGCGGTAGCGGCCCTGGCGTGCGAGCGCCACAGCGGCGTCCGCGGAGCCGTCGCGCATGCGTTCACCAGCGATGTAGTGGCCTCCGGCGCGTGCAGGTAGGCGAGGTTCGCGTCCGAGGAGAACCCGCGGTCGACCACGGTGACGACCCGGCCGAGACGCCACCCGCGCGAGTCGTCTTTGACCTGGGGCAGGATCGAGTTGTCGTTGGTGTTGGCGGGCCGGTACCACACCCGCACCGGGATCCCCTCTCGGGTCACCGCCAACCCGATGACGATCTGGGGCCGCTCGGGGCGGTGGTCCTTGGAGTGCCCGTAACGGTGGAACCCATCCTCGCCGTCATCGACATCGGACTCGAAGCAGGTCGAGGTCGTGTCGAAGAACAACAGATCGACCTCCAGGTTGAGAAGATCCGCGACGGAGAAGAACACCGCTTCTTGGACCTGGGCGGTGGCGTCTGCGTCGACGAGCAGGTCCATCGCCCGATACGCCTGATCATCGGTCATCGCGTCGAGACCGGTGATCGCCACGTCGTGGCCGGCCCACTCGGCACAAGCGAGCTTCGAGGCGCGATCGCCCGGTTGGCGACCATCGCGAACGACACTCGTTCCACATCAGTGGAGAACCGCCGTCGGCCCAGCACCTCCCCGAAGGCAGTATCGACGCCGAGCTGGGACCAGAGCCCATCGAGGAGCCATGCCGTGCCGACCGGGCGGGACTCGAGCACCGACAACCCGTCACCCACCAGCGTCTCATCGACGCTGTCGGCCCCGTCGCTGTGCTCGCCGAGGTACCGGTTGATCGACGTGACCAACCGGCGCAGCCCCCTCGGCATCGAGGCGGTCTTCTCGGCCCAGGTGGACCAGCACCTCAGCCCGTGTAGTGCCCTCCACACGGCGATTGTGCGCCAGTGCCACATAGCGCACCTTTGATCCGTCCCGGTTCCGCCGCTGCGTTGTCCGCAAGTACATGTCCACACGACCGCGGACGATGCACACCAGTGCAAGTATCAACGAACCAATCGTGTGCCCACACCTACGAGACCCGGTCGAACACGAATCCGCGCCACACAAGGGATCGCGGACCCTTCAACCCCCTCATGTGCCCATCAACTGCGGAACTCGGGTGCCGCGCCCCCCGGCGAGCACCCCACGTGCTCTACGTTGCTGACCAGCGACTCCGCGCTGTCCCGGCCAGGGTTCAGGTCCAATCGGCCTCCAATCGCGAGGTCGCCAGCGGCCCCCAGGATGGAAGCGCGATCCGCAGGACGCTCGCCAAGTTGGGATCGAGGCGGAATAGCTGCAGCAGAAGTAGTCTTTCCGCATTGAATCCAAGTGGCTATTAGGATCAGAGCGGAGTTCATGCTCGGGAGGTATGATTTCCGCAATGAACCTAAGCGCGGATGCGAAGACCGGGCGTACCGGGTCGGCGGTCGGCGCCGACCGGCGCATCCCCACGTGGGCCACCGGGTTGCTCGCTGGGCTGGCACGCGACCAGCCGCAGGTGCTGACTCGGGCCGACATCGCCGAGCGACTGGCCGAGGCCGGGTCTGATCGAGCGGTCGACCGCACGATCGCGGAGCTTCGGCGCCTCGGCTGGCTGAGCCCCATCGGCCTGCACGCGGTCTGGGCCTTCGTGCCGCCGGGGCAAGACGAGGTCGTCGATCCCTACCTCGTGCTGCGCGGATGGCGAGCCAAGGATTCGAGCGTGGTGTTCCGCCTCGCTGGCGACGCCGCTGCATGGCACCTCGGCTACCTCAACCGGCGGCCCACAGGACCGGTCCCCGTCTGGCTGCCCAAGAGCAGACGAATCCCCGATGGACTGCGAGGCTCGATATCGGTCGTGCGGTTCCCTTGGCCTGTCGAGCATGCGGACGAGCTCGGGCCTCGACCTGAGTTGCTCAGAGCACGAAAGCTGGGCGCGCTCACGTGGTCCAGCCGACTGCCCGCGCTCGGGCCCGAAGCGCTCCTCGTCCAACTGGCGACTCGGCCGTCGTCGTTCAAGTCGTGGGCCGACTTCGTGGAGCACCTCTCCATGTTCGCCGCCGACATCGACATCGATCGAGCAACGCTGATCCTCCGCAAGCAGAGCGCGTCGTCGTGGCAGAGGGCCGCGTACCTCCTGCACTGCGGCGGCCAACCCCAGGCCGCAATGGACCTACTCACCAATCGACCTCCACGCGAGATGCCAACCGTCACCTTCGGCGAAAAATGCCGATCAAGAAGCCCCCAGCCTCTTCGCTCCTCAGTTCCGGATCGTCGACCGGCTCATCGCACCGCTGCAGGGCCTCGTCGGGAGGGCCTGACCATGGCGGGCCCAACACAGGCGCTCGTATCCCTCCACGGTGCCGGACGCAACGACACCTACGGGGCCGCGCTTCTCGATGTAGCGCAGGATCACCTGCTCTGGATGCTCGACCAGCAGGGGCTCTTTGAAGGCGGCGAACTCGTCTTCACGGGTGGTACCAGCCTTCGCAAGTGCCGACTCGGCAACGCCGGTCGATTCTCGACAGACCTGGACTTCGCGTGCCCCGATGAAGCGACGGTGCTGGACGTGTGCGCGGCGATCGACGGCCAGTCGGTGGGCGACTTCGTGTTCAGCCTGGGCAAGACGAGCGATGATGGACGGCACTGGGACATGCGAGTCGAGCACGCCGAACTGGGCGCCCCCGACGTTGGTGCCAGCGTCGAGTTCGCTCGCCGGCCGCTGGCGTTGACACCGGAACACCTTCCGTTCCTCCCGCTGCGCGTGCACAAGTCGTACTTGATATTGCCAGTACCGATATGGCCATGACCGCACCTTCCGTTCCTCCCGCTGCGCGTGCACAAGTCGTACGGGTTCGACCTTCCGACGTTGCCGGTGATCGCCGAGGCCGAGGCGTGTGCCGAGAAGCTCGCACGCTATCGACGTGTCGCCCTTGGTCGGGACCTCTACGACCTGGATCATTTCGCCGGCCGCCAGATCGACGAACCTGTCGTGCGCAGGCTCTGGGTGCTCAAGGTCTGGGGGCGACGTCGTAGACGACGGCCGCGGGAACCGACCCGTAGACCCGAACGACGTCCTGCAGCCACGCCGAGAGCGGGACTTCAGACCCGACTCGCTGGGGAAGCTCACCCATCCCGTCGACATCCCCGCGTGGGAGCATCGTGTGCGCGCTCGGTTGCGTTCCTGGCGGACCTCGATGACGACGAGCGTCGTTGGGCACGGTGCGATGAACGCGACCGCGCCGAGGTCGACCGAGCGCTCGTCGCTGGCGGCTTCCCCTGAGCCTCAATCCACCGATTCGGTTGGTGGGGGTGGTGGTGGCGGTGCAGTGGCCGTGTTCGGGCGGCCGGGGTGGTCTGGCGTGATGTGAGGGGCGCGTCGAAGCTGACGTCGCGGGTGTCGGGTTGTCAGCGCGTGGGGTGTGGTGCTGCGGTGCGCCGGCCGCTGGCCCGGTTCAGCCGGAGGGTGCCGGCAACGCCCGGAGGGTGTTGAGCATCGTGGTGAACTGCTCCGCCCAGGGCCAGTGGAGCGGGAGTCGCAGGGTGGTTCGACCGGAGCGGTTCACGAGCGTGGCGGCGAGCGCGATCAGCCGGGTTCGGATCGTGGCGTGGTTCATGTGCGCCGGTCGGGTCGGGTGTCGCCGAGGTGGGTGGTCCAGCGCAACAGGTTGTGAGCGACCCGCTGCGGCGAGCCGTGCGCCGTTGGCGAAGAAGTGCCTCGATGGGCAGTGCTCGAGTCCGGCACCTTCTTTCAGGTCACGGATCGCGAGTTCGACCACAGCGTGGTTGCGGTGGAACGCATCGGCGGTGACGGTGTCGTGTTCGGTGTTGGTGATGAACGCATGGTGACGCCAGTCAGGGAACAACTGCGCTTGGCGCCCGGTGAGGCGGGTGCGGCGCACGACCAACCGGACGGTGCGAGCGCGTCGCCCGGTGCCGGTGCTGTAGTTGCATTCAGCGACTTGGGCTTTGCCGCCGATCGTGTAGTCGATGTCGACCCAGGCGGTCTCGGGGATTGCTGCGATCGCAGCACAGATCCACTTGGTCTGACGCACCGTGATCGACCAGGACACCCCGAGGCGGTTCAGGGTGTCGACGAGTTTCCAGGACCAGAACCCTGAATCGGCACGCACGGTGAGCGCACCGGTGACCCCAGCGCGACGGACCCTGGCGATGAGCTCCTCAGCGAAACGCACAACTCCACGGCTTGATCCGGCTGACCCCTTGCGCATCCGGGCATGGATGACCTCACCGGTGCCGGCGAGAGTCGCGATCAACGGGTGGTAGCCGAGTTGGCGGGGTGTAGCCATGCGCGGCACCGTGTTTGTGGTGTCGGTGGACTTCGGTGATCGTCGAGTCGATATCGATCAGCACCGCCGAACCGGCCTCCGGTCCGGCACCAGTGACTACACACGTTGCAGGACCCGGTCCGCAACAGCGTCGAGTTGTCGGAGATGACCGAAGGTGAATGCCCGTAGGAACGTGCCGATCGTCGAGGGGGGCCATCACCGTGAACCCCAACACCCGTCGGGTGGCCCCAGCGCCAGCATGTCGACGTGATCGATGTGGGTTGCGCCCGCAGTAATCGCGCACACCAAGGTCAACAGCTTGCGGCCCGGCAGCACCGCCCCCTCACGGTCACCGAGACGGACCACCGAGTTGATCAGGTCTTCCAGACCCAGCCGGGAGATCAACGTCGCGACCAGCAACAACCCGGCGTTCGGTACCACCGCAGGGTTATCGAAGGTCGCCTCAATCCGGTCCAACTTGCGCGATGATGGGCTCACAGAAAGTGCCTCCCGGTCGGGATGCCGTGACGAAGTAGAACACCGTCATCATCCCAGCCCTGGAGGCACTTTCCTCTGACACACCCAACCCCAACAACTACCCCGGCGGTGCATCCAGGCTCAGGCAGCCAGGCTCGAATCCATCGGTGCCGGGTAGCCTCAGGCCTCATGGGTGTGCCGGGAAGCACTGATACGGATGGGTGTGGCGAGGTCGTTGCGGCGAGGCGCCGGGCTGGGGTAGTGGCGGCGGTCGTGGGGCTTGCTCTTGCACCGTACTTCTGGATCGTGAGCGCGTTGGTGGGCTGGCCGGGTGGAGATGCTCCCGCTGCGGATGCGTCGGCGCAGAGCTTCGTTGACTTCTACACCGACGGATCCTCGGCGATTCGACTTCAGGCTACGGCGGCGATCGGTTCGTGGGCATTGTGGCTGGTGATGATCGTCGCGGTGGTGCGCCTTGCGTGTCGTCGGCTCGATGTTGCTGCAGTTCTGGCTGTGGCGTTGGCTGGAGCAGCCACTGCGGTGTTCGTCGCTGCCGAGGGTGTGCTGGCCTGGCCGACGATCGGGGTGTCGGGGAGCGACGTCGGTCAGCTTCTCGATCCCGGTGTTGCGCGGGCCTCGGTAGCTTCGCGATGGTCTCCATGCGGTCGCGAGCGTGCCCTTGGGGTTGTCGCTGCTCGTGGTCGCGTGGCTCCTGGTGCGCAGCGACCTATGGGGACGGTGGCTGCTCGCGACAGTGGCGTTGCTCGCCGGAGTTTCGGCGTGCACGACGATGTTCCAGGGTTCGGACCCTCTCGGACCTGGTGCCATCCTCTTGTGGGGAATTCTGGTTGCCGGTGTCGTCCTGGTAGGTCACCGGGTGGCTTAGGTCCCCCACATCTGGGAGCGCACGAACTCGTAGACGCCGCGGAAGTCGGCCACGGGCTGTTCCGGCAGCGGCTGCACGCCCCCGAGCGCCTCTGCGCCCCACATGATCTGCGCGTTGTGCTCCACCACCAGCGTCGTGTGCAGGGCGTCCTGCACGGAACCCCCCACGCAGACCATGCCGTGGTTGGCCATCAGAGCGGCCGAGCGGTCACGAAGGAGTGCTGCCAACTCGGTGGCGAGCTCGTCGGTTCCGCTCTGGCGGTACGGTGCGCACGGCACGTCACCACCGATGTAGATGACGAACTCGTCGATCCCGGCGGGTATCGGCCTGTGCGCCACAGCGAACATCGAGGAGTACTTGGCGTGGCAGTGCACCACGCCACGCACCTCGGGCATCTTGCGGTAGCACTCGAGGTGCAGTGCGTTCTCGGAGGTGGGGACCGGTCGCCCTCGAGGACCTCGCCGTCGAGGTCGACCACGACCAGGTCTCCGTCGGTCATCGATTCGTAGCCGACCGATGACGGTGTCACCACTACGCGTTCCCCCGACACGCCCCGAGACGTTACCCGCCGTGCCGGCCACGAGCCCCCGGGCATGGATCTGCTTCGCCGTGTCGAGGACCGCGACACGTACCTCGTCGATGGATTCGCTCAACGGTTCCCCCCTGGTAGTACTCGAACGTCTCGACTCACCTGAAGGCCTCTGCCGCCTGCCGACCTCTCACCCGAGGACCTCGGGGTTGACACAGTGCCTCGGTGTCTCGCCTCCGAGCAGCGCCACGATGTCCTCCGCGAGCATCGAGGAGTGGTTCACCTCGGTGTCGTAGGTGGCGCCTCCGATGTGGGGGTCAACACGACGTCGTCACGGTCCAACAGCGGATGTCCCTGCGGCAGCTGCTCCCGTCGAAGTGGTCGAGCCCGGCCCCCGAGAGACGTCCGCTCTCGAGCGCGGCGACCAGCGCGTCGAGATCGTGAAGGCCGGCCCGGGCGGTGTTCAGGAACACCGAACCAGCAGGCATCGCCTCGAACTGCGCGGCGCCCATCATGGCCACCGTGTCGGGGGTGACCGCGGCGTGCATCGAAACGACGTCGCAGCGTGGCAGCATTTCCTCCAGCGTGCTGTGGGTGGCGGCAGGGTTGTAGGGATCATGGGACAGGACCTGCATCCCGAGTCCCTCGAAGCGCCAGGCGGCGGCCCTGCCGACCGCGCCCAGGCCGACCAGACCGACCGTGCGGCCCGCGACCTGCCACGCGCGAGTACCGCTGGTAGGGGATCGTGTCGTCGCGGAACACCGCACCGGCGCGCAGGTCCGCGTCGGCAGGTCGTACACGTCGGGTCACCGCCAACAGCATTGCGACGGTGAACTCGGCCACGGCATCCGCGTTGCGTCCCGGGGCGTGCAGCACCGGGATTCCCCTGGCTGTAGCGGCGGTGACGTCGACGTTGTTGGGATCTCCACGGCACGACCCGGATCGCTGTGAGCCCTGCGTCCATGATCTCGTCACCCATCACGAAGTCGGCCTCGACGACGAGGATCGTCGCGGCCTGTCTCACGGACGCGCTCGGCGAGCTTGGCGCCGTCCCAGATCCGCAACGGAACCTGGTCGATCCACGGGTCGAGCACCACGTCTGCGACCTCGCGGAGACGTTCGAGGCCGGGCCCGCGGAACGGAGCGGTGACCAGCGCGACGGGACGGGAGTCGCTCACGGCGCCTGGGTCCTGCATCAACTGGCATCATAGGTACCTGTCGTCACTGCGTCGGGCCGGTGACCACCTCCGCGGTCCGGGCCCGACTCGGGGGTTGTGAGATGGTCCAGCGATCTGGCCGGGTGATGTGATGAGGCGGTGGCATCGAGTCCTGTTGGCGGCCGTTGCGGTGCTGTGGTGGGTGGGGTCGTGTTCACGGTGGTCATCTGGCGCAACAGGGGGAGCCGACGAGGCCTCCACGGGCGATGTGCTCGACCGGTTCCGCCGCGAGCGGCGGGACGGAGCAGCACGCCGAACTGCTGCAGCCCGCCCCGGGTGTCTACACCTACGACGCCGAGGGTGAGGAGGGACTCTCCCTTGCTCGACACCGCCAGGCCTGGGGCCCCACCATGCCGGCGACCGTGACACGTGGTGAGGACGGCTGCTGGTCCCTGCGCGTCGAGTACAGCACCCTGCACTGGCGTGAGTTCGACTTCTGTGCCGATGGACGGGTCCTCGAAGAGGTCGGGGGCACCATCTACCAGGGGTTCGACTTCCCGGTGTGGTCGTCGGCGAGACGACCGAGTTCACCTGCGACCCGCCGGTGCCGGTGATCCGCCTGGATGCCCATGAAGACGACAGTTGGGATGCCCGGTGCGGCGGCGAGTCGGTCGGCCAGAAGACGACGGTCGTGTCCGAGGGGACCAACACCTTCGTCGGTCGCGAGCAGCTGGAAGTGGACGGTGAGCCGGTCGATGCTCTGCGCTACAGGCAGGTGAGGACCTTGAGCGGCGCGCAGAGCGGTGACGAGGAGACCGAGTACTGGTACGCAGAGCGTGACGGGATGGTCCTGCGGTCCACCCACCGCCACGGTCGTGTCACCGTCGCCTCTGGGTGACGTGACGTTCAACGCGAGTGGGTCGTTCCATCTGACATCCCTCGAGCCGACCCAGTAGGAGGCGATGACGTGACGGTGGCGATCGGCGTGGATGTCGGTACGACGGCGGTGAAGGCACTCGCCGCGGCCGACGACGGGACCGTCGTGGCAACCACACGGGTGCAGGCCCGGCGAGGCCCCGGCGGCGAAAGCGGACTCGGGCACGATGCGGCTGATGTGTGGTGTGACACCGTGCGCCGCGCGGCTACCGAGGTGGCCCGGAGCGCCCGCACACAGGGTCATGACGTGGCGGTGCTCAACGTCGCAGCCATGGTGCCGGCGATGTGCCCGGTGGACAGCGAGGGCGTGCCGGTCGGCCCGGGGCTGCTCTACGGCGACGAGCGATCCGCCGGGGGTCCACGGGGGCGGACCCGTCGTCGTCGGGGGGAGGCGTCGAGGATGCTCGCGCACCTAGCCGGCGCCCATCCGCAGGCCGCCGGCTACTGGCCACCGCAGGCTGTCGGCTCAGCGGCGCTGTGCGGTCGAGGTGTGATCGATCCTGTGATCGCCATGACGATGGTCCCGTTGTTCGACTTCACCGGATGGGACGAATCGGCGCTGGAGGCCGCAGGCGCACGTGTCGGGCAGCTCCCCGACATCGTGCCCGACGACCAGGTGGCGGGCGACGTCTCAGGCGGGCTCGGGCCGGACTTCGACGGCGCGGTCGTGGGCCCCGGCACCATCGACGCCTTCGCCGAGCAGATCGTGGCAGGCGCCGATGACCCAGGCGACGTCCTGGTGATCATCGGAGGCACCCTCATCGTGTGGGCGGTGGTGCCGACGTGGATCGAGGTGCCGGGTCTGTGGACCGTGCCCCACACCGCGCCGGGAATGACCCTCGTCGGTGGGCCCTCCAACGCCGGAGGGATCTTCAGGACTGGGCGGCAGGCGTGCTACGGCCGAGAGGCCCCGAAGAACCCGGGGATCCCCAGGGTGGGTCGGCAACTGCGGTGACGGATCCGGGTGAGGTGCCGCTGTGGCTGCCGTTCATCCGGGGCGAGCGGGTGCCGCTGCACGATCCGTCCCGCCGGGCCGAGTTGCACGACGCACACCTGGTGCACGGCCCCGAGCACATGCTGCGCGCAGTGTACGAGTCCTCGGGATTCGTGATCCGGCGCCACCTGGAGCTGGCAGGCCTGCTCGATGGAACAGGGCCGACGACCGCCAGGCGCGTGGTGGTGAGCGGCGGTGGTTCCCGTGACGACCACTGGGTCCAGGCGATCGCGGACGTGACCGGGTTGCCCGTGGAGTGCACGGCCATCAGCGAGGGCGCCGCGCTCGGCGCCGCCTACCTGGGGCGCGTGGCGTTGGGCCTGGAGGCGGGGACCGAGGGTGCCGGTCGCTGGGCGCGCAGCGGACGCCGGTTCGAACCCGACGCTGCGTGGGGGAGGCCTGCGAGCGTCGCTACCGGCGGTTCGTGGAGCTCAGCGGTCCGCCGTACACGGGCGGGTAGCCGCAGGTCGCGCGGCAACTCACGGTGTGAGCAGGAAACACCCGATCAGCCAGGTGGAGGTTCCGCTAGGTTCAGCGTCGCGCGAAACCAACATCTCGACGCTCGACGCCGGGGAGGTCCCCATGAACGCTCCGCATCCGACAGGCGGTGCCACCGACACGACGGCCGGGGTGGCCTCGCCGGAGTCGAACTCCGCAGAGGACCGCTACCGGCAGCGCTGGACCTGGGACGACGTCAAGTGGGGCACCCACTGCATCGACTGCTACCCGGGCAACTGCCCCATGCGTGCCTACCTGCGTGACGGCAAGGTGGTCCGCGAGAGTCGGCGGGCACGTTCCCCACGGTCATGGAGGGCGTGCCGGACATGAACCCCATGGGGTGCCAGAAGGGTGTGGGCTGGACCCGGCTGCTCGACGGGGAGGAGCGGGTGCTGTACCCGCTGCGGCGGGTCGGCGAGCGCGGCGAGGGTCGCTGGGAACGTGTCACCTGGGACGAGGCGTGCACCGAGATCGCGGATGCGATCCTGGACGCCGCCGAGGAGATCGGCCCCGAGTCGATCATCGCCCCATCAGGGTGCAACCTGGGCACCCTCGCGTTGGTGGGCCGGGGCAAGTTCATGCAACTCGTCGGCGGCCTCACCTTCGACCTGAACGCGGAGATGAACGACTTCGCGGCCGGGCAGTACCTGACCTGGGGATGTTCGACCCGGTGAGCAGCATCGACGACTGGTTCCACTCCGGGGTGTTCCTCATCTGGTTCGGCAACCCCGCCTACACCCGGATCCCCCACTACCACTTCATCACCGAGGCTCGGTACCGGGGCTGTGAGGTGTGGACGATCGCGCCGGACGTGAGCCCGTCGGCCACCAACGCTGACGGCCACCTGCCGGTGCGGCCCGGAACGGATGCGGCGCTCGCGCTGGCAATGTGCCAGGTGGTCATCGAAGAGGGCCTCGTGCACACCCGCTTCGTGCAGGAGCAGACGGACCTCCCACTGCTGGTGGATCCTGCGACCAACCGATACCTGCGCCAGTCGGACCTCGTGGAGGGCGGTGACGAGGAGCAGCTTTACGCGTGGGACTCGGTGAGCGGAACGGCAGTCGAGGCCCCGAAGGGAAACCTCAGATGGGGAGGGGTGGATCCCGCGCTGGAGGGCACCTTCACCGTCGAGACCCTCAGCGGTCCCCGTGAGGTGACCACTGTGTTCGCCCTGGTGCGCTCCAGGCTGCAGGACTACACGCCTGAGAAGGCAGCCGGGATCTGCGACATCGACGCAGACGCCATCCGCCGGTTGGCGCGGCTGATCGCCGCCAAGCCCACCAACATCCTGGGGTCGCTCAACGCCGCGTCGAAGCACTACCACGGCGATCTCATCGAACGCTCACAGGCGCTGCTGTTGGGTCTCACCGGCAACTGGGGCCGTCACGGTGCGGGCATGAGGGCATGGGGTGCGGGCTACTTCGACGGCATGTTGATCTTCGCGATGAAGACCACCTCGGGCCCCGAGGCGGCGTCGAACCTGCTCGACATGCTCGACGCACCCGCGACTCCGCCCTCGCGGCAGACCCGGACCTGACCCCCAAGCTCCACGCGATCCAGGCCGCACAGTCGGGCCTGGCCGGAGCTCGCGTTCGTCCCGCCGGTGTTCTTCTGGTACCAGCACGCCGGCTACCGCGAGGCATGGGAGAACCCGGCGTGGCACGACCCCTCGATGCGGCGGCCGTTCAAGGAGTACTACGACGAGGCCGTCGAATCGGGCTGGTGGCAGGGGGTCGACTACCCCAAGGTGGACCAGCCGCCGCGGGTGCTGATCGAGTGCGGCGGCAACGTGCTGCGACGCACCCGTGGCGGAACCAGGATGCTGCTCCGAGCACCTTTGGCCCGAACTCACCAAGGTCGTGACGATGGACGTCCGCATGAGCGCAACCGCGGCCTACAGCGACATCGTGCTGCCGATGTCCCAGCAGTACGAGAAGATCGGCTTCGGATCCCCAGCACGCACGTGATGAACCTCACGTTCTGCGACAAGTCGGTCGATCCCCCCGGTGAGTGCGTGGACGAATGGGAGGCGTACCGCCGCATCGCCGAGAAGGTCCAGCAACGGGCACGTGAGCGCGACGCCGGGGTGTACCGCAGCGGAGTGGGCCTGCGCTTCGACCCGCAGAACATGCACGACAGTTTCACCGCGGACGGGCTCTGGACCGACCCCGAGACGATGATCGACGAGATGCTGCGCGACACCGCATCATCGGCACGATCCCCGAGGACGCCAGCCTGGAGCACATCCGCCAGGTCGGCCACTACCGCTGGCAGGACCTGGGGATCACCCTGCGGGCCATCGGCCAGGCAACCGACCCTGCGCTGGACGAGACGTTCACTCCCTTCCGCAAGCACGTGGAGGACGGGGAGCCGTA
>JAOSKI010000020.1:0-5834 GCA_027493675.1 Microthrixaceae bacterium | reverse complement strand
TGGTTGCAGAGCGGCTCGGTGCCGCGGGAGTGCAGGTATTCCCGGTGGTCACTGCTGGGGTTTCCCGCCTTGCCTTCGCGGAGAGCTTGCTGGTAGAGTTCGGCCACGGCCATCCGCCGAGACGGGGACGTTATGTTCGGCATCGACATCCTCGGCATAGCGCCACTGGGCCTCTTAACGACCTGTACCGGTCGTGCGCTCGCCATCCACATCCTGCTGTCGATCGGCGGGTTCCGAGCGGTCATGTTCAACGGGCGTCTATGCCACAAGTCCCAGAAGCGTCCCGGTCCGGTGGACGGGCGATCTCCGAGGCGAACTACGCTGTCTCCGAACATCGCGGAAGTTCCTCATCTTCGCGGTGCCCGTCGCGGGTCTGGTGCTGGTCTGGGTGTCCGATGGGGCGATCTCTCGCTGTCGGACCTTTGGATCTGGTTGAGCCTCGTCCTGTTCGCCATCGCCGCAGTGATCTCACGGGTCGTCCTGATGCCCGGGTCACCGCCGGATCAACTTAGTCCTCGCGGGAGATGGATCAGGCGGGAGGCACCGATCAGGGTGTACGCCTCGCCGAGATCGAACAGCTCGGCAAGAAGTCCGCGTGCGGCGGGCGGCGGCCTCCCACCTTCTGCTGGTCGCCGATGATCGTGCTGATGGTCTGACAGCCGACAGGCTGAGCCGGGAACGACGGGTTGGACGACCCTGCGGCAGGCGACTCAGGACATGTGCCTGTCGCGCCTCGCAGTCCGCATTATCCGGGCGGTCCACTCGGCGTTGCCGGTCGCCCCGATCTCCGGCTGAACGCGAATGGGCACGTCGCGACCTCCAAGGCAGCGTCGAGGTCGCTTGGCCCGTCACGGGACATGAGCACCCGGGCCCGATAGCAGTCGATGTATCTGAAAGAGCTGAGAAGCCCACTTCTTCACAGACCTCCGCGGCATGCCTGAGGTGGTCGATGCTCGCTGCGTGGTCACCGATTGCGGACTCGGCAGCACCCAACCCGAACTCGATCGGGCCCATCGTGCCCACGCCCACGAGGTCCACCGACCCACAATATGGGGTGAGCTCGTCACGAACCTGCCGGCCCAACTCGGCATCGCCCAGGTGGTGGGCGACGGTACCGAGGACGGTTGCGGGGGTGAACTGGAATGGCCTTCGGAGTCGGATGCATCTCGGAAGTCAGGAGGGTTGGAGCGGAGCACACGCCGAGCCTCATCGAGTCGGCCGTCGAGGGCCAGGCAGATGACCTGCGTAGCGCGCCAACTGGCGATGACCGGATAGGTCTCCGCCAGCTCCGCGAAGATGTCGGCCATTTCCCCGATGGTGCCACGCATCATGGCGATTGCCGCCTGGCTGGCAACGAAGTACGTCTCGACATCCGCTAGTCCGATCTCGGCCCCCAACGCACGCGTCGCGATGTTGAGCTCCTCGGCCTCCTCGAAGCGACCGGCCCCGGCAACATGGAGGATCCACAGGTTCGCGGCCGTGTGCCGCAGGCTCGGTGTGCCTTCGGTCTCAGCGCGATGCTGTTCGCCAACTCGATGCACTTCCGCGAGGGCACGACCTCTCCCGCGGCGAGGAGCATCGGGCGGCTGCGAGCAGGGCCCGCACCCGCCACGACGGGTCCACGCATCCACGGGCCATGCGCTCGAGCTCGTGGGCGACCTCGAGGTTCTCACACCAGCGATCCGAAGTAGAGGCGGCGATCCACGACCACCAACACCTCTCCGAGAAGCACAGCGTCGCCACCGGCGCGGGCGATTCCTGGGCCTCCTCGGCCAACTCCACCCGCCGCGAGCCGGGCATCCACAGCAGTTCGGTGGCCAGTTGTGCCAACAGCAAGCTCCGTTCTGGGCTCGGCTCCTCCCCCACCGCTGCGAGTGCCGCTTCGAGAACTGCGACCACATCACGGTCCACCTCTCCCAGCAGGCCCACCAGTCCTGTCGAGTTGGCGAGCGCGGCACGGACCAGCATCTCGGTGTCGCCGGCCGATTCGGCCAACCGCGCCGCTGTCAGCAGCACGCCACGGAAACTCGGGTCGCCCTCGTCGCGGAGGACCTCACCCAATCCACAGAGCGCATCCAGTTCGAGTCTCGACCCGGGAGCCTCGTGTGCCTCGATAAGTTCGAGCGCGTGACGGAAGTGCTCCTCGGCCTCACTGAAGGCACGGAGCTGCTGCGCTTGCTCACCGGCGGCGATGATGTAGGTGATCGCGTGGTCCATGTGCCCGCCGATCGGGCCGCTCAGGAACCGCATGCCTGGCGAGCGCGACCACGTCACGAGGGCGGAGCTTCTCCAGGATGTCCGAGACACGGTGGTGGAACAACCTCCGCCTCGTCGCAGAGAGCTCCTCGTAGAGAGTTGTCTGCACCAAGGCGTGGACGAAGCGGAACTCGGTCTGGGAGACCTCCTGGATGAGGCGGGCCCTGGACCACCTCGTCGAGCACGTCTATGAGGTCGTCCTCGTCGAGGTCGGTCACCGCCCGAGCAGCTCGACGTCGAACTCCCGGCCCACCACCGAAGCCATCGACAGCACCGAGTTGGCACCGCCCGACAGCTGCGACAGGCGACGACCGATGACGTCGCGAACGCCCTCGGGAACGCTGAGGTGATCGGGGTGCGGGATCGTCCATCGCTCACCCTCACGGCGCAATGCGCCGGTCTCCACGAGGTGGCGCAACACCTCGGTGACGAAGAACGGGTTGCCATCGGTCTCGTCGTCGAGGAGACGTGCGAACCAACGCCCTTCGCTGTCGAGGCGGTGACCTGCGATCGTGGCCACCAACACCTCCACCTCCTCGGGGTCAGGCCTGACAGAGATCCGCTTCACCGGGCCGATCCGCCAGAGGTCGGCGAGGATCGACGACAGCGGGTGAGCCCGGTCGACGTCGGTGTCCCGGTAGGTCCCCACCACCAACAGGCGAGGGCCGGGGAGCGTCGTCGTGGCGGCCCGCAGAACGTGCAACAGCATCGCAAGCGTCGGCTTCGTCGCCCAGTGAAGGTCGTCCAGGACGATGACGAGCCCGCTCGAAGCCGAGCATTCGATGATCCACGAGGCGACGGCCTCGAACAGGCGGTACTGCTCCGTGGAGGCATCCGAGCCAACAGGTCCCGGCGCATCCGCGCACTCGAGATCTCGGGGACGATCCGGCTCAGCTCACCCTGCAGCCGTCCGAGTACCGGTTCTGTTGCGGCAGCGGTGTACCAACCGAGGGCTTCGACGAACGGTTGGTACGGCACGGCCAGGTCGGAGTCGCAGTGGCCGTAGAGCACGACGGCTCCCTCGGCGTGGGCTCGCCTGGCAACCTCAATGGAGCTTCGGGTCTTTCCGATACCTGGCTCTCCGGCGAGGAACACTGCGTGGCACGCGCCGTTCGAAGCGGCCTTCCAGCCCTCGTCGAGCAGATCGAGTAGGTCAGGCGGCCAACGTATGGGACATCGACCGTCGAACGAAGGCCGGGGGAAATGCCACCGGCCACCGTCCGGGTCGCCGAAGGCGGATCGAAGTCCACTCGGGCGGCCGGCACGGCTTCACCGAGGCCCTTGAGCGCAAGGTTGCCCATGGGCTCGAAGCCGAACGTGGCGGGCCTCGACATAGAAGTCGGACCGCCTCGCCAACGAGTATCTCCCCACCCTCTGCCGCGGCGCACAGGCGCGAGGCCTCCACCACCGCGGTGCCGAACAGGTCGCCGTCCTCATGACCCACGTCGCCGGCCGAAATGCCGACCCGGAGCAGAAAGGAACGATCCGGATGCCGGAGCCCGTGGCGGTGCACTTCACGCTGGATGGCGACCGCTGGAAGCCACGGCGTCCGATGTGGCCAGGAAGGCGGCCAGAGCGCCGTCACCGAGGCCCTTCACCACCCGGCCACCGTGCTCCCCCACCGCATGCTCGACGATGGCGTCGTGCGCTCGCCGAATCTCATCAGCGACCACGTCGCCCTGTTTGGCGCGGATCTCCGTCGACCTGACCATGTCGGTGAAGAGCACCACCTCAGTGCCAACCATTCGGACACCTCACCTTCTCCTCGACGACACACCCACCGCTTCGTCGCGGCATCGAGGAGGATTCCCATGAGTTGACCACCACTTCCGAACCTACAACGAAATCCGTGATCCGGGTACCTCCGTGTCGGCAGCACCGAGCCTGCACCGCGCGTCGGGGAAGCATGGCTGCAGTGCCCAACGCATCGGAGCCGACGGATCGGACGAGCGAATCGAGGTGAGCGGCGACGACCTCGGCAACCTCGACGAGGCCTTCTGACGAGGCGCGACGCGGTAGCGGATCCTCGGTGTCAGCGGTCAGGTCGCGGGGCCGCCAGTGGTGCGCACTGTCCGAGGGCACGGCCGCTGATGGAATCGCCGTAACTCTCCCACACCCGGGTCCACCAAGCCGCACGCGATGTTGCGCCGATGGTGTTGCGTACCACGAGCAGCGGGTTGGTGCCGGTGCCGGTCTCGTCATCGAGGCCGGTCAAGGTGATTCCGACAAGGATCACGTTCCTGTCGATCGTGTTGAACAGGACGCCGATCCACTCCTCGGTCTGGCCGGCAATGGTGAGGTTCCCGTGGATCGTGTTGTTCTTGATCGACCACGGGATCTCGGATCCTCCGCCCAGGACCGTGACGTTGCCCCTGACCTCGATCCCGTTCAGGAAGACCCCTACGGCTCCGTGGATCCTGACGCTGCCATGCACGAGGATGGTGGAATGGCCCTCGGGCCTCGACCTCGACATGGATGTGCGGAGTTGCCGGTGTACGACGCTGGTTGGCAACCGAGCCCCACCATCGAGCCCGACGAACCGATGACATCACGGCCGACGGTGACGGTCGCCGGTGCGCTCTGCGCGTCGAAGACGGCGCCACGTAGGACACGGATGCTGCCGAACACGTTGATCACAGCGCCGGCTTCCACAGTGCACGGACCAACCACGGTGATGCTGGAGTAGGTGCCCGAGGGGATGGGCCCACCTGTGCAGGTGTAGGTGTGACAGCCCCCAGCGGACGCGACACCCGCGCCGAAGACCATCGCGGTGGCGACGGCGACGACTCCGACAAGGGCGGATCCCAGAACCGCGTTCCCGGTCATCGATCGCTCCTTCCATGAACATCAGATGCACCATTCATACGCTCCCCTGCTTCAGCTGCCTCCTCCCCCGGGGAGCATCCATTCGGAACCCAGGCCCGAGTATGGAATACGTCAACGCACCACGTCATCGTCGTCCGGACGGTTGCACCGGGTCATCCGGACGGTTGCACCGGCGCTCGCAAGCAGACCCGGTCGGACCGCTGAGGCGCCCGAGAGCGGTGGCGGGAAGCGAGCGCCGAGATCGATTCCGGTACTCGGCTATCAGGCCCTCTGGATCGACACCCGGTGTAGCGCATCGTGGGGCACGGCTGCCACTCCATGGCCCAGTACCTCAGGTGCCCGTAGCCGCCCGCCAGGTGCAGCCACTTGATCATTCCCGGCTCCGCGTCGTTGGGGCCCGCCCAGTTGGGGAACTGAAGTTGTCGAAGCCGTTGTACATCACGACCTGCTTGGGCCGCTGCCGTGGCGGAGGTCTTGATGGGCACCACGAACTCCCCTGGTCGTTCCACACCCGCACCTCGTCGTTGTCGCTAAGGCCGAGTTCCTCCGCGCCGGCGGTGTTGACGACCAGGTGCGGCGTGCCGCGGTGGGTCTCGAGCATGAGCCTGTTGGACGTGTTGAGCGAGTGGATGCTCCAACGGTTGTGACCGCTCGAGACCATGAACGGGTGGTCTCCGCCAACCGCCGGAGGCTCCTTGTGCCGCGGCAGGTGCTCGTCGGCCTCGATGAACCACCGATGGTCGATGAGGAAC
>JAOSKI010000019.1 GCA_027493675.1 Microthrixaceae bacterium | reverse complement strand
GCTAAGGTTAGCCTGGTAACTGGGACACAAGACTCCACAGCACCTAGCCTTGGGTAGCCACCACGACGTCGCTCACTTCACCATCGAGGCCCTGCGAGCACTCGGATCTTCCGTCACACCAACCGACCGCGGTTGGGAGGCCGTCACCGCGACCTTGCCAGTCGGTCTACGAGACACGCTTCCACCCGGTCACCGCGCAACCCCTACCCCTCCACTCCGACCACCTGGTCCCACGAGGCCAAGCACTGCTCGCCCGAACTGATCCCCATGTCGAAGCCATCGCCCGCCATGTGCTCGACGCAGCGCTCGATCCCACCCTGAAGGCCGGGTGGCGAGTCGAGCTGGCGTCGCCCGCACGAAAGCCGTGACGCAGCGCACCACGCTCCTCCTCGTCCGATTCCGGTTCCACCTCGATCTGCCCGCCCGCGGCGGCGTTCGCCAGGTCGTGACTGAGGAAGCCCGGTTCCTGGGGTTCACCGGTTCACCAAGCCAGGCGCAGTGGCTGCCTCAGGACGAGGTCGACCGACTCCTGCAGGCCGAAGCCGACGCCAACGTCGCGGGCGACCAGGCCGCCGATCACCTCGACCGTGTGGTTGCCTCAATTCCCGCACTTGAACCCTTCCTCGACGACGAGGCGGATCGCCTGGCCGACGACCTCCTCGATGCCCACCGCCGGGTCCGAGCTGGTGCAGGCATTGCCCGCCGCGGCCTCGCCGTTGCCGCTCAGAAGCCCGCCGACATCCTCGGGCTCTACGTCTGCTGCCGGTGGCCTCGCTGTGAGCTCCAACGCCCTTATCACCGTCCGCAGCGTTGGGGGACTCCTTCCAGCCGACCTCATCGGTCGAGTGCTGGTCGGCCAGGGCCTCGACGGGCTCACCGCCGACGACTTCCACCTCGAACTTGGTGTCACCCCCAAGGAAGCCGCCAACCGAGCATGGTCGGTGCTCACCGGTGCATGGACTGCATACCGCGATGCCCTCCACAAGCTGCCGGACGGCGACCGGGCGACCAGCCTCACTTGCGAAGTGGCTGGGCGTCCTCCTACGTGAGCTGGGCTTCGGTCGGATCCCGACCACCCCAGCAGGTGGGATCGCAGCGGACGCTCGGTCATTCCCGGTCAGTCACGAGGCCGACAACCTCCCAGTTCACCTCCTGGGCTGGGGTGTCGACCTCGATCGCAAGACCGCTGGGGTCGCCGGCGCAGCGGAGCGCGCTCCCCACGCGATGGTCCAGGAACTGCTCAACCGATCTGATCGGCACCTCTGGGCAATCGTCGCCAACGGAGGCACGCTCCGCCTCCTCCGAGACTCCTCCAGCTTCGTCGGCCAGGCATACGTCGAGTTCGACCTCCAAGCCATGTTCGAGGGAGAAGCCTTCAGTGACTTCTGTCGCGCTCACCTCCTCGCTCACCAGACGCGGTTCGAACCAGTTGACCCCGACGCCGGACCGAGGACTGCTGGCTCGAACGATGGCGCTCCGACGCCGTCGAGACCGGCGCTCGCGCACTTGGTCAGCTTCGCGACGGGGTCAAGGCAGCCATCGAATCGCTGGGCACCGGCTTCCTCCGACACCCCGACAACACTGACCTTCGCGCCCGGCTCGAACCCGGGGCGACCTAGACCTATCGACGTATCACCGCTCGATGCTCCGACTCGTTTATCGACTGCTCTTCTGCTTCGTCGCTGAGGACAGGGGCTTGCTCCTCGACCCAAGTGCTGAGGAGACATCCAGAGCCCGATACACCGCGGGGTTTTCCACGTCTCGACTACGCCGCATCGCGACCCGCCGCCGCGGCACGCGCCACTCCGACCTGTGGCGGGCGCTGACGATCACCCTGGACGGGCTCGGCTCGGACGTCGGCCGGCCCGAACTGGGGCTCCCGGGGATCGGCGGACTCTTCCGGAACTCAGCAAGTGATGTCGTGCAGGGGTGTTCCTTGGGCAACGACGCACTGCTCGCCGCCATCAGGCATCTCTCCGTCATCCAGCCCAAGGAGGGTGGACCCCGACGGAACATCGACTACCAGCACCTCGGTTCCGAGGAGCTCGGAGGCATCTACGAGAGCCTCCTCGAGCTTGTGCCTCGGCACGACCCGTCAACTCGGGCCTTCACGCTCGACGCCCTGGCCGGCAACGAACGTAAGACAACCGGTGCTCACTACACCCCTGCCCCTCTGATCGACTGCCTCCTCGAAGCCAGCCTGGACGCACTCCTCGACGAAGCAGAGGCGAGCCCAGACCCCGAAGGAGCCATCCTCAGCTTGACCGTCTGCGATCCAGCGGTCGGGTCCGGTCACTTCCTCGTCGCCGCCGCTCGCCGAATCGCCCATCGCCTCGCTCGCGTCCGCTCCGGAGACAACGAACCCAGCGTCACCGAGACCCAAACCGCAGTGCAAGACGTCATCGCGCACTGCGTCTACGGCATCGACATCAACCCGATGGCTGTAGAGCTGTGCAAGGTCAGTCTCTGGCTCGAAGCGATGGAACCAGGCAAGCCCCTCGGCTTCCTCGACCACCACATCGTCAACGGCAACGGACTCATCGGCGCCACTCCGCGCCTGCTCGCCGAAGGCGTGCCCGACGCAGCGTTCACGGCGATCGAAGGAGACGACAAGAAGACCGTCACCGCGCGTCGGAAGACGAACGCCTTCCAACGCGACCGCCGGAGCCAACAGATCCTCGACCTCCCGCTCGACCCAGCGGCCCTGGCGGATCCCATCGCAGTCGAGATGGCCAAGATCGAGAGGATGCCGGAGGACACGGTCGAGCAGGTTGCTGACAAGGCAGCGCTCTACAGCGCGCTCCTCGAAGACGCAGCGACGACGCGCGCCCGGTTGGCGGCCGACACCTGGTGCGCCGCCTTCGTCGCCGTCAAGACGCCAGCGAACCCGTCCATCACCGACGACACCGTGCGCACCGCCGGTGAGAACCCCGCAGGCCTCACCCCCGAGCAACGCTCGGAGGTCAGCGACCTCACGCGCCGCTACCAGTTCCTTCACTGGCATCTCACGTTCCCGCAGATTTTCAAGGTCGATCTGGAGAACGGAGGTGACCTCGGCTGGGCGGGCGGGTTCGATCTCATACCTGGGAACCCACCCTGGGACGCACTCAGCCCTGACGCGAAGGAGTTCTTCGCCGCATACGAGCCCTCGATCCGCTTCGTCAAGAAGGACGAGCAGGACCGAATCATCAGCCGGCTGGTTGAGAACCGGTCGATCTCCGATTCGTGGTCTCGGCATCGTCGCGAGCTATTCGGTCTTGTCCATTTCATCAAGTCCTCTGGTAGGTACCGGATGTTTGCGCCCGGGAACCTCGGAAAGGGGGACTTCAACGTCTATCGGATGTTCGTCGAGACAGCGTTGACCGCTACACATGGTTCAGGCTGGGCTGCTCAGGTAACTCCGTCAGGCCTCTACAACGGCGCGAACGCTGCCGCCATCCGAAATGAGCTCTTTGAACGTTGCCGAGTTGAGGTGATCGCTGGACTTCGATTAACACCGCCGGCAAGTGGTTTCCTGGCGTTGACCAGACAACCCGTTTCGCAATGTACTCTGCGCAGCGAGGAGGTGCTACCGTCGATTTTGCGGCTGGTTTTGGGATCTCAGATGAGGTGGGTTTAGCAGGTCTAAAATCCCAACCTGTCCGCATCTCTGTCGAAACGATCAGGAACCAGTCGGCCGATTCTTTGGCAGTCAGTGAAGTCAGTGTGGGGCCCGATGCATCAGTGATGGCCAAGGTGTACGCATCCTGTCCACCGTTCGGCAAGTTGGTGTCGGGTGCTCCGTATCGCCGGTACTCGGCCGAGATCCACATGGGTAACGACCGGGATCTCTTCAATGATCACGAAGGCGGGCTGCCCTCCTTGAGGGTCGCATGATCGATCAGTATGACTATCGAGCCAAGGCATACCGGTCGGGACGCGGTAGGGCAGCAGTCTGGGAACCGCTGGAGTTCGGTTTGCCGGGGAAGGAGATCGTCCCGCAGTGGCGTGTGCCTGAGCCAGACATTCCGGCCAAGGTCTTGGATCGGGTGTGGAGGTATCGCGTCGCCTTCGGCGACGTCGCGCGGCCGGACACGGAAAGATCGCTTATGGCGACCTTGGTTCCTCCAGGGGTTATCTGTGGTCACACAGTGCCAACATTTACGTATGAGGAGGACGAGTGGCAGTACCTGATCTTCCTAGCGGTCGCCAACTCCTTCACTGCCGACTTTCTAATTCGAAAGCGACTGACTCTGCATGTGAGCCTTTCGATCCTCGATAGCCTGCCGATGCCTCGAATGACGGTAGACGATCCCATAGTGGCGCAACTCGCCCGGCAGGTACTTCCTCTTATCTGTACCGACCCAGATATGACAAAGTTCTGGAACTCAATGAGCACACATGGGTGGTGTGAGGCGGTGTCTGATGGGGAGAGCCGTCCGCGCGAGGCTCATACTGACGTGAGCGAGCGGGCGCAAGCTCGAGCGGAGATCGATGCCATCGTGGCCAAGCACGTGTACGACCTCAGCCGCGACGAGTTGGCCTACGTCCTCGATCAGTTCCCCGTCCTCGAGAAGCGTGATCGCAAGGCTCATGGCACCTTCGCCACGAAGGACCGCATCCTGGATTGGTACGACCGTGTGTATGGCTGCATCGACCGCGTTCAAGCGCCCGCTCCTCACCGAAGCCACTGGTCCGAGGCGAGCGCATGACTGACTTTCAAGTGGCGACACGCTGCGTTGGGTTCGCTCCGGGAATCGTTCCCGCCTGGTCGGACACCAGCTTCACCGACTCGGACCTCGCTGCTGCCCTCTTCACCACGGGGAGGGCGCCTGGCGACGAGGTGCGTCACGGCTGGGCGTCGGTCGCCGAGTTCGTGCACCGGTCTGCACTGATCCCGGCGTACGTCCGCCAGGAGTGGGGCGGGCATCTGATCAGGTCGGCGCTGGCGACCGAACTCGATCGCTCGGAGAAGGTGAACCTCTCCTACTCGCTCGGTCAGGCGATGGCAGGCGTCTTCGCTCAGCAGCGCCTCGGGGTGGCACGGCTGATGCACGTTGATCGGTACAGCGCGCACCATGGCGTGAGCTTCGGTCCGAGCCGGGAACGTCCGGACCTCTTCGGGGGTGGGCCGTGGAGGCTGGGTGGTCGTGGAAGCGAAGGGCCGGTCGAACCGCATGGAGTCCGATCTCCCGGCGAAGGTGAAGGCGCAGGCGAGCAATGTGGCCTCGATCGGGGGCGCTGCCCCATGGGTCGCGTGCCGGGGTCGTTGCTCAGTTCCCGCCGCCTGGTCAGACCATGCAGCTCTACGCCCTCGACCCCGAGCCCACAGAGGTCGCGTTGAGTTGGCAGGTTGACCCGGACCGGTTCACCGAGGCCTACTACGCGCCGTTCTTGCGGGCGCTCGACGTGGGCCGCAGCCCGGACCTGGCCGGCGTCGCGCCCGCGGCGATCGAGGCCGCCGATCTTGGTGCTGTCGGGGGGCGGATCGGTCTACATCGACGCCTGGCTGGCCTCCTTCGCGAGCGAGAAGGCGAAGCTGTGGCCGGACTTGCCCGAGAGGTCGACTCCGTCTTGGAGGGCCTCCCGGAAGAGGAAGCCATCCGGCCGGACGGATCGTGGTTCGACACCTCATGGGGCGATGCCCTCGGTCTGCGGGATGTAGAGAGCTAGCTGATGTCGAGCGGTCACGGCGAGACCCGGGGTGGCTGGAGAGGCGAGATTCGGAGGTCGTCGTGCCGATAACCCAGCAGCGAGTCGGGGAGTTCCTTCGAGAGGGGCTGGCCTACCTCGCCCAACACGAGAGCCGGACGCGTCAGGAGGTCGTCGATCATCTCGAGTCAGCGATGCAGCCGACTCCGGACGAGAGCGAGCCTGACAAGAACGATCGGCCCTGGTGGCAGACCCGCTTCTTGTGGACCAGTGTCGGCATGGTCAAGGCCGGTTGGATGACGAAGGACGGAAACGGCGTCTGGGCGGTGACCCCGGCGGGCCGCCAGGCACTCGACCAGTACCCGGACCCGGAATCGTTCCGTCTCGCCGCCCATCACGCCTACCGCGAGTGGGAGAAGTCCTCGAAGCCGGCGCAGCGTCGCGCGTGGTTGGTGCGTGGCTCATCGGTACTTGGCGTGAACGTTGTGCCCGAGTGGCTGGCCGAGGGATTCTGCAGCCTGGCTGCTTCCCAGCTTCGAGCGCCGCGGGCAGCGGTCACCGCTGCGGAGCTGGAGGAGATGGCGAAGGCTGACTACGCCCACCTGAAGCATCACGAGCTGAAGGCCAAGATCGAGGAGATCGTCGCCTTCGTCACCAAGTTCAACGTGGGCGACGTCATCCTCACCACGAGCGAGTCCCACGTCTTTCTCGGTGACGTCACCGGGGACTGGTCCTATCTGGACTCCGACGGTGGTCGATCGAACCTCCGCCGCCCGGTCGACTGGCGCAACGCCGACGCGCCCGTCGACTTCGCGGGCCTGCCCGATCCGCTACCCGCCCGTCTCCAAAGTGGGAGCACGGTCCTCGACCTCACTGCGGACCTTGCGCTGATCGACGCCCTCGTGGAGCCGGATGCTGGTGACCCGGAGGCGGAGTCGGCTGTGCGGTCTGCCCGTCATGAACGGCTCCCCGAGCCGACTGAGGCACTCGCCACCGAGTTGTTCGTCGATCATCCATGGCTCGGAGAGGTAGGTGACCTCCTCAACGAGCGTCGTCAGGTGATCTTCTACGGGCCTCCCGGCACCGGCAAGACCTACATCGCACGGAAGCTCGCGGCCGACCTCGTCGGGCCCGAGCAGGTGAAGCTGGTCCAGTTCCATCCGGCCTACACCTACGAGGACTTCTTCGAGGGCTACCGGCCCGCGCCCGGCTCGGGAGAGGGCACGATCAGCTTCGAGCTGAAGGCGGGGCCGCTGCGACAGCTCGTGAACCGCGCTTCGCGAGCACACCGACCAAGCGTTCGTGCTCATCATCGACGAGATCAACCGAGCCAACCTTGCCAAGGTCTTCGGCGAGCTGTACTTCCTGCTGGAGTACCGCGACCAGGCCGTCGACCTTCTCTACTCGGCCGATGACGAAGGTTTCACCCTCCCAAAGAACCTCTACCTCATCGGCACGATGAACACGGCGGACCGCTCGATCGCCTTGATCGACGCGGCGATGCGTCGTCGGTTCGCGTTCGTGGAACTCACCCCCGACGCGGAACCCACCAAGTCCCTCCTCGCGAAGTGGTCTGCCCACCACGGGCTCGGCGACACGGCGGCCCGGCTTCTCGACCGACTGAACCAGCGCATCGAAGACCCCGATTTCCACATCGGCCCCTCATACTTCATGAAGAGCACAGAGCCCGACGCCCATTCGCCCGAACGCTTCGACCGCATCTGGCGGACCTCGATCCTGCCGCTGCTCCAGGAGCACCACTACGGGGAGTGGGAGAGCGTTCGCGGCCACTACCGACTCGACGCGCTGATGTCGGCCATCGCGCCTGCCGATCAGGAGATCGCCGACGAGTCAGTGCAGGCCGTTGCCGAGGCTGACGAGACGGGGTCTTGACCGATCTTTACCTCCGCGAAGGAGGCGAGTCCTTCGTCGGCCCGCTCGACGACGTTGTGGGCGATGCCTTGGCCGCATCGGGCGCTGTCACGGCGATCCGCGTCGGAGGAAGAGAGTGGGAGGTAGGCCCGTCAACGAAGGTAGGGGTCGTCACGATCGGCGATGTGACCGTCTGGATCCGTCCCAAGGTCCACATCTCTCGGGTGATGTTCCTCCTTGGCTACGCCAAGAGCCCCGGGTGGCGTGCCGACCAGGTAGCGCTCGCAGAGGTGGACGACCTCGTGCCCGTTCTCGCTCAGGCCTTCGCCGATCAGGCCGACCGAGCGATTGAGACGGGTCTTCTCCAGGGCTACACGGACGTCGACGACTCCCTCACGGTCCTGCGCGGTCGACTCCGCGAACAAGACCAACTCAGGCAGCGCTTCGGAATCGCCCTCCCGCTTCTCGTGCGCTACGACGACCACACCGTCGACATCCCGGAGAACCAGCTCCTGCGTGGCGCGGCGGAACTGCTCCTGCGCGTCCCCGGCGTTCATGCGATGGTCCGCTCCAGGCTGCGACGACTCCGCGGGGTGCTAGCTGAAGTCAGCGCGCCGGTGCAGGAGGCTCTCTGCCGGTATGGCGACCGAACCGCCTGAACGAGCGCTACCACGTGGCTCTTTGGTTGGCGGAGGTGCTGTTGCGGCGCAACGCCGTCGACCAGGTGCCCGGCGCCGTGCGTGGGTGGGTTCCTGGTCGACATGGCCAAGGTCTACGAAAACTTCTTGACTGCTGCGCTCACCGAGTCGCTCAAACAACACGGGGATGGACCCGAGCCCAGGACCGACACCACCTCGACGTCGATGAAGCGATCGCCATGCGCCCGGACCTTGTCTGGTACCGAGACGCAGCACCCGCAGCGGTGATCGACGCGAAGTACAAGGTCGAGAAGCCCGCCGGCTTCCCCGACGCGGACCTCTACCAGATGCTCGCGTACTGCACAGCGCTGCAACTCGACGACGGTCACCTCGTCTACGCCAAGGGCAATGCCGATGAGGTTGCTCACACCGTTCGTCACGCCGACATCAAGATCCACGCCCACACGCTCGACCTCGGGTGCGACCCCACCGCCCTGCTCGCACAGGTGGCGGCACTGGCGAATCGCATCGCCACGAGCCCCCAGGTAGCGCTGTGTTCTTGAACCGGGTCAGGGTCGAAGGCTTTCGAGCGGCCGCCGAGTCGGCGATCGAGTGCTCGTTCCCTGGGCGCTTCACCGTGCTCGTTGGGGCCAACGGTGCGGGCAAGACCACACTCGCCGACGCTCTGTACCTTGGGCACGGTCATCGGTTCCCCCAACTCACGAACCCCTCGACGGCCACCCTCAGCGACAGGACTCCGCGGACGATCGAGGTCGCGTACGAGTTCGCTCCCGCTGGGGACACGGAGAGCCGATTGGGCACATCCCTGCAGGCGTCCGGGGCCACCGCCCCGACCTGGACACGCGATCTCACGAGGAACCTTGGCCGTGTGCGGTCGTCACCGGCTGGCGCGCTCCCGGAGGGAGCGGAAGCCGTTCGGCTGATCCTGCTCCCGGCTCACCGGAACCCGATCGATGAGCTTGCCCGCCGCGAAGCTCAGGTGCTCATCGAGCTGTTCCGGGCTGAACAGCAACGCCGAACAGGAGGGCGCAGCCTTACCGATCTCCGCTCACTCGCCAGCCGTCTCCTTGAACGCCTCAGCGAAGACGCCCTGATCGACTCGGTGAATAACCGGATCCGCACGCACCTCACCGCTCTCTCTGCCGGCGTCAGCGAGCAGTTCTCCTTTATCGGTGGCCAAGTTGTCGACGACGCCTACCTGGCGCGGGTGCTCGAGCTGCTTCTCGGGTCGATTGACGATCGCCTGCTGGCGCGGCGCCTCGAGGTGTCAGGACTCGGGTACGTCAACCTGCTGCACATCGCTGTCACGCTGGCCGCGATTCCTGACTCCCAAGGCACTGGCGGTCCGGCGGGCCTCGGCCTCGACGCCGAGATAGAAGGCGACGATGAGCCGCGGCACGGTGTGCCGCTGGCGGAGACCCCTGACGCGGTGGCCGAGCCGGAGCTTTCGGAAGAAGAGAGGCTTGCCCAACGCGACGCCGAGGCGGCATCGATAGAGGACTCCTTCTTTCCTGACCAGTTCCACGTGACGGTCGTGATCGAAGAGCCAGAGGCTCACCTTCACCCCCAGCTCCAATACGGCCTCGTTCGCTACCTCCGCATGGCCGTTGAAGCCAGACCGGAGCTCCAGATCATCCTGAGTAGCCACGCTGGCGAGGTCGTCGCAGCAGCGGAACCCGAGGAGATCGTCGTCATGCGCCGGAGCGGCGATGCGATCAGCAGCCGATCGCTTGGGTCGGTCCCCATGCATGACAGGGAACGGACCCTCCGCATGATGAAGCTCCATCTGGACGCCCAACGATCAGCATCGATCTTCGCCAGTCGGGTGGTCCTCGTGGAAGGCGTCACGGAAGCGGTCCTCTTCCGGCAGCTTGGCCGGGCGTGGGCAGCACAGGACGAAGTGAAGCAACGGATGATCGACGCGCTCACCGTGGTCCCGATGGGGTCGAAGGTCGGTCGATGGATGGTCGACGTGCTCGCAACTCCTGGACACGAGATCAGCGAACGAGTCGCCGCACTACGAGATACCGATCACCGAGATCCGATGACCACGTACAGCCCGCCCGCCTGGATCGAAACGTTCGATGCCGAGGTCTTCCAGGCGTTTCACAGCGCCCCCACCCTCGAGCCGAGTCTGGTGACAGGGAACGAGGGTCTTGTTGAGGATGCCCTTGGTGATGTCGGCCTCCGCTGTTCCTGCCGAAGGGATCACAGCGGAGTCCGTCGACGAGCTCTTCCGCGGTACAGCCAGCGACCGCAAAGCTGAACTGGCGTTGGCCCTGGCCGATCGCATCAAGATCAACCTCGACGCCGGTCATCACGTCGCCGTCCCCACGGCGATCACTGGCCTCCCTCGACTTCCTCCTTGGCGACCGACCGGAGGCGCAAGAAGATGCCGCCGCGCTCATCCCTGACGACTGAGCAACTCACCGCTGCCTGCAGTCCCGAGGTCCCGGCTACTCGTCGTCGCTTCCCCAGGGTGGGAAAGACAACGATCGCCGCAGAGCGGTTCGGCTTCCATCGGTACGACCTCAGGGGTGACCATCGGCGATGCCTCGCACTGAGCTTCACCCGCGCCGCCACTGCCGAGCTCCAACGACGTATCCGCGGTCGATGGGGTCCGTCGGCCCTTTCGTGGCCACACCGAGCGATGACTCTCGACGCGCTTCACGTCGACCTCGTCGAGTGGCTCCTTCGCTCAGGGTCCGTGCAGTGGCCGAACGGGCACACGAGCTTGACGGTTGAGGACTCGTGGCGCGGGTGGCAGGGGGTGCGACGCCTCACCGACGGCCAGTACGCGGCGCACCAGTCCTTCGCGACGGAGCTGTACTGGCGAGATCGGTTCGGCACCGAGGCATACCCATCACCCGGATCGGCACGGTCGGGGACCTCCGAGAGCACTTCGAGGCAGGACGGTGCAGTCACCTCGAAGCTCGGGAGATCCTGGGCATCGCCCTCCAAGATGCTGGACTCCGCGCCGCGCTCGGCGACGAACTCTGTCGCACGACTCGAGCGATCATCGTGGACGAGGTCTTCGACGGCAACGAGGTCGACCTCGGCGTGGTCAGTCTCGCTGCAGACGCGGGCATCTCTGTCTCGCTCATCGGTGACCCATGGCAGGCCGTGTACGAGTTCCGCGGAGCCGACCCGGTTTCGACCGGGCGTCAGCTCCAGGATGCTGGCTTCGGTCGGGTCGACGTCCAAACCTCGTTCCGGTTCCGGACCGAGCACATGCGAGCGCAGGCAGCGCTTCTACGGTCCCGGGCTCCTTGCTCGCTTCGTGCGGAAGTGGCCGAGAAGTGCGATGTGGTGTTGGCGTCGGAGTGGGAGACGCTCTGGGGCTGCGACAGCATGGTCCTGCCGCTCTCCTTCGGCACCGTGCGCAACCAGACGGATGCTGCTCTCCTCGTTCTCCTCGACCATGTCACCATGCGGCGATTCCGCCGCCCGGCGGTCTACATCTCAGACGCTCATGCGTTCCTACGTCTGGCTGGTGTCGTATCGCAGGAAGAGCTGGAAGCAGCGGCTGCGGGGATGGTGTCAGACCTCTTGGACCACGGAGGACCGACGGCCGGTGCGCTCGACCGTTGGCGGAGTGAACTTCGCCGTATCGGCTCGCCAGCACAGCTCCGCCGACTCGACGCGGAATCGGAGGCGGATCGAGTCGAGAAGCTGCACCTCCTCGCCGAACGACTCGCATCGTCACGATCCGTGCCGGGCATGACGGTCCACCAGGCAAAGGGAGGGGAATGGCCTCGCGTCGGCCTTCGTCTGAACGACTACGAGGCGAACCACTTGGCCGTCGGGCTGGATCCACACCTTGAAGCTGACCGCGTCGTATACGTCGCCGGCACACGAGCGATGGACGATCTCTGGTCGGTGTCCTGACGAATCGCAACACACCGGCATCGCTACATGTAGTGGGCGTACTGGCGGGCGGTCGCGCCTTCGACCGGGAGGTGGCGCAGGATGGCGCGGACCTTCGCCGAGGCTTGAAGCGTGATCGGCAGATGCCCGTCGAGCTGGCTCTGGTTCCAGTTGAGCTTGGTGAGAGAGAGCGTCTCTGCGGCGAGCCGGCCGGGATCGACGGTTCCCTCGACGGGGCGGAGCAGCAACGGGGTCGGGATGTACATCCCTGGGTAGGTCCCGTAGAAGCTGATGCTGCCCTTCGTATAGAGGAGCAGCCGGTCCCTCGAGAGGCTAAGCATCGTTCCGCGGAGAGGCGGCCGCTCGCCGTGTCGGAAGAGACGGATCGGGTGTTGTCGTGAGACCCAGACGAGCTCGACGAGGTCGACTCTCGCGTCCTCGGCCGCTTCCTCGATGCCGGCTCGTTCCTCAGCGGTGAAGCGCGAACTCTTGTGGACGACGAGGCGAGCCGGAAAGGTCAGGTGCTCACTTCTGTAGGCGTCCAGGGCTCTGGTGACCAGGTCGTGCGAGTCGGCCTCGGACAAGTGGGGGGCACGGTCGTCCTTCAGAACAGCGGCAGGGCCGCCGCTCACGACCATCCCTTCGCCCTTCTCGTTGAACAGCTGGGCGACGGAGGTGTGGACGCTCTGCTGATTTGCCGAGCGGTAGAACGAGATGCCGAGGTAGCAGGTCGTCGTGTCGGCGTACGAGCGAACGAGCCGCCAGGGAGCGCCGCCCGCCTTGTAGTAGAGCGCCGTGTGGAGGTTCCACGCCCGCGTGGCCTCGTCCTGCACAGCTCGTCGCTTGACGCCAGGAGGAGGCTTGGCCTTCTCGCCCCATGTGCGCGGTCGCATGATCTGCAGCGGTTGCCCGAACCGGAGGGCGGCAGCCTTCAGCTGGTCGTGGAAGTCAGGGAGCAGAGGCGGCGGAGTGTCGGCGACCTGTTCGTCCTCATCCACTTCCTCCGGGCTCACCGCCGTCTCATCCAGCACCTCGGGGCGCGTGCAGACGATGACGTCGCACCGCTCGTTGAGCGCGAGCCACTCGATCTCCGCAAGGTATGCCTCGACGGCTGCCTGGACCGCCGCAGCCGGGGTCAGGCCGCGCAGGCGGCGGAGAACCTTCGCAGAGATGGGGCGCTGGGTTCGCTCCTCGAACACGAGCATCGAGCGAAACGCCTGGTCCTGGTTGAACCCAGGAAACTCGGGGAACAGGTTCGCCTGCCGCCACGTCTTGGCCTCCTTGGCGGCGATGGGCTCACGGGCGCGTTGCAGCCATCCGCGGGCACCACTGAGGTCAGCGTCCGGGCCGACGAACCCCACTCGGATCCGCTCGGGAGCGCGCTGGGTGGCGGCATCCAGCGGCCCATGCAGCCGAATGCCGAAGCGCGGATCGACGTGCTTGCCGCCAGCGCCGAACTCGAGTTCAGGCTCCTCCAGGACTATGCCGCGCATCAGCTCGCCTCCTCGTGCAGCGCCAGGAGCGAACCCGCCTGAGGCTCCGCCTTGGGCCCCTCCTGTGGCAGCTTGCCCCACGATCGATCGTCGATTCCATGATCGACATCGACGTTCGCGAGGAGCCCGAATCGAAGGCGTTGATCCGGCTCAGCGAAGAGGTTGACGTCGCCTCTGAAGTAGTCCGCCCAGAATCGGACGGAGCTCCTGACTGCCTCGTGACCCTCCAGCTTCTTGATCCCCTTGAGGTAGTCGGCCGCAAAGCGGGAGGGGCGTTGGCCATCGCGCGTGTAGTGATAGGTGGGGTTGAGAGCAAGGAACCATCCCTCCTCGAGCAGGAGGAACTGGTGCTCGACGGCGGAGTGCCGGTAGTAGACGGGCCGGGTGCCGGTTTCCTGGTCGAGTCGCGGTCCGAACACCTCACGCCCCTTTCCGCCGCGTTGCCCCACCTTTATTCGCCAGGCGGCGAGGTCCTGGGTTGCACGGAAGTACAGGTACCGGTGTCGTTCGTCCTCTCGGAGGTCGCTTCGGTGTAGTTCCTTGAGGGTTCCACCCAGCAGTCGCACGAGTAGCCGCTGGTCGTCGTCGGCATGCGATGTCTCGAGCTCGTCGGTCGCAAGTCGGTCCATGGCCCCCTCGACGAGGTGTATGAGCGGCGGCCGATCCAACGGACGGAAGGACCACAGCAGGCCATCGCGCCACGCGATGTCGTGGACCGGGGGTAGACCTGCCTCCCGCAACCGGTCATTCGCGCCTCGCCAGCGTCGGACCTTGGTGGGCGCGACGAAGACGCTGTCGGACCGATGCTCCACCGCGAGCAGGTTCGAGAAGAGCGTCTCCGGTTGCGGGGCAGGTCCCATGTAGAGACCGCTCTCCGCTACGGCCCAACCGAGCAGGCGGTCCGCGGCAGAGGCATCGAAGCGGTCCTCGGTCGGATGGAACACGACGTTCCGGCTCCGTCGGCGAGCGATGTCGCCGTTGAACCACTCGTGGACGTTCTTGAACCACGCCTGTGAAGCCTCGACATCGACGATCACGAGGAGCACAGGCACGCCCACGTTCAGCCAATACTCCAGGTCCGCGGCCGTGCACCGGAACTTGAGGTTCCCCGATGCGTCCTGATCGACCGCGCTCCGCGCCTTGACCTGGACCAAGAGGAAGCGACCCGTCGGCGTCTCCGTGGCCGGCTCGACGATCTCGATATCCCCGTCGATTCCCACGTCGGAGATTGGGCGCTCGCGCCACACGTGCTTCATCTCGTTGACGACGCGGGCGCAGTGGAGCACGCCAGCCCGCTCGACGCGGGCCGTGCGACCGTGTGTCTTGCGATTGCTCTTGCTCACTGACGGGTGCCTGCCAGATGGTTCACGAATAGATCATGCGCAACCCCTGTGACAGTCATGGTAGTCGATCGTACGTTCGGCGATCACGTGTTCGATCCGCTGGTAGGTGATCGGGAGCCCTGCACCGACTCGAAGATCAGTGAGAGTCGGACCTCTGTGCCGGTCTCGGCGCACGTGCTGGCACTCCGGGCCGCATGGCGGCGACCGTGCGGTGGGCACGAAATCTGGCCCGCGGCTTCTACCGGGTCTTCTACCGAACCCGCGGCAACGGCGGGTCACCGGATGGTACGATGGCTCAAGGTCGAGGCGAAGAAGCCCAGGTCAACGCCACAATCCGGCACGCAATGGTACGGGTCGCTCATAACCCGAAGGTCGCAGGTTCAAATCCTGCCCCCGCCACCAACTGAATGTGCAGGTCAGGCCCCACTTTTCGGAGTGGGGCCTGCTGCTTGTCTGGGGTGACGTCTACCGGGTGATCTACCGGCTCGGCGGGACCTGGCCCGCTGACCTGGGCGTTCGCTGGAGTCGTGCCGGTAGACGTCTACCGGGCGTGGGCGGCGAGGAGCGCCGCGAACTGCTGCGCGGCGGCGGCGCTCATGCCGGGGAGCAGGTGCTGGTAGGTGTGGATGGTGAAGGCGACGTTGGCGTGGCCGAGCCGTTCGCTGACGACCTTGACCGGTACGCCGTCCATGATGAGCAGCGAGGCGTGGGTGTGGCGGAGGTCGTGGAACCGGATGCGGGCCAGGTCGGGCATGGCTCGCTGGAGGCGGTCGAAGAGCTGGCTGAGCGATTCGGGGTTGACGAACCGGCCGCCGGTGTTGACGAACATCCAGTCATCTGCGCCGTGGGGCAGTCCTTCTCGGGCGAGGCGTCGCCGCCAGCGGGCGAGCACGTCGATGGTGGCGTCGTCGAGGTCGATGCAGCGGCGGCTGGTGCGGGTCTTGACGGGGACCTCGACAGGCTGACCGGCGATGCTCTGGAGGGTGCGGCTGATCGAGAGGCGCTGGTTGGCCCGGTCGAGGTCCGACCAGCGGAGCCCGGCGACCTCGCCGCGGCGCATGCCG
>JAOSKI010000018.1 GCA_027493675.1 Microthrixaceae bacterium | reverse complement strand
TCACCGGGCTCGATCGAGAAGCGCTACGGGGCGAGAAGAGGTTTCGGGGATGATCGGCACGAACCGGCGCTGCACCACGCAGGCACTGCGCGCCATGAAGCGCCTCGTGGTAGCGACGTTGATCGTGTTCAGCGTCGCCTCCATGGGAACCCAATCCGGTGCGGGAGCACAGAGCCCCGAGGTGGTGCGCGGCGGCGCCAACGCGTCGGCCGACTCGATGGGCTTCCAGATGATCAACGCAGGGGCTTCTCTGGGATGGACCTTCGGGCGCTCCACCGCTGCCTACCGTGACATCACCTCAACAGCGGAGGGCAAGGCGGTCGACCTCGGAGCCGTCGAGGCACTGTTCAGCCAGCCCCAGTGCAACGGCGCCATGCCACCGGCACTGAACCTCAAGACGGTCCCACCCAAGACCATCGCGGACTCGACGGTCAAGGGATCCGAGGTCGCCAAGTCCGCAGAGGTCATATACCCGCGCCTTTGCCGGAGACAACGCACGTGACCGCGTGGTGGGAACACAGACCGCAAGTGCGACGAAGACGCCCGAATCCCAGAGCAGCACGACGACGCTGAACCAGGACTTCGGGTTCTTCAAGATCGAAGGGGCGACCTCGAGTGCCAAGACCTCGTTCAAGAACGGGATCCGGCTCTCGGAGGCGACGACATCCGCCAAACGGATCGTGGTGTTCGGCGGACAGGTCATCTTCCACGAACCCACTTGGAGTGCGAAGTCCTGGTCGGGCGCCGACTCGGGATCGGAAGCGGACTTCACCTTCCGCTCAGCACGAGTGTTCGGGAACCACGTGAGCGGCGCCGTGTTGGAACGAGACCTCGCGGTGTTCGAGTCGCTGATCGAGGGTCTGCTCCACCGCTCGGGTTGGACCTCCGTTATCCCCAGGTTCGCCAACCTCAGGGGGCGACAGGCATCGAAGTGACCCCCCTGACCTTCTCGATGTCCAACGCCCCCGATCGGCACGGGGTTGCTGATCCCGCTGCTCAACAGCGAGCTGCTCCAGAACTACCGCTCCACCTCGGTGAGCGAGGACTGCAAGCGGGAGACCTTCTGGACGATCATCGACGCCCTCGAACGGGCACTCGGAGGCTCCGGATCCGTCGACATGGTCGTCGGTGGGGCAATCGCCACGACCGACGACACCGACTACTCCTTCAAGCCGCCGGTCGAAACCACCCCGACCACCGCACCCGCACCTGCGTTCACCCCAGCGGTGGAGCCACCCGCGAACAGCGATCCAGGCGGAGGATATGGCGACGGCGCCGGCGGCTACCCGAGTGACTACGTAGACGACCTCGACCCCGGGTTCGACGACGAGTACCCGGGCCTCGACGAGACGCCGGGCGGCTTCGGCGAAGAACCGACGACTGACGTGCCGCCAGGTGACGTGGCCGACCCACCCAAGTCCGGATCCGAGCGCGAAGAGGGTCGCGAGATAGCCGCAGGCGCCACCGGTGACAGTGAGGACAACGCAGCGGCGATCGCGGTAGGGATAGTCGCTCTGTTGGGGGCTCTGGGCTTGTCCATGGGTGACCGGATCATGGGAATGCGGGCCCGACGGAGGATCATATGAAGGACAGACTGTTCCGCGGCTACGGCCCACTGATCGGGTTCACTGCCCTCTTCCTGGCGGTCGTGCTGCTCGTCCCCTCCAAGGTTCCCGATTCGGGTGTGCCCGACGCCGGCGAGGCCACTGGCGTCACCGACCTCCTGGGCGAGGCCGGTGACGACGAGTACGCGGTCGACGGAGAAGGCAGCCCCATAGACCCCGAAACCGGGGAGCCCATCGGGGCTGCAGACGACCCCCTCGGGGCCGGAGACGACCCCTCGGGATCCGGCGAAGCGGGGGGCCCGGGCGGAGCGGCAGGTCCTGCCGGAGTCGGTCCCGGAGGGGGGCAGTCAGCCGGCCCCGGCGGTGCACAGGGAGCGAACAAGGGACCCGCCAAGGTCGCAGGATGCGGCGCCGCCCAGGTACCCGGTGATCCGTACTCACCTCCGTGCATCCAGTTCTCGGGCAACAACGGCGGAGCCACCAGCCGCGGTGTGAGCGCGGACAAGATCGTGGTCACGGTCCGAATCGACGGTTTCGACAGCGGGCTCGTGGACGCAGTCACCAAGAGCCTGGGGGCGGCCGGCAAGATCCCCACCGAGACCCGCGAGAAGGTGGGACCGAACGCTCCGCGGGTTGGTGGAGTACTTCAACAAGCGCTTCCAGTTCTACAACCGCAACATCGAGTTGGTGATCTACGACGGCAAGGGTGACCCGCTGTCGGAGATCATCGGTCAGGGCCAGGAGGGAGCCAAGGCCGACGCGCTCAAGGTGGCGAAGGAGCACAAGGCCTTCGCGGATGTGTCAGCCGTGACGGTCCCCTACGCGGCGGGCCTCTCCGCGGAGGGTGTCATCAACATCGGGGCACCGTACGTGCCGCGCAACTGGCTCGCCCAGCGGCGGCCCTACTCGTGGACTCCGCTGACCGACTGCTCGACGGTGGTCGAGAGCGCTGCGTCGTACTACGCGGTGAAGATGGCGAAGAAGCCTGCCAAGAACGCTTCGGGCGCGCTCAAGGACAAGCCTCGACGACTCGCTGTCATCGCCCCCGACAACGCCGAGTACCAGGCATGCGTGGACGCCGGAATCGGCCTGCTCAACAAGATGGGGAGGCGGCGGCGACCTTGTCGCCCGTCACAAGTACCAGATCAGCACGAACCCGGGCGCGGCGGTGAACAGCATCCTGCCCAAGTTGCGCAACGACAACATCACGACGCTCATGTGCGGTTGTGATCCGGTGTTCCTCAACTTCCTGACCACCGCCATGAACAGCCAGAACTTCCTACCGGAGATGACCATTGCGGGCGTTGCACTCGTGGACACCGACCTGGTCGGCCAGCTCATGCACCAGAGGGTGTGGGCGAACGCATTCGGCATCTCCTATGCCGGAGCGACCCAGCGTCAGGGCACAAGCATCGCCTATCGGGCGTACAAGTCGATTCGGCCGGACGAGCCGTCGATCATGGTCGACATCATCTACAGCCAGCTCTACATGCTCGCGATAGGGATCCAGATGGCCGGGCCCAACCTGACGCCGGCCAGCTTCGAGAAGGGGATGTTCGACTATCCCCGCAAGTCGGGCCCCTACGGGACATGGGGATTCGGGCCCAACGACTACAGCACCTCCGACGGCGCGGGGAGATCTTCTGGAACCCCAGGCTCCCTCACCGATGAACAACGCCGCGGGTGCCTATCAGGATCCCAACGGTGGCAGACGCTTCCCGATCGGCAAGTGGCCAGGTGGTCAGCCCCGAGCAGTAGGCCGGTGAGCACCACCGAGGTGCTCCATCCAGACAACCCCCCGCAACAGGATCCCGAGCCGCAGCCCGACGCGCGCCAGTCCACGATGCGGCGGCTCTTGGAGAGCACACCGATCCGCTTCGGGATGGTCGCAGGCCTGGCCGTGGCCCTGTGGCCGATCCTCGCCGTTGTGCTGCCCAAGGGCATGCCACCCGGCGTGGTGTTGCTTGGTCTCGTCTTCGGGGCCACCACGGGTCTCACCTCCGCCGGATTGATCCTCATCTGGCGGGCCAACAGGGTCATCAACTTCGCCAACCTGGCCATCGCCGGCGTCGCAGGTTCAGCTGCGGTCCGCAGCTTCCTCCAGTGGGACATCCCATACTGGGCGGCGCTGCTGCTCGCACCGTTCATCGGATTGGCGGTGGGCGCGCTGGTTGAGGTGGCCGTCATACGTCGCTTCGCCAATGCGCCGAGGCTCGTGCTCACCGTCGCAACCATCGGGCTCGCACAGCTGCTCGGTGGCATCGAGTTGGCGATGATGGAGCGCCTCTTCGGCGACGTGCCTCAGATCGTCGCTCCCTTCGAGACCCCGCTGTCATCGGTCACCGTGACACTCGGCCCTGTGATCCTGGACGGAAACGACCTGCTGCCCTTGGCGGTGGTGCCCGTGATCGTCGGCGCCTTGGCATGGTTCATGCAGCGGAGCCTCGCAGGCCAGGGGATCCGAGCAGCCGCCGAGAACACCGAGCGAGCACGTCTGCTGGGCATCCCGGTCCGTCGGCTGACAACCCTGGTGTGGGCCCTCGCCGGGTTGCTCGCCGCGGCGACACTCGTGCTGCGTGCACCGAGCCTCGGCATGGCACCCTCAGTGACCCTCGGACCCACGCTGCTGCTACCCGCACTCGCCGCGGCGATCGTTGCGCGGATGGAGTCGATGCCGGTCGCCTTCGGTGCCGCCATGTTGATCGGAGTCATCGAGCAGACCCTTCGTTGGAACACCGACACCCCGTCGCTGCTGAGCGTGATGATGCTCGTGATCATCCTGCTCGCCCTGTTGGCACAGCGAAGAGGCGCCTCGCGCGCTTATGAGTCCGATGGTGCCTGGCGCGACACCGAACTGATATCCAAGCTGCACCCATCGGTGACAGCGATGGGGATCGTGAAGGCGTCCAGTTGGCGATCGCGTTGATCGTCCTGGCCGCCGCCATCCTGGTGCCCCTGGTGTTGGAACCCGGCGCCGCGTTCACGGGTTCGATCATGGTCGTGTGGGCGATCGTGGGGTGTCCCTGGTGGTCCTGACCGGCTGGGAGGGCAGATCAGCCTCGGTCAGTTCGGCATCGTCGGGGCCGCTGCCATCGTGGGGGCAACCTGATCGCTCACTGGAACGTGGACCTGTTCGTGATGATGGCCGCGGCGACGGCCACCGGAGCGCTGGTCGCCCTGCTGCTGGGGATCCCCGCCCTGCGCATCTCGGGACCTTTCCTCGCCGTGGTGACACTCGCCTTCTCCGTGGTGCTCGACGGGTTCGTGCTCAACCCCACGGTGTTCCCCGACCTGATACCCGACACGGTCGGACGCCCCATCCTTTGGGGGCGCATCGACCTCTCCGAAGAGCGCGCCATGCTGTATGCATGCCTGGCCGTGCTCGCGCTGGTCGTCGCGTTCACACTCGGGGTGCGGCGCTCACGCTCAGGTCGACTGCTGCTTGCGAGCCGCACAACCTCAAGGCCGCCGAGGCCGCCTCGGTTCCCTCAGTCTGGATCCGGCTGAGCGGGTTCGTGTTCGCAGGAGCCATTGCCGGCCTGGCCGGTGGACTTCACATGCTCGTCAACAACGGTGCGCGAGGTGGCTCCTACACACCTGCGATGTCGATGGACGTGTTCTCCCTCACCACCATCGGTGGTCTGGGGTCCGTTCCTGGCGCGGTCTTCGGCGCAGGCGCCGGACGCGGACTGCAGGACGCGAGCGACATCCTGCGCCTCACCGCTTCGGGCCTCGGCGTGCTGCTGGTTCTATGGCTGGTCCCCTCGGGACTGGCCGGCGTTGCCGCCAAGCTGCGGGACCGGCTACTCGCACCTGTGGCCAGGCGTCACGGGATGGACCTGGAAGGGCGACCCCCTACCCCAGGAGCCCGTCACAGCAGACCAGGGCCCCTGAGTCCCCGAACGAGATCGACCTGCGCAACCCGGAACCGCCGGCCGACGACGGTCCACCTGCTGCGCCTCCCCCTGTTTACGCCGCCGCGAACGCATTCGGGCCTCCGGGGACCAACGGCAGCGCCGGTGCCAATGGCAGCGAGCCACACCGTGTCGACGTGGTGGAGGCCGACCCACGCGGGTTGCTCGAGGTGTCCGGCGTCGACGTGTCCTACGGACAACTTCAGGTCCTCTTCGGCGCCGAGCTCTCCGTGGCCCCCAACGAGGTGGTGGCGCTTCTAGGAACGAACGGCGCCGGCAAGTCGACCCTGTTGCGGGCCATATGCGGGCTGGCGCCCCACAACGGTACCGTCGAGATGGACGGGGGTGGACCTGTCCGGTCGCTCTCCGGAGCAGATGGTCCGCGAGGGCGTCGCTCTCATGCCGGGAGGCAAGGCGATCTTCCCCACGATGTCGGTCGAGGACCACCTTCGCCTGGCCACATGGACCTTCCGCAAGGACACCGAGCGGATCGACGATTCCATGGTCGAGCTCTACGAGCTGTTCCCAGTGCTGGCCGAGCGTGGCTCCCAGCTCGCGGGTGATATGTCGGGAGGCGAGCAGCAGCAGTTGGCGATGGCGATGACCCTGCTGCTGCGGCCGAAGGTGATGCTCATAGACGAGCTGTCGCTGGGGCTTTCGCCGTTGATCGTCGCTGCGTTGTGCGATGTGGTGCGCCTCTTGCAGCGCAACGGCATGACCATCGTCGTCGTCGAGCAGTCGATAAACGTTGCCCTGACCCTGGCTGAGCGGGCCGTGTTCATGGAGAAGGGGACGGTACGCTTCGAGGGTCGCACCCGGGAGCTCCTCGACCGGCCCGATCTCCTCCGTTCGGTGTTCATCGAAGGTGCCCGCAAGGACGCCAACGACGCCGATGCTGCCGGCGACGACTCCTCGCCGGAGATCACATCCATCGACCTGGCCGGCCTCGCGCCGGTGGAACACCATGATCTGCCGATGGAGGAACGCGAACCAGTGCTTGTGTGTCGTGACGTGACCAAGCGATTCGGTGGCGTACACGCTCTCAGCCATGTGGACCTCGAGGTTCGACCCGGTGAGATCGTGGGGCTGATAGGACAGAACGGGGCGGGCAAGACCACCCTCATGGACTGCATCTCGGGGTTCCACACCATCGACAGCGGTCGGATCACCTTCAGGAACACCGACGTCACCGACTGGACACCCAGCCAACGTGCCCGCGGGCGGTTGGGCCGCACCTTCCAGGAGGCGCGGCTGTTCCCGTCGCTCACCGTCACCGAGGTGATAGCCGTCGCCTGCGAACGCACCGTGGCCAACCGGTCGCTGGTCGCGGATGCCACGCACCAACCGGCGTCCTACGTCGCCGAGGAGATGACCAGCGAGAAGGTTGCCGGCCTTGTCGAGATGCTCGGACTTGCGCCGTATGCGAACTTCGCCGTCGCCTCGCTCTCCACCGGCACGAGGCGCATCGTCGAGCTGGCCTGCCTGCTTGCCGAAGAGCCTGTGCTGATGTGCCTCGACGAACCTTCGGCCGGCGTCGCACAGCGCGAGACCGAGGCGCTCGGGCCATTGCTGCGACAGGTCTGCGAGCACACAGGGGCGGCGATGCTCGTGATCGAGCACGACATGCCTCTGCTCGCCGGGCTCTGTGATCGTCTGGTGGCGATGGAGCTGGGTCAGCTACTCGTGCAGGGCCCACCCGCCGAGGTTCTCGAGCACCCTGCGGTGATCGCTGCCTACCTCGGCACCGACGCCGCAGCCATCAACCGCTCGGGTGCATCGCTGAGTGCCCCGGAGCACGCAGCCGGCCAGTTGGTCTGATATCACGTCCAAGGGCATTCGTCGCACCTATGGTGCAGGACGATGGAACCACGGGTGGTCAGGCCCCCTCGGCCAAGGCACCACCACGGTTGCCTGTCGTCGCCGCAATCGCCCTGGTGGCGCTTGGGCTGACCGGATGGTTCCTGCTGCGTGCCGATGGAGCCTCGGATTCAGGTGACGACGCACGGCCCGCCAAAGGCGTCGTCAAGGCAACGGAACCACCCACCACCACGGGCACGGCCACAGACCCCGATCTGTCCCAGGTTCCACCTGATGGAGACGGCACCCTGTCACCGCCTGCCGGTTTCGCACGTCCTTGGGGCAAGGCTGTCCCTGGCCTTCTCACCTTCCGCGGCAACCCCACCCGTAGCTATCATGGGCGGGGGCCGGTGCCGAGCACCCCGGGTGTGCGCTGGGACTACCCCGACAGTGGCCCGATGTGCTCCGAGTCGACCGTCGGCGACGAGACGAAGACCTGGTGCGGCACCGGATGGACCGGCCAGCCCGCGGTCTTCGAACGAGACGGTCGCCAATGGGTCGTCTTCGGCGCCTACGACGCGTCGGTTCACTTCATAGACGGCACCGACGGCACCGACATCCTCGCCCCGTTCCAGACCGGCGACATCATCAAAGGGTCGGTGACAGTTGACCCGGACGGCTTCCACTGGTCTACACCGGGAGCCGCGACAACTACTTCCGGATCCTGGCAATCGACGGCGAGGGCAACGCGCGGGAGCTGTGGCGGCTCGCTGCAAACGATGTGTCACCGACGCTGTGGAACAACGACTGGGACGGTTCGGCCCTGGTGCTTGCAGATCATCTGATCGTGGGCGGAGAGAACAGCCAACTCCACGTGGTCAAGCTCAATCGCTCCCACGGCCCGGACGGTCTGGTGACGGTCGACCCGCAGCTCGTGTTCCACACTCCCGGATGGGACCAGAAGGTCATCGACGACCTTGCCGGCAACCGCGCGAGGGAGATGTCCATCGAGAGCTCTGTGGCCGTGTGGTCGAACACGGTGTACTTCGCCAACTCAGGCGGCCTGGTGAGCGGCTGGGACCTGGAACCGCTGTTCGCCGGCGGTCAGCCGGTGCAGACGTTCCGGTTCTGGACCGGTGACGACACAGACGCTTCGGTCGTGATCGACGAGGAGGGCTACCTCTACGTGGCGGTGGAGTTCGAGCGCGACAACGCACGCGGACGCGACGTCGGCCAGTTGCTCAAGCTCGATCCAGGAGCACCGGACAACCCAGTGGTGTGGTCATACCGGGATCAGGGCACGGTGCCTGGTGGCTTCTGGGCCACCCCCGCGGTGCTCGACACCGTCGTGATCAATGCAACCGACACCGGCGAGATCCTGGCGCTGGACAGAGCCACAGGAGAGAAGCTGTGGAGCTTCGCTCTACCCGGGCCCACCTGGCAGTCACCGGTGGTGGTGGACGACACCCTGGTTCAGGGGTGACTGTGAGGGCACCCTTCACGGCTACGACCTGAGCGACCAGCGGTCACCACCCACCGAGAGGTGGTCGGTCGCACTGGGCGGATGCATCGAATCGACACCCGCTGTGTGGAAGGGGCGCGTCTTCGTGGGGACCAGAGCCGGCCGCTTCTTCTCGATCGGGGACGACTCCGGCTCGGCCGAGACCCCCGCCGTGCCCGACTTGCCAGGTGTGACCGATCCACCGCGGTGAGAACCGTCAGCTCTGTGGCCAGATGAACACGATGGCCCACCCGATCCGGGTGGGCCATCGCCGTTGGTGGAGGCGATGGGAGTCGAACCCACGACCTCCTCGATGCGACCGAGGCGCTCTAGCCAGCTGAGCTACGCCCCCAACGGAGAGGACATTGTAGACCCGGCGCGGGGACCGTCCGGGAATCGGCTGTTGGCCGGATGCCCCTTGGCGATGTCAGTTGGCGATCTGCTGTGGCTGCATCGACCTCGGCGTGAGGGTGGACACCGCAGAACGCCCCGGGGACATGCCGAGCGGCACAGAAGCCCTTTCGGCGCCCTGCCTGGTGATGACCCTCTGAAGCGCGACGAGGTACGCGGCCATCAGGATGTCAGCGATCAAGTGCAGGTAGAGGAACAGCCCTCCGAAGGCAACGGTGGCCAACAGGGTGAGGACCGCGGCTGCACCGAGGGCGATCAGGACGTCCTGTCGGCGCTTGCGCACGACCCGCGACACCGGGCGGACACCCGCCACCGGTGCGAGGGGCTTCGGCTCAGTCCCGTTGACAGGTCTCGCCGAGGAATGCCCAGCCCGTCCCACATAGGGCGAAGGGATACCACGGGATGCCAACACCGAGTTGCGTGTGGCACTGCGCGCCGTGTTCGCCCGGGTCCGCAGATCGATGACGTTGTCACCGCGCTGCACCGGAGCGGACCGACCCAATGACGACAGTTGTGTGTTGAAGGACCTGATCGTGTCACTGCGCCTGGAACGGGAGACCCTCGCCAGGAGGTCCGGCAACAGCACGACTGCCCAGACCAGAGCCAGTCCGACTATCACGAGCGTTGAGATCACTTGGCCTCCGGCGGCAGGTCCGTCGTTCGTGCGACTGCTTGCATCGGCGTCTTAGGGGGCAGGTGATCCTGCTCGCAGAGCGGATCACCTGCTGGAAGGCACCAAGCTAACAATCGTGCAACGAGTGTTACAAGTAGTTGACGGAATTACATCGATGTAATTGTAACAGGTGGATCAACAGGCCTCGGAACAACCACGATCCGCCTTCGGAGCGCCGATGCACACTACAAGGGTCCCAAGCCGTCCAAGCCGTCGATCGAGCCGGCGCTCACACCAGAGGAATCGTCGGGGTTCTCACCCGCTCGGCGGTACTCGCCGGATCGGCCGCCGCTCTTCTCCCACAGAGCCACCTCTCCTATGACCATTGCCCGGTCCACCGACTTGCACATGTCGTAGATCGTCAAGCAGGCAACGCCTACTGCGGTCAGCGCCTCCATCTCGACTCCGGTGCGGTCGACCGTCTCCACCTGCGATTCCACCTCGATGAAGGTGTCGTCGATGCGGAAGTTCACGAGCACCGCACCAACCATCACGGGATGGCACAGCGGAATCAGCTCGGAAGCGCGCTTCGCGGCCTGGATGCCCGCGACGCGGGCCACCGAGAGCACATCACCCTTGTTGATGGCACCCCTGGCCACAAGGGGAGGTCGTCTCGGTGTTCATGTACACCCGCCCCCTCGCTATGGCGCGGCGGTGGGTCTGCTCCTTGGGCGTCACGTCGACCATGCGGGCCCTGCCCAACGGATCGAGGTGGGTGAGGCCGCTGTCGGTCATGGGATCAATGCTTAGACGTCCTGGCCCGTCGGGACCGTCGATGGCTGTGATGACCATCGACGGTCAGCCACCGATCTGGCTCATGGTCCTACGCGGCCGGATGAAGGTGGCCTGACCGATGCCGTGGCCGGCCGCCTTGGCACCCACCTCGGCCCTGATGGCAGCCTCCAGGTCGTCGTCGGAGCCACCGTTGCGCAGGATCGCGCGGAGATCCACCTCGCGGGTTGCGAACAGGCAGTTGCGCAGTGCCCCCTCCGAGGTCAGGCGGACCCTGTCGCCCAGGACGCACAGAACGGACGGGTGACGCTCGGGACGACACCGACCTCGCCGTTGCCGTCACGGTACGCGAACCGCTCGGCCGGCTCGCTCCCACGCTCGATCGGCTCCAGCGGGTGGACGGCGTCGATGGTCGCCACGATCTCGGCCTGGGACAGCACGGCATCGGGGTCCACCTCCCGTCCGCGTCCAGAGGCATGAACTCGATGAACCGCACGGCCACACCCCGGTCCCGCCCGAACGCGGCGAAGTCCACGATCTCGTCTTCGTTGACTCCGCGCATGGCCACCACGTTCACCTTCACCGGGTCGAACCCGACCTCGATCGCAGCGTCGATCCCTTCGAGAACCCTGTCCAGGTCGTCACGTAGCGTGAGCTCGGCGAAGCGATCCGGCCTTAGGAGTCCAATGAGATGTTCACCCTGTCGAGCCCCGCCGCACGCAGGTCGCGAGCGGCCGCCGCGAGTTCGATCCGTTGGTCGTCATGGACAGGTCCACCTGATGTGCCGCCAACTTGGAGATCAGAAGCGCCAGGTGCGCACGCACCGTCGGCTCCCCGCCGGTGAGGCCGGATCGAGTCGATGCCGAACCGGTTCACCATGACCGCGGCGATGCGGTCGATCTCCTCGAAGCTGAGCACCTCGTCGCGGGCAACCACTTCAGCCCTCGGCGGGCATGCAGTAGGTGCACCGGAAGTTGCAACGGTCGGTCACCGAGATCCGCAGGTCCCGATGGACCCGACCGAAGGAGTCGACCAACCCAGCCATCGCGCAATGGTACCGAGCCGCCGGGTCAGGTACCCACCCGTGCAGCCGGCGCGCGGTCGTTGAAGGCGCCAAGGTGCCTTGCCGGGAGAAGGTGAGACAAGGTCATGGACATGTCCTCAATCTCGGTGACCACCGGCCGACGGTTCCCCATGGTCTCGACCCTCGCGCCTCTCCGCCAAGGCGAACCCCACCGCATCAAAGCAGTTGCAGCCGTTGCAGTCACCCTGTTGGTGGCATCCACGCTGGTGCTGACCGGCGCCCGGGAGGCAGCAGCTGATCCACCGCTGCCGACGGTGGGGTTGGACCTCGACGCCACACCGTTCATCGGCGAGCAGGTCACGATGGAGTTGACCTTCGCCAACCCGGCACCCGCCGACACCGGCTACGGACCCTTCACCGACCTGTTCCTGGCCACCAACGGTGCCGATGGAACCACCGATGGTGGGCCCGCGACGGCATCTCCTTCGTATCGGCGTCGTACCTGGGGACATCGGTGCCGTCCACGGTCACCGTTCTCGCCTGCGACGGCAGCGACACACATCCCCTGACCCAGCAGAGCATCACCTGCCCGCCAGGGTTCACCGCAGGCGACATGATGACGACGCTCACGCTGCCCTTCGGATCGTTCACTCCGACCCAGCCGGCTGCGACGATCTCGGTGCTCACCCAGGTGTCGGACTTCGCAGACGTGGACCATGCGCTGGGTGTCGTGGCGCGCGGCGGGTTCCGCTCCGGTTCGGATCCCCTCGACAACCCCCTCACGGACCCGCCGATCGTCGGACCATCGACAACCACGAGCGTCACTCCACAGCTCATCACGATCACCAAGCACGACAACGCTCCGGAGTCCGAGACGGCCACGGGCCCGAACTTCGCCCGGCTCTGGAACGTGGCGCGGAGCTCGCCCCGGGCCAGACCGTCACGGACCTGCGCGTCAGCGACGCCCTGCCCGACACCATTTCCTACGGTGGCGTGCAGGACATCACCCCGGCCGGCTCGGTGACCGACGAACCGGCCGGACCCGGCCCGTGGGCGTCCGAGTCGGTCACGGTCACCTATCCGAGCGCCACAACGGCAGCGTCCTTCGACGTGGCCTTCTGGGTACCGGAGCACGACTCACAAGCAGACCCGGTGCTCGATCCGCTGACAGGCGCTCCAGCGACCATCCCCAACGACGCGTCCGCCATCGGCGACTGGGATCCGCTCGACCCGCGCGACCCTGCCGGGACCGACAACGCAGTGGCCGACCCGTCCGGGCATCTCGACACCGTGACCGCCAGATCCGTCGCCACCCAGAAGTCCGTGGTCGTGTCCACCGACACCGGCGCCACCGGGCCCTCACCGGGCGACACGCTGACCTGGACCATCGAGACCCAGGTGTCGGACTACTTCGACCTTTCCGACCTGACGCTGGTCGATGTTGCATCCGACGGCCAGTCACTCGACGGCTCCTTCGCCCCGACGATCGCCTACCGGAGCACCGAGGGCAGCGGTTCGGACACCCTCGGGCGTTCTTCACCTCCGAGGTGAACGGCCCCGCATCCCCCGGAGGTTGTGCACCCTCCAACCCCGGCGCGACCAGCATCGACGTCGATCTCTCCGGCTTCCTGGCTTCGGCCCGTCCCGCCTCGGGCGGAGTGTGCCGCACGGCGATGCTCCCGGTGGGACCGTGGCGACCATCACCTACCGCACGACCATCGACTCCGCCTACCGTTGCCGGTTCGGCGGAGGTGCGGTGAACTCGCGCGACGTCATCGACAACACAGCCACGGTGTCGGGTGAGGTGGACGTCCCTGGAGGGGCCACGATCACCGACGACACCGAGGGGTCGGTGATGATCGTGGCACCCACGACTGCCAAGTCGGTGTACGCGATCAACGGCGAGACCTCCGACACCGGACCGGACATCGCGGCGGGTGACCTGGTCACCTATCGCATCACCGCGACCGTGCCGTTGACCAACGTGCTCGACCTGTCGATCACCGACTTCCTCCCCCTGCCCACGTTCGACATCCCCAACAGCCCGACACCGTTCACCGACCTGACCGGCTCCGGACCGATCCCGCCCGGTCCGTTCAGCGCTACCGCCTGGTCGGTCGCGCTCGGCCCGACCGACACGTTCTCCTCGTCCACGTCGTCGACGCCGGCGCTCAGCGTCGACCAGGTCGGCAACTCCGTGACGGCGGCATACCCGGACTACCAGGCCGCCCCGGGTACCACTGCGGGCAAGATCGACCTTCTGATCACCGTCGTGGCCAACGATCAGCCCTTCGCCGACGGGTTGCTGCTCACCAACCAGGCACGGCTCTCCAGTGCCAACTCACCCGACGAGATAGCCGACCAGGACGTGATCGTCCAGGTGAACCTGACCCAGCCGATGCTCGGCGTCACCAAGGGTGTCGTCGCCACGGACAACCCGGCCGGCGTGTTCTCCCCGGCCCAGACCGGCCCGTCCGGCATCGCCTGGTCCGCTCCCGGCAGCGGCGGTACCCGTTTCAGCGGCGGTTCACTCACATCGGCCGCACTCGAGACGGCGCCGGTCGACTCGAACCTGAGCCTCGTCGACGCAGGCGACACCGTCACCTTCGCGGTCGTCGTCGACAACACCGGCACCGGCATCCGCGGAGCGTTCGACGTCGCCATCGCCGACGCGGTTCCCGCCGGCCTCTCGATGCCCTCGGGCGGTTGGAACATCTCGGTCACCGACGGCAACGGCACCCCGCTGGCACACACCGGCACCACACCGTCGTCGATCATCCTCACGGACCCTGCAGCCGACGAGGGCGCGCTCACTCCCTACGACGAGAGCTCCGGCACCAACGTGGCGGTCATCACCTTCGACGCGACCCTCGATGCGACCGCCGCCATGAACCAGCTGCTGACCAATCAGGCGGAGGTGACCAACTACTCGGGCTCCGAAGGCGGACCCAGCTTCGTGACCACACCCATCGAGGACACCGCGACGGTTCGCGCCGCGAACCCGTCGTTGGCCAAGTCGGTGATCGCCACCGGCATCGGTGTGCCACCGAGCGCGCCCGCGAACCTCGAGCTGCCGATCGGCTCCACAGCGGTCTACCGCGTCGTCGCCATAATCCCTGAGGGAACCACCGCGAACTTCTCGATCCGTGACACCCTCGATGCCGGCTTGGCGTTCGTGTCCTTCGACTCGATCACCTCCTCACCGGGACTGTCGACGAGCCACGCCGGGGGCTTTGCAGGTGCGCTCGCCGCAACGACGGTCACCGGCACCGGAACAGTCGCGACCGTTCCGTTCGACACGATCACGAACACCGACACCGACAACGCCACCGCCGAGACGATCACGCTCGAGTACACAGTCGTGCTGTTGAACACCACCGGCAACACCAGGGGTGGTTCGCGCAACAACTCGGTCGTGGGACGCGTCGACGGCTCCAACGTCGGCGCCGCCGCCGGCGCCCCGAACATCCGCATCAACGAGCCGGTGCTCTCGGTGACGAAGTCGGCCTGGCCCACCACCGCGGATGCCGGGGACACCGTCACCTACACCGTCACGATGTCCGCCGGCTCGGCGACACGGACGATCACCGCGCACGACGTGGCGCTCACCGACACGCTGCCGGCGGGTGTGGACTACGTCGCCGGCTCCCTCCACCCACACCGCCGGTGTCGCACCCACGACGATCGACACCTCGGCGGCGTCGGCCACCTGGGCAACCTTCGCACCCGGTGCCACCTCGACCTTCACGCTCCAGGCTGTGATCCGTGACGACGCCACGTCGCACGGACCGTCGGTCACCAACACCGCCCGTGTCACATGGACCAGCCTCCCGGGAACGCACTCCAGCTCGCTCAGCCCCTACACCCCCCTCGGGGTCGAACGCACCGGCTCCACCAGCGACGCCGGAGGCTCGGCGAACACCTACAACACCTCCGGTTCGGCGACCGTTGCGGTAAACACCTCGGCAGTCACGAAGTCGCTCACCGGCACCTCCGCGACCCACACCGCCGGCTCGCAGGTGACCATCGGTGAGACCACCGACTTCACCCTCGCCGTCACCGTGCCCGACGGCGACCTGGGCACCGTCACGGTGACCGACGTGCTGCCCGGATGGCCTTGTCTACGTACCGGGATCGGCCACGCTGGATCCGGCTCGTTCGCGGGAACCTGGACCGGGTCACCGGCACTGTTCGCCGCGCAGATGTCGGGCAACAACGTGAACTTCGTGTTCGAGGACATGTCGGTGTCCTCGGGTCCCGGCACCAGTGACAACACCTTCGGTGTCACGATCACGGCCCGGGTAGCTGACGTTCCCGGCAACCAAGCGGGCACCACCTTGTCCAACATCGGCCGGGTCACAGTGGCGGGCACCCAGTTCAACTCGCCACCGGTGGACCTGACCGTCGTCGTGCCGGCCCTGTCGGTCACGAAGTCGTTCACCCCGATGAGGCCGCCGCAAACGACTCTGTCACCGTCGGGCTCACCGTCACCAACACGGGCACCTCGACCGCCTACGACACCGTGGTCACCGACCTGGTCGACGGTGAGGTGTTCAGGGATGTCACCCCGAATCCGGTGGCCGGATGGACCGCCACAGCGGTCCCCCAGGGGAACGACATGCTCGTGACCTACACCGCAGACCCAGGCATCCCGATCGTGACGTCGGGGTCGCGGCGTTCAGCTTCACCGCCACCCTGGTGGCCGACGTGACCCGCTCCGTCCACGCAACACCAACACCGCGGACGCGTCGACGACGACACTCGATGGCGACGACCCCGACGAGCGCACCGTCACGGCGGAGGGTTCGGACTGGAGTGCTTTTTGATCTTGTGTCCACCAGGTTAACCTTAG
>JAOSKI010000017.1 GCA_027493675.1 Microthrixaceae bacterium | reverse complement strand
TACGTATTACAAGGCTAACCTGGTAACTGGGACACAAGACCCAGCACCCGGAACGCGGGTGGCTCAGTCGATGCGTTCCAGTGGTCGCAAACGCTCCTTCGTCGACGACAACTTCCGCCCGGTCACGGTCGAGGAAGCCGGCCTCCACTGAGTCTCCTCCGGTCCGTGATGCGCCAGCGCGACGGCCTGGTGGAAATGACGGGGGCTCAGGCGTCCGCGGTGGAGCCTCACTTGTGAACTCCGGCATCGGCAGGCTGGGATGCTCACCTCGTTGGAATCCGATCTTGAATCCCGCCCATCGCTCCGATGCGCAGGTCAGCACACCCGAGCAGCACGGCTCCCATTGCCATCGCGTGACCGGTCACCGTGAACACCCGCGGCTTGGGCCATTCGTGCAGCTGCAGGGCCAACTCCGCCCCCTTCTCCATCAGCTCCGAGGCAGCGTCCATCCCCTGCTTCCATGACCGACAGGTCGAAACCAGCGCTGAAGCGCCTGGCCGTCCTGCGATTACGAGGTGGGGTACCGACCCACGGTCGAGGCACTCGCTGAGCTGGTCGAGCACGAGATGGGACAGCGCGCTCGCTCGCCGTCGTCGATGACCACGATTTCGGCGATTCCTGGCCAGGCTCCCGCTCATCGTCACGTTCTGTTGGGTGGCTAGTCGCTCACGTTAGCCAGGAATCTACCTGAGGGATGACACCTCAGCAGAGGTCGGACGCGTGGTCGCGGGACAGTACCTGCTGGAGGAGCGGCGGGCATCGGCACGCGGACACGGCAAGTGCGGGTAGGTTGGTCCAGGATCCCTGGTGGATCGACCGAGGGGGACCCACACTGCCCGTGTCGATCCACTGGATGCAAACGGATGAACGCCGACATTGAGGACCGATGGGATTTCTTACCAAGGCTAAGGCAGCAGCAATGACCTCAAGCTGCGAAAAACACTCTGCAGCTCAACTCAGTGGAGAGCCTGTTTCGGTGGTGCCAACTCCAAACAGGCTAGGAGCCGTTGTTGCGGGACCTGGGTGATCGCCTACCTGAGGTAACGGGGCGTGCGATGCCCGACACCGATGCGCAGCGCCAACGCCGCCTCGAGGGCATCCAGTCCATCGAGTCCCAGACGACGCTCAACCTACAGATGAGTCTCGCCGCCCCCTCGCCGGCTCCCGGTGCCACCACAGGTGCCAGCCTCCAGCGGCAATCTCCGCCACCTGGTGCTGGCGGGCACTTCCGCCACCTGGTGGCGGGTACCTCTGCCACTTCGGCGGAGCCTCCGCCACCTGGTGCTGCGGCGCCTCCGCCACCGCCGCCACCACCGCCGCCGCCTCCGACCAGCTGAATCCCCTACTGTTACCTCGTCGGAACCGACCACACCGAAGTGGTTCCCGTCGGTGCCTGCCCGCGGAATCGTGAGGGCCAGGGGCGTCCGAGCAGGGGAAACTGATGGGTATGTGGTGGATGCCGACGAGAATCGACTCGGCGCAGTGAGGACCTGCGCATCTGTGGTGGTTGTTGTGATGGCGCTGGTCGGTTCCGGTCGCAAGTAGAATCGTCGGATCACCGTCCGGATCCCCACGCTCCTCCGAGTCCGGCCGAGGCAGCCGGTTTGCCGTGCACCGAGTTGGCGGTCAGGCCGTGCGCCCTTCCGTATCCTAGCGACGAGTTCTCGGTCCCCGATTCTACTTCGTCAGACCGGTCGGCGCCCGGCGGTACCCGATTCGTTGATTCCCGAACGGATCGTCGAGCGTCTCGGTCCCGGCGCGTACCCAGCGATGCATTCGATGGTGCGGACGGCTTCTCGGCGCTGTCACCGGTGATCTTCGAGCTCGACCGCCCGGTTCGCGCAGAGTCGCTTCCGAGCGATGGTGGCGAAGCGCTCACGGGTCGACGACGAAGAGTCCGGTGAGCGCCAGCAGATCCGCGCAGAGGTATGGACCGAGGCCACCTTCCGCGGGGCTCCGGGCACCGTGGTCGGCTTGGCCGGTGACCAGGTGGGACTACGGGCACACCTATGTTGCAGGCGTTCGCGATCTCGATGGTCTGTTCGGTGATCCGGAGCCTCCCGCCGCGCTGGCCGACCCGGATGAAGAGGTGTCGGGCATCCTCGACAGCCTTGTGGAGGCGACCGGTGGCGACCGCGACGGGTACCAGTCGGTGACCCGCTTCACTGTCGGGTCCAACGAGTCGGTGACCGCTCCGATCCGTGCGATGACGGCGACCGCTCGGGCCGAGGACCACCCCGTGCGCAGGCTGCGTTCGAACCCACCGCTGCTGTTCTCGAAGGGAGCGGCAGACGATCACCGGTGAGGTTCGTCTCACCGATTTCCGTGACGGCGACGGCGTGGTCCGTCCTGAGGCCCCCGGAACCGAATGGGCCCGGTTCGTCCTCACGGTTCCGGAAGCGTTCCGACGGCCGCCCCGCTCCGGTTGTCATCTACGGCCACGGCCTGACGATCAACAAGGAGTCGATGTTCATCGTTGCGTCACAGAACGCGGCCCACGGCGCTGCAACCATCGGCATAGATGTGCCGAACCACGGTTCCCGCCAGGCAGGTCAAGGCGGCTATCTGCTCGACCTGACCAAGCCGAGCCGGTTAGGGTGCCTCGCGGACATGCCGTTGCAGGGCATCGTCGACCATGTATCGCTAGCTGAGGCCATCATCGATCATCTCGGGGAGATTGATCTGTCACCCTGGAAGCCGCTGGCGAAGCCGGGCGACGGCAATGCGGACCTGGACACTTCGCTGCTCCTGTACGAAGGCACCTCCATGGGTGGGGTGCTCGGAGCAGGTGAGGTCGCACTGATCCCCCAGATCGACGCAGCGTTCCTCCAGGTACCGGGTGCTGGAGTGGTCGACATAATCAGCCATTCGTTGTTGTGGCGCCTCTTCGCGCCGCTCATCCCAGCGGGGGCCTCAGCCGGCGATGCCGCAGCGCTGCTCGGGGCGGCGTCGATGTTGTTGGATCCAGGCGATCCCACCCATCTCCTCGACGAGCTCGGGCAGTCACGTCGACCTGTGATCGCGCAGGTGGGAGTAGGCGACAAGGTGGTTCCCGAGTTCGCTTCGGACCGCCTGGTCCGCATGTTGGACCTGCCCCGCATCGGCAAGCAGCGCACTGACATCCTGGCCACACCACAGCTGGATTCGCTGGGGCCCGACGGCAGGGGACTGGCCGAGGTGTGGCCGTTGCACTCGTCGCCCGCCACCAAGGGGTTCATGGGCCACCTCGCCTTCGCGGAGCCGGCCGCCCAGCCTCTGCTGCACCAGTGGCTGTCGCAGCGCCTCGAGCCGGCGGGCGGGACCACTGGATGACACCGTGGCCACAAGGGAGCTGATCAGGCGAGGGTCCCGCAGGTGCAGGATCCGAACGTGATCCCGCGATGATCCTGATCGATGCCGAGGGCCTTGCCGGTCACCGACCAGGCCGGGTGCTGTTCGAGGACCTGGACGTCACCCTCACCGATGGTGACCGTCTCGCGGTCGTGGGCGTCAACGGCACCGGCAAGTCGACCCTGCTCGGGGTGCTGGCCGGGACGATCGAACCTGAATCGGGCCAGGTGCGGCGCGGTCGCGCGGTGGAGGTGGAGGTGCTCGACCAGGATCCCCGACTGCAGGGTTCCACTCTTCGCGAGGCGCTGCACGCCGGGATGGGACACGAGGCGTGGGAGGTGGAGTCGATCGCCGACAGGCTGGGTCTGGGTGGGGAGCTCGACACCGCCGTCGCCGAACTGTCGGGTGGGCAGCTCAAGCGGGCGGCCCTTGCGCGTGCTCTCGTGTCGGACGCAGGCGTGCTGGTCCTCGACGAGCCCACCAACCACCTCGACATCGATGCCATCGACTGGCTCGAGGACCACCTGGCCGCCCGCAGCGGAGCGCTGCTGATGGTGACCCACGACCGTCACTTCCTCGACCGGGTTTGCACCAGGATCCTGGAGCTCGACCGTGGCAAGGCCCACTTTCACGAGGGCGGCTACGCGTCGTATCTCGAAGCCCGTTCCCAGCGTGCGGCTGCAGCGGAATCCGCGGAGGCACGAAGGGCGAACCTGGCACGTCGCGAGTTGGCGTGGCTCCGCAGGGGAGCCCCGGCACGCACCTCCAAGGCGAAGGCACGGATCACCCGCGCCACCGAACTGGTCGACCACCGACCCGATGTCGACGTGCGTGCAGGCGACCTGCCCCTGCACTCGGTGACACCGCGCCTGGGTGATCGGGTGATCGAACTGCACGGTGTACGCCATGCCTTCCGGTGACCGGGTGCTGTTCGAGGACGTCGAGTTGCTGTTGGACCGCGGCGAGCGCCTCGGGGTGGTCGGTCCCAACGGCTCGGGCAAGTCGACCCTGCTGGAGGTGATCGCCGGTCGCCTGGTCCCGAGTGCCGGCACCGTGGAGCAGGGTTCCACTGTTCGGGTGGGTGTCTACGACCAGTCGGGACGGGACCTCGACGACTCGATGAGGGTTCGTGAGGCGGTGGCGGGTGCGGGGGTGGAGCCCGACTGGACCCACAAGGCGCTCATGGACGCGTTCTGGTTCGACTCCGATGCTCAGTGGGCGCGGGTGGGGAGCCTCTCGGGCGGTGAGCGCAGACGTCTGCAACTGCTGGTGACACTCGCAGGGAAGCCCAACGTCCTGCTGCTGGACGAACCGACCAACGACCTCGACACGGAGACCCTTCGCCAACTCGAGGACTACCTCGAGGGGTTTGCCGGCGCGGTGGTGGCGGTCAGCCACGACCGCGCCTTCCTCGAACGTGTCGTCACCGACGTGGTCGTGCTGCACGATCGACGTGTGGCCCGCCGTCCCGGTGGCTACGCGGCCTACGAGGCGCAGCGGCGGGCGCAAGGGCCGCGGGCAAGGCTCTCAGCGCGTCGGAACGGGTCGCGATCTCCGGGCGCCGGCTCCTGAGCGGCGCGGGGGAGGCGGCACCGCCGGCTCGTCGACGACGGCGAGCAGCGACGAGACCATGCAGAAGGGCCCCAGTCCGTCGACGTTGCGTCATCGCCTTCGGACGGCTGAGCGCAGCGCCGAGTCAGCCAGGTCGCGCTGCCGGGATCTGAGCGAATCCCTGAAGGTGAGCAGGGATCACGGGGAACTGGCCGAGTTGGGTGCCGCCCTGGCCGCCGCCGAGTCAGAGCTGTCGGCCGCCGAGGAGGCGTGGCTGGCGATCGCGGAGGAGATCGAGTTGCGTGGTCTCGAGGTGTGACGTCCACAACGTGGCTTCCTGGCGTGATGCCTACCTCAATTTGCACCACTAACATGGGAATAAATCCCCATGACGACGGGAATGCCCGACATGAGCCTCGACACCTCCACAGAAGACGAGTCACCCCTGGCGGAGCCGCTGGCCGTATCCGACACGGCGTTGCAGTCGGTGCTGCAGATCCGCGATCAGGAGGACGACGCGGACGAGCTGGTGTTGCGGATCGAGATCACGGGGAACCCGTGGTCGCGAGTACGTCTACGACCTGTCCTTCGCGACGACCGACGAGGTGGCGGAGGGGCACCTGACCTATTCGGTCGGCGATCTCCGCGTGGCCATCGAGGCCGCTTCGGCGGAGCTCCTGGAGGGAGCCGAGCTGGATCTGCCGGCGAATGCCGATCAGGGTGGTCTGGTCATCCGCAATCCGAACGCGCCGGATCCGTTCGCCGGGATGAGCATCGATCTCGAAGGCGAGCTGCCCGAGAAGGTGACCGCATTGCTCGACAAGCAGGTGAACCCGATGCTCGCAGCACACGGTGGCTTCGCGCAGCTCGTCGGTGTGGACGAGCACAACAACGTCTATGTCAACATGGGTGGTGGGTGCCAGGGCTGTGCAGCATCCGCGGTGACGTTGCGCGCCGGCATCCGCAAGTCGATCATGGAAGCCCTCCCGGAGGTCACCGAGGTGATCGATGCCACCGATCACGGTGCCGGAGAGAATCCCTTCTACAGCTGACGTGGCTCCTCACAGAGGGTTTGGAGGATCGGCCGGGAGGATGGTCGGTTCCTGTCAGTTCGCATGTCCCGAGGAGGAGCGCAGGAACGACCGCACTTCGTCGGCTACCCCTCACCGTCCAGCCCCAACCGTCCGAGGATCGCATCGGGCTTGCCGTGAGCCAGGAACACCGAGGGCACACCCAGCACCCGCACCTCGGGCCCGCCGGTGGGAGCCAACTTGGAGAGGGAATCCGCGATCGCGGCTCCGACGCCTCCATCACGCAGACCGTCTTCGATGGTCACCACCAAGCGGTGATCAGCAGCATCCGCGAGCATCTCGGAGTCGAGCGGCTTGACGACACGTGGATCCCAGACGGTCACTTCGTGACCGTCTGCCGCCAGCATCTCCGCCGCGGACTCCGCGGCCCCGAGCATCTTTCCCACTCCGATGATGCAGATGTCCGAACCCGCGCGGACCTTGCGGGCCGACGGTCCGGATCCGGTCTCGGTCCGGTCGGACGGTGGCATGGTCTTCGGGAAGCGGATGGCTGAGGGACCGGTGGTGCACAGATCCAAGGCGTCACCGAGCATCTGGGAGACCTCGGCGTGGTTGGAGGACGCGAACACCGTCATGTCCGGGACCTTCGACAACAGCACCATGTCGAGGACGCCGTGATGCGACGGTCCGTCATCGCCGGTGATGCCGGCGCGGTCCAGCACGAACACCACCGGCTGCGCATGCAGGCCGACATCCAGGTTCACCTGGTCGAAAGCTCGTGACAGGAAAGTGGAGTACATCGCAACCACCGGACGTAGACCACCCATGGCCATCCCCGCCGCCGAGGTCGCAGCGTGTGCCTCTGCGATCCCCACGTCGAAGAAACGCTCCGGGAACTCGGCCTGGAAGGGCAGCAGGCCCGTCGAGTCGGGCATCGCTGCGGTTATCGCCACCACCTCGGGGCGCTTGCGTGCCTCGGCCACGATGGCGGTGCTGAACGCGTCGGTGTACGAACCCGCTTTCAGCTCCGATGTGTCGTGCATGTTCTTGACGTCGTCGGCCTCCGCAGGTGGGTACCCACGGCCTTTGCGCGTGCGGCAGTGCACGACCACAGGCCCATCCAGTTCCTTTGGCCGCGGAGAACGCCGTCTCGAGCGACGTGATGTCGTGGCCGTCGTAGGGCCCGAGGTAGTTCACCCCCAACTGCTCGAAGAACACCGGTGGCTCGAGGATCTCGCGGATCGCGGCCTTGGCTCCGTCCACACCGCGCTCCAGGTACGGACCCACCATGGGCACTTCGTTGAGGATCCGCTCCAAGCGCTCGCGGTTTCGTTGGTAGCCCGACGACGCCCTGAATCGTGAGACCGACTCACCCAGGCGCGACGCCGTGGGTGCATAGGAACGACCGTTGTCGTTCAACACGATGATTGCCTTGGTGTTGGTGTTGCCGAGGTTGTTGAGGCCCTCGTATGCCATCCCTCCGGTCAACGCGCCGTCACCGAGCACCGCCACGACGTGTCGTTGGGGCTCGCCACGGAGGTGGTTGGCGACCGCGATGCCATGGGCATAGGAGACGATGGTCGACGCGTGGCTGTTCTCCACCCAGTCATGCGGGCTCTCGTTGCGTGAGGGGTAGCCGGACAATCCGCCTTCCTCCCGGAGGTGGGCGAAGCCCCTCGCGTCGTCCGGTCACGAGCTTGTGGATGTAGGACTGGTGGCCCGTGTCCCAGAGGATCACGTCGTCGGGTGAGTCGAACACCCTGTGCAACGCGAGGGTGATCTCGATCACTCCCAGGTTCGATCCGAGGTGGCCTCCGTGCGTCGTCACCGCGTCGACGATGAAGCTGCGGATCTCGGTGACCAGGTCGTTCAGTTGGGATTCGTCCAGGCGCCGCAGGTCCGCCGGACTCGAGATCGTCTCCAGAAGCATGCGCCACAACGCTACCCGAGCAGAGCGGTAGCGGCCTTGCGCCAGGGTCAATTCCGGCGTAACGGGAGGTTCACAGTGCGCCCCGAGAACCCACCGCGAAGGAAGCTCGGGGCACCTGCGAGGCTCGAAAGGACGAAGACCAGGTACACGAGCAGCCCCAACGCGATCGCATCTGCGTTCGAGACACCGATCGCCGACAGAAGTACACGAACGTGGCCTCCCGCACGCCCAGCCCACCGAGTGCGAGTGGGATGTTCTGCAGGATCGCCGTCGGAGGGAAGAACGCGAGTGCTGCGGTCAGGCCTATTTCGGGGATGTCCAGCGCCCGTGCGCAGGCGACGACGGCAAGGACCTGGAGCAGTTGGAATCCGATGCCTGCAAGCAACACCTTGGCCGCCTGGGCGCGGTGGTGCCTGAAGGCCAGTATCCCAAGGTGAACCGCGGCCAGGTAGCGGCGCCAGCCAGTGTCGCCCACGAGACGCCCCGCGCCACGTTCGTGGCCTGCGAGGATGAGGATCGTTCCCAGCGCAACCAGGGTCGTGATGTCCACGAGCACTGCAACGGTCGTCTCGGTTCCGAGCGAGCGGTACTCGCTGCTGAGGGCCAGCCCCGTGAACGACAGCAGCGGTAGCACCAACCACCCCGTCAGCCGTTCGAGGCTCGTCGCGGCGAATGCGTCCGCGTAGTCGCCCGCGTCGTTGCCCTGGCGGATGACCCGCACGATGTCGCCGCCGAAGGAGGTGGGAAGCGCGTTGGACACGAACTCCCCGCAAGCAGGTGCGACAGGAGTCGACCGAAGGGGAGGTGGATGCCGAGTGTGTCGGAGACCTCGGCCCAGCGCAGCGTCTGCAACACGAATGCGGTCGCGTGGACCAACACGGCGACCCCCACCCACGCGAGGGTCTCGGCTGACGGATCGGGAACAAGGTCGGCCGGTGACACCCCCTGGTAGGCGCCAGATGAGCAACGCGAGGAAGCCCAGGCTGAAGCCAAGCCGCAGAGCGAGCTTGCGGCCGTCGTTGCGGGGGATCCTGTGGGGCAGGGTGTCCGGCGTGGATCCCAGCGATCGCCTCCGCCATCTCCTCCGTTACCTCAGGATCCGCTCCACCGTTGGCTGGGGTGTCACGGCCGGGGTGCATCACCGCGACCCTACAGGTGCGCATACATGGAGCGGCATGGTCCGCAACGGCGTGACGTGGTGTGCTTCGGACCGATCGTGTGGCTGCGGACGCGGAAGGTGGCCATCCCACGCAGGGATGGCCACCTTGGGTACTGCCGAATCCCGGCTACGTCGTTGTGCCGGGCTCAGTTGCAGACGACCCCGATGTTCGCTCCGGGTTCCGCCAGCAGAAGGTCGCAACCGTTGCCGAGCGGGATGCGACAGGCTCCCGCCAAGAGCGGAAGCGCCATCACGATACCCACGAAGGCAGCTTTCGTACGCTTTGTCATGATCCTTGTTCCCTTTGGTCACCCGTGGTCCTGGACGGCTCACGGCGTGGCACTCGCCTCAGTGGTCGTCTTGTGCCCTGAGCACGAGTTGTCAAAGGCTATCTCAGAACCATGTCCCGGTGTCGCCCTTTGTGCCTCAGCGCGCCTTCTCGAGGAACCGCTCACGGTCCACCGCGACCCTGGTGACCTTCCCGGCCGCCACCAGGCCCCTGTCGTCGTGCGCGCTCACGGTGAACATGAAGCGGTGCCCCTCAACCTTCTCCAGGCACGCCTCCGCCCGCACCGTGCGGCCCACCGCCGTCGGGGAGATGTGCTCCACCTGAACCCGCACGCCCACGGAAGTCCAGCCTTCGGGCAACTGCCCCTGGATCGCCGCGACCGCTGCCTGCTCGACCAGTGCGATGATGCGAGGGTGCCGAGCACAGGTACATCTCCGGAGCCCGCCGCGATGGCGGTGTCGGCGTCGGTGACGTCCAGTTCGACCTTCGATGACAAACCCGTGTGCGCAGCCATTGTCGGTACCCTAAGCACTCCCGACCCGCCGACCACAACCGCCGGAGGCACCTTGATCGACCAATCCACAATCGAGGCGGTCTTGGCCGCAGGGCTGGAGACCGGCGCCGATTTCGCGGAGGTGTTCGCAGAGGATCGCCGGTCGGTCTCCGCCCTGCTGGACGACGGCAGGGTGGAGGACCTCACATCCGGTCGTGACCGGGGGGCGGGTGTCAGGGTCGTGGTTGGTGAGACGACGGGGTTCGCCCACACCGCAGATCTCAGTGAGGCCTCGCTGGTTGCGGCAGCGCGCATGGCAGCCGTGGGTGCCGCCGGGACCGGTGGGCCCCGGCGTGTGGTCGACTTGGGCACGGTCGATGCCACGAACCCCAGCACGGTCGCCGTCTATCCCGAGGAGGTCGACAAGGCCACCAAGGTGGCGCTTCTCCAACGTGCCGAAGAGGCCGCGCGTGGTGAGGGTGCTGCGATCACCCAGGTGTCGGCGCGCTACGCGGACTCGCGCCGGCGGATCCTCGTGGCCAACAGCAACGGCGTGTTGGCCGAGGACGACCAGGTGCGTTCGTTGTTCTCGGTGTCCACGGTGGCCACCGGTGACACCGGCATGCAGACAGGGCGCGAGTCCATCGGTCACACCCGTCGGCTTCGAGCTGTTCGACACCAATGACGTGGGTGAGCTGGCTCAGCGGGCCGCTCGCCGTGCGCTCACCAAGCTTGCCGCCCGCCCTGCGCCCTCGGGGGAGATGACCGTGGTGATCGGAGCGGGCGGGGGCGGTGTGATGTTCCACGAGGCGTGTGGCCACGGGCTCGAAGCGGATCTCGTGGCCAAGGGTGCGTCGGTGTTCGCGGGACGGATCGGCGAGCAGGTCGCGTCGCCGCTGGTCACCCTGGTGGACGACGGCACCGTCGCCGGGGAGTGGGGGGCCGGAGCCATCGATGACGAAGGCCGCCCGCGACGGTCCAACGTGCTCATACGTGACGGCGTGCTGGTGGACTACATGTGGGACGAGCTTCGCGCCCGCTCCGAGGGGCGCGAGTCATCCGGCAACGGTCGGCGTCAGTCCTATGCGCACCTGCCCATGGTCCGCATGACCAACACGTACCTGGTGGCGGGTGGCTCGGACCCCGATGACATCGTCGCCGATACGCCGAACGGGGTGTACATCGCGCATCTCGGCGGCGGGCAGGTGAACACCGCCACCGGCGACTTCGTCTTCGGCATGACCGAGGCCTACCTGATCGAAGGTGGTCGCATCACCGAGCCGATCCGCGAAGGGAACCTCATCGGCAACGGACCGGCAGTGCTCACGAACATCGATGCAGTTGGAAACGACTTCGCAATGGGTCCCCGGGAACCTGTGGCAAGGACGGCCAGGGGTGCCGGTGGGCGACGGTGTCCCGACCCTGCGGGCCCACGGCCTCACCATCGGCGGCACGGCGGCGTGACACCGTCGTGCAGAAATCCATGCCGAATGGGCACGTAGCCGTCATCGGTTAGATTCGCCGCGATGGTGCTGAGCAGTCCTCGACGCTGGCGTGCTCATCGGATTCCTCGACAGCCAAGATCCCCACCACCGCCAGGCGCGCGTGGCGCTCGCTGGTGCCATCGACTCCGAGGCCCGCTTGGCATTGCCTGAGTCGGCCTTCGAGGAGGTCCTGGGGGCCCTGCTCGCAGTGGCGGCGTGGATGTGCTGCTGGTGGAGCAGGTGATCGAGAGCATGCCGATCGAAGTGGTTCCCACCGACGCGCAGGCCGAACAGCATGCGGCGCAGCTGTGCGCCGACCACGACGGTCTTCAGATGTCCTCTGCTGTCGTGATCGCGACCGCGGAAGCCATGGGTGCAGAGGTCCTGCTCACCACTCATCCGGAGTGGCCCGGCGGTGAGGAGCTCGGCATCGCAGCGGAGGTCCGCGTTGTCTGAGTGGCAACGCCGGGCCGGCGCAATGGTCGAACTCGTGACCAGCGACGGCTCTAGCGGATGACTCCCGACGCCGCCCTGGAGGTGGTGGACCGCGTGGTCGCCCAGGCGCGTCCGGAGAACAGCTCGAAGCTGTGTGCAGCTTCGCGGAGTCCACGGAGGTGCGGGTCCATGGTGGTGCCGTGGAGCACTTCGTGACCGCGGAGGAGGTGGGGATCGGAGTGCGGGTGGTCGACGCCGGGCGAACCGGGATCTCCTGGGTGGGAGTCACAGACGACGCGTCGCTGGCGGCCTGTAAGTCGAGGAGGCCCGGGACAACGCACGCTTCGCGATGGTGGATCCGTACGCGGGGCTCGCTGAACCCGACGGCGTGCCGTTCACGGTGATCGACACCGTGGACGAGCGCCTGGCGGAGGTGGATCATCGCGACAAGGTGCGATTCGCCATGGACCTCGACTCGCGCATCACAGAGGCGGACACGCGCATCGTGGGTCATGAGGGGGCCGACTACAGCGATGCCAGCTCGGTGACGGCGATCGCAAGCACGACCGGTGTGCGTGCCGGCGAGCAGGAGACCATGGCGCACGCGGCCATCCACGCGCTCGCTTCGGATGGTGACGAGGTCACCACCGGGTTCGGTCTCAGCTTCAGTCGTGGTTTCGAGGGCCTCGACCCCGACGAGGTGATCGATGAAGCAGTAGAGCGGTGCACCGCCATGTTCGGTGCGGCCAAGACCGGCTCCGCGGCTCACGGTGGTGCTCGATCCATACGTGACCTCGCAACTCCTCGGTGTGGTGGCCGAGATGTTCTCCGGGAGACTCGGTGGTGCGTGGTCGCACGCCGTTCGCCGACCGTGTGGGGGAGCTCGTCGCCTCACCCCTGCTCAAGCTGCGCGACGATCCACTCGATGCGGCCTCGGTCACCGCCGTGTCGGTTGACGGGGAGGGCCTGGCGACGCGCGTGGTCCCCCTGATCGACCACGGCAGGCTCACCGGGTTCCTGCACAACGCCTCCACTGCGCGCCGCATGGGTACCCGGAGCACCGGCTCGGCCATTCGTCCCGGACACCGCAGCGGGCCCGTCGTCGGCCCATCCCTCCTGACGCCCGAACCGGGGTCCTCGTCGCCGGAGCAGATCATCGGGGACATCTCCCGAGGCCTGTTGGTCAAGGAGGTGATCGGAGTGCACTCGGGGATGAACCCGGTCTCCGGGGACGTGTCGGTCGGTGTGGAGGGGATCCTGATCAAGAACGGGGAGCTGACCCTGCCTGTGAGGGAGGTGACGATCGGCTCCACGGTGCAGCGCATGCTCAGCGATGTGGTTGCTGTGGGTTCCGACCTGCGACGGTTCCCCTGGGAGTCCGCCGGCGTGACCTTGGCGATCGCCGATGTGATGATGTCGGGCATCTGAGCGTTGTCCGAGGCACCGACAGTCGAAATGGGAGCGCAGTGAGTCACCTCCGGGAATCCGACACCGATCCGAGGGCCGCCGGGAACATCGGACCACTCGATGATCTGCTCGTGATCGGTGACTCCCTGGTGGGTCGCGCCGAGCCCGGCGAGGGCCATCGAGGTGGCACTCGCCCGCGGGTCCTCCACCACGGTCAGGGTGCATTCCGCGCAGGTGGAGTCGCTCACTTCGGCAGGTTCCGCCGCTGTCGGTGTGAGGGTGATCCGTGATGGCCGGCTGGGCTTCGCGAGTTCTGGGAGCCACCATCCCGACGTGCTCGCCGAGACCCTCGCCGAGGCCCGCGACAACTGTCGCTTCGCGGAACCCGATGAACACAACGGGCTTGCCGAACCCGACGGTGTCGAGGTCGTTCGTCAGGACCGGTGGAACGACGCAGTGATCTCGCTCGGCATGTCGCGCCGCGCGGAGATCGCCCTCGAGTTGGAGCGGCTGGTTCTCGGGCCGGATGACCGCGTCACCTCTGCGCGCACGACCACCTACGGCGACGGCTGGGGTCAGTCCGCGCTGGTGTCGACCGCCGGGACGCGGGTCGCCTCGGAGGTCACCAAGGCGAGTGTCTCCACCCAACCGCTTGCCCGTGCGGGTTCGGAGACCCAGATCGGGTGGGGATTCGATTCGGGTCGCGACCGGAGTCGCTCGACCTGGAGCGGGTTGCACAAGAGGCGCTGGAGCGGGCCACCAAACTCCTTGGAGCCCGGCGGCCCCCGACTGCGAGGATGACGATCCTGTTGGACCAGCGTCTGTCCCTGACATTGCTGAGGGTCGTGGCGGGGATGCTCTCCGGGCGATGCGGTGGCCAAGGGGCGTAGCCCTTTCGCGGACCGCTTGGGTGAACCGATCGCCTCTCCGCTGGTCGGGCTGAGCGACGATCCGACTCGCGTCGAGTCCATGGGTGCTGAGGAGTTCGACGGCGAGGGTCTTGCGTGTCGACCGAACGTACTCATGACCGATGGTGTGCTGCACCAGTTCCTGCATGACTCGACCAGCGCCAGGAGGGTCGGGGTGGAATCCACCGCCTCGGCGGTGCGGTCGGTTCGTGGGCTTCCGTCACCGGGACCTCAACTGCTGGTGATGGCTGCGGGGTCCATACCGCCGGCTGAGCTGCTCGGTGGTATCGAGTTGGGCGTGGCAGTCGAATCGTTCTCGGGGCTGCATTCGGGCGTCAACCCTGTCTCGGGTGACTTCTCGGTGGGCGCGAACGGTCTGATGATTCGAGATGGTGAGCTGGCAGAGCCTGTCCAGGAGCTGACCCTCGCCTCCACGTTGCAGCGCCTGCTGATGGACGTGAGCGCCGTGGGTGACGACTTCGAGTGGCTGCCGTCGGGTCCTGGTGGAGCCTCCATGCGCATCGACGGAGTTGCGGTCTCCGGAGCCTGATCACCCGGACCGCCGGACGACCGCCACACCACCGGTGAGAGCGGCCTCCGCTACTGTCGCCACATCGGTGTCGTCGACCGCCACCTCGATGCTCGGATCGTCGTCGGTGGGTGGGCGCAGCACCACGGCCTCCCGACTGATCACGACGACCTGTGCTCCGGTGGGATCCTGAGATGTCGATCCCTGATCCTCACCGGCGGACCCCGACCCGTCTCCGGGACCGAGGACGTCCACGCGATCGCTCGGTTCCAGCTCCGGCGCACCCACTGCCAGCTCCAAGCGGATCGCGGTGGTGTCCGGCGGCGCCAGGCGGCTCTCGTCGTCGGTCATCCGCTGGCGGACCAGCGGCTCCCCGGCCAGGATCACGGCGGTGGTCGTGGCACCCGGAGGCAGGTCGCGCAGCGCATCGGACGGCGTCAACGAGACTGGGCGCGTGCCGGTGATGGTGTCGGAGGCTGAGACCTTCTTGCCGGCCGGTAGGTCGTGACGTGCCATGAGGACCGTCACCTGTGGACCCCACGAAGCCCTGACGTCGGCCGCGTCCGACAGTGTCCGTGCCGCCCACAGCGCCAGGCAGGTGCACAGCGTCGCGGCCAGGACTCTCCCCAACAGGCCACGACGCACCGACGAGGAGTGCGCGAGGAGGGCCGACAGCGTTCGTGCCCTGTCGATGGCTGAGGTCACCGACTGCCGTAGGTTCGCCAGGGGCACCGAGAAGGCCGGCCGCTCCTTTGCATGGCTGTGGGCATCCTCCACTTCGTTGTGCACCACGCTCGACCTCCCGATGGAATCACCCCCTATGGGGAGCCTGGTAGGGAAGTCGGTTGTCCTCTCGATGCTGAACCGGTCAGCGTGCGTCCGTCACGTCGTCTCGGGGAAGCCAAGCCCGGTCGGTATGGCTCTCTCAGCGGGTGTGCCGTCCGCGGGAAGAGTGAGCAACTCATGGCCGGTTGGGGTGACGAGGACGGTGTGTTCGAACTGGGCCGAACGTTGCAGGTCGTGCGTGACGACGGTCCATCCGTCGTTCCACATCCTGATGCGGTTGGTTCCCAGGTTGATCATCGGCTCGATCGTGAAGGTCATGCCTTCGGTCAACTCGGTATCGTGGCGCGGGTCGTAGTAGTGCGGCACTTGCAGGCTGGTGTGGAACTGGTCGCCGATGCCGTGTCCGATGAACTCGCGTACGACGGAGAAGCCCGCTCGCGCCGCGACCGACTCCGATCGCCTTGCCGATGTCGTGGATCCTAGATCCGGGGCGCACGGTCGCGATCCCCTCGTGCATGGCGGCGCGGGCCGTGGCGACCAACCTCTTCGAGCCGTCGTCCACCTCGCCGACCAGGAACGTGGCTGAGGTGTCGCCGTGCACTCCGTCGATGTAGGCGGTGATGTCGACGTTGACGATGTCGCCGTCGGCCAGCCGCCGGCTGTCGGGTATGCCGTGGCAGACCACCTCGTTGACCGAGGTGCACAGCGATTTCGGAAAGCCGCGGTAATTGAGCGTCGACGGGTATGCCCCAGCGGTCACGAGAGCGTCATGGCCGATGTGGTCGAGCTCATCGGTGGTGACCCCCGGCTTCACGTGCCGCCCCACCTCGAGGAGGGCCTCAGCGGCGACCCGACCCGCGATGCGCATGGCAGCCAACTCCGAGGTCGTGCGCACCGGCGCCGACACGCGTCCTGCCGGCTCGCCGGTGGCCGCGTAGTCGGGACGCCTTATGGAAACGGGGACGGTGCGCAGCGGACCCACCACTCCGGGCTCCACCGGCTCCGAGGGTGGGGGTGGAAGGACGACCCGGCGTCCGAGTTTGGCCATTCAACCGATGGTAGGCGGTACAGGGTGTTCACTTCCCGCGCTGAGACCGGGCCGGACGACCCGCAGGGGTCCATGGAACCGACGCGGAATCGATCGGGGTCAAGCGGACGAGCCGGAGGGGACTGCCTTCTTCTCGCCGGCGGTGTCGGCCTTGGGTGTCTTGTCGCTCGTGGCGCCGTTGGAATCGGTGGTTCCCGTCGATCCGCCCGAATCGGACCCACCGGCGGAGGATTCACCGTCACCGCCGGAAGCGGTCGCCGTCGAGGGGGTGCCCGCGGAGGATCGTGAACCGCCGCCGCCATCGGAACGAGCGTCGTTCTTGTAGAAGCCCTGGCCCTTGAACGCGATCCCCACGGGGGTGGAACACCTTGCGCAGGTCGCCGGCACACTCGGGGCACTCGGTGAGAGCGTCGTCGGAAATCGACTGCTGGATATCGAAGCGGTGCCCGCAGGTGCGGCACCGGTATTCATATGTCGGCATCGGCGTTCTCCGGTGGGGTGTGGCCCGAGCTCGTTGGCACTCAGGTACAACGAGTGCCAATCGTACAGGGGTCAGAGGCGACGGGCGAGTCGGCCGAACCTCGGCACGGTGGAGTCGGGCGGTCTGCCCGGTAGTGTCATTGCGATGGACAAGGTGACCAAGGTTGTGATTCCAGCCGCGGGCCTCGGCACGAGGTTCCTGCCCGCCACGAAGGCACAGCCCAAGGAGATGCTGCCGGTGGTCGACCGTCCGGCCATCCAGTACGTCGTCGAGGAGGCCGTACGAGCGGGTCTCGACGACATCCTCATCATCACCGGACGTTCCAAGCGGACCCTCGAGGACCACTTCCTGACCGCAACTTCGAGCTCGAATACCACCTGCGTTCCAAGGGCAAGGACGACCAGTTGGCCGGGATCGTGGAGCTGGCCGACATGGCCGACATCCACTACGTCCGCCAGGGTGAGCCTTTGGGGCTCGGCCATGCCGTGTCGGTTGCACGCAAGCACGTCGGAGACGAACCGTTCGTGGTGATGCTGGGTGACGACATCATGGTGGACGACTCGACCGTGCTCACCGGGATGATCGACGCCTACCAGCAGCACGGCTCGTCGGTGGTCGCGCTCATGGAGGTACCGCACGACGAGATCGGCTCCTACGGATGTGCCGCTGTGGACGAGCCCGAGGGGACGTTGCGACGGATCACCGCAATCGTAGAGAAGCCGGATCCGGCCGACGCTCCGTCGAACCTGGCGGTGATGGGCCGCTACCTGTTCACCCCGACCATCTTCGATCTGCTGGAGAAGCTGGAGCCTGGTGTGGGTGGAGAGCTGCAGCTCACCGATGCGATCTCCGACCTGCTGGAGGTGGAGTCCGTCTACGGGTACGTGTTCTCCGACGGGCGCTTCGACATCGGTAAGAAGATCGACTACCTGCGCGCCACCGTCGAGTTGGCTCTGAAGCGCAAGGACCTGCGTGACGACTTCCTCGAGGTGCTGCGCGACGTGGCAACCCGAGAGGACCTGAGCTGACAACGGCGGGGACCGCACGGCAATAACCTTCTGTGATGCCACTGGTTCCGTACTCCGAGGCACTCGATCGGGTGCTTGCGCGCATCGAAGGTCTGGGACGCCCCGACCCGGTCGAGTGCCCGATCTCGGAGGCCGTGGGCATGGTCACTGCGCTGCCTGTGGTCGCGCCCGAGGCTGTGCCACCGTTCGACAACACCGCGGTCGACGGGTTCGCGGTCCGTTCCGCTGACACGGCTGTGGTGCCAGTGGAGCTGTCGGTAGTTGCGACGGTTGCGGCAGGTGAGGCGCCGAGTGTCGTTGTGGGCCCAGGTGAGTGCGTGCGGATCATGACCGGTGCGGTGATGCCGCATGGGGCCGACGCGGTGGTCATGGTCGAGCACACCGAGCCCGCCGGGGAGTCAGCCTCCGGCGTTGAACGAGTGCGCATCCTGGCATCGAGCGCTCAGGGCCGCCATGTGAGGCCGACGGGTGACGACCTTCACGCGGGCGCGGTTGCGCTGGCCGCCGGAACCGTAATCCGGCCGGCCCACGTGGGTTTGCTCGCGACCGTCGGTCGCAGCACCGTCACGGTCCATCCACGCCCACGGGTCGGTGTGATGTCGACCGGCGACGAGCTGGTCGGCCCCGGGGTGGATCTCCAACCTGGTCAGATCCGGGATTCCAACCGCCAGATGCTACTCGCTCTGTGTGAGCAGGCCGGGTTCCGACTCCATCGACCTTGGCCTGATCCGTGACGACGAGGCAGCTATCGAGGCCGCGCTGACCGGTGCGGCCCGGAGCTGTCCGCGGTGCTGACCAGTGGCGGGGTGTCGATGGGTGACTTCGACTTCGTCAAGGCGGTTCTCAAGCGGATCGGTGACATGGAGTGGATGCAGGTGGCGATCAAACCCGCCGAGCCGTTCGCCTTCGGCACGATCGACCGCACGCCGGTGTTCGGCCTGCCCGGGAACCCCGTGTCGTCGCTGGTCAGCTTCGAGCTGTTCGCCCGCCCGGGTCTACGCGCGATGGCCGGCTACCCGGATCCCCAGCGCCTGCGCCTGCCCGCGGTGGCGGGGAGGACCTGACACGTCGCCGTGACGGAAAGGAGCACTTCGTGCGGGTGAGCCTGCATCGTGACGGTGACCGGCTCGTGGCGACAAGGACCGGCGCCCAGGGTTCGCACCAGCTCTCGGCATCCGCTGGCGCCGATGCACTGGCCGTGCTCCCCCGACGGCGAGGGCGTTCCCGCCGGTGGGGCGCTCGAACTGGTGTTGATCGGCTGAGCGGGCGCCCTCAGCACATCTGGAGCTGTCAGTGGGGCTCGGAGCGGTCAGTGGGCCCGGCGTCGACGGATGCCGAGCAGCACCAGACCGGCGGTGCACAGGGCGAACCCCAGAGCCAGCACCGGCAGCGGGTTTGTACCGGTGAACGACAGGCTGGAGGGTGTCGGGTCCTGAGCCGGGGCCGCGTCGGGCACCGTCGTGTCGGTGGGCGGATCCGCCGGCTCGGGTGGGGCAGGGAGCTCCTCGAGGGCACCGGCGGCTTCGGCCGAGTTGTTGGCGACGCCTGTCTCTGACTCAGCGGCCGACACCGTGACGTGGTTCACGACCTCACCGCTGGGAGCGTCAGGGGCGACGGTGGTCGACAGCCGCAGCTCCGCGGTGTCACCCGGATCCATGGAACCCTCCAGGGCACACGACACGAGGGTCGGTTCGGGTGTCTCGCAACGCCAGGTGGCACCATCTTCACCAGTGGCGCCCGCGAACGCGAGGCCGTCGGGCAGGGTGTCGGTCACGACGACCTCGGTAGCACGCGAGGGGCCGTGATTGGACACCACGATCGTCCACGCTGCGGTCTCGCCGCGTGTCAGGGTGCCTTCGAGGGCCTTGGTGACACTCAGGTCGACGGTCGGATCGAGCGGGTCGGTGACCGATGCGGTGTTGTCGGCGGGATCGGGGTCTCCGACACCCACACCGGTGACGGTCACGGTGTTGGTCTGCGCACCTGTGGCATCCAGGTCCACCTCGACGACGACTGTGAGGGTTGCGGTCTCACCCGGAGCGAGGTCGACTCCGCTCCACAGCCAGGTGTCGGAGTCGATGCTTCCCCGGTCCACCTCGGCCGACACGAGCGACAGGTCCGAGGGCATCGTGTCGTTGACCGACAGGTCGGCAACCGTCATCGGGCCTGCGTTGGCGACCTTGATGGTGTAGGTCGCCTGAGCGCCTGGTATCAGCGACTGCGACGTCAGGTCCTTGGTGACCGACAGGTCGGCACCGGTGGTGTCGGTGTCGCTGTCGGTGTTGTCGTCAGGCGTGCGTTCGAAGCCGTTGCGGTCGTCGTCGTCGACGACGACCGTGTTGGTCAGCGATGTAGTCTCCGGTGGCACCAACGGGTCGGCGACGGTCACCTCGACGGTGTAGGTCACCACCGATCCGACCTCCACGACGCCGGTGTCCCAGGTGATGGTCCGATCCGAGGGATCGTGGACCCCTCCGCCGGATGCCGACACGAAGCGGTGGTTGGCATCGAGGGTGTCGACCGTGGTGACCCCGGTTGCGCCGCGGGTGCCTGTGTTGGTCACCCGCACCGTGTAGGTGAGCGTGTCGCCCGGAACGACCGCGTCCACGCCGTCGTCCTTGGTCACCACGAGGTCCACTTGAGCCTCGACGTCGGTGGTCACCGAGTCCGTGTCGTTGTCAGGGTTCACGTCATCGGGGTGGTCGACCTGTGCATCGTTGGTCACGTCGAGCCGGCCGGAGGGCATCGGGTCGGCGACGGTGGCCTCGACGGTGAGGACCGCCGAGGGAGTCGTCCCCGCGGCACCGGTCAGGTCCACTCCGGACCAGGTGATCATCCGGGTCAGCGGGTCGTAGGTTCCACCGCCGGAGGCGGCCACGAACACCAGGTTGGGACCGAGGGTGTCTGTGACGATGGCATCGTGCGCCTCACGGTCACCGAGGTTGGCCACCGTCAGGCTGTATTCGATGGTGTCTCCTGCGCCGACGGAACCAGGACCGGACTTGTCCATGGCAAGGTCCACCACGGATCCGAGGCCCACCACGACGCTGTCGTCGTTGTTCGACGGGTCGGTGTCGGCCCCGTGGGAGCCGTCGTCGTTGGCTTCGGCGACGTTGGTCGTGCTCGACGACTCTGACGGAAGCGGGTTCGCCACTTCGACGGTGACGGTGCGCGTGGTGCTGTCCCCCGCAGCGAGAGGGAAGGCCTCCCATGTGATCGTGTTGCCGCCGACGGTGTTGGCGCCCGAGGCGGCCACGAGTTGGACGTGGTCACCCAGGGTGTCGGTGAGCACCACTGCGTCAGCGTCGCGCCCGCCGCGGTTCTCCACGGTCAGGGTGGGTAGGTGATCTCCCGTCGGCATCCGGGTGGCGACGTCGGCGGTCTTGGTGACCGCTATGTCGACCCCGGTGACCCCGAGTGTGTCCGAACCCTCCGCCGTGACGGTGCGCTTCGTCGGGGTCGTCGCCATCGAGTGTCGTCGTCGACGCGTCCGCGGTGTTGGTGTGCGTGGACGGAGCGGTCACGTCGGCCACCAGGGTGGCGGTGAAGCTGAACGCCTGCGACCCCGACGTCACGATCGGGATGCCTGGGTCTGCGGTGTAGGTCACGAGCATGTCGTTCCCCGGGGGACCGCTGTGGCGGTCCATCCGGCCACCGGATTCGGGGTGACATCCCTGAACACCTCACCGTCGACCAGGTCGGTGACCACGGTGTCGTAGGCGGTCGAGGTGCCCGTGTTGGTGACGGTGGAGCCCGACGGTGACAGAGTCGCTTGCGGCGGCCCTATCGGGGGTGAACGACTTCGTGACCGACAGGGCCGGCACGAGGACGATCAGGTCCACCGGTGGCGAGTTGAACCGCGTGCCCGCCACTGTGACCCGGCCGATGTTGGACAGCTGTGGTGCCCGCTGGTTGCCGGGAACGTCAGCTACCCGGGCCGCGATCGGACACCGAAGGTGTTGTCACTGAAGCCGGACCTGAGGACACCGACATGTCCTCGAACACGAAGTTCACGTTGCTGCTCGACATCTGCGCGGCGAACAGTGCCGGTGACCCGGTCCAGGTTCCTGCAGAGCCGGGATCCAGCGCCGATCCCGCGACGGTAGACAAGGCCGTCGGGCAGCACCGGCTGGTCACTGAGCAAAGGATCTGTGTCCCAGTTACTGTTAACCTAT
>JAOSKI010000016.1 GCA_027493675.1 Microthrixaceae bacterium | reverse complement strand
TGTGGCCGGCGTTGTTCGTATCGGTGGCGCTCACGGTGGTGGTCACTGCGATCGAAGGTGAGGTGGTCCCTGCTGCTCAGTGCGTTGGTGGGCTTGGCAGTGCTCGCGGGACCGCTGTTCCTTCTGTGGTTCGTGATGCCTTCATCGATGGGGTTCGGCGATGTGAGGCTGGCAACGCTGCTCGGGTGGAACGTGGGCTTCTATGCGGGAACCGACCTGTTCGCCCCGGTGATCCTCGGTCTCATCACCATGACGATCGCGGCGATCGTGGGGATACTGCTGGGCGTGGTGGGGCTGGGGTTGCGGGGCCGCAAGGCCAAGGTCCCCTTCGGGCCGGCTCTGGTGATCAGCGCGTATGCCTGCATCGTGCTCTCGTCGCAGATCCTCGAACCCCTTCGCCCTCTAGCCCGCGGTGCCGCGGTCGCCCCCATGGCGGTCATCAGTCGGTCACCCCCTCGACGGTGCCGGACCCGACCGTCACCACGGTGGCACCGCGTGGCGTCGAATCGACGTCCAGCAACTCCCAGCCCAGCTTGTCGGGCGCCTTGTCGAGGGTCGTACCGAAGACGACCCCCCGACGTTGGTCGAGATGACCGCGCGTTCCCGCCCCACGTCACGTGCCTGGCGAAGGACGGGGTACAGGAGCCTGAGGTCGTACGACGTGATGATGTCGGCCTGGTCGGTTTCGGCCCAGAAGTAGCGGCCCGTGCCGTCCGGGATGCAGCATGGCCACTATCACGAGTGGCCGCTCGTCGCCGAACCGCTCATGCGCGTATGCGATGGATCCTGAGGTGAAGTCGCCGACCAGTCGTCTGGCGTTGGCCTGGAAGCGCAAGGCGCTGACCGACAGCGACAACGTCACCAACGCCACGCAGGCCAGTGCGAAACGCCACTCTGGTTCGCTCAGAGCGGTGCGCGCACGGTCGATGCCGAGCACAGCCAGGGGATCAGCAAAGGCAGCATCTGGTGGAAGAACCGCCCGCCCCACTCTGCGGCGCCACCCACTTCGTAGTTGGTCGCTACGATCCCGACGGCGGCGATGCCACAGGCGATCAGGGCCCGGCGCACCAACGGCACCCGCAAGTCGTCCTTGCCGAGGCAGACGAGCCCGCCTACGAGCAACGGGCACGCGGCGAGAAGGCCCGTCACGAGCCCGGGTTCGTTGAGCAGCATCCCGACCCCCGCCGCGGCCGAACCCGCGAAGAAGCCGAGCGCGAGGAGCTTGCGGCTCGGCAGGAATCGCAGGACTACCAACCCGAGGACCATTCCGAGCGCCGCGAGTGGCACCGAGACGCCCGCCGATTCCCAGCCGCCGTTGAAAGGGCGCAACAGGCTCGCCCAGATGCCGTTCCACGGATCGGCCGATTTCCGCGTGGCGACCTCGACCGGGTTGATCCCGTAGCCTCCGACACCGGTTATCGCATCTGAGATCCGCATGTCGACCAGGTAGGCCACGAAGGCCAGGGCACCGAGGCCGACACCGGTGAGCGCGGCCGGCCAGTCGATCCTCCGCCGGCGGAACTGCACGGCGGTCAGCATCGTTGCCGCCGCCATCCCCAGCGCGAGCAGGACCCCTCGCTGCGCAGGAGCACGAGCATGACCGTCGAGGGGAGCAGGTATGCCAGCGCCCACCACCGGCGATCCTCGATGCACTTGGTGAGTCCCAGGAACGCGGTCCCGGCCAGGGCCGCCAACAGGCTGTGGCCCATCGTGATGTAGGAATCGAACAGCAACGGGGTCCCGATGCCGAGCATCCACAGCGCCCACAGGGTGTACCGGTGCCGTATCCGCCGCGCAATGAACGCGCCTGTGACCGCGGCGGCCCACGTGCCCAGGATGGAGAGGAACAGCGTGCCGGGGTATCCCCACAGGGAGTAGAGCGGTGTCAGCAGCAACGGGTAGAGCGCATGCCGGGCATAGTGCACCACACGGTCGCCGATGACGGTGTCGGGTGACATCGCGTGGAGGACTCCCTCGAGGTCCACGTCGGATGCGGGGATCGGCTTGGACCAGGATCCGTCCGCGAGGGCATCCGCCTGTGCCAGGTAGAGACCTTCGTCAGGGACCACGGTCGCCGTACCGTCGGTCACCAGGGGCAGGATCGCAGCAGCACCAGGCCGAGCGCCAACGCGTTCAGCCAGAGCACCCGCAGCGAGGTTCCACGGCCGGCATCGGGCCGGGTCGTGTCGTCGGAGCTCATGGTCTGGTCGTTCCTCCCACGGGTGGCTGCTCTCCGATCGGTACGCAGGGCTGACGGTGCGGGTGCGGGTCCCGGCAACCTGGGACCTGCGAGCCTATCGGGCCCCTCCGGCTCAGCTTCGCTTGGCCGCACGGGAAGCCACCCGTCGTCGGGCGATGCCCGCTGCTTCGCCCAGCGATCCCTCGAGTCCCGCCACGGCGAGGAATCCGAGAGCCAACACCACCCGCCAAGCAACGCTCGCGCCCCCATCGGGGAAGGTCGCCGCGCACGCAACGAAACCCGGCGGCGCCGGATATCACCAGGATCCGACCCCAAGGGTATGGAACCGGGGCACGCGCTCGTGCGAGCAGGAAGCCGACCGCGGCCGCACCGACCTGCCCGACGGCGATCGCAGCAGCGGTACCCGTCGCTCCCCACATCCCCGAAAGCCAGAGGTTGAGTGTGATCCCTATGGCTGCGGCCAGCACCGCCGCCAGACCCAGGTCCCGCATACGACGGCTGATGGCGCTGGGCAGGGTCGCCGTGTGGTACGCGGCGTACCCCAGCGCGAACACGAGAGACAGACCGACCGCGGGTAGGGCGGGTGAGTACTGCCGTCCACCTGCCAGGACGACGAGCTCCGGACTCGACAGCGCCACTGCCACCACCGAACCGGCGACACCGGCCATGATCCGCCGCCCATCCGTGGCCACCTGCTGTAGCGCAGCCCGACCCTCGCCCAATGAGAACGCAGCCGGCTGCCATGCAAGCTGGAATCCCAGGACGACCAGCAGTGCGATCGACGAGAACCGCGTGGCCACCGAGAAGTACGCGACCTCCTGCGGCCCCGACTGCGACAACAGAATGGCCCGATTCGCGAACTCGGAGACCCATTGCGCCAATACCGCAGGAACCAAGGGAAGTCCGAGCAGGGCGAGTCGGCGCCCCAACTCCGCGCTGAGCCGACCCTTCATCAGGCGCGGACGCGGACAGACCGCCGGCGGCGCCGAGGAGCATCGATACTGCGACCGCCACGAGAACCGCCGTTACCGTGGGCCTGCGCGGCACGATCACGGCGACGGCAAGCCCATAGCTGACCAGCGTGAGACTGCTCACGGCTGCAAACACCCCGGGACGGTTGTCGTTCCGCAGCGCCGTCAGGGAGATGAGCTGAACCGCATTGGCCAGCGCCGCGACTCCTGCGAGAAGCACCGCTGCCCGGAGGTCCGATGTCGAGAACAGGGCGTTGCTGATCTCGGACCCGAACACCCACAGCCCGGCGGTGACGGCGACACCGACCGCGGTCACCCCGCAGAGCCATGTGGAGAACATCCGCCGTCGATCGGCCACGTGCAGGTCGGCGTACAGGCGAGTCGCCGCGAGGTCGAATCCAAGCAGAAGGACCGCTGCGAGCGCCGACTGCAGAGTCGTGAGGACGTCGACCTGGCCGTATTCGACTGGGGTCAGAAGCCTCGTCAGCACCGGCAGGAGCGCCAGGCCGACCACCTTCCTCGACGACCGAGCCGGTCGCAACAGCACCGAGTCCCGGCCATGCGTGCGAACCCACGGGAACTCGGCGGTGCTGAGGCCACGGGTCCCTAGCGGGTCTTGTCGTTCCGTGCTCGTATCAACACGACCCATGCGTAGCTCGACAAGGCGCTCATGTGCTGCATCAGCCACCTGTCGACGTGCTCAAGGCGTTCGTGAACCGGTGCGAAGGCCCGCGTGCGCAACAGCGGCAACGCCGCAAGTGAGGTCAGGTGGAAGTACTCGAATCGAGCAGGGCCGAGCGTCGCTTCGACTAGCTCGAGATCCTCCACGGTCAGTGGGTGCTCGTCGGCGGAGCGATCCGTCGGCGTCAGCCGGCGATAGAGGTTGATAGCCGGGTTCCGACCGAGCGGTTCGTGGAACAGACCCAGCCCGTCGGGCCTCAGCACTCGGCGGATCCCTCGCAGCGCCGATCTCAGGTCGACGTGGTGCAGGATCGCGGATCCGATCACCACGTCGGAACGAGTCGTCGCGGTGATCAAGTGCTTCGGCGTTCCCGACGCTGAAGTGGCTTGGGTCCACACCGTGATCAGCGGCACGGGACCGAGCTGTGTCGATGGCTGCGGATGAGATGTCGATGCCGGTGACCTCGACGCCACGGTCCCAGAGATCCCACGCCACGGCGCCGGGTCCACAACCGAGCTCTAGCACCTTGGAGCCGGCGGGGATCTCCTGGATCCACTGGGCGAACCGCTGCTGACTCGGCTGAGCGACCGCGTAGGAACGCGCTGGAACGGCGCCAGCCGTCACCCTCGGCGAACCGGGCGTCGTGGAACTCCCGTTCGCGACGGGCGCGCGCCTCCGGCGGTGACTCCATGAGCCACGAGACTACCGGGCCTACTCCGCTGCGTAGCCCCATCACGGACGACATGACCTGCACCACAGGTGGAGCGTCACGCGGGGCTCGACGTAGGCCCGCCCCGAGCGAGCTCATCCAGGTTCGGTGTCGGGAGCATGCGCCAGCAGTGCCTCGATCGAGGAGAGGTAGACCCGTGCTGCACCGTCGGGGGAATGGAACCTCAAAGCCCACTTCCTGCCGGCCTCACCGATCTCTGTGCGCCTGCATGGGTCGGCGAACAGCTCCTGGAGCCTCACTGCGATCTCCCGAGGTTCACGTGCAGTGACGATGGGGTTGCCGGGATACAGCTTGTCCATGACGGTTGTGTCCACATGCGACAGGACCGGCCTGCCCATGGCCATGGCCTCCAGAGTCACATACCCGAACCATCCGACACCGAACTCGTCACAGACGACGTCGGCATGCTGATACAGCGCGACCATGTAGTTGCTGTCGAGGAACCTGCCGTCCGGCGGCACGATCCAGCGGACGTTCTCGTCGATGCCGAGAGCCGACACCATGCGCTTCGCGGTGTCACGGTCTCGTGACTGCGCGATGTCCGGCATCACGAGAACGGGATGCTCAGCTCGGCCGCAGCGCACGAAATCCACGAAGCCACGCAGCAGACGGTCGTTGCCCTTCCATTGACCGGTTCGCACGAGCTTCTCGCTGCGGTCCATCACCAAGCGTGAAGGATGGAAGACCACGAAGTCCGATCCGTCGACTGCAGAACCTGCGAACGACGATGCATCGGGCCCGACCGGTGCATCGGGGGAGAACCGGGTGGTGTCAACCACCAGGGGGAAGTACCGGTCCATCCGTCGGGAGGGTGGAATCGACAGGCGGTCGGCGGCGTCGAGCATCGGAGCGAACGGCTGCAGCCAGACCTGTGTGGCTCTCCTGCTCGCCCGCCTCTGCCAGGCGCCGGCAACCATCGCTGCCACTCTGTGGGCCCAGTTCGGGTACCAGTCCAGGAAGGTCAGCGGGAACGGTTTGACCGTGAGGTCTCCGCCGGTGACCATGAACGCCCATGGCCGCCCGCAGAACTGGGCGAACACAGGCCCCGGCCCACTGGCGACCACGACATCGAACTCGGAGAGCTGCCTGGTGATCCTCGCGCTTGGTCTCCAGCACGCTGAACGGTGTGATCCAGTCGTCGCAGTGGATCCAGTCGGGGTAGCCGCGTGCCAGATCCGGGTCGGACGACTCAGGTCGTGACGACTCGCCATCGGAAGCCGATATGAACAGGTGCGCATCGAGGCCGGAGGTGCGCAGCGCGCTCACTGCCCGGAAGTGGCTGTTGGCGACGTTGCCGAAGAACGCCACCCGCGCACGCTCCGATCCGCCACCGGGCATCAACGATCACGTCCCACCACCGGCGAGCGCTGGCAGAACTTGACATAGAAGCTCTTCGGGACGCGGTCCATCTTGTAGAGGGCCCAGAAGAACGGACGAAGAAGCTCGAAGCGCCTCTTGTAGGTCCGGAATTCCGAGTAGTGGTGCTTGGGGAGCGCCATGACACGGTCGAATTCGTCGGCATCGAACCCGAGTCGCTTCTTCACGAGGTCCAGGACTTCATCGTCGAGATGGGGAGGCTTGGCCATCTCGGCCTCGGCCTCGGCTCTTGTCAACTGCCTTGAGCGCACCATGCCGGAATAGCCGAGGATACGCATGTCGATGCCCCAACGCCGTGGGAGGAAGTAGCTGTGGTAGAAGGCGGTGAAGCGGTTCTCGAGGTGATGGCCTCCGTACCATTCCCAGCCGTAGGTGTCCGACAGGAAGCGTTTGGTGGCCTCCTTGTCGTAGTCCAGCCAGTAGAGCGGCCGAACCCGCTTGATGCCACTGAACGCAGCCCATCTCACGAACTGGGCGAAGTCCATGCCCGGGTACGTCTTCATCGGGAGTCTGCCGAACTTCGCGTGAACTGATCGAACGTAGCCACCGTCCATGTACAACCAGCCGAGTGGGCGAGACGCCCTCGGTTCTGAACGAGTGGCCCTCGACGATGTGCTTGATGCCGTGCTGCTCCGCCGTGCGGTATAGGACCCCCATGAAACCGATGTCCGTGGGTGCTTCAAGGTCTCGCACGCCGGCCAGCATGAACGACCGGTAGATGTCGTCGTATTCCTTGTTGTCCACCACGTAGGTCTGCAGCGGCACCTCCAGCTCGTCGAGGATCGCGTAGATGTTCGAGGTGGCGATCGGCGAGTTCCATGTGTTGTCGAAGTGCACTGCGAGCGGCCTCAGCCCGAGCTCGACCATCGTGTGGATGAGGAACGAGGAGTCACATCCGCCGCTCACACCCACCACGCAGTCGAACTCGCTCCCATTCCCGGCCGCCCGCATCTCATCGGCCATTGCCTCGATGCGCAACCTGCCCGCCGGACCCGTCGGGTACTGCTGCTCCATGAAGTCGCTGAGCGTGCAGTAGCTGCACATGCCCCTCTCGTCAAAGGAGATCCCTGGGATACCCGTATGGAAGAGGCAGCGGGTGCACTCGCGGTACTGGTCGGTCTGAACCGGTCTGGGCTGGGGGCTCTCGTCAACCTCGGTGTTGTCGGTCATGTGCAACCAATCGCTCGATTTGTGATCTGTTCGGGTAGTTGATCAGGACTCCTCGACCGAGACCTTGGAACACGAACAGGCTACCGGCGCCAACTGCGGAAGCGCCCGAGTGCCGGATGGGATCAGCGAGGTGCTTGCGCTTTCCAGCGCCTCCGTGTGCAATGACGGGCACATCGACGGCCTGGCTGACCGCAGCGCACAACTCCGGGTCGAAGCCACTCATGGTGCCCTCGCGATCCACGGAGGTCAGGAGGATCTCACCGGCGCCGAGCTCCTCGGCCCGACGGGCCCACTCGACGGGATGCGAGCCGGTTGGCTCCGATCCACCTCTGACGCACACCTGCCACGATCCGCTGTCGCCTCCGCGTACGTCGATCGAAGCGGTGATCGCCTGGGGATCCGAAGTGCCCAGCGGCGCCTCGACCACCGCCGGATCCGACCGGAGGACGGTGTTCAGCACCACTTTCTCGAAGCCTGCAGCGAACACCTGCTCCATCTGCGTCAGGCTCGTCATCCCGCCTCCGTACGCGAGCGGTATGAAGCACTCGGTCGCGTACAGCCTGAGAGTGCCCGTATCGGTGGGGATCGCGGGTCCGGGCGGCGGCGATGTCGAGTATCACGATCTCATCGACCTCGAACGAGTTGAAGATGCTCAGCACATTGACCGGGTCACCCACGTATTCCGGCATCCGCGAAGCGCCTCGTCTTCACGAACCGGTCGCCGTCCAGCAGAAGGCACGGAATCACCCGGTGGGCGAGGCTCACGCGGTCATCTCGAGGAACCTCTTGAGCACGGCCATCCCATGGCGGTGGCTCTTCTCCGGATGGAACTGGACCCCCATCACGTTCTCCTCGCGACCACTGCCGCGAACTCGATTCCCTGGTGGCCGGCGACGGCTACGACATCCCCGGGATCAGTTGGTTCGAACACGTATGAATGAACGAAGTAGAACCGGCTCTCAGCGTTCGTGTCGGCGACGATCCGATGTTCCCGTAGGACCCTCAGGTGGCTCCACCCCATGTGTGGCACGGTCACCTTGCCCGATGGACCCTCGGTGGGAAGCCGACGGACCGATCCAGGTATCCATCCGAGTCCAGCCGAGCATCCTTCCTCGCTCGACTCCGCCAGCAGCTGCATTCCGAGGCAGATCCCGAGGATGGGTGTGCTGCCGGCGGCGCTGTCGTTCAGTACCCCCACCAGATCCCGCTCCATGAGGCGGCGCGTTGCGGTGTCGAAGTTGCCGACACCGGGCAGGACTATGCGAGTGGCGTTGCCGACTCTCGCCGGATCCGAGGTGAGGTCGACCGTTGCTCCCAGCTTGGCCAGCATGTTGGCGACGGACCCCATGTTCCCGATTCCCAGGTCGACCACTGCGGTGGTCATCGAAGCCTCCGGTACGCGCTCTGCTGCAACAGCCCCAACCGGTCCTCACCGTCGGCGTTCGTGGCATCAAGAGGGAGAACCAGTCCGCAGCCGGTCGTGATCACTACACCGTCGATCCCCGGCAACCTTGCGATCCCGCCAGGCACCGAGTGGACGACGGGAGGGTCGTGGACGAGATCGGCGGCCCAGATGATGATCTCTTCGTCATCCAACGTGCTGAACGCGCCCGGATAGGGTCGGTGCACGCACGGATGAGGCGGTGTACCCCACGGCATCCCACGCCACGATACGCCCGTCCTCACGCTCACGGTGCAGTGGGCTCGGCCGCCCCGTCTGTGGCTCGCCCACAAGGCGGCCTTCCGCGATCTCAGGCAGACGGGTTCGCAGCAGGTCCGAGCCGAGCGATGTCGTTGCGTTTATCAGGTCGGCCACGGTCGTGTCCTCGCCGATCCCCACCGAGCGTTGACCGAAGATCAGGCCCTCGTCCACCCCGTCGGTGAGTTGGAAGAGGCTGATACCGGTCGCGCCGGACCCGCTGAGGATCGCCCAGCTGAGCGGTGCTCCCCTCGAACTCCGGCAGCAGCGAGGCATGCAGCCCGATGGCGCCGAATCGGAACAGCTCGCGATCCTCCTCGGAATCATGTGGTACCACCCTGCTACGACAGCCAGATCCGCAGGAGTGGACTCAAGGAACTCGGCGAGCGAGTCGATGCTCGTGTACTGGTGGCTCGGTATTCCGTGTGACCCGGACCACCGACCCATGTCCGTGTGCCTCGTGTTGGGTCGACCATCGGGAACGTATGAGGCCCGGATCGTCCTCGGCGCGTACACGCACCCTACGAGCTCGATCGGTGCCAGCTCCATGAGGGCCTCGGCAACAACACGAGTCAGATCGGTGGTGCCGATCAGCACCACCTTCGTCATCGGGCGGCCTCCGCGATCGATTCCTCCAGCGCACCGACCACCCGATCCACGTCACCTTCGGTCATGCCCGGTGGCAGCGGGAGAGTGAGCGAGCGCTCCTGGGCTGCAAAGGAGTGCTTCAGCTTGTTCGGCGCGTAGCCGAACCTGGAGAAGGCCGGTTGGGCGTGGAGGGCGTAGGTCCCGATCGTCGTCTCCATCCCGCGCGTGGCCATCGCCTGGATGACTGCGTTCCGATCGATCGCGGCATGGAGCATGATCACGAACGACTGGAAGGACCACGTCTGCCCTGGTGGCTCTCGGACCAACTCGACGTGGCGAAGCTGTGCGAGCCTGCTCTCGTACATGCCGGCAACGGACCGGCGATGCCCGAGGATCTCGTCCAACCTGCGGAGCTGGGCCAGACCCATGGCGGCGGGGACTTCGGCCATCCGATAGTTGAACCCGTTCTCCACGAAGGTCATCGCCGGACCTGTCCGGATGCCGCCGTGGTTTCGCAGACGCCGCACTCGCTCCGCGACAGCGACGTCGTCGGTGGTGAGCATCCCGCCCTCCCCGTGGTGACGACCTTCCGCGGGTGAAACGAGAAGCATCCCGTGAAGGCCGATCCACAGTGTTTCTCACCGACGGAACTTCCGGAGCGCGCACGCGGCGTCCTCGATGCACACGATGCCCGTGTCCTCCACAAGTCCCCTGAGTCGATCCGGGTCGACGGGCTGTCCGAAAGGATGGACCGCGATCAGAGCCTTGGTCCTGGGCGTGACGAGCGACCTTGCCCGCTCCAGGTCCAGGCAGAACGAAGTCGGCGGTGGTATCCACCAGCACCGGGATCGCTCCAACCGACACCACGACGTTCCCGGTGGCCGGAAACGTGAAGTCCGAAACGAGGACTTCGTCCCCGAGCCCGATGCCGTGGGCAACCAACGCGAGGTGCATGGCACTGGTGGCCGATGTCGTAGCCACCGCATGCGCGGCACCGACGCACCCAGCGAACGCCGACTCGAACTCCTGGACGCACTCGCCGTTGGTGAGGATCCCTGAGGCGATGATCCGCTCGATGTCGTCGGCAACCTCGGCGAAGCCGAGGTCCGGGGCGAACGAGCGGGATCACGCTTCGGATCCCTGGCGCCTGTACCAGTCGACGGTCCGTTCCAGGCCCTCGTCGAGAGAGGTCGTGGACAGTTCTCCGAGCATCGCGGAGGCCAGGGCAACGTCTGCCATGTGGCGGTGTACGTCGGCGCGCCGGCGATCGTCGGTGCGTATTCCGCCGGTCCAGCCCATCACCTTGCAGATGCGCTCGACCAGGTCCCCGATCCGGGTCTCGATTCCGCTGGCGACGTTCATGGTCAACCCTCGTGCCTCAGGCGTGGTCGCCGCAGCGACGAGGGCGCGCACGGTGTCCTCGACGTAGATGAGATCGCGGGTCTGCGTTCCGTCTCCTTCGACCACCGGTTGCTCGTTCGCGAGTATCCGCTTGATCGTCAGTGGGACGACTGCTGCGGAACAGCCCTTCGTTCTGGCGTGGCCCGTAGTTGTTGAAGGGACGGACCGTGACCACGTCCAGATCGAACATCCGAACGTACGATGCCACGGCGAGATCCGCTGCCGCCTTCCCGGCCGCGTAGGTGGTCTCGGCCAGCAGCGGGTGATCCTCGTCCATCGGCACATAGCGCGCGGTGCCGTAGACCTCGGAACTGGACACGTGCACCAGGCGGTCGAAGCGCCCTTGCGGAGAAGCTCGCAGAGCGTGAGCGCGATGCTGAGGTTCACCTGGCAGGCGCCGCTCGGATTGAGGAAGGAGTACAGGAGTGCCTTCGTGGCGAGGTTGAACACGACCTCGGGCTTCTCGATGTCGAGGATCTCGGACATCAGGACGTGGTCGCCGGCGTCCTCCCGGTAGATGCTGAGAGTGCCAGTGGATCGCCGGCCCGCTGTGCGTAGGTTCGCCTCGCTGCCCAAGAAGAAGGTATCGACGACGGTGACGTGCTCCGTTCCCGCGTTGAGAAGGCCGTCGACGAGATGGCTGCCGATGAAGCCGGCACCCCCGGTGACCAAGGCGCGCCTGGGAACTGAACTCGAGTGGTCATGGCTGATTCCCCAGTCGTAGGAACAACGTCCCGGCCAGAGCCTCCGCTGCAGCTAACCCCGACCGTCGTAGACGACTCGACACCCGGGGAACTGCTCGGAGGAGGCGTCTCGGAACTCGCCGTGCGCGGCCTGGAGCATGACTGCATCGGTGCTGCTGCCGGGTTCGTGAGGTCGAAGTCCCAAGTTGATCAGCCCGTCGGGTCCGTACAGCGGATCGACCACGGTCGTCGTCGCCCCCGCGGCATCGAACAGCGATGCGAGAACCAGCGTCCCCGAGAACCCGTGCTCCTTCACGCCACCACGAAACGAGAGCCCGAGGATCGTCACCTTGGCGCCGAGTCGAGTCCTCCGAGGGCCTTACCGACCTGCTCCGCCGCGATCTCGGGCATCCCCCGCGTTCTACATGCCTTCCGGCCTGTGCCAGTGACACCTCGGGCACGCTCCGGGTCAGCAGGTGCGGATAGACCGGTATGCAGTGCCCCCGACCGCGATGCCGGGTGTGTGGATGTGACTGAAGGGTTGGCTGTTGCATGCTTCGATCACCCGGTACACGTCGATGCCCAACGACTCCGCCCCCAGAGCCAGTTGGTTGGCATAGGCGATGTTCAGGTCCCGGTAGGTGGTCTCGGCGAGCTTCGCCATCTCGGCCGCGTCCGAACTGCCCAGGTCCCACACGCCGTTGGGGCGTTCGAGGTCGCTGCGGTCGTCGAAGTGCAGGAACGACTCGTAGAAGCTCCACGGCGCGAGGTGCCGCTGGTCGCATCGACGCCTCCGACCAGCTTCGGGTACCGACTCAGGTCCGCGAACACGCGGCCGCTGAACACCCGCTCAGGGCTGTGGGCGACGAACAGATCGGTGCCCAACGACAGACCCGAGGCGTCCGCGGAGCGCAGGTGCGAACCGCTCACGAGTGGTCCTGACGGGGAGCGTGGTCTCGTACACCACGAGAGTCCTGGTTGGAGGCCCGAGCCCGCGCAGGCGGTCGCCGCATCGATCGCGGTGAAGTCCGGATCGGCCTCGTCGTCGACGAGCAGTGGCACCACGATGACGACCACGGAGCTACCCGCGGACGCCTGGGCCGTGTCGGTGGTGGCGACCAGTGCCCTGCTTCGGACGACTGCGTCGAGCCGCCTGTCGAGGCCCGCTTCGTTGGGGAACGGCGGGATGCCTGCCGACACCTTCCCGACGACCGATGAGGAGGGTATCGGCACCGATGACCTGGTGTCCGCCTTCCGCGATCGCAACCGCCAGCGGTAGGCCGATCTTGCCGAGCGCCACCACCGCGACCGTGCTCATGGGATCAACTCCACTGTGCCCCGCGCCGCGGCGCGCGTGATGGCATCGGCGACCCGTAGGGTCTCGAGCCCCTCGCTCGCCGGGACGATCTCGCCGATCCTGCCGGCGACCGTGTCGCGGAAACCCATGATCTCGGTTCGCAGCGGCTCTGGCTTGGCGATGGCGAAGCGGACCATGTCGCCTTCGGACACGCCTCGGAACTTTGAGATGGCGTCCCACTCGCTCGCAATCTTCCCGTTGGCGAAGAACGTGAGATCCGCGGTGAGCGTGTCCGCGACGAAGCAACCCCGCTCCCCGGTCACCGTCACCTGCCGTTGCTTCATGGGAGTGAGCCAGTTGACCAGATGGTTCACCACCGTTTCGTCGTGCAACCGGCCCACGACCGCAACCAGGTCTTCGTGAGGCCGACCCGCGCGGTGGGTCACCCGCGCGGAGACCGACTCCGAATCCGCTGTTGGCGACCCAGGCTGCGATGTCGATGTCATGGGTTGCGAGATCCTTGACGACTCCGACGTCGCGCACCCGATCAGGGAACGGTCCCTGCCTGGAGGTGGCGATCTGGTAGATCTCACCCAGGTCACCCTGCTCCAGGCGCACCTTCAGCGACCGCACCGCCGGATTGAACCGCTCGACGTGACCCACCGCAGCGATGAGATGTGCGTCATCGAACGCCTGGGCCAACTCCTCTCCGGCCTCCACGCTGTGCGCAAGCGGCTTCTCCACGAGCATGTGCACACCAGCGGCGGCCAGCTCCAAGCCGACCGACAGGTGGTCCTCGGTCGGCACCGCGACGGCTGCGGCGTCGATTCCCCAGGAGACCATCTCCGCAACGGAGCCTGCACACCGGATGTGTCGCGCAACACCGTGGACGTCACCAGCGGGGTCGCAGACCCCCACGAGTGACACGCCCTCGAGATCCTGCAGCACCCGGGCGTGGTGCCTTCCCATCGAGCCAAGGCCGACAACCCCGAATCGGAGCTCGCTCATAGGTCGCCGACCACCTTCGCCACCGTCTCGATCAGATGCTGCAGGGCCGAACCCACCACGTGTGGTCCGACCGGCAGGGACAGGACCTGTGCGGCCGCCCGGTCGGTCTCGGGGAGCCGGCGCGACCCGGTCTCGATGGGGATCGCATAGGGCGGGAGTCGGTGGACACCACTCGGGTAGAACACTCTTGATTCAACATGCGACTGTTCGAGCAGTTCCCTGATCCGGTGGCGTTGCTCCGAGCGTATCGTGTACTGGTGAAACACGTGCGTGCACCCGGGTAGCTCGACGGGGACCCGCACTGCATCGCAGCCTCCGAAGGCGGCGTCGAGGGCTGCGGCGTTTGCGCGTCGCTGCCGATTGAACTCGGTGAGCCGACCCAGTTGGACGCGGCCGATCGCTGCGTGGACATCCGTCATGCGTAGGTTGAACCCGACGATCTCGTTCTGGTACGGCAGGTCCATTCCCTGGTTCCGCAGCAGTCTTGCGGTCCGGGCGCTCGCCTCGTCGGCGAACACCGCCATTCCGCCTTCGGCCGAGGTCATGTTCTTGGTCGGGTAGAAGCTGAACGCTGCGGCATCACCGATCGAACCGACGGGCCGGCCGCCCACCGACGCTGCGTGAGCCTGCGCGGCATCCTCGATCACGAGCAGACCCCGCCGACGCGCGATCTCGCCGATCCGGGCCATGTCCGCGGGGTGACCATACAGATGCACCGGCATGATGACCGCTGTACGGGAGTTGACCGCGTCGTCGACTGCGTCGGGATCGAGGCAGTAGGTCGACGGGTCGATGTCAGCGAACACCGGCTCCGCTCCGGTGAGCCTCACTGCGTTGGCGGTAGCCGCGAAGGTGAACGACGGCACGATCACCTCGTCGCCGGGACCCACCCCCGACGCCAGGAGTGCCACATGGAGGGCGGAGGTTCCCGAGTTGAGCGCCACGCAGTGCCTGTCACCGACGACTGCTGAGAACTCGGACTCGAACGCCGCCACCTCGGGACCCTGCGCGAGCGACCCGCTGCGCAGGACCCTGTCCACAGCGGCGCGCTCGTCCACCCCGATCATGGGCTGCGCCATCGGCACCATCGTGTGAGCGCTCACGCCGGCTCCAGGGAGCCGTCCGATTCGCGGAACGTCTGCCCGGTTTCCGGGCAGACCCATCCGACTGCCGCCGGTGCAGCGGCACTCCGGCCGGCCCTACCCAGCCGATCCTGCGCGCCGGAGTGCCTGCCACGAGCGCGAACGCCGGCACGTCGCGGGTGACGGTCGCCCCGGCCGCGACCGTGGCCCAGTCCCCGACGTGCACCCCGCCGATCAGCGTCGCCATGGCTCCAATCGATGCGCCGCTGCCGACGGTCACGCCCTGTGGCGTCCAGTCGGCGTCCGACTTCAGGGCACCCTGCGGTGTGACCGCGCGGGGGAAGCGGTCGTTCGTGAGCACCGCCGACGGCCCGACGAACACACCGTCGCCGAGAACCGCCGGTGCGTAGACGAGCGCCAGGTTCTGGATCTTGCACCGGTCGCCGAGCACCACGGCCTCGTCGATGAACGCACCGCGGCCGATGATGCACTCGGACCCGACCGTCGCGCCGGTTCGGATCACCGCCTGGTTCCAGACCCTCGTTCCCTCACCGACACGAGCGCCGTGTTCGATGGTTGCATCCGGCGCCGCCCAGTGCGATCGGTTCGCAGTCATCGTGGTCGCGCCAGCCCGACCAGGAAACCCGCTCCCCAGGTGAGGTGCATCACCGGGAACGCCGCGAGGAAGGTCGTCGTATCGGCTCCGTGGTCCGCCGGCTGGCTCGTTGCGAGTGCCGCTGTGAGCATCGCGCAGTACACGACAGACGACGCCGCCAGCAGCCGCCGACCCGCACGCGAGGCACCGAGCAACGGTGCCGCGGCTGCCAGCAACGCGGCAGCCGGCGATCGCGTGCCGGAGCTTCAGCGAATCGGGATGGCTACGTGCCACCGCGGCCTTGCCCAACCCGTAGTCGTAGAACTGGCGTGCGAGCCCCCTCAAGGTCCCGCGTGGCCGGTACACGGTGACGATCGTGGGATCCAGCACGAGTGCATGTCCTGCCGCACGGATGCGGTGGTTGAGCTCGTAGTCGGAGTTGCGTCGGAGCGATTCGTCGAACGCTCCGACCTCTTCGAGCACGTCGCCGGTAGGCGGGATGACCGATCGTGTCCACCTCGCACCGTTGTGTCGAGTAGCGGAACGGGGGAGGCCATGCCGAACCGCGACGTCATGGCCAGGCCTATCGCCTGCTGCCTGGGGTCGGTTCCGTCGTGGCGCAGCCGGCCGCCTACACCGCCGGCACCCGTCTCCGAGAGCGCCCCGACCGAACGGCTCAGGAAGTCCGCTCCGACCTCCGCATGCGCGCCGACGATGCAGATCACATCACCTCGGGCGGCTTCGATCCCACGGTTGAACGCGGCTGAGGCCAAGCGGTCAGGGTTGTCGACCAGCCGCAGCCACCGGTACCGGGCCGCGAGGGCTTCGACCAGTTCGCGGGAGCCGTCGGTGGACCCGCCGTCGACGACGACCACCTCCAGCCGGTCGAGTGGGTGGTCCTGGGCCCGGAAGCTCTCGATGCAGGCCTCTATCCAGTCGATCTCATCGAGCATCGGCACGATCACCGACACCAGCGGCGGTCCCGTCGCTTCGCCGAGACCCGATTCCGGTTCGCCGACCGTGACAGACCCGGCGCCGGGCCCGGGGGATGTCGTATCGGAGTGATCGGCGGGCGTCATCGGCCGCTCCCTCGTCCACCGATCATGGCACGCAGCGTACGCAGGACTATTCGCTGATCAAACACGAGGTCCTGGTGACGCAGGTAGAAGAACTCGTACTGGAGCTTCTCCAAGGCGTCGCGCTCGTCGCCCGCATAGCCGTACTTGACCTGGGCCCAGCCGGTCAACCCCGGTCGCACCAGGTGACGCATGTCGTAGAACGCGAGCTTCTCCGACAGCTCCTCGACGTAGTGAGGCTGTTCGGGCCGGGGACCCACGATCGACAGGTCGCCGCGCAGGATGTTCACCAGTTGGGGCAGCTCGTCGAGGTGGCTGTGGCGCAGGAGCCGACCGAAGGGCGTCACCCTGGGATCATCCGGTTCGGTCCAGCGCGATGCAGGCGGGTCGGGTGTGACGGGCGTGGCGGTCGTCGACTCGTCGAGGCGCCTGGATCCAACCACTGGCGCCGCTGCGGAGGGGCCTTCCCGGCGGGGGAGTCGCCGTCGGTCATCGTGCGGAACTTGAGGATCGTGAAGTGCTCCCCGCCCTTGCCCACGCGCACCTGTCGGTACATGAGCGGACCGCGGTTGGCGATCAGGTTGCCCACAACCACGATCGGGGTCATCACGACCAGCGACACACAACCGATGATGCCGAGGGTCAGGTCCATGATCCGCTTGAGCCGTGCGTAGGAGGTGCCGTGCACCTCTCCGATGTCGAAGAACAGCGATGCCCGCTCCAACTCGCTCAGCGGGAGCTTGCCGAGCCAGTGCTCGTAGAAGCCGAGCAGGGTCCGCACCCTCACACCCGACTCGTGCAGCTTGGCGGCCTGCGCCACGACCCGGTCGTCGGCCTGCGACCGCGCGTCGATCACGACCACCGTCGCCGAGCTCCTCTCCACGGCGTCGATCAGTGGGCTCGTCCCCGGCTCGTCACCGCCTGCTTCGAGTGGTGTGAGCGAGCCGACCAGTTGGGCCGCGTGCTCGGGCTCCAGCGTGAGGTCGTCCGTCAGGCGCTCACGCTCGGTGGGATCGGCCACAAGGAACACACGGTCGCGCTCCTCGGCCCGACTGCGGTTGCCGCGCGCCATGGCGTTGATCACCACCTGCCACGGCACCATCACGAACACGGCGCCGAACACCACGAACCTGGGAAGGAGGGCATCGCCGAGGATCAGTTGTGGCACCGACACGGCCAGTGCAGCGAACACGGCCGCGACGAATGCCAACCATCCCGCCTGGCGCGCCGTGCGAGGCTGGTCGGGAAGACCGACGGCGTATGTGGTGACAGCGAGAGCGATGCTGTAGCCGACGGCCCAGGCGAAGCGCGACGATCCGGTGAAGGCGTACGGGGGATCGGCGACGATCCGCGCGTGTGCCAGGCTCAGGCACGCGACGATCAGCGCTCCACCCCCCGTAGCTCAGGACGCGAGCTGTTCGGCGCATCGCCTCAAGGATAAGGCGTGCTCTGTGACTTCGGCAGGTGCCGAGTCGCATTTCGGGCACTGATACTGCACCATTGGGGATGTACTCGCATGGCGCGGACGGCAGCGGTGGTCGGCGGTCGTTCACGCTCAGGCGTTCACTCGCCGCGCTGGTCGTGCCTGCGATCTCGCTGCTCCTGTCCGGCTGTCTCACCACCGATGCGTACCTCACCGTCGACGACGACGGTTCGGGGGAGTTGCGCCTCGAGGTCTTCCCGCCTCCAGCGGTGAGCGGAGCCCTGGACACGAGCGGTGTCGAAGCCCTCGCCCGCGACACGATCGAGGGGTGGACGGCGCGAGCTTCGAGTCCAAGGAACGCTCGGGTCAGACGTTCTACACGGTGACGATCCCCTTCGAGGACTTCCGTCAACTCACCACCGACGTCATCGCCGGCGCGACGGTCGGCGGTCAGAGGCTCACCCCGTTCTCGCAGTTCGACCTGCGCGAGCTGCCCGACGGCGGTTGGAGCCTCAACGCGGTCACGAACCCGTTGGACCGCGCCACGACCTTGACCGAGGGCTCGTCTCTCGCCGGGTTGCAGGGCCTGGCCGCCACCGACGAAGCCGGGGTGGGCCTGGAGCTCTCGGTCACCCTGCCTGGACGCCTGACCGACTCCAATGCCGACTTCCAGGAGGACAACACCGCCCGATGGAACCTGAGCGACCCGGCGGCCACCTACGAGCTGCGGATGCGCACCGAGGCCACTCCGCTGCTCACCCCCGTTGCAATGGGTTCTGATCGGACTGCTGGGGGTGTTCGTGCTCGGTGGAGTGCTCATGTTCGTGAAACGACCGGACCGGTGAAGCGCAAGACGCTGCGCAAGCCCTCACGAAAGGAACACGAGGCGTTCCTGCACAACCCCGCCGGAGGTGAGCTACCACAACCCAAGGTGCCGAGACGCCACGCCCGTCGCCGCAGGCGCATGTTCTCCGAAGGGCGGAGAAGTTGGGACGACCCGCTCGCACACACCGAGGTCGACCCGATGCCGCCCGCGGAATCCGATCCGGGCCCGCACCCCCCCCGACCGCTGCCTCCGATCGACAGCTCCGCGATGGTGGCCGCCCCCGATCCCTTCGCTGGTGAGGATCCGAGTGGGCCGGGGCATGTGTTCCCAGACAGCTCGCCGCTCCTCCCGGAGGCCGTGAACGAAGCGCACGATCCTGCCCACATGGAGCAGGTCGGCCACGGCGAGCGCCTGTCGCCACCCGACGTGCTGCTTCCTGGTCCGTCGAACGACCCCGACTACGACCCAGACATCTGATGGGAACCGTCCAGGACCTTGCAGAGGTTCTCGGTGCCGCGCTCAGGGCCACCCTGCGCGGAAAGCCGGCGGAGGTCGACCTGGCGTTGGCGACGTTGCTCAGCGGCGGACACCTGCTGATCGAGGATCTTCCGGGGACCGGCAAGACCCTTCTCTCGCGTGCTCTCGCCGCAGCGGTCGGCGGGCGCTTCGGTCGTGTGCAGTGCACCCCGACCTCCTGCCCACCGACATCACCGGAACCTCGGTGTTCAGGCCCGACACCGCCGACTGGGAGTTCCACCCCGGACCGGTGTTCGCCAACGTGCTGCTCGTCGACGAGATCAACCGGGCCTCACCCCGTACGCAGTCTGCGCTGTTGGAACCGATGGAGGAGCATCAGGTCACCGTCGACGCCGAGACGCGGCCGCTGCCCCTGACCGTTCTTCTGCGTGGCGACCCAGAACCCTCAGGGCCAGGTGGGGACCTTCCCGTTGCCCGAGAGCCAACTCGACCGCTTCGCCCTGTCGCTCAGCCTCGGGCTGCCCGGTCGGGCCGCCGAGCACGAGGTGCTCACGGGTGTGGGTGGGGTCGGCGCGCTGCAGTCGATGGCACCAGTGGCCACCCCCGACGACGTGGTGGCCGGTATCTCCGCCACCCGCGAGGTGTACTGCGCCGAGGTCCTCGTCGGCTACCTGCTCGATCTCTGCGACGCGACCCGCGACGATCCGTCGCTCACCCAGGGGCGTCACCGCGGGCGTCGCTCGGGGTGCTGGGGCTTGCCCGCGGCCACGCGGTGGTCCGGGGAGGCGACCACGTGATCCCCGACGACATCCAGGCAGTGTTCGTGGGGGCGCTCGCCCATCGTGTCACCGTCGGCGGGCGCAACGACACCGCTGCCGCCCGTGAGGTGCTCGAGCGGGTGCTCGCGAGTGTGCCGGTTCCACGGCCGTGAGCTTCATGGGCGAACTGCACCGGCCGGCCCGCCCACGGTCCGATCCCCAGCGCGCACCTCGATCGCCGCCGGAGCAGTGGAGGTGGGCCTCACCCCTGGGCTCGTGGTGCTCGTGGTGCTGCTCGGGGTGATCGCCGGGCTGCGTCCGTCGGTTGCCTCCCCGACGGTCACCGCGTTGATGTGGGCGGGCCTGTTCACGATGGTGGTGCTCGGCGTGCTGTGGCCTCTGCTCGATCGTCGATCCCGTCGGCTGGTGGTGCGACGGTGCGCCGGCGACGTGGTGGAGGGTGACGGCTTCGGGGTCACGGTGTCACTCGACCGAGCCGGGTTCCCACTGCAGGTGCAACTCGACGCCTCGGTTGGGTCGCTGGGCCGCGGTGCTCTCTCTGCAGCACCCGCCGGTGGTTCCGCCGGAGCGGGTGTCGCAGGAACCGGCTCGTCACCCGGTGAGCTGTTCGTCAACGCAGGCGTCACCGACGTCGTGGCGGTGCTCACCCGCAGGGGCGTGTACACGGCCCTGCCGGTGCGGGTGACCGACACCGGTCCGTTCGGTCTGCTGCGGGTCAGTCGTGGCGTGCACCTGCGTTTGCCCGCACCGTTGTACGTGGCACCCTGAGTGGCACCCTCGGGACCTGTTGCCGGCCTGGCCGGGTCCGCCAACGAACCCGCCGCACCGCCCGGAGTGGTCAACTCCGGCGACACCGTGCGCTCGGTGCGCCCGTACGTGCGAGGAGATCCGGCACACCTGGTGCACTGGCCGACCTCGGCGCACGCCGGGGAGCTGATGGTGATGGAGCTGGAACCCCCGGCCGACCACCTGCTGGTGGTGGTCGTCGATCTGCGCCGTGCCGGCGGAGCCGAGCAGGCCGAAGCGGTCGAGAACGCCGTGCGACTGGCCGCGGGTGCGGTGCAGCGCGGCCTCGACGAGGCCATGCGCGTGATGCTGTGCACCGCACAACCCGACGGACCGAGCACCGTCGAGGTCCACGACATCCGCCGGATGCGCAGGCTGCTCGCAGCAGCCGTACCAGGCCCACCTGGTGGGGTCCCCGAGGGGTGCGTTCCGGTGGTGTTCACAGCGGCTGCTTCGGAGACCCCTGCCGGTGCCGCTGACCCCGGGCGCCGCGATGGCGGTCGGGCCGCCGGCACGAGGGCCCCACAGCGGGACGAGGCGCTGATGGCCCACCGATGGGTGCGGCCGGCGTTGGCGGTGCTGGTCACGGTGCAGCTGTGGAGCGCCATGTCGTCGTCGTTCACCCAGGGCGCCGCCGTGGTCAGGCTCGCTGCGCTGTCCGCCGGGGTGCTGGCGGTGTTCGGCCTGCCGTCGCTCGATCTCCGCACGCTGGTGTGGGTGTCGACCGGCCTCAGCGCCGTGCTGCTCGCTCGCTTCCGGGATGGCAGGCACTGCATCTGGCGTGCTGTCGGTGTGGCGATCGATGCTGTGGTTGGCGGTCACGGGAACGGCGCTCGCGATCACTGCACGTGGTCGGCCGTACGTGCGCTGGTCGTCGGTTGCTCCGGCGCTGACAGCGGTGATGGCGGCGGTCGCAGTGGTGACTGGCGCTGCGCTGCTGATCGGACCGCGGGCCGCGGGGCTGCTCGAGGCGGGTTCCACGATCGGCGAGGCCGTGGATGCCTCAGGAAACCATCCGGGCAACCCGCTCGAGTCGACCTCGACGCTGGACATGACCACACGCCCACAGCTGAGCGACCGCGTGGTGATGACCGTGGCCTCACCGGTGGCGTCGTTCTGGCGCTCGGAGGTCTACGACCTCTGGGACGGTTCGCGTTGGAGCCGCTCGGCGGGTCGGGGTGGCTCGTTCCTCACCGATGCGACGGTGACCCCACCACCCGAGGACCTGCCGGCAACAACGGTGAGGCCTTCGAGACCGAGGTGCGGATCGAGGCCGGGTTCGCCACGGCACTGCCGATCGCGCCGAGCCCGGTGGCGGTGACCGCAGGCAACCACCGGCTTGCCCAGCGCACAGACGGCACCGTGGTGGCGGTCGACGAACCCCTCGGCCGTGGCGCCACATATCGCTCCACGAGCCGCCGATTGCCACTGGATCCCGATCTGCTCGCCGAGTACGGGCGCCGTCGCGTCCCCAGCGGTGTCGAGGCCCAGTACGCCCAGAGCCCTGTGGCGACCGAGCGCACCGTGGAGCTCGCCCGGGAGATCACCGACGGAACCGACGGCACCTACGAGGCGGTCCTTGCCTTGGAGGCGTGGATGGGTGAGAACACCCGATACGACATAGCAGCACCGCTGTCCCCGTCGGGTGTGGACGTGGTGGATCACTTCCTGTTCGAGTCACGCCTCGGCTGGTGCGAGCAGATCGCGAGCCCGCTCGTGGTGATGGCGCGCTCGGTCGGCGTGCCCGCGCGCCTGGCCACCGGATACGTACCGGGGAGTGGGACGCTCTCAGCGGTCGCTTCATCGTGCGCGAGCAGGATGCCCACTCGTGGGCCGAGGTGTGGTTCCCGGAAGTGGGCTGGGTGCCGTTCGACCCGACCGCGGATGTGCCACTGTCGGGCAGGGCCGACACCGCGACGGCCGGTGGTGCCAACGGGACCGCCGACGTGGTCGGCGCCTTGTTGCTGGCGGTCGCCCTGGGGGTGTTCGGTGGACCGGCCGTGTTGAGGAACGTGCGTGTCGTGGTCGCCCGGTTGGCCTGCCGCCGTCGCCGCCGGCGGTTGATCAGGGACCGCTGGGACGTGGCCGAGGAGGTGGCGATCGAGCAGGTGGGCTCCCAATGGCTGGGCCGTGAGCGCGGCCCGGCTGAGACGCTGGGTGGGTTTGCTCAGGCGGCTCGTTCTGCGGGGGCCCCCGATGGGCTGGTCGAACGTGCCACTGCAGTCGAGGCCTGGCGCTACGGTCCGGATGCGCCCGTGGGTTCGGGAGTCACCGATCAACCGCGCTCCAGGACCGGTTCGGGTGCCGGGTTGACGTATGAGCCGAACCTGAGAGGATCTGCAACGTCTGGGGAATCTTCCCCATCCGGGGGCACCTTGACTCCCCTGTCATGCTGCGGCGAGGCTAGAGAGTCATCCACTTGTGGTTGCGCGCCACAGGGGTAGGTGAGGCCGATCGTGCGCGAGCGCGACCTGAGTCGTCCACGAGTGGGCCGAGCGACGGGAGGAGGTGGTCCCAGCATGCCAACACGCATCGAACAGGCGGGGTTCACCCCTGCTCGAAGCCCTCGTCGCCATCATGTTGACCTCCACAGTGATCCTCGGCCTTGCCGGCTCCTTGCTGGCTGCGATCAAGAGCTCCGAGGTGGCCGATCGGGTGCAGCGTGCGGATTCGGCTCTCGGCAGCTTCACCGAGAGCCTCAAGACGATGCCGTATCCAGCTTCTGCGGTCCCGGGGGACTGCCCGAGCCTCGCGGAGTACCGCGACGCCTGGACCGACTACGGCTCCTCTGGGGACGCCTGGTCCGCGCCGAGTGGGGTCACGCTGTCGATCACCGAGATCGAGCACTGGCAACCTGGGTGCAGGCGCCTCGGGGTCGTACGTCGACACCTGCGACGAGGGTGATGCCTACGCTCACAGGCTCACCGTCGAAGTCGAGATGGACGGCCGCTCCCGCAGCGCCGAAGTAGTGGTGGCACGTCGATGAGGCGCGACTTGGCGACGCGCGACCGTTCGCAGTCGGGTTTCACCCTGATCGAACTGCTGCTGTCGTTGGCGATCGGGTTGATCCTGTTGGTTCCCGTCGGAGCGTGGATGGCCGTGGCAATGCAGCAGCAGGGCCCCACCTCCGCCCGTTTCAGCGATGCCTCCCAGGCCCGGATCGCCAACACCTACCTGTCCCGTGACGTCGGCTCGGCCGAGTTGGTCAAGGTGGCCGACTTCGGTTCCAACCCCGGATGCGGCACCGATGCCGCTGATGCCGTGATCCTGCAACTCGTAGACGACGTCGACGACGGCACCGGCGTGCCCATTCGCACCGTGTACGTCACCAACACCGACGACGACGGCCTCGCCGGAGTGTGGCGGCGGACCTGTGGACTCAACGACACCTCCGTGGTGAAGGACCAGGTGCACATCCTGCGTGACGTGTCGATGGCCTCGGGTCGGAACCCGCGGCCACATGCACCCCGGTCACAGACGACCCTCTGACCGACTGTCGCCAGGTGACCTTCACCGCGAGGCTCGCGGGAGGGGCGCCGGTCAACGTGCGTGCGATGCGACGCGCCAACCTGGATGCTGCATTCCTCGGCGGCACCGGCAACCTCAAGCCGAGGGCACGGATCACCTGGGTGTCCCAGGGCGGCGTGCGGCCCAACTACACCGTCGTGCTGGACAGCGCGAACTCGAGTGACGCCGACGGCTCCATCACCAGCCGCACCTGGGCGGTGACCCCGCCGGCCGACGCCCCACCAGGCTCGGTGGTTCAGACCCCCGGGCCCTCACCGACGCAGGTCACCCTCACGTTCTCGGGCATCGGCACCTACCAGGTCATCCTGACCGTCGGCGACGGCATGGACACCGCAACCGACCGCCGCAACGTCACGGTCGACAACCAGGCACCGGTGGCGACGCTCGCTGTGGTGGGCGACTCCGACGGACGGGTCCAGGGTGGCGGATCCCCACCTCGCACCTTCGTCTTCGACGCAGGTGGATCGCACGACCCCGACGACGGCGGCGGAGTCACCTACTCCTGGGACTTCCGGTCCCGGAGCCGACATGGACGGCGCCGTCATCTCCGGTTCGACCGCCGAGGTGCAGTACCTACCCGAGCCGGCGTCGGCTCCGCTCGGTGACCGTGAGGTGAAGGTGACCGTCACCGACTCACTCGGTGCCACAGCGGTTGCCCGCGTCGCGATCAGGCTGCTGCCCGGCGACGGTGTCGATCCCGTACCGCTCGGGCCCATCGTGATCGCCACCAGCGGAGAGCCCGGTGGGCAGCTGGTGAACACGCCGCCCAGGCTGCCCCGCGCAGGCACTGTCGGCGCCGGCCGGGATCCCGTCGAGATGACCTTCACCACCGACGCCGTGGGGCCCTACACCTGGGGTTGCGCCGCGCCGGCGAGACCGAACCGGTTGCGACCTCCACCGCAGCGTCCTTCACACGCTCCTTCGCCGACGGCGACGGTGGGGATTGGGAGATCAGGCTCGTGCCCGGCGGTGGCGGGGGCCCACGTCAACGGAGTTCCGTCTCAATGCCGCACCGGTGGTCGACTTCTCCGCAGGTCCGATCGGTTCGGCTCCCACCACGGTCACGTTCAACTCCGGTGCGTCGAAGCGACGGCTCGATCACCGGCTATCTGTGGAACTTCGGGTTCTTCGACAACTGGACCTCGACAAAAAAGCCCCACCCCGCGGCGGCTGCTCATAAGGGGGCCGCCGGCGTCACCCTCTTTTTTTGGTGGTCGTCGACGACGACGGAGTGTCGACCACCAAGACGAAGCCGCTGACGATCCCGGGCGTGCTCGTAGCGCCTGCTTCAGGGACCTTCGAGGGCAATCTCTACCGATGGGCAGCGGTGCCCGGAGCACAGGACTACGGAGTGCACGTCACTGCGAGCGGAGGCCCTGAGTGTCCGGGGCCGTCGGACTACACCGTCGCAGCCGGTGAATCCCCGTCCTTCACGACCGCGTATGAAGGCTGTGTCGTGACCGTGGCCCACCGCGTCCGGGTCGACGGCACTGCGGGCCCGTATTCGACCGCGGTGACGAGACCATGATGCGGGGCCGTTCGGTGCCGGCTGAGCGGTGCTGCGGTGAGCCAGGACGGGCCCCGGACCCGGCCGGGCGTTGAACCCGTGGCGGCACCCTGTGGGCCGGCCGGCGGCTGAATGCCACCGACCAGGAAGGCTACGTTCTCGGCGTGGTGCTCGCCGCGATGGCGGTCGGGTTGTTGCTGATCACCGCATTGCTGTCGTTGTCGTTCGCCACGCATCGGGCAGCGGTAACACAGCAACGACTCGCCCGCGAACAGCGAGCAGCCGACGGCGGGCTCGAAACCGCTCTCAGCAGCATTCGGGCGGCGGCGAACTCCGGGGTCGGCGACGTGTGCGCACCGGTGTCGGGTCCGGACCCGGAGGTCGACCAGATCGACTTCGACGCAGGCACCTCGGACGACGGCGACGACGTGACGGTGCAGATGGACTGCGACGAGGTGCTCGGAAACGCACCCGGGTCCTCTCAGGGCAGCATCGAAGTCGTGGGAGACGACTACTCCGATGTTCCGGGTCTCGCTTGGGACGGCTGGCCCTGGGCAGGCGCGCTGGGGTCCACCGCTGCACCCGATCCGGCCACGCTCCAGCCGACGCTGCTCCACCACGGGGACCAACCGCTGCTCATCAACGGGAGCGTGGCGGTGCGCAAAGGGGCGGCGCCCTTGCTCACGGCACCCGGGGACACCGGTGCGATCGACGTGAGCGGCAGCTACGTGCAGGGAGACCCGGGGTATCCGGGTTCGGGCCAGCAGTGTGGGATGCTCGATCTCGCATCCGGCCTTGACGGCGATCTCACCCGCACCGCGATCGTCGACGACGACGCCACACCGACATGCGGCGACAACGTGGGCGCCGGGAGCACGGCGAACATGGGCGCGACCCTGATCACCGACGGGCCGACGGGTGTGGCGGGCGCGGATAGCGCGGAGCTGACTTGTCCGGGGACAGGACCCGCCACGGTGCAGATCCCTCCCGGTGACTACAACGGCGCGGCGCTCGAGGCGCTCAACGACCTCTTCGACGGGTCCTGCACTGAAAAGCTGTTCCACTTCGAGCCCGGTAACTACTGGTTCGCAGCGCGCAACAACGGTGACGCGCTTGTCTTCGCCGATGCGGGTTCCGCATTCGTGTTCGGCACCGTGAGGGGGTCGGGCACCAGCGCCACCTGTGACCCCGAGGCCGCCGCGGGTGTGCGGATCGTGCTGTCGGGCACGACCACCATCGACCACCAGGGCGGCAACGTCAGTGTCTGCGCCCACGGTGGTGAAGGCGACGCGATCGTGCAGTCGGAGATCTCACCCGGTGGCATCACCCTGTCGAACCCGACCACTGGCACGCACCGTCTCTACCGGGTGGGTCTGTGGTGGGTGATGGGTGACGACTTCGCGGACGTGGCCAATGTGCTTGCCGATCCCAACGGCTCACAGGGCGCGATGGCCACGGTGAACTGCGGCGAGTTCCTGCAGAACTGCAGACTGAACTTCTCGGCGCAGATGTCGGCCGAGCGCGATCGTCTGATCGAGGATCTCAAGGTCGCGTGGACCTCGAGCGAGACCCCACCTGCTCACGGGTCCAATCGTGATGTCCGGGTGGAGGTAACAGGCGGGCCGAATCCCTGCAGCAAGACCGTGGTGAACGCTGGTCGTACGCCCGGCTTCATCACGGCAGTTGATCTCACGGACTGCTTCGCCGGAGAGCCGGAGAGCTCGCTCGACGGTGCTGTGATGAAGGTGGAGTACGTGTACAAGCCGCCGTATGCGCCCGTCGGTGGTGCTGAGAGGATTCGGCTCTACGTCCGTGGGCTGAACATGATCGTCAACAGCCATCAGGTGCTGGCCGCCACGGCGTCGTCGCCCTCGGACGCCCAGTGGTCGGGCGCTGCCAACGTGGTCACCGACGACACATCCGCAGCGTCCCACCCCGAGGGCGACTGCGGCACGTTCCCAAATCCTCCCTACGTATGCAAGAGGACCGACGCCGACCTCGGCGACAACGACCTTCTGATCGGCCCGTTCGATCTCCCGGCCGGGTTGGATGCCAACGACCAGATCGACCGCCTATTGCTCGTCGTCGACAACGCGGGAGGAGACAACCTGGTTGCCAATGGACGGATCAAGCCTGGGGTAATCCTCGGCAGGACCCGGGTGCACATCGAATGGCCCGGGGGTAGCTGTGATGTTCCGGCCGACGATCTCAACACCTACACGAGATCGGCGAACACCTACTACATCGACCTCGTCTCAGGTGGGACCGAGTGCTCGGCGCTGAAGAAGAACGCGTCGGTCTTGGAGCAGGCAACAGTGCGTCTGCGGATGAACGCCGAGAAGGGGATCTGGTTCGGCTCCAATCTCCGAACCGATCTGGGCCTCCAACTCCCCAGGCTCCGTTACGTCCGCCTGGTTGCCACGACCGATTCGACCGACGAGGTCCAGCGGGCTCGCATCACCTCCGATGGTCCGGGGACGCGGTTCCGCGTGCACGGCAACATGGTGATTCCCCGCATCAGCGTGGATGTCCATTGGAACGGTCCCGACGACACCGATCCGATCGTGTCGGGATCCACCATGCAGGTCCACTCGATCGGCAGCGTCGCGGACGGCGACGGCACGGTCGGACTGCTGTGCTGCGGGTCCGGCCGGCGTGAGGCGCGGATCGTGGCGAGCATCGAGGACGACGGCGGCACCTGGGTGCCGCGTGGGGTGGCCCGCGCTGCGGTGCGTCGCAACCCCTCCGCCCCACTGGCGGATGCCGTCGTGACGGGGTGGCAGCTATGCGCACGCGACGGATGCGTCGTGCCCGAGGGAGGCGTCCTCGGCTCCCGCCCTGACCCGCCTCCCTGACCCTTCCCCCCCTCCCCCCCGCCTCCCTCCCCACCCTCGTTCTGTGTCGCGTGCGTGGCGCTCAGCGCCACGCACGCGACACAGAACGCACCGGATCGCGTGACCCGTTTCACTTGCCGCTGCCGAGCGGCAAGTTGACGAGATGACAGACCCTGCGTTCAACCCCGCGCTATCCGCCGGCGTCCACGATCTTGCTTCCGTTCAGCATGGCCTGGTCGCCGGCTACCAGCCGCTTGCCGCGGGCTGGGAACGTTGGGAGGTGGCGCGTTTGCGACGACACCACGGGTGGGTCCCGGTGACGTCGCGTGTGTTGCGGCGACTCGGCTCACCTGAGTCCGCGGCCCAGCGCGTGTGCGGCGGTGCTCGACGCCGGTCCCGCCGCCTACCTGTCACACGAGTCTGCAGCTGCATGGTGGGGGCATCGCGGATCTCGACTCGAGCATCCCATCCATGTGGTGACCGTCCGCAGCACGACCCGCCGCAGCCGGCTGGCCAGAGTGCACCGGGTGCGTTGGATCGACGACCGCTGGGTGACCGACGTCAACGGCGTTCCTGTCGTACGCCCGGAACTCGTAGCCCTGCAACTGTTCGCCATCCATCGACCCGGCCGCGCCGAGCGGATCGTGGAGTCGATGTGGTCACAACGCCTGCTGTCGGGCAGCTCGATCCGCAACCTCCTCGACGACCTGGGCAAGCGGGGGCGCAATGGCACCGCTGGGCTGCGCAGGTACGTCGCTGAGCGCCCGAGCGATTACGTCCCTCCGGACAGCGGACTCGAGTCGCGGGCTCAGAAGGTGCTTGCCGATGCCGGAATTCACGTGCGTCGACAGGTCGAGGTAGGTGGCGAGGGTCACTGGACCGGGCGGGTCGACTTCCAGGTGATCGGTAGTCCGCTGGTGATCGAGGTGCAGAGCGAACTGCACCACTCGTCGCTGGTCGACCGCGCTCATGACTCGAGGCGGATCGCCGCTCTGAAGGCCGATGGGTTCGTCGTGGTGGAAGTGACCGACGAGATGGTCTGGACCGACCCCGCACGGGTCGTGGATGTGGTGGGTGACGGGCTCAGGTGCGTGGCTCGTTCCGGCGGCTAGGAAGCGCTACCCACCGACGATTGCCACCCACGGATCCGCTCGGAGACCCTGTTCTGTGTGGTGTGCGTGGCGCACAGCGCCACGCACACCACACAGAACGGCGGGACGGCGGCTTCAGGGCGTGCCGCTGACCTACCGCTTGCTGCTCACCGACCGCCTGAGTGCGGCGAGGCGTGCCGCGAACTCAGGGCTTTCCATCGACCGCAGCTGGCGGACGAGCTCGAGCTCCACCGCGTCCTGGTGCGCCTCGAGCACGGCGACTTCGGCAAGGGTGGCTTTGGCATCACGTGACAGCTCCGCGGGCACCGATGCCGCACGGGCGGCCAACTCCACTGCGCGGTCCACCAGGCGTTCCGCTGTGGTCGCCTCGAAGGCGAGGCCCCGTTCGACAGCGGCCTCGGCATCGAGCACTTCACCGAAGAGCACCATCGCGGCTGCCGCCTGTGGGCCCACTGCGCGTCTCAGCATCCAGGTGTGGCCACCTCCCGGGTGGATTCCCAGGTTGAGGAAGCGGCAGTCGAAGCGCGCCCCGGGGCCCACCACGCGGAGGTCGCACGCGAGAGCCAGGTTCATCCCCGCCCCGACCGGGGGCCATTCACCGCGGCGACGGTCGGTAGCGGGCTGCGTGCCACGCACAGGAAGCCCTCGTAGATCGCCAACAGGCCTTGGGAGGCGGAGTCGCCGAGCTGGGTCAGGTCGGCTCCGGCGCAGAAGGCCGGGTCTGCACCGGTGACCACGACCGCTCCCACCGAAGGGTCTGATTCGAGGCGCTGCATCGTCGCCACCAGATCCTCGCACAGACCCAACGAGAGCGCGTTGCGGCGCTGCCGGATCGTCGAGGGGTGACCACCGCTACTCGGTCGTCTCGCTGATCGACGTGGATCCGTGCCGCCATTGCAGCCTCCTGTACCGTCGGGATCCGTGAGGATCCTGGCCGTCGCCGAACTGTACCCATGGCCAACCGTGGACGGTTACCGTCAGCGGCTGCACCACATGCTTCGGGGCCTGGCCGAAGCGGGATCGGTGGAGCTGTTCTGCCTGGCGGATCCCGAGTGTCACACCCGACCCGCCAGAGGGGTCGAGGTAGGGCGGGTGGTCACGTCGGCGAAGGTCGACCGTGCTGCGTCGGAGTGGATCGGGGAGTGGATCCGCGGCGATCAGCCGCGACGCATACTTTCGCGTTCGACTGGACCGAGGCGCACCGGGAGCTCGGTGCCTGGGGCCCCCAGGTCGATCTGGTCTGGTACAGCCACATCGACAGCTGGGCGGCCACCCTCCGACCTGTTCCCCGCTGTCCCCTCGATCGTCGACTTCGACAACCTCGAGAACCTGCTGCTCAGGCTCCGGCGTCGAAGTGGCCCTCACCTGCACGGTGCCGACGGCCCGGTTGCGACAGCACGTGCGCTCGGTCGCTGGGGGACTTCACGAGCGTTCGACCTGGTCGACGAGCATCGTTGGACCAGGATGCAGCAGCGTTGCGCCACCGGGGTCGACCGTGTGGTGGTCTGTTCGGCACTCGACGTCGAACGTTCGGGGGCTCACCAACGCTGTTGCAGTACCCAACGGCTCGAGCCAGGTCCCCGATGCCGATGCCGACCGGCGTTCGCTGCGTGGGGGTGCTCCCACGATGACCTTCGTGGGAGCCCTCGACTACGAGCCCAACACCGACGCGGTGCTGTGGTTCATCGATGCGGTGCTACCGAAGGTGCGCTCCAGGCTCCCTCAAGCGGAGTTCCGGGTCGTCGGCAGAGGAGCCGGCGCGTTGGGGTTGGCGCACAGCCCGCCCGGCGTGGAGATCGTCGGTGAGGTGGAAGAGCTGCGACCCGAGTTGGACGCCACGGACGTTTCGGTCGTGCCGATCCGCCTGGGCGCGGGCACGAGGCTCAAGTGATCGAGGCGATGGCGAATCACATCCCGATGGTCACCACATCGGTGGGTTGTGAGGGAATCGCTCTGAGCGACGGTGTGCATGCTTTGATAGCGGACGATCCCCGCACGTTCGCGGACGCCTGCCTTCGAGTACTCGCGAGCGGCGATCTACGCCAGAGGCTCGCTGATCAGGCGGCGGAGCTGTTCGCGTCCGGATACCGATGGGATTCCGTCGAGTCCAAAGTAGCCGACCTGGCGCGAGAGGTCGTCGCCCGCTGAGCCGCTACTCGCGCTTGCGGTTGTCGACCACGGCAGGGGGTGGCGGAAGAACTGCTCCACATCGCGTTCGTAGCGGTAGG
>JAOSKI010000015.1 GCA_027493675.1 Microthrixaceae bacterium | reverse complement strand
TAACCTGGTAATGACTTCAGGACACAAGACTCAAGCACCTCGCCGCAGATAGTTCCGTGGCCGGCGTCGTCGTCCCACCGCGCTCATCCTTTCTCCGACCCGTGAGCTCGCTGAGCAGATTGCCGAGGAGCTCCGGCCGCTCGCGCAGGCCATGGGCCACAGCGTTGCCGTCGTGTACGGGGGTGTGGGCTACAGGAACCAGCAGCGGGCTCTCGATCGAGGTGCCTCGCTGGTGGTCGCGTGCCCCGGTCGTCTCGAAGACCTGCTTCAGATACAGGCACTGACTCTCGACGACGTGCGCCAGGTCGTGGTCGACGAAGCCGACAGGATGGCGGACATGGGATTCCTCCCCGCGGTTCGCAGGCTGGTGGCGGCAACGTCGACGGACCGTCAGGTCCAGCTCTTCTCGGCGACACTCGAAGGCCCAGTGGCGAAGCTGACGGCTGACTTCCAGCACGATCCGGTTCGCCACGAAGTCGGCTCCGTGAACCGGACATGACCCTGGCGCACCATCTCTTCTGGTCGGTCGAGCGCAACGAACGCGTACCCCATGTGGCGCAGTTCATCGACGCCACTGGTTCCACGATCGTGTTCACCCGGACCCGTCACGGTGCGGATCGACTGACCCGGCAACTGGATCGCCATGGCGTGGAGGCGGTGCCGATCCACGGCGGTCGGAGCCAGGGCCAGCGGACACGGGCCCTCCAGGCGTTCGCGGATCGCAAGGTGATGGCGCTCGTCGCCACCGACGTGGCTGCAGCGCGGCATCCACGTGGACGACGTGGCAGGTGTGGTCCACTTCGATCCACCCGAGGATGCGGCAACCTACGTCCACCGTTCAGGCCGGACAGCCCGAGCTGGGGCCTCCGGGGTCGTGCTGTCGATGGTCGAGCCCTCCGCCCACAGCGCGACCATCCGGATGCAACGCAGCCTCGGACTCGCCACAGGGGTGGGTCAGCCCGACGCCACGGTTGTGCGCGGGCTTGGGGATGCCGTCGAATCGCTGGAGCCTCGTCGCCAGGTCGCGGATTCGGCGCGGACGAGAACACGGCCACGGTGGCGACCTCGGTGACCACGGTGAACTGACTGGCCGGGTCCTGAGATACGAGAGACGGAAGGGTTTCGGCTTCATCAAGGTGAAGGGCCGCGCTGATGTGTTCGTGCACATCTCGGGGTCGAGGGCGAGATCTCCGAGACGATGACCAAGGGCAACCAGGTGGCGTTCAGGTTGTCGAAAGGCCGTAAGGGGCCGGTGGCAGTCGGTGTCCGGTCGGTCGGTCGGGGAGCCTGAGAAGCCCAACGGGCACAGCCGCCCCGGAGCGTTGCGAGCCGAGGGGTTTCGAGGGTGTCTCCGGTCCCTAGTGTCGAGGGATGCACGTCGAGTCGATCTGGCGGTTTCCGGTGAAGTCCATGATGGGGGAGTCACTGCTGCGGGCGGACATGACCGATGCCGGGATGGCGGGCGACCGTGGGTGGGCGGTTCGCGACGAGGTCCGCGGTGGCATCCGCCGCGCCAAGAAGATCGGTGGGCTCATGCGCCTTTCAGCCCGCTACGACGATCTGCCCGGTGGCCCGGTGACGATCACCCTTCCGGGTGGCTCCACGGTGAGCAGCGATTCGCCGGGTGTGGACGCGACCCTCTCGGAGGCGCTGGGACACGCGGTGAGTCTCTGGCCGTTGCAGCCGGCGGAGGACCTGGATCACTACCGCCGTGGCGCGCCCGACAGCGACGACCTGCTGGCCGAGCTCCGCGACATCTTCGGGCGCACCATGGACGAGCCGCTGCCGGACCTCTCCGTGTTCCCTCCCGAGGTGATCGAGTTCGAGTCACCACCCGGCACCTACCTGGATGCCTACCCGATCCTGGTGATGACGACATCCGCCATGCGATCGCTGGCCGAGGCATTGCCGGACTCCAAGATCGACATCCGGCGATTCCGGCCGAACCTGCTGGTCGACACCGGGGACGAGCCCGGTCATCCGGAGCTCGGATGGCGGGGTCGGTCCCTGTGTGCAGGAGGTGTCGAGCTCGAGCTCGTGACCGGATGCCCGCGCTGTGTCATGGTCACTCGCGAGATCGACGATTCGCTTCCTGCAGACCGGTCCGTGCTGCGTCATGTGGTGCGCGACCTGGATCAGCTGGTCGGGATGTACGCGAGGGTCACGGCTCCTGGGTCGGTGAGCGTCGGTGACAGGGTGAGCCTCATCTGACCGTGACGCCCCAATAGCCGTTCTGTGGGGTGTGCGTGGCGCGTAGCGCCACGCACACCCCACAGAACGGGGAGGAAGGGTGGCGCGGGGCGTAACTCCGCGAATGGGAGCCGGATCAGGGCAGGTCGGCCCGTACCGAAAGGCGACGGGAGCCCCAGCTTGGAGGGTTCAGGATCCCGTTGGGATCGAGTGCCGCCTTGATCTCCGCCAGCACGTCATGGGCAGGGCCCATCGAGCGCCGAAGCCAGTCGCCGCGGTGCAACCCGATCCCGTGATGGTGCGACACGGCGCAGCCCGCAGCGATCGTGGCGCCCTGCCCGGCGCTCCAGATCGCCCGGTGAAGTGCTGAGCGGGCCTCAAGGGATGTGTCCTCCGGCTGGCCGGCGAAGGTGAAGTACAGGCAGGCGCCGTCGGTGTAGCTGTGACTGGCGTGAGCGGATGCCGCGAGACACCCGGGCACAGCCGACATCGCCTCGACCGCCGAGTGGTAGGCGTTGGGCAGCACCGACCACGGCCCCGAGACCTCCATCGTGTCGACGACGAGCCCTCCATCGATCAGCGGCTCCGAGCTGACTCACGTCGTTGCGCTTGGCGAGCCAGTGGTCGAGCACCTCGTCGTCAAGGCGCTCGGCGGGCGAAGCATCTGAATCGTGGGCCTCTGCGGCCGCCACCGCCAGTACGGCTTCCGCCATCAGCGGGTCGGCCTCGTCGAGGACCAGGACCACCGCCCGCTCGACGCCGAGGTTGTAGTTGCGGTCGGACTCGGCGCCGTCGTACAACCGCAGGACCGCCGGTGTGGCGCCGCGTCGCAGGATCCGCCGGCAGAAGTCCAGGCCGTCGTCGAAGGAGGAGAAGGCCCATGCGCCACGTGCCGTCGCCGCCGGAGCGGGGTGGACACGCAGGCGGGCCGAGGTGATCACGCCGAGTGTGCCCTCGGAGCCCACGAACAACTGGTTGAGGTCGGGGCCTCCCGCCTGTCGAGGTGCACCGCCGGTGGTGATCGTCCGACCGTCCGCGAGCGCGACGGTGAGCCCGATCACCATGTCCTCGATCTTGCCGTACCGGGTGGACAACTGACCCGCACCGCGGCACGCGAGCCATCCGCCGATGGTGGACAGCGTCATCGACTGGGGCCAGTGGCCACAGGTCAACCCGTGGGAATCACGTAGCTCGTCCTCGAATCGGTCCCCGAAGGTGCCCGCAGCCACGTCCACGATGAGTGATGTCTCGTCCACTCCGATGATCCCGGCGACTCCGCACATGTCGAGCTGGACTCCACCGTGCAGCGGAACGGACCCACCGAGCACCCCGGAACGCCCAGCGGAGGTGGTGACTGGGACTGACGCCTCGTTGCACACCGCGAGGATCTCGGCCACCTGGGAGGGATCGTCCGGCCTGACCAGGACCGCCGCTGTGGCAGGCACTGCGGCCCTCGGTCGCCCACGTCATCGCAAGGGGCCACCAGTCGCGCCCTGCCTCGGCCAGTCGGGCAGGGTCCGCATCCACGTCCGCCCCCGTCGCCACAAGCCGGTCCATCACCAGCGCGGGCACTTCGATCGCCTGTAGCGAGGTGGCATTGGTAGCAGTGGCGGCGCCGCCGGCTATCGCTATCGGTGGTGTTGGTGCGCCCGGTCCTGGTTCGAGCCGCGGAATCCCCGCATGAGCTGTCATCAGGGCGAACCTAGTCGAGCCCGAGTATCGCCGAAACGGGTCTCGGGCAGCTGCGCTGCGAGGCGTTCGGCGAACACCAGTTCACGGTAGGTGCCGACCTCGGCTTCGGCGCGCCCGGCATCCCACCCCAGCTCGGGCGCCATCAGCTCCGCGGTTCGCTGCGGCATCGAGGGAGTCGTCACGGCCGAATATGAGCGCTCTGGTCCTGCGTGCCAGCACGTCTGTGATGCTCCCCGCCATCTCGTGGCGAGCACCGAAGACCGCTTCGGCCGCCACGTAGGGGAGCCCGTCCACGAGCGGCTCGCCAAGCGTGGGGTCCTGGTCGATCATGGCCATGAGCGCACGGGCTTCACCGCCGTACCGGGAGGCCAGGTGCTCGGCGGTGTGCACCGGAACGGAGGGGAAGGCGCGGCCGGCTGCGAGGACGGTGTCGTGACCGTCGGCTCCGATGAGCCTGAGCCGTGCGGTGGTGCTGTTGCCCCAACCGGCGAAGCCGACGTCGGTGGAATGGAGCTTGTCGATGACCTCGTCGACGGTGTCCGAAGCCATCTCGCGGTAGGTGGTCAGCTTCCCTCCCGTGATGGTCACCAGGCCTGGAGTCCGACAGCATCACCCGGTGCATCCGGGAGAGATCCGCAGTGCGGCCGTCGCCACCCGAGGCCACCAGTGGGCGAAGCCCGCCCAGCTTCCGGTCACATCCGCGGTGGTGAGCTTCGTGGTGATCGAGCCGTTGATGGCACCCAGGAGATACGCAACGTCTTCGGGTGTGCACTGGGGGTCGTCGAGCGGGCCCGAGTAGTCGGTGTCGGTGGTGCCGATGTAGGTGAGGTTCCCGTGCGGAACCACGAAGACCGATCTTCGGTCCCCGGGTACCGGAACGACCACCGCCACCTGGTTGCGCACCTTCTCCCACGGGACCGTCACGTGGATTCCCTTGGCCGGCCGGATCGAACCGGGGTTGACTCCCTCGTCCTGGGCACGGATGTCGTCGCTCCACACCCCGGCTGCGTTCACCACCGCCCTGGTCGAGACAGTGAACGTCTGATCGGGGCCTGGTACGTCGGGGCGCACCGACACACCGTTGATGCGCCCTGTGGCGTCCTTCGTGAGTCCGACCGCAGGCGTCCGGTTGGCCACCACGGCGCCATGGCCCAGAGCGGCGGTCCGCAGCACCGAGAGGACGAGCCGTGCGTCATCCGCGGTGGCGTCGTAGTAGAGGTACGAGGACACGAGGCGGTCTGCGGGGAGCGTCGGCATGTAGGACAGCGTCTCGTCACGATCGAGGCGCTTGTGGATCCTGCCTATGCGCCAGCCACCGGTGATGTCGTAGCCCCACATGGCGGCTCCCAACAGCCGTGAGATCTTCGCCGGGAGGACTCCACCCTTTCCGAACATGGGGATCAGGAACGGGATGATCTCGACCAGATGGGGGGCGTTGCTCAGCAGGCGACGTCGTTCCCGAAGTGCTTGGTAGACGAGGTTTATCTCGCCCTGTTGCAGGTATCGCAGGCCGCCGTGGACGAGCTTGGAGGACTTCGAGGAGGTGCCTTCCGCGAAGTCCCCGGCCTCCACCAGCGCAGCGCGCATGCCTCGGGCGGCTGCGTCGAGGACCACACCCGCACCGGTGATGCCCCCACCGATCACAACGAGGTCGAAGTCCTCGTCTCGGAGGGCTCGAAGCGAGGCTTCGCGGTCGAAGGGTCGAATGCTCACAGGGCCCACTCTAGGGAGCAGTGTGCCGAAGGGGCAGATTCTCGGAGCCGCACACGAGGTGACCCTCAGGTGCCCACCCCTGTGTCTCGTCTTTGGCGTGTTGCGTTGGCCGAACGGAATGCACGCCGCGGTGGGATTCGATGACGTGGTCCAGCCAGTTTCGGAACACATCGGTCATCGTCGTGAACTCGACTCCGAAATAGGCCCAGCCGAGATCGTCACAGGGAAGGACGCGGCGGATCGTGGCGTCGAAGGTGGAGCCGGGACCCAGCGTCACGGTTACGCTCGTGTTGCGAACCGAACGCTGGTCCGCCGGTGCGACGATGCCGGCCCCGCTCACCGACACGTTCTCGATTGTCGCGTTGTGGCAACCCACCGCGTGGTGAGCGCTGTGGCCGGTGTTCGCTCCGGTCGTTTCGCCACGTGCCGTTCGTAGGCGGGCGACCCACTCCGTATCGGCATGGGGTTCCCAGCGTGCACTCACGCCATGCACGTCGAATCGCTGCCCGATGCGGGCATCGAAGTCCATATGGCTTCTATCGGCCCGAAACCCGCGAAGGTGAAGAACGTCAACAGGGGGCCGGCGTCGACACGGGGCACCAGTGGTCGTGCCTGCCCGGTTGGAAGCGGTGGTGGCGACGAACTCAGGCCTCGGCTGCTGCGAGCTCGGAGCGAACCTTGTCCATGTCCAGGCCCTCGGCCTGGGATACGAGGTCTTCCAGCGCGGCTTCGGGAAGGGCGCCCGCCTGGTTGAAAAGGAGGATGCCGTCTCGGAACACCATCAGGGTCGGGATGGACATGATTCCCAACGAGGCGGCGAGTCGTTGCTCCGCTTCGGTGTCGACCTTCGCGAACGTGGCATCGGGGTGGGCTTCTGAGACCTTCTCGAACACAGGGGCGAACGCCTTGCATGGACCGCACCATTCGGCCCAGAGGTCGACCAGCACGATGCCGTCGGCATTGACTGTCTCTTCGAATGTTGCCTCGGTCAGGTTCGCTGTGGACATGCTCGGCTCCAGTCTCCACGGTCTGTTCGGTTGCAGGGGGTACGACCGTACGGATGTTGAACACGCCGGGGGTCTGCCGTATTCCTTCGGTCCCCAGGACGGCCGGCCCAGAGCCGAGCGGTGCCCGGCATCAGAACAGCGGTGGCACGATCGCCTCCACCACGGCCGGGCCCTCGACGGAGAGCGCGGCTTCGAGCTGCGTCGTGAACTCCTCGGCTGTCGCGGCGCGGATGCGTGTGCGACGCCCATGCCCTTGGCGAGCGCCACGAAGTCGAGGTCCGGGCCGGAGATGTCGAGCATCTCGCGCGCCAACTTGCCGTCGGCGGACGCCCCGACGCGAGAGAGCTCCATCTCGAGGATCGCGTAGGAGCTGTTGTTGAGGATCACCGTGGTGACGTCCAGCCCTTCACGAACCTGGGTCCACAGGGACTGGAACGTGTACATGGCGCTGCCGTCGGATTCGAGGTTGAGGACCTTGCGGCCCGCTGAGGCCACCGCCGCACCGGTGGCCACCGGCATGCCGAAGCCGATCGCGCCTCCGGGCAGGCACAGCCAGTCATGTGGTGGAGCACCCGCGGTGGCCCCGGCGACGAAGAGGCCTGTGGTGTTGCCCTCGTCGGCCACGATCGCCCCCTCGGGGAGGAGTGCTCCCACAGCCCGCGCCATCGTCTCGGCGTTCAGGTCGCCAACGGGCCGCTCGGGCCGGGTCGCGGCCTGACGGGCTCCCTCCGCGCCCGAGGGTGCGCCCACCTCGTCGGCCAGTGCCGCCAGCGCGGTCGCCGAATCCTCGCCGACGGCGCTGAGCACGTGGACGGTGCAACCGTCGGGCACCAGGTCGGAGGCCTTGTCGGGATATGCGAAGAACGACACCGGCGAGGTGGTCTCCACCAGGATCAGGTGCTCCAGCCCTTCGAGCTGCGCCTGCGCGAACTCCGCCAGGTAGCCGAGCCGTTGAGGCTCCACGCGCCCCGCGCCTCGCTGCAGCCGTGTTGGGAAGGTCTCTGCGAGCAGCTTGGCGCCGGTGTGCGCGGCGATCCGCCCGCGTCGGAAAGAGGGCCTTCGAGGCAGGCACCGCCACCCACCATCAGAGCGCTCGGTGCATCGCCAGAGAGGATCCGGGCAACACTCGACACAGTGTCTTCGGCGACCCGCTCGGGGCCGCGGGCGCCAGGGGTTCCGCGGGGCCGTCCGAAGGCAACCAGCACGTGTCCGCGGGCAGGATCAGGGTCGCCACCCCTCCGGGGGGTCCCTGTGCCGCCGCTATGGCTGAGGCGGCGTCACCCGCCACCGCTGACGGGTCCGTGGAGGTGTGCACCCAGCCTTGAAGGCTGGAGGCGATGGCGGCGATGTCGGACTGCAACGGTGCATCGAAGCGGGCGTGGTAGGTGGCATGGTCACCGACGATGTTGACGACCGGCACATGGCCGCGTCGGGCATTGTGCAGGTTGGCGAGCCCGTTTCCGAGGCCGGGTCCCAGGTGGAGCAGCACCGCAGCCGGCCGGCCCGCCATACGCGAGTAACCGTCTGCCGCGCCGGTTGCGACGCCTTCGAAGAGAGCGAGCACCCCGTGCATCTCGGGCACGTCGTCGAGCGCGGCCACGAAGTGCATCTCTGAGGTTCCGGGGTTCATGAAGCAGGTGTCCACCCCCGCTGCCACGAGTGTCCGTATCAGTGCCTGTGCACCGTTCATGTCATTGGTCCCTTCGGGTCTTCGTCGGAGGGCACGTCCGGCTACAGGACAGTGCCCGGGTTCATGATCCCCTCGGGATCGAACGCCGCCTTGATCCGCCTCATGAGCTCGATCTTCGTCGGATCCTCCAGCGCCAGGAAGTGGTCGCGTTTGGCAAGGCCGATGCCGTGCTCGGCCGAGATCGCTCCACCCATCCTCACCGCCGCGTCGAACAGCTCGGCGAGGATTCTGTCGCGCTTGGCGTCGTCGCCGTCACAGAACACTCCGAGGTGCACGTTGCCGTCGCCCGCGTGGCCACAGCCGACTATGAACGCCCCGTACTCCGCAGACACTCCTGCGACACGCTCCATGAACTCCGGTATACCGGCGCTGGTACGACCACGTCGACGACGTCGTCGGCGTCGTTCGCCTTCGACACCCAGAACGCCTGCTCGCGCGCTCGGATGAGGTCCTCTGCCGCAGCGGGGGGCAGCACGTACACGTCCATGGCCCCGAGCTCGGCCAGGTGGACTGCAAGCGCTTCGGTGTCGGCATCCAGCCGGTCCTCGTGGGTGCTCTCCAACATGACAACCAGGTAGGCGAACGCGGAGGCCTCGATCTCAGCCGGTATGCCGAGTTCGAGACCGGTGTACGCCTTGGTGCCGGCCATGGTCATGAGGTCTATGTACTCGAGGATCAGCGGTGCGACACCCGAGTCGAGGATGCGCGGAACCGCAGCGGTCACCTCCGGGAGGGTGGCGAAAGGTGCGAGGATCGTCGCCTGGTGGGGGAGGCGCGGCTGAAGCCTGAGGGTGATCTCGGTGACGAGGCCGAGGGTTCCTTCGCTGCCGACGACAAGTTGCGTCAGGTCGTAGCCGGAGCTCGACTTCACGAACTTGCCACCGGTGCGGATCACCTGCCCGCCTGCCAGCACGACCTCGAGGCCGAGCACGTGGTGGCGGGTGACCCCGTACTTGACCGCCCGCATGCCCCCTGCGTTGGTGTTCACGTTCCCACCCAGGCTGGCGGAGTACTCACCCGGATACACCGGGTAGACGAGCTGCCGCGCCGCGAGCGCCTCGTCGAGCTCGTTCAGGCGGATCCCGGGTTGCACGACCGCCACGTGGTTGTCGGTGTCGATCTCGAGGATGGCGTTCATCGCTTCGAAGCTGACGACCAGCGCGTCCTCGCCGGGCACGGCGGCACCGGAGAGGCCCGTGCCTGCGCCCCGGCCGGTCACAGGGATCCCCGCGGACGCACAGAGCGCGAGGATCTGGGACACCTCCTGGGTGCTGTGCGGGATCGCCACTGCGGCAGGCACCTGCGCCGCGACGGTCAGAGACTCATCCGCGCGATAGTCGTCGGCGGCGTCCTCGCCTCTTTGGAGACGGCCCTGTGCGGCCATGGACTCCAATGCCGATGCCAGAACCTCGAATGTGTCGGCCATGTCTACCCCTTTGATCCGGCTGCATCGTAACGGAGCGGGCACGGCGTGCCGGCCGCCCGGGGTCAACTCGGCGGGACCCATGTGCTTGAGTGGTCCGATGCTGGAGATCCTCGACGACATCGACCGCTTCCGTGCGGCCGGTCGCCGTGTTGCTCTGGCCCGGGTGGTCGACACCGACGGTTCGGGGCCTCGACTGCCCGGAGCGGCCATGGCGGTGAGCGACCTCGGCGAGGTGGCGGGGTCGGTTTCCGGCGGTTGCGTGGAGAGCGCCGTGGTCACGGCTGCTCTGGAGGTGCTCGATGGAGCTCCGGCGCGCATGGTGACCTTCGGGTACTCCGACGACGACGCGTTCGCGGTCGGGCTCACCTGTGGTGGGACCGTCCGCCTGTTCATCGAGGAGCTGGACTGGTGAATGGCCCTGGGAACGACCACGTCGAGACCGGGGCCGTCGGCTCGCTCTACGAGCGCCTGGCCGATGCGCTGCGTTCGGACCGTCCCGTGGCTCTCGTGACCGTGATCGACGGAGAGCGGGTCGGGGAGAGGTTCCTGGTCGAGAACGACGGCACGTCCGTCGGTCGTCTCGGCGACGAGGACCTTCACCGCGTGGCGCTGCGCGACGCGATCGGTGAGCTGGTCGCGGGCCGCAGCGGGATCAGGCACTACGGCGAACATGGTGAGGCGGGCCGGGAGGCCGTCACGGTGTTCGTCGAATCGTTCGCTCCAGCTCCTCATATGGTCGTGTTCGGTGCGGTGGACTTCACCGCCGCGCTGGTGAGAGTGGCCAAGGTGATGGGCTACCGGGTGACGGTGTGTGACGCCAGGAGACCTTCGCCACCACCGCGGTTCCCCTCAGGCGGACCGTGTCGTGGTCGGTTGGCCCCGGCAGCTGCTGGAGGAGGTCGGACCGGAGCTCGGCCCCCGTGACGCGGTGTGCGTGCTCACCCACGATGTGCGTTTCGACGTCCCCGCACTCGCCGGAGCGCTGGTCACCGACGTCGGCTACATAGGTGCGATGGGTTCACGCCGGACCCACGAGGCCCGCAAGGAGCACCTCCTCGCCGCGGGCGTCACCCCCGACCATCTGCATTCCATTCATGCTCCAATCGGTCTTGATCTGGGTGCACGGACACCCGAGGAGACCGCGATCTCGATCTGTGCCGAGATCATCGCAACCCACAGCGGGCGATCGGCAGGGTCCTTGAGCACATCGAGCGGTCCGATCCACTGAGCGGATGCCGGAAGCGTCGTCGCGGCGACTGCTGCCGTGGCCCACCTTGCCGGCCACCTAGTCCAGAGACCGCGCGGTGTTCTCCAGGAAGGAGCCCGTGGCGAGCGAGGCGGCGACGGTCCAGGTGTGCGCACCGGAGATCGTTGCCGTGGTCTCCACGGTTACGCCATTCGGACCGCGCCAGGTCCGCACGAGCGTGTCCTCGTCGCGGCCGTCCACGGTCTGCTCGCCGGCCGCTACTGCACTCGCCCATGCGCCACCCACCTCATCGAGCGCTGTTCCGGTGTCGGTGGTCGGATCGTCGTCGGCGCCGACTATGCGTATCGCGACACTCGGGTTTGGCGAACAGGAGGGTTCAGTCCAACCCGCGACCATCACGGCACCGGTGATGAGTTGCGGTGCCGAGCAGGCTGCCACACCCACGCTGCGACCACCCTCTCCGAATCCGACCAGGAACACCCGGTTCAGGTCGACGCATTGCGTTGCGGTGGTGTCCTCCAGGAGCCGCGGAACACCGGTCTCACCGAGTTGCTCCGCGTCCACGAGCGGGTCCACGCCGACGTGGACCCAGCCCGCCTTCACGTCGAACATGGCGCTCATCCCTGCAAGCTCGGAGACCGGGGAGACCGGGTTCGCTGAGGAGTGCCAGCAGCGGTGCGGGTTCCTCGACGTCCGGGGCGGCAACCGGAGTATCGGGCCATGACGGATCCGTCGACGTCGAGTTCCGCGTCGTAGGCGGTGCGCTCGGTGTCAGGACTCGAGCACCCGGCGCTCGCCAGGACCGGGGCGTCCTTGGTGAACGTCGTCCCGGAGCCGTCGGGAAGCGGTGGTGCCTCCACGCCCGTGTCTGTCGGGGTCGCCTCCGTCGTGGTGGACGTGGACGAAGCGCTTGTCGTGGTGCCCTGTTGGAACCCCGGACGCGTTCCCACGCTCGTGGCAGCCCAGAGGGCCAGCACGACCACGACGGCACCGCTGATCAACCAGATGACGGGAACGCGCCGCTTCTGCACCCTGTTGCGCCGGATCCTGGGGGTGCGTCCTGATCGTCGCTCGGCTCGCTGGTCACCGCGACACGATACGGCTGATCGGGGCGGGGATCGGGAATGCACGGGGTGGAACGGACCGGGTGCCACACTTGTCCCGTGGCCCCCGAGAATCGCGGAGATCCCGAGCCTCCCGCTACGGGGACCGAGCGGAGAAGCCGGCCTCCGAGCAGGCAGTGGCACGTTCCCGATCCGGGGACCGCCGGTCAGGAACGTCGCCCCGGTTGCCCCGGCGCAAGGCCCCGACGTCCGTGCACCCAGCCACAGGATTCCCGCACAGCAGCCCGTCCGTCCACCTCCCGGCGCTCCTCCCGCCGGTCCACCTCCCCGCCGGGCCGCCCGCTGCACCGAAGCGATCCCGGCGACGACGCAGAATCCTGGTGGGCGCCGTGGGATGCGTCCTGTTGCTTCTCGTGGCCTACCTGGGCTGGCTGTGGAGCTCCTACAGCAAGATCCAGCGAGTGGACCTCGAGGGTGTCCTGGACGAACCCACCGGGGATTCGCTCAACTACCTGCTGGTGGGCTCTGACTCGCGGGAGAACCTGGATCCTGAGGCTCCTGACGCCGCTGAGCCCACCGTGTCCGGGCGACGCGCGGACACGATCATCCTGCTTCGGGTCGGACCTGGTGGGTCATTGATGATGTCGATACCGAGGGACCTCTGGGTCACGAATCCCGCTACAGGTGACTCGGGCCGGATCAACGGCACCTACAACGACGGTCCGGCGAATCTGGTGCGTGCCGTGCGGGCCGAGCTGGGGGTGCCGGTGAACCACTACATGGAGGTCGACTTCGCCTCGTTCGCGGGACTGATCGACGCGGTGGGCGGCATCACCGTCGAGTTTCCCCATCCGGCCTTCGACCGGGGATCGGGCCTCGACGTGAAGACAGCGGGTCCGGTCACGTTGGATGGCACACAGGCGCTTGCGTATGTGAGGGCCCGCAACTACACCGAGATCATCGATGGGGAGCAGGTAAAGGACCCCACAGCGGACCTCGGGCGACAGGAGCGCCAGCGGGCGTTCCTGGTGACGGCGCTGTCCGAGGTGGGTTCGGAGCGCAATCCGATCGCGATGGGCCGAGCCGCCGCAGCGCTGTCGGGTGGACTCACGGTGGACACGGGGTTCGGATTCGCCGATGCGCTGAGCCTGGTCCGCCGGTTGGGCGGCACCACGCCACAAACCGTGGTGTTGCCCACGGAGGGTGCGCGCAAGGGAGGGGCCTCGGTGTTGGTGCTCCTGGAGGACGAGGCGGCTCCGGTGCTGTCGCGCTTCGGATGATCGCGCCGCGGGCCACTGGCAAGGTCGTTGCCGGCGGTTGACGACCATCCGAGCTCATGACGGTGCCAGGGTGACCATTCGGGGCGTCCCGGGGTCGCCGAGGCTACTCCTCGACCCCCTCTGCTCGTGCCTGGTCGTCGAGCAACGGATGATCGGACTTCGTGAGGAGATCCAGCATCGTCACGGGTGTCGACGGTGGAACGAAGCGCCGGCGAGGTGTGGAGGGGCCGACGTCGACATGTGTCGCTTCGGAGCGCAACGCGCCGACAGTGCACAGTTCGGGCGCCCGGTGTGCGAACGGGTCGAAGTCGAACGCTCGCATGGCGTTGCGGTGGGTGATCGCGGCGACTGCCTCGGGGTCGATCCCCGCCAGGTTGCTTGCGAGCACCTCTGGAGTGCGGGGGCCATGTGGTGTCGGAGTGCGGGTAGTCCACTTCGAGACAGACGACTTCGGGTCCGATGAGGTCGAGCAGGCGAAGACCTACTGCATCGTCGATGAAGCACGCCAGGAAGTTCGAGCGGAACACCTCAGCCGGTGTTCGCCCGCCGAGGTCGCTGCCCGTCCAGCGGCCGTGCCGCTTCCGCACGTGCTCGGCCCGTTCGAGCACGTAAGGGATCCACCCGATGCTCCCCTCGGACAGCGCGAAGCGGACGCCAGGGAACTCGCGGGGCACCCGCGACCACAGAAGGTCCGCGGCGGTGTCCCAGACACTGGTGTGCGCCAGGGTGAGCATCGTCGCGAACGGTGCGTCGAGCGACGTGACCTTCACTGCGGAAGAAGAGGCGATGTGCAGGCAGACGACGACCCCGAGCTCGTCGCATGCGCGCCAGAACGGATCCCAGTAGGGATCGTGGAAGCTCGGTTCGCCGATCTTCTGCGGGTTCTCCGAGAACGTGACGGCCCGGACGCCGCGTGCCGCGACGCGGCGGACCTCCGTGGCCGTGAGCTCGGGATCCCAGTACGGAACCACGGCCAACGGTATGAACCGACCGGGATGTGCTCCGCACCATTCCTCGAGGTGCCAGTCGTTGTAGGCGCGGAGCACGACGAGCGCGAGTTCCTTGTCCTGGGTGTTGGCGAAGATCTGGCCGCAGAACTGCGGGAACGATGGGAAGCACATCGACGCGAGGATCCCGCCTGCGTTCATGTCGTCGACCCTTCGGTCGACGTCGTAGCAGCCGGGTCGGATCTCGTCGTAGCGCACCGGCTCGATTCCGTACTCCTCCTGCGGTCTTCCGGCGACGCTCTGAAGGCCGAAGTTCGGGATCTCGGTGCCTTCGAACAACCACATCTCCTGGCCGTCGTCGTGGGTGACGACCCGTGGGGCCCGGTCCGCAAAGGCTGCGGGCAACCGTCCCTCGAACATCCCCGGCGGCTCAATGGTGTGGTCATCGGTGCTTATGAGCACCAAGTCGTCGAAGCCGATCCCTCGATCGGGTGAATCGCTCACACGTCCCCCTGTGTCCTGCGGCGTACGGCCCAACACCGTCGTGGGCGCGTCGAGCACGCTACACCCGTGCCGGCCGGAGGATGCTGCTCCCAGGCCACAACCGTGTCACTTCCGGGGTGCACTAGCGTGGGGCGACGACGAAAGGACCCACATGGCCCCGCAATGCCCCCCGACCGACGGTTCAGCCACCCAGACACGTAGCTTCGACGGCGAGATGCCGATGTGCATCGACGAGAGCCGCCAGTACCAGGCGACGATCGAGACCAATCACGGCACCATGACGGCGTTCCTCCACCCGCAACGTGCACCCAGGACGGTGAACAACTTCGTGTGCCTTGCCCGGTACAAGTACTACGACGGTCTGGTGTTCCACCGGATCATCAGGGACTTCATGATCCAGGGGGTTGCCCAGAGGGCAGCGGCCGGGGAAATCCGGGCTACCGCTTCGACGACGAGCTCCCCAAGCCCGGTGAGTACGAGATCGGGTCGCTCGCCATGGCGAACGCGGGGCCGAACACCAACGGCAGCCAGTTCTTCATCGTCTCTGGTGCACATGGCGTGGGTCTGCCGCCCCAGTACTCGCTGTTCGGCAAGCTGATCGACGGGCTCGACGTGCTCGATGCGATCCAGAAGGTCCCCACCGGTCCACAGGATCGTCCGAACGATCCGGTCGTCATCGAGAAGGTCACCATCACCGAGACGGACTGACCCCCTCGTGCGCCTGCCCAGGGCTGTGACAACAGGGGCTGTCGCGGTGCTCGCGGCGTCCGGTGTCGCCGCGTACCTGAGCGGCAGGCGCAGGGCGGGTGCTCTGCACCTACGTACCGGCCGATCCGCTCGCACAGGGCGTCTCGTTGGGATGTCCGCCCGCACCGGAGCGGACTACATGGCCACCAGGGCACGTAGCACGTTTGCGTCGGAGGAGAAGCGGGCGGAGCTGGCCGAGCGCTTCGAGTTGCGCACCGCCGAGCAGGTGGCCGAACAGCTCGGTCACATGAAGGGCGCGCTCATGAAGCTCGGCCAGATGGCCAGCTACCTCGACCAGGGACTGCCCGAACCGGTGCGCCAGGCGCTGGCCGAGCTACAGGCCGATGCACCTCCGATGGCTGCCGGTCTCGCCGAGTCGGTGGTCGGCAACGAGTTGGGGATCGGATCCGAGCGAGCTCTTCGCTCAGTGGGATCCGACGCCCATCGCATCGGCATCGATCGGTCAGGTGCACAGGGCTGTGACGCGTGACGGCACCGAAGTGGCGGTGAAGGTCCAGTACCCGGGTGTGGCCGATGCGATCACGGCGGACCTGGACAACAGCGAGCTGTTGTTCGCGATGCTCGGCATGCTGTTCCCCGGCTTGGAGCCGGGGCCGATCGTTGCGGAGCTCCGTGAGCGTGTGCTCGAAGAACTCGACTATCGACTCGAGGCTGACAACCAGCGGCTCTTCGCAACCGCCTACCGGGGCCACCCCTTCATCCACGTTCCCGAGGTGGTCGATGAGCTGAGCACCGCGACGGTGCTCACCACCGAGATGGCCCACGGCGCCCGGTTCTCTGAGGTTGTGACCTGGCCCGACGAGGAGCGTCAGCTCGCCGCGGAGACGTTGTATCGCTTCGTGTTCGGGTCGATCTACTCCTTGGGTGCCTTCAACGGCGACCCGCATCCTGGGAACTACCTGTTCCGTCCCGGTGGCGAAGTGACGTTCCTGGACTTCGGATTGGTCAAGCGGTTCAGCGACAGCGAGGTGGCCGACTTCGCCGAGATGATCCAGTTGATGGTGATCGAGCGGGATGTAGCCGGGTACGCGCGACTCCTCGAACGCATCGGGATCCTTTCGCCGGGCAACGGGTTCGACGACGAGGTGATCCGTGACTACTTCGGGCACTTCTACGACTTCGTGATGGACGACGAGGTGATGGAGATCACTCCCGAGTACTCATCCGAGTCGTTGCGGCGGTTCTTCGATCTATCCGGGCCGCACGCAGAGATCATGAAGTCCGCCAACCTGCCACCCTCGATGGTCATCGTCCAGCGCATCAACCTCGGGTTGTACGCGCTGTTCGGCGACCTGCGTGCCCGCAACAACTGGCGCAGACTCGCCGAGGAGCTGTGGCCGTTCGTGGACGCGGAGCCCGCCACGCAGATGGGGGAACGGATCGCCGGCTGGAAACGCCCTGCTACTCCACCAGCCTGACGGGGCTGCCCAGGATCGAGGCCGACCAGGTGGTGGTGTCCTGCACGCCCCCGGGAAGTCAGCGAGGACTTTCGTCCAGCATCCGGTGGGTAGGTCGTCGTCGCAGTCGTAGTCGTCGGGGATCGGGATGTCCACCTCGACGATCCGGCCGTTGAATCCCTTGGCACTCGAGACGTTGTTGAGTCTGCAGTTGGAACTTACGTTGAGCGCCCCGCCGTCGTCGCGGGTGAACGAGCAGTCGGCGAAGCCCGCGCCGCTCTCGGTCGGCGCGAGGATCCGTAGCGTTCCCGCGCTGGCTGCGTCACCCATGTCGAACAGCGTCACCCGCAGCGTCCGCCCTGCATCGGCCGGCATGATGCGGGCCAGGTGGAAGCTCGTGTCGGCCCCCGTCGCGTTCGGCGTAGATGGGCAACTTGGTGCGGGCGTTGATGGTGACGTTGGCACCGTTCAGGGTCCGCCAGACCCAGTGGGCCGAAGCCTGCTCTGAGCGACAGGCGGTTGTGGCCACCTGCGTTGACGCTCGAGTCGTACTGGGCTGGATCGAGTGAACTCGCGTTGGTTCGCACCTGCACGATGTACTCGCCGGCCGACACCGAACCGGGGGATCACGCACAACGTGGCCCACCTGCGGAACACCGAGGCGAACGTCCAGGTGCCATACGGTGGGTTGAGATCGGACTGACCGTTGTACTTCCCGTCGTTCGGATCAAGCATCTCGAAGATCCGGGTACCACTGGTGTTGAACGAAGGGAGCGTCTGCGGCGAGCAGGTTGCCGTAGCGACAACGGGGTTGTCGGTGACGCTCCAGGGCGTGGAGTCGGGTTCACGCACGATGAACGTGGTGTGCACGCTCGACCCGGCGATGTCCTGGTCACCGGAGCACCAGTCGGTCTCGCCGCCCTCGTAGCGGGCCACTGCATCGGGGTACCTGAGACCAGCCAGATAGCTCCGTTGGGCGGCGGTGGGAAACGTCCTGCTCGTGCAGTGATCGCCCACATAGGACATGGCGCCGTCGTAGGCCTGGAGTATCAGGTCCTTGCCGGGATCCACGGACTTCACGTTCATGGTGAAGAAGTACCCGTCGAGGGCATAGTCGTCGTTCTGGATTCCCGGCTTCACCGTTCCGGTGCAGCGGGCGACCGAGGTAGGGCACACCTTGGCCGCATAGCGGTCACCGGAGATCTTGGTGGCGTTGGGACCGGCGATGTTGATCCAGAACTGGGAGCCCGTGTGGCCAGTCTCGGGGTCGTCTCCGATCTTGTTCTCGGGTGACCCCATGGCGATGGGCACCTCGAACTCACCGACCGCGTCACGGGTGATGGTCTGGGTGTCCATCCCGACCAACGCGAGGAAGTAGTTGTCGATCTCGATGGTGGACTCCACCCTCAGCTGATAGGGGTTCGGCATCTGCTCCACCACGAGCGACTTGACCCGGGGATCCGCGGAACCGGCGAGGATGCCGTCGTCGAAGCCGTTGCGGGCCGCCTCGGTCCGTGCCTTGATCTTCGCCTGCGGGACGTTTCCCGGCAGGAAGACAGCGCCTGCGTGTGCGCCTGCATCGACCGCTCGTTGGAGCTTGTTGGACTGCAGCCACCAGTTGCCCATGTCCACCGCGTAAGCCTGCGACTGCCAGGAGCATGAACAACATGAGCGCCACCCACACCAGGACGAAGCCCCCTCATCCTCTCCGCTGCGGCGTCGGCCGGGTTGCGCGTGTGTCGGCTCAGGATGCTCGATGCAACAGGGGAGGTGAGTGGACGGTGCCATGGTCAGGTGCCCGAACCCGAGCACTGGTCCGATGGGAGGGGTTCCAGGCGCATCACGGTCACGCCGTGCACGTAGACGTGGTCGCCGATCATTCCGGTGATGTAGTTGTGCTTCGCCAACACGTACACCCCGATCGAGTCGAGCTCCATCCCGCATGCATCCGGGCTCGGCCAGGCGCCCGAGGCGTATGCCATCTCGGTGCCGTCCCATTCGTAGCGGATGCAGTCGGTGGTGCAGGTAGTGAGGTTGTTGTCCACCGGGAAGCCGCCGACCGGAGCCCCGTCGTTGGAGGACTTGTCGACCCGGTAGATCAGCATTCCCACTGGGTCCGCGGAGGTGAGACCCACGAGATCAGCGGAGACGGTGTCGGCGATCTGGTCGGCTGCGGCCTGTTGGTTGGCCGGAATGGTGCCGGCGGTTGCGTACGCAGCGGCTCCCAGGCGTGCGCCTGACCTGCTCGATCCCGTAGAGGTGGTCGAGGAGGCGAAAGCGAAGCCGAACTCGATGATGCCCATCACCACCAGGATCATCACCGGCAGAACCAGAGCCGCCTCGACCAGTACAGCTCCCTCGTTGACCGCGAGCGCCTCCACGCACGGCCGTCAAGTGGTCTGCACGCTTCTTCGCGAGGTTGATCCACCTACCACCAGGCCACATGCCGGTGTCGCCTTTCGTTCGACGGTCCCGGACACAGCATCGGCAATAGGCCGAAAGACCTGTAGGGCCAATTGGCAGGGCCTCAGGAGGCTCAGCGTCGAAACGCGCGCAGCCGGGTGGCCATCGAATGCCCGAAGCGCAGGCGCATGCTCGCGATGCCCAATTCGGACGCCCTCGCGGGCACGGGGAACCACCACGGCTCACGGGCGGTCGGTAGTCGCCGCTGACCGAGCACGGCCTTCACGTGGGAGAACTCGCGCAATCCTCAGCGCCGTGCACCCGCCCAATTCCGGAGCTCTTCACACCGCCGAAGGGCAGCCCGGTGACCGCGTAGCTGACGATGCAGTCGTTGATGCACACGTTGCCCGCGTCGAGTCGGGATGCCAACGACTCGGCCTGCTGCCTGTCCTCGCTCCACACCGAGCTGTTCAGCCCGTACTCGGAGTCGTTCGCGAGTATGAGTGCTTCCTCGGTGTCGGCGACCGCCATGATCGGCAGGACCGGGCCGAAGGTCTCTTCGGTCATCACCCTCATCGAATGGTCGACGCCTGTCAGCACCGTCGGTTCGAACCACAGGCCGTCCCTCTCAAGGCGCCTACCTCCGGTGTGCAGCTTGGCGCCGCGCTCGAGAGCGTCGGCAATCTGGGACTCGACCTTCTCGAGTTGCGGCGGGAAGGTCATCGATCCGATGTCGCCCACTCCTGAGTCGTCCTGTCGGATCTGCAGCGTCTCGGCGACCACACGCTCCACGAACTCGTCGTGGACCATCGAGTCGACGTACACGCGTTCGACCGACATGCAGGTCTGACCTGAGTTCTGGAACGCCCCCAGACGGCGCCTTTGGCTGCCCGCGCTATGTCGGCATCACGGGCGACGATCATCGGATCCTTGCCGCCGAGCTCCAACAGCACCGGCGTCAGGAGTCGGCAGCCGCTCGCATCACCCGTCGGCCGGTGGCGGCGGACCCGGTGAACACGACCTTGTCGACTCCGCAGCGAACGAGCGCCTCACCGGTGGGTCCGCCACCGGTGACCACCTGCACGATCTCTCCATAGGGCCCGCCGGCGAAGAGGTCGCGGATCGCCAGGCCGACTGTCGGGGTCACCTCCGAGGGCTTGAGCACGACGGTGTTGCCTGCGAAGAGGGCGGTCACGAGTGGTGTCATCGAGAGGGTGAATGGGTAGTTCCAAGGGGATATCACCCCGATCACCCCCATTGGGGAGTACTCCTTCCACGCTCGCTTGTGCGCAAGGACGCCGGGAGCTACGGGCACCGGGCGGAGCGCTGCCGCACCGTTGCGGGAGTACCACTGGATGGTCTCGCACACGGCCATCAACTCGGTCGTCACGGCCTCGGCGGGTTGCTTTCCGGTCTCGGCGCAGATGAGCTCGGTCAGGTCCTCCGCTGAGTCGAGCAGGCGGTCACGTACCTCCAGCAGGTACGCGCGTCGCGTCCTGAAGCTCAGTGATGCCCATGTGCGCAAAGCAGCACGTGCCCGCATCTGTGCATCGCGGACCTCGTGCTCGTCGTGTTCGCACACCGATGCGATCACCGCGCCGGTTCGTGGGTCCCTGGTGTCGATGGTGGCTGCCATGCGCGGACAGTACACCGGCACCGGTGCAATCGAGCCTGTGACGGTCGTGGACTACCGCGAGTCGGCCGGCGTGCTGCTGTCCGAGGGGGCTTCGCCGTCTCGGCCATCTTCTGGGCCACCAGGCGGGTGACAGCTGCCACGGGTGGCGCGTCGCCATTGGAGAGGGGATCGACAGCGCATCTCACGTGAGCGCGGTCGGACCCGCGCTTGATCACCTTGAGGCTCACCTGGCAGGGCGGCATGTGCAGGAACTCGGCCACCACCAAGATGATCCCTGACGATGAATCGACGCTGGATACCTCGCCGATCAGGGCGCCCGCACGTCGCGCAAGATCGAACACCTCGGTGGTGGTGCCCATTGCGGTCACAGTGGTGTCGTTGAGGACCCGTGCCTTGGAGCGGGCTCCACCGCGACCGGATGGCTGCGAACGCGCAGCCGCAGCGTCGCGGGTAGCGCGGGCCACTCGTTGCGCCCGGTAGGCGCGGTCCAGCATGTCATAGGCGGCGCTCACCATGGCGGCCGCCTCGGATGCGTTCGGGGAGGAGTTCAGGTCGGGGTGCACCGCACGCATGCGGCGGTGATACGCGGTGCGCACCGCTGAGAAGTCCTTCGCCTCGGAAGGCGCCAGTCCGAGTATCCCGAGTGCTTCCTCTCGTTGCACCCCACAATCCTACAGGTTTCCTGAGACAATCAACAGCTTCCGACCGGCGTCACCCATCATGTCCTGCGGTGACGCGCCGGGCCCGTGGCCATCCAGGCTGTGAAGGCATCGCACATCATCTGCACGTCCGCGCAAGCCATCAGTTCGCGCGCAGAGTGCATCGAGAACTGGGCCATACCCACATCGACGGTGTCGACGGACAGGGCCGCAGAGATCAGGGGCCCGATGGTGGAGCCACAGGGGATATCGCCTCGGTGGGAGTAGTCCTGGAATGGCACCCCGGCATGATCACACGCGATCTGAAACGCGGCGGCCGTCGTGGCGTCGGTCGCATAGCGCCCACCCACGTTGTGCTTGATCACGGGGCCACCTCCGAGGACCACCTGGTGTGAGGGCTCGTGGCGGTCCTGGTAGTTGGGATGGATTCCATGGGCCATGTCGGCGGAGGCCAACATGGAGCCCGCGAGTGCTTCGAGGAGCCTCGAACGTGAACCGCCGTTGGCGATCGTGATGCGCTCAAGCACCTGCTCCAGCCATGCGCCGACAGCGCCGGTGGCGCTCGTGGAACCGACTTCCTCGTGATCGCTGAGTACGATCACCGCAGGCTGTGCGCCCTTTGGGTGTGCCGCCATCGCCTTGAGCGCTCCGAAGCACGAACAGAGGTTGTCGAGGCGCGGTGCGGCGAGGAACTCTTGACTCCGACCCAGCCGGCGAGGCGGATCGACGTCGGTCAACTGGGCGTCCCAGGACAGGACCGCCTCGGGTTGAACTCCGAGCAACTCCGCGAGGAAGCCGCGGAAGCCGTCGTAGCCGCCACCGCCGGCGCCTTGGGCGGGGCTGAGGCCCCAGATGGGATGCAGGTGCTGCTGACGGTCGAGCGTGAGGCCCGCATTGACATCGCGGTCGAGATGGATTGCCAACTGCGCAACCCTCAACAGGGCACCGCGATGGTGGAATAGCCGCACAATGCCGCCTGCGGGCGCATCAGGTCGCGCACCATCACCCGGCCGGCGACGGTGAGGTCACGGTCGAGCCAGGAGTTGAGCAGTGGGCTCCCGTAGACCTCGACGGCGAGTTGACGCGTGGCGGCGCGGTCGAGGTCGGGGCGCGGGCGCAGCCGCAGCCCCGGTGAGTCCGTGTGAGCCCCGATGAACCGCATCGGAGTGGAATCCGCACCGGGTGCGCCACTCCACGCGATCAGCGACCCACCTCGTACCACGACGCCGCGCCTGCAACGGTCGCTCCAATCGGCAGTGGCCGGGATCTCGTCGAATCCCTCGGCCACCAGCATGTCGGCGGCGTTGCGCGCCGCATGCCAGGGCGTTGGTGACCGGTCGACGAAGTCGCAGAGCCCGTCGACAGGATCCTCGGATGCAACCATCGGCTCAGCGTAGGCCCGCCGTAGGGGTTCGGATGTTCCAGAGCGCAGGTGCCGGCTCGAACACCCGGGTTCGCAATGCGTTGCGGAGTGCGGTCGGGACGCGGTTAGATTGTGGGCACTGCCCCGTCGCCATCGCGAGTTGAGCGCACGGACCTCGCAGCCAGGTTGCCGGCACCGTCGCCGTGACCGTTGTCTACCGCAACGACGCGGACCATCCATCCCTGTAGCCGTTCGCGCCCACACGCCGAGGACCACGACGATGCCGACCATCCATGAACGCCGGCCCACAACGGGTCTGTACAGCCCGACCCACGAACACGACTCCTGTGGGGTCTCGTTCGTGGTCGACATGCACGGCCGCGCGAGTCACGACCTGGTGTCCATGGCGCTCGACTCGTTGTGCAACCTGGACCACCGCGGCGCCACAGGAGCCGAACCCAACACCGGCGACGGTGCCGGGATCCTCGTGCAGGTTCCGGATGCATTCCTGCGGAGACCGCCGAGTTCGACCTTCCTGCCCCTGGAGCCTACGCCGTAGGGATCGCGTTCCTGCCTACCGACAACCAGTTGATGCGCGATGCGGTCGACGGCATCGAGAAGATCTGCTCCTCGGAGGGATTGAGGGTGCTCGGCTGGCGTGACGTTCCAGTCGACTCCTCGATGATCGGTTCCACCGCTGCAGCAGCGATGCCACGCTTCACGCAGCTGTTCGTGACCGATGCGACCGGGCAACGATGCGGGATCGAGCTCGACCGCCTTGCATACGTGGCCCGCAAGCGCATGGAGCACGAGGTCACTGGGGCCGACGGCACCGCGGCGGTGTACTTCCCGTCCCTGTCGGCTCGTACGCTCGTCTACAAGGGGATGTTGACGACACCCCAGCTGGGCGCGTTCTTCGAGGACCTCCACCACGAGTCCTTCACATCGGCGCTCGGCTTGGTGCACAGCAGGTTCTCGACGAACACCTTCCCGTCGTGGCCTCTTGCGCACCCGTACCGCTACGTCGCGCACAACGGCGAGATCAACACCGTGCAGGGCAATCAGAACTGGATGCGCGCACGTGAGGCACTTCTGAGCTCGCCGTTGCTCCCCGGCGGGGGCACCCCCGGCGAGCTGGAGCGGATCTTCCCGATCTGCACTCCCGGAGCATCCGACACCGCACGCATGGACGAGGCACTTGAGTTGCTGCACCTGGGCGGCTACTCGCTGCCCCACGCGATGTTGATGATGATCCCCGAGGCATGGGAGAACCATCAGGACATGGCTCCCGCCGTACGCGACTTCTACCGCTTCCACTCGGGGATCATGGAACCCTGGGACGGCCCTGCGTCGGTGACCTTCACCGACGGCACCGTGGTCGGGGCGGTGCTCGACCGCAATGGCTTGCGGCCCTCGCGGTACTGGGTCACCGAGGACGGCCTGGTCGTGATGGCATCCGAGGTGGGCACGCTCCCGATCGACGTGTCCAAGGTCATACGCAAGGGTCGGCTGCAACCCGGACGCATGTTCCTCATCGACACCTCACAGGGCAGGATCATCGACGACGAGGAGATCAAGTCCGAGCTGGCCGCGGCGCACCCGGTACGGGGAGTGGCTGGACAAGGGCGTCAAGCGCCTCCGAAGACCTGCCCCACACCGCCCACATCACCGAGTCGCGGCCCGACGTGCTCCGCGACCAGCAGACGTTCGGCTACACGATCGAAGAACTCAAGGTGCTCATCGAGCCGATGGCACGCAACGGAGCGGAGGCCATCGGCTCGATGGGTACCGACACTCCGCTGGCCGTGCTCTCGGAGCGACCCAAGTTGCTGTACGACTACTTCAAGCAGCTGTTCGCCCAGGTCACCAACCCGCCGCTGGACGCGATCCGTGAGGAGTTGGTGACCAGCCTGGGGCGCAACATCGGTCCGGAGGCGAACATCCTCGACCCCGGTCCCGGAGAGCTGCCAACTGCTCGAGCTGCCCTATCCGATAATCGACAACGACTCGCTCGAACGGATCCTGCACATCGAGGAGGTCGATGCTCGCTTCCGGGCGCGCAAGCTCCGGTGCCTCTACCCGGCCTTCTCCGGAGGACCTGGACTTCGCCGTGCACTCGAGCGGCTGCGCACCGAGGCCTCCCAGGCGATCGCCGAGGGCGTGAACATAGTCGTGCTGTCCGACGACATGACCACCGAGGACCTCGCACCAATACCCATGCTGCTCGCCACCTCGGCTGTGCACCATCACCTGATCCGTGAGAAGACCCGTACCCAGGTGGGCCTGATCGTGGAGACCGGTGAGGCGCACGGTGCATCACCACTGCCTGTTGCTCGGCTACGGAGCGGCCGCCATCAACCCATACCTCGCGTTCGACTCCATCGAGCGACTGATCAAGGACGGCTCCACCACCGTCACCGATTTCGACGCTGCCGTGCGCAACTACATCAAGGCATCCGGCAAGGGGATCCTGAAGGTGATGTCGAAGATGGGTATCTCGACAGCGGCTTCCTACACCGGCGCGCAGATCTTCGAGGCGATCGGCATCGGCGAGGAGTTGATCGAGGAGTACTTCTGCGGCACCGTGAGCCGCCTCGGCGGCATCGGCCTCGACGAGCTGGCCGAGGAGGT
>JAOSKI010000014.1 GCA_027493675.1 Microthrixaceae bacterium | reverse complement strand
CGTATTGCTAAGGTTAACCTTTGGTAACTGGGACACAAGACTCCAGCACCTTGCAGCTGATGCATCACATGCTGTCTGTAACGAGGAGAGGTCGTGGTCGGCGGATGCACCATCAGGGCTTCGCCACCAGCCCCTCCAGGGCCCCTCTGCGGCCATGAGCACCTTGCCTGCCACCCTCCTCCGCAAAAAGCTGAGGACCTGATGCCGCGTCACCTGCGCCTTTCGGGAGACAACGGCCGCAGCGACGCCCGCCCGGGAGCCCGGCTGCGGCGATGACGTTGTAACACAGGCATGACCGATGCCAGGAAGGGCGTCGTATTCGCAGATCACCGCCACCTCACGACCGTGGGTCCCTCCACAGGCCTCGAATGCGGTCTCCAAGCCGTAGGCGGACCGTCGCGTGTCCATTCCGTGGGCCTCGAGACGCTCTGTGAGCAGGTCGTGCGCATGATGCTCCGCTAATGCCGTCTCGGGATGCTCCCACAGGTCGTGGGAGATCCCGATGAGTAAGTCCGCCAGATCGTCGATCAGCGAGCTCGCACGGTCCTTCAGGCCCTGGAGGTCCACCCCGGAGGCGCTCTCACGTGGCGCATCGTGATCCATGTTCCGAGGGTACTGCCGACCGCGTGACGACGGTTCGACGCACCGGAGCCGATGGGTCGGCGTCAAGGCGACCTGGGTGGTCAGTGTTCGAGCACGATCTTGCCGAACTGGTTTCCCTCGCGCAGGCGCTCCAGGGCTCGTGGATACTCCGACAGGGCAGTATCTCGTCGATGACCATCTCCAGGCCGTCGGCCATGAAGTCGGTTGCGGCCTGGAACTCCTCCTGGCTGCCGCAACTCGCGCCGATGATCTCGAGTTGCTTGAAGAACAGCCGTGGCAACTCGAGCTCCACCTTGGAGCCGCTGGTGCCGCCGCAGATGCACATGCGACCGCCGCGCCTCAGCGTACGTATCGCAGGCTTCTACACCGCAGGCCCGATGCTGTCCACGACCACGTCGGCCGACACCGGAACGCGTCCTTGCTGTCGAAGGCCGCGAAGGCCCCGAACTCCAGCGCTCTTGCACGCTTCTCGGGGTCACGCGAGGTGACCGCCACCTCGGCTCCCAGGTGCAGCGCGAGGCTCATCGCCGCGGTTGCGACACCGCCACCGATCCCAGTGACCAGCACGACCTCGCCCCGCTTCAGGTGGGCCCGACGCAGGAGCCTCCACGCCGTGGTGAGACAGACCGGGTATGTGGCCACCTCCGCCCAGGTGCGGTTCTTCGGCTTGGCCGCCAGTTGATGCGCGTCCACCACGCAGAAGCGGCCGTGACCGCCATTGCAGTGCTCCCCAGCAGGCGCATCTCCTCGTGGAGGACCGACTCCACTCCCATCGACAGGGCCTCTGCGGGAACCAGAGCGGTGTTCACCACCACCTCGTCACCCACCGACCACCCGCTGACTCCGTCACCGACCGCTTCGATCACCCCGGCTACGTCATTGCCCGGCACATGGGGATACGACGGCGGCTTCGGCATGCCCGTTGTCAACCAGAGGTCCATGTGGTTCAGCGCCGAAGCGCGAACCTCGATGCGGACCTGGCCCGGTCCGGCAACGGGGTCCTCGACATCCCCCCACCTGTAGGTACCGGGTGATTCGTCGAGCAGCCAGGCTTCCATCATCTGGAGGGTACCGGCCTGGGCGCCGGTGTCCTCGGAAGCCTCAGACCACCACGGTGAACGCATCGGGAAGGCACCTGATGCGGAAACTCCGCGCTTGGAGCGTGTCTCGGCCATCCAGGACCAACCGCGCCGGGGAGGCGAACTCGAAGTCCGCCTCTGCAACCCGCCGGGTGACGAGCGACGGGTGGGGTACATGGGTTCCTGTGACGAAGCGCCTGCGGGCCCGCAGCCGATCAGAGAACCCGAGAGACCCCTCGATGGTGTCGATCAGTCCGTCGCCGGGGTGCGCTCGGGGAGCCAGGTTCGCCCCCACCCCTGTAGGCGGCGTTCATCGCCACCAGCGTGTGTCCTGCGAAAGGTGATCCACGTCCCGTGGTCGCGAGCAGGTGCGCACAGAAGCACAGCCCGCGCTCCGGTTCGGCTCCGTCCAGCACCTCGACGGTGCAAACATCGATCGGAAGCCGCATGCCGCGACCTTCATGGAGCTCGCTGACGGTGTGCCGTGGTGAACCGAGCGTATGGTGCAGGTCACCTCCCATGAGGCCTGCCTCGCGCCGGTCGAAGCGACGCTCTCCTGACGGTCCGCACACCGCCGAATCGCCGCTGAGGAACTGCCTCACGGCGTCTGTGAGCTCCGCGTCGGTGCTCGCGACGGCTGCGCCGACCGCGAGCGGACCCTGCTCACCCCAGTCCTCACCACGCCGCACCGTCACCGCGGAGCACCGCTTCCGAGTACGACGTCTCGACTGATCACATCGGCCGCGGCGGCCGCCGCGGATGCTGTTCCGGGCGAACCCAACCCCGCAACCTGGGACAACAGGTCGACCAGGTTCCGGGCATTGCGAACGAAGTCCCCACCGGAGAGGTCATCGTCCAGGCAGATCCCGAGTCCGGCACCTGAGCACCACATGCGCGCGGCCGTGGCGAAGCCCGCAGACGGCTCAGGGGTCACGGGCAGGGCGAGGCCTGCCTCCTGAGTCGACAGTCGCCGCCACAGCGATCTGAGCTCGCCGAAGCGATCCTGCAGTCCGCGCGTCGGTAGCCGAGGTGGCGGTGGCCGTCCACTTCCGCGGTGCTCGTGGGTGAAGCAGCTCACCATCGCGGCCAGGTCAGGGGGATCGAGGCCCTCGAGGAGGTCCGAGCCGATCGAGATCGAGACCAGCAGGTCGGATTCGTGGAAGATCGAACGTAGGCGTCGTCCCGCCGCGGTCAGCCTCCAACCGTCGAGGTGATCGAAGTGCTCCAGGGCGTGGCGTACCGCATCGAGCCGCTCCAACAGGTCGGCATTGCTTCGCCCCATGCCCTGGCCTCTGCGATCCTGCGAGTGTCGGGCAGCCGCTATCCGAGCGGCCAGGTCACCCACCAGCTCCCGCTGGGGGTGCCCATGCAGGTGATGGGCCTCGAGTGCCCTGCGGGCTGCAGGAAGCTCCGCAGCGCCCGCGCCGGCGCCACGGGCTCCGGAGGGCTTCGCCCTGCGAAGGCGCTTGGGGTTGACACGCCTGAGTCGTGATGCTGCCGCCTTGGTGAACGCGGGGTCACGGGGTTGGTATGGCACTGGAAGATCGATGTGGCCGAGGGCTTCGATCGGTCGGTCGAGGTCACCGCCGTGGGTGCGCACGACCTTCCCCCGTGCGGTGAGTGCGTCCACCTGCACACCCCGCTTGCGCTGCGACGTGGCGATCACCACCAGCAGGCGTCGGCCGGGGCCACCGCCACCGGGGAGCTCGATCAAATCGCCGGGCACGAGGCGGGAGAGGGAACGCTGCACTGCCTCGGCGTCGACCCCGGTCCTCGTCGCCTGACGACGCTCCGCTACGACCAGCTCCAGGTAGGAGGCCGCATCGGCGGGATCCACCGCCAATCCGGCCAACTCAGCGGTCGCCTCAGAGACTTCCGCTGACAGGCGATCGAGGTGTGCGCGGCGACCCACGAGCGCTGCGTCACGCTGGAACTGGGCGAAGGACCTTCCCAGCACGGAACGGGCCTGATCCTCGCTGTAGCGGCTCACGAGGTTCGCGACCATGTTGTAGGTGGGCCGGAACGAGGACTCGAGTGGGAACTCGCGGCTCGCGGCCAGCTTCGCCGCGGTGCCGGAGGTGACCCAAGGCGACCAGGCCACGACCGCCGCTCCCCGATCGTCGATCCCCCCGCCTGCCCGCACGACCGGTGAGTTGGGTGAACTGTGCCGGGGTGAGCATCGCGTGGCCGTCGCCGGAGTACTTGCTGAGCTGCTCGATCACCACCGAACGCGCCGGCATGTTGACGCCGAGCGCGAGGGTCTCAGTCGCGAAGACGACCCCCAGGAGGCCTTCTGCGAAGCAGCGCTCCACGGCCTCGCGGAACGAGGGAACCATCCCGGCGTGATGCGGCGCGATCCCGCGAGTGGCGGCCTCGGTGAACCGGTCGTAGTCGAGGACGTCGAGATCCGCGTCGCACATGTCGGCCGTGGCCTCCTCGATGATGCTCCTGATCCGCGTCGCCTCTGCTGGGCCTGTGAGACGCACCCCGTCGGCGAAGCACCGCTGCGCGGCCTCGTCACAACCCTTGCGGCTGAACACGAAGTAGATGGCCGGTAGCAGGCCTTCGGCATCGAGTCGCTCCACGGTGTCGGTGCGTCGCGGTGGGCGGAACCTGGATCGCGGCCGCCCACCCCTGGCTGCACCTTGGGCGCCACCTCGGGCCGTGGTGGATCGGCTGCCGGAGGGGTCGAAGCGCTCGCACGACGGATTCGGCCCACCGTCGAGAAGCAGCGGCACGAGATGATCCTCCTGCGCGGTGCGATCCCCTACGAGGTAGAGCACGTCGAGTGCCACCGGGCGTCGGTGCTCCACCACGGTGGTCATCGGACCCCGGAGGGATTCGATCCATGCCCCGAGCTCGTCGGCGTTCGAGACGGTGGCGGAGAGGCATGCGAAGCGGACCCCCGCCGGCGTGTGGATCAACACCTCCTCCCACACCGCACCGCGGTATGCATCCTGGAGGAAATGCACCTCATCAAGCACAACCCACTGAAGGTCCTCCAACGCTTCGGAGTCCGCGTAGACCATGTTGCGCAGGACCTCAGTGGTCATCACCACCACCGGCGGGCGGGGTTCACCACGTGGTCCCCTGTCATCAGCCCGACCCTGTGCGTCCCAAGCGTGATCGAGAGGTCACGGAACTTCTGGTTCGACAGAGCCTTGATGGGCGTTGTGTAGAACGCCCGGCCGTTGCTCAGCAGCGCCTGCTCGATGGCCATCTCCCCCGCCACCGTCTTGCCCGAACCGGTAGGTGCGGCGACCAGCACGTTGCGACCGTCGTGGATCGCCTCTGCGGCAAGGAGTTGGAACTCATCAAGCGCGAAGGAGTGGTCGAATGCGGTGCCCACGGGCTCCTCAGCGGGGGCCATCAGCCGCTGCGGCCGCTGCGGCCTGCTCACGCTTTCGCTTTCGGCGGTTTCCGAGACGGCCCAGGATGATGCTCACCTCGAACAGCAGGTACATCGGGATCGCCAGGGCGAAAAGGCTGAACGGATCACCGGAAGGGGTGATACCGGCGGCGATGAGCACGATCAACAGGACCGCCTGACGCCTCCACGACGCAAGCTTCTTGGGAGTGACGACCCCGACGGCCTGGAGGGTGACCATGACCACCGGGAACTGGAAGCCGATCCCGAAGGACACCATCATCAACAGCGCAAGGCGCGTGAAGTTGCCTATTCCGGCCCTCACCTCCACGTCTGTGCCTGCTATCCCGATCAGGAACTCGGTGGCCTTGGTCAGGGTGTAGTAGGCGATCGCAGCGCCCAGGGCGAACAGGACAGTGCCCGAAGCGACGAACGCGAAGGCGTAACGGCGCTCCTTGCGATACAGGCCAGGGGGCGATGAAGCGCCACACCTGCCAGAGCAGTACCGGCATGGCCAGGATCACTGCACCCCATCCGGCAACACGGATCCGAAGAGCGAAGGGATCCAGGATGTTGGTCTCGAGGAACTTGCAGGTCGACTCGGGATCGAGAGACTGCTGTGCGTCGCAATAGGGGGCGTTCAGGAAGCCCACCAGCCACGGGTAGGCGAACCATGCCGGTATCAGTGCCACCCCGACCGCTGCGAGGCAGATGATGAGGCGCTTCCGCAACTCGCGGAGGTGCTCTCCCAGGCTCATGTTGCCGGGATCGCGCTCTGCGCCCTTCAGTATTCTCGGACCCACGCTGGGTGACACTCAGCCCGCTGCCCTGTCGTGCTCGGCCGCCGGATCGTCGGCGGTGTCGTGCTCGGCCGCCGGATCGTCGGCGGTGTCGTGCTCGGCCGCCGGATCGTCGGCGGTGTCGTGCTCGGCCGCCGGATCGTCGGCGGTGTCGTGCTCGGCCGCCGGATCGTCGGCGGTGTCGTGCTCGGCGCGGCGTGGCACCACGGGGTCGTCTCTGACCACGTTCGGCGATGTCGCCTCCTCCAAGGCCTTCTCGGTTCGCCTCTGGCGTTCCTCGGCCTCCGCCTCGAGCGCGTACTCCGCGAGCTTCTGGCGCGGCCGGGTGGCCAACTCACCGAGCTCCCGTAGCGGCCCCATCGATGGGTCGTTGATCACATCGGCCATGTCACCGGTAAGGTCGCTGCTCATGGAGCGCACCTTGTTGATCAGCCGGCCCGCCCCACGTGCCATCTCCGGTATGCGCTCTGGTCCCAGCACCACCAATGCCAGGAACGCGATCACCACGATCTCGCCTCCGCCGATGTTCTCGACGATGAACCCGAACACGCCGGGTTGGTGTACCGCGATCATCGCCCAATGCTACCCGGGCACCTCCCGGTCACCCGAGGCCACGCCCAGCGGGTCGACCAGTCGGGCGCTCGTCAGCGGTCGGTCATCGACGCAAGGGTGGCGAACCAGTCGCTCGTGGTGAGCAGGTCATGGAAGTCGAGCACGTCGTCGTGGGTGATCGGCGCACCGTGCTGGCGCTCCTCCAACTCCGCCGGAAGACTCCAGTCGGTGCTGTGGACACCAGCCGCAAGCAGCACATCCACCACATGGGCCTCGGCGTTTCGCACCTCGATCATGGCACAACTGGGGCACCTGAACAGGTAGGTTGCGGCTTCGCTGTCACGGCAGCGACGGACCTTGAGGTCACGCGAACGGAGCTCAACGTCTCCGCAGTCGCTGCAAGTTGCTCGAATCAGTGCCATTCGGGACTCTCCTGTCGGCTACCACCCATAGTTCGGCGCCAACACCTGTCAGGTTGAAAAGTTCCTTCGAGATTTCCTTCCTCCGGTGCGTTCGCAGGGATCCGGTTGCGTCGGCACCCCCGGGTTCAGGCACCATTGGGCAATGCGGTCCCCGGCATCACCTGCGCTCTGGCTGGAGACGTCAGCGTCGGGCTTGCCTTGCATCGACGAATCGGATGCGGACGTACTGGGTGTGGATGCATTCGTAGTGACCGCTTGGCGCAGCGGCGCCGCTCATGGATCCCCGACCACGCAGCTCCGGGCCGAGCGGAGACCGAGGTGGCCGTCGGCGGGGCCTGGGGCGATCGGTGCGCAGGTCTTGCCCGATGGAGGAACTGCTGGAGGCGGCGCCTGGTCGGACGTCCCTGGCAGTCGAGCCGACGGATGCCGACGTGGCCTGCTACGTCGTGAGAGAGGCTCGCCTGCTCGGAATGCTCGAACGACTGTGGGTGCGCTCTCCGGACCTCGCGATCCTCGATGCCGTACGCGAGGAGTCGCCCGCTGCCCGCCTCTTGCACTCCTGTGTCCCCACAGCTCAACCCCAGGGCGCCGAGCGGCACGCGGCGGTTCTGCGCGAGCGCGACATACAAGGGGGTCACGGTGCCGACCGATCGGGTCGGAGCAGGCCTCGTCGCGCTCATGCACCGCTTCGGCCGGATCGTCGCGGCGGAGGGCGCCGAGCACCCTCGCATGGTCCGTTCGGCGATCAGCGCCGGTGTGGACATCGTGAGCGGACCCACCGCTCGAGTCCTCACAGACGGTCCTGGCTAGAGCCCCGAGAACCGCGATGGCGGCCAGATGATCGCGAACGCCCGCCCGATCACGGAATCCTCGGGGATGGTGCCGATGAATCGGCTGTCCGAGGAGTTCCCGCGGTTGTCCCCCATTACGAACACCTCGCCTTCGGGCACCTTCACGGGCTCATCGAGGTTCAGGGTCTTGGTCCCCCTCGACCAGGTACGGCTCATCAAGTGCCTTGCCGTCGATGTAGACCTCGCCCTCACGCGCCTCGATGGTCTCACCGGGTAGGGCGATCACCCGCTTGATCAGGTCCTCCGGCTCACCTGGGCCCGCGGCAGCGGAGTCGGGACGGGAGAACACGATGACGTCGCCTCGGTTCACATCGTGGAGTCGGTAGCTCAGGCGATTGACCAGCACCCGGTCACCCTCGATCAACGTCGGCTGCATCGATCCGCTGGGGATCTTGAAGGACTGAACGACGAAGTTGCGCACGAGCAGCGCGATCAGGACCGCGCCGATGATCACCGCTGCCCACTCGAGGTGCATTGCGAAGCGGGGACGGCCCCGAGTCGTCGTCGAGTCCGGCGCGTGGAGTGAGGTCGGTCTGAGGTGTCGTCAGTTGTTGCGGTCCCATGGTCTCGCCTGTCTCCCCGCCGGTGCGGCCGTGCTCCCCTGGAGGGTCCCAACTCATCACCGCACGCTACATCCCGGCTTCCGGGTGTCCGACGCCGCGGTAGCGCGCCAGGATCCGACGTGCCGCCGAAGCCCGCCGTGGCATCAGATCGGCGCCGTCGTCGTCGGTGGCGGTGGACCCGGGTGGCAGTCTCAAGAGCAGCCGGTCGAGCCAGGTGTCGTGTGTGACCACGAGGGTGACCTCGACCTTGTCACCGTGGTCGGTGAACGAGGCGAGCGGATGGGAATCGACCACCCACACCGCCGTCGCCGGCAGCACCAGCTTCACGTGGCGCCCTTGCACCTGGGATTCGGGAGGGACGTCGCCGAGGTCGGAGAGTGGTCGTGGGACATCACTCGGAGCGTCGTGCGTCACGGGCCGCCCAGGCAACGACGCAGCGAGAACGCGATCGAGGCGGAAATGCCTCATCGCCTTTCGGTCGTTGCACCAGCCTGTGAGGTACCAGTGTCCATGCACGCTGTGCAGCGCCCAGGGGTCAACGAGGCGGTGACCCACCTCGTCCGATCCCCACGAGAAGTAGTGCAGTTCGACCACCTCATGTGCTTCGAGCGCCTGTGCAAGCAGGTCGCGGACCGCGGGGTCCCCGCCACCCAGGTCCACCTCCAATGCCTGGGCCGCACGCGGGCCGAGGATGGAACGGAGCTTGTCCAACGCCGGGACCAAGGCGATCTCGCTACCACGCTCCGCGACCAGCGCGCCACCAGCGGCCAGGAGAGCCAACGCTTCGCTGTGGTCCAGACGTGGCGGCTCCTCGAAGGAGCCTGGAAGGCGGACCGTCACGAAGTCATCGTCGTCTTCGTCAATGTCCACCTCGACCATCGAGTCTGCACCAACACTCGGCTCCACGTCGTAGAAGACCTTCATCAGGTCTGCACGCAGCACTTCGGGGTCCACTGCGAAGCTCTCGGCCACCTCGCGCAGGGGCGCTCCGCCTTTGCTCGCAAGCCAGGGCAGAACGCTCAGCATCACCTCGACGCGCTCCCCCTCGGTCAGCTTGGGGCGCCGTGCGCTCATGGTGTGGACGCCGGGTCAGGGACGGAACCGGCCACGATCGACTCGAGGTGCCTGCAGTACGCATCACGCATCTCCGGCGGCTCGAGCACCTCGGCGCGATCGAGGAACGACAAGAGCCAGGACCAGAGCCCCTCGGGGTTGCGCACCGAGAGGGCCACCGTACTTGCCGACGGGCCTTCGCGGAGCACCTCCAGCCCCGGATCACCAGCGGTTGCCACCGCCGCCGCCGGGGTGTCCATCTCTACCAGTACGCGCACAGGCTCGGAGGTACCGAACTCCCACGGCCTGAGCTTCAGCGATCCCATGACTGACTTCGTCTCCGTCGACGCCTGAGGACCCCGGTGTGAGCGCGAGGCCGGCCGTCTCCACGGGAGGGAGACGTAGCACCGGACTCTCGAAGCGGTCGAGACGGTAGGTGCGGGACTCACCGACGTCCAGGTCCTGTGAGCGCAGATACCAGTGTCCCGAGCGGTTCGCCAACTGCAACGGCAGCACCCGCCTGGTGCGGCGCGCGTATGTGAAGCCCACCGGGGCCGAGTCCAGCACAGCAGCGAACAGATCGGCCACGTTGTCGTCGAGGCGGAGATCCGCGACAGTGCGTTCGGCCGGTGGGGTCCCCATTCCCCCGTACTTGCGCAGACCGTCGGAGGCGTCGGTCACACTGTCAACGGCCTCGCCGCGCAGCGCAACAGCTGTCGCAGCGAAGCGCAATGCGGCGAGCTCGCCGGGGGTGAATCCCGGATCCGACACGACGCCGCTGAGTGAGCCGTGTCCTCGCCCGGCACCGGCGGTGCGACCAGTGGCGATGGTGTACGCGGTGACAGACGGATCGTCGAGGATTGGTTCGGACTCCAACCGCACCCCCATCGCCAGCAGGTCGGCCTTGTCACGTTCGAATCCACGCCGGGCTGATTCCGGATCATGCTGTGGATAGGCCTCATCCGCGAGCCGTTCGCGGATCTCGGCGAAGGTGAGCGCCACCCCTGCCTGTTGGAGCAATGCGATCAGGTTCAACAGCCGCGTGAACTTGTCCACCGCAGCGACCCTAGCCCTGCCCGATGCCGGTACTACGGTCGATCGAGCGAGCCGCCAGCACCCCGGCGGCCACCGAGGCGGTGAAGAACAACCTGTCCTGCTCGTAGCGACGGCCCATGGTGGTCACCTCCAAGTCGTGGGCATCCAACAGCGAGCGAGGATCCGGTAGGTCAGGGGTCTCCACCGCGGTCACGCCCGTGAGGTCCCGAACACCCACAGGAACCGCGGCCGCAAGCGGCGTGCAGTGCGTCAACCCCAACGTCGTGCCCACGTGGTGCGAGATCCCACGGTGTCGCGATCGGGGGTCACCTTCGGAGCAGCGCACGCAGAGGATCGGGAGTCCGTCGCGCAGCTCAGCCGCGTCCAGCAGCGATGATGCCTCGATCGCGGACGTTCCCATGGCAGTGCCGGTGCCTACGACGCCCGGGCCCATGCTCACCACGATCGCGTCGGCGCCCAGGACGTGCCTGGCGAGCCCCAACGCGGCCACCGGTGTGACCGCCTCGAGGTCGCCACCGAAAGCGTGCCCTGCGGTGACGCTGCCCACGAGCAGGCCGCGCCGGCGCAGATCGTCCACGAGGTCGGACAGCGCCAAAGGGAGAGCTGCTCCGTCGGTCATCCGTAGGCCAGGCGACGACCGGGTGCTTCATGGGCGAATCCCAGGGCCACCATCGCCATCTGGCTGTGGACGGTGCAGACCACCACGGGTGTGCCTCCCAGAGGACTGTCCGCCGCCTCCGGATACAGCAACTCACTTGTCCCCACGTCGGCCTGGAGGCTCGTGTAGCGAAGCTTCATGATGTGGTCCGGACCCGGTGCAGCGAATTCCGAGCGAGTCGTGTTCCAGTGCACGACGTGCCAACCCCCGGTACCCAACCCCAGGTCGACCGCAGTGGTGTTGCAGATCACCGAGTCACCAACTGCGGTAGGGCCGATCAACTCGGTGAGCGCATATGCGCGGGCAAGGCTCTCGTCGTCCATCACGACCTCCACGCGCTGCAGGCCGGGGCGCTCCGAGAGCACCTTCACCACACGGGCGGAGCGGAATCGTGGCACAGCAGGTCGCTCTGGCGCGTCAGAGGCCGTCGATCAGACGCCGGACACGATCGTCGCTCGACCGGAACGGGTCCTTGCACAACACGGTGCGTTGCGCCTGGTCGTTCAGCTTCAGGTGGACCCAGTCGACGGTGTAGTCGCGCTTGCGCTCCTTGGCCATGCGGATGAACTCACCCCGCAGGCGGGCCCGTGTCGTCTGCGGCGGGGTCTCCATCGCCTCGGTGATGTCCGCGTCGGTCACCAGCGCTCGACGTGCCCGGCCTGCTGGAGCTTGTAGAAGACCGAACGCGACCGCTGGATGTCGTGGTACTGGAGGTCCACCAGCGCTACTCGCGGGTCGCCCAGGTCCAGCCCGTGGCGGGCCATGAACGCATCCAGCAGAGACCGCTTGGTTACCCAGTCGACCTCTCGCGTGAGGCTCATCGGGTCTGTCTCCAGCCCTGACATCACGTGTTCCCACATCGTCAGGGCCTGCTTCTCCTGGGGCGACATCTCGTGGTTCTGGGCGTAGCGCAAAGCGCGTTCGAGGTACTCCGACTGGATCTCCCATGCGGTTAGCTCGCGCCCGTTGGCAAGCCTCACCGGCCGTTGGAGCTCCAGGTCGTGGGAGATCTCACGGATCGCCCGGATCGGGTTCTCCAACGTGAGGTCCCGTAGGACGACTCCTGGATCCTCGAGCATCCTGAGAACGAGTGACGCGGCACCGACCTTGAGGTATGTGGCGTATTCGCTCATGTTGGAATCGCCGACTATCACATGCAGGCGCCGATACAGCTCGGAGTCTGCGTGCGGTTCGTCGCGGGTGTTGATGATCGGCCGTGAGCGCGTAGTCGCCGAGGACACACCCTCCCAGATGTGCTCGGCACGCTGGGAGACGACGTATTGCGCCCCACGGGCCGTGTTCAGGACCTTGCCGGCACCCCCGTAGATCTGACGGCTCACCAGGAACGGGATAAGCACCTCGGAATACCGCACCAACTCGTCGCTCCGGGTGGTGAGGTAGTTCTCGTGGCAGCCGTAGCTGTTTCCTGCGGAGTCCGTGTTGTTGCGGAACAGGTAGACATCGCCCCGGATGCCTTCGTCCAGCAGTCGCTGCTCCGCGGACTCCTGGAGTTGGGCGAGGATCCACTCGCCAGCCTTGTCGTGCGCCACCAGGTCGGCCAGGGAATCGCACTCGGGTGTGGCGTACTCGGGGTGTGATCCAACGTCGAGATAGAGACGCGCGCCGTTGGACAGGGAACACGTTGGAAGACCGACCCCACGAGACAACCCGTCGGAAGAGGTAGCGCGCTACCTCGTCCGGGCTCAGGCGCCTCTGGCCGCGCAGGGTGCAGGTGACTCCGTACTCGTTCTCGAGGCCGTAGATCCTGCGTTGCATCGGTGACTCAACCTAACCGTGTGACGGTTCGTTGGGGCGGTCATTCGTGGGTCACCTGTTCAGGCTAGGCGTGTCAGGTGCCGATCGCACTCGCGACCACGTCGTCGCTGAGGCGGGTGAACCGCCGTCGGTCAGCGGATCGGTCGAGGATCGCCACCTCGAGCTCCAGTGAGTTCAGCGTGCGGTCTTCTCCCGCCAAGGCGGAAACGCACAAGGCGATCGTCTCGTCCCGGCCCGCCTCGGCGTTCCAGTCCTCCGCCATGCGTCCGGCCACCGCCTCGGAGTCGCCGCCCAGCACGCAGAAGTGGTCCTCGTCGACGAGCGTGCCGTCGTAGAGGATGTGGAACAACTGGTCGGACTCCGCGCTCTGGCCCACCTCGCTCACGAGGATCTCCACCTCCATCGGCTTCATCTCGTGGGTGAACACGTTGCCGAGGATCTGCGCGTACTGGTTCGCGAGGCTGCGTGCGTCCACATCCTCACGTGAGAAGGCATATCCCTTGAGATCAGCATGGCGGATGCCTGCGATACGCAGTTGGTCGAACTCGTTGTACTTGCCGACGCCTGCGAAGCCGATCCGGTCGTAGATCTCCGAGATCTTGCGCAGCATGCGTGAGGGGTTCTCCGCGCAGAGAACGATTCCTCCGCACAGATCGCCGCCACCAGCGCTCGGCCGCGGGCGATGCCCTTGCGGGCGTAGTCCGCCCGATCCTTCATCACCTGCTCAGGGGCCACATAGAAAGGCATGGTCATGACCGCACCTCCGGTGTGGGAATGACCATTTCGCCAGTGGGGGTGGGTGGTGGTCAGGGGGGTGGTCAGGACCGTTGATAGCATAGTGGGGGGGGGAGGGGGGGGGGGGAGGGGGGGGCATGGTCATGACCGCACCTCCCTCAATTCGTCGAGAAGCTCTGCGTAGCGTTGCGACAGCGCTTCGTCGTCGATCCGGTTGAACCCGGAGTCGTCGATCGTCGCCACCACCGGGTAGATACCACGCACCACGTCCACGCCACCGGTGGCGGAGTCCTCGTCGGCCGCCTCCAGCAGCGCTCGCAGCGCCAAGTCGGTCGCACCACCGTCGTCGAGGTCGCTACGCCAACCCAACTTCACAACCGTTGTCGCGTGCAGACTGCCCGACCCGGTGGTGGCGAAGTCGTGTTCCTCGTAGCGGCCACCGGTCATGTCGTACTGGAAGATCCGCCCACTGGTACGCGCAGGATCGTACCCGGCGAAGATCGGGACCACCCCGAACCCGGTCATAGCAGCGGGGAGGTGGTTGCGCACCATCTGTGAGAGCTGGTTCGCCTTGCCCTCGAGGGACACAGGAGCTCCCTCGACCTTCTCGTAGTGCTCGAGCTGCAATTGGAAGAGCCGCACCATCTCCATCGCAGGTCCTGCGGCTCCTGCGATGGCCACCCCGAATAGCGGTCTGCGGGGAAGACCTTCTCGATGGTGCGGTGCGAGATGAAGTTCCCAGCGGTGGCCCGCCGGTCACCTGCCATCACCACCCCGTTCCGATAGCGGATCGCCACGCAGGTTGTCCCGTGGGGTACGTGGAGTTGGGCGTCGAGGGCCGCGAAGGGGACCTCGGGTCGGTCGGTGGTGCGTCGCAGCAAGGCGGCGAAATCGGGACCCGGGTCGTCCTGGGGGCTGTAGAGCGGAAGGTTCACCCGCGGTAGGCTACTCGCCGCCCTTTTGGATGTAGGACTTGACGAAGTCCTCCGCGTTGGTCTCAAGCACGCCGTCGATCTCGTCGAGGAGCTCGTCCATCTCGGCCTTCAACTTGTCGCCTGCCTCGGTCGGCGCGGCCAGCTCTTCGTGCTCGGACTGCCGACCACGCTGAGGGGCCGCCTTGCGCTTCTGCTCACGTTCTGGCATAGGAACTCCTCCTGACGTCTGTGCGGCGTTGACGCTGGCGCGTTCACCGTAGCCGGGACCCAGGTGCTTCCGGTGTCACGGACAGGTTAGAGGTCGTGAGGACAACCTCTCGCGGCGCCGGTCACTTCACGACGGTGAGAGCCATCGACGGATCGAAGTCGACGTAGTACACCGATGCGGAACGTCCGCCGTTGGTGGTCTCAGAACCTGCCCTGAAGGTCGAGAAGATCGCCCGGGTTGCCCCATCCTTGTCGTAGAAGAAGCTCATTGCGCCCGGACCGCTCCTACCGTTGGAAGATCTCACCCAGGGACCGCTGGGATCCGAGAAACAGGGGCCGGTCGGTGTGGCGCAGCGCGCGATGCCGGTGGAGTACCGGCCTTCATACCAGCGCCCGGCCGAGTACGTCGGGTATGTAGTTCCTTCGACCGGCGTCGTAGACCATTTGCGGGCTGCTCGATGAAGTGGTACTCCCAGGGGTGCTTGCGCTGAAGGATGGCAACCGGGAAGGCAGCTGCGTTGGCATTGCCGTCGAGGCGAATCGTATGGATCGGGCTCTCGGTGTTGCCGAATGCCACCAGCAGGAACCGCCTGCCCTGGGCGTCGGTGAACAGCTGTGGGTCGAGAGCACCGCCCACACCTCCGATCCCGCAGTTCCAAGGACCGGGCTCCGGCACGAACGGGCCTGTCGGCCGCGTCGCCCAGGCGCGCCCGATGCATTGCGGGTTGTTCGGTTGCGGCGGGTTCTTGCGGTCGCCGCTGAAGAACATGACCCAGCGATTGCCGAACTTGCCAACGGTGGGAGCCCAGAGCTGCGTGGAGGATCGCATCCACTTCGGCTTCGTGGGCATTCCCTCGATGGTGCTTCGGTTCTTCTGTGCCAGCGAGTAGCCGCGGCTGATGTCCTTGGTGGAGAAGATCGGGGGCGCGAGGTGGTTGTTCGAACCATAGACGTAGTACATGTCACCAACCCGCACCACCGATGGGTCGGACGTCTCGGGGAAGCGGACCGCTTCGATCTTCTTCAGTTTCGTGACCGGGCCGAGACAACCCGCGGCCAGCAGCGTCAGCGCTCCCAGCAGTAGCACGGCGATTCCGGCCCTGCGCAACCTGCTGCGGCGACGGCGTGCTGAGTTGTTCGGGTGTGGTGGAGCGAACGTGATGTCTCCCATGGGCAGAACGCTAGTCACCGTGCGACACCAATGGAAGGGTCTTGGGCGAACTCACGCCCGGAGATGCCCCAGCAACTCAGCAGCCGACTCCGAGCGGTCGATCAGGTGGCCGACATGAGCCTCGGTGCCCTTGGTCGGCTCCATCATCGGCACCCGTTGCAGGGAGGTACTGCCGACGTCGAAGACGACCGAGTCCCAGTTCGCCGCGACGACCGAGGTACCGAAGCGCTCCAGACAACGGCCCCTGAAATATGCGCGAGTATCAGCGGGGGGATCCGTGACCGCTGTGATGACATCGGCGTGGTCCACGAGCTCCACGAGGCCGAGTCGTGACGCCAGACCCGACGAAGGCCTCAGGTCGTGGTATTGGAGGTCCATGGCACGCAGGCGCGCATCGCTCCACTCAAGGTCGTGGCGGTCGCGGTAGGCGGACAACAGGCGGTACTTGGCCACCCAGTCCAGACGGTCCGAGAGCTCCATCGGATCCCGTTCGAGAGCCTCCAGGACCTCTTGCCACTGGTCGAGGATCAACGAACCGACCTGCTCGCCCCCGACCGAATCGAGCCCGTGGGATTCCGCCCACCGTCGTGCCTTGGCGTATAGATCCCACTGCACATCGAGCGCACTCAGGCGCGAGCCGTCGTGCATGGCAAGGGTGTTCGACAGAGACACGTCACGCGACACGGCGTGCATCGCATCGACCGGGGTGGCGAGTCGCATGGGCTCTCCCGCTGCGCCATCCTCGACCATCGCGAGCAGCACCGCAGTGGTGCCGAGCTTGAGGAACGTGGCGGTCTGGGAGACGTTTGCATCACCGGCGATGACGTGCAGCCGACGGTACTTCGAGGAGTCTGCATGCGGTTCGTCGCGGGTGTTGATGATCGGCCGCTTGAGAGTCGTCTCGAGCCCCACCTCCTCCTCGAAGAAGTCGGCGCGCTGGGTGATCTGGTAGGGCTGCTCGTTGGTGCGTGAGCCCGGTTGCTCCGTGCCGACCTTTCCGGCACCGGTGAAGATCTGACGAGTGACCAGATGCGCCGTGGCGTGCGCGACGATGTCGCCGAAGGGCAGCGAGCGCGCAAGCAGGTAGTTCTCGTGACAGCCGTAGCTGTTCCCCTTGCCGTCGGAGTTGTTCTTGTAGACCACCACCTCACGGCCCTCAGGGAGGACCCTGTTGGCCGAGACCATCGAACGACGCAGGATCTCCTCTCCTGCGAGGTCGAAGCGCAGCGCTCCGAGCGCGTCCGCGCACTCGGGAGCGGAGTACTCCGGATGTGCATGGTCGACGTAGTACCTCGCTCCGTTGGTCAGCACCGCGTTGACCAGGTGCGTCTCCACGTCCGGAGCCACCGACAGCCGTACGGCGTCTGATCGTGCGTCGTTCGCCGGCATCTCGTCTTCGAAGTCCCAGTCGATCCGGCGGGGGTCGGGTCTCCTTCAGCCGCCAGGGACCCGAGATACGAGTTGATGAGCATCGATGACGCGACGATCGGGTTCGCGTCGATCGAACCTCTCACCACGATTCCGTATTCCGTCTCGATCCCCAGGATCTTCGCGGTGGCCATGGCGGCCAACCCTAATGGCGCATGCTCAGAGGTACTGTCCTGTACCGATCCGCTCGATGGAACGTCCACCGACGGGATCCTCGTCGTGCCGGTGCACGAGCGTCCGCACGTAGGTGATCCGCTCGCCCTTCTTCCCGGAGATCTTCGCCCAGTCATCGGGATTGGTCGTGTTCAGCAGGTCCTCGTGCTCCTTGTACTCCTGATGGATCGACGCCACGAGGTCGTCCCACCCTGATGCCGCTGGCCTCCTCGGCCAGGCTCGCGCTTGATCGCGAGCTTCTTGGCCCGCCGCACGATGTTCTCGATCATCGCTCCCGAAGCGAAGTCCTTGAAGTACATGACCTCCTTGTCCCCATTCGCGTATGTCACCTCCAGGGAACTGGTTCGCCTCGTCAGTTCGGTACATCTCGGCGACGGTGGCCTCGATCATCGCGTCAATCGCCTTGGCCGGATCACCTCCGCCCATCCGCTCGACCTCCTCCGGATCGAGCGGCAGCCCGGGTTCCAGGTACCGATGGAAGATCTGTTGGGCCGCCTCCTCGTCGGGGCGGTTGATCTTGATCTTCACGTCCAGGCGCCCGGGACGCAGGATCGCAGGGTCGATGAGATCCTCGCGGTTGGATGCGCCGATCACGATCACATTCCTGAGGGCCTCGACGCCGTCGATCTCCGCGAGGGAGCTGGGGAACGATCGTCGCCTCCATGTCCGAGGAGATGCCGCTTCCCCTTGTGCGGAACAACGATTCCATCTCGTCGAAGAACACGATGACGGGTGTGCCGTCGGCTGCCTTCTCACGAGCTCTCTGGAACACCAGACGGATGTGGCGCTCGGTCTCCCGACGTACTTGTTGAGCAGTTCTGGACCCTTGATGTTGAGGAAGTAGCTGCGCGCCTCCTCACCGGTCACCTCGGTGACCTTGCGCGCGAGGCTGTTCGCCACAGCCTTGGCGATCAGCGTCTTTCCGCATCCAGGCGGGCCGTACAACAGGATCCCCTTCGGCGCCGGCAACTCGTAGCGTGCGAACAGCTCCTGATGCACGAACGGGAGCTCCACGGCGTCGGTGATCATCTCTATCTGCTCGTCGAGGCCACCGATGTCGCTGTAGGCGATGTCGGGCACCTCCTCGAGCACCAGCTCCTCCACCTCCGCGCGTGGCAGCCGCTCGATCAGGAGCCCCGACCGCTGATCCATCAGGACGTTGTCACCCGCCTTGATCGGAACGCCACGGAGGCTGTCGGCCAGTGGTGCCACCCGCTCTTCGTCGGCCCGACCGACCACCAGCGCGCGGGCTCCATCCGCGAGGAGCTCCTTGAAGGTGACCAGCTCACCCGCGCCGTCGGGCGTCCGGGCCATCACCACGTTGTAGGACTCGTTGAGCACCACCTCGGCGCCTGTGGCGAGCTCCTCGACGTCGACACTCGGTGAAACCTCCACACGCATCTTGCGTCCTGCTGCGTGCACGTCCACTGTGCCGTCGTCGTTGTGGCCGAGAAGCGTCGCGTACGCGGAGGGTGGCTGGGTGAGCTTCGCCACCTCGTCGCGCAGTGCCGCAATGTGGTCGCGGGCCTCGCGGAGGGTGTACGTCAGCTTCTCGTTCTGGCTGACCGCCTGGGTGAGCTGACCCTTCGTCTCGAGCAACCGCTCCTCGAGGGTCCGCACGCGCTTGGGAGTGTCCTGCAACCTCCGCAGGAGTGCGGCCACCTCCTCTTCGAGCTCCGCCACCCTCGCCGTATGATCGCCGCCCTCGGATGCGTCCGCCGGGTCGTCGCGGTCAGGAACGTGCTCTGTGCCGTCGTCGGTGCTCATCTGGACCTCCGCCTCGTTCACGCCGGGAATGCTCACAACCGTTCTAGCGCCTGCTCCGACGATAATGGCGCAGGGTTCCGGATGGGGCACATGGGCGCCGGTACCGGAGAGTGCGTGAAGGAGGCGCTGTGACGCGATTCACAGCCCAGATGGGTCAACATTTACTTGTCCGACACCGTGGAAACTCTGAAGCGGCTATGATGGACTGTGTCGGTTGGCTCCCCTGCCGCTACGGTTCGGGCCCTGACCGGGACGGCCCGACGGTCGTCCGAACGCATCAAGCCCGACTGACGGGCCCTACGGAAAGGCCGATGAGATGGCGATGAAGGTCTGGATCGACCAAGACCTGTGCACTGGTGACGGACTCCTGCGAGGAGATCGCTCCCGCAGTGTTCACACTCCTCGACGACGGTCTCGCCTATGTCAAGGAAGGCGACAAGATCTTCAACGACCCAGGCGGCTCCGAGGGCCTCGCTGAGATCCCCGACGGTGAGCTCGAGGCTGTCATCGAGTCGGCTGAGGAATGCCCTGGCGAGTGCATCTTCATCGAAGCCGAGTGACCCGGAGGGTTCAACCGAGGCATGGGCCGGTGTCTACCCGATCGTCCAACCTCGGTGATCCGTTCGGCAACGGCGCTGCCATCGAGCGCGTGAGGGCGACACCGTCACGATCCGGGGCGACTGCAACCGCGACGCCCAACACGCGTCCGTCTGCATCCACCACGGCGCTACCGGAGTCTCCGGGCTCCCAAGTCCGCTGCCAGCACGAGGAGTTCGCGATCCACGAGCTTCTCGTCGTAGATGTCATAGCCAGTGGCCGTCATCGTTTCACCCAGCAGGAACGGTGAGGGCCTGAACGCTCCCCCACCCGGGAATCCCAACACCAGCCCCGCGGCACCGTCCAGGGCACTTGCGACATCGAGCGGCGGTCCGCTCAGATCCGCGCTATGGACCAGCGCGAGGTCGAACTCGGGATCGAACGAGACCACGCTCCCCGTGCCCGTGGCACCATCGGCACTGGTCAGGTGCAGGGTCTCAGCGCCTGCCACCACATGCGCGTTGGTGAGCCACAGGCCATCACCGACGGAGAACCCGCTTCCCGATTGGACCTTGGTGCACGCTTCGCCCTGGATCTTCACAGAGCTCGCTGCAAGTTCGTTGAGGAGTTCCGCGCTCACCGGACTGCCCTCGGGCGGGGCCGGGAAGCGAGGGGGCCGGCTCCAAGCCGGTGAAGAGCTGCGGAAGTTGCCGTCGATGAGGCTCCGCTCGAGGCTCTTCAAGGACTCCGGCGGCGCCGGTAGGTGGTCAGTGACCGCGCGAGCCACAGCGCTCGAGCGCGTCGCCGAGGCAACCCAACCACTGGTGGAAGCCATCAGCGGGGTCAACAGCCACACCAGCGCCACGACGCCGATCACCCCCAGCGTGCGGATCCGCCGACCGCATCGAAGCGATGGAGCCCGCGCTCGACCGGGGACGGCCGGATCCGCGATCCCACTGCCACCCCGATGGCCTGACCGACGGAGATCAGGAGGATGAAGGCGCCGGCGGTCAACAGCAGGACCCCGCCGTCGGTTGGTGGTCGGATCCAGTCGTTGAGCGCCGGCACCGCCACCACACCGATCGCACCACCGATCAACGCTCCCACCCACCCGAGCGCCCTGGTGATCAGCCCGAGTCGCCAGCCACCGACCACGGCGAGCACTACCACCATGAGCAGGATCAGGTCCAGCCCGTTCATCGCACGGTCCGCTCAGGCCGCGAGGCGGGCATGGGTCAGAAATCCGGTGTGTGCGACCATCCGATGATCGGGACGGACGGCCTGTCCTTCGACGTACCAACCCCGATTGAGAACCTCGATGGTCTCGCATGCGAAGAACCCGTGGGCCGACAGAGCGTCGCGCAGCCGTGATACCTGCATGACACTCGGGGTGTACGCGAGGAATATCCCGCCTGAGCGCAGCGAGGTCGCAGCATGGGGCACCACCTGCCACGGTTCGGGCAGGTCGAGGACCACTCGGTCCAGGCCGCTCTCGTCGATTCCCCTCGTAGCAGTTCCGGAGCTCGACCTGATAGCAGTCGAGTGCCGCCGCTCCGAGGAACCGCTCGACGTTCGCACGGGCCCGGTTCGCGAAGTCCTCGCGGATCTCGTAGCCGGTGATCCGCGCACCGGTGCGGAGCATCGCCATCGACAACGCACCCGAGCCCACACTGCTTCCGAGCACCCTCATGCCCGGTCCGATGTCGGCAAGGATGAGGATGGGACCCAGGTCTTTCGGATAGATGACCTGGGCCCCACGTGGCATCTTGAGCACGAACTCCGCGAGCGTCGGGCGCACTACGACGTAGTCCTGTCTTCGCGAGGAGCCGACGGTGGACCCCTCGGGCATCCTGATCAGCTCGTCATGGGTGATGATCCCGGAGTGGAAGTGGAACTCCTTGCCGGGAGTCAGTACGCCCTGAGTACCGGCGGCCCTTGGAGTCGATCAACTGCACCAGGTCGCCTTCTTCGAGTTCCGGGTTCATCTGACGTCCTCGTGCTCGTGATCCGCTGGAACCCGCTCGGTCATCTCGGGTGACGTGGCGCCTGATGCACCGGCGTGGGACTCAAGTCGGCAGAAGGCGCAGACCTCTGAGGGGCTCGGGGCACCGCAACCATCGCAGACGACCAGCGCCTCACGCCCCGCGTTCCCGCATCGGCGAAGAAGCCCACTGCTCGCCGCTGGAACGACAGGTAGAAGTCGGCTTTCGACCCCGGCGAGCGGACCTCGATGTCGTTCAGCGTCTCCTTGTATGCGAGGTGCCTGTTGCCCACGGCCATCGGGCACTCCTCGACCTGGTATTCGATGCCGGCGACGATGCAGTAGGCCGCGGTCTCCCGCTCGGTGAGCCTCACCAGCGGCTTCACCTTCCGTGGGAGGCCGTTGCGGGCGGGCAGCAGGGGACGTTGGCGTTCCAGGTACTCGATCTGCCAGCGCAGGACGTTGCCGAGCAGCACAGCGGCCTCGTCATCGAGGTTGTGTCCGGTGGCGAGGGCGTCGAACCCTCCCTGGAGCGCCACCCGGTCGAACACATGGCGCTTCGAGAGACCGCACGCGGAGCAGGGACTGCGACGGGTGTGCGCAGCCGCAGCGGGGATGTCGTACCCGTGCTCGGCGAGAAGATCCACCTCGGTGAGCGCGCCCTCGCGCTGTGACGCGAATCGTCGCACGAAGTCCCCGGAGGTGTCGCTGTAGTCCCCGATCCCGAGGCCCACGTACAGCCCGTGAGTGCGATAGCCGAGATGATCCAGGACATCCCACAGTGCCAGTGAGTCCTTGCCACCGGAGACCGCGATCAGCACCTGGTCCGTCTCGCAGAGCATGTCGAACTCGTCGATGGCGCGCTCCACCTGGCGACGGCAGAACTCGAGAAGGTGCTCCCCGCAGAAGTTTGCGTTGTGGCGCGGGAGGTCTATCACAGCTGAGCCCTTGCAGACGGTGCACTTCACCCTCAACCACCGGAGATGACCGGTCGCAGTTCCACGGTGTCGTCATCGGAGATGGTCGTGTCCCCCGCCGCAATCTCGCCGTTTCGGATGACCAACACCGATTCGCGGTTGATCTCGAGGCGCTCCAGCAGCACCGCAACCTGGAGCGGGCCCTTCATCGTGAGCTCACGCGATGGATTGCGAAGACGTACCTGCACGCCTACATGATGCCCGGTGGCGGCGGGTCGTCGGTAGGCAGGGTGACGACCGGCATGGCCCCGCCACTCAGCCGTACACGGTCGAGGTCGCGGTTCGCCTCCGGGCGGCCCGTACTGCGCGGAGGCTGGTGGCGCGCGATCTCTCGAGCTCGCGCCTGGCCGACGTCAGCTCCGAGCGAACCCTGGTGAGTCGCTTCGATGGCGCCATCACGTCATCGAAGCGCCGTGCCAGACGGGCTTCCCTGGCGGCGGCTCGCCGGTGACGCGGCGTCCCTGGCCTGCGACGGTCGAGACGGTGCTGTGCCTTCGCGAGGCGCCGCGCCGCACGCTTCTGCGGCTTGGTGGCACGGCTCAACTTCTGCTCGGTCGTCTCCAGCGCGTCCACTGTGGCGGCGAGCTTGCGCTCGCGGCGTGGCGGGAGGCCTGGCGATCACCGTGTAGGTGTCGCCAGGTCGCAGCCTGACCTCCTCGATCGTCTGTGGTTCGCCGCGGATGGCGGCGTGTGCCTCATCGACGAGCCAATCGATCCCCTTCTCCGCGAGTGATCCCTGGATGCCGCCGCCGAAAACCCTGCGGACGGCGAGGTCGCGCAGTGTCTCGATCATCAGCTGCGACGCACCTCGATGACGGCGGATGCCCGCTTCCCACCGCGCCGCCCGAGGAGGAATGCGACGATCAGCAGTAGGATCCCCACCAGGGCACCCACTGCGATGAGCTGGTTCTTGGCGGCCTCGACCTGCTCGGTGGCCTCTCCCTGATCTCGGTGAGCTTCGAGCGGATGTCCTCGGGTGTCACCCGGTCGTTGTGCATGCTCACTTCGGCTCTCCAGTCTGTTCGAGACGATTGACGAGCATCCGACCGTACACGGCGGCGACCACCATGCCGACAAGCGTCACGATCAGGTAGGGCAACCAACTCCATGTTCCGCCGTCAGCCTCTATGACGTAGTTCAGGTTGTCGACGTTGTTGAAGAACGAGATTCGCTGCAGGCCACGCAACAGCGCCAGCAGGGCGAACACCCAACCGAGGCCGATCAGCAGCGCACCGGTGATCCCGAAGCCGAGATAGCGCCCCAGGGTCTTCAGCGGATCGACGGTCTCCTGGCGGGCGTAGGTGACGATCAGGTCCTTCAGCTCCATGAGCTGCTCCACGGGACCCTTCGATGCAGGTGGAGGTGACCACGGCCGGGCCCCTGGCGGGGTCGTCTGGTCGGTGGCATCGGATCCTGGCACGGTGACTCCTGTGGTTCGCGGGGCGCGTTCGCCGCGGTGGTTCATGGTGATGTGCCGGCGCAGTCGCGTTACGACGACCCCGAACCCTAATGGACCGCGTGACGCGAACCCGGAGAACACGGGGAGAGCCAGCCGTCACCATCAGTCGTCGGATGGTTGAAGCGGACCCGCTGCCTCGACGGGTGGTGGCACCGGCTGATTCGTCAGCGCATCGATGAGCCTCTGTTGCAGAGCGAGATCTGCGACACCAACCCGTCGGTCCCTCGTGTTGAGGACGAACTCGAAGTCGAGCATCGTGCCCTCGATGCCGCTGAACCAACCGGAGAGCGCACTCACTTCGTTGAGGGTGCCCGTCTTCGCCCGTAGGCGTTCTGGAAGATCACCGGCGGTGAATCGGCCCTGGAGGGTTCCGTCCCTCCCGGTACCGCCAACCCGTCGGCCAGCACCGAATCGGGGCCTGCGCGCCGGAGCAGAGCGGCAAGCATCGAGCATGTGACGCGGTTGCCCGAGGAGAGCCCCGAGCCGTCCGCCATCGCCCAGCCTTCCTCGACGAGGCCCTTCTCGCGGGCCCAGGCGGTCACCGCCGCCACCCCCTCTTCTGTTGAGCCACCGGCGCCGGAGCGAACCCCCATCTCCTTGAGGAGCAACTCCGCCGTGGTGTTGTCCGAGAAGGTCAGGACCTGTTCGGCGATCGTCGACATGGGTGGTGACTCCACCACCGCCAGCGTGTGGGGGTTGGCGGGAGTCGTTCCCGAACGTGCCCCGCCGGCGATGACGACACCCCGGTCGGTGAGGAGCCGTGCCATGACGGCAGCTGCGTGCTGCGCCGGGTCCGGCGCCGGGCCGCCCGGACCCTCGCCTGTGACTGGATCCATCAACCATCCGTCGTTCACCAGCAGTGCCGACAGCGGCGCGACCGTCCCTCCAGCCTGCCAACTCGGCTTCCAGTCGGGAAGACCTCGCTGAGCGTCGTACCTTCCGGCGTCGCCGACCACGGCCCCGGTGATCCTCCGGAGGCCGCCGGCAACCAGCCGATCCGCCACAGCCTCGAGATCCGTCTCGGGGAAGTGCCCATGCTGCTGGCGAGCCTGGTAGGCGTCCGTGGTCAGGACCGGATCTCCACCCCGATCATGAAGAGGTCACCCTCGATGACCCCATCGCGCATGGGTCCCTTGCCGGCGAAGGTGGTCGTCAACGTCTCGTCGGGTCCGAGGAGGTCCAGGGCGGCCGAAGCAGTGAGGATCTTCTGGTTGGAGGCAGGCACAAGCGGAGCCGAGCCGTTGTGCAGGTACAGCGACTCGGTGCCGTCGCCCACCCCTATGCAGGTGTCGGGTGGAGCGGCGTCGGTCACCGGCTTCACAGCCGCCGCCATCGCACGACCGGGAACCATCGCGGTGGTGAACTCCGGCACGCGCCGTGCTGACAGGACCGGCGTGACGGGTACGGCTTCGGCGGTCTGGTCGCCGTGCTCAGTCGTGCTCCGCGACTCAGGTGGCCGGCCGGACACCCAGGACACGGCCATGGAGACCAGACCCGCGACCAGGCACACGACGGCGAGCCACACCGTCGCCCCGGCGGCAGGAGATCCAGGCGAGACGACCTTACGGCGGGCCTTCGATGACCGCCTAACCACCGGCGGTGCCATGGGCTCCTGACCTTCTCTCACGACGCCCTCCGTTGCAGGAAGCGGGCCCTGCGAACGAGATGAACCAGCGCGGTCACCGCGCGGTCGGCGGACTGATAGCAGACCCGTCCCGCGGCGCGCACGGCTGTCGGTCCGGCGTTGCCCGGGAACGCCATCGCCAGCTCCGTCGCGGTGAGGATGGGCTTCCCGGTTGCCATCGAGAGCTCCGCCGCAGCCTCGGCGAAGCGGGCGTCCTGGCGTTCGTGGTAGGCGACGATGCGCTGGATCCCGTTGGTGTCCTCACCTTCGACGCCGTAGTAGCCGCCTTCGCGCATCATCCTGGCCTGGTTGGCCTGTATCCCCAACCCGAGGTGGACCACCGCGTCGACCTCCTCGTGTTCCGCGACGAGTCGCAGCACTTCCGGGACGGTGTCGCGCGTCTCGCCGCCGGCGAGGTCGATGGGGTTGCTTCGGCTCCAACGCGGTGGAAGGAGCTCGTCGATGGCATCGCGCAGGTCATCGGGCAGTGTCGCCAACTCCAGATCGCGGTGACGCACGATCGCATCCGCGGTCACCACTCCCCATCCACCCGCGGTGGTGAGCACCGCAACGCGATTGCCTGCCGGGAGGGGCTGTGTGGCGAAGGTCGCCGCTGCTTCGAAGGCCTCCTCCGCGGTCGACGCACGGGTGGCGCCGCTCTGGGCGCACACGCCCGTGAACGTGCGGTCGTCGGTTGCAAGCGACCCGGTGTGCCCGGCGGCGGCCCTGGCCCCTCCGGCGGTGGCACCACCCTTGAGCACCACCAGTGGCTTCACCGCGGCCACCCGAGAGAACGTCGCGGCCACCGAGCGACCGTCCTCGATGCCCTCCATGTAGGCGAGAGCCACGGAGGTCTCAGGGTCCTGTGAGTAGAAGTCCAGGAAGTCGGGAACCGAAGTGGCGACTGCGTTGCCCGCCGAGACCGCCCGTGAGATCCCCACACCCGTTGCGCACGACCAGTTGAGGAAGCTGGACACGAAGTTGCCTGACTGGCTCGCCACCCCGATGGACCCTGCGGGTGGATACGGCGCAACTATCTGGGCACACAACGACGCCGGGGTCGACACCACACCCTGGCCGTTGGGCCCGACCAGCAGGATGCCGAGATCCTCGGCGAGGGCCACCAGCTCCCGTTCGTCGCGCCTGCCCTGCTCACCCGCCTCCCCCGTATCCGGCGGTGGTGAGGAAGGCGGCGCGAATCCCTTCGATGCCGCAACCCTCAGCAGTTCGGCGTTGACGGACTTGGGCGTGCACACGAAAATCAGGTCGGCGACACCTTCGGGCAGCTCGGAGAGCGAGCGCAGGCAGTCCACTCCGAGAACGGTGGAGCCGTCCCGGTTGGTGGCGAAGACATCTCCTCGGTAGCCGCAAGCGAGGATGTTGTGCAAGCTCACGAAACCGAACTTGCCCGGGTGGGTGGAGGCCCCGGCAACCACCACCCCGCGCGGTTCGAACAGAGCCCGATACCTCTCATGGGTGCGAGCGACGCTCACCGACGCTCCTGTTGCTCCACCAGGGCGTCAACTGGCACCGGAACCCCGCCGCAGATGATCAGGGGGTTGATGTCCGCGGACACGACTGTGGCCCCTTCGGTTGCCGTCGCGGCATCCGACAGCGACAGGAGCACTTCGATGAGCGCGTCACGATCGACCGGCGGCTCACCCCTGAACGCGGCGATCAGCGCCTGTGAACGGAGCTCCTCGATCATCTCGGCGGCATCGAGTTGCGTGATCGGGGCAAGCCGAACCGAGACGTCCGCCACCGCCTCCGCCATGACGCCTCCAACCCCGAGCATCACGGTGGGGCCGAACTGCGGGTCGGTGGCGATTCCTGCGATGAGCTCGCGGTCGCCCCTGATCATCGGGGCCACCAGCACCCCGGTGGCCCGGTCGTCAGGCAGCGCGGCGGAGAGCAGTTCGCCCACCGCGGCGCGCACCTCGTGGGCGGACCTCAGCGACAGACGTACCAGGCCCCTCTCGGTCTTGTGCGCGATGTTCTCACCACAGAGCTTCGCTGCCACCGGGTAGCCGAACCCCTCTGCCGCGACCACGGCGGAATCGGGATCCCCGACGAGCTCCTCGGGAGCGAACCTGACACCGTAGGTCGCGAGCAGCGCCTGGGAGTCCGACTCTGAAAGCGTGCGGCGCATGGCGTGCCATCGTACGGGGTGGGCGCCCACCTGGCGTGCCACTGCCGCGTGGGCTCGGGTTGCAGAGTTGATAGAACCGGGGAATGTGCATGGATCGGCTTCCGGGATGAGTCCGCGGGTGGCCGTCGCCACATCGGAGCATCCGATCCCCACTCACGCGGTGGCCGAATGCGCCGGGTCGCTGCTTGAGGCCTCTCCGAGTGGCTTCAGTGAGGTGCTGTGCCTCGTGGGTCCTCCGTTCGGTGGGGCACTTGTCGACATCGCCAGTGCCCTGACCGCGCTCCTGGGGGCATCGGGCGTTGCCGGAATGGAGAGCACGGGAGTGCTCATGGGTGGACGAATCGCGCGTGGTACACCGGCTCTTGCAGTGGTCGCCTTCGCCCCCGGAGAAGCATCGCTCGGTCACCTCGACGATCTCGGGGATCTCGCATCGGGTTGCCCAGGAGCCTCAGGGCCGGCTCACGCGTCTGCGGTCACGGCAGGGTCGCCTCCATCGCGGCGGCTGCGCATCCTCTTCACCGATCCCCTCAGTGTCAGCTGCGCCCCACCCAGTCCGGTGGGCGGCCTGCCCGGCGAGGTCTCCCTGGTGGGCTGTCGACTCGGCGGCGGTGGCGACGGCGCTGCCACCCGATTGCTCCATGACGGCATCGAACACCGCGCCGGAGCCCTGTTCGTGGACATCGTCGCCGAGGCAGCGTCGGTTCATCTCGTGCATGGCACCGAGGCGATGACCAACGCCGCGACACCACCCATGACGATCACCTCGGTGATCGACGGCCAACTCGTCGCCCTCGATGACGTCCCGGCCGCGGAGCTTCTGGAGGCACGGTTGCACTCGGTGGAGGCCGACCGTCTCCACGGCGTCACACAGGTGGGCTTCCTGGTTCCCGGGGACGATCGCCTCGTCGCCGCACGGCGATCCGCGCTGGGACTCACGACATCGAGGCCCTTGACGCCCGGCATGAGAGTCCGGCCCGCAATTCGCAGTGAGCGCGCGGTCGCCGAACAGCTCTCCGCCGTGCTCGGCAAGCGATCAGGCGGCACAGCCCTGGTGATGCCCACCGACGACCTCGGCTCGGTCATCTCCCCGACGGGTACCGGGCCGCAGCACAACCGGAGGCGGGGCACGTCGTCGGGCCGCTCGCGAGCAGTGTGCTCTGGGGTGGTCCGGCACGCTACGAGGCGGTGGGACACGTCGTTCTGGTCATTCGGATCGGCCCCTGATCACCCTCGTTCGAGCCCTGCGGGACCCGGTCCCACGGGTCTGTAGCATGCGGTCGGCCTGGAGTTCGGTTCCCGGACACGCCACGCGAGCGGAAAAGCAGACACCGCGCGATCCGACTGGAGTGACAGCGAATGACCCCGAGTGACGACACGACGCAGGCCGACGACCTCGACTCCGCGCGATCAACGTGATCCGCGGCCTGTCCATGGATGCCCCACATGCCGCAAGTTCGGGGCACCAAGGCACTGCGATGGCACTGGCGCCACTTGCCCATGTGCTGTTCACCCGGGTGCTTCGCTATGACGCCACGGCTCCGCACTGGGCCGACCGCGACCGGTTCATCCTCAGCTGCGGCCATGCATCGATCCTCCAGTATGCGATGTTGTACCTCGCCGGCTACGGCCTGACCCTCGATGATCTCCGTGAGTTCCGGCAATGGGGATCGTCGACGCCCGGTCACCCCGAGGTCGGCCACACCGTCGGCATCGAGGTGACCACGGGACCGCTCGGACAGGGGTTCGCCAACGGCGTCGGCATGGCGCTGGCCGAGCAGTCGCTTCGTGAACGCTTCGGGCAGGACGTCTGTGACCATCACATCCACGCGATCGTCTCCGACGGAGACCTTGAGGAGGGTGTCTCCCACGAAGCAGCCTCGTTGGCCGGTCACCTGGGCCTGGGTCGGCTGGTATACGTCTACGACCAGAACCACATCTCGATCGACGGGCCCACCGAGTTGGCACTCGACGACGACGCTGTCGGACGCTTCGAGGCCTACGGCTGGCACGTGACGGACCTGGGCGACGCCTCTGAGGACCTTGACGCCATGGAAGCAGCCCTGGTCGCTGCCCGGGCCGAACACGAGCGTCCGAGCCTGGTGATCATGCGGAGCCACATCGGATACCCGTCGCCCACACACCTCGACGACCCCGCCGCGCACGGCCTCGCGTTCGACGCCACCACGATCGCCGAGGCAAAGGCGGTCATGGGCATGCCCGACGAGCCGTTCTGGGTGCCCGACGACGTGCTCGCGTACTACCGCGAGGCCGGGCGCAGGGGCACCCCCGCCCGTCTCGACTGGGAGCAGCGTTGTGCTGCGGCTCTCTCGGGACGCGCCGCCGAATGGGAGGCGACGCTGGCGTCGCGTCCCCTGGGCGACGACTGGGTGCAGACGCTCCCCAGCTTCTCTGAGGGCGACTCCCCTGCAACCCGTGTCGCCAGCCAGTCGGTCCTCAACGCCGTCGACCGTGTCGTACCCGGAGTCCTCGGCGGCTCCGCGGACCTGACGGGCAACACCGGCACGAAGCTGAGCGACACAACGGCCTTCCAGCGGTCGACACCGGGTGGCCGGCAGATCCACTACGGGATCCGGGAGCATGCGATGGGGTCCGCACTGGTCGGTGCGGCGCTGCACGGTGGTGTCCTTCCGGTCTCGGGCACCTTCTTGGTCTTCTCGGACTACATGCGCCCCGCGGTACGCCTTGCAGCGCTGAGCGGTGCGAAGTGCGTCTTCGTGTGGAGCCATGACTCGGTGGGCGTCGGCGAGGACGGCCCCACCCATCAGCCGGTCGAACACATCATGTCGCTTCGCCTGATCCCCGGTCTGACCGTCCTCCGGCCAGCGGACGGCAACGAGGTGTCGGGCGGTGGAAGTTGGCCGTCGAGGGCAACGGGCCGGTTGCCATCATCACGAGTCGCCAGTCGACGCCGACCCTTGAAGGGACCGCGTCGCTCGCGCTCGACGGTGTGGCCAAGGGCGCCTACGTGCTCGACACCGACGATGATCCTGTCGTGGTGCTTGTGGGGACCGGCACCGAGGTGGCGGTGGCGCTCGAAGCGGCGCGGTTGCTCCGCTCCGATGGCGTAGCTGTGTCCGTGGTGTCGATGCCCACATGGGAGCGCTTCGAGGCCCAGAGCGACGACTACCGCTCCTCGGTGTTCCCACCCGGCGTGCCGGTCGTGTCGGTGGAGGCGGGCGTGACCACAGGTTGGCAGCGTTGGGCCGAAGCGAGTGTGGGTATCGATCGATTCGGAGCGTCCGCTCCCGGGCCGGTGGTGATGGAGAAGCTCGGTGTCACCTCGGATGCGGTGGCGAAGGCGGCGAGATCCCTTCTGGGTTGAGTGTTCCAGAAGTGCTCCCAACACGGTTCGGAAAGCGAACCGTGTTAGGGTCCGGTCCCGTGAAATCCGCTACTGATGGCGCACCCGCTGGTGAGCCGGCTCAGCCGGTCGCCGACCTGACGTCAGGATCCCCTGCGTGTTCGATCGCCCGTGCGCTCGATGTGATCGGTGACCGCTGGAGCATCCTCATCCTGCGTGACACCTTCCGGGGCATCCGCCGTTTCGAGGAGATCCGTCGGGACCTGGGAATCCCGAAGGCCGTGCTCTCGGAACGCCTCAGCCGACTGGTGAGCGCAGGCGTTCTCTCGCGGCGCCAGTACATGGCCCAGCCGGCGCTTCGAGTACCGCCTCACCGACATGGGACGCAGCTCTCACCTGTGCTGGTAGGCCTCATGGATTGGGGTGACCGCTGGCTCAGCGACGGCGCGCCGCCGACGATCCTCGTGCATGCCCCTGCGGCACCGAAGTCGATCTCGGCTTCCACTGCCGGCAATGCGACGAGGATTTCGGGCCAACGGAGATCGCCGGTCGGCCTGGCCCCGGTTCGAGCGCACCGACGAACCCAGCCACGAGGAGCCCGCGTTGACCTTCACCGACCTTCCAGCCCCGCCGCCGGCCGGCTCGCAGCGCCGTCGACTCCTCGACGACCTCATGAGTTCGCCAACCGCTGAGCTCGCCGAGATGGCAAGGGAGCGACGTGACCAGACCTTCGGAACACGGATCACCTACTCCCCGAAGGTGTTCATCCCGCTCACCAAGCTGTGCAGGGACCGCTGCGGCTACTGCACCTTCGCTCAGCCACCCGCACGCATGGACTCGGCCTTCATGCCGATCGACGAAGTGGTCACGCTCGCACGCGCCGGCGCCATGGCCGGGTGCCATGAAGCCTTGTTCACCCTGGGTGAAGCACCTGAGGACCGCTACGAGGTTGCCCGTGCGTGGCTCAGTTCCCACGGCCACTCCTCCACGGTGGACTATCTGGTCCACGCAGCCCGGGTGGTGCTGGATGAGACCGGGCTCCTGCCTCACGCAAATGCCGGGGCCCTCACCGAGCACGAGCTCCGCGTGCTACGGGAGGTGGCTCCCTCCCAAGGGATGATGTTGGAGACCACGCGCGAGGATTTGGCCTGTCATCGAGGCGCACCGGACAAGGCCCCACAGCGCCGGATCGCCACGATCGAGGCCGCCGGCCGCCTCGGAATACCCTTCACCACTGGGATCCTCGTGGGCATCGGTGAGAGCCGTCGAGACCGAGCGGAGGCACTGGCGCACATCGCAGAGGCACACGAACGCCATGGCCACATCCAGGAGGTCATCGTCCAGAACTTCCTCCCCAAGTCAGGTACATCGATGGCGGGCCATCCGCCCTGCGATACGGCTGTGTTCCACGATGCCATCTCGCTCGCGCGGATGATCCTGCCCACCAC
>JAOSKI010000013.1 GCA_027493675.1 Microthrixaceae bacterium | reverse complement strand
GTGGCTATAAGTTACAGGTTCGGGAATATACATCCCCTCACACCGACGCCACCACCGATCACGCACGTAAGCGATCGGAGAAGCTTCCACCGAGGCACCGGCCCGTCAATGGCGACGGTAACACCGTAAGGTTCAATTTGCTGGCGCGTGCCGGCACGTTGAATCAGTCATGTTCTTTCAGCACACGAGCAGTCGGCGAGGTCATCATTCTCTGTCAGGGTTCGGGTCTGTTTGACAGCGTGTTCTTCCTCACTCACCGAATCACTTCCGTAATGCAGTTCGCACGATGGAGTGCCGCCCGAAAGCAATTGCCGCAGCGTTCACCCAGCGACCACCATGCGTGTCTCAGTGAGGTGCCTGTAGGCGGCCCACAGCCGGCTGGCTCACCGATGACAATTGCTGCCGAAATGAGCACATTCTTCGGTCAGGTTTTTCCTGCTGGCCCGCCTCGTAGCTCAGCGTTTCGCGTCGATCTGACGGTCGATCGAAGGCCACTACGAGCTGCCGCAGATGAACATCAGGATGAAGCGTCTGCGCTCAATAAATCTGAATTGAGAGAGCCTCGTTGCGGCGCAGGCTCCGGCTTCCACCCGCACTCGTCAGCGAACACGAGGGTGACATCTCGCTGCGATGAGCGACGCCGCGACCACACCTCGCCCGAACATTTGCCAGGCTCCACCGGTGGGGAGGCCCGTGACGAGATCGCGCGATGTCCGGGTCTCGTCGGTGCCGTGCTCGAGGCGCGGCCGAGCGTGTTGTCACAGGCGTGGTACAGACCGTGATCTCGGCCGGCAGAGCGGGGTGCGGGGGCACGAGAGCGGTCATCGGGAGGCGTCATCGACGCCGGGTGGGGTCATTTGCGTGATCGGCATTTATCAATTCTCACGGTCGACCGGGTAGCGGTGATCGGTGGGGATCTTACAGTCAGAAGACGAGACTCGGAGTCGCCGCAGCAGTGTTTCGACATCACAGCCAATAGCACACGAGCAGTTCAGGCCACGGTGCGATCAAAAGCTGATGTCGTCGGCCGTGTGGGGTGGGCTGCAGCCAGCCTGGATACCAAGAGCCGTAGCCGCATCCGATGCATCATTAGGAATGATCGCCGCACCGCGCCGACAACTCCCGAGAAGGTCGCCGAGGACACCGAAAAGCTCATTAAGGCTCCGAGGTGGTGGGTGCCGCGCCGCTCGCACTGCCCCGCAGGAGGCAGGCCGAGGGAAGCCATTACTGAGCGGTTTCGCATAGGCTGAGATGGTGTCGCCGATTGCACGAGCTGCGTGCCGGTCGTGCAATTCTCCAGCGCATCGCGCCAGCCGGCGGATCCAGTGGGGAAGAAAGTTTAGTCGACCCGGGCGACGATCGCGCCACGCCGCCGCAGGGCACGCGATCGAGCCTGCAGCGCCGAGGCGTAGGCGCACCTTCGCGCGCTGGCCGACTCCGGCAGTCTCGGCAGCGCTTGGCAACAAGCCGCCACTGAACACAGATCGCCCGACCGAGAGTGACGGTTTCGCCCAAAGTTCGCAAGGTTGCAACTGGGTAGTCGTTTGAGCTGGCCTTGTAGCGTAGCTTTGGTTGTTAAGCGCTGACCCGGACAGCTCACCCATCAGATTGGGCCTCGTGGCGGTCAGCGGCGAAAGCGGACGTCATATTACGAGCTGGATCCACATCGACGAGGTGCGTGACATCTGCCACCAATGGGTGTCGGTGAATTAATGAAGGCCTGTCTTAACGCCCAGCGCAGGCGAACAAACAGCGGTCGATACACGCATGCCGTTGCCGCATCCGGCGACACACATTGGTACAGCCGGCTGGGCTTTCCCACCCCGCGCGATAATACGGATTCGTTGAAGGACGCCGAAAGCGCGCCCAGCCACGGGTGTCGTTAAGCTTGAGTTGCAGGCATGGGTGCGGCCATCAGCGTATCGCTCGATGTTCAGCTCAGAAAGAGCTCGACTCCTGAGAGCCGGTTACCGCTTGCAGCACGCTGGGCGGAACATCGACACTTCGAATGTCGAGGTCCATCGCGAGGTCACATAGTCATGCCGAGGCGATGGTGCAGGCGAGCGACGCCGACAAAGCACAGACGACGGATCTCGTCGATTTACTTCCGGCCGAAGCCGCCGTCGATCAGCCGCAGCGGAGATCGCGGCCGGCTTCTCCAGGCCCTGGCATGGCCCGTTACGGTGCCTGGTCCTCTGAAAAGAGGTCTCGCCACCAGTGTTACCCGTCGCCCTGAGAACCGGTGAGTTACTCGCCTTAGTAACGAAGGGCATGAGGGCGTCAAGCCGCGAGATCGTTGCCGAAGGCGATCGCCGAAGGTGTCGCTGAAGGTGATCCTGCGGGCGACCGGGAAGGTGATCGTGCGCTCCACGGTCCGTGACGCGACCGTCCGCGGGGCCTTCGGGGCCGGTGAGGGCGTGCAGGCCGAACCCGCCAGCGCAGGTCGCAACGCACGAGAGGAACATGGCGAGTACCCGGAAGGTGAATCCGCGCCGGCGGCGGACGCGGTGGATTGTGGCTTTCGTGCTGTTCACCCATAGGTGATCGGCATGCGCAGGCGCGGATCTTTAGCACCAACCGAACGTGGTGCCGACTGATCGACCGGTGGGCAGTTCAATCGGAACGAATACCCGGTTCGCCCCTGCGACGCGCCGGGCAGGATCTCTCACATGGTCGAGACTCCTGAGCATCCACCCGGATCCACCGGGGACGCGCCACCCCGCGTGCGCAAGGTGGCCGCATTCGACTTCGACGGCACGGTCTCGCGGCGCGACACCCTCATGCCCTTCGTTGCACGCCTTCGCCGGGGCCAGGAGGTTGCTCACCGGGTTCCTCAGGGGCGGCTTGGGATGCCCTCGTGAGGCGGACCTTCAACGCCAAGGATCGAGACGTGCTCAAGGCGGAGATGCTCAGGAGCCTGCTGGCGGGCCGTGACGCCAGGGCCCTGGATCGGGGAAGCCGGCGTCTACGCTGCGCGGCTGATCGACGGCGAGCTGCGACCGGAGATCGTCGACGAGATCCGCCGTCACGTCGCAGCAGGCCATGAGACCCTGTTCGTGTCGGCGTCGCTGTCGGACTACCTGCACCCCATCGCACGCTATCTGGGCATGACAGATGTGATCGCGGTGGACCTCGACGTCGCCGACGGAGTGCTGAGCGGGTCGATGGTCCACCCGAACGTCCGTGCTGCGCAGAAGGCCGTCCGTCTGAGGAGTTGGCTTGGAGCCCCGCCGAGCGGCCCTCTCGAAGGAGTCGAGCTCTGGGCCTACGGCAACAGCTCGGGCGACCATGCGCTGCTGGAGTTGGCCACCCATGCCTACTGGCTCGGCAAGCCGGCGGCCTGCCCGTCCGGAGCCGTGCCCTACAGCCGGGCTGTGGCTTTCGAGCGCGACGTCGGGTTCAACCGAGAAGGTCCGTGAGTGCCTCGCGCAGCTCAGGGTGGGAGAACTCGAAGCCCGAGCCGAGCAACGCACCCGGCAGCACCCGCTGGCTTGTGAGCAACAGCGCATCCACCAGTTCGCGGCCCAGCAGCATGCGTGGACCCAGCATGGGCATGATCGTGGTGGGGCGGTTCAGCACCGCGCCGAGCGTCTTGGTGAAGCGGGCGTTGCTAACCGGATTGGGTGCTGTGAGGTTCACCGGCCCGGTCAGACCTGCGGTCAGCAGGTGGATGATCGCGCCACCTCGTCATCGATGTGGATCCAGCTCATGTACTGACGTCCGCTGCCGACCCGACCGCCGAGGCCCAATCTGAACGGGGTGAGCTGTCGGGTCAGCGCCCCGCCTTTGGCCGACAGCACGATTCCGGTTCGAAGGTACGCCACCGAGATGCCGGCTCGGCGGCCTTGGCAGTTGCGGCCTCCCACGCGAGGCACACCTGGGCGGGGAAGTCGGATCCCGCCTCACCGTCCTCCTCGGTCGGGCGGTCGCCGGTGTCACCGTAGAACCCGACAGCGGACGCCGAGAGCAGCACTCGGGGAGGATTTGCCAGGTCGGCCAGCGCTTCGCTGAGCAGCGAGGTCCCCTTCACCCGCGAGTCGAGGATCCGACGCTTCTGGGCATCGGTCCAGCGTTTGTCGCCGATGCCCTCGCCGGCGAGGTGGATCACGGCGTCGAGGCCGTCGAACGCCCCGGAGTCGATTCGGCCTGCTTCGGGATCCCACCGGATCGTCTCGCCGACGGCGTTCGCGCTGGAGGGCCGCACGACCGGCAGCACACGGTGGCCGCCGTCGCGCAGCGCATCGACCAGGACACGGCCGATCAATCCCGTCGAGCCGGTGACCGCCATCTGCATCGACTTGGCACCCCCTGCTCGGCCCTTTGGGTGCCATCAGTGTGGCTCCCTCATCGGTCCGACACCTTCCTCCACACCCTGCGGGGCAGATGCCTGAAAGCGGTGAACACCAATGCGAGCAGCCGCGGCACCCACACCACCTCGGAGCCCTTGGTGAGCCCTTCGGTGATCGCCTCGGCGACCTTCTCAGGGGTTGTGGAGAACGGTGCGGCGTCCATTCCCTGTGTCATCTTCGAGTGCACGAAACCCGGCCGCACGACCATGACCCGCACGCCGTGGTCGACCAGCGCATCGCCCAGGCCTTGGCCGAAGGCATCCAGGCCCGCCTTGGTGGCGCCGTAGACGAAGTTGTCCTTGCGAGCCCGCACACCCGCGACCGACGACATCAACACGATCGCACCGTGGCCCTGGGCCTTCATGTGCTTGGCGACGACGAGGCAGGCCGAGACGAGCCCGGTGGTGTTGATGTCGAACGCCTTGGCGGCGAAGGCCGGGTCCTCGTCGAAGGCAGCCTGGCTGCCCAGGATCCCCGCCGGTGCGTACACGAGGTCGATGTCGCCGTGGGTGTCGAATACGTCACCGATCACCTTTTTCGTGGCTTGCAACGTCGGTGGCCTCCCAGTGGACCATCTCCACGGTGGTCGCCCCCGCACGCCTGGCAGCCTCGGCTACGGGCTCCATGTCGTCCTCGGGCCTGCCGGCCAGGATCACGGTGTGGCACCGCCGTGACGCAAGCCTCACGACCAGCGCTCGGCCGATGTCGGAACCACCTCCGAGCACCAGCACCGACTGGACCTCACCCAGGGCATCTCGCACGATCACCTCCGATCCACGGGCCTCCCACGGTGGAGCGCCCCTGAGCAGGATAGGTGGCAGACCCCGAAGGTGGCCGATTCGGCGGCGTGCTAGCTCGCAGCGGGATCCTCCTCGTGGTCGACATGGCGCTGATAGTGGCCACCTCGCGGATCATGGAGCTGACGGGTCTCGGGGATTCGGGCCGAACCCGCCGCGCCGCAACGAGGCTCCTCTCGGTCTCACGTAACCTCATGGTTGTGAAGACGCGGACGCTGATCATCCTGTCGCTCATCTGCGGCTTGGCGCTCGTAGTGGCCTTCGCGATCCAGGCCGTGCAGATCCTCTGACGCAGACGCGCGAACACGGGCGGGGCGAGAATCACCGGGTCCTCTCGATAGGCTCAGGAATGTGAGTGACCAGCATTTCGACGTAGTTGTCATCGGTGGTGGACCAGCCGGCTATGGAGCCGCCCTCTACGGAGCCTCCGCAGGACTGCGCATGGCCTTGGTGGAGTTCGACAAGGTGGGCGGAACCTGCCTGCACCGTGGTTGCATCCCGGCCAAAGAGTTGCTCGAGACAGCCTCCATCGTGCGAACCGTGAAGCACGCGGGTGAGTTCGGGGTGGAGGTGGAGGGCCGCGCTGTCGACTGGACCCGGACCCTGGCCCGCAAGCAGGAGGTGGTGGACCGCCTCGCCGGCGGGGTCATGTCGTTGCTGAAAGGGCGCAACGTGACGGTCTTCAACGGCACCGGCACGCTCGGGGCCGACCGGACCGTTCAGATCGCGAACCCCACGGGTGAACGCACCACGATCACCGGTGACGCGGTGATCCTCGCCAGTGGTTCGGTGCCGCGGACGATCCCCGGCTTCGAGCCCGATGGGTCCCGTGTGGTCACCTCCGACGAGTTCTTCCACATCCATCAGGTGCCGGTCAACGCGGTCGTGATCGGTGGTGGCGCGATCGGGTGTGAGTTCGCCTCGACGCTCACTGATCTGGGCAGCAAGGGTGACGATCCTCGAGGCGCTGCCGAAGATCCTGCCGCTATGCGACCAGGATGTGACCAGAGTCGTGCAGCAGTCCTTCAAGCGCCGTGGGATCACCGTGCGCACCGGCGTCTCGGTGACCGGGCACACCCCGATGTCCAACGGAACGACCGTGCACCTCGAGGGCGGGGAGATGTTGGAGTCGAACCTGGTGGTCGTCTCGGTTGGACGGTCGCCCTACACCAAGGGGCTCTTGGGCGATGGTTCAGGTGTCACGGTGGACGAACGTGGCCACATCGCGGTCGACGCGGGGTACCACACGGGAGCCGCCTCGGTGTGGGCCATCGGGGATGTGATCGACACTCCCCAGCTCGCCCACGTGGGTTTCGCGGAGGCGATCGTGGTGATCAAGGACATCCTCGGCGAGGACCCGGCTCCTGTGGACAACACGACGGTCCCGTGGGCGATCTACTGCCATCCGGAGGTGGCCTTCGTCGGGCACTCGGAGTCCTCGGCCAAGGATGCCGGATTCGACGTGGTCACCTCCAGGCACCGCTTCGCGGGCAACAGCCGAGCGATGATCCTCGGTCAGACCGATGGGCTCGTGAAGGTGGTCGCCGAGAAGCGTGGCGACGGCAGCGCAGGTCGGGTGCTGGGTGTGCACATGGTGGGTCCCTGGGTCACCGAGCAGCTCTCAGGCGGCTATCTGGCGGTCAACTGGGAGGCGACGATCGGCGAGGTGGCCGAGTTCGTCCAGCCACACCCGACCCTGACCGAGTTGTTCGGTGAGACGGTCCTGTCGATGACGGGTAGGTCGCTGCATGGATGACCTGGTGTCCGGGTAGCTTGAGCGCAAGGAGGTCCGATGTCAGAGGTCGTGTTGCCACAGTTGGGCGAGTCGGTCACCGAGGGAACCATCACCCGTTGGTTCAAGTCAGTGGGCGACACGGTGATCGAGGACGAGCCGCTCTTCGAGGTCTCCACCGACAAGGTCGACACCGAGGTCCCTGCTCCTGGTTCCGGCGTGCTCGCCGAGATCAGGGTCGAAGAAGGTGAGACCGTCGACGTGGGGACCGTGCTTGCGGTCCTCGGCGAGGGTGCCGTAGCGCCCGGCGAGGCACCGCCGACCCCGGAACCTGCGCCCGCACCTGCCCCGGAGCCTGAGAGGTCGGCGCCTGAACCCCGACTGGCGCCTGTACCCGAGCCGACTCCGGCCTCCGATCCTGCACCGCAACCGAGCCCGCTCCGGCCCCGATGCCGGAGCCCGAGTCGTCCTCGGGTTCGCACACCGCCGGAAGCGGGAAGCTCCTTTCGCCGCTCGTTCGACGTCTCGTCGACGAGCACCGCCTCGACCCCGACACCATCGCGGGAACCGGTGTCGGTGGGCGGATCACCCGTGAGGACGTGCTCGACGCCGTGGATGCTGCGGCCTCGCGGCGTGGGGCAGCGGAGGCTCAAGGGACGCCGCAGGAACCACAACCCGAGCCCCCGCAGGAACCTCAGGCCCGGCAGGAGCCACCACCTCAGGTTCGCCAGGCGGCACAGGTGCCGCCGATGCGCCCGGGGCAGGCGACGAGGTGGAGCCTCTCAACCGCATCCGCCGGATGACCGGCGACCTCATGGTCGCGTCAAAGGCGGCGTCGCCACACGTGATCTCGATGGTGGAGGTCGACTACTCCGCCGTCGAGGCTGCGCGCCTTCCGCGACGGGACGTCTTCGCAGCCGAGCACGGCTACTCGTTGACGTACCTGCCTTTCGTCACTCGGGCAGTCGTGGACGCGCTGGCGGAGTTCCCGCACATGAACGCGTCGATGGGCGAGGGCGAGGTGATCCTCCACAACGAGGTCAACATGTCGATCGCCGTGGACCTCGACTTCCAGGGACTGCTCTGCGCCCGTGGTGCGCGACGCACATGAGAAGCGCCTGAAGGCGATCGCCGATGACATCGCGGACCTGGCGCAGCGGGCGCGCAACAAGCAATTGGGTCCCGACGAGCTGACCGGTGGAACCTTCACGTTGTCCAACTCAGGGGCCTTCGGGGCGTTCATGGTGGCACCGATCATCAACCAGCCACAGGTTGCGATACTCAGCACCGATGCGGTGTCGCGCAGGCCGGTGGTGGTGACCGACGAGCACGGCAACGAGGCGATCGCCATCCACCCAGTGGGCAACCTGACACTCGTGTGGGACCACCGCGCCTTCGACGGTGCCTATGCCGCCTCGTTCCTGTCGAAGGTCCGTGAGATCATGCAGACGCGTGACTGGGATACCGAGTTCTGACGTCGCTGCCCCCGAAGCGGGGGCGGGCCGGATCGTTTCGGGCACAGGAGCGCTCCTGAGGTCCCGCTGGCTGGGTGTGGTCCCTTACGGCGAGGCGCTGGCGCTGCAGCGTGGGTTCCACAGAGCTGCGCTCGGGATGCTCGACGGCGGTGAGCTGCCCGACGACCGCCTGCTGCTACTCGAGCATCCTCCCACCTACACGCTCGGTCGCAACGCGGATCCCGCTCATGTGCTCGTCCGACCCGACGAGGTGGGGGCGCAACTCGTCGAGGTGGATCGTGGGGGGGACGTCACCTACCACGGGCCCGGTCAGCTGGTGGCCTATCCGTTGGTCACCCTGGCCGACGACCGGGGACGCAGCGCGCTCGAGGGCGGCGTCGTGTCGAGCGCGGGTTGGGTGCGGTTGCTGGAGACCGTGCTGATCGACACCCTCGGATCGGTCGGGGTCGCCGCGGGTCGTCGAGACGGGTTCCCGGGTGTCTGGGTGGACGGGGGCCGTACGAAGATCGCCGCTGTTGGGGTCCGTGTCGAACATGGGCGAACCCTCCACGGAGTCGCCCTGAACGTGGATCCCGACCTCTCGATGTTCGACAACATCGTGCCGTGTGGGATAACCGACGGCGGAGTGACCTCCATGAGGGCCGAAGGGTCCGGCGCGAGCATGCAGGAGGTGGTGGCCGCGTTCGTGGAGGCGTTCACAGGCCACTGGCGTCCACGGCGCCATGAGAGAGCCGATGTGGTGTGGCGACGCGACTCCGATGGCGACGCAGACCTGACGCCCTTCTCGCGGGGCATGGGTCCTGGTGTGCCTGGTGGTGGAGCCACCCGCAACGACGACGGCACCTCGGTGCGACTCCTCGGTCGGCTCGCGGAAGCGGGGGTGACCGACATGGTCGAGGTGACCGATCGCAAGCCCGACTGGATGCGCGTGCGCATGCGTCACGACCCGAAGGTGATGGCGGTCAAGCGCACCATGGCCGATCTTGGTCTGGTGACGGTTTGTGAGGAGGCCGGCTGTCCGAACCTGTCGGAATGCTGGTCGGCCGGCACCGCGACGTTCATGGTCAACGGCGAGCGGTGCACTAGGAGCTGCGGCTTCTGCCTGGTGGACACCCGCAGGCCCGCACCGCCTGATCCGGGGGAGCCGGCCAGGGTCGCCGAGGCCGTCGAGAGAATGGGCCTGGACTTCGCGGTCGTCACCACGGTCGCGCGTGACGACCTCCCCCGACGAGGGGGCCGGGCAGGTCGCTGCAACCGTGGAGGCGATCCGCAGTTGCTGTCCTTCCACCGCGGTCGAGGTGCTGATCTCGGACTGCCGGGGACGTGCGGAACCTCTGTCGAGGATCTTCGGGTCGCTCCCGGACGTGTGCAACCACAACGTCGAGACCGTCGCCCGCCTGCAACGAGCGGTGCGGCCTTCGGCAGGTTACGCCCGGTCTCTCTCGGTGCTCGCACGATCGGTGGAGGCGGGCCTCGTGACCAAGTCGGGCCTGGTGGTGGGGATGGGCGAGACACACGACGAGATCGTCGCCACGCTGGCCGACCTGGCCGCGGTGGGCGTGTCGATCGTGACCATCGGACAGTACCTGCGCCCCACGAGTCACCACCTGCCGGTGGCGCACTGGTGGACCCCTGCCGACTTCGAGCGGTTCGCGGCCGTCGGGCGTGAGCTCGGGATCGGCCATGTCGAGTCGTCCCCTTTCACCCGTTCGAGCTACCACGCGGCGTCCGCTGCAGCGGTGACGGTCACCTCGAACGCAGCGACCTGAGGAGCACTCAATGGGACTCGTGGCACGCAACCCACAACACGACCAGCGCGAGCAGGGATCGGGTGAGGCTCTGGGTGGCCCACCGGAGTATGCGACGGGGACCGTGTACCACGATGCGGTCGTCGACGGTGAGGTGACACACCACGTGCAGCGCTTCGAGTCCGGTCGTCTCGTGGAGTGGTCCTCACCGACGAGCCCGGTCCATGGGCGCTGGTGCGGCCCGGCCCGGCCACGGCCCCGTACCCGTCGGGTTTCGCCACACCCGAAGAGGTTCAGGCCGTGTGTGTCCGACTGGGTGACACCGAGCATGTGCTGCCACCGCTCGACGATCTGCCGGATCCCGCCTTCGACGAGCTCGAGTTCGTGCCGGACGCGACTGCGCGTCTGCGCTTCGAGATCAGCGGCACCCGGTGGGGAGCATCCGATGTGACATCCGCTACCAGGACGGGCGTCGCCCACTGGGGCGGGTGGTGAGCGACTGGCCGGCAACGATCGAGGGTGAGCCTGCCCACGATGCTCCGCTGATCGACGTCCGGAGTGACGTTCGCGAACTACCTGCACATGCGCACCGGTGAGAAGACCTACCTGGAGGCGATCGCCGATGGAGGCACCGTCGGCGACACGCGTTGGACCCTCCTGTTGCTGCTGCACGGGATCGTCCAGCAGCAGCGGTACGCGGACGCCTACCGTGCTCTGCCGGTGTTCCCCCGGGAGCTGGGATGGTGGGGGAGGCCGCCGGATTCATCGCCTCCGACCTCGTGCCCCGCTGAGGCCGCGGTCCCGTGCGCCCGATCCAGTGGGCGGGTGCTGTGCGGAGGCTGCGTCGAGGCTAACTTGACCGCGCGGTCAAGTCAGCCTCCGACGGGCTGACATCCACCGCAGGACCGGAGGACCGATGATCAGGTGGAGTGATGAGCAGGAGATGGTGCGCCAGGCGGTGCGTTCCTTCGTGGACAGCGAGATCCGGCCGCACCGGGAGGCCCTCGAGTTCGGCGACATGGCGCCGTACGACCTGTTGCGCAAGATGTTCCGGACCTTCGGCATGGACGCCATGGCGAGGACTCCTTCGCCAAGCGGATTGCCAGGGAGCGGGCAACGGAGGCGGGCGAGCAGGACACAGGTGGGCAGGACGCCGGGGAGGAACGGCCTTCTTCGTCGATCATCGAGGGGAACATGGTGGCCTTCTCGGTCATCCCGATCATCGAGTTGAGTCGTGTGTGCCCGGGCATGGTCACCGCCATGGGGGTTTCGATGGGGCTGACCGGAGCGGCGGTGATGTCCAAGGGCACGATCGAGCAGAAGGAACGCTGGGGCCTCGACCTCCTGACGATGGACAAGATCGGTGCATGGGCGATCACCGAACCGGATTCCGGATCCGATGCGTTCGGATCCATGATGGCCACTGCACGGCGTGATGGTGACGAGTACATCCTGAACGGCTCCAAGACCTTCATCACCAACGGCCCGTACGCGGACGTGATCGTGTTCATCTGCAAGCTCGACGAGGGCAACCCGCCGGCTGAGCGCACGGTGTTGCAGTTCGTGCTCGATTCGGGCATGGAGGGCCTCGAACAGCCGAAGCCGTTCCGGAAGATGGGGATCCACTCGAGCCCTACCGGCATGCTCTACCTCAACGACGTACGCGTCGGGGTGGATCGCCTGCTCGGTGGCAGCGAGGAGGCCTTCAAGGGTTCCGGTGGCCGTGATGCCTCCAAGGCGACCTTCTCCATGGAGCGCACCGGGGTCTCGGCGATGGCGCTCGGGATCGTGGACCGCTGCCTGGAGCTCAGCCTCGAGTACGCCCGCGAGCGCGAGCAGTTCGGCCAGCCGATCGGTCAGTTCCAGCTGATCCAGCTCAAGCTCGCCAAGATGGAGGTGGCCCGCATGAACCTCCAGAACCTCGTCTTCAGGCACATCGAGATGGCCGTCGAGGGGGAGGCGATCGACTTCGCCGAGGCATCGGCGGCGAAGCTGTACTCGGCACAGACCGCGACCGAGGTCGCGCTGGAGGCCGTGCAGCTCTTCGGCGGCAACGGCTACATGGCCGAGTACGAGGTGGAGCAGTTGGCACGTGATGCCAAGGTGCTGCAGATCTACGCGGGTACCGACGAGATCCAGATCTCCCAGATCGCCCGTTCACTGCTGGCCCCCTGATCGCCGGCTCCGAGGTCGTGGTGTGAGGCGGCGCAGGTCCATCGGTGCGCGTAGGTAGGCTCGCTCCGTGACCGATGGAGCATCGCCGTCCGATCCCGCGCCACAGCCTGATGTGGCGACGCAGGTGCTGGCTGCACCGTTCGAGGAGCTCGTCGACCGGCTGGACCGCGAAGCCGCCGAGGGGTTGTTCCACACCGCAGCACAACTGGTGGTTGAGGTGTCCGGTGAGACGGTGCTGGATGTGGCAGTGGGGCGTACCCACCGTCATGAGCCGTTCCGCACCGACACCCTGAGTGCCCTGTACTGCACCGCCAAGCCGGTCGTCGCCGTGGCCGTGCTCGCGCTCGTGGCGGATGACGAACTCAGCCTCACCGACCAGTTGCACGACGTCGTAGCGGACCTGGAGGTTCCCTGGATCGCAGATCGCACCGTCGAGGAGGTGCTGGCCCACACAGCGGGGCTTCACACGGTCAACACGGTGCTCGCCCGGATCCTCCCGGAAAGCATGCGCGAGCCGTGGATGTACGTGATGCCCCCACCTGTGGGATGGCGCTTCGGCATCGACCGGGCGTACGCGGAGTTCGGTGGTTGGTTCCTGTTGGGCAAGGTGATCGAGGAGATCGGGGAGGCCCCGTTCGCGGACTTCGTCGGTGAGCGTGTGCTGGCTCCCTACGGTGTCGAACCCCGGGATCTGGTGATGCGCTTCGACGCGGACACCTTCGCGGCCGAGGTGCCGCGGATCTCCGCCACCTTCGACCTGACCCTGGATGCGCCGGTTCCACTGCTCGCTGAGGTGGGTCCCGACACGGCGTGCGAGTGGAATCCCGCCTTCGGGGCCTATGGAACGATAGGTGCGATGGCGGTTTTCTACCGGGGTCTGCTGGACGACCTCGCGGGTGCGAACCGGGTCCTGCCGGCCGACCTGCTGGGTGAGGCCACGCGGGCGCGCCTTCCGCTCACCGAGGACGTGACGCTCGGGCGCCCTGCCGGGTTCGGCCTCGGTTTCATGACCCCGCTGTCGTCGCACCACTTCGGTGATCGACCATCTGAGGAGGCCTTCGGGCATGCCGGGCAGGGTGGCACGAGCTTCGCGATGGCCGATCCGGAGCGGGACCTGGTGGTCGCGGTGCTTTTCAATGCGGGACTCGATGCCGACACAGCGCTTTCGTATCGGCGGGTCAACCTGGTCGACGCCATCTATCGGGGTGTGGACCAGCTCGGATGATCCGCCTGGATGCAGCCACATTCCTGCTGCAGTGGTCGACCGGCTCCCTCGCGTTCCTATGGGTGACCAGCCGTCGTCGTGAGGTCTCCCTCGGATACGGGTGGCTCATGCGCGCGCTGTTCGGGTCTATCGCGGTGCTGTCGGTGGTGGTCGGCCTGCGATACGACCCGGTGCCAATGCGAGAGCTGTCAGCGATCGGAGTGTCTGCGGCTGCTTCGTTCGCCCTGTGGAGCTCGTGGGTGCATCGGGCCGCCGGCGTCGAACGCCAGCGCGAACGGGTCCAGGTGCGTGCTGCCCGTGTGGAGGCCATGACAGGCATCGAGCGCGACGTGGCGACCTTCGACACCTCGGTGGGGGAGTTCGATCCGCGCCTCGATCTGATCGCCCCGGCGATCGGTCTGGTGGGACTGTTGGCAGGCGGGGTCGAAGCGGGTGATCCCGTGTGGTTGTCGGTGGCCCGAACCGTGGTGGGTGCTGCATTCCTGGGAGCGGTCACCGATGCCATGTCGCTTGGTCACTGGTACCTGACCCAGCCCGGGCTCCCCGTGCGCCCTTGCTCGAACTGGTACGGCTGCTGGGCTTCATCTGGCCCGTGGAAGTCCTGTTGTTGCTCCTGCCGCCGGGCATGGTAGAGGTCCTGACCGGTTCCATCGACGACGGCTACAACGGCCTGCTGGGTTGGTTCTGGCTCGCTTCAGCAGTCACCACCATCGCTCTGGTGGCGGTGACCCGCCTGGCGCTGCGTGAACGTGAGTACTCCGCTGTCATGGCTGCCACGGGCCTGCTCTACCTGGCGCTCTTGACGGCGTTCTGCACCGACGTTGTCGCGAGGGCGATCCTGTCGGGCGCCACCACCTGACTTCGGTGAAGCTCACGGATTTTCAGTATGTAGTGGCTTATCTCAGTCAGAATCCGGTAGTGTCCATGAACTGACGGCTCTACAGGGTGTTTGGTGACTCAGTTGACGGGTTGCGCGGCGGGCCTGTAGAAATGCTCAGGATCGGGTGAAAGGTATGAGGGCCTTGAGGAGTCGCGAGGAGCAGCACACGTCTGCCGCCGTTGGCACCGACTTGCTCGGCTACGACGGCCCGGAGCGGCGTTCCACCTCGAAGGCAGGGGCTGCGGCGGCCCTGACGCGAAACCGCGGGCGGAGGTATCCGGAGGCACCGCCGGTCGCGATGGCGGTCGACGCCCTGCTGGTGATGCTCGGCCTGGGCACCGGGATCTGGGTCTGGGTCGTGAACCAGGACCCGTCCGTCGCGGATGAGGCATCGACCTTCGTTTGGTTCTCGCTCGCTTCGCTGCCCCTCTGGCTGCTCGTGTTCCGCTGGCAGCACATCTACGCAGAACGTGACGGCAGTCGATTGATCGCCGATGTGCTACGGGTGTTCAACGCGGTGATCCTGGGATCGGTCGCCTACATCGTGCTGGCATGGACCGTCGACCTCGAGATCCCCAGTCCGTTCTCCTGATCGCGACCAGCGTGATGGTGGTGTCGTTGATATCGGCACGCCAGCTCGTGCGAATGGGGGTGCGTCGCCGCCGGCGCACGGGTGTGGGCCTGCAACCTGTTGCGATCCTCGGTGCGAACGCCGAGGCGATCGGACTTGCGGAATCCCTCGTGGACCCGACGCTTGGCCGCACGGTGGTGGCGTTCATCTCGATGCAGCCGAACGTGCCCGAGGTGCTGTGCGGATCGCCCGTGCACATCACCGTGGACCCTGCTACCAAGGCGATGGAGCTCGGTGTGGAGGCAGTGGTCATAGCGGCCACCTCGCTCGACTCCACCGCCCCCACCGACCTCCTGCGCTCGTTCCTGGATCGTCACATCGAGATCGAGATGACCTCCGCCCTCACCGGCGTGGCGAGTGACCGCATCCACGTGCATGCAGTCGGGCCCTACCCGCTGATCAGGATCGATCCGGGGTACCGCGGCGGATGGCGTGCCATGGCCAAGCGGATGTTCGACATCGTCGTGGCAATCCTGATGCTCATCGTGCTCTCGCCGTTCCTGCTGGTCGCCCTGGTTGCAGTCAGGATCGAATCCAAGGGGCCCGTGATCTACTCCCAGGATCGCCTCGGTCACCGTGGGGTGCGCTTCCGGGTCCACAAGATCCGCACGATGGTGGTCGGTGCAGACCGGATGAAGGCGGAGCTGAAGGAGCACAACGAGAGCGACGGCCCGCTGTTCAAGATGGAACAGGACCCGCGGGTGACCAAGGTGGGCAAGGTGCTTCGCAGGTACAGCATCGACGAGATCCCGCAGCTGTGGAACGTGATCAAGGGCGACATGAGCCTCGTGGGTCCCCGACCCGCGCTGGCCGACGAAGCCGAGGGGTGGAGCGACGAGCTCCACAACCGCCTGCGGGTACGCCCCGGGATCACCGGCATGTGGCAGGTCAACGGACGTAGCGCCACGACCTTCAGCGAGTACGAGCGCCTGGATCTCTTCTACATCGACAACTGGTCGATCCTGACCGACCTGGGCATCCTGGCCCGGACGATCCCAGCGGTCGTGTCCCGCAAGGGTGCGGCCTGAGAGGGCAGGCCTAGCGGGCCACGAAGTACTTGGCGCGGGGATGGTGGCAGATGATCGCCGAGGTGGTCTGCTCTGGGTGGTACTGGAAGCCCGTTTCCTCCGATACCTCCACCCCGATGCGGTCAGCTCCGAGGAGCTCCGCAACGGTGAGGTTGTCCGCCAGGTCGGGACACGCCGGGTAGCCCCAGGAGTAACGGCCGCTGCGGTACTTCTGGCGGAACAACCCCACCAGTGCGTCCTTGGTGGGCGGTGATGCAGAACCGTCGGGATCCTGGTCCGCAAACCCCACTCCTCGCGGATCCTGCGATGCCACATCTCCGCGAGCGCTTCGGCCATCTCCACCCCCAGGCCGTGCAGCAACAGGTAGTCCTGGTACTTGTCGGCAGCGAACAGCTCAGCGCAACGCTGTGAGACCGCCGGACCCATGGTCACGATCTGGAAGGCCGCGTAGTCGGGTTCGCCCGAGCCCGGCTCGCCGTCCACCAGCGGTCGGAAGAAATCGGAGATGCACAGGTAGGGCTCCTTGCGCTGGCGCGGATAGGAGAACCGCGCCGCCTCGGTGCTACGGGATTCGTCGGTCCAGATGACGAGGTCCTGGCCGTCGGCATTCGCCGGGAAGAACCCGTAGACGACCTGTGGCACCAGCAGCCCCTCGGCCTTCGCGCCGGCCAACTGCTCGCGCAGCACGGGCCGGATGCGGTCCTTGAACTCGGCGTCGGTCTCGGTGTTGCCCTGCGCATCCTTTTTCGGGCCGGAACTGCCACTGGTTGCGGAACAGGCCGGTCTCGTTCACCCAGTTGGAGATCTCGTCGATGGAGAGCCCCTTGATGACCTTGGAGCCCAGGAACGGCGGTACGAAGACCTCGTTGTCGAGCGCCACGTCGGGTGATCGCGAAGGCAGCTCCACGTCGGCGTCGGGTTCGCTTCGTCGGGGAAGGTCCCTGCCTCCCAGAGCGATGCCGAAGTCCGGGTCGTCTTCACCCGTGCGCTTGATCTCGCCCAGACGGTCCATGACGTGCAGGCCTTCGAACGCGTCCTTGCCGTAGAAGAGCCGACCGTTGTAGACCTCGCGCAGGTCACGTTCGACATATGTGCGCGTCAGCGCGGCGCCGCCGAGCAGCACGGGGATGTTCGACAGCTCGCGGGCGTTGAGCTCCTCGAGGTTCTCGCGCATGATGAGGGTGGACTTGACCAGGAGTCCCGACATTCCGATCGCGTCCGCTCCCACGTCGAGTGCCTTGTCGATCATCTCGGTGATCGAGATCTTGATGCCCAGGTTGTGCACCTCGTACCCGTTGTTGGAAAGGATGATGTCGACCAGGTTCTTGCCGATGTCGTGGACGTCGCCCTTCACGGTGCCAAGGACGATGCGGCCCTTCCCGCCGGTGTCGTCGGCGGATTCCATGAGCGGTTCCAGGTGCGCCACGGCCGCCTTCATGGTCTGCGCGGACTGCAACACGAACGGCAGCTGCATCTCCCCGGCGCCGAACAGCTCGCCCACCACCTTCATGCCCGCCAGCAGCACGTCGTTGATGATCTGCAGCGGTTCGAGGTCCCCCCGCCAGGGCTTCGTCCAGCTCCTCGACGAGCCCGTTGCGCTCACCGTCGATGATCCGTTGGCTGAGCCGCTGCTCGACGGGCCATCCGGAACGATCCTCGACGGGTCCCTCGTCGATCGTCACGTCCTCGAAGATCTCCAGCAGTCTCGCGAGCGGGTCGTAGCCCTCGTCTCCTCCAGAGAGCGCGCCGGCGGCACCCCTGCGGTCGTATACGAGGTCCAGGCAGACGTCGCGCTGGTCATCGGGGGATGCGGTTGAGCGGGAGGATCTTCGCGGCATGCACGATGGCGGAGTCGAGCCCCGCCGAGGTGCACTCGTGGAGGAACACGCTGTTGAGCACGTGCCGCGCCGCGGGCTTGAGCCCGAAGCTCACGTTCGACACGCCGAGGGTGGTGTGGGTGCCCGGCAGCTCCGCCTTGATCCGCCTGATCGCCTCGATGGTGGCCATTGCGTCACCACGCAGGTCGTCGTCGCCGGTGGACAGGGGGAAGGTGAGCGCGTCGAAGATGAGGTCCGAGGGGTCGAGCCCGTACTGGTCGACCGCCAGATCGTGGATGCGGTGTGCCACGCGCATCTTCCACTCGGTGTCGCGCGCCTGGCCCTCCTCGTCGATGAGCAGGCAGATGACCGCCGCGCCGTATGTCTTGGCGAGAGTGAACACGCGGTCGAGCCGTGAGCCCTTCGCGAACCCGTCTTCGAGGTTGGCGGAGTTGAGGATCGCCTTGCCGCCGAGATGCGCGAGGCCTGCCTCCATCACCTGTGGCTCGGTGGAGTCGAGCACGAGTGGAACCGAGGCCTGCGTGGCGAAGCGGCCCGCGATCTCGTCCATGTCGATCGTGCCGTCGCGCCCCACGTAGTCGACGCACACGTCGAGGATGTGCGCGCCCTGCGCCACCTGGTCCTTGGCCATCTGCACGCAGGTGTCCCAGTCACCGGCGATCATCGCCTCGCGGAACGCCTTGGAGCCGTTGGTGTTCGTGCGCTCTCCGATGATCAGGAGGTTCGTGGCGGCCGCAGGGTCGCCGTTGTCGGGGAGTCCTCGGGGAAGCTCACCGCCGAGTAGATCGAGGTGACCCCTGGCTCGAAGCGGACCGTGCGCTTCGTCGGGCGCCGGTCTCCCACGGCTTCGGCGAGCATTCGGATGTACTCGGGCGTGGTTCCGCAGCATCCACCGACCACCTCCACCCCGTAGTCCTCCACGAAGCGCATCTGGTGGGCGACGAAGTCCTCGGCGGTGAGGTCGTAGTGCATCTTGCCGTCCACCACCGAGGGTAGGCCTGCGTTGGGAGGCATGCGATCGGCACCGGGCAGTGTGCGGACAGATGCCGCAGGTGCTCGCTCATCTCCTCGGGACCGGTGGCGCAGTTGATCCCGATCACATCGGGCTTCATCGCCTCGAGGGCGACCAGTGCGGCCCCGATCTCCGTGCCGGGCAACATGCGTCCGGTGAGCTCGATGGTCACCTGGGTCTGGATCGGCACCTCCCGGCCTACCTGGGCCATCGCGCTTCGACAGCCGTTCATGGCGGCCTTCAGCCCGAGCAGGTCGAACTGGGTCTCGACGATGAACAGGTCGACGCCGCCCTCGAGCAGGCCGACGGCCTGGTCGGCGTACATGTCGCGCAACTCCGCGTAGGAGATCTGCCCGAGCGAGGCGAACTTGGTTCCCGGGCCCATCGAGCCGGCCACGAACCGGGGGTGTTCGGGAGTGGAGATCTCATCTGCGGCGGTGCGCGCGAGCACCGCCGCGGTCCGTGAGAGCTCCTGGGCGCGGTCGGCGATCCCGTACTCACCCAAGGGCACGGCGAAGGACCCGAAGCTGTTGGTCTCCACCACGTCGGCACCTGCTTCGAGGTACTTCGCGGTGCATCTGGACGATCAGCTCCGGGCGCGTCTCGACGAGGATCTCGTTGCATCCCTCGAGCTCGGCGCCGCCGAAGTCGTCCGCGGTCAGGTCGTGCTCCTGCAGCCAGGTCCCCGTCGCGCCGTCGAAGACGATCACCTTCTCTGCGAGGCGTTCGAGGTAGGGGTGGGCTCTGGTCGCAGTTGGAGTTGACATGACCCCGACAACGCTAACGCCCTGGTGTGTTGTTCCGTCAGTCAGGTCGAGGGTGACCGAGTGCGTTGTAGGGTGGCCTCCGATGGACATCTACACCCGCACCGGGGACGACGGCACCACGGGATTGCTCTACGGCGGACGGGTGGCGAAGAGCGAGCCGGCGCCGAGTGCTTACGGTGACGTGGACGAGGCGCAGGCTGCGATGGGCGTGGCCCGAGCGCACGCCGAGCGGGGTGGAGAGCTCGACGAGGTGCTGATCGGGCTCGAGGCCGACCTGTGGGTGCTGATGGCGGAGTTGGCGACGGCGCCGCAGAACCGCCACAAGCTCACCGCCGGCACGTCGCTGGTGACCGCTCAGATGGTCGATCGCCTCGAGACCCTGATCGACGGCTTCCAGGGACGCTACGAGCAGCCGCGCGAGTTCGTCGTGCCCGGACAGGAACCGGTGTCCGCCTTCTTGGACCTCGCCCGCACTGTGACCCGCAGAGCGGAGCGGTCAGCGGTGGTGGCCACATCGGGGCTCGACGACACCGAGGCCGTCCGCTACCTGAACCGGCTGTCGGACCTGTTGTTCGTGCTGGCCCGCTGGCACGAAGGCGGTTGGGTCGCTGCGAAGGACGTCGGCGGTTGACCGCGCGTGGGTCAACCGCCGCGTTCATGAAGTCACCTCTGTAGGACCAGGCCAGAGACTGGAGATGCACCCATGACCACGAACTCGAATCCAAACCCCGGTCCGAAGGAGGAGTCCCCCGCGGGCGCCACGCCGGTGTTGTCGGTGAAGGTTTCGGCCTCGGCGCCTGCCGGTGCCACCGCAGTGGGGGAGTTCGCGTACTCGGATCGCCTGGGTGCGATCGAGGGGGTAACGAAAGCCGCAGTGCAGCGGGGAGGGTTCGAGGGCAAACCCGGATCGGTCCTGGTGATCGCGGACGGCGACAGGGTGCGGGTCCTGTGCGGGCTGGGTGCCGAGGCGGACGCCGGAGCCCCGGAGCTGCGAAAGGCGGTCGCGGCGTTCACCCGTGCGGTGAGCCGCCACCGCAAGGCTGCGATCTCGCTGCCCGAGGGGGTGTTGGGCCTGGGGCAGGTCCCGATGGCCGGTGTGATGGCAGAGGCCGCGATGCTGGCCAACTACAGCTTCGTCCAGTTGCGCTCGGACGGCGATGCAGCTCCCCGACTGAACGGATTGACCATCGTCACCGACGGCGACTTGCGGGCCTCGCGCGTCGAGGTCACACGGGCAACCGCGGTCGCCGAGGCGGTGTGCTTCGCCCGTGACATGGTGAACGCCCCGGGTGGGAGCCTCACACCGGAGCGATTCGCCGAGCACGCGGTGGAACGTGCGAGCGGTGCGGGGTTGTCGGTGGAGGTGCTCGACGCCGACGCGATCGCAGAAGCGCGCCTGGGTGGGATCCTGGCGGTCAACAAGGGTTCCTCGCACCCGCCGCGGCTGGTGAAGCTCACCTATGAGCCTTCTCCGGAGGCGTTGGCCGGCCTTGAGGGCCCCCCGGCGACCGTCGCTCTGGTGGGCAAAGGCATCACCTTCGATTCAGGTGGGCTCTCGATCAAGCCGGCGGACTCGATGGTCGGCATGAAGATGGACATGGGTGGGGCCGCAGCGGTGATCGCTGCGATCTGCGCGCTGCCGGCCCTCGGGGTGCCGGTGAGAGTTGTCTCGTTCACGCCGATGACCGACAACATGACCGGCCCGGACGCCCAGCGGCCGGGCGACGTGTACACCGCCCGCAACGGAACCACCGTGGAGGTGATCAACACCGACGCCGAGGGCCGCCTGATCCTCGGTGAGGCCTTGGTGCTGGCCTCCGAGGTGGAGCCGGATGCGATCGTGGATGTGGCGACGCTGACAGGAGCGTGCATGGTGGCGCTCGGGGAGCGCATCGCGGGTCTCATGTCGAACGACGACGCGCTGTGCGAACGAGTCCGGCACGCCGCACAGGAGGCAGGGGAGAGGGTATGGCCGCTGCCCCTGCCCGAGGACTACGCGAGTCAGCTGGACTCCGATGTGGCGGACGTGAAGAACATCGGTACCCGCTACGGCGGCACGCTCACCGCGGGCTTGTTCCTGAAGCGGTTCGTCGCGTCGGGGATCCCGTGGGCCCATCTCGACATCGCGGGGCCTGGAATGGGCAATGAGGTAGACGGGGTGAATCCCAAGGGCGGTACGGGGTTCGGCGTGCGCACGCTGTGCCGCTTGCTCGCCGATTGGCACGACGCCGGTGCAGGTGGTGACGTCTCAGCGGACGCGGACTGACACAGCGGGGCCGTGGTCGAGGGTACGGGCGGGAACCGGGATCGGTTCACGGGCGCGTGGGGCGCCTGAGCTCGCGGGGCAGGCGACGGCGCAGGTGCTCGGAAGGTCCGGAACATGTGTTCTCACCGCAAGTGCCCGACCCGCAGGGGTGGCACCGGCCGAGCGTGCCAGATCGAAGTAGCAGAGCCGCTCCAGGCACCGAACCGATGGAGCGTGGGACCCTGTGCGGTCGCCCAGGCCGATCGCCCGGGCGAAATCGCGGTGGGCGACCTCCAGGCCTTGTGGGTGGCTGGCGAGCGCCCGGGACATCCACCGCAGGGCGAGCAGGGCGGAAGGCCCCAACACCGGCAACCAGTGGGATTCGGCGTAGTCGCCCCGTGGGTCGTGGCCCGTGACGGCGAGGTGAGGGTCCCACCAGGCGCTCAGCGACAGGAGGATCTCGGTGGGATGGCGGGTTGGATCCGTTCGGGCATCCGATGCTGCGTGCCGGGTGGGAACGGATCGTGTGGCTGGGCGGATCTGTGACCTGGTGGCGGGCTCCATCGGCCTCCCCTTCGGTTGTGCCGGAGGGAAGCACGCTCAGGGTAGGTGCGCTGCGTCGAGGTGTCACCGGGTCATCCGCCCCGCGGGGCATTCGCGTGTTGGCGGGTGTGGCTGGCTAGTTTCCTCCGGTGTGAGCCGCAGGCCATCGATCCGAGGGCTCTTGTTGGCAGTCGTGGCCTTCGGCATGTGCGCTTCGGTGTCGATCGTCGCTCCGGACGTGGGTGCGACGGGTCTTACCGATGATGCATCTCCTGCCGATGCCGCGGCTGTCGCTCAACCAGAGGCTGAAGCTGCGGAGTCGACCACACCCATGGTCGACGTGGCCGACAGGACCGACTCCCAGGGGGTCGGCACATCGGCGGCCCTTCTGCTCGGGGCGAACGTGGTCATGCTGGCGGTGGGCGCCGGATTGCTGTGGCGTCGTTGCTCAGAACGCCAGCCTGCGCGCCAGCTCTGAGCCGATCTCGAGGCTCGCGGTCGCAGCCGGTGAGGGGGCGTTGAGCACGTGAAGGGTGCTGGTGGAACCGTCGGGTGCGGGCTCCGGGCGGATCAGGAAGTCGTCGACGAGGGCTCCGTCGTCGTCGAGCGCCTGTGCCCTCACACCCGCGGGGGCCCGCACCAGGTGCCGGTCGGCGATCTCGGGGACCAGGCGCTGCAGCTCGCGCACGAACATGGGTCGCCACACTGACCGCTTCATCTCGTCGAGGCCCTGGGCGAGGTGCCGGCGGGCGAGCGACCTGAAGCCGCGGTGCGACAGGACCGACAGCGTCTCGGAGATGGAGATGTCGCGCCACCGGTAGCCTTCACGGCTCAGCGCCAGCACTGCGTTGGGGCCAGCGTGGACCCCGCCGTCTATCCCGCGGGTCAGGTGCACTCCGAGGAAGGGGGAAGTCGGGGTCGGGTACTGGGTAGATGAGTCCCCTCACCAGGTGGCGGGCCTCAGGGGTCAGCTCGTGGTACTCGCCGCGGAACGGCACGATCCGGGCGCCGGGATCCACGCCGGCGGCCTTTGCCACGAGGTCCGACTGGAGGCCCGCGCAGTTGACCACCCTTGCGGCGTCCAGTGTGGAGTCGTCGCCGAGCACCAGCTGCCGGTACGTGCCGGGGCGGATCGACACGACACGCATCCCGGTTCGGATCTCGCCGCCCGCGTCGAGGACGTCCTGTGCCATGGCCTGTGCGACGGCCGGGAAGTCGACGATCCCCGTCGAGCCCACGTGCAGCGCCGCGATGGCCGCCACATGCGGTTCGCGCTCGCGTGCCTCGGACGCGTCCAGCATGGACACCGCGAGGCCGTGGTCCACGCCGCGACGATGCAGGGCCTCCAAGCGCGGCAGCTCGTCGGGACGGGTCGCCACGATCAGCTTGCCCGTGACCTCCACGGCGATCTCCTTGTGGCGTGCATAGGCCACCATCGACCGGCTTCCCGCGATCGCGAAGCGGGCTTTCAGGCTCCCGGGCGCGTAGTAGATCCCTGAGTGGATCACTCCGCTGTTGTGCCCGGTCTGGTGCGCCGCCAGGCGGTCCTCCTTCTCGAGCACGACCACGCGCCTGCCGGGGTTCGCCAACAGCACCGCACGCGCGGTGGCGAGGCCCACGATTCCTCCGCCCACGACCACCAGGTCGGCCCGTCTCGCCATGGGTGGCACTCTACGTTTCGTGGCGGGGACCGCTGAAGCCGCGTTGCCGGGCGGAGACGTGCATTACCGGACCCTGATAGGAGACGTTAGGCTCTCCTAAGCACCGTGTCGCGGCCTTCTCCGGTTCCTGGTCGGGTCACGGTCGCGGCGCCGGCCGTGGACGCGGGGAGCAGTTCGACGTGATGGCAACGAGGGAAGTCCGGAGTTGACGAAGCGAACACAACCGAGGGTGGTCTCCCCGGCCGGTGAGCGTGACACGCGGCTCGTCGCGGCGTTCCGCCTGGCGTCGGTGGTGTCGACGGGAGCTGTGATCGTCGCAGTCGGTCGCGTGGCCGAAGGTGCGGGAGCAGCCACGGTCGTGGCGGCCGTGGGGTTCTCGTGCGTGGCCGGATCCCTGGTGTTCGCCGAACGGTCCTACGGTGGTCGTGCCGCTCGGGCAGAGGAGCGACGGCTCCGGGCGGATCTTCTCCGGAGATGGTTCGCGTCACCCGCGACGCCCGGAGTCACCAGCGGCAATCGGGGCATCCGGTGAGGGGGTTCGGCGGCGGGCGTCATCCAGATGATGACCGACAACACCGAACGCCTCACCGAGTACCGCCAGGTGTACCTGGGTTCGACGCTGGCGGCGCTCGCGACCCCGTTCGTGGTCCTGGGCTACGTCGCTGCGTTCGTCGATCCGGTCGTCGGGTTCGGTGTGATGTCGTTGGTCCCGGTCATCCCGGTGCTGATCGGCGGGTTCCTACGGTTCTTCCGTCGCACCTCCGCCACCTCGAGGCACCAGCGGGCGCAACTGGCGGGGCGGTACCTGGACGCGATCCGGAACCTCGTGACGATCCGCCTTTTGGGCGCCGGAGAACGCATCGAATCGGAGCTTCGCGTCCAGGGCGAGGCGAACCGCGGGGCCATCATGCGCCTGCTGGCGGGCAACCAGATCGTGATCGTCGTCACCGACGGCCTCTTCGGCCTGGTGCTGGTCTGCCTGAGCGCAGGCCTGGTCGTGGTTCGTGCAGACCACATGACCACTGCCCAGGTCACATCCACGATCCTGTTGACGGTGCTGCTGCTGGAGCCGCTGCAGCAGGTCGCCGGGTTCTTCTACATCGGCATGGGCGGCATGGCTTCCCAGCGAGCGCTACGTGCGTTCCTTGGTTCCGATTCCGGCGGATCCGGTCGGCCGCGTGGTGGGGGGGCCGTCACGACGTGTGACGACACCGCAGGTGACCGGACGCAACGGGAGTGGACCGGATCCAGTCGGTGGACCCGACCGTGGCGGCAGGCAGCGGGAGGACCGGAGCCCTGAAGGCGCGCCGTCGCCTGCCATCGAGGTGCTCGACGTGCACTTCGACTACGGCCGCGGCCCGGTGCTCGACGGCGTGGATCTGCAGGTGCCCATAGGGTCGCGCGTGGCGGTCATCGGGCGCAGCGGAGCGGGGAAGTCGACGCTCATGGGGCTCCTGCGTGGAGCGTTGCCGTTGCAACGCGGGCACATCCGCATAGCCGGACGGGAGGTCTCCGCTGACGACCCGGCCGCTGTACGTGCGCTGAGCGCGACGGTCGCGCAACGAACGTGGATGTTCACCGGCACGATCGCCGAGAACCTGAGGGTCGCACGCGCCGACGCGACCGACGACGAGTTGTGGGAGGCCCTCGAAGGCGCCAACATCGCCGACGAGGTCGCCCGCATGCCCAACGGGTTGCAGACCCATCTGGGCGAGGGGGCGATGCTGGTCTCGGGCGGGCAGGCCCAGCGCATCTCGTTGGCGCGGGCACTGTTGTCGGGGCGCCGCGTGCTGCTGCTCGACGAGCCCACCGGCCAGATCGACGTCGACTCCGAATCGCGGATCATCGACGCGATCGCTGGTCTGCCCGACGACCGTACGGTCCTGATGGTGACCCATCGCCACTCGCTGCTGCGCATCGCCGATGACGTACACGAGCTCGTGGACGGCCGGTTGCTCACCCGGGAGCGAGCCCGTGGCTGATCCGTCGTCCACTGTGCCCGATCCCGATCTGCGCACGTTGGTGAGGTGGCTGCTCGGGACGACCCGGGCGGTGCACCCGCCACTGTTGTTCTCGACGATGTGCAGGATCGTCGCACTGTCCCTGGACGTGGCGTTGTTCGCCACCGCGGCGGCGACGGTGGTCCACCTGGCGAGTGGCGGCGACGGTGGCGTGCTGTTGTTCGTGGTGCTCGTCGCGTTGGCCCTGGCCAAGGCCGGTTTCTTCTACCTCGAGCAGTTCAGCGGGCACTACGTCGCGTTCAAGGCGCTCGAGTTGCTGCGGACCTACGTGTTCTCCAAGCTGTGGCCGAAGGCGCCCGCCATAGTGGCCGAGTCACGCTCGGGCGACCTGCTCGCCGGCCTTACCCGTGACGTCGACCGCATCGAGGTGGTCTATGCGCACACCTTCGCCCCGGTGGTGTCCGCGTACGTCGTAGGACCGGCGGCTGTGGTCGTCGCCGGTGCGCTCCTGGGTTGGCAGCCGGTAGCGCTCGGGGGATCTGCCTGGGTCTGTCGTTGTTCGTCGTTCCACTCCTGGGTCTGAAGCGCGCGTGGTCCGACACCGCGACGAACCTTGCTCAGCGGCGCACGCTGTCGCACCACATCTCGGACTCGGTGTTCGGCATCGACGAGGTGCTCGGCTACGGCCGCGAGGCCCAACGCCTCGACGAGATGGACGAACTGGGTCGTGACATCTCCCGCTCCGCCGCCCGTCCCAGGGACCTGGTAGGCGTGCGCCGTGGGCTCAACGTCGTGTCGTCGCTCGTGGCGACGATCTCGGTCGTGTGGATCGGCGCCGGTTCCGAGGTGGGGCTGTCACCGGTTGCCCTGGCCGCGCTCGCTGCGGGGACGCTGCGCGTCTTCGAAGGGCCGCGTGGGGTGGAGGACGCGGTCGGGTACCTCGACCACTCCCTGGCGGCGGTGCGAAGGTTGTGGCAGGTGGCGCACACGCCTGAGCGGGTAACGGACGGCCCTGAGCACCTGGTGCTCGATCACGCACCGTCGGTTCGCTTCGAGGGAGTCTGCTACGCCTACCCCGGCCGTGAGGGGACCGATCCGGTGGACGTCCTGCGGGATGTGACCTTCGAGGTGCCAGCCGGTGGCCATGCCGTGTTGGCAGGTCATTCCGGTTCGGGGAAGTCGACGTTGATCCAGCTTCTGTTGCGCTACGACGACCCGCGCGCGGGGTCCATAACCCTCGATGGTGTTCCGATCGACCGGTACACGCTCGACTCGTTGAGACGCACGGTCGTCGCCGTGTCGCAGGAGAACCGTCTGCTCGACAGGTCGCTGGCCGAGAACCTCCGCCTGGGGAGCACCCGACGCCGGCGACGAGGAGCTCTGGGAGGCCCTCGCGGTCGTGCGGCTCGCTGACGAGGTGGCTGCGATGCCCGACGGGTTGCAGACCGCCGTCGGTTGGAACGGATCGTCGCTCTCGGGCGGGCAGGTTCAGCGGGTGTGCCTGGCACGGGCTCTGCTGATGGATCCGAAGGTGCTCGTGCTCGACGAGTTCACCGCCAACCTGAACACCGGGCTCGAGGACGAGATCAGGGTTGCGCTCGCCGAGTGGGGGCGGGAGCCGACCGTCATCGAGGTGACCCATCGTCCGGACGCGGTCCCGAACGCCGTCGTGGTGGCGGTGCTCGACGACGGGCTCCTCTTCGTCGAGTAGCCGGTCGTGGCGCCCGGCCGTGGCACGCGGTCGTGGCATTCTGTGGATCGTGGTGTGCGCTGCGAGAGATCCGTCGGAGGCCGCCCGGGAGCTCCTGTGCGGATCGGCCCGGATAGCAGTGCTGACCGGTGCGGGCATATCCACCGACGCAGGGATACCCGACTTCAGGGGACCCGACGGGCTGTGGACCAGGAATCCAGGTGCCGAGAGAGCGTCCACCATCGACAACTACCTCCGCGACGCCGAGGCGCGTCGCGCGGCGTGGCGGATGCGGTTGGACAGCCGGCTCCTGGATGCCAGGCCCACTGCGGGCCATCGGGCGCTGGTCGATCTAGAGCGCCAGGGACGACTGCAGCACCTGGTCACACAGAACATCGACGGCCTGCACCGGCTGGCAGGCACCAGCAGCGGACGCCTCACAGAGGTTCACGGATCGGTCGCTGGGTACGTGTGCGTGTCCTGCGGAGCGGGAGGACCCATCGATGCCGTGGTGGAAAGGGTGCGTGGCGGTGAGGACGATCCACGTTGCGACCACTGCGCCGGCATCCTCAAGACGACCGTCGTCATGTTCGGCGAGATGCTCCCGAAGGCGCGATGGAGCAGGCACGGGATGCGATCGCAACGCGGACGCGTTCCTGGCGATCGGTACGACCCTGGAGGTCTCGCCGGTGAACAACATGGCGTGCTGGGCACTGGAACGCCGCATCCCGGTGATCGTGGTGAACCTCGGGGCCCACTGCTGCGGACTCGTTCGCCACCGCCAAGGTCGATGCCCCGATCAGCGAGGTGCTCCCCGATCTGTTGCGCCGGTGAGCCGGCGGGGTCTCCCGGCGAACTGTCCGGTGTGAGGCGCGAATCCGCGCCTCACACCGGACAGTTCGGTGTGGGGTTCGGTTGTGGGGGTTCGGTTGTGGGGGTGGGGGCGGTACGGCAGGTCTGTGTGAGTTGTCGATCCTCGCCTTTCGGGAATGTTGACCAAGTTGGTAGGGTTTACTCGCGAGGTTGAAGCGCAGGTGAGTCCCGCCCGGGGTGAGCTGTAGCGCCGGGAGACATCGAGAGCCAAGAGGTGACGAGATGGCTGGATTCAGGGAACTGCTCCGCAATGCCAAGGCGCAGATCCGCGAGGTCGACCCCGCGGGGGCCGAGGAGATGCTGGGCCAGGGCGCGATCCTGCTCGACGTGCGCGAAGCCGACGAGTTCGAACAGGGCGCGGTGCCCGATTCGGTGTTCCTGGCGAGGGGCAACCTGGAGAGCCAGGTGGAGGGGCGCATCCCCGACAAGTCGGCTCCCGTGGTGATCATCTGCGCCGGCGGTGTCCGCTCGGCGTTCGCAGCGGTCACCATGGCCGAGCTCGGCTACACCGACGTGGTGTCGATGGCGGGCGGGTTCAACCGCTGGAAGGACGAGGGTCGCGAATGGCGTGTGCCGGAGGTGTTGAGCCCCGACCAGCGCAACCGCTACCAGCGGCACCTGCTGTTGCCCGAGGTGGGCGAGGAAGGCCAGCAGAAGCTGCTTGGTGCCAAGGTGCTGCTGTTGGGCGCCGGCGGACTGGGCTCACCGGCCGCCCTCTATCTCGCCGCGGCCGGTGTCGGCACGATCGGGATCGTCGACATGGACGTGGTGGACGAGTCCAACCTGCAGCGCCAGATCCTGCACAACCTCGACCGGATCGGTGAGCGCAAGGTGGACTCGGCCAAGAAGACCCTCACCGCGCTGAACCCCGACGTGAACGTGATCACCTTCGACGTGCGCCTGGATGCGTCCAACATCGAAGACGTCATCTCCGGTTTCGACATAGTGGTCGACGGTGCGGACAACTTCCCGGTGCGCTACATGCTGAACGACGCCTCGGTGAAGTTGGGGATCCCGGTGGTCCACGGATCGATCTTCCGCTTCGAGGGACAGGTGACGGTGTTCGATCCACGCAGTGGCCCGACCTATCGCGACATGCTGCCCGAACCGCCGCCGCCGGAGCTCGCCCCGAGCTGCTCCGAAGCAGGTGTGCTGGGAGTGCTTCCGGGACTCATCGGCACAATCCAGGCGATCGAGACCGTGAAGTGGATCCTCGGCTTCGGTGAGTCCCTCGTCGGCCGTTATCTGACCGTGGACACCCAGGACATGGAGTTCAGGAGTTCAAGTTGCGCAAGGACCCGAACAACCAGATCACCTGGGAGAACCGCGACCGGATCCAGGTGGTTCCCCTGGACGGCCACTGCATGCCGGCGCCGCTATCCGCACCGGCGTGATCACCGGCCTCTCCTGGCGCTGCTGGGGGAGCGCGCTACCTGTTCGGTGTTCGTGGCGGCACGCGCACTGGTTGTGAACGCCAGGGCCCTCCGCTATGTTCGGTGTTCGTGACGGCACGTACAGCGATTGGTGCTTCCGGGGGGCCGATATACTCCGAAGCCGGCGAAGCGAACGCTCCTGGGCACGGACGACCTGTGGACCCGCGGCTGTTGCGGGAGCTGGCGGATGCACTGTCGGCGCTGGGGGTGGAGGTCGTCTCACGGGACGAAACGGTCGTCGCAGACGGTGTACCGGTGGAGCTCCCGTTGCTCCAGCGGGCGCATCCGCATCCGGGTGTCGTGGCCGAGCTGGTGGCAGACCAGGGATCGGTGGCGCTCCTGGTCGCCGACAGGCTCTCCGAGAGCGCCCGGCAGGTGCTGCGCGACGCCGGATGGTCATGGCTCGACCGGCGGGGCCACCTGAGGATCTGGATCCCCGGGTTGAGGATCGACGCACCGATCGGCCTGGGGAGTTCCGACGGCCGCGGTTCGTCCAACTCGCCGTGGACCCCCGTCGGCCTGGAGATCGCGCTCCACGCCCTGATCAACCCCGGCCAGGAGGTCTCCGCCCGGCGGATGGCCGCAGACACGCACCGCAGCCCGGGGGAACCCAGGAGATCCTCAACCGCTTCACGGCCGAAGGACTGATCGGGTCGGCCAGCCGGCTGCCCCTGCTGCCGGACCTGTTCTGGGAGACCGCGGCGCACTGGCCCGACGACGGCTGGGTGCCGGTCCCCGTATCGATCGGCGAGGCAGCTGAGGTGCTGGGTGCCGGTGAGCTCCTACGGGTGGACGAGCGTGCCGCCACCCTCGGAGGCGCCCGAATCACCGCCGCGGCGGATCTGCCCGCGAGGTGCTACGTGGGGAAGGACGGGCTGCGCAGGTTGAGGGCGCTCGGTCCCGCCGAGGGCGACGTGTCGCTGTTCGTCCGCCTCGCCCCGGTGCGATGGCTCCCGGAGTTGGAGGGCTACGAGCCCGATGAGGACCATCCGTGGCGCATCGCCCATCCCTTGATGTGCGCCTGCGCATCGGTGCCGACCGCTCCAGGGGTGCTGAGATAGTCGAGGACTGGGGGGTGGTGCCGGAGTGACCGCCGGGACCCCCGTAAGGCGAACCGAGTCGAAGGTCGTACTCACAGGTCGGCCAGGTGGGACCACGCACCTTTCGGTGGAGGCGCTGTCCCAACTGCCGCCGGAGATGCGTCTCATCGGTGGTCTGGCCGTGGTGTGTCGCGTCGGCGTGCCACACCGCGCGACGGTGGACCTGGACGCGCTGACACGTGACCTCGAGCTGTTCGACGCGACCCTGCAGAGGCTGGCCTTGAGCAGCAGCGGGGGTGGGCAGTACGTCATGCCAGGTCGGCTCGACCTGGACGTGATCGATGTCGCTCCGGGCTCCGCGGAGCAGGTGCTGGCGGAGCTGCTCGCCCAGGGTCCGCTGTCGGACCTCGAACGCAACGTCGTCGCCCACACATGGGCACACGACAACGCCACGTTGGTGGAGATCACCGTCGTGGACGAAGGCGGCATCCCGCTCATGGAGCGGGTGGAGAGGCTGGTCGCATCCACCGCGGGACTCGTCGCGATGAAGGCCACCACGGTGCCCCCTGCGGGCCTCCGCGAAACCCGAGAAGCGGGCGAGCGATCTGTACGACCTGGCGAGGCTCCTGGTGGGAGCCCAGGGTGCAGACCGACTGATAGAGGCCCCGACGGAACTGCGCGCCGCGGTGCTCGCGAACCTCCGGAAGTGGTTCGTGGACCCGCGGGGGCGTGACCGGACCTTCAGGGACATACGCCGGTTCGACGACGTGAGCGTCGACCTCGACGAGGTGGCCGGTGCGGTCGGGGATCTCGCAGGGTCATGACGTCCTATACGAGGAGCTCGGGTCAGTGGGCGGCTGGTTCGTAGGATCACCGAGGTGACACCAAGGTCGAATCCCGCCCTTCCAGGCCATCTGGACGATACCCACCCCATGGTGGGTGTGGTGGTGCTCAACTGGAACGCGGCGTGGTTCACACGCAGGTGCATCGAGTCCCTGTGGCGCTCCGACCATCCACGCGACCGCCTCCGGATCGTCCTTGTAGACAACGGATCCGTGGACGGCTCGCTCGAGGAGCTGTCGTGGTGGCTGGGCCACGTCGGTTCACCCGAGGTGGAGGTGGTCGTCAACGAAGCCAACCTGGGTTTCGCCGAGGGGTGCAACCGGGGTATCCGCAGGTTGACCGAGGCGGGTCCACGCAGGGCCGACTGGGTCGCGTTGTTGAACAACGACGCCTGGTGTGAACCGGATTGGATCACCGAGATGTTGACGGTGGGGCTGGCCGGGGACCGTACGGGGGCTGTTGCGTCCAAACTCCTGTTGGATCCAGGCTTCGTCGTGATCGACGTGGATCCGCCTGATCGGAACGAGGTCATCGAGCGGGTGGAGACGAGACCGTCGGGGGTCCCGTCCTCGATGTGACCGCCGGTGTTCACACAACGGGATTCAGCGATGAAGGGGGCGCTTCTGTGGCCCCTCACGTCGCCTGTGGCGCCTGCAAGCCGGGTCATGTGGTCGGATCTGGGTCCCTTCGGGTGACGGACCGTGTGAGGTGACGGTCACCTTGCGTGAGCAAGGCGGTGCCTCGCGGTTGCTCACTCGAACCTACGGTGGGGCATCCGATGACCCCCGCACCTGGCTGCTCAACGGAGTCGGTACGGGACTCAACGAGTCCGGCGAGGGTTTCGACATCGGCTACGGCCTTCCGGACGGTGCAGACCCTCCCGAGAGCGATTGCCACAGAACGAGCATGTGTTCGGATTCGGTCGAGGGGTTCTGTGGTGGAGCCGCGTTGCTGCGCACCGAATCCCTCGAAGAGGTGGGCCTGTTCGATCCCAGGTACTTCGCCTACTACGAGGACACCGATCTTTTCCTGAGGCTGCGCCGGGCCGGGTGGGATGTCCGTACGGCTCCCTCCGCCGTGGTGCATCACGCGCTCGGGGCATCCGGTGGGGGCGGATCCCGGCTCCATGTGTTCCTCGACCGGCGCAACTGGTTGCTCACGAACCTCCGAAACGGCCAAGCGCGTGATCTGCGCCGTTCCCTCAGCTGGTTGCGCAGGGGTGCATGGAGGCTCTTCCGGGTGAACGTGTTCGGGCGGCTCAGGCGCGGTCGTCGGGCGCAGTGGCAGCCCCTGATCACCTGGAAGCTCGCTACGGTCTCCGCTCTGGCGGGGTGGCCGGGTGCACGGGTGACCTGCAGGCCCGGACGTACCCCCACGACGCGCGTCCGGAGCGTCCTCCAACCCCGCTCGGGGCCCCGCGCTCCCGTTCCGGAGCCCGGCGGACCGCTGGTGGTCTATCTCGACGTGGGCGAGACCCTCAAGGCCGGTTACCGCGCGGGAATCCAGCGCGTCGTGTCGCCTTGCCGCCGAGTTGCCTGCTGCCGACCCGCAGGTGCAACTCGTGGCGATCCGGTGGTGTGAACGCAACAAGGCGTTCCGGCGTCTCACCTCGGCCGAGTACGGTTCGTTGTTGCGTTCGGGTGCTGGCGCGACCGTGCCCCAGGCAGGCAGTACAGAGTCGGCGAAGGCGTCGATGCGTTCGTTGTTGACCCGACTGAGGATCATCGGGGCCGTGCGATGGCTGCGCGAATTGGTCTTCGGTCGTTCGCGCCGGGTCATCGAGGATTCGCTGGTGCTCGACCGGCTGGCTGCCGGCGCAGTGCTCCTGGAGTTGGACGCCGTCTGGAACGAGCTCGGCGTCGACCGGTCGCGGCTGTTGGCGGACCTGCGTGCCGGGGAGTGCGCTGGCCACCTTCGTCCACGACTTGTTCCCATTGGAGCATCCACAATGGTTCTCTCCCGGGCTCCGTGAGATATTCACACCCACTGTCACCGCACAGCTTCGCTATTCCGAGCTGCTCGTATGTGCCGGTTCGTCCACGGTCGACCAGATCCACCGCATCTGTGAGGCTGAGGGACTCGAGACGCCGACCGTGTGCACCGTCCCACTGGGCGCGGACGTGTCGGCGTATCCGGGTGAACCAGGTCCTCATGACGAACCGCCGAGGTCGCCTCATCCGGTGGTCCCGCAGGGGGACCGCTACCTGTTGATGGTCGGTACCGTCGAGACACGAAAGAACCATCTCCTGGCGCTGGAGGTGTTCGAGCAACTGGCGTCGGAACATCCCGACCTGCATCTCGTGGTGGTTGGAAGGTACGGCTGGGGCGCCGAGGATTTCCTCGCTCGATTCGAGTCCCACGAGCTGACCGGGAAGCGCCTGCACTGGCTCACCGATGTGGATGATCGCCGGCTCGAGGCCCTCTACGCAGGTGCCCACACCGTGTTGGTCCCGAGCCTGGCCGAGGGCTTCGGCCTACCCGTGGTCGAGGCCCTGAAGCGAGGGGGTTCCGGTCCTCGCCGCCGACGACCCCGCGCTGGTGGATGCCGGTGGTTCCTGCGCCACATATCTCGCTGCGGATGCTCCGCAGCGTTGGCGACGAGAACTGGCGGCGCGGCTGTCGAGTCCGGAGCTGCAGGCCGAAGCGGTGCTTCGTGCGTCGCAGTTCGACCCGCCGACGTGGCCTGCCTTCGCGGGCGCTCTTGCCGGGATCCTCCGTGAGGAGTTCGCGTGGTGACCCCGGAGCGGGCGGGCGGTCGAGGCCGTAACATCATCGCAATGTGGACCGATCGCCGATAGCGTGAGAGCGGATACTCAGGTCTCGGCCCATCGTGTCGATCGTTGTATGGAGTGGGTGAGTGGTGACCTCGTGCTCGGGGCATCGGTCTCGCAAGGGAACCGGACGGGATGCCCCTGATATGGAGATGAGAATGGCAGTTCGTCGCTTTGGTGTGGCCATGGCACTGGGACTGGTGCTCCTGGTGGTCCCGTTGCCCCAGATGGGCTTTGTGGAGCGCTCGGTGGCGGCGGTCGAACCGCTGCCCGGCTTGGATCCTGCCACTCCGGCCGAGGTGGCCGAGTTGCAGGCCGTTGCGGAAGAACCGTTGGGTGAACAGCGGGTGCGTGCGCTGACCGAGGAGACGGCGGCGTTCGCCCTGATGGCGGTGGTGTTCGATGCGGCGCCGACTGCACCAGTGATGGTGCGGGTGAAGCTCCCTGACGGAACCTGGGATGCGTGGACCGAACTGCATGCGGAAAGCGGCGAGGGGCCCGACTCCGCGACCAACTGGGGCACCGAACCGTTCTGGGTGCAATCCGCGGATGGTTATGAACTGGACCTGGCTCCGGCTGACGCAGAGGCGGCCGAGGTCGTGCTCGTGCGTGAATCCCTGCAGCGTGTGGTGACGGTGAACGAACCGGTCGCCTCCGCCGGAGCAGCACCTCCTTTCGGTATCAACCCGCGTGGCTCATGGGGTGCACGCGCAGCGAAAGGCGTTCACTACGGCGCGACCATCAAGAAGGCCGTGGTTCACCATACGGTCAGCGGCAACGGCTACTCCCAGGGCCAGGTGCCGGGGATCATCCGCGGCATCCAGGCCTACCATCAGGATGGCCGGGGCTGGGACGACATCGGGTACAACTTCGTCGTCGACCGCTTCGGGGGCATATGGGAAGGGCGACAGGGCGGAATCGACCGACCTGTGATCGGGGCGCATGCGTCGGGGTTCAACACCAACACGGTTGGGATCTCGATCCTGGGTGACTACTCGGGTTCCCAGCCGAGTGCCGCAGCGATCGAAGGTGTGAGCCGCGTGGTCGGCTGGAAGCTGTTCCTCGGCGGTGTCGAACCGACCGGCTGGGGAGCGGTCACATCGGCCGGTGGGCCGAAGTATCCCGCCGGTACGGTCGTCAACCTCCCCAACGTGGTGGGTCACGGCGATGTGGGCTCGACGGGATGTCCCGGTCGATCGAGGGATGTGCTGGGTCAGGTGCGCCAGCGTGCCCAGGAGTGGGCCAACTGGACGAAGGCGATCTCGGGCCCGGTGGGCAACCTCGAGCATCTGGGAGCATCGGGACTGGCCCTGCGTGTGAAGGGCTGGGCGACAGATCTCGACGTGAGCGTTCCATCGACGATCAGGGTTCAGGTCGATGGTCTCGTTCGCACGACCACGGCCGACATCCGGCGCAGCGATGTCAAGGCCGTTCACTCGAACTACCCGTCCAACACCGGGTTCGACGCTACGTTCAGTCTCCCGGTTCCGGGCGAGCGCCTGGTGTGTGTGAAGGTCCTCAACCAGGGCCACGGACGTGACAAGCCCTTGGGATGCAGAGATGTTCGTCTGAGCGACCCGTCGGGTCACAGCCCTGATGGACGCTTCACCTCGGCATCGGGTGGGAAGCGGCGTCTCGCCGTACGGGGGTGGGCCCGGGATCGGGACGCGCCGGGGTCGCGGCGGGTGAGCTTCTACGCGGACGGTCGTCTCGTCGGTTCCACGATGACTCGGGAGGATGGTTCGTTCCGCATACACGAACACGGATGTGGGTGCCGGCCGCCGTCGAGTCTGCATGTCGGTTCTCAACTCCGGCCCCGGCTATCACGCGGCTCCGGATTGCACCTACATAAACGTCGCCGGGGCTCAACCCGCCGGCAACCTTGATGGGTTCAAGCTCGTTGGACGCACCGCCCACGTCTCGGGTTGGGCTGTCGACGAGGATTCGAAGGTACCGACGAGAGTCCGAATCGTCCTGGATGGCCGTACCAGATGGATGATCGTCACCAATCGGCGCCGTCCCGACGTGGCGGCCAAGTTCGGCACGGGCCAGACGTCAGGATTCGCGCTGAGCGCACCTGGCATCCCCGACGGTCACCACAGCGTATGTGCCGTTGCAGTGAACGTCGGCCCGGGATCGGATCAGCTTCTCGGTTGCCGGACCTTCGTGGTCAAGTGAGCTGAGCCTTGGCCGTCCGACCTGTGAGCCAGGGTCGGTCGGCTGCCAGCTGCTAGAACTGGGTGTCGTGAAGGGATTGATACTCTCCGGTGGCGCCGGCACGAGGTTGCGGCCGATCACCCATACGAGTGCCAAGCAACTGGTGCCCGTTGCCAACAAGCCGATCTTGTTCTACGGCATCGAGGACATGGTCGAAGCCGGCATCACCGAGATCGGGATCATCACCGGCGAGACGGGCGCAGAGGTGCGTGAGGCTGTCGGCGACGGGTCGCGCTTCGGTGCCCGAATCACCTACATCCCCCAGGACGAACCACTCGGTTTGGCGCATTGCGTGCTGATCGCCAAGGAGTTCCTCGGCGACGACGACTTCGTGATGTACCTCGGCGACAACATGCTCCAACAGGGGCTGGTCGAGTTCGTGGAACGTTTCGAGTCCGACCGTCAACGGGCATCGAGCCCGGAGCTGAGCGGTGGCGACCCGCCTCCTGTCGCTCAGATCCTGCTCTGTCCCGTGCCTGATCCGGAGCGATTCGGCGTGGCGGCGGTGGATCCCGAGGGTCGGGTGGTAGCCCTCGTGGAGAAGCCGGCTGATCCTCCGAGCAATCTGGCGCTGGTGGGGGTCTACCTGTTCACCTCAGCGATCCATGAGGCCGTCGCGTCGATCAAACCGTCGGACCGCGGGGAGTTGGAGATCACCGATGCCATTCAGTGGCTGATCGATGACGGCCAGAGGGTTCGTCACGATGAGCTCAAGGGTTGGTGGCTCGACACGGGCAAGAAGGACCCGTTGCTCGAGAGCAATCGCAGGGTCCTCGAGACACTGGAGTCCAGGATCGAAGGCGATGTCGATGATGCGTCACGGATCGACGGGCGGGTCGTGGTCGAGAAGGGGGCGTCGGTGGTGGCATCACACATTCGGGGACCTGTGATCATCGGAGCCGGCACCGTGGTGGAATCCACCTACGTGGGCCCTTTCACCGCTATCGCCGAGGACTGCGTCGTGCGGGACTCGGAGGTTGAGCATTCCGTGGTGTTGCGAGGCGCCCGGATCGAGAACGTACCCCGACTCACCGACTCCCTGATCGGGCGCGAAACCGAGGTGGTGCGCACAGGAGCCCGCCCCTCTGCCACTCGCCTGATGATCGGGGATCACTGCTCGATCGACATCCAGTAGGCCGCATTGGCGCACAGGGGCTGGAGCCAAGACAGCCCAGAGAGTAGGAACCGAGCATGTCCATGGCCGAGATAACTCCCTCCGAGATCATCGACGGTGTCTACCTGGTGCGCCCGAGCGTCTTCGGTGACGACCGCGGCTACTTCGTGGAGACCTACCGGCGTGAGTGGATACCCGGTGGGCGCGAGATGATCCAGGGCAATCGTGGCAACCGGATGCGGGATGCCTGGTAGGACTCCACTACCACCTGCATCAGGCCGACTACTGGTATGTGCCTTTCGGTCATGCCCGGGTCGTTCTGCACGACCTTCGTCAGGGCAGCAGCACCGACGGCGCAACGCAGATGATCGACCTGGGTGAGGTGGGTGGAGGAGCCAACGAGCACTTGGGCGTCTACATCCCCCAGGCGTCGCCCACGGGTTCGCGAGCCTCACCGACATGGCCATCACCTATCTCGTGGACGGGTACTACAACCCGGCCGACGAACTGGGTGTGCGTGGGACGATCCCGAGATCGATGCCGACTGGGGCCTGAGCGGTGAACCGGTCCTCTCCGCACGCGACAGGTCGAATCCTCGGCGTTCGGAGATCGAGCCCATGTGGCAACCGCACTCGTCGCTGCGTACATGAACGAGAGCCGAATCGGCATCATCGAGGGGCCGGCGAGGTTGTTCGTCCGACCCACCCGGGCAGTGTGGTGGTCGACCGCCGCGTGGATCTGTGTGTTGTTCGCCTTCTCGGTGCTCTCGCCGTTGTTCCAGCCGCCGGATGAGCCCCATCATGTCGACCGGGTACTGGATGCATCGACCCGCGCCGGCATTCGAGGACCCAACCGAGGGTGCGATAAGACCGGACTTGGATGCGCTGACAAAGAGATGGCATGCGAGGGTACTTCCCTCCCAGGTTCTCCGTGGAAGTGCTCCTGAGCATCCCAGGCCATCGTTGTCCGACCTGGGCCCGGCCATGCCTGAGGTTGGGCGAAATCAGCATGACACAGCATCCACCGGCGTACTACTCGCTCGTGGCGACCATGCGCACGGCGGTGACGTCGGTCCTGCCGGAGGATGTCTGGACAGCCGACCGTGAGGTGATGCTGCTGCGCATCTTCAATGTGCTGCTGATGGCAGCGGTTCCGTATCTGTAGCTGGGCGACCGCCAAGCAACTGGGATGGCCCGATCGTCTCAGTGTGATCGCGGCGCTCTTTCCGCTGGCGGTCCCGCAACTCGGATTCGTCGGTGGTTCGGTGAACAACGACAACCTGGTGGTCCTCGCGGCATCCCTCACTTTCCTGTCGTGCGCGAGGATCCTCCATGTCAGGATGGACCGGGGTGCTGCGGCTCTGCTGGCGGGTGGCACCGCGCTCGCCCTGATGGCTAAGGGCAACGCGATAGCGCTTGTTCCGTTCGTGGTGCTCGTCGCTGTGGTCGCGTGGCGTCGCGGAGGACAGCAGCGCCGCTTCGCTGTGGTGGCGGTCTCGGTGGGCAGCGCTGGGTGGACTGTTCTATGTCCGCAACCTGATCGTGCCCAGCGAGCCGTTCCCCTCGAACTTCGTCCCATGCGGCGACGGGCGCAGCAGCCGATCGACCTCTCGCCTTCGCTCAGGCCATCCTCACCAAGACCTCCGAGACGTTCTGGGGCAAGTTCGGGTGGTTGGCGGTCCCCACTCCGCAGTTCTGGACGTTCACGATGATGGCGTTGCTGGTCATGGCGGTCGTCTTCGCTGTCGTGCGGGGTCGGTTGCCCTATCTGCGCATCATGCTCATGCCGGTGGGATTCGCTCTGGTGCTCTACCCGGCGAACGCATTCCAGGGATACGAGGCATCAGGTACGTTCCCTGCTCAACAGGGCCGGTACCTCTTCATCTGTATGGTTCCGATCTCGTTGGCGGTCGCTGCCGCGGAGCCGGATCGTAGCGTCGTGACTCGTCGCATCATCTCCGTTCTGGTGGTGGCCAACCACGCCCTGGCGACAGTGGTCCTCTTCGACTTCTACTGGCCGGGTGGCCTCATCGGCGGCCTCGAGTCGATTGCCGCGTGGAGCCCGCTGGGTTGGTCGGCGGCCGTGCTCCTCGTCGGCTGTTGGGTGGTCGTCATCTGCCCTTGGTCGCCATCGAGTTGGGATCGAAGTCGGATCCGGCGACCCCCGTCCCGGGATCCGGATACGGAGAGCGGATCCCCAATGCCGGCGCTGCAGGAGTAGCCGTGCCTGCGATGCAGCGGGTAGTTTGCGATGCCGTGCCAGCAGTCCCTGCCAGCCCTCCAACCAACTCCTGGATCCACCAATGCGAATACTCCTGACCGGTGGAGCCGGGTTCATCGGCTCGAACTTCGTGCGTCACCTGTTGGCGCATTCCGATGACACCGTGACCGTCCTCGATGCGCTCACCTACGCCGGCAACCGCGAGACTCTGGCGGAGTTCGACTCCGATCCCCGGTTCGCCTTCGTGCACGGCGACATCTGTGACCGAGCGGTCGTCCGAGATGCGATGGCAGGTCATGACGCCGTGGTCCATTTCGCCGCGGAGAGTCACGTGGACCGCTCCCTGCTCGATCCGGACGTCTTCGTGAGGACCAACTGCCTGGGAACCAATGTGATGTGTGACGTGGCAATCGACGTCGGTGTCGAGCGCTTCGTGCACATCTCCACCGATGAGGTCTATGGTTCCATCGAAGAGGGTTCGTTCACCGAGACCGACGTGCTCGCGCCTCGGTCCCCCTACTCCGCTGCCAAAGCAGGCTCAGACCTCATAGCGCTCGCATATCACGAGACCCACGATCTGCCGGTCCTGGTCACCCGGTCCTCCAACCAGTACGGCCCCTACCAGTTCCCCGAGAAGCTGATCCCGTACTTCGTCACCTCACTGCTCGTCGGGCGCAAGGTCCCGCTCTACGGCGACGGTCTGAACGTGCGTGACTGGCTCTTCGTGCGAGACAACTGCCGTGGTGTCGACCTGGTGCTGCGAGAGGGCTGGTTCGGGGAGATCTACAACATCGGTGCCGGCAACGAACTCACCAACAGGGTGATCACCGACAGGCTCCTCGCCATTCTCGGCAAGGACGAATCCTGTGTCGACTACGTCGAGGACCGCCTAGGTCACGATCGCCGCTACTCGATAGCAACGGAGAAGGTGGCCAAGCTCGGATGGTCACCCGAGACGGACTTCGAGGCCGGTCTCGAGGAGACCGTGGCGTTCTATGTCGACAACCGCGACTGGTGGGAACCACTGACCGCCCGTGTGAAGAACCGCTGATGAGGATCGTCGTCACAGGCAGCAACGGTCAGCTCGGTCGTGAGTTGACCCGGGTGCTGGAGTCGCAGCGCCAGCACGAGCTACTCGGCCTCGATCTCCCCGAACACGATCTCACCGACCGCGATCACGTGCTGTCGGTAATGACGCAGTGGGTGCCCGATCTGATCATCCACGGTGCGGCCTTCACGGCTGTGGACGTCTGCGAGACGGAGATCGCCACCGCATATGCGGTCAACTGCGGTGCCACCCGGTTCATCGCCGATGCTGCACGCCGCTGCGGTGCCCATGTGGTCTACGTGAGCACCGACTACGTGTTCGACGGCACCAAGCCCTCGCCGTATGTCGAGTGGGACCGACCTGCACCCGAATCCGTCTACGGGGCGACCAAGCTCGGTGGCGAGATGGAGATCGATCCCGGCTGGACGATCGCTCGCACCTCATGGGTGTGCAGCAGCCATGGAAACAACATGGTGAAGACCCTCCTTGCGCCTTGCGGACGAACACGACACGGTGAGGTTCGTCGATGACCAGCGCGGCCATCCCACCTTCGCATCCGATCTGGCACAGATGCTGTTGAAGCTCGGTGTGGAGCGCGTGCCGGGGGTCTTTCACACGACCAACCAAGGCGCGGTGAGCTGGTACGACTTCGCGCGGGAGGTCTTCGGTGCAGGAGGCCACGATCCGGACCGTGTGCAGCCGATCAGCACCACCGAGTTGGATCCTCCGCGACCGGCTAAGCGACCCGCCAACTCCGTACTCGACAACATGGCGTGGCGGTTGCACGGATTCGCCGAGTCCCGGGACTTCAGAGAGCCACTGGCCGAGGTCGTGGCCGAACTCGTGTAGCGATCGTTCCGCCGTCGGCGGATCGATCTGTGGAGCATGCTGGAGCGGCTGCAGCACGCACTGGATCTCACAGGGCCACATGATCGGCTGCTGTCCTACCAGCGCGCCGGCATCCGGGCACTAAGGTGTCGCCCGTCCCTGGGTGGTCCAAGGTCCACGGTGTATCCACTGGTAATCTCTTGACCCGCCCGGTAGGTGGTCCCCCGTCGCACGCCGAGGTACACGGACGCGTGAGGATGCGCATCCGATCGTGGGGGACCTGTGCGGTTGTGTCGGGCAAACGAACAGATGGGCTCCATGATGCGAGCCCGAATGCCGAGGTTCCATGAGTTCTGCCAACGAGATCTGGGCGTATCGAACGCTCATCCAGAACCTCACGCAACGTGAACTCAAGTCCCGCTACAAGAAGAGCGTCCTGGGTCGGCTCTGGGCACTGATAAACCCCGCGAGCACACTCGCCGTGTACACGCTGGTCTTCGGTGTCTACCTCCGTTCGTCACCTCCGACCTCACCGACCGGGTTGTCGAACTTCGCCTTGTGGCTCTTCGCCGCGCTGATCATCTGGAACGGGTTCTCCTCGATCCTGAACGGGTCCATGTCGGCGCTCTTCGATGCGGGTGGCCTGATGGGGAAGATCTACTTCCCACCGGAGATCCCAGCCATCGCGAACATGTTCTCGTCGTTGTTGCAGGTCGCCACCGAGGTCCTGGTCCTGGTTGCGGTGCTTGCGGTGTTGGGCAACGTGGGATGGTCCTGGATCGTGATGCCGCTGCTGATCCTGGAGATGGTGTGCTTCGCTCTTGGACTGGGCTTGATGGCCAGCCTCCTCAACGTCTTCTACCGGGACGTCGGCTATCTCGTCAGCATCCTCATGCAGGTGCTGTTCTACGGGACACCGATCGTGTACAGCCTCAGCGACGTGCCGGCTGAAGTCGGAGGCTTTCCCATCAGACGGGCCGTCGAGGCCAACCCTCTCACCCAACTGACCGAGCAGGCGCGCCAGTCGATGTACCTCCTGCAGTTCCCCACCGCAACGCAGATGATCTACACCGCGGCGACGTGCGTGGCGACTCTGTTCCTCGGCTGGTGGGTGTTCTGCGACGGGCCCCGATGGCCATCGAGGAGATCTGATCATGGGTCACATCATCGTCGATCAAGTGTCGAAGCGGTTCCGCCTGTACACCGACCGACCGTCGTCGCTCAAGGAGACGGTCCTGAGCGCTGCGCGACGGCGCTCACGGGCATCCCAGTTCGGCACGGAACATCATCGCCGCTATGACGACTTCTGGGCGCTGCGCGACATCTCCTTCGAGATCGACGAGGGCACCACCTTCGGGATGATCGGGCACAACGGGTCGGGCAAGTCGACGATGCTGCGGCTGATCTCGGGGATCTACCAGCCCACCACCGGCACAGTCGATGTCGAAGGTCGGATCTCGGCATTGCTCGAGTTGGGCGCCGGATTCCACCCGGATCTGACCGGACGCGAGAACGTCTATCTCAACGCGTCAGTGCTCGGTCTCGGACGCGCCGAGATCGATCGGGTGATCGACGACATCATCGAGTTCTCGGGTATCGAGGAGTTCATAGACGTCCCGGTGAAGGTCTATTCCTCGGGCATGTACGTTCGCCTCGGCTTTGCCGTGTCGGTGCATGTGAACCCGGAGATCCTGCTGATCGACGAGGTGGTCGCGGTCGGCGACGAGGAGTTCCAACGCAAGTGCTTCGAGCACATCTACCAGCTTCGTCGCCAGGGTGTGACGATCGTGCTGGTGTCGCACAGCCCTCGGACTGATCCAGACCATGTGCGACAACGCTGCGTGGTTCGACGGCGGACGTGTTCGCTCGATCGGGTCGACGGTCGACGTGGCTGCGGACTACCTCCGTCATGTGAACCAGGAGGGAGGCCGGTGAGCTGGCCGAAAGCGGCGCAACCGTGGATGACGGTGGATCGAGACGGGGGTCGGGCGAGGTGCGATTCAGTGATGTGTCGATCCTCGACGCGGATGGCAACCGCACGATGTTCGCCGCTACGGGCGACGATTTGATCGTCCGGATGGACTTCGACGTCACCGAGCGCATCGACTCGCTCAAGTTCGGGATCTCCTTCCGGCACGAGGCGGGCCAGTTGATCTCTCTGACCACGACCGAGGCCGATGGCCTCCCCATCGGCGCTGTCTCCGAGTCCGGCACTGTGACCTTCCTGGTCCCAGGGCTTCCGCTGTACAACGGCCAGTATCTGTTGAGCTTCTACGCGGTCACCGAGAGCGGAGATCACGTCTATGACGAGATCGAGCGGGCGTTCAAGCTGACCGTCAGGGGCACGCTGCCCCGTGGCAAGGAGGGGATCGTGGAACTCGGGGGAACTGGACGATGACCGGGCGGGGGTCCCGAGGCATGAATCCTCCCCGGGATCCCAAGGACCTGGTCAGGGCGATGGGGGTCGGCTGCTTCCCCCGGGAGCAACGGGCGAAGCCTCGCCAAGGTGGGGTTGGACACCTACCGCGAGGGTCGAAATGCCTGGCGACGACATCGCTCGACACCGTTGCCGGAGGATCCGACCTACCAGCAGTGGCTCGACCGCTCCCGTCCGGGTCCCTCCGAGATCGCTGCCATCGAGGCCGCTGTGGCCGGAACCGCGAACACACGACGGGTGGTCGTGGTCGCAGTCGGCCCGGGCGATCCGGCACCACTGCGCGAATCGGTGTCCACGCAGCTCTGGCCGCATGTCGAGCTGATCGAGATGCGCGACGGATGGTCCAACCCGGGCAGTGGGATCGCCGATGACGACATGGTGGTCCTGCTACGGCCGACCGACCGCCTCGAGCCGGAGGCCGCGTTCCGGATCGCGGATGCGATGTGGGAGCAACCCCACCTGGATCTGGTCACCTTCGACGACGACGCCCCCGTGGGATCAGATGTCGAGCCGCGCTTCCACCCCGCGTGGTCACCGGAGATCCTCTGGTCTGCCAACTACCAGGGCCGTGCCTTCGCCATCCGGGCCGTCCCTGCTCGATAACGCATCGCCCTCCGGGACAGGCGATGACCTGTGGTGGGATCTGCTTCTGTCGGCCGACATCGAGCCGACCGCGCGGTGCATGTGCCCGAAGTGCTGCTGCACCTCGGTTCACGTGGCGGCGTCACGGGAGAACGTGGCCGTGAGCTCGTGCAACGGCACCTCGATGCCCGTGGCCTCCCCGCTGTTGCCGAACTCCATCGGGGTGTGCCACGCCTGCGTTGGACCGAGCGCGACACCCCGTCCGCGTCGGTGATCGTGCCCACGCGCCACAACCGCGAGATGATGACGGTCCTCCTCGAGAGCCTCAAGGTGACCGAGTATCCGAGTTGGGAGTTGATCGTCGTCGACAACGGCGGGCGCTTGGAAGGGCCACGAGGCAGTGGTACGCCGAGCACCTGGACGGCTTCGAGGCGAGGGTTCTCTGGTGGCACGAACCCTTCAACTACTCGGCGGTGAACAACCACGCCGTGGATGCCGCACGTGGCGAACTGCTCGTGTTCCTGAACGACGACTGCCGGGTCCGCAGCGCCGACTGGCTGCACGAACTGGCCGGCTGGGCAACGCAGGGGGGGATCGGTACCGTCGGCGTGCAGTTGATCGGCGCGGAGGGGACCATCCAGCACGGTGGTGTGGTTCTGGGCCTGAGCGGGTTCGCCGATCATCTCTTCGCCGGGCTGCCACCCGACTCCGAGACGTGGTTGGGTTCCACCAACTGGTACCGAAACACCATGGCGAACACAGCGGCATGTGTGGCTGTGCGACGTGGCGTGTTCGAGGAAGTTGGAGGATTCGACGAGCGCTTCGAGCTGCTGGGCAGCGACGTAGCCTTGGGCCTCGCGTGTCATGGACGCGGCTATCGGAATGTGACGACGCCGATGATCGACGTCGACCACCTCGAGAGCGTCACGCGGGGACCTGCAGTTCCTTCCCATGACATGTTCGCGAGCTACTGGTGGTACCAGCGTTGGCTACGGGTGGGGATCCCTTCTACTCGCAGAACCTGAGCCTCGCGGATCCTCGGATCCGCCTTCGCCTCCCCGGTGAACCCACTCCGTTGGAACGGATCGCGGAGCCACTGGGCCGTTCGTTCGGGGTGTTTCGCCAGAGTGCCAGCGAGGACGAGGCGACGATGCTGGCGGACATCTGCCGACTGGACGAGGCAGACGTGGCGCACGTCGCGCGATCACACGAAGAGCACCGTGGATTCGAGCCGGTGCAATCGGTCACCTGGGTCCTACCTGACATCGAGAATCCGTTCTACGGAGGCCTTGCGACGGCACTGCGGATTGCCGAGGAACTCCGGGTGAACCACCATGTGGACAACCGGTTCGTGTTCTGGTCAGGAGCAAACGAGCAGTGGATGCGCTCCGCCTTCGCGGCGATCTTCCCGGGTCTGGCCGATTCGCCGGTGTTCTTCACCGACGGGTCTCTGGCGGACCGCTGGGACGACGTGCCGGACACCGACGTGGTGCTCGCAACCCAGTGGCCGACGGTGTACATGGCAGCGAGGTTCCCACGAGCCAAGCGGTACGTGTACCTGGTGCAGGATTTCGAGCCCATGTTCAGCCCCGCGGGGACCGTGTATGCCCTGGCGGAGGAGACATATCGGCTTGGCTTCCTGGGTCTGTGCAACACCACCTCGATGGCCCGGTTCTATTCGGGAGGACTACGGCGGAGTCGCCCTGCCGTTCATGCCGGCGGTCGACACCGACGTGTTCCACGATCGTGATCGACACGAGCCGCGGCAACGATCCGGTGCGGATCTTCCTCTATGCGCTCCTGGGCCACTGGAGAACTGCTGGGAACTGGTGTCGCTGGCTCTCGGTGGGGCTCAAGGCAACCTATCGTGATCGAATCAGATCGTGACCGCCGGGTCGTAGGCGTCAGGATCTGGGACGTGGTATCACCCACCTGGGGTTGCTCGACTACCGGTGCCGGGGACCTCTACCGTTCGGTCGACATCGGCATCTCCTGACGGTCTCACCGCATCCCTTCATACCTTCCGCTCGAGCTCATGGCTTGTGGTGCGGCGGTTGTTGCATTCAGCTGGGCCCGGTGGCTGGATCCTCAACAGGACCAGACTGCAGGTGCTGGGTCTTGTGTCCCAGTTACCAGGTTAACACTTAGC
>JAOSKI010000012.1 GCA_027493675.1 Microthrixaceae bacterium | reverse complement strand
AGCAGGACTAGCAGGCTGGCTGCAAGCTGAGGAGTGAGAGTATGCCGATAGAGGTCGAAGTTGTTTCGCGCGTGCGCCAGCTTTACCACACCGAGTCGGCGGATATGGTCATCATCCCCGGCAGCGAGGGCGAGCTGGGCGTGCTGCCCAACCATACCCCGCTGCTGACCACGCTGGCGTTCGGTGAGCTGCGCATCGTTGAAGGCGAAGACGTGGTGAGTTTCGTCGTCTACGGCGGCGTGGTGGACGTGCGCCCGCACAAAGTGGTCGTGCTGGCCGATGATGCCGAGTCCGTCTTCGAGCTGGACATGGACCAGATCCAGGCCGCGCGCGACCGCGCCCGCCAGCTCATGGAGGAAGGCGTGGGCGGCGCGCAGCGCGCCCAGATCGTGCAGGAACTGCGCCGCGCCGAAATCGCGGCGAAGATCCGCAGCCGCACCGGGGACCGACCAGGGCAGCGCATCCGCTCGCTGGAGGAAGACAACGGGTGAGCCTCGTGAGGGGCCGCTGATCGCTGTGCACAGGGTATCGCGTCGGGCACGACTCCTGACGCGATATTTTTCGTGTTTTAACGTGGCTTGCGGTATAAGTGTGGCCAGACACCCCTGACCTGGAAGGTAATGTCACGATGGGCATGTTATCACGGAAACTCGGCGTTGATCTCGGAACGATCAATGTCATGATTTACGCTGGCGGTCAGATCGTGCTCCAGGAGCCCTCGATGGTGGCGCTCACCATCGAGGAGGAGCGCGTGGTGGCGGTGGGCCAGGAGGCGCGCGATATGTACGGGCGCCACCCGGAGCACATCGAAGTGCTGCGCCCGCTGCGCGATGGCGTGATTGCCGACTACGAAGTGACCGAAGCCATGCTGCGCTATTTCTTCCGCAAGGTGAGCGGGCGGATGCGGTTCCGCGGGCCGGAGGTGATGCTGAGCGTGCCCTATGGCGTGACCAGCGTCGAGAAACGGGCGGTCCACGAGGCGGCCGTGCGAGCCGGGGCGCGCGAAGCGTACCTGCTGCCGGAGCCGCTGCTGGCGGCATTGGGCGCGGGACTGCCAATCAGCACGCCAGCCGGGAACATGGTCTTCAACATGGGCGGCGGCGCCAGCGAGGCGGCCGTGCTGGCGATGAACGGGATCGTGGTGGCCGACAGCGTCCGGATGGGGGGGACACGTTTGGATGACGGAATCATCAACTACATTCGCCGCAAGTACAGCCTGGTGATCGGCGAGCCGACCGCCGAGTCGATCAAGATCCAGATTGGGGCGGCGGTTGACATCGGTGAAGAGCTGAGCATGGAGATCCAGGGGCGCGATCAGGTGGGGGCCTGCCGCGCACGATCACCGTGACGACCAGTGAGGTGATCGAAGCCATCGAGGAACCGCTGACCACCATCGTCGACGCGGCGAAGGCCGTGCTCGAAAAGACGCCGCCGGAGCTGGCGTCGGACATCATCGATCGCGGCATACTGCTGACGGGGGGCGGCGCCATGTTGCGTGGCATTGATGAATTCGTCACGCGCCGCGTGGGCGTGCCCGCCTATCGCGCCGAGGAGCCGCTGGTGGCGACGGCGGTTGGTGCCGGGCGCGCGCTCGAAGATCTGGCGGTGATGCGCCGCATGGTGCAGGGCCTGTAACCGGGCGCCGTGGTGCAGCCGCGCCGAATACGACCCGAGGCGAGCTGTCGCAAGCAAGACGCGGCGGCTCGTTTGCATTTCTGTTGCCGTGAATCATACGAAATTCTTGTTGTCGCGGGACGGCGCCCTTCCTTATAATCACATTATCTGTCACACGGATAAGCGTCGAGCCACTGACTCCCCGAGCCGCTGTGACGCTTTTCTGCGAACATGCATTCACAAGGAGAACGTACCTATGGCGAAGAAACACGAACTGCCACCCCTGCCTTATGCGTATGATGCCCTCGAACCGCACATCGACGAGCAGACGATGCGGCTCCATCATGACAAGCATCACCTGGGTTATGTCAATGGTTTGAACAAGGCCGAAGAGAAACTCGCTGAAGCGCGCGCGGCGGGCGATTTTGCGATGGTCAAGCACTGGTCGCGCGAGGCGGCTTTCCACGGCTCCGGTCATTTTTTGCACGCGATCTTTTGGCCCAACATGGCGCCCGCCGGTAACGGGGGCGGTGGCTCGCCGAGCGGCGCTCTCGCCGAGCAGATCAACAAGGACTTTGGCAGCTTCGAGGCGTTCAAGGCACATTTCACTGCCGCCGCGGGCGCCGTCGAGGGCAGCGGCTGGGCGCTGCTGGTCTGGCAGCCCGTCGGCGAGCACCTGGAAGTGCTCCAATCCGAGAAGCACCACAACCTGACCCAGTGGGGCGTCGTGCCGCTGCTGGTGCTGGATGTGTGGAGCACGCCTATTATCTCAAATACCAGAACAACCGCGGCGGGTACGTGGACGCGTGGTGGAACGTGGTGAACTGGGCCGACGTGGCCGAGCGATTCAAGGCTGCGCGCGGCTAGTCGTCTCCTCCTGGCAGCAGAACGGGCATTCAGGCAACTAGATGCCCGTTTTTTGTTGGATCATCACGCCGCAGCCATGCCCATGATGGGTGGCCTGCCGCGAGTCAGAGGCAACTTGTGCCTAACGTCACGTATTGTGTCTATTGTTTGTCACATGGAAAGACGCGGGTTCGCGCTATAGTTTTGGGCAGACCATCCATCATAAGCATGAGGAGAACCAAGAATGCCGCATATTGTTACCAGCCTGTGCCTGCGCGACGGTGCGTGCGTAGAAGTATGCCCTACCGAGAGCATCATTCCCGGTTTCCCTGAGAGTGAATGGCCCTGGTACTACATCGATCCCGATTCCTGCATGGATTGTGGTGCCTGTGTGACGGAGTGCCCGCTCGAAGCCATCTATATGGAAGACGAAGTTCCGGACGACTACGAGATGGCTGCCGGGCAGGAACGCGCGCCGCACGGTGGCGAGCGCTATACAGCCGCGGGCGGCGAGATCGTCGACCTGACGGTGGATATCCAGTACAACTACGACTTCTTCGCGAAGGGGCCGGGGTACGACTCCGCGCCGTAACGGCGGATCCGGTCCTTTCCGCACGGCTGGAAACGACGTTTGAACGAGCGACTGCCTGACTGGCAGTCGCATTTTTGGGTCAGCGCGGGATGGGCGATCGGTTGCGCGCTCGAGGGATTGTCTGTATAGTTATTTCGAGCGTCCAGATGAGAGAGACTTCATCTGTGCCGATAGTCATGCGTTCTGCCCAGTTTTCGATACATGAAAACCTGCTTGGAGTTCCGTATAGTGGGGATATTGACCGGCCCGACTATGCCCTAATTGACTAGAGGAGCATCAGCAATGACCCATATTATCACTAGTATCTGCCTGCGCGACGGCGCGTGCGTCGAAGTTTGTCCGGTTGACTGCATTGTTCCTGGGTTCCCGGAGAGCGAGTGGCCGTGGTACTTCATCGATCCGGACACCTGCATTGACTGCGGCGCGTGTGTGCCGGAGTGCCCGTTCGAGGCGATCTTCGTCGAGGATGAGGTTCCGGATGCCTACGAAATGGCCGCCGGGCAGGAACGTATTCCGTTCCGCGGTCCGCGCTACGCCGCCGATGGGGGCGAAGTGGTGGATCTGACCGAGGATATCAAACCGAACTACGATTTCTTCTCCCGCTGGGCCGGGCTACGACTCAGCGCCGTAGCTGTTTTCCGCGTCATGCTAACGGGGGATCGCCTTGTGGCGGTCCCCGTTTCTTTTGTCCGCCCGCCTCACGACGCCCGGCGTGCGAGTCGCTCATAGTGCAGGAACCCGCTGGCGTCGATCTCGATCCCTCGACGGTGTCCCAGGCGACCAGCACGATGTGATCCTGCCACAGCGGGATGAGCGCGTAGTCTTCCAGCAGCAGCCGGGACGCGGCGCGGTACAGCTCGCCCTGCGCGGCGGGATCGTCCAGGGCGGCGGCCTGATCGAGCAGCGCGTTGATGGCGGGGTTCGTGTAGCGACCGTTGCGGGGATCGGGCTGTCCGAGTGTGCCAGCGGATCGAAATAGGCTGCCGGGTGCGGGACGATCGGCGTCCAGCCGAAGATGGCGAACGCGGTCTCGCCGCGGTCGATCATCCGCGTGAAGGTGGACGTGTCGATGTCCAGGAACACGCCGTGATTCACGAACTGCGTTTCGTCGGCTGCGGCGGTCCATCAGCGCGACGGCACCCGCCATGAAATTCCCGTAGGTGGGTTCCGAGAAGCTGATGCCCACGTCCAGGCGGGCATCGCCCCGCGCCCGGTAACCCGCCTGGAGCAGCGTCTCTTCCGCCAGGGCCACGTCCGGCGCGGTTGGCCAGATCGGATCATACGCAGCGGCGAACAGATCCGGCACGAAGCTGGCGAGCGGCGTTGCATAGCCCTTTGAACTGGTCGACAGCCGTCTGGCGTTTGAGCAGCAGCGTAATCGCCTCGCGAACGAGCGGATCTTCCGTTGGCTCGCGGTCCTGGCCCATGTAGAGGTAGAAGGCGCGGGTGCCGGGCTGGTGGGTGATGGTCATGCCCTGGCTGGCATCGCTCTCCAGCTCGAGTACGTGGCCCAGATACAAAGCGCGCCAGGCGATATCGACCTCGCGGTTGCGCACAGCGTCGCGCAGATCCTGCGAGCGCTCGTAAGCTCTGAGCTGGATGGCATGGCGCGGCCGGTTGGGGGCCGAGATCATACGTTGGATTGGGTGTCAGGCCTAATCTGATCGCGGACGTCGAACGCCTCCAGTAAATAGGGACCGTTCCCGATGAGGCCGCCCTCGGCGAAGGGGGTTGGCTGCGCGCGCTGGGCCAGATCCGGGTGGACCGGGAAATAGGGCGGCAGCGCGAGCAAGCCGAGGAAATACGGCACCGGCTGCTGAGGCGGAATTCGAGCGTCGTGCCGTCCAGCGCGGTGACCGATCTCGAGCATACGGCTCGACCGCCTGGGCAGCGCCGCGCCCCAGGGCCAGCACGCGCTCGATCGAGGCGACGAAATGTCTGCGCCGTGATCGGCGCGCCGTCGCAGAACGCTGCACCGGCGGGCAGCGTGAACGTAGGTCCAGCCGGTCCTCGCTGATCAGTGACATCCTCGGCCAGCGCCAGCTCCATCCGGGCTGGTGCTGCCCGGGCACCGCGCGGGTGAGGCCGACGTAGAGGTGGCTCAGCACTTCCCACGCGGCGAAGTCATACGCCTCGCCGGGATCGAGGGTGTTGGGTCCGAGGTCCGTGGTGCCGATGATGATGGCGTCCGGGGATTGGGCGAGGGACGTGCGCGGGGCAGCGCCGGTCCCCAGCATTGCCAGGGCGAGGGTCAAGAGCGCGATTGGGCGGATAAGACGCATAGCTCCCGGGTGCCAGTCTCCAGGGAACGCGTGAGTTTCGCGCACAGTTCATTATACGGCGGCTGGTCATGGGGCCACAGGGGACGTACCCGTATCGCCCGGCCGGTCGAGCATCAGCGTGGGGTCAATGATAACGCCATTCTCGAAGATCATGTAGTGCAGGCGCGGGCGGTTCGCCGGGTTCCAGCGCCCGATCACCTGGCCGCCTGCACGACCTCGCCGTCCTCGACCAGCCATTCCTTCACGCCGGAGATGACGACCGTCGATCCGCCGCCTCGTTGGTGATCTGGATGCGCGTGCCATAGCTCGGTCCAGCGGATGACGTTCACCACGCCGTCAGCGTCGGACACCACGTCGAGCGTTTCGCCAGGTGGCGCCGGGCACAAGCCCATCTCGACGGCTGGCTCAACTAGGGCGCCCGCCTGCGCTGCGCTCGAACGGGGTGACGATCCGCGCGTCGGGATGGGTGACCGGCCAGCCAGCCGGGCTGCGCGAAGGGCACGGTCGGCGTGGGGGCGCTCGGTCCCACGCCAGACCGAACAGCGTTTGCAAGTACTCGGCGGCGTTGATCGCTGGGCTGCTGGGTCCACAGCGTGTCGCGCGGGCCGATCGCCAGGTGCAGGTGCGGCTCGATGAACTGCGCTGTGCCACCGGTGTTGCCGATGCGCCCCAGCGGCTGCCCGGCTTCGACGCGCGCGCCGTCCGGCGCCCACAGCTCGGACATGTGCCCGTAGTAATAGTCGATGCCATCGTCGCCTTGCAGCACGTAGCCCAGCCCGCCGATGTTGCCGCTGTGGTGCAGCGCCGTGCCGGATGTGATCGCGACCAGTGGGGCGCGGGTGGCCGCCTCGAACTGGGCGCGTGTCAGCCCGAAGCGCGCTTCGAGGTCGGCGGCGTTCGTCCCGTCCCAGTGATAGTGCGTCCAGCGATAGGTGGCCGGGTCTCCCGCAATCGGGAAGGCGTACACGCCGGACGAGTCGAACACGACGCCTGTCACGGTTGGGACGGGAGTAGGCACGGCGGTCGGCGGCAGGGTTGCAGCGGGGATGGTCGGGATAGTCGGCGGGGCGATCAGCGGTGGCGGCGAGGCCGGTAGCATCGGCGGCTGAGGGAGCGCCCGCCAGATCGCCGCGCATATCGAGCGCGACGCGCAGCCCGATCACGCTCGACGCGCAGAAGACCAGCGCCGCGACCGCCGCCAGAATCGACGCGTAGGGGCGGGAACGCAGCAGGGCCAGACGCGCTGTGCCCCTGCGTGGCGGATCGACTGGCCCCACCCGGCGAAAGGCCGCCGGCGTGGGCGGCGGACGTGCTTACTCACTCGATTTTGGCGCCTCGGATGCTGTGGCCTGCGGACGCCCGTTGCCCGGCTCCTTGACGCCGTTCATGACGCCCGGAAGCTGGCTGATGGCTTCGGTCAGGTTCATGCCGGTCAGCGCCTCGACCGTGGCCGGGACCTGGGCGATGATCGCGGCGATGTCGCCGCTGATCTTCGACGCGCCCGCGCCCGCCCCGTCGCCGTTGCTGATCACCACGATCCGGTCGGTCTGCGCCAGCGGGCTGGCGACCGCCTCGGCGACCGAGGGCAGCGCCTCGATCAACTGCTGGATCAGCGCGGCCTGGTTGTAGTTCTGCCAGGCGGCGGCCTTCTGCTTCATCGCTTCGGCTTCGGCCAGACCCTTCGCGCGGATGGCGTCGGCCTCAGCCTCACCCCGCAGGCGGATCGCCTCGGCCTCACCGGTGGCGTGCGCCTCGATCGAGAAGCGGTCGGCGTCGGCCAGCGTGCGGATGCGGAACTGCTCCGCCTCGGCGGGCTTGCGGATGGTCGCTTCCAGCTCGCGCTCGCGCCGCAGGGCTTCCTGCTCCTGCACCAGGATTTGCTTCTGGCGCTCGACGACCTGGATCTGGATTTCCTCGGCGCGCACCTTCTGGTTGGTGATGTTCGTCTGGAGCGTTCCGGCCAGGTCGGCCTCGGCGCGCTGGCGGTTCACCTCGGCGTCGTAGGCGGCCTGCTGGAGCGCGTAGTCACGCTTGGCCTCGGCCTCGCGGGTGAGGGCGAGCTGCTCCGCGATGGTGGCGTCGCGCTTCACTTCGGCGATGCGCGGGCGGCCCAGCGCTTCCAGGTAGCCCTCTTTGTCGCGCACGTCCTTGATGACGAAGCTGTCGATGCCCAGGCCCATGTTCGCCAGGTCGCTGGCGGACACATCCTGCACGCTCTGGGCGAACTTGTCACGCTCGCGGTAGATTTCCTCGACCGTCAGCGTGCCGATGATGGCGCGCAGATGGCCCGCCAGCGTCTCGTGCGCGACGTTGCGTATCTCGTCGGTGGACTTCGACAGGAAACGCTCGGCGGCGGTGCGGATCGACACGTCGTCGCTGGCGATCTTGATCTGCGCGACGCCTTCCAGCGTCACCGGGACGCCCTGCTTGGTGTACACGTCGTCGGTCATGACCTCGATCGTCATGATTTCGAGCAGCAGCACGTCCACCCGCTCCAGGATCGGCCAGATGAACGCGCGCCCGCCCTTGACGATACGATACGGCTCGATTTCGCCGGTCGCGGGGAACCGACCTTGCGCACCCGGCTGGCGTGAACCCGACCAAGCGCGAACAGGATGAACAGGAGGAGGAGAATTACTATTGCACCTGCGGCTGTGCCATAAGCCTCTATCCTTTCCCGGAACATCGAAACTGCGGGCTGCGGGATCTGGCTGACGTAGGCCGCATCACACCGACGATGCGCTCGATGCCTGGCGCGTGCCGCGCGACATGCTCAGATCGGCCTCCGTGGCGCTTTGGCGCCGGGCCAGTGTTCTGGCGCGTGGCGACGGCGCAATCTGGCCGACGCCGGTTGGCTGGGATAAAGTGGTGATTTCAACTACCATTCGAAATCGGCTTGGTCTGCTGAATTTCGCTGCTGATGAGTTAGCAGCAAAATATACAGGAAGAACAACTGAGCCATAATGCCGATCAGATACCGCCCACAAAGCCACGATCAGGCTCGTGACCGTCCCCGCGCGTCGAAGAGCGTGCGATAAGCCCCAGGTACTGCTGAACAGGCGCGGTCGAAACTGGCAGCCAAGCCCATGCGCTGACGCCGTCGCTTCCCCGCTCCGGCATCCGGAATCCATCGACGTCCGCCTCGGATCAATCTCAAGATCGCCGGGGGCGTCATGATGCCCTGGAAAGAATACCGGGAAAATCGCATGAATCGTTCGATCACAGCGCGAGCGCATAGACGATGTTCAACTTGCTTTCAATACCGAGATATCGGTGAAGATGTTGACTTTCGTCTACGCATCGGTCCCGTGGGTGAGCCTGCTGTTCCCTGCGTGGGTGGCCGCGTCGTCGATCCTGATCCTGGTGCGACGGCGCGACGGCAATCAGGTGGACGGCGCATGAGGCCGATCCGACAGAGCGTCCGGCGCGCAGTTCATCATGGGACCGGCCGAACGAGTGGAGGGCGGGCGGACTGAGATGCTCCGGCTCGACGCGTTTGTGCTCCCCGGATCGGGTCGATGCCGTGACCGCGGCGCTCGGCGAGGTCGACGGCGTCCGCCATGTCGCCCGGGCCGCAGTCACCGCGGACGGACTGGTGCAGGTCTCCGCCGAAGTGGCGCCGGACAGCGCGGATGTGGCGATCGATCGCCTCGCGGAGCTGGGCATCGCTGCGGACGACCTGACCCTGTGGCGCGTGCCGGGCATCCAGCCGCTCGGATGGCGCCGACAGGTCCGCTCCGCAGATGCGGGGCGTCAGGTCTGGGCCGAGATCGTCGGTCGTGCCGACGAGCACGCCGTGCTCGCCGGCAGCTACCTGGTGTTCATGGCGGCTGCCGGCATCATCGCGGGGATCGGGGTGGTGACCGGTTCGGCGGTCCTGCTGGTCGGCGCGATGGCGATCAGCCCGGACCTCCTCCCGGTGTCCGCCAGCGCCATCGGCATCGTCGAACGCCGGTGGGGGTTGGCCGGCAGGGCGCTGTTCGTGCTCGCCGTCGGGCTCGCCATGGCGGCGGCCACCGCGTTCGCCGCCACGGTGCTGCTGCGCGTGTTCGGCCAGTTGCCCGAGGACCTCATCCTGGCCGAGACGATGATGGGCGAGGCGCTCACCCAGCTGGGACCGGGCAGCCTGATGGTCGCCGCGACCGCCGGTGTCGCCGGCATGCTCGCGTTCGAGCGGCCTGGTGGCGCCGCGGTGGGCGTCGCGATCTCGGTCACGACAATCCCTGCTGCTTCCTACGTGGGTGCGGCGCTCGCCATGGGGCGTGACGACCCGATGTGGGGAGCGTTCGTCGTGCTCCTGTCCAACGTGACGCTGCTCGTGCTGGCCTCCAGCGCGACGCTGGCGGTCCAGCGGCGGTCGCGGCGTCGGGCATCGGAGCGGCACCACACCGACGCCGGAGCATGACTCGCTCCGTCCGACTCAGCGGGAGTCGTCCGGAGGCAGGTGACGCTTCCGAGGGTGCCACCGGGCGGGACGAACCTCAACCCACCCTGCGGGTAAGGTCAGCAAACGCGGGGCATCCCGGAACGAAGCATGACCTCACCTGGAGTGGAGAACGAATCATGACCAGGCAACCCAACATCCTGTTGATCGTGACCGATCAGGAATATGCACACCAGCCCGTGCCCTCTGATTTCGCCTTGCCGAACAGGGACCGCATCCGCTCCCGCGGCGTCACTTTCGACAACCACCACTGCACCACCACCGTGTGCACGCCGTCCCGCTCGGTGATGTACACGGGGCGGCACGCACCGCACACCCGCATGTTCGACAACACCAACTTCGCCTGGATCGACGACATGAAAGCCGATCCGAACACCTTGCCCACCATCGGTCACATGCTGCGTGATCTCGACTACCACACGGTCTACAAGGGCAAGTGGCACCTCTCGGAGTTCCCGACGGAGGGGACCAGCGAAGCGATGGAGCCCTACGGCTTCTCCGAGTTCCAGGATTTCGGCGATGTGATCGGCGGCCCGTTGACGGGGCGCTGAAGGATCCGAAGATCGCGGATGAGGCCATCGACTGGCTGGCGACGCGTGCTGGCGAAGTCGCCGCCGCCAAGCCGTGGTTCATGGCCGTGAACTTCGTCAACCCTCACGACGTCATGTTCTTCGACACGGACGCGGAGGAGATGGTCCAGGCCAAGGGGATGTTCCCGATCTTCGATGCACCCGACACGCCGCTCTACCATCGGAGATGGCAGACGACCTTGCCGGCATCCTTCTTCGACGATCTGGAGGGGCAGCCGTCGGCGGTCGGCGACTACAAGCGCCTGTGCGACATGTACTACGGCCGGATACCGATGGATCGGCGGGACATGTGGCACAACCACGTCAACTACTACCTGAACTGCATCCTCGACGTCGACCGGCACATCGGCGCGGTGCTCGACGAACTGGAGGCAAGCGGTCAGGCGGACGACACGATCGTCATCTTCACCGCGGACCACGGCGAGCAGGGCGGCGCCCATCACCTGCGTCAGAAGGGCAGCGTGGCGTTCAAGGAATCCGTCAACGTGCCGTTGGTGATCGCCGATCCGCGCCACCCCGGCGCGAACCGCTCGGATGCGGTCGGTTCCCATCTCGATCTGGTGCCGACGATCCTGGCGTTCGCCGGCCTGTCGGAGGACGAACGGCGGAGGCGCTACCCGCTCCTGAAAGCGCCATGACCTCTCGGGTGTGGTTCGCGATCCGGCTTCCGTCGGGCCCCGCGGCAGCAGTGCCACACCCGGCAGGGGAGAGCCTGCTCACCTACGACATGATCGCCACCATCGACGCGGAGTGGTTCGTCCGCAACGTGACCAAGGTGTTCGACGCCGCCGCCGCCGCCGCCGGACAGGAGTTCCATCGCGGAATGGAGGAGTTCAAGGGCCTCGTCGACGAGATCGGTGTGCCGGACCTCGAGGCGCGAGTTGTTCCGCGGTGTCTTCGACGGCCGTTACAAGCTGGTCCGCTACTTCGGGATGGGCAACTACCACCTACCGGCAGGAGTTCAGCAGCTTCTGGCAGAAAACGATGTCGCCCTACGACCTGCAGTCGGATCCCGAAGAGATGGACAACCTGGCCGACCCGGCCCATCCCCGATACGACGAGGCCCTGCTGTCGGCCATGAACGAGAAGCTCAACGCGCTGATCGCCGAGGAGATCGGGGACGACAAGGCCATGTTCACCCCACCCGAACCGGTCTCGCAGTAGTGGAGGCTGACGCGCAGCCCGTCCAGCGATAGGTGGCAGGGCCCTCAGCGCCTCTGACGTATCCATTGGCCGGCGTCGTGCTCGGCTCGGGCGATGGTGGCACCGACCCGCTCGTCGCCGGGGTAGATGCTGTCCTCGCCGATGAGCTCGGTGATGCCGGTGATGGCGAGCTGCTCGATGATGCGCTCGTTCGCAGAGACGATGACGAGCCTGCTGCCGACCTCGTCGAGCGCCTGGGCGTAGCGACGCAGCACGTCCATGAACGTGGTGCCCAGGTCGCTGCGGCCACGTAGGCGCAGGATGATGACCGAGCCGGTCGACGAGGGCCCCACTTGGGGCAGTGCGGCCTGGAACATCGGAGCGGCGGCGAAGAACAGGCTTCCGTAGGGCTGCAGGACCACGACCTCGCCCGGGGGCAGCTCGTCGGGTGGGTCGACCTCGACGAGCTGGTCGTCGGCATCGCGCACACGGCGGCGGATCGTGACCTGGTTGGACTGGCGCACCACGTGCAACAGGACCGACAGGCCGACCCCGGCAAGCACGGCGTACTGCAGCGGGATCACCATGGTCAGCACGAAGGTCACCGCGAGCACGGCCTTCTGGACCGGTCCGGTGTGCCAGACCGACGCGAGGTTGCCCGGCTTTATGGTGCGCAGACCGATCAGGATCAACAGTCCGGCCAGCGCGGACATGGCGAGTGACCCGACGATCCCGCCGAAGGCGACGATGACCACCGCCATCACCACCGAGGCGATCACCAGCGACCAGCGCGAGCGTGCGCCGGCCCTCTTGTTGAGCGCAGACGCGGACACGGAGCCGCCCACCGGCATGCTGCGCAGCACGCCGGACGCGACGTTGGCCACCCCTTGTCCGATGAAGTCCCGAGATGCCTCCGGATAGCTGCCGTCGGGGTTGGGGAAGTTGGCCGAGATGCCGGCGCCCTGCACAAGCCCGACCAAGGCGAGCGAGAGGGCTGGGATGATCAGCGACGGGATCGCGCTCAGCAGCGGCAGCTCCGGCGTGGGCAGTCCGTCGAGTGCGACGCCGAGGTCGTCCAACGTGGCCACCTGGTGCCAGTCCAACAGCTGGGCGAGCGCAGAGGTCAGGACCACCGCTACCACCAGACCGAGTGAGCGCACCGGTGTGCGCTCGAGCAGCAGGATCAGGACGATGGTCGCCAGACCGACGACCAGCGTGCGAACATCGAGACTGCCGGGATGCAGCAGCGTGTCGACAGCGCGCACGACGCGGTTTGATCCCTCTGCGGTGTAGCCGGTCAGGTTGGCCATCTGGCCCAACACGATGTTCACCCCGACCGCGTTCATGAAGCCAACCATCACGGCGTTGGAGACGAAGCGCAGCATCGAGCCGAGCCGCAGGATCCCGGCGAGCAGCATCGCCGCGCCGGTCAGCAGCGACAGGGTGACCAGGGCGCGGGTCGGGTCGGCGGACCTGCTGAGCGCGTCGACGTCGGAGATCAGCATCGCCATGGCGCCGGTGCCCTGCACCGCCATGAAGGTCGAGCTGGTGGCGAGCGCCCCGCCGAGCGTGCCGACCATGTAGCCGTACAGTCCGGCGAGCGGGTTCACGCCGGCCAGCAGACCGGTGGCGAGCCCGTCGGGCACCGACTGCACCCCGAGCACCAGACCGGCGGTTGCATCGCGACGCAGGCCCTCGCCATCCGGTCGTCGCCGGCGCCTGGGGCCCGCCTCGTCGCTCACTCCGACACCATAAGCTCACCAACCTGCGACCGCGGGCAATGGGTCCGGGTGCGGCATGACGGTCGACCTGCTCGACCGTCGAAGTTGCTGGAGAGGTGGGACATGACCGAGGTGACCCTGGCAGTGCTCGGGCTGCTCGTCTTTGCCTGGGCGGTCTTGTCGGGGGGCGGCGGAGCGCCGCAACGTCACCGGGCCGATGGTCTTCGCCGCGGCGGGATACGTCCTGTACAACCCGGGCTGGGGTGTCCTGGACCTCGATGTGGAGACCGGTGCGGTCGAGTCGCTGGTCGAGGTGACGCTCGCCTTGCTGCTGTTCTCCGACGCGGCGCGGGTCAACGTGCGCGAGCTGCGACGCGACGTCGGGCTGCCGGTGCGGCTCCTCGGCATCGGCCTGCCCCTGTCGGTCCTCGCAGGTGCGGGCCTCGCCGCCGGACTGATGCCGGAGCTGCCCTGGGCCCTTGCCGGGTTCCTCGGCGCCGCCCTGGCACCGACCGATGCAGCGCTCAGTGGGGCGGTGATCAACGACGAGCGGCTGCCGATCCGCTTGCGCCGCTCGCTCAACGTCGAGAGCGGACTGAACGATGGAATGGCGACCCCGATCGTGACGGTGATGCTCGCGATCGCCGCGAGCCAGATGGGAGAGGCGGGAGGCAGCGAGGCATTCCAGGCCGGCACGGCGCTGCGTGAGCTGGGTGTGGGGGTGCTGGTAGGCGCCGCTGCGGGTATCGGCGCAGCATCGGCGGTCAACTGGGCGGCACGCCGAGCATGGATCGCACCTGGCGGCCGCCGGCTCGCTGCACTTGCGCTCGCCCTGGGCGCCTTCATGCTCGCGAGAGCGATCGAGGGCAACGGGTTCGTCGCGGCGTTCGTGGCCGGCATCGCGTTCGGCGCGGTGCTCGCACCCGAGGTCGCACAGGTCGCCCGTTCGGTGGAGCTGCCAGAGCTCGGTGGCGAGGTGCTCGCGCTGGTGGTGTGGTTCCTCTTCGGCGGGGCGCTCGTCCCAATCGCTCTCGGCGACCTCGACGCACGGCTGGTCCTGTACGCGTTGCTCAGTCTCACGATCGTTCGCATGGCCCCGGTGGGTCTGGCGATGCTCCGCTCCGGACTGGACCGGTCGAGCGTCGTGTTCCTGGCGTGGTTCGGCCCCCGCGGACTCGCCTCGATCGTGTTCGCGCTCCTCGCGATCGAAGCCCTCGGGGAGGGCACCGACACCCGCCGAGCGGTCGCCGCCGTCACGCTCACCGTGTTGACGAGCGTCGTCCTCCACGGCATCACCGCCACCCCGGGGGCCGCAAGTACATCGAGAGCGAGCAACGCTCAGCGTCCACCGAAGTCAGGTCCCGCCCCAGCAGCTTCCTCCACCGGCGCTCCGCTGACTGAGCCGGTCGCACCGACGCCCGAGATCCCCGACCGGAGCATGGAGACGCGATGACGAGCGGCAACCAGGGGTGGGACCTTGGGCCCATCTGCCGTCGATCGATGGGGGCGACGGTCGGGATGCTGCAGGCGAATTGCTCGCTTCCACCGAACGCATGGGGTAAGAAGGACCAGATCATGCGTACCTGATACGGCCGTGGGCCAGAACGGGTTGCAGACGATGAGTGAGCGACCGAGTGCATGGGCTGCGGGTTACGCAGCGTTCGCCGGTGTGGTGCTGGTGTCCGGCTTCGGCATCTTCAGCGGCAACGTCGCAGCACGCACGGTCGGCGACATCGCCGCCATCTCCGACCGCTGACGATCACCGCCGTGAGCGACCCGGCGCAGCGGATGAAGCGCAAGGCCTACGAACGCGAGCTGGCCCGGCTGCAGGTGGAGCTGGTCCACCTGCAGCAGTGGGTGGTCGCGTCCGGCGCCAAGGTATGCATCGTGTTCGAGGGTCGCGACACCGCGGGCAAGGGCGGGGTCATCAAGCGAATCACTGAGCGGGTGAGCCCCCGAGTGTTCCGCACGGTGGCCCTGCCCGCGCCGACCGAGCGTGAGAAGTCCCAGATGTACGTGCAGCGCTACATCGCGCACTTCCCGGCTGCGGGGGAGGTCGTGATCTTCGACCGCAGCTGGTACAACCGCGCCGGCGTGGAGCGGGTCATGGGGTTCTGCACCGACGAGCACGCCACTCGGTTCCTCCAGCGGACACCGGCGGTCGAACGCGCCATGGTCGACTCCGGCATCCACCTGCTGAAGTACTGGCTCGAGGTCAGCCAGGAGGAGCAGACACGTCGTCTCCAGGCGCGCATCGACGACGGCCGCAAGACTTGGAAGCTCTCGCCGATGGACCTGCAGTCCTACTCCAAGTGGTACGACTACTCGCGTGCACGTGACGAGATGTTCGCCGCGACCGACACGGCTTGGGCGCCGTGGTTCGTCGCCGACTCGAACGACAAGAAGCGGGCTCGGCTCAACATCATCAGCCACCTGCTCGACCAGATCCCCTACGAGCGAACCGAACCGGCACCGGTCGAGCTCCCCAAGCGCCAGAGGCAGGATGGCTATGTCGAGCCCACCATGGCACTGCGGTGGGTGCCGGACGTGGCCGGCCGTGGCTGACGGCGCAAGGGGCGCGTGTGAACACTGACCTCGGCGCCCCCTCAGGGCGCGGTGATGCGGTGTTGGGTCCGGCATGTGTGCTCGTGCCGGGGCCGGCGTCGCGCATTTGGGGCAGATCAGCGGTGACCTGGGTCTGGGGCGTCGGTCGCGTTCGACCCTGCGGACGATGGCCCAGACGACGGCGAGGGCGAATGCCTCGCGGAGGGAGTGCCCGTCTCAAGGTCACCGACGGGTTCCTCAACCGCCAACTCGCGGCGTTCGCCATGTGCTCGATCGCCGACTTCGAGATACGGGGGTTCCACGACAACGCGAAGGCGGCAGCGGCACTGTCGCTCCTGTACCCATCCTCGGGTGATCTGCTGTCCAGGGTTGGGGCCGACACCCTGTCGGTGGCGAGAACCCGTCGTTCTGCCAGGTGTGTGCGTGGCGCTGAGCGCCACGCACACCACACAGAACGGGAGAATCGTCATGGACATGGCAGCCCGTACCACCGCCTTCCGGGCCGAGGCTACGGAGCTGTACCTGCCGGACCTGACCATCGCAGAGGCGACTGGCGTGCTCGACTCGTTCTACGAGGCACCACGAGAGCAGGTTGCCGCCGCGATGCGCTCCCTGGTGTCGCCTCGTTCGACCGCTCGATCGACCGCGTAGACACCGTGGACCGCATCGAGCCCTGAGAAGCCCGCTCGGTCGTTAGGGTACGGGACCCCGAGTTTCGTCGGGTCCCACCAAGCACGACGGGGCCGGAGTGATCAGCCCCTGCGGCGCGAGGCGACTCTCCCCTGTCAGCACCCTGCGCAGGTCGAGGCACCACTCCCCATCGGGTGTGCTGGGGCAGGCGTCGCGGATGGTGACCACTTCTGGCTGATAGCGATGATGGGCGCGCCGTCGGAGCTGACCGTATCGTCCTTCTCCATCAGGAACCCTCAACATGCCACTGCCGGCCGTCGGTCTCGTGGGAGCACCTCGAAGTCGCGGCCGGTGCCGCCGGCTGGTAGACGGTACCTCAGTGCATGAGGTGGTGGTCAGATCCCAACGGTGGCGTGCACCCGTCCGGTGTCGACAGCGTCGACAAGCCGCCGGTGGTCCCGCTCGTTGGTGTCCGCGTAGCGGGCGGCGAAGGAGGGCGACCGCCTGTTCGAAGAGGTCGTCGTCGCCGAGGTAGGCCGCCATCGCAACGCGGTCACCTGATCGGGCATGCGCCCGCGCGAGGGTCCACCCGCAGGTCTCACCGTACGCTCGCAAGCCCTTGGCGGAGAGCCTGGTGACGTCGATCGAGGCCTTGCCGTCCCAGAGTTGGCGGACGTAGAAGTCGCGCATCTGGCCGTCCCAGGCGCGGAGTCGGTACCACCCGAGAAGGTGGTCGGGTGCGGTCTCCATCAGCCGTTGGCCCTCGACGACACGTCTGCCCTCGGACTCGTAGGTCGTCGCGCCGGCGTATGGTGCCAGCACCGACGGCTGGGCTTCCTTGAGTTGCAGGAGCAACGGATCGTCGGCGTCCCTGCCCTTCATGAGTACGACCCAGGCCCGGGTGCCGACGCTACCGACGCCAACGACCTTGCGGGCGAGCTGCACGAACCGATAGGACTCGAGCAGAGCCCGGCGGTCGGGGCGCAGGCTCGTTCGGTACTGGGTGAGGAAGTCCCGTACCACCTCGACGTATCGCTCTCGCGACTCACCTTCGAGGAGCTCGTCGGCGGGGACCAGCAGCGGTGGGTCGGAAACGAACCGCGGCCGTCCGTCAACGGTGGTCAGGTACCGATCGAAGGCGTGGAGGTGATCGCGCTGGAGTGCCTTCGTGGCGCGCCGATCGACCTCCTGGCCCGCCTTGCACCACCGAGCTCGCCCAGCCGCTCTCGGAGCTCGTCGACCGACAGCACGGAGTACCACACGTCGAGGTTGCGCCGGGTCGAGAAGTCCGACATCGCGAGTCGATAGGAGCGGACGGTGGCCGACACGGAGCTCTCCCGCTGCGTTGCGGTGAGGCCGAGATCACGGCCCGCGACCTCGATGCTCGCCGCTAGGCGCTTGACGTCCCATTCGAAGGGACCTGGCAGAGTCTCGTCGAAGTCGTTGAGCCCGAAGACGAGTGACCGCTCGGGGCTGTCGAAGATCCCGAAGTTGAGAAGGTGCGCGTCGCCGCACAGCTGCGCGAACAGACCCGCGACGGGAGTGCCGGCCAGATCTGCGGCCATGATCGCCGCGCCGCCCCGGAAGAACGCGAACGGCGATGCCGCCATGCGCCCGTAGCGAATCGGGACCAGGTCCGGCGTTCGCCGGGCGGCCTGGCGGTCGAGCACCTCGATCGGGTCGGAGCGCCCCTCGGGCTCGGACCAGATCGCGTGCCGCTCGAGCGGGTTGTCGTCGCGCAGGCTGCGGCCTGCTGCGGCGCTCGCAGCGACGGAGCGACGCGGAGGTACTCGGCATCGGGGAGGAGGTTCGTGGATCTGGGTTCCATGGTCACGGAGATTCAGGCGATCGGGTGCGATCTGGGCAGGCGTCCGTCGACGTCCACCTACGTGGGGGTATCAGAGCATCCTCGGGATCATACGGTGGCTTCGAGCTCTGTGAGCTGGTCTCCGCCGGGTTCGACGACGTCGCCGGTCCTGGAGGATCCTCACGAGGGCGAAGATGCCGACGATGACCGCGAAGTACATCGCGAAGCTGCCCATCGACGGGGTCGCGTCCTCGAGGTGCTCCACGGAGTGCGCCTGGATGAAGGTCGAGAAGTCCCAGATGGCGTGCAGCGCCATGGTGAGGACCAGCGTGCCGGCGATCCGCCTGGTCACGTAGTAGGTCAGGCCGACGGCGAACGCGAAGACGACCTGCTGGAGCGTCGGGCCGACGTCCTGACCGAACAAGGCATTGGGCACGTGGATGAGCGCGAAGAGAGCGCCGGAGAACACCCAGACCCACTTCTCGTGCATCGAGCCGCGCCCGCCCACGATGGCGAGTCCGCGGGTCATGAGCTCCTCGGAGAACCCCACGAGCAGTGTCCCGATGCCGAGCCAGAGCACGTAGGTGCCGAGTCCGTCGACCTCACCCCATCTCGTCGCGGCCAGGTTCAGCGCGGCACCCACCACGAGCAGCGCCGGGACGGTCCACATCCATCCGCCGCCCACCTTGCGCGGCTCGTGGATTGCCGGCCTCCACCATCCGAACAAGGTCGTCATGACCGCCAGGTAGGCGGAGCCGAGGCCCACGGCCAGGACAACGCTCTTCTGCACGGTCTCGACGGTGTCACCGATGTCGTCGTAGCGGATACCAGTGGCGATCCACACAGCGAAGACGACGACCACATAGCCGAGGATCACGCCGATGGCGACAAGTGGGGAAGGCTTGATGCGCATGGGGAAGACCTGTCCGAAACGGTGGGGTGGGCTCTGTGGTGAGGGTGCGGCCGATGCCGTGGGCGCTCCGATTCGGCGTCAAGCGTTGCGGACCCGGAGCACTTCGGCCCGGGCGAACTGCACCCGGGGTCTCGACGCCACCGTCGCGGGCGATCTGCGTTGCCAGGTCACCGGCGGCATCGAGCACGTTCTTGGCGTTCACGTGGCTCTTGTGGCCCCGGTGGGCCCTCACGTAGGTCCTGCGCTCCTTGCGACTGCCGGCGAGCGCATCGACGTCGGCCTGGGTGAGCACACCGAGCGCCACCTCGGGCTCCATCAGCTCGCGCATCCACCGGCGCTCGGTGACCACCGACGTCTTGTAGATCCACACGAACAGAGCGATCAGCGACACCGGCACGAGGATGTAGACCAACGGGAACAGGATCGGGTTGATCCCCGCCAGACCACCGGTGGCATCCCACAGGCCGTGCAACGCCATCGCGGCCAACATGAGGAGGAGACCCCGGCCGACACGGCGTGGCTCGTCGGGGCGCCCGATCAGGTAGATCAGCCCTGCGCAGAAGATGGCGCTGTAGGTCCAGTGAGACGTGAGTCCCACCACGACGCGCATGACGCTGGTGGTGTAGGTGGAGGCGACCGCGTCAACACCGAAGTTGCCGAACGCCGAGTTGACGCCGTAGATGATGTCCTCGAACACCTGGAAGCCGAGGCCCAGGAACGCTCCGACGATCAGGCCGTCGAAGGCGGTGCGGATGAGGCGAGGGGCGAGCAGCACCAACAGCACCAGGCCCGAGGCCTTCGCCAGCTCCTCGGTGACGGGGGCCGTGAAGGCAGCAGCCCAGTCCGCTGCGAACTGCTGGCCGTTCACCTTGCCCCAAAGGGAGATGACGGCGTTGTTGGCATATGTCGCCATGGCGAAGGTGGACACCACGCCGCCATAGAGGAATGCGGCGCCGGCAAGCTTCTCCGGCACGCTGTCGAAGCGGTCGATGTGACGCAGGAAGAGCCAGAACGGCACGGCGTACGCCGCGAACAGCACCACGCTGAAGGTGAGCGAGCCCTGGAACGCGGCGAGCGAGCTCTGGAGCTGCTGGAACATCGCCAGCAGACCGATCACGACCAGGAGCACGTACACCCAGAACGCCATGTTGTGGGTCTGGACGAGCCGGAACCTCCGGCCGAAACCGGACTCCTCGAGCGCAGCAGACCGGTCCGAGCCGGCACTGACGGGGGCGGTCACGAGCCCGCCTCCGAGTCGTCGCCGCCCTTGAGGGACATGGAGTCGAGCATGGTCGTGATCTCCTCGAAGTGGTCGCCCATCGACTCGACCGAGCCGCGCACCACGACCTCGACCCCAACCGATGTGCCGTCGACGTCGACGACGAACGCCGCGGCGACGCCCCGCTCGTCGAGACCTGTGAACGTCTCCGCAACGCCGGTGAGCCCGCCGGGAGTGGTGACCTCTTGGCGAGGACCGGCAGCGCCGAGGCCCCGGGGGTCCTCCAGGTCCTCGTTCAGCTCGTTGATCTGGTCGAGTAGCTCGTCGGGTGTCCCGTCGAACTTGCCGGTCGTGACCGACACGCTGATGTCCTCGATGGCGACGGCCGACACCGAGCCCACTGCCTCGGGTGCACCCTCACCGACAAGCGATCCGTCGACACGGTTCCACCCCTCAGCTGGGACGAGCGTCAGCTTGCCTCCGACGAGGTCCATCACGTCGCTGGCCGCGATCGGGTCGTCATAGTCGACCGACTCGTCGATCGCAGGTAGCCCGACCGCCATCAACACCATGAAGACGAGCACACCGAGTGCCGGCGCGATGGTGCGCCGGTCGATGCCGAAGACCCGGCGCTCGACCGGCACCCAGTCCTCGGGGTGAGGCGGCGCCTGCGGTTGCGGATGGTCTGTCACGACAGGGGCGTCCTTTCGCCGGTCCTGGCACTCGGGCGGCAGCCCGCCCCTCAGGAGCGGATCAGCACGGACTGTACTGCATGGAAGCTACGTCGCCAGTGCACATACCACGCTGACTCGAGTCAGCGGTCAGGGGTCGGTGCGCCCAGGCCCTGGCGTTGCCCCGAGAGCGCGAGCGACAGCGAGATCATCGATGCACGCAACTCGCCGAGGTGCGCCGCGATCGCCGCAACCACTCCGCGCAACAGCGCTCGCCCGAGGTCGGTGAGATCGAGCACGACGGCGCGCGCATTCGCCGGGCACCGCACCCTGGATCCGGGTGATGAACCCGTCCTCGGTCAGACGATCACAGAGGCGATATGCCGCATTCCGGGGACCGGTCGACCAATTCCGGCACCGCACCGACCCGAATCGGACCTCGGAGATCGAGCTCGGAGAGGATCAGCAGCCCTCGTGGATCGGCGGGATGCAGCGGGGCCAGCGCTCCGACGGTCGAGAGGATCGGCTTGTCGATCTCGACTACGAAGCGCAGGAACTCGGCCAGGCCGGGTCCTGTGCTCGGCGGCGGCTCACCGGGTACCTCCTGGTCCGACTTCGCCTGCTGCCCGGTCGACGTCGCTGTGAACTGCACCGCTGCCATCGCCGCGAGCAGGTCGATGCTCAACTCGGCGAGGATCCGATCACAGACGTCGATGGCCCCACGACCTCGATCGGCGATCTCCACCGTGATCGCACGCCGGTCCTCAGCGATGCTCCCCCATGTGCCTGGACAGAAGGCCCGCACGCTCCAGTCGGGCCAGCACCTTCGTCGCCATCGAGGTGGTGCCGCCCAGCAACTCAGCGACGGTCGTCGGTCGCATCTCGCCGAAGAGATCCAGCGACACCAGCACCGCAAGCTCGGGCATGTCCAGGCCCAGCACCCCGTCCGAACCATCCGGCGCGTCACCGATCGCCCGCTCGAACGCCACCATCACGTGACATAGCTGGTTCAGGAGGGCCTCAACATCGTTCATCGTGGTCCCGGCAGGTCGAGGGCGACCCACACAAGCGTAGCCATGCCGATGCGCCGTCGAAGTCGGCAGCCGGCGCGCTTTGCCACGCCGCGCGCGACGTCTCGCGCCCTGGACGGGCCGGTAGAGGTCGGTATCAGCGCCTCGGCCCGGTTGCCGACGGCATGGACCCGTGGAGTCATGGCTGAACACTCCAGCCGACTCGGGTGTGGTCCGCCCTGGCTGTCCAAGCTCCTGGCCGGCTGCGAGGACCCCGTCATGGACTCCCTCGACGCCGCGGTGACACTGCCCGCACGCTGACGTTGCCGAGTTCACCGCGCCATGCGAACGATGAGTCGCGACGGCCTGACGACGAACACACGCGGCAGCGATTCCTGCAATCCACCGAGAAATGCATGTATAATGCATGCATGACGAACGTGCAGGTCCGAGATGTACCCGATGATGTCCATGCAGCATTGGTCCGTCGAGCAGAGCAGGCCGGCCAATCGCTGCAGCAGTTTCTCGCGTCACGACTGGCGGAGATCGCAGCAACGCCGACCATGAAGGAGATCCTCGACCGGATCGAACAGCGCCCGAAAGGTGCGTTGTCGGCATCAGCCGCCATCGAGGCTCTCGAAGAAGAACGTGCTCGTCGTTGATGCATCGGTACTCGCACCGGTCGTAGCCGACGGCGGCAGTGACGGTCAGCGGTTCCGCGAACGAGTTCGAGGTGAGACGTTGCTCGGGCCCGACCTGTTGCGCGTCGAAGTCGCGTCGGTACTGCGGCGCCACGTTGGAAACGGCAACCTCACGTTGCAGCAAGCGAACGCCGCGATCGATGACCTACTGGTGTTTCCGATCACCGTGTACCCCATCGCTCCGCTGCTCCGGCGCTGTGGGAACTGCACCCGAACGTGACCGCGTACGATGCCTGCTACGTCGCTCTCGCAGAGGCGACGGGACTCCCCCTACTCACCGCTGACCGACGCTTGGCCGGTGCTCCAGGTCCCCGCTGCGCTATCGATGTCCTTTGATCCAGAACCATCACGGGCACCCGTCTGCGCGGTGCTCGGAGTACGTGGCCGGAGAAATGTGGCTCTTCTGCCCGATCCGTGGGTGAACCCGGCGCTTGCCGTGAGGGGCTTGTGGTTGGTCGGCCTGTTGGGGTCCCAGCGCTCAGGCGGGTGCGGGTGGTCGCTGTAGCGGTGGTTCGGGTGGTTGTTCGCCTGGCGGCCGGGGTGGTCGTGGGCGGTGTTGGGTGGGTAGTTCGAGCCCGGTGGCGGTGGTGATCGTGAAGTGGCTGTGATCACCGGGCTGGTCGGGGTGGGTCCTGTTCGTGTGGTTGAGGCTCATGGTCCAGCCGGTGCGGTGCACGATGCCGTGGTGGTGCCGGCACAACAACACGAGGTTCACGATCACGGTTTGGCCGTCGTCGGCGTATTCGATGACGTGGTGTGCGTCACACCATCCAGGTGGGGCGTCACATCCCGGGAACACACATCCGCCGTCTCGTACCACAAGCGCGCGGCGCATCGCCCGGTTCGGCAACCGGAGCCGTTCACGTACCGCTACGGGCATGCCCAGGTGATCAAGCAGGGTCTCGGAGATCGCGGAGTTGCATACCAGCAGCTCCCATTGGGTGGGAGTGAACCACAACCTGTTGCCCGCTGTGTCGGTAACCGGCACACCGATGAGCGCCCCGAGCCCGGGACGATCTGAACAGCACCCACCGGCGGTGTCACCGGAACCGTAGGGGGTGGGTTCGGTGGGTGGGGTGGGTGCCGTTGAGGGCGGCGGCGAGGAGCGGGTCGATCTCACCTGTTCGGTCGGTGTCGATGACCAGGTTCATCTCGGTGACCGTGCAGGCCGTGGTGTTGTCTCGCCTGGTTGTGGCACCGCGGCGGGTGAGCTCGATCAGGGCTTGGGCACGGATCTGGGTTCTGGTTGGCATCTCGAGCTCCGGGCAGCATCGGCGGTCGTTGCGCATGCGGCGCCACATGCGGTTCGTTTCGGCTTCGAGGAGCTCCTCGAAGGAAACCCCCTCGGTGCCACACAGGGTGGCGTCGATGACCAGTTCATCGGCGCTGCGACGCAACGACACCTTCGATTTCGCCTCTGTGGGGTCACGACCGCCGTCGGCATCGGCGTAACGGGCGAGATCGTCTACCAACGCGGTGAAACGTGACCAACCCGGCTCCGCGTCCGACAACGTCAACAACGCGTGTTGCGCGGCACCGAACGCGTCCGCGTTGCGGTCGTTGACCGAGCGGCGATGAACGCCGCACGTTCGAAGGTGATCTCGCCACGACCGGCCGCTTCGAACAACTCATCAAGATCTGCTCGCAGACGCCTACCGGCACGAATCTCACGGTTCACAGCGGTACGAGAACGTCCGTGACGACGCTCGAACCACACACCGGTAGCGGTGCCGTAACGGATGTCGCACAAACCGCGGCGGTCCACCTCGGCAAGCACTCCGCGGATGCCGCATCCAGTGATCGGCGAGCCGCTTCGATGTCGTCGACCATCGCAAGGCACTCCTCATCGGACAGCTCCTTCGCGTCGACACCGGCCAACGCGCGTGCCGTGGTGATCACACCAGCGGTGCTCCCCGACCCGTCCCCAGAACCACTTCCCGCAATCGAACCCATGTTCGATACCATAACAACCCCGTGAGACACCGAACCCCGGCTCCTCACGCATCGCCTACAGGTTGATGACCCCTCCCACCGAGCGCCTACCAGCAGGTCCTGACGTCGTACGCGGTGATCATCGAATCCCGTGTCACGATGGTCATGCTCTCCGACCTCGCCTGCGCCACGAGCATCCGATCGAAAGGATCCCGGTGATGAATCGGTAATCGCCCGACGGCGGATCCATGATGGATCGACACGGGCAGTTCCATGAACCTGAGAGCACGGAGCACCCGGTCGTCCAGGTCCGGGAACCGCAGTAGCCCCTTCGCCCGCTTGATCGCTATCTCCCAGGCTGACACGGCGCTCACGTAGACGTCGTTACGGGAATCGACGATCACCTCTTCGGCGCGCTCCGAGAGCCGGTCTGGATCGACCGCAGCCCAGACCAGCGCATGGGTGTCCAGAAGGATCTTCATGCCGGATCGAAGTCACCTTCGACATCGGTGAGCGGTTCGTCGAAGTCGTCGCTCATCCAATAGTCGGGAACTTCCATCGAGCCGAGGACCCGAGGTTCGCCGGACCGCTCGAGCGCCACGAGCTTCACCTCGGCCTTACCACGACGCCCGATCGCGATCTCCTGACCTGCCAGAACACTCTCCAACAGCTCGCTCAGTGTCGCCTTTGCCTCGGACACGGTGACGGTACGCATGACCATATGATACCCGATCACCGAGCGATCAAGACCAGATCTGGTCTGGTCAGATCAAATGGGCTTCACTCACGTGGACCATGACAACACGTAGGCCCTGGCGATCATCGCGTACATCGTCCCGGTCACCGTCATCTGCGGGCCGGTAACCCTGACCGCATCGGCGCCCACCCATCACGTCGGGCCTCCCAGGACACGCGCCGGGCGTAGAGCTGACGTTCCGCACTTCTGGCTGGGCTTGTCGGCCCCCGCTTGAGGTCCCAGCGGTGGAACGGACCAGCGGATCTCGCCATAGGTCGAGGTTCCCTCGAATGGCTCACAGTTCGCATCCCCGAGCAACCCGCTGCCACCACGCCGGCGTTGGCGAAGATCCCGCGGAATGCGAGCGATGGAACGGAGCCGCCTGAGTCGGCCAGGAGCCTGGAACCGACGAGACCCCCGCCATCGCAGGGGCCTCGTCGCTGTTGCGATGGTGGGCGAAACAGGACTCGAACCTGTGACCTCTGCCGTGTGAATCCCGCCCCTGGGCTTTTCGGCAGGACACCCGTGGACGACTGCGGACCCGGGTCCCTGCAATTGCAGGGGGCTCGGCTCCTGGCCGCTGCCGGCCGAACGGCCGCGAATGGCAGCGAACTCCAGATCGCGCGCGAAATCCGCGCGATGGAGGGGCGTCGCCACGGTTGTCCCAGTGTCATCACCGCGCGCTATTCTTACATCAGCACGACAGTAAGGAGTGCCGATGGAGATCGCAGCGAGGATGAGCTCCAAGGGCCAGGTCACGGTCCCCAAGGCCGTACGTGAGGCCCTCGGGCTCGGCGAGGGCGACGATGTGGTGTTCCGCGTAGAGGGCGACCGAGCCGTGCTCGCACGCACCCCGGAGTTCCTGTCGCTGGCCGGCACCGTCGCCGTGCCCGCAGCGAAGCGCAACGTCGCGCGGGACGAGGTCATCCGCTCGACGGCGCGCCGGCCGGGCCGCTGCGGCCCGGTGAGCGCGTTCGTCGACACGAACATCCTCGTCCGGCATCTGACGGGCGACCCGCGGACATGGCGGCACGTGCGACCGCCTACCTGGCCGAGACGGCGGAGCTGTACCTGACGGACCTGATCGTCGCCGAGACGGTGTACGTGCTCGAGTCCTTCTACGAGGCGCCACGCGAGCAGGTCGCCACCGCGATGCGGTCCCTGGTGTCGATGCGATCAGTGGCGACTGTCGACCCGGCGCTGCTGCTCCGAGCGATCGAGGTCTACGAGACCGACCGCCTCGACTTCCGCCGAGGCGTACCTCGTCGCGTGCGCCGAGAGCACCGGCGTCGGCCGCGTCGCGTCGTTCGACCGCTCGATCGACCGAGTCGACACCGTGGACCGCGTCGAACCCTGAGCCCGCGAGGGACCGCTCGTGCCGTTCGTCGGGCGTGGTCAGCCCCATCCACGCCCGGGTCGGCTGAAATGTTCAGCCCTGACCATGCGAGGCGGCCCCTCCCCCACCGGCGGCCAATCCGGTCGATGTGACTGCCCCCTACCGGCACAATTGAGGGCGGCGGTGGCGCGACGTGCATCGGCGAGATGCCAGGCGCCGTCACCTCGATGTGGAAGCGAGGAACGAGGCCGTCCTGTCCAACGCGAGCGCCGCTGCACCAGGGACGAAGGTGGCTTCGGCGGACTCGGCGAACCAGTGCTCTGTGCCGGGGTACTCGTGCGAGGTGTACTGCAACCCACGTGCGGTGATCGCCCGCTCCATCGCGCCGTGATGATGCCGAGACGAACTCATCGGTTTCTGCGAAGTGGGCGAGAACCGGGGCAGTCGCAGCCGAGAAGTCCCCGCCTCGGGCGGCGTAGTAGAGAACCACCGCAGCGACCGATTGATCTGGGTGCTGCGCCAGCCAGATCGCCCAATGGCCTCCCATCGAGAACCCGATGACCGCGGGAGCCCTGTCCGCGGCTTGCTCGAACCTCAGAGAACGCCCGGAGGCACCTTCGGAGCCGCTTGTAGACAGGCTCACCGTGCCGGGCTCGGAGCCGTCGGGCCTCCAGCTCCGTCTCCGCGACCACACCATCGTAGAGATCGGCGCAGCCAACGAGGAATCCCTCGCCGCAAGGTCGTCGGCGAATTCCGTGAACGAAGGGGTCAGGCCCCACCAGGAATGGAGCACGAGAACGGGTGGACCGTGCCCTCCGCTCGGAGCAGCTACGTACGCCAGGTCGCCGTGCTCTGCGTCGCTCACGAACCCGAGTCTCTCACCGTGAGGCTGACTGGCCCCATACCGCCGGCTCCGTGTCGCTTCGCGATCTCCGCTGGGACACACACGCCACGCGCGATTCAGCGGAATCGCGGCCAGCGCCTTCTTGCGTCGGGCCTGGCCACTCAGCGACAAGAACTCGCGCCGAACGTGTGGCGACATGCTTCCGCAAAGGCGTCACCGAACGCCGGGCACGGGTCAGCCGCCGGCGACGAACGCAACGACGACGTACGCGGCGTGAGTTGCCGAAGTCCTGACGGCACCGGTCGAGTCGTTGACCGTCGCGGCGTCGCAGGATCGGGCCCTCGTGACGGTGACCGATGGCGAGGTCGATCGTACGAGCCGTCCACGGCACCAGCGGGATCACCGCAGGCTTGGAGGCGGTGCGACCATCGATGTTCGCGAAACGGAAGAACCCGCACACCGTCGACAACCGCCGGTCCACCGTCCACGGCGCGAGCCCCCCGGTCCTCGAGCCGGCAGCGGGTACACCTCGATGTGCGCCCTGGTCGCGTCGAGCACAGCGATGCCGCTGTCGGCCGCCCACTGGAAGAAGCAGCGCAAGTCGTAGCGGTACGCCTCGAGCGTTCGGCCGCTGTAGTGGGCCAGGAACGACATGGCGGCGAGCTGGGCATCGTCGTACCGCGTCCGCGTCGAAGCGCTGCATCGTGGTGTGTCGGGTGGGTTCGGGGAGGACAAGTGGGAACGACTCGAAGCCGGCGTGACCGGTCTCGCATCCCTACGACCAGCTCTTCGGCGAGGTCACTCCCGAACCCGCTCGCCACGGTAGCGCCTCCCGTCACCCATCGGCGACGGTCACGCAGTCGGCGGTAGGTGACACTCGCCGACGTTACATGTAACATGACGCCATGGCTCGCCGGTCCAGCACCACTACAGCCGAACGCGTCCGTGCTTACTGCGAGCGCTTGCGCGCCCAGGGGCTGCGTCCAGTGCAGATCTGGGTCCCCGACGTTCGCTCACCTCAGTTCGTCGAACAAGCCCACGTGCAGTCAGCGGCAGTCGCGGCGAGCACACACGAGATCGATGACCAGGCATTCATCGATGCTCTCAGCTCGGACGACGAGTGAGACGCGGTGAGATCTGGACCGCAGCAGCAGGCAGCAGGTACGTCGGCAAGCCGCGGCCGGTCGTCATCGTCCAGGACGACCGCTTCGATGCCACTGCATCGGTGACCGTCTGCGCGCTCACCACCGATCCCACTGAGGCGCCGCTGTTCCGGCTGCCGGTGATCCCGGACGAGACGAACGGAATCCGCGAGCCCAGCAACCTGATGGTGGACAAGATCACGACGGTTCCACGCACCGAGCTCGGCGAGAAGATCGGCCGACTCGGCGACGACGACATGGTCCGGCTCGGTCGTGCGATCGTCGTCTTTCTGGGCGTCGCGGGCAAGCTGAGCCATCTACCGCGCAACGCCCACGTATCCGGCGTTCTGGGGCAGGTGGTCGTTGGTTGCTTGGACCAGCGTGGCCCATTGGGCCAGTCGTGCGGTGAGGTGTCTCGTGATGCTCCGCGGGAACTCGCCGTCCGCTCCGGAACCTCGATGCGGCATGCTTGTCGAATGGGATCGAGGGCGGTGAACTGGCTGTCGGCAGCCGGTGCGATCGCGGTGTCCCGGGTCGCCGGGATTGGATTGTGGGGTGTTCCCGAACGCGGGTTCAGTGCCTTCCTTCCCTTCTTCCGGTGGGTGGGGGTTCGTGCACTTCGGCGGCTTCTGCATCGATCCGACCGGTGTGTGCGTCATTCGCCGGCCCAGCGGGGTCGCGGGCCTGCTCCTCGCCCTCGGCCTTCTGGTGTCGGGCTGGCTCGGGGTAGTAGCGATCGACCGTTGGCGACGCTCCCGGCGAGGGTATCTGCTGCAGAGCCGCCATCGCTGAACTGGCAGATACGACACCCAGCCGGCGTGCTGCGGAGGTCTCCGGTGGATTCAGAATCGAGGTCTGTACCGCGGCCGTGATGGTCATTGCAGGGCTTCCCGCCTTGCCGCTGATGCCGCTGTTCTCCGTTGTGTGGGGGTTCAGGTGGATGTACGCCGCCACGAGGTCAGCCATGATCAGACGGGCGGCCGAGACTGTTCGTGAAGCGGGTTCCGTTCCAGCGCCCCGGCCATCGGCCGAAACCACAGAGTCTCGGCCGAGCGGCATGCCGGGGCAATAGCGTGGTCGGCTTCCTGGTCGTCGGGATCTGGTTCGTACAGGCGGCTACCGGCAGCCTCGAACAGACGCAGGACCCACTCCACACCCAAGTGCGCCACTCCCAATCCGGTCGCCTGTCACGCACCACCGGGCGTCAGGGGGCAGGTTGGCCTCAGACGGAGTCGACCACGGAGGCGTAGCGCTGCCGAGCCGCCTGCGCCGACGTGCCGAGCACGCTGCCGATCTTCTGCCACGAGGCGCCCGCCGCACGGGCGGCGATCACCGCATCGATGACCTGGCGCTCGCTACGAGCACGGTCGAGGGCTGCTCGTTCGAGCATGTACTCCTCGACCGGGCGCTCGTCGCCGTCGGAGGGCGCGTAGTTCTCGAACCGCTCGGCGAGTTCGTCGGCGTGGTCGAGGATCTCTTGGATCGATCGGGGCATCGGGCTCACCTCGGGAACTTCTCGTGTGCAGGCATGGCATGGACGATGAACTCGACTCCGTCACCGACGGCGACGCCGACTTCGAGCATCCGGCCGCTGTCGTCGGCGCCGATCAGCATGGTGAGGCCGTCGAGGTCGAAGACTCGGATCGGGTGGCGGTAGGCGTGGAGCATGTCGGCGTCGGAGACACCAATGCTTTCGAGCGCTCGCCAGAACCACGGGATCCGCGCCATCAAGTTACCTTGACGACCGGACATTCCCACCGCGTGACCGCCCGCCCGCCGAGTCGATGCCGCGAACGTCACAGAGCCGGCGATCAGGGCCACTCCTGCCGCCGATCAGGTCATGTTGGTTCAGCTGCCCGATCCGCAGTTCGCCTCCACATAGGAGGCCAACCGTTCACTCGCTGGATCGAGTTCATCGAAGGGCGCTGCCTCCATTGACCGATCCGCGGCGTCCGGGTAGTTGTTGACGATGATCGTGTCCGCTACCAGGTCCACGTCCGCTCGGATCTCCGCAGGCGACGCGTTCCGAAGATCATCGATCGCAGCAACAACGACAGCCCCCTCAGTGGTCCCATCGGTGTCATCCAGCACCGCGATCGACGAACAGAACGCGGCCAGATCACCGCCTGTCGACGTTGTCGTGCCACCGCCGGTCCCCTCGCCGCATCCAGCGACTGTTGTCGCCGCGACGGCCATGGCGACCGAGGACATGCGCACGAGCCGGCGTCGATCAAGCAGCATCTCGAACGAAGGAGTAGGTCGACGACCCCGTGGGCCGTGATGCCCTCGTCGCAGTCCCGGCGTTTTGGGGCGGTCCTCGCTACCGTCAACATATGTTGACGTTCGGTCGTCGTCCAGATAGCGTCGTGGCCGGTGGACATCGAAGCGGGCGCCCGCAAGCACGGTGTCGCCGACGACGACATGCTGCATGCAGTGCGCAACCACCGCAGAGCGTTCGAGACTGACGACCCCGCCGTCACCATGTACATCGGCTCTACAACCACTGCAGAGCCGCTCGAGGTCGGCGTCGTCGATGACGATCAAGGAACCGCCGTGATCCACGCGATGCCAGCTCGACCCGATTTCCTGACGGGATGGTGGAGACCATGACCACGAGCCGAGCAGAACGTGCCGCAGCCCTCGAGGCCTGGGCCGACACCATCGACCCAGCAGACCTCCGCGAGGCTGGACACGGACTCGTTGCGCCACATCGCCGAGCTCGCCCAGCAACGAGACCAGGTCGACGCCAAGCTCGCCGAGTCCGTCCGTGCTGCCCGGGCTGCTCACCGGTCATGGTCCGAGATCGGCGCCATGCTCGGCGTCTCCAAGCAGGCAGCGCAGCGCAGAGTACGGAACGAAGGCACCAGCCTGACCGTCAGAGCTCGACGGTGCCACCGACCCGGCGGTCTGGGGCAGGCAGTCTGACCTGTTCGGCGTCTCACGGTGTGCGGATCCGTAGGCCCCGTACCTTGTCGAAGTCGCTCCGGTTCCTCGTCATGAGGGTGAGGCGGTGCTCCAAGACCGTCGCGGCGATGAGTGCGTCGGGCATCCGAAGCTGGAACTCACGCACGACGCGGCCTGCTCGCTCGGCGACCGAGCGAGCGACCGTAAGCTCGCGAAACGGGGCGAGCAGCTGCGACACGAGGTCGGTGGCGCTGTTGCCGGCGAAGAGTTCTGCTCGGGTGACCACCGAGTAATGGAGTCGATTGCGCCCAGGTTTGAGCTCGACTGCACCCTGAGATGATCGATGAACACATCGGTGTCGACGAGAACGTCAGCCACGCCGCCAGTCCTCACGAGTGGGAGCGGAGGCGTCCGGAACGGCACCGAAGGTCGAGCTCAACGCGGCCGAGGCATCGCCCTCCTCGCCGAGGTACTCGTCGAGGGCCCGACGGATCACCTCCGCCATCGAAATCCCCTCCGACGCTGTCACTCGATCGATCCGCTGCCGTAGCTCCTCGGTCAGATAGATCTGGGTTCTCGTCGCCGACATACATCAAATATATACAGCACTCACCGAACTGGTTCAAGCACTCCCAAGTGCCGGTAGGGGGCAGCTCGCGGACTGTTCAGGTCACGTCAGCGAGGGTCGGTGCTGGGTGATCAGGGCTGACCACGCTGCTTGATTCAGTTGTGGTCGGAGCTGACCAGCTCGACGGCTTCAGGGTGCACTCGGCTGAATCCTCCTTGGAACTGCCGGCAGCCGGCGCGACTCGTCGAGCGTCGTAGCCGGCGCAGCGAGGCCCCTCGCTCTCTGCCACCGCCGAGGGTGGAGCCGCTCTCCTCGGACTGAAGCGGCAGCCACGCCACGGGCGGCGATTGTCGTCGTCGCTGGACGAGCGCTCGCCGGAACCCACGCCTCACCGATACGCGACCCGGCGCGAGCAGCGACCAAGGTCGTTCAACGGCGCTCGCGGCTCGTCGCCGCGCGGCAAGGTCCCGTAGCGTTCGGCCAATGGCGACCGACCTGACGGACGAACCCGCCGCCGAGGTGATCCACCTCGTGCTGTCCGGACTCGCGAACGGAACCGACCTGGACGACATCGCCCCAGGGGTGGCGACACTCGCGTCCGACCGCAGCCTGTTCCCCGGCGAGGTGCTCATCGACCTCGCCGCCGACATCATCGAGGCATCGGGAGCAACCCGCGAGCATCCGATCGACACCACCGACATCCGCCGTCGCCTCCTCCCCCGAGGACCGGGCCCACACCAAGGCCCAACACCTCAAGGCCGAGTTCGCGATCCGTGCCGCGGCAATGGTCCGAGCCGGCGTCGACCCCGCACTCGACGACACCGTGTCGTGGTGGCGGGCGAACGACCTGTGGCTCTGGGCGCTCGAAGCCGTCGTGGTCTACGCACGAGCCGCTGCCGAACACGCCGACGTGACCGTCGCCGACATCTGCGAGCGCGTCGCCGCACGCCACGACATCATCCTCTGAACCAAAGCGACGTCACGCGCGCTCAGGTCGGGCATGGACCATGACCTGCCTTCCGCTTCCCTGTTGATCCGAGTTCCGCAGGCGTGCAATTTGCTGCAGATCGGACGTAGCACCCTCTACGTGCTCATGTCGAACGGCGACCTCGACGTGATGCACATCGGTCGGTCGGTGCGGATTACGACGCCATGGCCGACGTAACGGCGCGCCGACCCGAGCGATGGAACGGCGCTTCTGAGTCGGCCGGGAGCCTGGAACCAGCGAGACCCCCGCATCGCAGGGTCTCGTCGCTGTTGCGATGGTGGGCGTAACAGGACTCGAACCTGTGACCTCTGCCGTGTGAAGGCAGCGCTCTAGCCATCTGAGCCATACGCCCGCGAAGTGGTGATCGTATCAGCAGCCCGGTCAGGGACCTGAACTCCCCACACCGGAAACCTCACCCACCTTCGATGGGTGCCTCCGCTCCGGGGATGCAGTAGAAGTCGGTGCCGACGGTGACGTACCTGGGTGCCTCGGCCGGACAGTCGAGCGCGGCGTCGACCTCCGCAACCACCTCGCCGTCGTTTGGCATGGCGCAGTCGACCAGCACGGCCCTGCTCCCGTCGATCACCCGGGCACAGGCGTCGATCGGAGGTGGTTGCACCGAGCGGGTCCCACCCCCGCCACCGGCGTAGGCGGTGACGATGAGCAGTGCGAGCACGACCACGACCACCGCGACCACCGGCCCACGTTTCAACAGGAACGCCACACCTGGGCTGACCGGCCACCCCCCACGGACGTGGGGTCCGCCCGGCCCTCGGAGCGGTCGGTAGAGGGTCGGGGCCCGTCGCGGTGCCAGTACGCACCGGCACCGGCGGCCGCTGAGCTGCCCGGTCCGGTCCAGGAGCCCGGGCCGGTCCTGCCCGATCGCCGCGCGGACACCGGGGGGTCCCTCCGGTCCGCGGTCGCCTCGCGAGCGGAGTCGTCGGCAGCGGAAGAGCCGCTCGATCCCCCGTCCACGACCCTGCGGGTGGAGTCGTATGCGCTCCGGCGCGGGGATCCTTCAACGTCGTCCATGCCTCGTTGATCTCACGCATCCGCCGCTCGGCCAGCGCCTTCTCCGCAGGAGCCTCCCCGTGGTGACGGTCCGGATGCAGCATTCGCACGAGTCGCCGGTGCGCACGCCTGATCTCGTCCTCGTCGGCATCAGGCGTCAGCCCCAACACCTGGTAGTGATCGCGCGACCCGGCCACCCGCGAATCGTAGGACGACCACCGGATCACCGTTCAGCGGTGCGCTCCCCGACCCTCATCCGAGTCGCACCCACGGCACCACCTCAGGTACCGTGGACACCAATCGTTCGATTCACGAACCATTCGGAGTCCGAAATTTCCGCCCCAGTCACCACCGCACGACCCCGATCGGCGCACTCAGGCCACGCCCCGGGGTCCATGCGCGCTGCACTGTCGCATCAGGCGTTCCGGGAGAGTGTTCGCCGGAAGCGCCGCATCCAACGTCGGCACGTGGATGCAGAACGTCATCCTCATCGCACTCGCCTATGACCTGACCGGTAGCTCCACCTTCCTGGGCGTGATCCTGTTCGCCCAACTCGGCCCGATGCTGGTGCTGTCACCCGTTGGCGGAGCAATGGCCGATCGGGTGAACCGACGCGTGATGATGATCACGATCGCCGCGACACAGGGACTTCTCTCGGCGGTGCTGGCGGTGGTGGCCACCCAGGACGACCCCAACAAGGTGGTGCTGGTCGTGGTGGTGGCGGGAATCGGGATCGGAGCGGCGCTCAACGCCCCGGTCGCCAACGCGATCCTCCCCGAGCTCGCCGGTAGGCGCGACCTCCAAGGCGCAGTTGCTCTCAACTCCGCCGCGATGAACGCCAGCAGGGTCGTGGGTCCCGTGGTGGGTGGCGTCGCCGCCGCGCTCGGGGGCGCGCCGTTCGTGTTCGCGGTCAACGCCGCCACCTACGGCTTCGTGATTCTCGCCGTTGCCACCGCCAAGGCCGACTTCTCCGCCAAGGGCAGCCGCCACGAATCGCCGCTTCGACAGCTCCTGGGTGGCATCAGGGCGGCACGACAGGACGCGATGGTCGGGCGCTTGCTGCTCTCCGTTGCGGTCTACTCGCTGTTCTGCCTCGTGTTCATCTACCAGATGCCCCGAATCGCACAGGAGCAGTTCGGCCTTCAGGGTTGGCGCTACACGCTGCTGTTCTCCACCTTCGGCCTCGGCTCGTTCGTCGGAGCCGTCTCGATGGGTTCATGGCTCGCGCCCTACAAGCGGGCGACGATGGTGAAGGTTGGGTTCTTCGTTTTCGCTGTGGCGCTGGGCGTGTTCGCAACGACTAGCAGCATCTGGGGGGGGTTCGCCTCGGCGTTCGCCGCCGGGGCCGGGTACTTCGTGATCGTCACCGCCCTGGTGACGATCCTGCAGCTCCGGGTCGCGGACGAGGTGCGGGGACGTGTGATGGGCCTTTGGATGATGGCGTGGGCGGGTCTGGTCCCCGTCGGGGGGCTCCTGGGAGGCGTCGTGATAGATGCCGTGGGAATGACCCCGGTGCTGCTCATGGGTGCCGGGGTGGCACTGATCCTGGGCGCCACGATCGACCTCGCCGAGAACCCCCGGCGAACTGAAGGGTGTGAGCCACCGTATGGGTGGCTCACACCCTTCAGTTCGCTCGAGGTGCCCACCGGCGGGCCACCACCGGGCGGGCCACCACCGGGGGTCGTCGCCATGGGCCCGGGCGCCCCTAGCTTGTGATGATGCCCGACGAGCCGAGCGACGCACTGCTCATCCGCGTCAGCGGAGCAGACCACCCCGGCATCACCGCTGACCTCATGACTCTGCTCGACTTGACCGGCACCTCGGTGCAGGACGTGGAGCAGGTGCTGGTACGCGGCCATCTGACCCTCGCGGTGGCAATAGACCGACCTGGTTCCGACCTCACACGGCTGACCGGCATGCTCGAGCACTTCGGCCAAGAGCGCCGGTTGAGCGTGACGCTCGAGGAGATCCCCGCACCCAAGGGCGCCGCGGGAGGCCCTCGACGCGGTCACGGTCCTGGCCATGCACTCGAGACGGAGCTCTCGGCTGCTGAGCTGGGTGCGGTCGCCGGAGCGGTGGTGGCAGCGGGAGCCAACATCGAGCGGATCGTGCGCCTCGCCCGCTACCCGGTCTACGCGTACGAGTTCCTCGTGCGTGGAGCGGACCGCGTGGAGCTGCAGCGGCTGCTCGCCCAGGCCTCCACCGCCCACAGCCTGGATGTGGCGCTCCAGCCCGCGGGGCTCGAACGCCGCGCCAAGCGCCTCGTGGTGCTCGACGTCGACTCCACCCTCATCCAGGACGAGGTGATCGAGCTGCTGGCGCAGGAGGCCGGTTGTCACCACGAGGTACGTGAGGTCACCGCACGCGCCATGTCGGGTGAGCTCGACTTCGCGGAGGCGCTTCGTGCCCGGGTGAGGTTGCTCGAAGGTCTCGACGAGGCGGCCCTCGATCGAGCCCGTTCACGCGTGCGGCTCACCCCGGGTGCCCGCACCTTCGTCTCGACCCTCAAGCGCCTCGGGTACACCATCGGCATCGTGTCGGGCGGGTTCACCCCGTTCACCGACCACCTACGCAGTGAGCTCCGGAATCGACCACGCGGTCGCCAACAAGCTCGAATGGCGTGACGGCCGCCTCACGGGTCGGGTGCTGGAACCCATCGTGGACCGGTCCCGCAAGGCCGAGCTGCTCAAGGAGTTCGCCGCCAGCGAGGGCATCCCGCTGTCACAGACAGTGGCCGTGGGAGACGGGGCGAACGACCTCGACATGCTGGCCAACGCCGGGTTGGGGATCGCCTTCAACGCCAGGCCGGTGGTGCAGGAGGCCGCCGACACCACTGTGAACGTCCCCTACCTGGATGCGGTCCTGTTCGTGCTCGGCGTGCGGCGCGGCGAGGTGGAGGCCATCGAGGACGCGACACCCGAACAGGATGCCGTGGATGCGGACCTCGACGCACCGCCGGACGGCGACGGCTCACACGACGTCTCGGGGACCCACCACTGACACGCTCCGGGGGGACTCGAACACGCCCGAAGCGGCGCGCTGAACGTCTTCGCAGGAGACCTCGTCGATGCGCTCGAGGTACTCCTCCAGCGGCGTCACCGCGCCCAGGAGGGTCTCGCCTCCACCGAGGCGGGTCATTCGCGCGGTGACCGACTCCATGGCCATCACCACTCCCCCACGTACCGCGCCCTTCACCCGCGCGAGGGTCTCGCCGTCGATGCCGTCCGAGGCCATCTCGGCTGCCAACCGGCCGATCAGCTCGACGAGTTGGTGGCCGTGTTCGTCGTGGGTCGCACAGTGCACGCTGAGCGACCCGGTATCGCCGTGTTGGGACAGGTCGGACCCGATCGCGTAGGTGAGGCCACGCGCCTCGCGGACCTCCTGGAACAGCACGCTGGAGGGTCCCCACCGAATGCATGGTTGAGCACCGCCAACGCGTAGCGGTCAGGGTGCGTGACCGGCGGTGTCCGCCAGCCGACTCCGAGGTGCACGAGCTCCCCCGGGCGTTCGATGAAGCTGTGAGCACGGGGAGCGACCAGCGGTGCTGCACGCACCGGCGCCTCGCCGCCCGGCACACCGCCGAAGGCGCCACCACCTCGTCGAGCAGCTGCTCGTGGACGACCGCACCGGCAGCGGCGATCACCAGGTTGGCCGGGGTGTACCAGCGCGTGAAGAACTCCGCCACCTCGTCACGCCCGAGCCGCCCGATCGACTCGGGCGTGCCCAGGGTCTCCCGGCCCAGTGGGTGGCCGGGGAAGAGCGCCTCGTAGAGGGCGACGGATGCGACATCGTCGGGGTCCTCGCATGCCGCGGCCAGCTCCTCGAGGATCACCTGACGCTCCGCATCCACATCCTGGGCGCTCAGGGCCGGCCGTTGGATCACATCCAGGAGCAGATCCACCGCCATGGCGGTGTCGGTCGCAGGAACGGTGGCGTAGAACGCCGTGTGCTCGTTGGAGGTGAAGGCGTTCATGTCACCCCCGACGCCGTCCACCGCGACCGCGATGTCACGGGCACTACGGCGATCGGTCCCCTTGAACAGCAGGTGTTCGAGGAAGTGCGATGCTCCGGCGAGGACATCGGACTCGTCGCGTGAGCCCACCCCCACCCATGCCGACACCGAGACCGTCGACCGTTGCGGGGCCGTGTCGGTGAGCACCCGCAGCCCGTTGTCGAGCTCGCTGCGTAGGACGTGGTCCGCCGGTGGGGAACCGGCCCCGTCGGCGGACCACTCGTCCTCGGGCGTCATCGCCGCGATCTACCTCGCGGGCCGCCGCGGCCGCGACCCACCACGCCCGGGTGCCGGTCCGAGGTCTCCGTGTGCCTCGGCCAGACGTTCGTCGTAGCTCGCCGAGAAATTCGCCTCACGGCGCCCACCGCCGGAGGTGGCACGCCCCTCGTCGGAGGGACCTTCGCCATCGCTGCCCGCTTCGGTGCCCCCGGTAGGCCCACCCTGGCTCCCGGTGCCGTTGGCGGCTTCGGCGCCGCCGTCAGTCGCTTTTGGGTCTGCGTCCGAGGTGGGGGTCAGCGAGATCTTCCCGTTGGGGTCGATGTCGTCCACCTTGACCTCGAGGTCCTGGCCCAACTCGAGCACGTCCTCGACCTTGTTGATCCTCTTGCCACCACCGAGCTTGGAGATGTGCACCAGGCCGTCGCGACCCGGGAGGATGTTCACGAACGCCCCGAACTTGGTGATGTTCACCACCTTGCCGGCATAGACCACCCCGACCTCCGCGGTGGGAGGATCGAGGATCAGCTTGATCTGACGCTCGGCTTCGTGCACGGCCCCGATGTCGACTGCGGCGATCGACACCACACCGACGTCGCCGTCGTCATCGACGCTGACGTCGGCACCCGTCTCTGCCTGGATGGCGTTGATGACCTTCCCCCTTGGGCCCGATCACCTCGCCGATCTTGTCGGCGGGGATCTCGAAGCTGACGATCTTCGGAGCGGTCTCGGCCAGCTCGGCGCGGGGTTCCGCCAGAGCACCGGTCATGACATCGAGGATCTGGAGGCGGGCATCGCGTGCCTGGTTCAGAGCGGCCGCCAACACATCGGCAGGGATGCCGTCGATCTTGGTGTCGAGTTGCAGGGCGGTCACGAACTCGGCAGTGCCGGCCACCTTGAAGTCCATGTCGCCGAAGGCGTCCTCGGCGCCGAGGATGTCGGTGAGGGTGGTGTACTTGCCGTCCGCGTACACGAGCCCCATCGCGATGCCCGCCACCGGAGCCTTGATCGGCACGCCCGCATCCATGAGCGACAGGCTCGAAGAGCAGACCGACGCCATCGAGGTGGACCCGTTGGAGCTGAGCACCTCGGAGACCAGGCGGATGGTGTAGGGGAACTCCTCGAGTGAGGGGACCACGGGGAACACCGCACGCTCGGCGAGCGCACCGTGGCCGATCTCACGGCGCTTGGGACCACGCATGAACCCCGGTTCGCCGGTGGAGAACGGCGGGAAGTTGTAGTGGTGCAGGTAGCGCTTCTTGGTCTGCGGCTCGATGCCGTCGACCATCTGGTCCATCCTGCGCATCCCGAGGGTGCAGAAGTTGAGCACCTGGGTCTCACCGCGCTGGAACAGGCCGGTGCCGTGCGCTGTGGGGATCAGCCCCACCTCGGCCGACAGCGGGCGGATGTCGGTCGGTCCACGCCCGTCGATGCGAACGCCCTCGTTGACGATCCGACTGCGGACCGTCGCCTTGGTGAGCGAGCGTACCGCCGCCTTGACCTGCTTGACCGTGGCGTCCTCGTCGCGTTCGTCTGTGACCAGTGCGGCCACGACCGAATCGAGCACCTCGGCCCGCAGCGCCTCCTCGGCTTCGATGCGATCCGCCTTGTCTGCGATCGACTGGACCTCGACCATCTTCGAGGCCGCCGCTGACTCGACGGCCGCGTACACGTCGTCGTCGTAGTCGGTGGACACCGAGTAGGGCATCGCCTCGATGGGGCCGTGAGCGGCCTCGTAGGCCTCCACGAGGCGCTTCTGCAGCGCGATCACCTCGGCGATGTGCGGCTTGCACTCCTCGAGGGCAGTGGCCAGTGCAGCCTCGTCGACCTTGGGAGCACCCTCCTGGAAGTACTCCCAGGACTTCTCGGTGCCACCTGCCTCCACCATCATCACCGCGATGTCGCCGTTGTCGAGTTGGCGACCGGCGACGACGATCTCGAAGGTGGAAGCGGCGCTCTCGTCGTAGGTCGGATGCGCCAACCACTCCCCCTCGACGGTGTAGGCAAGGCGGACCGCTCCGACGGGACCGTCGAAGGCGATGCCCGAGAGCATCAGCGCTGCAGAGGCACCGTTGATCGATGCCACGTCGTAGGGGTTCTCCTGGTCCGCGCCCATGACGGTGCCCACCACATGGACCTCGTTGCGGAAGCCGGCGGGGAACGACGGGCGCAACGGCCGGTCGATCAGGCGACACGTCAGTATCGCGGCCTCACCGGCGCGGGCCTCACGCCGGAAGAACGACCCGGGGATCTTCCCCGCTGCGTACATCCGCTCCTCGATGTCGACCGTGAGCGGGAAGAAATCGGCACCCGGTCGGGGTTGGCGGGCCGCGGTGGCGGTGACCAGCACCCGCGTGTCGCCCAGGCCGACCATGACCGAGCCGTCGGCGAGGCCCGCGTACTTGCCGGCCTCGAATGAGAGGTGTTTGAAGGCGTCGCCGGCGAGATCCGCCTCGACGCGTATGGGTTCGGCCATGGTTGGCCCTCCTTGGGTCCACGACGGACCGTTCGTGCGGCGGGCCAGTTCCCAGTGGTCGACCCCCGGACACCCTGCTCGCGTGGCTGTTGCACCTTGATCCGAGCGAGGGAACCCGGCTCGGGTGGGGTGGGCCACGCAGCGGCCCGGACATCGGCGACCGGTAACTGACCGGCTGGCCGCGGTTTGCGTTCGAACCAGCGTAGTCCACAACGGACCGCGAGTCGCGAACAGGTGGCGGCCGACCCACCCAGACGACCGATGATCGTACGTGCGGGCGGTCAGCGCCGCAGGCCGAGCTCGGCGATCAGCGAGCGGTACTCCTCGATGTCGTTGTCACGCAGGTAGTCGAGGAAGCGCCGACGCTTGCCCACCAGCATCAGCAGCCCGCGACGGCTGTGGTGGTCCTTGCGGTGGACCTTCAAGTGCTCGGTGAGATGGTCGATGCGGTCCGACAGGAGGGCGATCTGGACCCGGGTGGAGCCGGTGTCGGCGTCGTTCGCCCCGAACTTCGAAATCGTTGCCTGCTTGTTCGGCAGGTTGGTTGCCTTGCGGTTGGTCATCGTGGGATCTCCTGGGTATCCGACCCTGCCGCGGCGGGCGCCCATGGCGACACCACCGCAGCTTCCGGCCTCTGCCGGAGAGACGACACTACAGCAACCCGGCATCAACCGACCAGACCGGCGAACCTCGGCCACAGCGCGATCGTCGCGGTAGCGGAGGGCGGGTCAGTCCAGCGATTCGAGCCGTGGCCGTTCCACGGTCCAGCGGTACCGGGGACGCCGGTGACGCCCCACCACCTTGCGCGTGGTCTCCGGTGGTGCCAGCTCGAAGACCCTCGCCCGCGGCTTGTAGCACACCCGCTCGACGTCGGAGAGGGTCGGATTCCTGCGGGTCACACCGGCTGTGCGCAGGCCGTCACGGATGCCGTCACCGAGCGGTCCGGCCAGCATCTCCGACATGATCGCAGGCAGCGACTCGGGGTCACGCAACAGCCAGGAATGACCACCGCGCTGCACCGTCACCAGGGTCCCCTCGGTACGGCGGACGGTGTCCACCGCAGTGCGATGGGGCACCGGCAGGTCGAACGAGCCGTGGATCGCCACCACCGGCACGCCGCGGCGGTGCAACTCGTCGAGGGCGTACCGGCTGGAGCGGGTACGCAGGATCGAGCTGACCGGGCCCAGGAGTCGCCAGGGCTTCACGGCATGACCGAGGAGGGTGGGTGTGACCAGGCGCATGAGCTTCATGGCCTGTCCCGGATCCGAGAACGCCGGGGCGATGCTCAGGGTGTCGACCAGCAGGAGCATCCCGATCGCAGCAAGCAACGGCGGGTTCACCCTGAACAGGTAGACCATGCGGTCCCAGGTGTCTCCCACGATCGCGTCTATGAAGATGACCCCCAGGGTCCGCTCGGGCCACCTGGACCCGAGGCGGGCGACGAGCTGGCCACCCATGGAGTGACCGGCCAACACGAAGCGCTCGATGCCCAGCTCGTCGATCGCGCGACCCAGGAGCTCGGCGTAGTCGTTGATGTTGTGCCCTGTCAGCGGAAGGCCCTCGGTGGCACCGTGGCCGGCGGTGTCGATCGCAACCACCCTGAAGCCCATGCGCACGAGGCGCGAGAGCGACTGCGTACAGGAACCCCTCGGCGGAGAAGCCGTGCACCACGACCAGTGGCACGCCCTCGCCGGCGACGGTGACTCCCACCGTGTGCCCGTCGCTGAGGGTCAGCTCGTGACGTGCCAGGTGAGGAATCTGTATCCCACCTTCGAGCACCGGTTGATCCAGAACCGGTCCCTCTATCGGGTCCAGCACCTGTGACATCCGATCACCCTCCTACGGCTCATGCGCCCTGCACCCGGACCGGGACCCCGGCTACGTCACAGTACTGCGAATTGTCGGATCACCAACGGTAACGGCTGCACGCACCGATCGGGCGAACCTCCGACGGGCGGGCTCGTCGGGGTGGGCCCGCGCTCACGACGGGTCCTGTCGCAACAGCTCCCGGGAACGGTCGCAATCGAGTGACAACTGCGCGACGAGGGCATCCACGGTGTCGAAGGCCTGGTCGCCACGAATCCGGTGCTCGAACCGCACCGCAACCTGCTCACCGTAGAGGTCCGCTTCGAGGTCGAGCACATGGACCTCCAGCAGCGTCGCGGCGCCGTCGGTGTGGAAGGTGGGCCTGTGACCGATGTAGACGGCGCTCGGCAGCTCCTCGGTGGACTCCGAAGGCACACCCTGGGATGACTCGAGGCGGATCAGCCGACCCGCGTAGATCCCATCCGCGGGCATGAGCATCTCCGGACCGATCGCCACGTTCGCTGTGGGGAACCCGATCTCCCGGCCGCGGCCGTCACCGGTCACCACAGGCCCCCGCATCTCGTGTGGCCTGCCCAACATGGCGTTGGCGTCGGCGAGGCGGCCCTCGTGCAGCGCCCGGCGGATGGCGGTGGAGCTCACCTGCGCGTCGTCACGTGCGGGTTCGCCGTCGGGGCCGACCAGGCGCACGCCCGACACACCGAACCCGGATTCGGATCCCATCTCGGCGAGAAGCGCCACGTTGCCGGACCTTCGGTGCCCGAAGTGGAAGTCCTCGCCCACCACCACGTGCCTGGTGTTGAGGCAGTCCACCAGGACCTCGTTCACGAAGTCCTCTGCGCTCTCGGTGGCGCGCTGCGCGTCGAAGTGGATCACCATCACGATGTCGATGCCGGTGCCTTCGAGGAGCTCGAGGCGTTGGTCGAGGTTCGTCAGCAGCAGCGGAGCGGACTCCGGTCGCACGACCTGGCCCGGGTGACGGTCGAAGGTCACCAGTGCGCTGCGGTGGCCGCCGGAGCGGGCCCGTTCGCACACGTCGGACACCACGTGGCGATGACCCAGGTGCAGCCCGTCATAGGCGCCGATGGTGACCACGGTGCCCTCGGGTGGACGGGGACAGGCACCGGGGTTGCGGACGATCTGCACGGGTCGAGGCTACTGCGGCGCCGTGGCGCGAGTGCCGCAGCGACGTGCCTATGCGACGGCGAACACCATCGAGGGCTTGACGGAGGCGCCGCGGTGAGCCTCGTACACCGCCAACAGGTGACCTCCGGCGTCGAGCACCGCCCACGGACCTCGATCGCCGCTGTGCACGCCCAGGCTCTCGCGTTCCATGACATTGCCGTGAACGACCTCTCGAGCAGTCCCGCCATCCACGCGCAGCACCGCCAGCACCCGGGTGATCTCCTCGGGAGCCAGCAGTTCGGGGGATTCCAACGGATGCGACTCCCCGATACCGAAGGGGCCGACCGCGGTCCTTCGCAGCCGCGACAGGTGTGCACCACCACCCAGGGCCGACCCCAGGTCCGCAGCGAGCACGCGGACATAGGTGCCCGAGGAGCAGTCGACGACCGCATCGAAGACCATCGGATCGGGGGTGGCTGCGACCTCGAAGCGGGTGACGGTGACCGGTCTCGGGCTTCGGTGCACCTCCCTGCCCTCACGCGCCAGTTCGTGCAGCCGCCGGCCGTCGACCTTGACCGCCGACACCATGGGCGGGACCTGCTCGATCTCACCGGTCATCCGCTGTGCGGCGGCAACGACCTCCTCGATGGAGGGAGCCGCCATCTCGTGGGTCCGCGTCACCTCCCCCGTCGGCGTCCAACGTGTCGGTCTCCACGCCCAGCGTGATGGTCGCCTCGTAGGTCTTGGGGAGCCCCGACAGGTATCGCAGCAGCTTCGTCGCGCGTCCCACGCCCAGCACGAGGACGCCGGTGGCAGCCGGATCGAGAGTCCCGCTGTGGCCCACCTTCCGGGTACCGAACACACCGCGGCTCTTCGCAACCACGTCGTGGCTCGTCCAACCGGATGGCTTGTCGATCACCGCGAAGCCGACAGGCGGATCCACATCCCCCTCACAGGATGACCTGTCACGCACCGGAGCCGTCTGGATCGGAGTCGTCGGACCCCACCACCTCCGGGGCGCCCTGGGACTCACTGATCCCTGCGAGGAGCTCGTCGATCCTCAGCGCCTCACTGAGCACGTCGTCGGGGTGGAACCTGATCTGCGGTGTGCGCCTGGCCCGCACCTCCCGGTTGACGACCTGCTGGATCGGCCAGCGGAGCGCTTCGAGGCCCTCGGCCACCGCCTCGGAGCGACCTTCGGCCTCCGCCGAGAGCGCCGAGTAGTACACGTCGGCACGCTCCAGCGAACGGTCCACCTTCACTGCGGTGACCGTGACCAACTCGGTCCGATCGTCGCCGATCCTCTCGAGCTCGGACGCGACGATCTCACGTACCAGCTCTCCGATCCGGTCGGTGCGCTGGAAGGGCTTGGGGTTCCTACCTCGTGCCATCACGTCTCCGCAGCGTGAGGTCCCGCCGACACGGCCTCAGTCGCGCCGGACCTCCTCGAGATCGAACGTCTCGATCACATCGCCGGCCTTGAGGTCCTGGAAGTCCGACAGCCCGACGCCGCACTCATAGCCGGCCGCCACCTCGCGGACGTCTTCCTTGAAGCGCCGCAGAGAGGAGACCTCGCCCTTCCAGATGATCGTTCCGTCGCGTAGGAAGCGGACCTTGGAACCACGGGTGATCTGGCCGTTGGTGACCATGCAGCCGGCCACCGCGCCGACCTTGGGCACCCGGAACACCTCCCGGACCTCCGCCTCACCGGTCACCACCTCGGTGAACTCGGGTTCGAGCATGCCGACCATCGCCGCCTCGACGTCCTCGAGCAGCTTGTAGATGATCTCGTAGGTGCGGATCTCCACGTCCTCGGCGTCGGCCATCTCCGCGCCTCACGACCGGGCCGGACGTTGAACCCGATGATCGTCGCCGAGGACGTGGCTGCGAGCTGGATGTCGCTCTGGGTGATGCCACCGACGCCACGCAGCACGAACCCGACCTTGACCTCCGGGCGTTCGAGCTTCTTGAGCGACTCCGTGACCGCCTCCAGCGAACCCTGCACATCGGCCTTCACCACGAGGTTGAGCATCGCCTGCTCACCGGCCTGGATGGCCGCGAAGATATCCTCCAGCTTCGCACCGGAGCTCATCACCGAGGCATCCCTGGCCCGGCCCGCCTCACGCTGCCAGTGCTCACGCTTCTCGGCCACCGAACGCGCCCTGCGCTCATCTGGCGCCACCGCGAACGTGTCGCCCGCCTCGGCCACGTCGGACAGCCCGAGCACCTGCACAGGGGTCGCAGGACCCGCCACCTTCACCATCTCGCCGCTGTCGTTGATCAACGCGCGGATCCGTCCCCAGGCCGGACCGGCAACCATCGGATCGCCGACCGACAACGATCCGCGCTGTACGAGAACGGTCGCCACCGGGCCCCGGCCGACATCCAGGTGGGCTTCGAGAACGACCCCGGTGGCCCGACCCTCCGGGTTGGCACGCAGGTCCTCGACCTCTGCCACCAGAAGCAGCTGGTCGAGCAGATCGTCGACTCCGAGGCCCTCCAACGCCGAGACCTCCACGGTGATCGTGTCACCACCCCATGCCTCGGGCACCAGGTCGTACTCGGAGAGCTGCTGCATCACGCGATTGGGATCCGCATTCTCGCGATCGATCTTGTTGATGGCCACGACGATCGGCACCTCGGCGGCCTTGGCATGCGCTATCGCCTCCTCGGTCTGGGGCATCACGCCGTCGTCGGCGGCCACAACGAGCACCACGATGTCGGTCACCTCGGCTCCCCTGGCCCGCATCGCTGTGAACGCTGCGTGACCGGGCGTGTCGATGAACGTGAGGGCGTGGCCGCCCTTGAGGACCTGGTAGGCGCCGATGTGCTGGGTGATCCCACCGGCCTCACCTGCGACCACGTTGGCCTCTCGGATCCGGTCCAACAGCTTCGTCTTGCCGTGGTCGACGTGGCCCATGACCGTGACGACGGGTGGCCTGTTGGGCTGCTCGGATAGGTCGCCCTCCTCGGGCAGCTCGAGCACCTTCTGGAGCTCGACCTCCTGCTCCTGGCCGACATCCACCAGATCGATCTCCGCCCCGACATCCGCGGCGAAGAGCTCGATCATGTCGTCTGTCAGGGACTGCGTGGCGGTGACCATCTCGCCCTGTTGCATGAGGAAGCGGACCACATCGGCCGCGGTGCGGTTCAGCTTCGGTCCGAGGTCCTGGGGTGACGAGGCACGCTCGACGGTGACCACACCCTCGGGCACCGGTGCCTCCGCCGGCGTGTAGGTGGGAACGTCCATAGGCTGGAGCTCCTCACGATTGCGCCTGCGGCGACCCTTGCGACGCGGCGGTCGCTGAGCGCCACCGGGACGACCACGGCCACCGGGTGCACCTCCCGGGGGCCGGCCCGCGGCCCGGCACCGGGACCACTCGGTGGGCCGGCACCGAAACGCGATCCGCCTGCACCACCGGGGCGACCTCCGCCCGGTCCACCCTGGCGCGCGGTGCGGTCGCCTTGCGACCGCCCAGGCCGGGGTGGGGGAATGGGCTTGCCTGACGCGGAGCGCGGCGGACCCGGGGGTGGGGGATCGGCTTGCCCGAACTCGACGTCGGTGGCCCTTCCCGAGCCTCGACGGGCGGGGTCGACTTGGCCGCGGGAACACCGTCGGGCGCGACGGCAGATCCCGGGGTGGCGGCCGAACCGGTGTCAGCTGCCGGCTTCGCCACCGGTGGTGACTGTGGTGACGGTGCGGACTGTGGTGACGGTGCGGCCGGAACCGCGGACCCGCTGTCGGGTCCGGGCTGACGCGGTCGTCCGGTTGCGGGCTTCGAGGACACGACCCTGTGAGCTGCAGCCTTGTCCTGGCGGGCCTCACCGACCGATTCGCCCGACGGCAGCGCTGTTGTGGCTTCACTGCCGGTGCCCGCCGTGGCGGTGTCCGGTGCGACAGCATCGGCGGGTTGCTCGGGGATGGTCGCAGCGGGGGCATCGGCCGCGACGGGCTCCGGTGGCGCAACGGGCGTCGTGACGTCCGTAGCGCCCTCCACCACACCAGCCTGCGCGGGCGACCCCGCAACCTCCGGCGCCCGCACGTCCGAAGCCGGTCCTTCGGCGGCCGCAGCCGCCTTGGCAGGAGCCTTCTTCGAAGCGGCCTTCTTGGCAGGAGCCTTCTTCGCAGCGGCCTTCTTGGCAGGAGCCTTCTTGGGCTCCTCGGGTTGCTCATCGCGGTGAGGCCCTCCCGGTGCGCCTTGCGGCGAACCTGGTCGGCGTACGCCTCATCGAGTGACGAGGAGTGGCTCTTGACCGCGTAGCCCATGTCCAGGCACAGGTCGAGGCATTCCTTGTTTGTCATCCCGAGCTCTTTGGCGAGTTCGTAGACGCGCTTCTTTCCCTTTGCCAAGGTCTTCCGTTCGTTGCTGATCCTGCGGGGGCGGTCGGAACGTGCCCGGAGCACCACATACCCGACCGACGGCTGTCTATCCTCGCACGTATCGGACAGCGACACGAACCGCGTGCCGGATGGATCGCCGGTCTTTCCGTGCGAATCAGGGGTTGTCGGACTACTCCGAGGCCCTTTCTCCGGGTGTGTCCTCTTCGACTGGCGCCTCCTCGCCAGGCTTGGCGTCGACAGGCGCAGTGTCGGCCGGTTCGACATCGACTGGGTCGGCACCGGCGGCTTCAGTCCCCTCCGATGCATCCTCGCCGGCCGGGTCGGCCGACTCTGTGGACTCGCCCTCGGCCACCTCCGCCTGTGTGGCCTCCCACTCCTCGAGGGTCAGCGGAGGGCTGCCGTCGGCGGGTTGCCACATCTGCTCGCCCGTCTCGGGATGCACGATCCACTCACCGTCGGCCCATGACTCACCGCCGTAGGCCTCCTCGTAGGCCTCCTGCGCGGCCATGTCGGCTTCGGAGTGGATGTCGATCCGCAGGCCGCACAGCCGGCTGGCGAGGCGGGCGTTCTGGCCCTCCTTGCCGATGGCCAGGGACAGCTGCTGGTCCGGCACGATCACATCGGATCGACCGGTCTCCTCGTCGATGCGCACCTCCTTGACCTTGGCGGGCTGCAACGCCTTCATCACGAAGTCGTGGCGGTCCTCCGAGAACGGCACGATGTCGATCTTCTCACCGCGCAGCTCGTTGACGACCTGGCGGACCCGCGCGCCCCTGGCCCCCACGCACGCCCCGACAGGGTCGATGTTGGCGTCATTCGACCAGACCGCGATCTTGGTGCGCTGGCCCGGCTCGCGGGCACATGCTCGCATCTCGACCACGCCGTCGGCGATCTCAGGCACCTCGAGCTCGAACAGGCGCTTGACCAGGCCCGGATGCGTCCGTGACACGACGATCTGTGGACCCTTGATCGTCTTGCGGACCTCCACGATGTACGCCTTCACCCGTTCGCCGGGTTCCGGTCGTTCGAAGCTGACCTGTTCGGACTGCGGCAGCAGCGCCTCGACCCTCCCCAGGTCCAACAGGGTGTAGCGGGCATCGCTCTGCTGGATGATGCCGGTGACGATGTCGCCCTCACGACCGGCGTACTCCTCGTACTTGAGCTCACGTTCAGCCTCACGGATTCGCTGGCTCATCACCTGTCGCACCGTTTGCGCGGCAATGCGCCCGAAGTCATCGGGCGTGACGTCCATCTCCGGACCGACCGGCTCGCCCTCTTCGTCGAGCTCCTGTGCGAACACCCGCATCTCGCCTGTCTCGGTGTCGATGTTCACCCATGCGAACTCGTAGGCCTCGGGCTGCTTCTTGTAGGCGACCTCGAGGGCCTCCGCCAACGCGGCGAAAAGGGTGTCGACCGAGATGCCACGCTCGGCGGCAACGGCGGTCAGGGCCTCCATCATCTCGGGGTTCATCAGATGTCCTCTTCGGATTCAGTTGTGGATTCAGTTGTCGATTCGATCAGGGGCTCTGTCGTCGAGGCACGGCTCGACGTCGACCAGTCGAAGACCGTGCGGGCCTTGGAGACATCGGCGAGATCGATCACACGAGGGCCCTCTGGGGGTCTCTACGGTGATTGCGTCAACGGCGACGGAGACCAACGTGCCCTCGCAGCGTCGATCGCCCTGTGTGCCCGCAAGGAGCTTGATCCGCACCTGTTCGCCGACGGCACCTTCGAAGTGCTGCGGTGTCCGCAGCGGTCGCTCCAGACCCGGGCTCGACACCTCGAGCGTGTAGGACCCCGCCACCGGTTCGCTGTCGTCGAGGAGCCTGGATATCTCACGGGTGGCCTCCGCGAGGGTGTCGATGTCGACACCCCCGTCGCGGTCGACCATCACCCGCAGGGTCGGTCCGGGTGCATCGACGTCGTAGAGTCGCAGGCTCATCCGCTCCAGCACGGGTGCCACAAGTGCGCCGACACGTTCGGTGGTTGCGCTCACGTTGCCTCCTGTGCTGCCGGCGGGATCGGATTTCGGTCACCGGCCAGAGAAAAGGCGTGGGCAACGCCCACGCCCTCCGCAAAGCCGGACCAAGGAGTATACGCGATCCCCCCATCGAATGAAGGAGGGCTTTCACGCCACCCGAGGGGGCCGAGGTGTCCGGCCTCAGTACGAACGGGCGACCAGCGCGGTCACGCCGTCGCAATCGATGTCGGCGGGCACGCCGAGGTCGCGATCCTGCAGGCAACGCACAGTGACCGCGGACTCAGCGAGTCGGGCTTCACCCTGCTCCCCCAGCGCCGACCAGGGGATCCTGGCGAACCCGTGCTGCGCGGCCTCCAACGCCTCCGCGGCATCTGCAACCTCGACGGTGGCCGAGTCGCGCTTCGCAGTCGCCTCGTCGAGCATCGACTGCTGGATCTCATCGAGCAGCGCGGGCACGCGTACCGCGAGACGTGCCAAGGCCTCGGGCTCCTTGCCCTGCCGATCGCGCCTCACGACCATCGCCTGGCTCACGGTGAGATCGCGGGGCCCCAGCTCCACACGCACGGGCACCCCTTCAGCTCCCAGTCGGTGGCCCTGCGCCCGAAGGGAGCATCGGCACGATCGTCCAAGCGGGTACGTACACCGGCGGCAATGAGCTCATCCACGATCGATCGCGCAGCAGCAGCGACGGCTCCGTCATCGTCGCCGCGCACAACCATCACGACCACCTGGACCTCGGCCACACGCGGCGGCACACGCATGCCGGAATCGTCGCCATGGGCCATGATCAGTCCACCCATCATGCGCGTCGAGACACCCCAGGAGGTCGTCCATGCGAGCTGCTGGGATCCCTCGGAGTCGAGGAAGCCGATGTCGAACACACGGGCGAAGTTCTGACCCAGCTCGTGGCTGGTACCCATCTGAAGCGCCTTGCCGTCGCCCATCATCGCTTCGCACGCCAGGGTGTTGGTGGCGCCGGCGAAGCGCTCCGCAGCCGTCTTGACCCCGATGTGCACCGGGATCGCCAGCACGTTCACCATGAAGTCCCGGTACACCTCGGTGAGGATCCGCACCGCATACGCCGAAGCCTCCCCGGCTGTGGCATGAGCGGTGTGACCCTCCTGCCACAGGAACTCCGAAGTGCGCAGGAACAGGCGCGGGCGGAGCTCCCAACGCACGACGTTGGCCCACTGGTTCAACAGCAGCGGCAGGTCCCGATAGCTCTGCACCCACTTCGCCATGTACTCGCCGATGACGGTCTCCGATGTGGGTCGCACCACCGCCGGCTCCTCGAGCTCCTTACCCCCTGCGTGGGTCACGACCGCGAGCTCGGGGAGAACCCTCGACGTGCTCGGCCTCGCGGCGCAGGTAGCCCTCCGGGATGAACAACGGAAGTAGGCGTTCTCGGCACCGGTGGCCTTGATTCGCGCATCCACCTCGGCGACCATCCGCTCCCAGATGGCGTCCGCGTACGGGCGGATGACCATCGTGCCTCGCACAGGCCCGTTCTCGGCCAGCTCCGCCTTGGTGAGCACGTCCTGGTACCAGCGGGGGAAGTCCTCACCCTGAGGGGTGAGCACAGGTGTTCTTGCCATGGCCGGCGATGGTAGGGCACCGTCGGTCCGGGACCTCAGTTGCGGAGGTCCCGGCGGATCAGCTCCACGCGTTGGGCGGACGCGTTCACATCCTGGCCCTGCTCGTCGATCAGCGAGGCACGGTCCCGTTCGGCCTCCCGGGCGGCCTTGTGGGTGTCCACCCTCGCCAGCGCCGCCTCCGTGCCGTGCTCGGCGATGTACTCCGCCCACTCCACGAGTTGGTCGACCATGTCCGCCTCGTCGACCACCGCGACGTTGGTGCCCTTCACGAACAGGTGTCCGCGACCGCGTCCGGCGGCGATCCCCAGGTCGGCGTCACGCGCCTCTCCGGGACCGTTCACCACACATCCCATGACCGCCACCTGGAGTGGCAGGTCCCTGTTGGCGAGCGCAGCGCGGGCCTCCTCGGCCACCTTGATGACGTCGACCTCGGCCCGGCCACACGAGGGGCACGCGATCAGGTCAATGTCGGTGCGCTCACGCAGGCCGAGCGATTCGAGCAGCACCCTCCCGGCACGAGCCTCCTCGATCGGATCCGCGGTGAGCGAGTAGCGGATCGTGTCACCGATGCCCTCCGCCAACAGGGTGGCGATACCCGCGGTGGCCTTGATGTAACCCTCGGGGAGGGGCCCTGCCTCGGTGACCCCGAGGTGCAGAGGCACATCGGTGGCGTCGGCCAGCAGGCGGTACGCCTCCACCATGAGAGGCACGTTCGAGGCCTTCACCGAGATCTTCACCAGGTCGAAGCCGACCTCGGCGAAGTACCCGAGCTCCGTCATCGCGGACTCGACCATCGCCTCGGGGGTGACCACGTTCCCGTACTTCTCGTACAGGGCGGGATCCAGGGATCCGCCGTTGACCCCGATGCGGATGGGCACCTTGCGGTCACGCGCCTCGGATGCCACGGCCTTGATGTGCTCGGGGCGGCGGATGTTGCCCGGGTTCAGGCGCAGGCCGTGGACACCGGCGTCCATGGCGGCCAGTGCCATGCGGTGGTTGTGGTGGATGTCCGCGATGATCGGGATCGGGCTCCGCGGGACGATGTGGGCCAGGCCCTCGGCCGCCTCGGCCTCGTTGCAGGTGCACCGCACGATGTCGCACCCCGCGCCGGCCAGGGCGTAGATCTGCGCAAGCGTGCCGTCGACGTCCGCGGTCTTGGTGGTGGTCATCGACTGCACCGTCACCGGCGCTCCCCCACCCACCGGAACATCGCCGACGCTGATCCGTCGCGTCTCACGCCGTGGGAAGGTCACCGAGGGAGCATCCATGGACCGAAGGCTACAGCCGCCGCAGGGCGGGGCTCCGAGCACCCGCGATCAGGCGCTGACACCCATGGTGAGGTCCAGGTACATCGCCAGCAGCCCCACCACAGCCAGCACCGTCACGACCCCGTACGCGACCGGGATCATCCGCGTGATGTCCGCTATGTAGCGCTTGCCGGACCCCGAAGCCACCTCGCGCACCTTCTCGTAGACGGCGATCGCCACGTGACCGCCGTCGAAGGGCAACAGCGGGATGAGGTTGAACACGCCGATGAAGATGTTCAGAGCGATCAGGAAGCCGATCAGGTTCGAGAGGTTCTCAGCGGTCATGTCGGCCCCGTACGCGACCGCCCCGATGATCGAGGTTGGACGCCCTGCGTCACTGGACACCTCGACCTGCTCCGCGGGGTCGGCTTCTCGGTGACGTCCTGTTCACCGCCCGTCACCGTGTCACCCAGGAACCCGACGAGACGCGGTGGATTGAACACGGTTGCGATCCCCACGACGCTCGCTCCGACACCCCGGCCGAACTCCTCGACAGCGCTGAGGGCGGCCGACGGAAGCGATTCACGCTGCAGTTCGTTCTCCACCCCGACACCCAGGAAGGCGCCCGGGTCCGTGGTCGCCACCGCGCTACCCAGATCCACCGTGGCCGACTTCTCGCCCCCGGAACCGCCGGTGACGATCAGATCCACCTCACCGCCCTCGGATGCGGCCACTGCATCTGCGAGGTCGTCCAGACTCTCCACATCGGTTCCGTTGACCGAGACGATCCGCTGCCCGGTCTCCAACCCCGCACGCTCACCCCTGGAGTGCTCCACCAGCGGGCCAACGAAGAGGCGACCCGACGCTTCGAGCACGTCCACATCGGTTCCCACGGTACCGATGATCTTGCCGCGCCGGATCAGCTCCACCGGGATCGCCTCGGTCTCACCGTTGCGCTCCACCTCCACGACGACCTCGCCGGTGGCAGCAGCTATCTGGTCACGGAACTCGTCGAAGGATCCCACGGGCTCGCCGTCGAATGACACGACCTGGTCGCCACTGCGGAGCCCTGCCTGCTGCGCGGCACCACCCTCGGTCAGGTCGCCGATGACCCATCTACTGTCGTCCACGCGACCGAACGCCGCGAACTGGACCACGAGCAGGACCAGCGCAAGGGCGAAGTGCATGGCGGAACCCGCGATCGCGACGCTGAATCGTGAATGGAACGGCGCCTGGCGGTACGTCCTCGCCTCATCCGCGGGATCGACCTCCTCGAGGTTGTTCATGCCGATGATCTTCACGTAGGCGCCCGCTGGGATCGCCTTGAGCCCGAACTCGGTCTCTCCGCGCTTGAACGACCACAGGCGCGTCCCGAAGCCGAGGAAGAACTCCGTGACCTTCATGCCTGCATGCTTCGCCGCCATGTAGTGGCCCAGCTCGTGGAGGAAGATCATGAGGATCACGGCCCCGACCACGAGGATCATCGCCAACCCGCCGGTCACCGCGAGCCACACGACCAGCCCCGCCACGGCGACAACCCGAGCCACGCGCGACTCTGCATCGCGGTCCAGTTCGGACAGCACCAACGCCACCAGCACGGGAGCGAGCACCGCCACGCTGAACAGCCAACCGACGGCACCGCTCAGCAGGCCGTAGACCGCGAGAACGCCAAGGGCGAACAGGACACCCCAGCGAACGAACGGGTTCTCGATCAGCGACTTGCCCGCGTCACCGTCGGAGTCGTCCGGGGAGCCGCTCGCGGTCGCGGCCTCGGGGCCGTCGGCACCGCGCGGCTGCTCTCGTTGGTCAGTCATCGGTTCCCACCTGCATCGATCGCGTCAGCTCCGCGTCCGTCCGGGTCCATCAGCTCCGCGGCAACCATGCGCGCCGCCCTGTCTGCGTCGAGGACCGCTTCGACGGACTCCGCACGCGCCCCGTCCCAACGATCCAGCACCGATTCCAGGACCGCCGCGATGTCGACCCAACGCACCCGGCCGGCGAGGAATCCGTCGACGACCACTTCGTTGGCGCCGGACAGCCATGCGGGGGCGGTCCCCCGACCCTTCCGGCTTCGAAGGCCAGGCCCAGGCACCTGAAGGAGTCCCGGTCGGGTGGTTCGAACTCGAGCGTAAAGGCGTCGGTGAAGTCGATGGCACCGAAGGGAGTGTCCATGCGGTCGGGATACGCCAGCGCGTAGCCGATCGGCAGGCGCATGTCGGGCAGAGACAGCTGGGCGATCGTCGCGCCGTCGCTGAAGGTCGCCATCGAATGCACGATCGACTGAGGATGCACTACGACTTCGATGTCGTCGTAGGAGACCCCGAACAGCTCATGGGCCTCGATCACCTCGAGTCCCTTGTTCATCAGCGTCGAGGAGTCCACGGTGATCTTCGGGCCCATCGACCATGTGGGGTGGGTGAGTGCCTGTTCGACGGTCACGTCCTCGAGCTCCTGGCGCGAGCGGCCACGGAACGGCCCTCCGGACGCGGTGAGCACCACCTCGCGGAGATGCCGGTCACCCTCCCCGGCTCGAAGGCACATGTGGATGGCGCAGTGCTCGCTGTCAACCGGCACCAACTCCGCGCCGGGCGTGTCCCGCAGCGGCCGCACTACGGGGCCCGCAGCGATCAGGGACTCCTTGTTGGCGAGAGCCAGACGCCGGCCCGCGGCCAGCACGGCGAGCGTGACCGGCAGACCCGCAAACCCCACGACACCGTTGATTGCCACATCGGCCCGCACCGCGGCCTCCGCCATCGCCTCGGGGCCCGACAGCAGCTCCACACCCGACGGAAGCATCTCCTTCAGCTCGGCTGCCCGCGTCGTGTCGGCTATGGCAACCACGTGCGGTCGCACGCGTTCGGTCTGCTCGGCAAGCTGCTCGATCGAGGAGTTGGCGCCGAGCGCGACGATGTCGAATCGGTCGGGCTCGGCCTCGATCACTTCGATCGCCTGGGTGCCGATCGACCCGGTTGAGCCCAACAGGGCCACGGTGGTCATGGGGATGTCATTCTACCGGGGCTGCCGAGCCGTGGGCATCGGGCGACCGAGCAGGTTCCGATGCGAGGTGACACATCCCCCTCGGCCGGCTCAGACCGTCCAGACCCCCAGCGGGATCGTCACGAAGTAGGCGACTGGGAGCACGAACAGCAGCGAGTCGAACCGGTCGAGCACACCCCCGTGACCTGGCAACACCGTACCCATGTCCTTCACCCCCAGATCCCGTTTTACGAACGACTCACACAGGTCGCCGATGGGTGCGGCCAGGGCACACAGGAGTGCGAACACGAAGGTCCTGAAGAGGTTGTCGTCGCCGATGGGCGAGACGAACGACACCGCTACGGTGGTGACCACGACCGAGACAGCGATACCGCCGGCGAAGCCCTCCTGCGTCTTGTTGGGGCTGGCGGCCGAGAGCCTGGTGTGGCCGAACCTGCGCCCGACGAAGTATCCGCCGACGTCGTAGGAGACCGATGCGATCACCGCAGCCAGCAGCACGCCGATGCCCGGGTTCGTGTCCAGCCCGCCACGGTCGGCGACCACGTCGCCGAGGCCCAGGAACAGCCCCGCGAAGGACCCCAGCCCGCCTATCCAGAAGACCCCGAGCAGCGTCATCGCCAGGTTCGGCACCGACCCGTCACCCGGTGCGACCAGCAGGTACCAGACCAGCACAGCCACGACCGTGATGCCTATGAGCAGCGGATAGGCGGCGAGCCCGAACAGAGCCGTCGACAGGACGAACCCGCACACGGCCGCCATGCCCAGCAGCGTCGCCGGGTTGTATCCAGCGGTGCGCACCGCGTTGAAGTACTCCATGCCTGCCAGCGTCACCACGACAGTGGCGAGGATGGCGGTGGGCAGGGTGCCGAGCTTGAAGCAGATCAAACCCAGCGCCACGAGACCGACGCCGACCGCCACCGCAACGGGCAGGTTGCGGTCCCCTGAACCCACTCCGGCCGAGGAACGATCATCGCGGTCGATGCGGTCGCCGCCAACGCCGTCGCGGGAACGTTCACGGCGCCTCGGCCTGGGAGCAGAACGCACGGGAGGTTCGTCGAAAGGCGCGTCCACTCCTCCGAAGGCAGCGAGCGGATCTTCATCCACGTCGACTGCCGCCGGAGAAGTAGTCCTCGAATGCGTCGTCGTCCTCGAAGGGATCCCGCTGCCCGGAGAGCGCCCCGAGGCGCGGGGCGTCCTCCAGGAGGTCCTCGAAACCACCGTCGGACTCGTCGCTGTCGAGGTCCCGCCACCTCATCTGGTCACCCGTGCCCGGTGACTCCTCGGGCACATCGGTCACGACCTTCGGCACCTGTCCGGTGGCAGGTTCGGTCCAGTGAGGCAGGACGAAGGTGTCGTCCCGGTCCTCGCCGGGTTCGTCGACCGGCATCGGCTCATCCATGGTCGTCTCAATCCGCGGTACCGACTCCACCGGCCGTCCGTACTCCTCGCGGAGATCCTCGGTGCCTTCGTCGATGTACGTGCCCTCCTGGATGTAGGGAGGTTCTCCGCGCTGGTCGGGATCCTCGGCCCGGTACGAGATCTCCCGCTGTGAGGTGGCCTCCGGCTCGTCGGGGGCCACCCGAGCGTGTCCGACCCCGGAACGCTCCCCCGGCGGTGCCCCCGAGGACGGGACCACCGGCACCGCACCGAAGCGGTCCGCACTGCCTCGATCCTCGGTGGACGAGATCGTGATCCGTGGCAGATCCCCGGTAGGGGTCCGGGGCTCCGGACGGTCACCGAATCGCTTCGAGCGGTCGCCACGGCGAACCACGTCGTGACGACCGGTCACCTCGGCGGCCTCCTGCGCCCCGAGGATCCTCACACCCTCGCCACCGGTGTCACCACCGCCCGGCTGCTGTCGCCCGGCATGGTCCTGCGAAGCGTCCTCCTCGCCGGAGGGGTCGCCATCGAAATCCTGGTCGTCTCTGCTCATGTGCGGTCTCCGTCGCGGTGCATGGGCGGTGCAGGCATCACGCCTCCATCAACTCAGTGGTCTTCTGCGCCAGCGCGCCGTCGATCTCCGATTCGCTCGTCCTTGTGAGCTTGTCGAGGGCATCCTCGTAGCGCCTCAGGTCGTCCTCGGAGATGTCGCCGTCACGTTCCATCGATTCGAGGTCCTTGCGCGCCTCACGGCGGGCAGCGCGTATCGCGTTCCTGCCGTCCTCTGCTCGGGCCTTGGCCAGTCGAACGAAGTCCCGGCGACGCTCCTCGGTCAGCGGCGGGAACGCCAAGCGGATCGCTGCTCCGTCATTGGAAGGATTGAGACCGAGGTTGGCCTCTCCGATGGCGCGCTCGATCGCTCCGATCGAGCTCTTGTCGAACGGCGAGATCATGAGCATCCTGGCCTCGGGCACCGAGAAGCCGGCCAGCTGCTGAAGGGGCACCGTGCTGCCGTAGTACTCCACCGGGAGCTTCTCGACCAGGCCGGGGTTCGCACGCCCTGTGCGAATGCCCGAGAACTCGCTGCGGGCGTGCACAACTGCGTTGCGCATCCGTTCCGAGGCATCGGAGACGATGGCGTCTGCAAACTCGTCTGTCATTGCGACAAGCCTTTCACACCGCGCACCGCTGAGGTGCACAACGTGGCCAAAGCAGGCACGGCAGGGGTCAGGAGACCAGGGTGCCGACGCGCTCGCCGGCGAGCAGCCGACAGATGTTGTGGCCCATGAGGTCGAACACACAGATGGGCAGGTCGTTGTCCATGCAGAGCGACGTCGCGGTCGAGTCCATCACCCGAGTCCACGTTGCAGCACCTCCATGAACGACACCTCACTGAGAAGCTCTGCGTCCGGGTCCGTACGCGGATCAGCGGTGTAGACACCGTCGGTTCCGCTCTTGCCCATCAGGATCGCTCCGGCGTCGAGTTCCACGGCGCGTAGGGCCGCAGTGGTGTCCGTGGTGAAGTATGGATTGCCGGTACCGGCCGCGAAGATGACCACGCGCCCCTTCTCGAGATGCCTTATTGCACGACGCCGGATGTAGGGCTCGGCCACCTGCGACATGTGGATCGCCGTCTGCACCCTGGTCGGCTGGCCCAGGCGCTCCAGGGTCTCCTGGAGCGCAAGTGCATTGATCACCGTGGCCAACATGCCCATGTAGTCGGCCTGGGCGCGGTCCATTCCGGCTCCCTCGCCACTCATTCCACGCCAGATGTTCCCACCACCCACCACGACCGCGATGTCGACGTCGAAGGTGGACTTGGCTTCGATGATCTCGGCCGCCAGGCGATTGACCACATCACCGTCGAGGCCGTTGCCGGTCTCCCCGGCGAAGGCCTCGCCGGAGAGCTTGAGCATCACACGTGACCAGCGCGGGGTCTTCCCGCCGCGTGGCGGCTCGGTCTGGTCTTCCTCAGCGGGCATCTCCACTCCCAGGGTCTGCTCGTGCGATTCGGCGATCGGTGGATGCCACGGTCGGAGCGATGCCGACCATCATCGGGATCAGCCTCCGATGTACGCCTGGACGAACCTGACGATCGTCGCCTCGCCGAGGCGCTCCTGGACGGTCTGCTTGTCACCGAAGAGGCCCTGCTCCGGCAGTACGCGCTCTGCATACCAGGAGTTGAGGCGGCCATCGACGATCTTGGGGATCGCCTGCTCCGGCTTGCCCTCCTTGATCGTGAGGGCCTCGAAACCCTCGCGTGCCCGCTCTACCAGGGCAGGATCGATCTCCTCGCGGGTGAGAGCGTCGGGCTTCGCGAAGGCGCAGTGCAGCGCGATCTCGTGGGTCGTCTCGTCGTCGGCCCCCGCGATCTCGATGATCACGCCGTTCGTCCCGCGACCATCCTGCATGTGCGTGTACGCATCCACGCCGTTGCCGGCTGCTGCATCGAAGCGGGCAACGACGCCCAGTTCGATGTTCTCCTTCTTGGCGATCTTGATGTCGTCGATCGCGCCCTGCAGCGCATCGACCGCATCTTCACCGTCGGCCAGGACCGCATTGGCCAGCCTCTGGGTGAGCTCAACGAAGTCCGCCGCCTTCGCCGAGAAGTCCGTCTCGCTCTTGAGCTCCACGAGGGCGACGGTGCTCCCCTCACGGGCCACCGCCACAGATCCCTGGGTGTTCTCCCGATCCTCGAGTGTGGCCACCTTGGAGAGGCCTTTCTCCCTAAGGATCTGAGCAGCCCTGTCACGGTCGCCGTCGGCCTCGGTGAGGGCCTTCTTCGCGTCCATCATCCCGGCACCGGTTGCATCCCGAAGCGACTTGACGTCCTTGGCTGTGAACTCCGGCATCAGTCTGACTCCCCGCCGTCGCCTGGGTGGTCACCCTCACCCTGAGCATCCTGCACGTGAGGGCTCTCGGGTGTCGACCCGCTCGGGGACGCAGACTCAGGCGTAGTGGTGTCAGGGGCTTCCGCCGGAGGTGCCTGCGACGCGGTTGCCTTCGCTGCGGCAACACGCGCCTCACGCTCGGCTGCTGCTGCTGCGGCCTGAGCGCGGGCTTCGGCCTGGCGCTGCTCGTGGGCCGCCTCCTCCTCGATGGTGCGCGGACGGGCCTCGGCCGCCTCCGGATGCATCTTCGAACGCATCAGCTTGCCTTCGATGACGGCATCCGAGATCACACGGCACATGAGGTCGCCGGCGCGAATCGCGTCGTCGTTGCCCGGTATCACGTAGTCGATGAGGTCCGGATCGCAGTTGGTGTCGACCACTGCCACCACCGAGATGCCGAGCTTGTTCGCCTCCGTGACCGCGATGTCCTCCTTCTTCGTATCGAGGATGAACACCGCGTCGGGCAGGCGCTCCAGGTTGCGGATGCCACCGAGATTGCGTTCGAGCTTCGCGAGCTCGCGGGCGTGCAGCAGCGCTTCCTTCTTGGGCATGAGGTCGAACTCACCCGACGCCCGCATCAGCTGCAGGTTCTTCATCTTCGAAACCCGCTTGGACATCGTCTCGAAGTTGGTGAGCATGCCTCCCAACCATCGCTGGTTGATGTATGGCATCCCGCACTTCTCGGCGAATCCCTGGATCGAATCCTGAGCCTGCTTCTTCGTGCCGATGAACAGCACGGTTCCCCACCGGCCACCAGGTCACGTACGTAGGTGTAGGCGGATTCGATTCCCTCAAGGGTCTGGTTGAGGTCGATCAGGTAGATGCCACCGCGGTCGCCGTGGATGAATCGCTTCATCTTCGGGTTCCAGCGACGGGTCTGGTGACCGAAATGCACTCCGGCCTCCAACAACTGCTTCATGGTGACGACTGCTGCCACGCCTGCTCCTTCCCTTCGGTTCCGGCAAACCCGTCCTGCTGCGCCGACGGGCGGCGACCGAAAGGTGCGAACGGGCGGTTCATGGTCATCGACCCCGGATCGGGCCGACGCAGGAGTGTAGTACCAGGGGCCATCCCCAAGGCATTCCGCCGTCGTCGCTGCGACAGGTGCCTACGCGTCCTCGGGGACGGGAACCAGCACCGCGTGACGGACGATGCTGTACAGAATCGCTGGATCGATGTACTCGCCGTCCTGACGGAATCCGAGGTGCAGGCCTTGCCGGGCACGACCGATGGGCTCACCCCCTGCGACGACCTGGCCCCTCAGCACCGACACCACGGCCATGCCCGTGACGCTCGAAAGGAGGCCTCCCCGTGGTCGAGGGTGACGACTCCCCTGCCACCGACCCATCCGGAAAAGGCGACGATGCCGCCACCCACCGCCACCACCGGGTCACCATCGACTGTGGCGAACTCCCACCCACGGTTGCCGGCGCCCCATCGCGTGGCCGGCGGCCTGAAGTGGTCCACCACGGAGCGTTGCACCGGAAGCACCCAGGCCGGATTCGGCTCATCGAGCGGCTCCGCAGCGGCAGCACCGCGCGGGACACCCGCAGCGACAGCACTCCCGGGGATGGCCACGGGGACAAGCAGTGCCGCGGCGGCGAACACGGCTCTCGCCACGCACGGGCTGCTCCGTCCTGGCAACCTGCTCACGTCGGCCTCCCCGTCCCGGCTTGCGGGTTCATCACGGGGAAGCAGTCGGCAGCGTACAGCGACGATCGTCATCCGAGGCACCTGCGCAGCGGGTCGCGCGGCCCTCGCCAGAGCCGTCGCGCCGAGCTGTCGCTCTCAGGCCGGCGGGATCCGCTCTGCGGCCTGAAGTCGGCTCCGCAGGTGCAGGACCGCCTTGGTGTGGATCTGACACACCGCGACTCGGTCACACCCAACACCTGACCTACCTCCTGCAGCGTCATGCTCTCGTAGTAGTAGAGCGTTAGCACGAGCTTCTCGCGTTCTGGCAGCGCGTTGATGGCCTGACCGAGGAGCTGACGGGTCTCGGCGATCTCGAACGCTCCCATCGGACCGTGAGCCGAGGTGTCGGCGATCGTGTCACCCAGGGTGATCGACTCGCCCCTCTCCCCCGGCACGGCGAGGATCTCGTCCAAGGCGGCCAGTCCGACCTGAGAGATCTGGTTGAGCGCAGTCTGGAGCTGCTCCGCGCTCCATTCGAGTTCTGCTGCCAGCTCGGGATCGGTCGCCGGACGGTGATGCACGGCCTCAAGCTTCGCTATGGCCTTCTCGATCTGGCGCAACTTGGAACGCACCGAGCGGGGAACCCAGTCGATCGAACGCAACTCGTCGAGAATCGCTCCCTTGATGCGACTGATCGCATAGGTCTCGAACTTGTACCCACGTTCGGGCTCGAACTTGTCGATCGCGTCGATGAGGCCGAACATCCCGTAGCTGACAAGGTCGGCGTGCTCCACGTTGGGGGAAGCCCCACAGCCACACGGCCGGCCACGTACTTGACCAACGGCGAGAAGTGCACGATCAGTGCCTCGCGGGCCTTGTCGGCCTTGTTGGCTTTGTAGTCCTGCCAGAGAGCGGCGAGCTCGACCGCCGGTGTGGTCGAGCTCGCCTGGAGCGTGTCGCGAGTGGTTGCCTGCATCAGTTCGCCCTTGGGTGTGTGGCCGCGTACACCGACTGCAGGCGCTCCCGGCTCACATGTGTGTATATCTGTGTCGTCGACAGGTCCGAATGCCCCAGAAGTTCCTGCACCACGCGTAGATCGGCACCGCCATCCAGAAGATGAGTGGCGAAGCTGTGACGTAGTGCGTGGGGATGCGTGGGTACAGGTGAGCGCCTGTCGAGGATCCGCCGCACATCACGTGGGGTCAGGCTGCTTCCACGCTGGTTGTGGAACATCCACCCGTCGTCTGTCCAACTCTCGCATGAATCGACCACAGACTCGATGTGTCGGGTACGACCCCAGCCAAGCCAGGCCTCCAACAACTTCACCGAGGGTGCCGACAACGGCACCACTCGCTGCTTGGAACCCTTGCCCCAGACCGTCAGACGGGAGCGTCGGAGCTCGACGTCGCCGATGCGGAGGCCACACAGCTCCGAGACCCGTAGCCCCGAGCCGTAGAGCACCTCCATGACCGTGCGGTCGCGCAGCGCCAGCTCCGGCGGAGACTCGGTGCCGTGGGGATCATGGGCCGGCTCATCGAGGATCTGGTGCAACTCGTCGGACCCGAGGACCCTGGGAAGGCGCGAGCCACCGGCGGGAGCCCGCAGGGCGAGGGTGGGATCCGCATCCACCAGGGCGTTCGATTCCGCCCAGGCGAAGTACCTGCGAAGTGATGCTGCGACACGAGACATGGTCCGAGGGGCACGGCCCACGGTGTGGAGGTACGCGAGGTAGCGACGCAGCATCGAAAGATCCACATCGTTCGGGCCGGTGGCCGCCCCACGCTCCGCCCACTGCGCGAACTGCCGCACATCGCGGGTATAGGCCTCGATCGTCTTGGGGGCCAACTCGAGGGAGTCCCCGAAGACCTCGATCCTCCACGATGTGGCTTGCTCCACGAACACCCCCGGTGCTCCTTGCTCCACGAACACGCCCGGTGCTCGATCCTGTCGCGGTCCCTGAGCGTTGTCCCCGGCCGAGCCGGGCCGTCGAGATGCCCGAACCGGAGTACATGGCACGATATCAACTACTGCAAGCGCGTGCACAACCACTCTTTTGTGTGCATGTCCGGTTCGTGACATGGACCCGTCGGCGCACCCGCTCCCTCTCATGATCCCCCACGACACCGCTCGTGTGTTGGATGCAGAGGCACCCGGCCCGCCCGGGGGCGTTCCACGGCGCGCTCGGGGTGCTCACCGCACGCGGCGAACGCAACCCACATCGGTGACGATCCACGATCCTGCCTCCAAGGAGACGAGCACCGACGACAGTTCCGCCAACCCGAGCCCGCTCGCCGACAACAACGCGTCCATGCTGAGCGGGCTGTCGGCCAGCAACTCCAACACCCTCGCAGTGCCCGGAAGCGACGGAGCACCCACACCGTGAGCACAGCCGGTGCGGGGACCTGAGCCAGTCGAGGAGTCTTCGCCCGCGCCAGCCTCTGGGGCTGCGACCGCACCGGGGTCGTCGCCACCGCAGGGTCGGTCCGACTCCAACGAGAACCCGAGAAGACCGAGCGCCGCGAGGACGTCGACGGAACCTGTGCAGATCTCAGCGCCCTCGCGCAACAGGTCGTGACATCCCTCTGCCGTGCGGCGGCCCACCGATCCGGGCACCGCCATCACGATCCGGTCACGCTCCAGCGCCTCGGCAACGGTCGACATCGAGCCACCGCTCGATGCCGACTCGACGACCACCACCACATCGGCGAGTCCGGCGATCAGCCGGTTGCGCACCGGATATCGCCAGGGAGCCGACGGAATCCCCGGTGGGACTTCGCTCAGGATTGCCCCGGCCCCTGCAACGGCCCGGGCGAGTCCACGGTTCCGCGATGGACAAGGGCGATGGTGACCGGCTCCGATGACAGCCACCACCGGAGTCCGCACCGTGGCGACGTCGAGTGCCCCCGCATGGGCCGCTGCGTCTATCCCCAGAGCGAGGCCGGAGACCACCTGGACCCCGGCGGCGGCCAGGTCCCGGCCGAGTGATCGAGCCATACGCAGGCCGTAGTCGGAAGCCCTGCGTGTTCCGACGACCGCCACGCGCGCCCGGCCGGCCTCGATGCACGAGCCGCTCGTGAACAGCACACCCGGAGGATCGCGATCCGCCACCAGCACCTCGGGTATCCGGTCGCCGGTGAGCACCTCGAGCCCGAGTGCACCCAGGCGCTGCGCCATCGCTGAGGGACGTGCGTCGTCGACCTCACCTGCCGCTCCCAACGTCCGATCAGCTCGGGTGCCAGCACAGGGCGCGCCGGTTGGCTCTGGTCCGCGACGTCCACAGCGGCGGTAGCGCCGCGCAGCGGTCGCGACGCAAGGCGCTGTGCGGTACCCGCGGCGAGCATCGCCCAGATCTCCTCGGCCGGTGCTGCCGCGAGCAGTGCCCGGAGCCTGGCCGGACCCATCCCGTCCAGCGCCGCTATCGCGGCCAGATGACCCTCCCGTGAGCCTGCGGTCGTCATGTCGTGACCAGGTTGGACCGGTCGCCCCCACGCAACATCAGCGCTCCTTCGATCAGGTGCCTGCCCAAGGGTGGGGGCTCCCCCCTCAGATCCGCGAGTGTGAGCGCGACTGCTCGCGAACGCTCGGCGCCGCCATGGTCAACAGGCCACGTTCGAGGTGATTGCGCACCAATGCCTCGGCAGCGGGTTCGAGCGGCGCCGCGTCACGCAGCTCGCGCCCCCTCAGCTCCCGGTTGCAGCCGACACCGCGTGCTCCGGCCATGGCCCGCGCCGCGGCGACCCTGGCGGCGACATCCGCGCTGCTCTCACCCTCGGGGCATCGAACACCGCGGCGGCATCGGGAGGTCCCACACCCAGGCGCAGGTCGAAGCGATCCACGAGGGGCCCGCTGAGACGCCGGCGGTAGCGCGCCAGCTGGGCCTCCGAGCAGGTGCACTCACCGAAGCCCAGCTGACCACACGGGCACGGGTTGGTCGCTGCAACCAGCAGCACCTTGGCGGGGAGCTCCACCGAGATCGCTGCGCGCGAGACGCGTATGACGCCTGACTCCAACGGCTGTCGCAGTGCGTCCAGATGCGCCGCGGGGAATTCGCCCAGTTCATCGAGGAAGAGCACACCCCCTGAAGCGAGGCTGACCTCCCCCGGTCGCAGCGTCGTACTGCCTCCGCCGATCAGGGAGACCATGGACGCGGTGTGATGCGGACTGCGCATGGGTGGCTGACGGATGAGCCCGCTGCCCTGAGCCAAGCGGCCGGCCGCGGAGTGGATCGCGGTCACCTCCATGGCCTGCTCGTCGGTCAGATCGGGCAGGATGCCCGGAAGTCGCTCCGCCAGCATGGTCTTGCCCGCTCCGGGCGGGCCCGTCATGAGGGTGTGATGGCCCCGGCTGCCGCCACCTCGAGTGCCATCCGGGCAACCCCCTGACCCCGTACCTCCTGCAGATCCGCCGCGGAGCGCGGCGCCACGCGCAACTCCGGAGTGTCACCCGAGGGCCACCCGGACTCCCCGCGGAGCACCTCGACCACATCCCTGAGCGACCTGCCCGGGAGGGCGTCCGGTCGGCACAGTCGGGCTTCGGCGACAACAGGTGCGGGCACAACCGGGATACCCCCACACGCAGCCGCCAGGGGCACCATCCCCACGAGTGGGCGCAACGAGCCGTCCAGGCCCAGCTCGCCGAGGAAAGACAGCCCGGCCAGGGCATCCAAGGGGAGATCACCCTGTGCCGCGACCAAGGCGACCGCTATGGCAAGGTCGAGCCCCGCTCCCACTTTTCGCACGCCGCTCGGCGCCAAGTTGACAGTCGTACGCCGGTCGGGCCAGTGGAACCCGCTGCTCAGCAGCGCTGAACGGACCCTGTCGCGGGACTCACGACACGAGGTGTCGGGCAACCCGACCACGGTGTAGCCGGGCAGTCCGTCGCTCGTGTGCACCTCGACGCGCACTGGATGACCCCTCACCCCGAGCAGGGTTGCAGAACCTACGGTGGCGAGCATTCGTGCTCCTCTCCCCGACCCGCCGCCGTGGGCGGTGTCGGCTGGACCGGGCGCTATTGCCAAGTCCGGTTGGCCGGCCCTGGCCGGACGAGGCAGCCGAGCTGCGAGCCGCGTGATCCCGCTACGAACAGACGGCAACCACCGGTGGGTACATCCTATGCACCCCGTGTGACATCCATCCTCACCCCAGCGAACTGAATGGCCTCAACCACCTATCCGGGGGCCCACACCATTCAGTTCGCCTGAGGGAAGGGGGTGGCGGGGGTGGCGGGGGTGGCGGATGGCGGGTGGCGGATGGCGGGTGAAGGCCGGTCGGTTGCGATACTGGTGGTCGTGGGACTCGATCCTCATCGCAGACGCAAGCGATCACCGATGGACGTCGCGGTGGTCATGGGAGCGCTTGCGGTGATCCTCGCGTTGGTTCTCTGGGCGACCCTCGGATAGGCCACCAGGTGCCCCGCTACCTCGACCACACCGCCACGGCCGATTGCGAGGTGAGGCGCGTCCAGCCCTACCAGGCGACCAAGGCCTACCTGTGTCCCGGCTGCAACCGCGACATCCCCGAGGGCTTGGGCCACATCGTCGCGGTGCCACGGGACGCGCCGGATCTGCGGCGACACTGGCACCGTGGGTGCTGGGCGAACCGCCTGCGGAGGGCACCCAGGCCGTGAACCGGGCCCACCTGGTCGCGTCAGGGGCTTCCGATGACCGAGTCGATCCACTCGATCACATCGGCTGTCACCCCGTCGCGGTTGGTCTCGTTGAGGACCTCATGACGGGCATCTTGGTAGTAGATCGAGCTCACCTCGGCGCCTGCTGCGCGCAGGCCCTCCTCCAACACACGTACCTGTGCGCCCATGTTCGACACCGGATCCATCGAGCCCGTGATCAACAAGACCGGGGTCCGCGAGGGTGTACGAGCCACACCCTCGGCTGACATCGAGTCGCGGATCAGGTTCATCATCCCGGCCGCGTACCTGTAGGTCAGAGCCATGTCGTCCCCGCACAGCGGATCGGCGATGGAGGCATCCACCTCGGACTCGTCGCGACTCAGCCAGTCGTAGGGCGTGCGGGCGGGTTCGAACGCTTCGTTGAACGGACCCAGCACATCGAGGGGCTCATCACCCATGCCCGCATCGGCCGCCGCCTCAAGTGCATCGACCAGCTCCCCCATTCCCTCCGCCAAGGGTCCCATGCATCCCGACAGCACGTACCCGGCGAACCGCTTCCCACCACGCTCGACCAACGCCTGCACGAACAACGACCCCATCGAATGACCGAACAGGATCACCGGAGCGTTCACCTCGGCCGCAGCGATATCGACCATCTGAGCGAGGTCGTCGAGCACACCCTCCATCCCGCGTGGACCGGGCATCCCCGCCCCGGTGGACTGCGCGGTTACGCCGTGACCCCTGTGATCGATCGCGCACACCGTGAGGCCCGCCATGTTGAGCGCCTCCGCGAAGCGCCCGTAGCGGCCAGAGTGCTCCGAGGCGCCATGTGCGATGACCACAGCACCGCGCGGTTCTGCATCCGCCGCCCAACAGCGGTACCACACCTCTACTCCATCGACGTCCTCGAAGGACTCAAGCTTCATGGTCGACCTCCTCAGGCTGTTCGAGGCCACCGTCGCTCCTGTTGCCAGACCACCCTGCGACGTCGGCCAACCGCTGGCGGGACTGGACCGTAGCCCGAATCAGAACGCCGCGGATCACGTCGACCGACTCCCCGACGACTGCGGCCACGTCGAAGCGCACGCAGTCACTCCCCGTTCGTGCGCCCTCAGGAACTCGGTGGCTGCGGCCCGCAGCCGACCCTGACGACGCCGGTCGACTGCCTCGAAGGGCGAGCCGTAGCGGGTCGACGAGCGTGTCTTCACCTCGCAGAAGACCACCGTCGAGCCACGGCGCACGACCAGGTCGAGCTCCCCGGATGGGCACCTCCAGTTGCGGGCCACCACCTGATGCCCCTGATCCACGTACCATCGCTCGACCAGATCCTCTCCGTGGCGTCCCAGCGCCAGGTGGTCGAATCGCCTCCCACGGCCCATTGCGCACCTCCCTGATCGTGCCGTTGCACGACACAGCGGCGCTCAGGGGGAAGCGGGGCCCACACCTGCCACAAGCCTGTGACATGGGTGAAGGCATGTGCACAGGTGCAGGAACCGAGACCGAGACGAAGCCACGGTGACAGCCCGGAAGGCAGCCGACCCGGCCCGGACGCTCAGGTCCTCAACCGGAAGGCGTCAGTCGCGCTTCTCACGAACCTTGGCGGCCTTGCCGACCCTGTCGGAGGTAGTACAGCTTGGCGCGCCTCACGTCCCCACGTGTGAACACCTCGATGTGGTCGATCACCGGTGAATGCAGCGGGAAGGTCCGCTCCACTCCGACCCCGCTGCTCAGCTTGCGCACGGTGAAGCTCTCATGGAGCCGCTGCCACGGCGAGCGATGACCACCCCTGGAACACCTGCAGGCGCTCCTTGTTGCCCTCTATCACCTTCACGTGGACCTTCAGGGTGTCACCGGGGGCGAAATCGGGGACATCGTCGCTGCATGCTCGCCTGAGTCGATCACATCGGTGGACTTCATCACGGTCTCCTGGGGCGCCGGGTACGCGCCACGGTGTGGTGCCCGGCTCGGGGCTTGGGAAGGACGCGGCGAGCTGCCACGCACGGAGGGGCAATGCTAACCGGCTCCGAGTCACACGTGAAAGCCGGCACGAACCCCCGCCTCGGCGGATGCGACCTACCGGCTCGGGTCCGTGTAGAACTCGGCGAGCACCTCCTGATCCGCGTCGTTCAGTCCACCTCGGGCCTCGATGAGATCGGGGCGGGCATCGATCGTTCGTCGCAGGCCATGGCGCGACGCCAACGACGCACCTTTGCGTGATCGCCTCCACGCAGCACCTCGGGCACCTCCCAGCCACGGAAATCCGCCGGGCGGGTGTACTGCGGGTATTCGAGGAGCCTGTCGGAGAACGATTCGTCCACAGACGACTCTGTGTTGCCCATGGCGCCCGGCACCAGGCGAACCACTGCCTCGATGACCGCCATCGCGGCAACCTCCCCCACCGGTTGAGCACGAAGTCCCCGATCGAGAGCCCCTCGTCGACGAGGTGGTCCGCCACGCGTTGGTCAACACCCTCGTAGCGGCCGCACAGGAGTGTGAAGCCCTCCGGAAGACGCGAGCTCGGCTGCCACCCCCTGGTCGAACACCCTGCCCCCGGGGCCCATCAGGATCAGCGGTCTCGGGGATCGACAGCCTCCACGGTCGCGAACACAGGCTCGGGCTTCATCACCATCCCTGCCCCGCCACCGAAAGGCGCATCGTCGACGCTGCGGTGCACGTCGGTCGCCTGTGAGCGGATGTCGTGGCAGCGCAGGTCGAGCAGACCGCTGCGCCGTGCCCGACCGAGGAGGCTCGACGCGCAGAAGCCGTCGACCACCTCCGGGAAGATCGTGAGGACGTCGATGCGGATGGCGCCGGTCATCCGTCGATCCGCGGGCCTGCCGTGGCTGCGACCTCAGAGCTCGAACAGGCCATCGGGCACCTCGACGGTCAACTCGCCGTGCTGCGGACCCGCTGCGATGAAGTTCACAGGCACCAGGGCACCGGAGTCGAGCTCCGTGAGGTCCGCTGCGGGGTTGTCCAGCACTGACACGACCGTTCCACGGGACACGCCTGAGGTGTCCGCACTGCACACCCTATGAGGTCGTGGACCCACAGCGTGCCTTCGTCGTCGATCGGCTCGGCCCAGAGCACGGTTCCGCGCAGGTCGTCCGCCCGTTGCAGGTCCGTGACGCCTTCGAAGAGCATCAGCCAGCGGTCCTTGTGCGGACGCGACTCCGACACGACCAGATCGCGGCCCTCGGTGACGAAGGCCGCCCCGACGGCACTGCGCTCCGGCCGGTCGGTTGTGAGCTCCACGAGGACCTCGCCGCGCAACCCGTGGGATCGCACGACCCGCCCCACCCTGAAGGAGTCCCGCCTCAGGAGCGCTGTCGGTGTCAAAGGTATCGGATGCGCCGGGTGGGCGTCAGTCGACGAACTCGATGTCGACCTCGACGCCATCGCGCTCAGCGGCTGCTCTGGTCACCACCCTGATCGCGTTGGCCATGCGGCCACGCTTGCCGATGACCTGGCCCATGTCGCCGTCGGCCACCGAGACGTTCAGCTGCACGCGGTCACCCTCGTCGGCCACGTCGATGCTCACCTGGTCGGGATTGTCGACCAGTGAACGTGTCATGTGCCCGAGCACGGCCACCGCGTGATCGGCACCGCCGTGGTCGCTCACTTACCCGCCTTGGAGGTCTCGAAGGCCTCCCCACGCGCCGGAGATCTCGAGCAGCTTGCGCACCCGCTCGGATGGTTGGGCGCCGTTGCTGAGCCACTTGACCGCCAAGTCGTTGTCGACGGTGATCGCCGACGGCTCTCGCCGTGGGTCATAGGTGCCGACGATCTCCAGGTATCGACCGTCACGTGGCGAGCGACTGTCGGCCGCGACGATTCGGTAGGACGGTTGCTTCTTCTTGCCCACCCTGGTGAGGCGGAGTCGTACTGCCACGTTGTTGTGCTCTTTCGGATGCGTGTTGCTCGGATGCGCCTGTTCGGATGCGTCTGGCCGGGGAACCTACGTCGAGGGGCCCGACCTCGTGGGTGGGTCGGGACGACCCTCCACCGGCGAAGGACCATGATGGTACCCGGAGGCGCTACACGCCAACTTGTCATCACCAGACTCGATGGAGCGACGACCGCGGCCGGCCGTCCTCAGCTCAGTCCGCCTCCCGGACCCCGTAGAGCCTCGGGCAGCTGCGCCATCCATCTCCCGCGGGTGGGGAGTTGGAACGACGGCGACGCCTTGGGCTTCTGGGCCCTTGGGCGTGACACGCCCACCCTTGCGCCCTTTGCGCCCTTTCTTCTTGCGCTTCGGGGTCCTGCCCATCTCCGCGAGCATCTGGCGCATCTGGCGGAACTGGGCCACGAGTTGGCTGACGTCGCTGGTGGAGGTACCCGAACCCCTGGCGATCCTGCTGCGGCGTCCACCGTCGATGATGTCGGGGTTCACCCGTTCCTCACGCGTCATCGAGTGGATGATGCCCTCGATGCGTGCGATGTGGTGATCCTCGATCTCGACGTCACGCACCTCCTGGGCACACCCGGCATCATCCCCATGAGACCCGACAACGGGCCCATCTTCTTGATCGACTGCATCTGGTCCAGGAAGTCGTCGAGGGTGAAGGTGCCCTCGAGCATCCGGGCCGCGGCCTCCTCCGGCCTCCTCGGCCTCGAATGCCTGCTCGGCCTTCTCGATGAGGGTCGCCAGGTCGCCCTCGCCCAGGATGCGCCCTGCCAGGCGGTCGGGATGGAACAGGTCGAAGTCCCCCAGGCGCTCGCCGGTCGAGGCGAACGCGATGGGCTTGCCGACGACCTCCTTGACCGACAGCGCCGCGCCACCCCGGGCATCGCCGTCGAGCTTGGTGAGGATGACCGCGTCGAGGGCGAGCGCCTCGTTGAAGGACTCGGCGACGCCCACCGCGTCCTGGCCGGTCATGGCGTCGACGACAAGGAACGTGTAGTCGGGATCCAGCTCCTCTGAGATCCGGCGGACCTGGTCCATCATCTCGGCGTCGATCGCCAGGCGTCCGGCGGTGTCGCAGATGAGCACATCGCGGCCCTGCGCACGGGCCTGGTCCCTGGCGTCGCGCACAACTGCCACCGGGTCGCCGGTCCCGGATGCCACGACGTCGTCGGGTGCGGAGTACACCGGGACGCCGACCTGGTCCGCCAGGGTCCTGAGCTGCTGTACCGCTGCCGGGCGCTGGAGGTCCGCACCCACGAGGATCGGATTGCGACCCTGGGCGCGGAACCACTGGGCGAGCTTGGCGGAGTTGGTGGTCTTTCCCGAGCCCTGCAGGCCGGCCATGAGCACCACGGTGGGCGGCTTGGAGGCGTAGGTGATCCGTAGCGTCTCCCCTCCGAGTGTGGCGGTGAGCTCCTCCAGGACGATCTTGCGGACCTGCAGCGCCGGGTTCAGTGCCTTGGACAGGTCCTCGCCGACCGCGCCTCGCGGATCCGGCCGAGCATCGACTTGACCACACCGAGGTTGACATCCGCCTCGAGCAGGGCGAGTCGTATCTCACGCAGTACCTCGTCCACGTCCGCCTGGGTGAGGTGCCCCTTGCCACGCAGGCGGGTGAAGATTCCATCGAAGCGGTCGCTCAGTGACTCGAACATCGTCCGCCAAAGCTATCGGGTCGACCGATCAGCCACCGACCTTGGCCAGCAGGCGCCGGACCACGGCCTCCATCGTGTCGAGGTCCTGCGCACCCGGTATGACCACAGCGCCGTCGTACACGACCGCGGGTACACCCGTCACGCCGGCGTCGAGCGCATCGGCCGCATCGGATCGAACTACCTCCGCGAATCCGTCGCCGTCGAGCAGGTCACCGGCGGCGTCGCTGTCCAAGCCCACCTCGGCGGACAGCCGGGTCAGCACATCGAGGTCAGCGATGTTGGCACCCTCGGCGAAGTAGGCACGAAACAGCCGCTCCGCAAGTGCATCGGCTCGGTGTGGGGTCGTCGCCTGGGTCCACTGCAGCAGTCGGTGGGCGTCGAACGTGCCGACCCTGACCGCGTGGTCGAAGCGAAAGTCGATTCCCTCGGCGGCACCGAGTTCGACGAGGCGAGGAGTCATGGAGTCGAACGCGCCCGGTCCGTACTTGCGGTCGATCGAGGCCCGGAGGTCCTTCGGCTGCGACGTGGCGGCCGGGTCGAGCTGGAAGGCACGCCACCGGAGTTCGACGCTTCCTGCTGGGCCGCCGAGCCGCTCGATCGCCATACGGAGGCGGCGGTGGCCGAGGTAGCACCAAGGGCAGACCATGTCGCTGTAGACGTCGAGTTGCATGGGTTGCTCGAATGCTCCTGAGGCTCGTGATCCGCCGGTTGCAGGTCACTCAGGGTAGGACGTCCACCCTCGACCCGCCCGCCACGGTCCCGCCCTCGAGGACCCATGCATACGCCCGTGACCAGCCAGGATGCCTGTCGTGGTCGATGCGGTCGAAGCGCCGGTCCGTGAAGGCGGGGGCGATCGTCCTGCACGGTGGGACCCAGGCGCTCACCTCGAGCACCACGGGTCGGGTCGGATCCCGCGTGGTAGCGGGGGTCTCGCCGCTCACCACGCGCTCGCCTGGGTCATCTCGGCCGATCACGAGCCGTACTCCGGGGCGGAGGGATCCCCAGTCGAGGCCGGACAGCAGCAGGTTCTCCCCGACGGCCCCGGGAGCGATCGGGTGGCCCTCGGCCGCCAACGCGTCGATGAGCTCCGCGGAGTACAGGCTGACGGCCTGGAACGGACGGCCGTGGTGTTCGCGCACCGCCTGACGGTCCCCACCCAGACCACGCGGCCCGATCTCGGCGCTACCGACCGACAGCTTGGGTGCACCGCCATCGGAGACACCGATACGTTGCAGGACGCCCTCATCGGCACGGCCGACCTCGGCCACGACCGCCCTCGCCGCGACCGACAGCATCCGGTCGCATTCCATGGTGGCGATCAACAGCGGGTGGTCCCCACCGAGGGCGTCGACGGCCCTCGTGCGTGCCCCTCGGGTGAATGCCATCTCGGCCAGGTCCCTCCATACCGCATCACAGACGCCGTGGAGGCTTGTGCCATCGCCGCCCGCTGCTCGGAGGGTGCCGACGAGGGCCTCCAAGGCCGCTTCGGCAGCGGCGGGCAGGTCGTCGAGTCCTTCGGTTGCCCAGCCCCAACGGCGCGGCGCGGTACGGACCGTGGCTGCGGAGTCACCCAGGTCGTATGCGCCCGGATCGACGCGCAGGGAAAGGTGCGCCGGCGTGATTGCAGGAGCGTTCGAGCTCGGGGCCTCTTCCTCGTGCCTCGCCTTCGGGCGACCCCGAGGAGCGGGATCCGGATGCCCCACGTGTGCTTCCACGGCGCGGATCAGTCGGTGGACACCAGGGCGTCGACGAACTCACCCGCGTCGAAGTCCACCAAGTCGGTCGCGGACTCGCCCAGGCCGACCAGCTTCACGGGCAGGTCGAGCTCGGCGCGGATGGCGAAGACGATCCCTCCCTTGGCCGACCCGTCGAGCTTGGTGAGCACCACGCCGGTGACATCGGTCGCCTCCGCGAACTGGCGAGCCTGGTTCAGCCCGTTCTGACCGGTGGTCGCATCGAGCACCAGCAGCACCTCGGTGACCGACCCTGCGCCCTTGTCGGCCACCCGCCGCACCTTTGCAAGCTCATCCATCAGGTTCGTCTTGGTGTGGAGCCTCCCTGCGGTGTCGGCGAGCACCACGTCGGCCTTCCTGGCGGCCGCCGCCTCGACGGCGTCGAAGATCACCGAGGAGGGATCCCCCCTTCGGCTCCCCGGACCAGTTCCGCTCCGCAGCGCTCAGCCCAGGTCTGGAGCTGCTCGGCCGCTGCCGCCCTGAAGGTATCGCCCGCCGCCATCACCATCGTCGTGCCGTCGTCGGCCAGGCGTCGGCCGACCTTGCCGATGGTGGTCGTCTTTCCCACGCCGTTCACGCCGACGAACAGCCAGATCGTGGGGGGCCTCGGGGGATCGAGCCAGCTCGGTGGGGCCCTCGAGCCGGTGCTTCATCTCGGTACGGAGCGCCTCGAGCAGCTCTGCGTTGGTGGTCAGCTTCTCCTGCTTGACCTTCGCCCGGACCGTGTCCAGCAACTCCTGGGTCGGCCCCATGCCGACATCGGCCAGCAGCAGCGCCTCTTCCAGCTCCTCGTAGGACTCCTCGCCGATCTCGGCACGTGAGAGGACCGACGAGACGTACCCGGCCATGGTCGCGCGGGCCCGCGCCAGGCGGTCACGGAAGGTCGGAGGTGCCGCCGGAAGCTCCTCCTCGGCAACAGCCGGCTCTTCGAGGACCACCGGCTCTTCCGCAACCACCGGCTCCTCGAGGACCACCGGCTCTTCGAGCGCCTGGGGCTCCCCGACGACCTCTGGGGGCGTTCCTCGGTAATGACCGCAGAGGGGCGTTCCCGTGTCCCGGTCAGCGTTCCGGCCCGCTCCGCAGGTCCCGCCTCGGGAGGTTCGCCACGGCCCCTCCCGGTGGCCAGGAAGGCGACGGCGCCTCCGAGGATCACCACGGCCAGGAGAATGAGGATCAAGTAGATGGGCTCCATCGGGCGGCAGCCTACAAGCCGTCTTGGGCAGGCACGGTGGTGGGGATCGCGAAATCGACACCTGCGACGGCATCACACGTTCTCGGCGCGCCTGCCGCCGATGCGGCGACGGCACCCGAGGGAGCGACGCCGTACCTCACTTCGATCGCCACGACCGCCCGGTACACATGGAATCGCGGTTCTTGAGGCAGACTGAAAGGCGACACAACTCGAGGTCGGCTCTGCCGAGGACACTGCAACCCCGCCGCCTACTCTTTGGTCGACTCGACGGAGGGACAGCAGCAACGCGACGCCGTGCTCGCGCATCCGATTCCCAGCGTCATCCATCCAGCGGAGACATCACGTGCAACCCACACCCCGAACGAACCTACCCGCGCCGCCCTCGGACGGACCGACCTCCGAGGGATCCAGGACCCTGGATGTGAGTGCCGCCAGCAGGCGGGTGGAGGCCCTGCTGTTCGAGATGCGCAAGGTGATCGTGGGACAGGATCGAGCCCTCGAGCGAATGCTCACGTCGCTGCTGTGCGGCGGGCACGTGCTGCTCGAGAGCGTGCCGGGGCTCGCCAAGACCCTTGCGGCCGAGACGATGGCCAAGGCCGTCGGTGGAACGTTCTCCAGGATCCAGTTCACGCCTGATCTCCTGCCCGCAGACGTGGTCGGAACCCGCATCTACCGAACCTCTACCGAACGCTTCGACGTCGAGTTGGGTCCGGTCTTCGCCAACTTCGTGCTCGCTGACGAGATCAACCGGGCACCCGCCAAGGTCCAGTCGGCCCTGTTGGAGGTCATGGCGGAGAAGCAGGTGACCATCGGAGGGAAGCGTCACGAGGTGCCGATGCCGTTCCTGGTGCTCGCCACCCAGAACCCGATCGAGTCCGAGGGCGTGTACCCATTGCCCGAGGCTCAGCGCGACCGCTTTCTCATGAAGGTCGTGATCGACTACCCGGCGCCCGCGGAGGAGATCGAGATCGTCCAGCGCATGGGCACCGAACCACCCTCGGCCTCCGAGGTCATCTCGCTCGAGGAGATCCAGGTACTCCAGGCCGCCGCCGAGGAGGTGTTCGTGGAGCGCAGCGTCATGGAGTACGCAGTGAACCTGGTGCTGTGCACACGGACGCCGGAGAACTTCGGGCTGCCCGAGCTGCGCACATACATCGAATTGGGTGCCAGCCCCCGCGCGTCGATCGGTCTGATCCGCGCAGGACGGGCACTCGCCATGATGCGGGGTCGCAGCTACCTGACCCCTCAGGACGTCTTCGACGTCGCGCCTGAGATCCTACGTCACCGTCTGCTGCTGTCATACGAGGCGCTGGCCCGTGACATCGACGTCGAGACAGTGCTCGCGCGGGTCCTGTCGACCGTTCCCGCGCCCCACATGACCGCCTCCCATGGTGACGGCGGTCCTAGCAACGGCGCACCCCGTCCGATCGTGGGCGCCGTCGCCGGCGCCGCACCCGGAGATCCCTGGCACGGGGCCGGCACCGATGCCCGGCCCTGGGTCGCCGACCAGTGAGCGGTCTCACCTCGACCCTCGGATTGGTCGGCGAGCGACCGGCTGAGGAGATCATCCGACGTCTCACCCTGGACGTCTCACGCCGCTTGGACGGGGTGCTGCACGGCGACTTCATGGGCCTGGTTCCGGGCCGCGGGACCGAACCCGGGGAGACACGGTCGTACGAACCCGGTGACGACGTCCGCCGCATCGACTGGAACGTCACCGCCCGCACCCAACACCCTCACGTCCGCGAGACCATTGCGGACCGCGAGCTCGAGGCATGGCTGTTGATCGACCGGTCCTCACGCATGGACTTCGGGACCGCCGCCTTCGAGAAGCGCGACCTCGCGCTCGCTGCGGCAGCCGGAATGGGTCTGCTGGTGAGCAGGGGCGGGAACCGCGTCGGAGCGGTGCTCCTGCGCGGTGGGGAGACGACCACGATTCCACCACGTGGTGGACGCAAGCACCTGCTCAGCCTGCTGGAACGGACCATGTCCACGCCGCGTGAGGACGGATCCGGCCCTGTCGACCTGCGTGCCGGGTTGCGTCGTGTCGGTGCGATGGCAACCAGGCGCGGCCTGGTCGTGGTGATCTCGGACTTCGACGGCGATCCTCGGAGTGGAAGACCGCGATGGGTAGCGTGGCGCTGCGTCACTCGGTGTTGTGCATCGAATGCACCGACCCCCGAGATTCCGAGCTTCCGCGAGCGGGGCTGATCCAGTTCGTGGATCCGGCCACAGGATCGGTCCATGAGGTGAACACCGACAGCGCGAAGCTGCGCCGTGCGTACGCACTCGAAGCGACGAACCGACGCGAGGCCATCCGAGCGACGATCCGCAGTTCCGGTGCTGACCACCTGACGTTGGGCACCGACGGTGACTGGGTCATGGACCTTGCCCGCCACGTTTCACGGCGACGCCACCGAGCAGAGGTGATGGCAGGGAGCGCACCCCGATGACAGAGCACTTCCTCGCACCTTCACGACTCTGGTTCCTGTTGGCGGTACTGGCACTGGGGGCGGTGTACGTCGCGTTCCAGTTCCGGCGCAACAAGTTCGCGATCCGCATCTCGAGCGCGGCGATGCTCGACAAGGTCGCTCCGCACCGGGCCGGCTGGCGTCGCCACGTCGTGGCGGCTCTCTACCTCTTGGGCCTCGCATGTCTGGTGGTGGCGTACGCGAGCCGGTTGCCACCGAACGGGTGCCCCGCGAACGGTCGACGATCGTGCTGGCGATCGACACATCCCTGTCGATGATGGCAACCGACGTGTCGCCCACCCGTCTCGAGGCGGCTCAGGCTGCCGCCACCGACTTCGTGGAGCAGCTTCCCCGAACAGCTCAACGTGGCCCTGATCAGCTTCGCGGGCACGGCTCAACTGCTCGTCCCGCCCACCCAGGACCACGAATCGGTGGTGACCGCGATCGACAACCTCGAGCTCAAGGAGGCGACCGCCATCGGCGATGCCGTGAAGCTGGCGGTAGATGTGATCAACGAACAGGCCCAGCGAACCGAAGAGGGGACACCCGATGCCACGGTGGTGCTCGTCTCCGACGGCGAGACCACCGTCGGCCTCCTGACCGCGGACGCCATTCCGATCGCCGAGGAGGCGGGAGTGGCGATCAACACGATCGCCTATGGCACCCCCGACGGCGTGATCACAGTGGACGAGGACGGTGACGGCATCGGCCAGACCGCCCCGGTTCCCGTGAACATCGAGGAGCTCGCCACTCTCGCCGAAGGAACCGGCGGCGTCGCGCGAACGGCGGACAGCCTCGGCGATCTCGAAGAGGTGTACGCGGACTTCGGGTCCACGATCGGCTTCGACGAGGAGCCCACCGACATCACCTACAAGTTCACAGGGATGGCACTGGCCGTGTTGGCCATCGGTGCCGGCCTCTCACTCTGGTGGCTCCAGCGCCTCCCTTGAACACCGGCCTGCGCCCGTCGCGTCCGCGGTGACCGCCGGAACCGACGACACCAGCAGGTGCGCCGCAGGCTCTCGTGCCCGCCGTCAGCGCACGTCCACCACTTCCGACGCCCGCTCCGTCACCACCTTCGAGGAGCCGCCGGGTTCCATCGAGACGCCGTAGAGCACGTCGGCTGCCTCCATGGTCCGCTTCTGATGGCTGACGATCATCAGCTGCGCCGAGGAGCGGAACTCCTGGACCAGGTCCAGGAACCGGTGCAGGTTGACGTCGTCGAGCGCAGCCTCCACCTCGTCCATGACGTAGAAGGGCGACGGTCGTGAGCGGAACACCGCGAACAGGTACGCCAGGGCTGTCAGCGAACGCTCTCCACCCGAGAGCAGCGACAGCTTCTTGACGTTCTTCCCCGACGGCTTGGCGTCGATCTCGATGCCGGTGTTGAGGAGATCCGACGGATCGGTCAGGCGCAGGCTGCCGGACCCGCCCGGAAAGAGGGTCTCGAACAGGTGGGTGAAGTTCTCGCTCACGTCGGCGAAAGCGGCCGCGAACACCTTCACGATCTCCTCGTTGACCGCCTTGATCACCTTCGAGAGCTCCCGGCGTGACTGGCGCACGTCGTGGAGTTGGCCTTCGAGGAAGTCGTGACGCTGCGAGAGCTCCTCGTGTTCCTGGAGCGCGAGCGGGTTGATCGGCCCCATCGCCCGCAACTCGCGTTGCAGCTCCCGGGCGCGCTCAGTCGCCGTGACCCCTTCGGGAAGATCCGGGCATTCCGCTGCCTCGGCGACCTCCGGCTCGACGTCCAACTCGGTGCGGAGCGTCACCATCGCGGCGTCCAGGCGGGTCCGGATCTCGGCCTCTGCTACCTCGGCCCTGCCCAGCAACGCCCGGTTCTCCTCGAGGTCCTTTTCGTACTCGGAGCGTTGAGCGCGCAACTGCTCCAGTCGTGCAGCCGCGGCACGTGCAGCCTCGGACTGGGCACGGCGCTGTGCCCGCTGCTCTGCCAGCGTCGACTCGATCGTAGACATGCGGAGCTCCACGAACCGTTGGAGTCGATCCACTGCCTCCGCTCGGGCCTCGAGCAGGATCCTACGTTCGGCGGCCTCGGTAGCCTCGGTCGCCATTGCGCTCAGGCGCCCCCTCGAGGTGCTCCAGGCGATCTCTGACGTAGCGATTGCGCTCAGCCACAGCGGCCTCTGCGGACATGGGTGTCGGTGCGCTGCGAACGGATTGCAGCCGTGGCGGACTCCAGGACCTCACGGGCCTCGGACATCTCACGGGCCTTCTCGGACAGCTCTGCCTCCTCGGCATCCAAGCGTGGCAACTCGGCTTCGAGCTCCGCTATGCGCGCCAGCTCCACGCTGTGGCGCTGGTCGATCTCGGCCAAGAGAGCCTCGATGCCTGCCGCCTCCGTGGATGACTCGTCGACGTCGCCCCTGAGGCGCTTCGGTCGCGTCGCCGCTGCGTGTGAGCACCGACTCGTTGGCATCACGTTCGCGGAGCGACGCGCTCTGTTCGTCACGGGCTCGCACCACCGCCTCTCGCGCCGCACTAGATGCGGCCTTGGCTGACAAGGCCACCGTGACGGCCTGGGCGGCAGCCTCGGTCGCCTCCTCGAGCGCGGCGCCGGTTGCGCCCGATCCAGCGGCGCCCAGGCGCCAGCCACTCCATGCAAAGCGATGTCCATCCGCAGTCACCACGACTCGATCAGGGTGGGCGAGGTGCACATCCGCCGCATCCTGCCAGCCCCCGGACACCACCACGGCCCCGTCCAACAGCCGGTCCAGAAGCCGGTCCACGCCGGCGCGGTCGGCGACATGGGGCCCACAGCGCACATGGCCGCGCACAGCCTCGGTGCCAGGCAACGACCGTGCCGCCTCGGCGCCAAGCGGCGACCTGCTGCCTCGGCGCCAAGCGGCGACCGTGCTGCCTCGGCGCCAAGCGGCGACCGTGCTGCATCGGTTCCCGGCACCGGAGTCCCGAGGGCCAGCACTGCTCCGTTGTGGTCGCCCTCCACCAGGGAGGCCAGCGCCGAGCGTGCAGCCGCTATGTCCGCCACAACGACCGCGCCGAGTGCATCCGCTGCGGCCGCCTCGAAGGCCTCCTCCCAACCACGGTCGACCTCCACCAGGTCCACCAGCGCCCCCAACACCCCGTTGAGGTCGTTGAGGTGGTCGGTTCCGGCACGCTGGTGGGCGTCCTGGAGCGCCAGTGAGAGGGCCTCCGCCCTGGCCGCCCACGCCGACCGGTCGGCCTCGGCCAGCCTCTGCGCTGCCTCACACCGCTCAAGTTCGGCCTCGGCCCGGGCGAGGCCGCCAGCGGATGCCTCGACCTCGCCGGAAAGCCGCGTGCGGGCCGCTTCCGCCCCTCTTGCCGGACTGCTCGGCCGACTCCAACTCGGTGCGCAGCCTCGTGAGGCGTTCGGCCAGCACCTCACTGCGCCGTGTGAGCCGAGCGCGGTCACCCTCGGTTCGCTCGTTCGCGCTGCGAACTGCAGCCAACTCGTTGCGCACGACGGCCGCCTCGCCGCTCGGCGCCGCCACCCTCACCCCACTCCAGTTCGAACGCTGCCCAACGCTGAGCGAGCGCGTCCTCGCTCGCATCCAGTTCCTGCGACGTCGTCGCGATCGAGGCCAGCTCGGCGGCGATCTGCTCCGACTCTGCTCTCAGCCGGCTGGACTCGGACTCCATGGAGGCCACCACGGCTGCATCCACCGTCGCATCCAGGGCGGCCTGGATCGAGCGGCGCCGCTCGCTCAGCACCGCGACCTGGCCGGCACCTCGCTCCCGCAGCGTTTCGTAGCGCATCAGGGTGTCACCCAGGTCGATCGCCCCCAGGGAACCCAGTTCGGCCTCGGCGAGGTGACCCTGGCGTCGAGGTCCGCAAGCGCCGCCCGCACACGGTCGCCGGTTGCGCGCAACTCGTTCTGCGTGGAAGCCGATGCCGTCAACCGAGTGCGCAACCCGGCGATCTCACGGCCCGACAGGAAGCGGCGAAGGGCCTTGAGCTCCGCCACGAGATCGCCGTGTCGCCGAGCCGCATCCGCTTGGCGCTCGAGCGGCTTGAGTTGACGACGCACCTCGCGCAGCAGATCGGTGATGCGGGTGAGGTTGGCTTCGGTCGAGGCCAGCCGCCGCTCGGAACGCTCCTTGCGTCGCCGGTACTTCAGCACCCCGGCCGCCTCCTCGATGATGAGCCGGCGATCCTCCGGGCGCGCGTTCAGCACACCGTCGATGTTCCCCTGGGAGACGATGACATGCTGCTGTCGCCCGACCCCGCTGTCGCTGAGCAGCTCCTGGATGTCGAGCAGACGGGCAGGGGCTCCGTTGATGGAGTACTCGCTGTCGCCGTTGCGGAACAACAGGCGGCTTATCGTCACCTCGGTGAAGTCGATCGGGAGGATCCCGGCGCTGTTGTCGATCGTGAGCGACACCTCGGCGACCCAGTGCAGGGCGCTTCTGGGTGCCCGCGAAGATCACGTCGTCCATCTTCTGGCTCCTCACAGCAGAGGGAGCCTGCGCTCCGAGCACCCAACCGATGGCATCCACGACGTTCGACTTCCCTGAGCCGTTCGGGCCCACGACCACGGTCACGCCGGGTTCCAGTTCGAGGTCCGCCGCATCGGCGAACGACTTGAATCCCTTGATCTGGAGGTTCTTGAGGAACACGGTGCCGCCTCAGACCTGGGTCTGTTCGCAGAAGTATGTGGTCAGGTTCCCGTATCGTGCCTTTACGATCGGACCCCTCGCCCGCGGGCTCATCTCTCCGGCCCGCCCGTAGACCGCCAGGTGGTCCTGGTATCCACTAGGTTCGCCGTTGAGCCCGACCCATCCGTTGTCGTCGAGGCTCGTTCCGCCGTACTTCACGGCGTCGTGCATGGTCTCCACCACCGCCCGGTAGAGGCGCCGGATCTCCGCTGTGGCGAGGCTGGCCGGCGTGCGGTCGTACCGAAGGCCCGCATGGAAGAGCACCTCGTCGGAGTAGATCGGCCCCATGCCCACCAGGAAGGTGTCGTCCATGAGGATGCCCTTGAGCTTGCCGGTACGCCGCAGCAGGGCCTCGCCGAACACCGCCCAGGAGATCGGTTCGTCCACCGGATCGAGTCCGAGCTCCGCCAGTTCGGGATGCACTTCGTGCAGGTCGCCGATCGGGATCCACTCGACGGTCGCCTTCCTGTCGGGGGTCGATCAGACGCAACTGGCCGCCCTGGGTGAAGGTGATGATCAGGGCGGTCCCCTTCTCCAGAGGGTCCTTCTCCTTGTTTCGAGCGAGGCGGGATCCTTCGCCGAGCGAGACCACCAGCTCGTTGGCCTTGTCGTAGGTGATTCCCAGCAACATGCCGTGTCGCAGCACCCCGAGCCCTTGGAACCCCTCCATCTCAGCGGAAAGAGCCTTTCGTGTGATGCCCTTGAGCACGCTCGCCACCGGGACCTCCACGGAGCGGATCTTGCGATCCCCCACTTCGCGCTCGAGATCCCGTCTCAGCAGTTCGATCTCGGGCAGCTCAGGCATCTTCGTCTCCGTTCGGGGCCGTGATCCTCTCACGGCCGTCGGTGGTGTCCGCCAGTCGGTCGTACGCGACCTCCGCGGCGTGTTGTTCAGCTTGCTTCTTCGTGCGACCCTCACCGGTTCCGCGCACACAACCGTTGACCGTCACAGACGCCGTGAACATCTTGGCGTGCTCGGGGCCGGACCCGGCGAGCTCGTACTCGGGGAGCTCCCCGTATCGCTGTGCGGCAAGCTCCTGCAGGCGTGACTTGTGATCGGTGGTGAACTCATCGGCCGCCACGTCACTGATCCGTTCGCGGAACAAGGCCACGATCACCTCCGTCGCGGCGTCGAAGCCGCCGTCGAGGTGGACCGCTCCGAAGAGCGCCTCCAGCGTGTCGGCGAGGATGGAAGCCTTCTCTCGCCCGCCCGTCGCCGCCTCGCCGCGGCCCAGGCGGATCGCCGATCCCAGATCCAGCTCACGTGCGACCTCCGCGAGCATCACGGTGCTCACGAGCTCCGCACGACGTCGCGCCAACACGCCTTCGGGCGCGCCGGGATAGGCCCCGTAGAGGTAGTCGGTGATGACCAGTCCGAGCACGGAGTCGCCGAGGAACTCAAGGCGTTCGTTGGACTCGACGCCGTCGTTCTCGGCGCACCAGGAACGGTGACGGAGAGCGAGGCGGAGAAGCTCCGGGTCGTCGAAGCGGTATCCGAGCGCGTCGGAGGGTCCGACGGGCGGATCCGACTCGGCTTCAGAGCCGTGCGATGACGTAGTCGACGGCATCTCGCACGGTCTTCAGGTCCTCGAGGTCCTCGTCCTCGATGCGGAATCCCACGCTCCGCTCACCCAGTTCCTCTTCGAGGGCTTCAACAAGTTCGATCAGTGCGAGAGAGTCGGCGTGCAGGTCCTCGGCGAAGGAATCGGCCTCGGAGATCTCGTCGGGATCGATCTCGAGGATGTCGGCCAGGCGATCCTGGACGAGTTGAAGGATCTCCTGACGATCGATAGGACCTTGTTGCACATGCGTTTCGGCAGGCATGACTGCAGTTCAACTCCTACTCAGGCGGCCGGGGCGATCAACGGCCTCCCCCGCACACCATAACGTGCACCGGGGACTCGACGGAGCACTCCGGCGTGGTTCCCGCTGCTCACCGGCCCGTCGCCTCGACGACGGGAACCGTCGAGCGGGCTCTGCGCGGCGCGTCGGTGCAGCCAGGTTGCCTCAGTCGACCTCTATGGCCTGACGACCGCCGTACCAGCCGCAGTTGCCGCACACCACGTGTGGGCGCTTGGCCACCTTGCACCGCGGGCAGACGCTGCGTGCGCCGCTGTCCAGGGTCCAGTTGGACGCCCGCCTGCTGCGGGACTTTGACTTTGAGGTCTTCTTCTTGGGAACGGCCATCTGCAGCCTCGTCGGAGTCGGTGATCGTTGGCGTTCGGACAGGCGGCCCACAGGGACCGGCCCTCCGCCGGGTGCGCCAGTGTAGCCTCAGGTACCCTCCGGGTCAAGCGCAGGTCGTCGAGGGCGGCCCACCGTGGGTCGGTGGCAGGCGCCGCCGACCCGGACGGTTCGTCGCGGCCAACCTCGACGGGGAAGTCCTGCGGCGACGGACCGGCGCAGTCATCGGAGCACAACGGCGCCAGCGGCAATCCGAGAAGCAGTGCGTCACGGACCGACTCGGACAGGTCCACCCAGCCGTTGACCAACGGGCGTGCATCCCCGTCCGCCTCGTCGGAACCGCGTTCCGTTGAGAGACCCCCTTCGGAGCCTTCGTAGGATGCCGGATCGTCCACGAACAGCTCCAGGATCTCGCTCGTGGCGCTCCCCTTCGCAACACCGAGGCAACGCCGACAGGCGCCCTCCCAGGCGTATGTGACCGTAGCGCTCACCCGTACGCCGTCGTTGATCGACTCCATGTCGACGTCCACGGTCACCGGAGCCGATGCCACGCTGACTTCTCCGACGGACAGGCCGGTGGATCTCCCGGGTGTGTACGGATCCACCATCCGACGCTCGCTGCTGCGTGAACCGGGTGCACGGCGAAGGTCGGTCACCTTGAATCGCAGGCCGGCGATGTCACCCACCGTCGGGTCCGCTGGAGCAATCATCGTTCCTGGTCGAAAGGCACAGACCCGCCGGGCTCGTCGTCTCGCCCACCGGGCAGTGGCTCGTCACCATCATCGAACCCGCTGAGCTCCGATTCCTCGATCGTCGGCGCCGCAAGCCGTTGCCGACCCACCGCGACCGAGCGCTGGACCTTCGCCAACACGTTCTCGAAGCTCGCCAGTCGCTGGTCGCAGAAGTCCTCCGCCTCCCGGCGCATGCGACGCGCATTGGCCTCGGCCTCCTCGTTGACGTGCCGCGCCCGCTGTTCGGCGGCCTTGACCACCTCGGCCTTCTGCACCATGTGTGCCACCTGTGTGCGCGCCTCGGCGATCAGTTCCTCGGCCTCCCGTCGAGTGCGCGCCAGGTACTCGTCGCGTTCCTTGAGCAACCACCGTGCTGCGCGAAGCTCGTCGGGGAGGGCGGCGATCGCCTCGTCGAGCAGGTCGAGCAGGTCGTCACGGTTCACACGCACCGAGGCCGACATCGGGATGCCCAGTGCGGCCTCGATCATGTCGACGGCACGGCGCAGAAGGGTGTCCACGTCGACCTTCCGGGCACCTTCGGTGCGCCCTCCAGAGCGACCCTGCTCACCGCCGGCTGTCCGCCGTTGGGCTCCACGGGTGTCGGGGTCTTGGGGTGTTGCGTTCATCGTTCACCAGTCTGCGCCCTGGGAAGGCGGCTGTCGTGGCAATCGGAAAGGAGCACGACGAGAACCTCCGTGGTCATCGTGGACCGTAACGTTCGGCCAGCCGCAGCGACACGCAGTCGGGGACCATCCCATCAACCGAGCCACCGAACCGTGCCACCTCTCGGATGAGCTTGGACGCCAGGAACGAGTTCCCGGAGGCGGATGGGACGAACAACGTGTCGACCCCCGAGATGTTCTTGTTCATCTGCGCCATCTGGAGCTCGGACTCGAAATCCGACACTGCTCGAAGGCCCTTCACGATGAAGTCCGCGCCGACCTCGCGAGCCAGGTCCACCACGAGCGAGGAGAACATCGTGACCGTCACGTTGTCGAGATGACCGAGGACTGCGCGATCAGATCCTCGCGCTCGTCGAGGGTGAACAGCGGTTCGCCCTTCTGAGGGTTTCGCATCGCGGCCACCACGACGTTGTCGAACAGGCGCGATGACGTCTCGACGATCTCCACGTGACCGTTGTGGATCGGGTCGAACGATCCGGGATAGAGCGCAATTGTCACGGTTGGTGCTCCTGGCTGGGATGTGGGTCCTTGTGGTGGCGAGTCTTGGGATCGAGACCACATGATCGTTCGAGGATCGTAACGATCGTACCGCCGTAGGCGCGCTGCCTCACCTCCCGCCACCGCGGAGTCGCCTCGATGGGCCGATCCGACTCCGCCACCACGAGCTGCGCACCGGTGGGTTCGAGCAGATCCAACAGCTCACCCCAACGCTCGAAGGCATACGGCGGATCTGCGAGCACGAGATCCACCGCGACGGATCCACGAAGCCCCTCATTCGACAACAGGGCCATCGTGTCACCGACCACGACGTCGGCCGACCCGTCGGTCCGGGTGTGCCACAGGTTCTCCCTCAGGACCCTGACGGCGCCGGGGTCGACTTCGCAGAAGATGCAGTGCTTCGCCCCCCGCGACAGCGCCTCGATGCCCAAGGCGCCGGACCCGGCGAACACGTCCAGCACCGAGGCCCCCTGCACCGCACCCAGGGATCCGAGTGAGTTGAACACCGCTTCGCGTACCCGGTCGGCTGTGGGGCGCACCGAGGTACCGGGAGGCGCCAGCAACCTCAGCCCACGCGCACTGCCGGAGACCACTCGCATCAGCCCACCATCAACCGCGGCCGGCCTGGTGGACTGTGCTCGCCGATCACGCGGCGAGACTACTTCTTCCTGTGGGCGATGGCCGTGAGCCATCCGTTGTGGCATGCTCGCCTCATGGCCGACTCCACGATCGACGACGGGACGGACAACCCCGACGCTACGACATCGGGCCGACCGCAGGCCTGGGCGACACCGGTCCGCTTGGGACCGCTCAAGCTCCGCAATCGTGTGATCAAGGCAGCCACCTTCGAAGGCCGCTGCGAGCGCAACGGCGTCTCCGATTCGCTGGTCGAGTTCCACCGCGAGGTGGCCGCGGGAGGTGTGGCGATGACCACCCTCGCGTTCTGCGCGGTGAGCCGGGACGCACGCGGAGCCCCGGGTGAGTTGATCCTGACCCCTGAAGCCGTCCCGGGACTTCGCAGACTCGCCGACGCGGTGCACGCCGAGGGTGCGATGGTCGCGGCACAGCTGGGTCATGCCGGCGCAGTTGCAGCCGGGATCGGGGTGAAGGCCATGTCACCCTCGCCGTTCTTCTCCCCGCTCGCCATGCAGCGCACCAGGGGTCTCGAGGATGCCGAGATCATCTCGATCATCGACGACTTCGCGACGGGGTCGGGCCTGTTGGCCGACGCCGGGTTCGATTCGCTGGAGCTCCACTTCGGCCACGGATACCTGGTGTCGGAGTTCCTGAGCCCCAAGCTCAACAAGCGGACTGACCGCTGGGGAGGCTCGGTCGAAGCCCGGGCGCGGTTCGCACGTGAGATCACCCGTGCAGTGCGCGAATCGGTCAAACCGGAAGTGGGTGTGACCGCCAAGCTCAACATGGACGACGGCGCCCGTGGTGGCCTCTGGTTGCAGGACTCGATCCGCACCGCGCGGCTGCTGGAGGCCGATGGGCACCTGGACGCCATCGAGCTCACCTGCGGCAGCTCGTTGCAGAACCCCATGTACCTGTTCCGCGGCGAGGTGCCCCTCGACGAGATGTCGATCGCCGTCCCCAAGGTCCTTCGCCCCGGTTTCAAGGTGGCCGGTGGGGTGTTCCTGAAGGAGTACCCCTTCACCGAGGCCTACATGAGGGCTCCCGCCCGGCAGTTCCGTGAGGCCCTCGACATGCCGTTGATCCTCCTGGGGGGCATCAACAGGGCCGACACCATCGAGCAGGCCGTCGCCGAGGGGTTCGAGGCCGTAGCGATGGGTCGGGCCCTGCTCCGGGATCCCGAGCTCCTGGCCCGCTTCGCCAAGGGAGACGAGGAAGGCCTGTGCACCCACTGCAACAAGTGCATGCCGAGCATCTACAGCGGGACCCGCTGCGTTCTGCGGGACCTGTAGTCGCCCGCGCCGGCGACCCCCACTTGTGCTAGAACCTCGCTCACCAGGCGGGGCATCGGGCGTCGGCTGCTTCTCACGGGGGGCGAGAGAATGAAGCGACTCAAGGTTGTGGTGGCGGGCACTTGTGCCGTGGTGGCCATGGCGGTGGCCGGGTGTGTGAACCCGCCGACGCCGGTGCCAGACAACGGCAGGTACGTGGCGACCACCGGCACCGACACGGGCGACTGCAAGAAGTCGGCGCAACCGTGCCTCACGATCACCTACGCGGTGTCCCAGGCGGTCGCGGGTGAGACCGTCCACGTCGGTGCGGGGACCTACGACGAGTTGGTCCTGGTGACCAAGAGCCTGGTGTTCGAGGGCTCCAACGTCGGCAAGAGCGCTGGGGTCACCCCGGCGACCCGCAAGGCCGAGAGCATCGTGAAGGGCTTCCGCACACCGGGTGAGCCGCATCCGAACGCCACCGGCGAGTACAGCGTGACAGTCGACGGCTTCACCATCGACCCGCAGGGCGACGCCGCTCTCATTGCGGCTCCAACCCATCACCTCGTTGCGCTGTTCCGGTGGCCCGAACGTGTCGGTGAAGAACAACAGGTTCAACGGAGGACCTTGGCAGTCGGGCTGCGGATATGACTGCACCACGATGACCGATGCCGCGGTGATGGTCATGTCCGGCACCTACGAGGTCAAGGACAACTCGTTCACCAACTTCCGCTCACCGATGGACGTGACGCAGTTCGACGCCACGCACCCGGTGGTCTCCCGGAACGGTCACCGGCAACGCGTTCACACACGTCACGAACCGGGCGATCTGGGTCAACGAGTACCAGGGCGGGCCGTTCCCGAACAAGATCACGGTGTCGAACAACAGCCTCGACGCGACCGGCTGGGACTCCACCACCTGGTCACCTGCCGGCATCGTGATGACATCGGGTGGCAACACCATCACCGGGAACACCATCAAGGGCTTCGGGTCAGGGGTGTTCAACCAGGTCTGCGACGGCACCAACGTCGCCTCGGACCTCAACACTTTCACCGGGAACACCTTCACCGATAACCGGTCCGGCATCCAGGTCTACGTGGCCGGCGCCTGTGGTGCCACCACCGTGAACGCCACCATCACCAACAACAGCTTCGACGGCGGCCTCTGGAGCGGTGGCGGCTACGTGGACCTGACCAAGATCGGGGTCCGCTGGAACGGCGCCGCTCGTCCCAACGACCTCACCGCCGACTGCAACTGGTGGGGCTCGGCGGACGGCCCGGGGTCTCCCGGAGCCAGCACGATCACCGCCGGTGTCAACGTGTCCACGTGGAACACCACACCCACGGGCCCGTGCGACGGAAGCATCTGACGCACCTGTGAGGTGATGCACCTCGTTGTTCTGTGGGGTGTGCGTGGCGCTGAGCGCCACGCACACCCCACAGAACGGAGGTAGGGGTCAGGGCTCAGGTGTCGCGACGAGCTCCACGGTCGTGCAGGTCACCTCGCTGTCGGACAACCCGTCAACCTTGACCGACCACTCACCCGACCCCCTGGTTCGACACCGTCCACCTCGGCTGTCCCACGGCCGAGCTCGTCACCTGTTGCATCGTCGGTGAACGCCAGGGTCAACTCGTAGGACGCCGCTTCCTCTGAGAGGTTCTCGATTGCACCTGACGCCATACCGGTACCACCGCTGATCTCGCACTCCTGGATGTCGTTCATCGCCTGGCCGCCCTGGTCGTCCGAAGCTGCGCTGGTGGATGTGCCGGTGCCTTCGCCGGAGCCGTCCGAGGTGGACGTCTGCGCTGCGTCGTCGTCGGGAGATGGAGAGGACTCGTCGTCGCCGGAGCACGCCATGACGGTTCCCGAAAGCAGGATCGCAGCGAGCAACATCACCTGGGAGCGGGTCGTCGTTGTCATCGAATGCCGTCTCTTGGCCATGGCGCACCTCCTGTGCACGGTGTCGACGGCGGCGACGATACCAGGCGACGCCAGCGGTCGGGAGCCCTCCTCGATGCCGTGTCTCGAGCGAGAGGGCCTGCCATGAGTGGGCTTTGGCTGGGCGGGTTGCCCGTGACTGGAGGACCGCCACTTGGTAGGTTCGGCCATCTGTCCATGGGTGCGCCCCCTCGGGGGCACCCGGATTGGGGGATCGAGTGAACCTGACCGCGTTGGCCGGCCGTGCTGTGGATGTGAACCTCATGCTCGCGGGTCGCACCCTGCGACTTCTGCCCGGCAACAACCCGGTGCGGAGGATGCTGTCGCAACTGCGGCTACTTCAGGCCTTGGAGGGGTTCAAGGATTCGGCGGCCATCGCGGCGTCGATCGACACCGGACTGCTCGATGCCCTGGCCGACGGGCCAAGGACCCTCGGGGAGCTGGCCGAGGAGACCGGGGTGCCGGAGCAGAACACGTTGGTGCTTCTCGACGCCCTCACCTTCTTGGGGCTCGTGGCCCGGCGAGGCGACACCTTCAACGCGGAGCCCCTGGCGCAGAGCCTCGCCACAGGCGACGACTGGAACGTGTTGCGAGCCCACCTGGAGGTGATGCGCGGCTCCTGGGCGGCGTGGGGGGAGCTCGGGGAGGCAGCCCGATCCGGCGAGGGCCACCCCGATCTGCGCGTGTACAACGAGGCCAACCCGCTCACCGGTGCCTACGTACGCTGGTCGACCGCTGTGCTGCGCGGTCCCTCCAGAGAGTTGATGCGCAAGCTGGACCTGAGCGACGTGCAACGGATGATCGCCGGCACGATCGGGGTCACCTTCGCCAAGGCCGCCCTCGAGGTGAACCCCCGACATCGACATCACGATCTCCTGCCTTCCCCAGCTCATCGCGGAGCTTCCCGCGGCGCTCGCCCACTGGAAGGTGCCTGCACCGAGCGAGGTGATCGAGAACACCGGTGACGCCACCGAGGACTCCTGGGGAGCACACGAGACCTACGACCTGGTGTTCCTGGCCCGCAAGTTCGCGTACTGCGGCCCGCAGCACGCGGTGGACTACCTCGCCAAGGCCCGTGATGTGATCCCACCCGAGGGAATGCTCGTGGTGTGGGAGCCGGTACGTGAGAACTGGTCGCTCATGCCCGGCCAGCCTGAGCGGTTCGCGCTCACCGACATGTTGATGGGAGAAGGACGGCCCCTCTACCGAAAAGGGGGAGATCGCCGACTACGTCCGCGAGTCCGGCTTCGATGTCGAGACACACGATGTGTCCAACGGGATGTCGACGTTCTTCGTGGGCCGACAGCCGAGCCGCAGGACCTGAACAGGAGGACGGGCATGCAGGTCGCCGATCGGATCCGATACGACCACGGGCGCAACGTGCACGGATTCCACCCCGCGGCGATCGTCAACATCACCAACCGCTGCAACCTGAGCTGCGCTCACTGCTTCGTCTACCGCGCCGACAACCCCAACGAACAGCTGGGTCCGCGAGGCGAGCCCACTGACGACGAGGTGCTGGAGCTGCTTCGCGAGCTCCGCGAACGCCACGGGATCCAGCGCATGCTGTGGATGGGTGGCGAGCCGCTGCTACGCCCCGGACTGCTGCGCCAGGGAGTGGCGCTGTTCGGCGAGAACACGATCACCACCAACGGCACCCGACCGCTGATCGACCTCGGTCCCGACGTCCTCTACGTGGTGTCGCTCGACGGTCCACCGGCGATGAACGACGCGGTGCGTGGGGTCGGGACCTTCCAGCGGGTCATCGACCGTCTCGCAACCCTCCGCAAGGGCTTCTCGTCGCGCATACAGGCCCAGTGCACGGTCACACCGGTGAACCAGCACGGCTTGGAGGAACTGGTGGACATTCTGGTGGGCTCGCGGATCGAGTGGATCACCTTCAGCTTCGTGGTTCCGTCGAACGGTGAGGACTCCGAGCTGTGCTGGGCGACCCTCGACGAGCGGATGGTCGCGGTCGAGGAGGTCCGCCGCCTCAAGGCCCTGTACCCATCGTTCGTGCGCAACCGCTCGGCGTCGTTGGACCTCATGTCACCGGAGCTCGCCCCAGAGGTCACCGCCAGCTGCCTTGCGAAGGAACTGGTGCTTCCGCTGTGGCTCGACGGAGACCACTTCACCACCCCGTACTGCTGCTACGGCGACGACGTGGACTGCTCGCGATGCGGGGCATGGGTCGTGTTCGAGATCGCCGCACGAGCAGCCTCGGTCTGAGACGCACCGAGGTCCGGTGGCGAGCTCAGCCTCGCTCGATCAGCGCAGCGGCAGCCCGGGCGCCGGATACGAGCGCACCCTCCTGGCTGGGCGACACGAGGTAGTCGCCCGCGAGCTCAAGGTGCGGGACCCCACCCACCAAGCCACGGATCCGCGCTTGATGCTGCAGCATCCCGGGCTCCCCAACTGGGATCGAGTGGCGCCAACGGATCACCTTGGACGCCTTGGGGATGGGGCGCACGCCGGTCGCGCGTTCGACGGTGTCGCTCAGCACATCGAGGGCACGATCGTCGTCGGCGTCGATGAGCTCCTCCCTCAAGGGTGAGCGCACGTTGGCGAAGCAGAGGATGGGACCATCGGCGCACGGTCGTTCGACCGCCAGGCCGCTGATGTGGTTGCTGCTGTCGGCCTCGTAGAACGACACCGCCGGCACGTCGAGGGGCGAGTCGGTGACGATCGCCGGCACGACCGAGGAGCTGTACCTGATGCAGGAGACGACTTCGGCGAGCTCCCCGTGCAGCAGTGACGCCGCGACGGGGCCCGGCACCGCCACGACCACGTCGTTGAACCTGGAGGTGAACGACCTCGATCCGTCGTCGGCCTCGACTCCCACGCCACCGGGATCGGGGGAGATCGCAGTGATCGAAGTCCCGGTGCGAACCTCCAGCGGTTCCGCGATCGCAGCAGCGATCCGGTCGTTCCCGCCCACGATCGCGTGGAGCCTCGGGGTGGCCGAGAAGGTCATGAGCATGAGTGCGCCCAGGGCCGACCACTCGGAGGCATCCGCGAAGCTCAGGGACTCCATGATCGGGCTCGCGAAGGACTCGGTGAACCGCGGACCCACCTTCGCCTCCAACCAGTGCGCAGCGGGCACCGCGTCCAGTCGACGGAGCCACTTTGAGCTCACCTCGTTGCCCAACATCGCGCGGAGCTCACCGCCACGGGGGAGGATCTCCGCTGTCATCTGCACGAGCTTCACCTTCTCTCGCCTCGGAAGGACCCGTCGCAGCGCCGCCAACTGCGTCGTCGTGACCCGTGAGCGTGGACGACACGTTGTTCCGGCGCGCTGAGCCTCGAGGGTGCGCATCCTCATGGCGTGATACGTCTTGAGCTCGCCCTCCAGACCGGCAGCGCGGATCCGCCGCCACAGGTTCGGATACTGCTTGCCGAAGAACACCGCTCCCTCCTCCACGATGGTTCCACCCAACTCGCTGGAGCGTTGACGGCCGCCGACACGCCCGGTCGCCTCGAACACCACGGGGTGACGGCCCCGATCCTGCAGGTGGCGGGCGGCTGCAAGGCCCGACAACCCGGCGCCGACGACCGCCACGTCTCCATCGTTGCGGCGTGGGGAATGTCCTGTCACACGTACCCCCGAGCTTCGGTCGGCCTCCGGTATCGGGCGACGGTAGCGCGTGTCGGGATTCTCTCGACCACGAAGTCACCGGTCAGCATGAGCGCCGTCACACCGCTCAGCATGAGCGCCGTCACGACGAGCGGTACCGGAACCGCCCTAGCATCACCCGCTATGTCCTCGTTGCTGCCCGTCTACCTGGCCGGCCCTGACGTCTTCCGCCCTGACGCGTTCGAGCTCGGTCAACGCAAGAAGGAGATATGTGCGCGGTTCGGACTGGACGGCCGGTTCCCGCTGACCGATCTCGTCCTGCCGGAGAATCTGCCCAGCCTGCCGCTACGAGAGCAGGCGCAGGCGTTCTTCGAAGCGTGCGCCTCGCTGATGGTCGAATGCGTCGCGGGAATCGCCAACCTCACTCCTTTCCGCGGGGTCAGCGCGGATGTTGGTACGGTCTTCGAGCACGGCTTCCTGTTGGGGGAAGGCAAACCGGTGTTCGGCTACACCAGCGAGATGGACCACTACCAGGATCGTGTGGTGCCCGACGGGCTGTTCATCGAGCCGTTCGGGCTGTGCGACAACCTGATGCTCGAAGGCGCGACCATGCGGTTCGCACCCGGGGTCGTCCGGGTCGAATCAACCGACGGTGACCATGGTGCAGCGATGGAGGCATTCGAGGCGTGTGTCAAGGCCGCCTCTGCAGCCCTGCATCGCGATACCAGCGACCGCGACTGAGAACGACGGCGGCCACAGCGACCCGAGAGCACTCAGGTTGCTCAGCTCGCGTCGGAGACATGGCCGGCGGTCAATCCATCAACGCCATGGCGCGCTCGGATATCGCGGCTGCGGTGAGCGATGTGTTCACCGCTATCGGTGAGCTGTAGGTGGAGGTGTCGGTGACGTACAGGCCGTCGTGGACTCCGCCTGAGGACTTGAACACCCGACAGCGGTGATCCACCGCACCCTGATCCGGGCCGGCGGCCATACGGCAGGTGCCGAGTGGATGGATGCTCAGAGTGTCGTTGCGGAGCTCGTCCCAGGAGGGCAGCACCCGTCCACCGCTGGTCTCGATGATGTGACGGACCCCAGCGCGCGCCGCCGACTGCAACGCCTCGGTCCTCGGCGAGGTCGTGTACTCGATGCTTACGCCACCGGTCCTGTTGGCGCTCACGGTTCCGTCCATGCCGTCGATGCCCATCACACCCAGGTGCAGCAGCCTGGTGCCCCACTTCTGCATCAGGTGCTTGTGACCGAGACCGAACATGCGCATGTCACCGCCGTCCTCGGTGATCCCGTCCGGGTCGGCCACCAACACGGAGCTGACCACCGGGAGGACCATCATCGGTTGGATGATGAACCGTTGCCAGTCGTCACCGAAGCCGGGAGGCGGCTCGAACAGGTACTGGAACGAACACGATCCGATGATCTTGCCAGGGGCCATCTCGAGGTCGTCGAGCTCGAGATCCTCGGGGAGCACCGCTGGGATCAGAATGTCGCCTCCGCGTGACAGGTTCCGTCCGACTTGCCGGGACACGCCTCCGGGAAGGTGGGCCGCCGAACGCTGAAGCAAAGCCGCCGAACCGACAGCGCCTGCCGCAAGCACGACCGTGTCGCACAGCACCTCGCCTGCGACGCCATCCGACATCCCGGTCGTGTGGACACGCCACCGCCGGCCATCGAGTGCACCCGCCGGCTCCACCCACTCGACACGGGTGCCGACGCGCATCTCCGCGCCGAGGTCCTCCGCAGGTTGCAGATAGCGCATGTCGACGGAGTTCTTGGCATGGCGGATGCATCCGGTCGTGCACCAACCGAGGTTTCCGCACCTGGCGCTGATCGCGACCGGCGTCGGATCGCAACTGACGCCGGCACGCTCGCACATCACCGCGAACGCCGCGTCACGCTTGGCGTTGATCCTCCAGTCGTCCGTTGGCCGCGCCCCGGACCACTGCAACTGCACCACCCCCAGTTGCTGCTCCGCGCGGAGGTAGTACGGGTCGAGCTCGGCCCGGTCCACCTCGGCGGGCCAGACCGGATCGTCGAACACGAAACCCGGGGCTCGCAGCGACACCATCGAGTACACCAGCGAGCCGCCACCCAGTCCCCGGCCACCGAGCACGATCGAAGCGGCATTGCGGTCGAAGTCGAAGCCTACGTTGGCCCTGAACAGGTCTAGGTAGTAGCCGATGTCGCCCTGGCGTTGCAGGAACTTCCGGCTGTCGGCCCGACCGTCCCAGCGATGCCCCTCCTCGACGACGACCACGCTCCTGCCTGCCTCGACGCTGCGCAACGCTGCGGGTCCCGCGCCGAAGCCGGAGCCGACCACGCACACGTCCACGCCGCTCATGGCGCCGTCACCAGGCCGTCGGGGGTCCTCACCAACCGCGGGTCGCCGTGCCCGACGGGGGTGTTGTAGGTGAAGTTGCTCACACGGGCCGGGCCGACCGGCCCCGGGAAGCCGATGTAGGAACTCCCGACCCGCTCTGTGCCCTTGGCCTCGGCGTGGAAGTCACCGTAGAAGGCCATCTTCGCCAGAAGCAGCGACGACAGGTACTTCAGCTCGATCGGCCCGGGGAACAGCTTCATCATCAACATGAGCTTGAACTGGCGGCCCCGCTCGGCGAGGGTCGGCCCCAGAGGCAGTTCGCCGAAGCCCGGACCCCCGTCGATCGGTAGGTGGAATGTGTCTGCCCACAGGTCGAGATCCGCGGCCCACGCCCGGTAGAACCAGTCGGCAACGAAGTCCAATGGCGGTGGGAGCGTTCCCATGACCGCCTCGAACCACTCCTGCACACCGGCCTGACCGGCACCCGGTGCGGGTGTGCCGTCGGTGAGCCGATCCTCCACCACCCCGGCGTGTGTCCCGGGGACCACCGCATCCCACATCCCGCGCAGTGTCTCCCTCGCGGCCGCCATCGTGGGTTTCGGCGCACAGCCAGTTCCTACCAGCGCCGCCACACCAACAGCCCCGACTCCGCCGATGAAGACCCTGCGCGTGAACCTCACGACAACCCCCGGTCACCAACGCACGGTACCCACCACGCGATCGTCGGGTCAACGGATGCCTGCTGGAGGCGCTGTCCTGTGGGACATGAGCGACAAGCATGTCCCACACACGCCACCCCGAACTGTCCGGCCTCAGGCGCGGTTTGCGCGGCTGACACCAGACAGGTCGCACGCCGCAGCGAACTGTCCGGCCTCAGGCGCGGTTTGCGCGGCTGACACCAGACAGGTCGCACGCCGCAGCGAACTGTCCGGCCTCAGGCGCGGTTTGCGCGGCTGACACCGGACAGTTCGCTGGGGGTGGTGGAGCGGATTCGATGGAGAGTCCACTTGCTGCCCACCCGCAACAGTCGACCTACTGTGCGGGGACGAACGCCACGAGCTCGACGGTACCGGCCTTTCCCCGGGTGTGGGTGCTGTAGATGTTGCCCACACCTCGGGCATACCACTTCTGTTCGACGACCTCGGGTTCCAGCGGAGTCCAGTCCTCGGTGACGACCACGTCGTGGTACTCGCCGGCCTCGATCGACCTTGCGACGCCCACCTCGAGGACCTCCGCCATGTCCTCGGCCTCGCCCTCGTAGTACTCCTGGCGGTAGGAGTCACCCACGGTCGGAGCGGCGGGCATGACCATCCCGGCGACCGCTCCGTCGACACCGTGCTCCCAGGCGCCATTCGCGTTCACGGCCACCCCGTCTTCGTACTCATGGGTGTCCTCGCCGAGGTACCAGACGCTGCCGTCGCGGTCCTGGGCGAACCAGTCGTAGGTGTCCTCGACCATCTCGCCGTCCACGTACACCGTGTCGCGAACGACGGTGGCCTCGATGCCCCCGATGTCGCGCGTCTCACTCAGCACCTCGACCTCTACGCGTTCGGTCCGGCCGTCGCTGTCACCGAGGTAGGTCCATGTGGATCCAGGAGTGAACGGCAGGTACGGGTTGTCGATGCCGGCGACGAAGTCCGCCGGATCCAGCGACGGTGCGTAGTCGCCTCCGTCACCGGGATCCACGACCGGTGCCGCGCCCTCGGCGACCTCCGCGTTGGTCGTCGTGGCGCGGGTACCCGCGCCGTCGGTGCCGCATGCCGGGAGCACGAGCAGGCACCCGAGGAGTGCCCTCACCCAGCAGGGGTGCGTTGTCGGGGTCATCATGGTGTCCTCACCTTCCGGCGCCACCGTGGCGCCCACAACATCGTCGTGTTCCGGCGCTGAACCGATCCTGAACGCCGCCGCAGCGGTGTTCAGCAGGTGTTCAGGTCGACTCGGAGACGCTGGTGGTCGGAGGTCACCGTGAAAGTTCTGCTGGTCGAGGACGACGTCAGGATCGCCACCGCCGTCCAGCGCGGCCTGTGCGCCGAGGGGTTCACCGTCGAGGTGGCCCTCGACGGTGAGGAGGGCCTGTGGCGCGCCACCGAGGGCACATATGACCTCTACCTGCTCGACCTGATGCTCCCGGGCCGCAACGGGTTCCAGATCTGCGCGGCCCTCCGCGAGGCCGGCGACTGGACGCCGATCCTGGTGCTGACGGCGAAGGCCGGCGAGTTCGACGAGACCGAGGCCCTCGACACCGGCGCCGACGACTACCTCACGAAGCCGTTCTCGTTCCCGGTGCTGGTCTCGCGCGTTCGCGCTGCTGCGGCGCACCGCGAGTCGCGATCCGGCTCCGGTGTCGGTCGGTGACCTCCGGATCGACCCGGGCGCCCGCCGGGTGTGGAATGCAGGTACCGAACTGACACTGACCACCCGCGAGTTCGACGTGCTCGAGTTCCTGGTTCGACGCGCGGGACAGGTGCTGGGCAAGCGCGACATCCTCGCAGGGGTCTGGGACTACGACTTCGACGGGGACCCGAACATCGTGGAGGTCTACATCGGACGCCTGCGGCGCAAGGTCGACGAACCCTTCGGCCGACGCTCGATCGAGACGATCCGCGGCGCCGGCTACCGACTGGCGGTACCGTGACCAGCCGTCTCGGCATACGCACCCGGGTCACCCTGGCCGCCACCGCGGTCACGACCGTCGTCCTGGTCGTGGCCGGCATCGCGCTGGTCGTGGCGCACCAACGCGCCCTCACCCGTGCGCTCGACGAATCACTCGCGCTACGCGCAGCGGAGCTCGCCGCCCAGGGCACCGGGGGTGCCCTCGGCGATCACGGGCCTCGGAGACGACGATGCGTTCGCACAGGTCGTCCGCGAGGCCGACGGGGATCGACACGTGCTCGCCTCGAGCACCAACGCCGAGGGAATGGGCCCCGTCGTGGATGCCGGCTCTCCCCGGTTGAGCACCGTGACGGTCCCGGCGCTCACCGAGGAACGACTGCGCGTGCTCGTTCACGACTCGGGTGACCTGGCGATCGTCGTCGGCTCGCCGACCGACGACGTCGAAGACAGCGTCGCCACGCTCCGGAGGTCGTTGCTAGTCGCGCTCCCCCTGGTGATCCTCGCTCTCGTCATGGTCCTGTGGTGGCTCACCGGCAGGGCGTTGCGGCCCATCGAGGCCATCCGCGCCGAGGTCGCCGGGATCGGAGCCCGCGACCTGCACCGGCGCGTCCCGGTTCCGGCCGCGGATGACGAAGTGGCGCGCCTCGCACACACCATGAACGACATGCTCGAGCGGGTCGAGGACTCAGCGCACCGGCAGCGGCGGTTCCTCGCCGACGCGAGCCACGAGCTGCGAAGCCCACTCACCCGCATGCGCACCGAGCTGGAGGTCGACCTGGCCCATCCCGCAGACGCCGATCCCCTGGCCACCCACGCCGCGCTGCTGGCGGAGACGATCGGGCTCCAGCACCTCACGGAAGACCTCCTGCTTGCGGCGCGCACCGACGAGGGCGTCGCTGCGGGAACCCACGTCGTGGTCGACCTCGACGACGTCGTGCTCTTGGTCGCCCGCCGCCTGCGCACCGAGAACCGTGCGGTGGTCGACATCTCCGGGGTCAGCGCAGGGAGGGTCATGGGCGACCGGGACATGCTTCGCCCGTGCGGTGGTGAACCTCGCCGACAACGCCGCACGCCACGCCGCGTCGGTGATCGCGTTCGGCCTCTGCACCGAGGGTGACAGCGTGACCTTGACGGTCGCCGACGACGGGCCTGGGGTCCCAGCCTCCGAACGGGAACGGATCTTCGAGCGCTTCGCCCGCGCCGACGACGCCCGCAGATCAGGCGACGGAGGGACCGGCCTGGGTCTCGCCATCGCCCGCGACATCGCGGAGCTCCACGGCGGCACGCTGGTCCTCGATCCCACAGCCGAGGGGACCACCTTCACACTCACCCTTCCCTCCACTACCTGACCCTTCCCTCCACTACCTGAGCGTTCCGAGTCCGGATCCTCCGGCACGGCTCGAGCACCTGGCGCTAGCGTCAGGCAATGCAAGCGCCTGTGCATCGGTGGATCGTCGCCCTGCTCCTGACGGCATCGGTCGTCGCCGTCGCTGCGGGTTGCAGTGACGACACGTCGGTCGTCGCGGCTTCGCCGACGACGAGACCACCGAGAGTGCGCCGAAGAACACACCGGAGACCACGACCACCGAGCCGACGCTCCCGGAACCGACCGCCGAGGTGTTCGCAGCGACCGCGTACCAGCTCATGACCGTCGATCACACCTTCGGCGAAGGACCGACCCCGTTCACCGAGTTCGTCATCGGCAAGTTCACCGACCCCAATGCCGGCCCAGGCGACGAGCCGACCACCGTTGCGTCCCGTCCGCTCACGGATGGCGAACGGTCAGCTGTCGAGAGTCGTCTCAGCCCCCTCGGTGAGGTGACTTGGATCGACGACGCCCTTGCCTACGAGATCCCAGTGCCTCGCTCCCCCAACGAGAGGAGCGCCGTCATCAGCTTCGGTGAGCCCGCGATCGACGGCCGTGGCGCGCTGGCGCCGATCAAGATGACCTGCGGAGATGTCTGCGGTCTGGCGCTCACCTACAAGCTGACCCAGGAAGCGAACGGTGGATGGGAGGTCACCGGCGATACCGGCATGATGGAGATCTCTTGAGCGGAGACGCGCCGCCAGTGCCTGAGGTCCAGAGCACCACGAACCCGGTGAAGGCCCACGGATCAGTGCCTCCATCGCTGTCTCGGGGTGACGATCCGATCCGGGCGAATCCCCTGGCCAGCGGTGCCATGTCAGTGGCGATCCCAGGGCTTTGGGGACTGGTGGCCGGGTGGTGGACGCCTCGCGGTCCTCTCTACACGTTCCAGGTGCTGGCTGCGATGGTCATCGGACTCGTGGTCGGAACTGCATCAGGGCTCCTGCTGCGGTCCCGGTGGGCGATGCTGACAGCGCCGGTCGCGTTCGTCGTGGTGTTCGAACTGATGCGAATGGGCACCTCGGGTCCCACGGTGGATCGGCCCGCGCTGAGCACCTACGGGTTGATCGCACTCGCGGTCGGGCGTGGATTCCACGGGTTGGCCCTCACACCCGTGGTGCTCGGCGCAGCGCTCGGTGCGGGGCTCCGGCGCCGTCGTGTCGCCTCGGCAGCACAGGAGCCGCCGCCTCGCAACGGGTGGCGGTGGGTGCGTGGCGGAGCCGCGGTCGCTGCCGGACTCCGGGATCCTCCTCCTCGCGGCCCTCGTCGCCCGGCCGGCCAGGACCGATCCGATCGTCGACGACGACGGAGCCGTTCTCGCCGGCAGCATCGCCGAGTTGACCACCGTCCGGGCGGGCGGCAAGGAGCTCGGACTGATGATCCGCGGCACCTCGACGGAGAACCCGGTGGTGCTGTTCCTCGCCGGCGGGCCGGGCGGCTCCGAACGGGGTGCGATGCGGAAGCACCTCGAGGCGCTTGAGGAGACCTTCACGGTGGCCACGTGGGACCAGCGTGGCACCGGGACCTCCTACGGGGCCCTCGATCCGACCGGCACCCTCACCCTCGAGGGCCAGGTCTCCGACACCATCGAGGTGACCGACTACCTGCGCGAACGGTTCGCAACCGACAGGATCTACTTGCTGGGCCAATCGTGGGGATCCACCCTCGGCATCCTCGCCGTCCAGGAGGCACCCGAGCGATATGTGGCGTTCATCGGCGTGGGCCAGATGGTGAGCCAACTCGACACCGATCGGATCTTCTACGGGGACACCCTCGCGTGGGCGGAGCGCAACGATCCTGCGCTTGCCGACGAGCTCGAGGCCATCGGGCCTCCCCCTACTCCGAGATGCTCGACTACGAGACCGCCCTGTCCTACGAGCACGAGGTCTACCCCTACGACCACTCCCCGAACTCCGAAGGCGAGGGAGGCTTCTCGGAGAACCTGATCGTGCCCGAGTACGCCTTCACCGACCAGGTCCACCTGCTCGGCGCCTTCATGGACACCTTCTCCGCGCTGTACCCGCAACTCCAGGAGATCGACTTCCGGAGAACGGCGACGACCCTCGACGTGCCGGTCTTCTTCGTTCAGGGTGCCCACGAGGCCGACGGTCGCGCGGAGCCCTTCGATGAGTGGTACCCGATGCTCCGCGCACCGATCAAGGACCTCGAGGTGCTGGAGGATTCGGGGCACCGGCCCTTGTTCGAACAACCCGCCGAGTTCGTCGAGTACATGACCGACACCGTGTTGGCTCGAACAGAGGGCACCTGAGAGCTCCGTCGGGCCCGACCGGGTCCCCGAGCACCCGTCGGACCGTCATCGCCGTGGTCACGTCGCGGAGGCCATCGAGCACCCTGTGTTGTGAATCATCGTTGTCCATGGCCCCCTTCTCACACCCTCAGCCCTTTGTGAGGAACTCCTCGTCGACCTCTGCGAGAAGCACGTCGATCTCCTCGATCAGCAACGGGAACCGCTCGAGGCCACCGGGACCGTCGACCAACTCGAAAGCAACCTCCCGAGCCTTGGCCACCAGATCACGGTCACGCCGCAACGACGCCAGCAACAGGTCGCTGCGGCCCTTCTGGCGTTCCCCCATCACCGTCCCCTCACCACGAAGATCGAGATCCACTTCGGCGAGCTCGAAACCGTCGTCGGTGCGGACCAACGCTTCGAGGCGTGCAAGCGCATCCTCGGTCGGATCGCCACGGGCGACCAGCACGCAGTGGCTCGCTGCGGTCCCCCGCCCGACACGACCCCGCAGCTGGTGCAGCTGCGCGATCCCGAAGCGGTCGGCGTCGAGGATCACCATCACCGTCGCCTCCGCAACGTCGACGCCCACCTCGATCACCGTCGTGGCGACGAGCACCTGAAGGCTCCCCTCGCGGAACGCCTCCATCACCGCGCGGCGTTCGTCTGCGGGCACACGGCCGTGCAGCAGTCCCACGTCGAGCTCGGCGAGCTCACCGGTGGCGAGCTCCTCGTAGACGTCCTCGGCAGCCGACGCTTCGACCTTCGCCGACTCCTCGATCAACGGGCACACCACGTAGGCCCGTCTTCCCGCAGCGACCTCGGACCGCACCAGGTCCCAGGCCGCGGCAACCTCGGTGTCGCTGTGGGCGAGGGTGGTCGTGATCGGTTGACGCCCCGGGGGCATCTCATCCAACACGGTCACATCAAGGTCGCCGTACACAGTCATCGCAGCGGTACGCGGGATCGGGGTGGCAGTCATCACCAGCACATCGGGCACCGACCCATCCGCGTTCGAGGACCGCAACGCTGCGCGCTGCTCCACCCCGAAGCGGTGCTGCTCGTCGATCACCGCCACACCGAGCGACCTGAAGCCCACCGACTCCTGAATCAACGCATGGGTACCGATGACGACGTCGACCGAACCGTCACCGAGGCCTGCGAGCACCTTGCGCCGCGTGGCCGCTGGGGTCCGGTTGGTGAGCACCGCCAGTTCCACTCCCCGCACTCCGAACAGGTTGTCCTCTGCGGCCAGGTCGATCCCCTGGACCATCGCGCGCACCGCAACGGCGTGCTGCTCGGCCAGCACCTCGGTGGGCGCCATCAACGCACCCTGGTGGCCACCCTGCACCGCAGCGAGCAACGCTGCGGTCGCGACCACGGTCTTGCCCGCGCCGACGTCGCCCTGCAGCAGCCGGTGCATCGGCACCGGCGAGGCCATGTCGGTGAGGATCTCCGCGATCGCCCGCTCCTGCGCGCCCGTCAACGGGTAGGGCAGCTGTGCCACGAACGCACCGACCATGCCCAACGGATCGGCGGGATCTCCGTCGATGTCGTGTCGGATCCCCTGTGAGGTCGCCTCCACCCTTCGCTTGGTGCGGACCAACGACAACTGGATGCGAAGCAACTCGTCGAAGGCCAATCGATGCCGCGCCGATGCCATGTCGGCCATCGACTCGGGCAGGTGGATTGCCCTCATCGCCTCGGAGCGCGAGCGCATCCCCAGGTCGGCCACGAGCGTCGCAGGGACCGGATCCGCGAGGGTGCGCTTCTCGCTGCGACGGAGCACCTGCTCGACCCACCCGCCCAACTCCCAGCTGCTCAACCCCGCCTTGTCGGATTGCGGATAGATGGGCACGATCCGGCCGGTGCGGTCCCCCACCAGGTCGACCACGGGGTTCGTCATCTGTCGCCACCCTCGGAAGATCTCCACCTTGCCGAACACCGCGACTTCACCGACGAGCACCGCCGGGTCCAGCTGACGCTCTCTCCAGGGCTGGTTGAAGAAGGTGCACCGGAGCCGGCCCGAGCGGTCCTCGACCTCGACGGTGACCATCGTGCGGCCACGTCGCGTCCGCTGCGAGTCAGCCCGTGTCACCCGTCCCACGACCAGCGCCTCCTCACCCTCGCCGAGTTCGTTGATGTGCGCCTCACGGGTGCGGTCCACATATCGCCTCGGGTAGTGGAACAGCAGGTCCAGGAGGCTCTCGATCCCCATCTGGCGAAGTCCTTCGAGCTTCTTGGGCCCGACGCGCGTCAACACGTCGACCTCCATGGTGGAGAGCTCCGCCAGGGTGATGGGCTGCGGCTGAGACCCCCCTGCGCTCACCCGGCCACGCCGAGTTGTGGCTCGCGAGATGCTGATCCCGCCCCACTGCGTTGGAGCTCCACACGGACCTCACGCATTCGCCCGAACCCCGCCAGCGTCTCCACGACCGGACCCGCCGATGCCGTGATGACCTCCAGCGACCACCCGATACCGGGCATCCGCTCCAGGTGGTGGTGGTCACACAGCTCGGTGAGGCGAACCTCGAGCTCGGCCTCGGCCTCGATGCCGTGGTCGTCGGCGATCAGCTCGCAGCCGACCTCGTAGCGGACTGGGCCGTAGGGAGTACCCTCGAAATCGGTTGGTGCGGCGTCGTGCACGGTACGTCGAGCCGCGATCGAATCGACTGACACGCCAGGGGGCTCCGGCAACGGCTCTCCGGTGACCACGCCGGCCAGAGCATCGAGCACCAACAACAAACCCGCGGCAGCGCTGTCCACGGTGCCCCGTTCGGCGAGTGTCGCGTCGAGAACGGGGCCGCGCTCGAGCTCCTCGATCCCTGCACCCGCGGCAGCGAGGATCGCCTCGCCGAGGTCCGATCCACGATCGACCGAGTCGAGGGCGGCATCTGCCGCCGCGCTCGCCACCGACGCGAACCCGCCGGGATGACGGCCGTCGTCGCGCGGCGCGAGCCGTTCGGCTCCTGCTTCCAACCCAAGCGCGAAACGGGTCCCGTCGATGCGGTCGGCGTTCGCGAGGGCCTCGCCCATACCTGCCAGGAAATTGGCCAACGAGCGTCCGCCACGACCGACCGCTGCAGCGGCGGCGCCACGGCTCATGGCATCCGAGGCGGAGGCGAAGTCACCGCAACCGTCCGCCGAGGCCACCGCGGCCGACAACGTCGCGGCAAGGTCGCTACCCGTACCTCCAACAGGCGCCGCTGCGGTGAGGGTACCGTCGGCGAGGTGTTCGCCACTTTGGGTGATCGAGAAGGTCGAGCGCTCCGGCGTGGGCCTCGAGGACTCCGGCGGCAGCAGCCATCGCCGACACGTACATAGCCGGATCGAGGACATCCACCGGGGAGGCCATGTCCCCATCGTACCGGACTCTCGGGCGTGGAAGACCCCAAAGGCAGCTCCGGTACCGACTACGCGTTCGCGGCGCCGGGAACCCTTCACCGCTTGGGGTGCGCACCGGGGTACGTCTAGGATGTTCGACCGGCCCGTGGCGGGCCACGACCACCAACCCTCCGAGCCGTGTGAACCTCGGAGCCGACCCAGGGACCCATGATGGCTTCGGTCTGTGAGATCTGCGACAAGCGACCCTCCTTCGGAATGAGCGTGAGCCACTCCCACCGGCGCACCAAGCGCCGCTGGAACCCGAACATCCAGCGCATCCGCGTCCAGGTCGGTCGCTCCACCCGCAGGATGAACGTCTGCACGAGTTGCATCAAGGCCGGCAAGGTCACCAAGCCCACGTTCCGAAGAGTCACCGCCGACTCCTGATCATCGCCTCCTGGACGGCGCGGGCCTTGACCCCCGGCTCCTGACCCCCTGACTCGGAGAGCAGGGCGGACGGGTTCGATGCCGGATCTGCAGGTCCGATCGGCAGGTCGCTTCCCTCGCGGTCGTTCGGGCTCCTTTGTCCACGTCATGACCGGCCGGTACCCTGATGGCGCAGGTTGTCACCACGTTCACGAAGTGCGGCCGTCTCGGTTCGGCAACCCTGTAAGGGACGCGGACCACGGGTCCGCTCCGAAGCGAGGAGCCAGTCAGTTGCAAGGCGTGATCAAGTCCTACGACCCCTCAATCGGGATCGGCACGCTCCTGCGTGACACGGACCTGAGCGAGTTCGAGCTGGCCCCCGACGCCTTGGAGGGTTCCCTGTTCAGGATGCTGCGCCAAGGCCAGCGTGTGCGTTTCGAGCTCGACGGGTCCGGCATGGCCACGAAGCTCTCGTTGGGATCGGAGATCGACATGGGGACCCCTGACTTCGCCGGGCACGCCGACCCGTCCCCCGAGCGCTGAGCTGCACCAGGGATTCCCGGTCGCACAACCACCACCCCCGCAACGGCAATCCAATACACGAGACACGTCCATCGACAACACCCGACCATCGACAACAACCGACGGAGTGAGGCACCAAATGGCAGGAACCACCGACAACCAGAAGCTGATCGACTGGGTCGAGCACTGGGCAGGCGTGTTCGAGCCCTCCGATGTCCACTGGTGCGACGGGACCGAACAGGAATACGACCAACTCGCGGAGCTGCTGGTGCGCGGTGGCACCTTCGAGAAGCTCGACGCCACCCTGCGTCCCAACAGCTACCTGGCGTTGTCGGATCCTGACGACGTGGCCCGCGTGGAGGACCGCACCTTCATCGCGAGCGAGTTCGAGATCGACGCCGGGCCGACCAACAACTGGCGTCCCCCGGCGGAACTGCGCGCCGAGATGCTCGAGTTGTACAAGGGGTCCATGAAGGGTCGCACCATGTACGTGGTGCCGTTCTCCATGGGTCCGCTCGGCTCCCCCATCGCCCACATCGGTGTGCAGCTGACCGACTCGCCGTATGTGGCCACCTCGATGCGCACCATGACGCGAATGGGTCAGGGCGCACTCGACGTGCTGGGTGACGGCGACTGGGTGCCGTGCCTGCACTCGGTGGGCTACCCGCTGGCCGACTCCGATGGCAACGAACGCCCAGACGTTCCCTGGCCGTGCAACGCCGAGAAGTACATCTCGCACTTCCCCGAGACCCGTGAGATCTGGAGCTACGGCTCGGGATACGGCGGCAACGCCCTGCTCGGCAAGAAGTGCTTCGCGCTGCGCATCGCCTCGACCATGGCCCGCGAAGAGGGCTGGATGGCCGAGCACATGCTGATCCTCGGCATCACGCCACCCCAGGGCGAGACGCGCTACATCGCGGCCGCCTTCCCCTCCGCCTGCGGGAAGACCAACATGGCGATGCTCATCCCCACCCTCCCGGGGTGGACCTAGAGACCATCGGCGACGACATCGCGTGGATGAAGTTCGGTGACGACGGACGCCTGTACGCCATCAACCCCGAGGCGGGGTTCTTCGGTGTGGCACCCGGCACCTCGGAACGCTCCAACCCCAACGCCATGGCATCGCTGCACGGCAACTCGATCTTCACCAACGTCGCCAAGACCGACGACGGCGACGTGTGGTGGGAGGGCATGACCGACGAACCGCCCGCGCACCTGACCGATTGGAAGGGCGCCGACTGGACCCCCGACTCCGACACGCCGGCCGCGCACCCCAACGCCCGATTCACCACTCCGGCCGCGCAGTGCCCGTCCATCTCGCCGCGCTGGGAGGATCCCGCCGGCGTGCCCATCTCCGCCATCCTCTTCGGCGGTCGCCGCGCCACCAACGTCCCGCTGGTCACCCAGTCACGCGACTGGCAGCACGGCACCTTCCTCGGAGCGATCATGAGCTCGGAGAAGACCGCTGCGGCAGCGGGCGCGATCGGCCAGGTGCGATTCGACCCCGTTCGCGATGCTGCCGTTCATGGGCTACAACGTCGGCGACTACATCCAGAACTACCTCGACATCGGCGCTGCCACCGACGAGGACAAGCTCCCGAAGATCTTCTGGGTGAACTGGTTCGCCAAGAACGACGCGGGCAAGTTCATCTGGCCGGGCTTCGGCGACAACAGCCGGGTGCTGCAGTGGATCCTCGAGCGTGTCGAGGGTGACGCCGACGCCGTCGAGACACCGATCGGCAACGTGCCTACACCGGAGTCCCTGAACACCGAGGGTCTGGACCTGCCGACGGCGGACCTCGAGCGCCTCCTCACCGTCGACAAGGCCTCCTGGAAGGACGAGCTCGAGCTCATCGAGGACCACTTCGAGTTCATCGGTGAGCGCCTGCCCGCCGAGATGCGCGGCAGCTCGACGATCTGCGAAACCGCCTGAGCCAGTAGCGACGGATCCCCCTGCATCCGCGACGGTTCAGCCGAGCACCATCGCCCGGATCCCCAACCCCATCAGGAACAGGCTCCCGAAGCCGTACAGCAGGTAGAGCCATGCCTTGACCTGCGTTCGGTAGCTGTAGAGGATCGCAACCGAGATCAAGGCGATGAAGCCGTAGAACATGTGGAACTCGGGGGCTTCGATGCCCTCACCGGCCACGAGCACCACGCCCAGGATCACCTGCACCGCTATGGCCAGCTCGGCTGCGATCACGGCCCACCACAGCGCCTTGACACGGAGCGCCGGAACCCAGTGCGCACCCAGGCTCCAGAGGCCGACGGCCGCATTGGCAAGCACCACGAACCATGCCCACACCACGTGGAGGTCCAATACGACGGTGGCGAGGATCATCGGGGGAGCTGACCGTGCACGACAGGCGAGCCTACAAGTGCCCCCAGGCCCTACCGAAGCCCGCCAAGGTGAACCCGCGGCCGCTGACGCCCTGAGGAAGGCCGCCTGACATGCTTGAGCGGTGCGGCACGCCAGGCTGATCATCCACCGGCTCCAGGTCGACCATGACGAGGTCGCCGTGTCGTTGGCCACGTTGATGGTGGTTCGCCGCGAGGCCACGACGGACCCGTGCTGGGAGGTGGTCGCCACGACGATCGGCTCGATCGAGCCACATCTCACCTCCAACTTCTTGAGGTTGGTCGTGGTGTCGGGCACGGACGAAGCCGGCACACCGGTGCTGTCGGAGTTGGCGGGTCCGGCAGTGGTGGTCCGCTTCGTCGAGGACACCGTGGTGTGGCGGGGCGACGGGGCTCTTTCGGGCTTCGAGGACTCCTGGCTACGTTGACTACCAGATCGATGTCCTCAATGCCTCCGACGCGGGTCGTGGTGCCCCGGTCTCGATGTACCACTCGGTTCCGAACGCCACTGCGAACATGTCGTCCTCCATGGACAGGAACCACGAATCGCTCGAGATCTGACTCGAGTGGGCCGCCATGGCGGCGCGCTTCTCGGCGAGATACCGGCTCACATCCAGCCCGTGGGTGATCTCGTGCTCCGGTTTGCCGAACACGCTCGACGGCTCCGGCACGTCGACGCCGTCCGCACGGGCCTCCTCGATGGCGGCGGACTGCTCCGCCAGGGCCGCCTCGATGCGGGTCTGGTTCATGGTCGACTGGAAGACGCGGCTCACACCTGCCATCTCCGCGGCGCGCAGTCCCACCCGGTGCACCTGGATGTGATCCGGGTGACCGTACCCGCCGTGATCGTCGTACACGGTCAGCACATCGGCGTTCTCCTCGGTGAGGATCGCCGCCAGCCTGTGCGCCGCTCTGTCGACGTCGGCCTGCCAGAAGCAGTAGGGGAAGGCGTTCGTCGGCTCACCCATCATTCCCGAGTCGACGTATCCGAGGAACTCGACGCGATCCACTCCGAGGATCTCCGCCGCTGCGAACGTCTCAGGAATGCGGTGCTCCCACAGCGCATCCCCTTCGGCCAGCACGCCGGGCTGAGGTCGGCCGCGCTCCCCCTTCGTGGCCACCACCAGCACAACGCGACCACCTGCGGCGGCGGTCTGCGCCATGAGGCCGCCGGTGGCGATGGCCTCGTCGTCGGGATGGGCGTGGAAGCAGACCAGTGCAGGCACCGCCACAAGCTACCGGGCACCGCCGCAGGCAACCGGGCACCACCGCAGGCACCGGGCACCACCGCAGGCTGTATGGCCGTTCATGAGCCTCTGGGCCCCGAGGACCCTCCGTTGGGGGATCCGCCCATCGCCTCGGGTGGGCATGCCGGGCACACTCGGTACGGCGGCGGCGGGAGCACTGTGGGTCGGGCGGACAAGGGCCGCCCGACCCACGGACGGCAACTCAGGGCTCACCTGCAGCCGAGGCGAACCCTGCCACCACGGCGTCTGTGAGCATTTCCGACCAACTCCTCACGACCCGGGGCCCCTGTCGCCTTCCATGACTCGATGGAGAACAACAGGAAGCCGAATGCGCCGTCGACGAGGACCTCACGCACGTCGCGGTCGATCCGCGGGTTGGCCAGCTCGACGAGTCGACCGCCTCGCAGTCGGATCACATCCACGAGTGCGTTGTCGAAGAAGCCGCGTTCACCGGCGCGAATGGTGCGGATGAGGAACCCGTAGATCGCGGGTTCCTGCTCCACCACGTCGATCAGCGAAGCCACGATCGCGCGGACCGCCGCGTCGAAGTGGATCTCGCCTCCCGGTTCCGGAGAGGCGCTCCACCTCATCCATCGCAGTGTCGGTCACGTCGTCGGCCATCACCACGGCGATAGCGTCCGCGAGGCCAAGCCGGTCACCGAAATGGCCGTACAGGACCGGCTTGGACACTCCGCTGTCGTGGGCGATCTCCTGCAACGACACCTCGGCTCCACGCCTGCGGATCGAATCCATCGCGCCCGCGAGAACCTCAGCACGTTGGGTGGCCCGTTGGCCCTCGGTGAGGCGCGGGCGTCCTCGCCTGGCTACACCGGTCATCCCTCCACGGTAGCCGGGCAGCCGGACGACTCGCCCGATCGGTGCACCACGACGGATCCCACGGGGGCCAAGCGAGACACCGGCATCCCCCTACGCTCGACTTTTCCCTACCATCCGTAGAAGAATAGATCCATGACCCCGTCCACAACGTCTCAGGAAGTGCGCTCAGCGCTTGACGGTGCCGATCCGAAGTACTCGGTGCAACCGGAGGAACCCACCGGCACCCGACCCGGTGGAGCACCGCGCGGGATTCCCACTCGACGGGTCGACTTCGACTTCGAGGCGGTGGAGCTCCACCGGCACTTCATGGCAGACGACATCCTCAGCAGCCACGTGGTGACGGTGTTGAGCTGCATGTTCCCCGAGGGGGGAGGACTTCTTCGTGCAGTCTGTGCGCAACTATCGCGACCGGATCACCGATCCCGGCCTGGCGGCCCAGGTGAGGGGCTTCATCGGCCAGGAGGCGATTCACGGTCGGGAGCACAGGGCCTTCAACACTGCGCTCGGCGAGCTCGGCTATCCGGTGCGGTTCCTCGACCGACGAGTCCGCCTCCTGCTCGGGATCATCGCCAAGGTGGCCCCGAAGTCCTACCAGTTGGCGTTGACCGCGGCTCTGGAGCACTACACCGCCACCTTGGCCGAGGTCCTGCTCACGACCGGATTCCTCGATACCGACACCGACGTGGCCGAGGTGCGTGAGCTCTTCTACTGGCACGCCATCGAGGAGAACGAGCACAAGACGGTGGCCTTCGACGTGTTCCAGGAGGTCTCCGGGAGTGAGCAAGTCCGGGTGAACATCATGCGGGCGACGACTGTGGGGTTCATCCTGGCCTTGATCGTCGGAACGATGGTGTCGCTTGCGCTGGACCCCGACGCCAAGGACCTGCCCTGCTTGACCAGGAGCTTCGCGAAGCTCCGCAGGAACCCCGCTGCTCGGCCGCGAGACCGCAGCGATGATCCGGGAGTACAACAGGCGTGGGTTCCATCCCGAGGACCGTGACACCACCGAGCTCCTCACCGGCTGGAGGATGCGCCTCTTCGGCCCGGAAGGCCAGATGAGGCACAGGATCAAAGGTCCGCGGGCCGCCTGAGCGCCCCCACCCACCCCCGCCAACTGACCGGCCTCAGCCACCGAACCCGTGGTCCACACCCGACAGTTCGCCTGGGTGCACCTTCGCACGATGGATGTCGCACCCCCCTCGTAGCTTGACCTGATGCCGGGCGGGTGTCAGCTTTCGCCCCATCACACCCGCCCGGCGACGTCACGACACAGCGAGGATCCCGCCCATCGGGCACCACACGGGGCCCGACGAGCACCCGGCATCGACGACCGCCCCCAAACGGGTTCTCAGGCGACCGCGCCCGCTTCGCGAAGCGCAGCGACCGCTGTGTCGTCCAACGACAGCCAGTCCCCGAGCACGTCGTCGGTGTCCTGGCCCGGATGTGACGGCACGCGCTGGATCTCACCGGGCGTGCGACTGAACCGGGGGAGCCGGAGCAGGTTGGGTGACTCCCCCGTACTCCACGAACGTCTTGCGCTGCACGTTGTGCGGGTGCGCTGCGGCCTCGCTCATCGTCAACACGGGAGCGAAGCAGACGTCGGTGCCCTCCATCACCTCGCACCATTCGTCACGCGTCCGGGTGGCGAAGATCTCCGCCAGCTCCGCCTTGAGCGCGGGCCACTGCGAGGCGTCGAACTGGAACGGCAGGTCCTTGCCCTGCCCGCCAGGTGCTCCTCCAGGCCAGTGAGCCGCAACAGCTCGGCGTAGAACTGGGGCTCGATGGAGCCGATCGACACGTACTTGCCGTCGGCGGTCTCGTAGGTGTCATAGAAGTGAGAGCCGGTGTCCAGCATGTTGGATCCACGGTCCTCGGTCCACACGCCCATCGCGGTGAAGGCCCACATCATGGTCATCAACGTGGCGGTCCCGTCCACCATGGCGGCATCAACGACCTGTCCCTCGCCGGAGCGTTGCGCCTCCAAAAGGGCGCACACCACGCCGAAGGCCTGCAGCATCCCCCCACCACCGAAGTCGCCGATCAGGTTGATCGGCGGAGTCGGCTGCTCACCGGCGCGACCCAGGTGGGCGAGGGCTCCTGCCAGCGCTATGTAGTTGATGTCATGGCCGGCGGTGTCGGCATACGGGCCGTCCTGTCCCCACCCGGTCATGCGGCTGTAGACGAGCTTGGGGTTGCGGGCCAGGCACTCGTCAGGACCGATGCCCAGACGCTCGGTCACACCCGGCCGGAACCCCTCGATGAGGGCGTCGGCTCCTTCGACCAGATCGAGGACGACTCGACACCTTCGGGCGACTTCAGGTTCACCCCCGATCGAACGACGACCCCGGTACAACACGTCGACCGGGGGTGAGGACGGATCCCCGCCCACGCGGTCCGCTCGGTCCACACGCACCACGTCGGCGCCCATGTCCGCGAGCATCATCGCGGTGAACGGACCCGGCCCGATTCCCGCGACCTCGATGACCTTGAATCCATGCAGTGGCCCCACGACTCACCTCTCCTTTCCGGTCACTGCTGCCACAGCGTCACCGATCCGTTGCCAATACTCAGGGGGCAGGTCGTGGCCCATGCCCTCCATCAGGCGGAACTCCGCGTCCCTCACCAACTCCGCGGTACGTCTCCCGCCGGAGATGTCCACCAGCCGATCCGCGTCTCCGTGCAGCACCATCATCGGCAGGTCGACCTCGGCGAGTCCTTCGGCACGTGATCCCGACGCCAGGATCGCGATCATCTGGCGCGCGGTGCCGTCGGGATCGAAGCTCCGATCCACCTGCTCGGCCACCCGTGCACGTACCCGCTCCGGATCCCACGTCCCGGGCGTTCCGATCAGCTTCTGCAGCGCGATCCCGGATTCGATGCGCTCCTCACGGGTCTCCGCTGGAACCATGATCGCGGCCAGGCCCTGCAGGCACTCGGGGTCGGGCATGCCGTACTCGCGCTCCCCGGTCGTGGACATCACCGAGGTCACCGTTCGGACCTTCGAGGGCGTCTCGATCGCCATCGTCTGCACGATCATGCCGCCCATGGACGAACCGAGGACGTGCGCGGAGCCGATACCGAGGCCATCCAGCAGCCCCGCTGCGTCGGCGGCGAGATCGCTCAGTGTGTACGCAGCGTTGACATCTCCGCCGGCCATCACCGCAGCGAGCGCCTCGAACACATCCGGCGGGTCGGCGTCGATGTGGGTCGACAAGCCCACGTCACGATTGTCGAAGCGGATCACGTGCAGCCCGATCGACGAGAGGGCTTCACAGAACTCGACCTCGTAGCCGACCGCCTGGGTGCCCAGACCGTTGACCAGCAGCAGCGCCTCGTGGTCGGGGTTCCCGAAGGTCTCGTAGTAGATCTCGATGTCGCTGACCTGCATGATGGGCATCGGGGAATCCTTGACGTAGTCGACCGAGCGGTCAAGTAGGTCGGAGTCCTGTAGCCCCATCTTCGGGGGATCGCCGTGGATGCTCAGAACACCCGCACGCCACGGCGCCATGTCTGCAACACCCCGTGGTCATCCGCCAGCACCGTCACGTCGGCCGGATCACCGGGCCGCAGCAGGTTCCTCCGCAGTCCGAGCGCGGCAGCCTGTGGAGCCGACAGCGCATGCACACCCGCTTCGAAGGGGACCCCGGAGGCCTCCAGCACCCGGAGCATCCGGGTGGGCGTGGCGACTGAACCGGCGAGCGTGCCGTCGACCAACCTCGCGGCCCCCTGCGCGACCAACGCAGGTCCCCGCGAGGACGGCCGGTCACCCTCGGCACACGCCGCAGCGACTGCGTCGGTGGTGAGCGCCACCCTTCCCGAAGCAGCAGCGAAGGTGACCACTAGCACCTCCGGGGCCACGTGGACCCCGTCCGCGATCAGCCCCACTGTCACCTCGGAGCTCGACAGGGCCCACCCGGCCGGCCCGGGATCACGTGGCGAGAACCTGCGGTGCGCGTTCCAGCAGTGGGTGATGGCGCGGGCTCCTCGTGACATCGCCGCGACACAGGTTGCCGCGTCCGCGTTGGTGTGCCTGAGGCTCACGAACACCCCGGATTCGATCCAGCGGGGGATCATCTCCATCACACCGCGACGATCCGGAGCGAGGGTGACCATGGATACCGGCCCGGCGCGTATGAGCCGATCCACCAGTCGCGTGTCCCCGTCGGTGAAGTTCGAGGCATCGTGCGCGCCACGGAACTCGGCCGCCAGGTTCGGGCCCTCGAGGTGGGCGCCGAGGTATCCGCCCTCGGGATGGTCACGGCCGAACTCGGCGAGCACGGCTAGTGCCCGCTCGTAGCGTCCCAGGGTCGTGTCGAGGATCGTGGGTGCGGCCCACACCACGCCGGCGCGAGCCAGGGCGTCCCCGGCGCGGACGAACCCCTCGGGGTCGGCGTCGGTGAAGTGGACTCCCGCGAACCCGTTCACCTGCCAGTCCACGAAGCCCGCCACGGCGATCCCGCGGGCACCGCGACCCATGGACTGCCCGACTGCGTCGATCACACCCCCTCGCAGAACCACATCGCCCGGCACCACCTCCCCGTCCACCAGCGCCGCTGCCACTCCAAGGCGTCGAGTCGGGGGCATCACCGGCGCGCTCCCCCACACCCACGCCACGCAACCTGGCCCGCCGAGAGCATCGGAGCAACCTACATCCCCGTTCGGTGCCGCGGCGCGTTGCCAGAATACGCAACGCTGGTGTTACCGCGCCGCCCGGCGGCACCATGACGGTGCTGTCGTGCTGCAACCACCAAGGAGACGATCATGGACATCACCTTCGGCGTGCACACGGCTCCTGCGAACACCACCACGGACGAGCTGCGAACCCTTTGGACACGCATCGAGGAGCTCCCGTTCGAGTGGATCTCGATATGGGACCACTTCTATGCGGCCGACGGCACCTCCACCCGGTGCTTCGAGGGGATCGCGCCCACACGGCGCTGGCCATGCACACTTCCAGGGTCAGATGCGGTTCGCTCGTGTACTGCGCGGGATACCGCCACCCGGCCGTGTTGGCCAACGCTATGGCCACGATCGACCACTTCAGCGGCGGGCGCTGCGAGGTCGGCCTGGGCGCAGGTTGGGACCAACAGGAGTACGACGCCCACGGCATCGAGTTCGGATCGGCCGGCGATCGCCTGGACCGCCCTGGCGGAGTACGCGGCGGCTCTGAAGGCGCTCCTCACGGGCGCCCCGGTGGACCACGAGGGCAAGTACTTCAGACTCGACGGTGCGACCTGTGACCCCGCACCCCTGCGCCGGCCGATGCCTCTGTGGATAGGAGGCGGAGGCGAGAAGCGGACGCTCGCGATCGCGGCGGCTCACGCGGATGGCTGGAACGTGCCGTTCATCGACCCGGACATCTACCGGCGCAAGAACGAAGTGCTCGACGGGCACTGTGCGGCGATCTCGCGTGACCCGAGTGAGGTCGTCCGGTCGGTCAACGTGGGCGTCGCACCGACGAGGAGTCACTTGCCCGGCAGTTCGGGGTGATCGCCGAGTTCGTGCGACCCGGTGTCCTGATGGGTTCCACCGCGCAGATGGTCGACAGCATCGGTCGCTACGCGCAAGCCGGTGCGCAGCAGGTCAACGTGGCGTTGCGTGCTCCCTTCGAGATCCCCGCCCTCGAAGCATTGGCGGCAGCGATCTCGGAACTTCCGCGACCGTCCTGAGCACGAGCGGAGAGCGCCGATGACCGAACCCGTGATCCGAACCGACCCCCTCACCCGTACCCGCACCATCGTGGTTCCGAGCAGGCAGGCGAGGCCGAACCTCAACCATGACGACTCCTGCCCCTTCTGCCCGGGTGGCCTGGAAGCACCCGAGGGCCACTACGACGTCAAGTGGTTCCCGAACCGCTGGCCCGCGATGCCCGACGAGCGTTGTGGAGATGGTCCTATACACCCCTGAGCACGACCTGGCCTTCTGGCAGCTCGGGATCGACGGTGCGTTGAAGGTCGTCGACTTGTGGACCGAGCGAACCCGGGTGCTGTCGGCGCGCGACGACGTCGACTACGTGCTCATCTTCGAGAACCGCGGCCCGGAGGTGGGTGCCACGATCCCCATCCGCACGGCCAGATCTACGCGTATGCCGAGGTGCCGCCTCAGCCACTGCGGGAGCTCACCGACGGGGTCATCGAGCTCCCCGATTCCTCGGACGCACTGTTCGTGGCCGCAGCGGGCGACTGGAGCGCGTGGTGCCCTCTGCCCCCACCTGGCCCTACGAGCTGCTGGTGGCAACCGCCGGCGGCCAGGGATCGCTCACCGACGACGGAATGGACCGCAACGGCCTGGCGTCGATCCTGATCGACGTGCTGGCCAGACTCGACCAGGTCGCAGAGGGTGTCATGCCCTACATGCTGTGGATTCACCAGCGGCCCTCGAGCAGCGAGGTGTTCGCGCCCCAACCGCTGCACCTGCACATCTCGCCGTACCTGCGCTCTCCGGGGACACCCCGGTACGTGGCCTCTGCCGAATTGGGAGGTGGGATCCATTTCGACCCGGTGGAGCCCGCCGCAGCCGCCCGCACTCTCCGGGAGCAACCCGGGCCACCATGAATGTGACTGCGACCGCGGCTGGTCGGGTCAACCTGATCGGCGACCACCTGACTACATGGGCGGGCTGGTGCTGCCGATGGCGATCGATCTCGGGACCACCGTCGAGGCGCATACGGGCGGGCGCGAGATCAGGCTGACCTCGGACATGGAACCCGAGGAGCTGCATCTCGGCTCCCGGTGGGCTCTCCGGGCACGGTCCACCCCGAGTGGGGACGCTACGTCGCTGCGGTCGCAGCCGAGCTGGGATCGGTTGCGGGACTGGTGGGTACCCTCACCAGCACGATTCCCGCTGGAGCTGGGCTCTCCTCCAGCGCCGCGCTGGAGGTGGCCACCGCGCTAGCCCTGCTGGCCGCGTCGGCTGCACCTGAAGGCGAGGGCGACCGCTCATCGCTGCCACCGGGGTCGTTGGCCGGATCCGCCGGGGACCCGACGGACCTGGACGTCGCACAGCGAGCGGAGCTGGCGTTGTTGTGCCAGCGCGCCGAGCACAGGGCGGTCGGCGTTCCGAGTGGGATCATGGACCAGCTCTCGATCTGCCGGGGAACCGCAGGAGCGGCGACGCTGATCGACTGCGCCACGCTCGAGGTGACCCATGTCCCGATTCCGGATTCGGCGGCGGTATGGGTGCTGCACAGCGGAGAGGCGCGCCGCCTCGCCGGTTCGGCCTACGCGGATCGCCGGGCCAGAGCGGAGGAGGCCGCCGAGTTGCTCGGCCCGCTTCCGTCGGCCGATCACACCGAAGTCGAGGCGCTGGGTGATCCGTTGCTGCGCAGGCGTGCCCGACACGTCCGCAGCGAATGCGACCGCGCCGTGGAGTTCGCCGAGGCCCTCGGGCGTGGCGACATGCCCGATGCCGGCCGGCTGATGCTGGCCAGCCACCGCTCTCTCGCTTCGGACTACGAGGTCTCAAACCAGGGTGCTCGACGACCTCGTGGGCGCGCTCGCCGCCGTCCCGGGTGTGTACGGCGCACGACTCACCGGTGCCGGCTTCGGTGGCTGCGTCGTGGCGCTGTGCGATCCGGCTCTGGACCTGGGCGGGTCACCGTTGGCATCGCATGGCGCGTGGCGGGTGGTCCCCAGCGAGGGGATCTCGGTGCAGCTGCGCTAGCTTCCGCCAGGGCGAACTGACGGGTGTGGGCCACCTAATCGGTGGCCCACACCATTCAGTTCGCCCTGGTCAGTCAGTTCGCCCGGGTCAGTCAGTTCGCCCGGTTCAGCTCCCGAGCAGGCGGGCCTTCTGTGCCTCGAACTCGACGTCGGAGAGATGACCCTGGGCGTGGAGCTCTACCAACTTGGCGAGCTCGTCGGCCGTGGAAGGCTGCCCACCGCCCGAGATGCGGTCGAACTTGCGGTTTCGTTCTCCTCCATCGCCTGGTAGATGACGTTCTGGACGTGCACAGGGTTGCGCACGTCCTGGAAGGTCTGGCGCCCCATCTCCCCCGCCGATTCGATCACCAGGCTTCCCGCTTTGAGGATCCGGTCGAGCAACCGCTGTTCGAAGAAGATCGTGTTGATGCGCTCCAAGGGGATCTCGATTCCACGCTTCGACAGGATCCCGGACCTGTAGATGCAGCGGTCGGTGGTTACCACGAAGTTGGTCGAGTACCACGAGACCCAACGTTGGGCGAAGTAGCCGAGGCTGAGGACGATCAACAGGAGCGCAACCCAACGCAGGCCCGTCTGCAGCGTGCCTTCGCCGACGCCGAACGCCAGGTATCCGCCGATCGCAGTCGATACGAGAACGGCCAGGATGCCCTTGACCAGCATCACCCAATGAGGGTGCAGATCGAGAATGATCCGTTCGTTGCGGTGCAGATGGCTCTCGTTGATTCCCACGCGCCAAGCGTAACTGTGCCGGCACCCTCCGCGACGGACGATCCGGCGGGCTGCCCAGGGGCGAGCTGGGGTGGACCGCCCAGGCCCACCCCAGCTCGCCGAGTTGGTCGTCGTCGAGGCCGAAGCGATGCGCCACCTCGTGGATGACCGTCACCCGCACCTGTTCGACGACCTCGGCCTCGTCGCGGCTGATCGCACAGATCGGGCCGCGATACAGGGTCACCGTGTCCGGTAGCTCCATGGCACCGTATAGCCTGTGCTCAGTGAGCGGAACCCCTCGTAGAGGCCCAGTAGATCCTCGTCGGGGTGCGACACCTCGACACAGACCACCACGTTGTCCATTCGTGATGCCAGGTCCCCGCGCATGGCGTCTAGGGCATCACCGACCAGTCGCTCGAAGTCGTCCATGGGCACGGGTTCCATCCTCCGGAAGCTACGCCCCCCGCCGACTGGTCGGCCTCAGCTGCGGAATCCGCGCACCACACCGGACAGTTCGGGGATGTGGACACAGGTCGAGAGTGTGGGCCGGCGATCATGGCTGTCACGGGGCGCTGGTAGGTTCCCGACGGTGAAGCACCCACCGGGCGCAGACACGATCGACGGCTTGCTGCGCAGCCTGAACGCGGACCAACGCGCCGCGGTCACATCCACCGGCTCGCCGCTGCGGATCCTCGCCGGGGCGGGATCTGGAAAGACGAGGGTATTGACCCACCGCATCGCCTACCTCGCCGAGACGGGCGAGGCAGACCCCGCACGGGTCCTGGCGGTCACCTTCACACGAAAGGCGGCGGCGGAGCTGCGCGAGCGGCTGGGGCGGCTGGGGCTTCGCCAGGGAATCCAGGCAGGCACCTTCCACGCGATCGCCTACGCGCAGCTCCGTCAGCGATGGGAGGAGCGCGGCATCCGCCCACCCGAGTTGATGGACCGCAAGGTGGGCTTCATCGCCCGGCTGTGCCCGTCGGGGTCCCGCACCCTGCCCCTCGACGTGACAGCCGAGATCGAATGGGCCTCCGCACGCCTGGTCGAGCCCGAGGACTATCCCGCAGCCGCGGTAGCCGCGGATCGCGACCCGCCGTTGATCCCCATGTGCTCGCGGAGGTCTTCGCCCGCTACCGCGACACCAAGAAGAAGCGGCGCATGGTGGACTTCGACGACCTGTTGCGCCTGGCCACACGCGACCTGGAGGCAGATCCCGTCTACGCGACCGCGCGGCGATGGCGCTTCAGATACCTGTACGTCGACGAGTTCCAGGACGTGAACCCGCTTCAGCACCGCCTGCTCACCGCCTGGCTCGGGTCGGAGTCGACCTTGTGCGTCGTGGGTGACCCCAACCAGGCGATCTACTCCTGGAACGGCGCCGACGCCCGTTACCTGGTGGACTTCGACCGCTTCTTCCCAGGCGGTTCCACCGTGACCCTCCACGACAACTACCGCTCCACCCCGAGATCCTCACCGCGGCGAACGCGCTGCTGTCGACCGGTGGCTCGCGGATGATGGCCCTGAGAGCCAACCGTGCCCCTGGGGCACGCCCGACGATCCGGGGCTTCGACGACGAGAAGGCCGAGGCAGCAGCGGTGGTGCGATCCTGTCGGGATCTTCGCCGTCCCGGCGACCCCTGGCGGACCCAGGCGGTATTGGTGCGTACCAACTCCCAGGCGGCCGCCTTCTCCGAGGCATTCGGGGCCTCCGGGATTCCACACCGGGTCCGGGGGCAGGCTCCCCTTCTCGAACAGCCCGAGGTCCAAGAGGCGCTCCAGCGGCTGCGATCAGCGTTGTCGGTGAGCGATTTCCTCGCTGACTGCGACCGACTGAGCCGCTCGGGGATGGACCCGGAGCGGCCCGAACCGTCCGGCCACGATGTCACGGAGCACCATCTGAACGACGAGCGGCGCGCCAACATCTCGGAGCTGGTGCGCCTCGGCAACGAATACCTCGCGCTGATCCCGGCAGCTCCACCGGTGACTTCGCCTCGTGGCTGCACGCGACCCTGCGGGACACCGACCACCACGGCGATGCCGTGGAGATCGTCACCTTCCACGCCGCGAAGGGGCTCGAATGGTCGATCGTGCATGTGGCCGGCTTGGAGAAGGGTTACGTGCCCATCCACCACGCAGAGGAGGACCCCGAGGCCACGCAGGAGGAGCGCCGGCTCCTCTACGTCGCCCTCACGAGGGCACGCGATCAGCTCCACTGCACATATGCCACCTCACGGACCTTCGGAAGACGGACCGTGCGGCGCGCACCCTCGCCGTGGCTGGACGACATCCGCTCCGGGATGGGTCCTCCCAGGCGTGCTCCCAGCCGCGACGAGGTCTCCCGCAACGCAGCCGCCGCGCGTTCGTCGCTGCGCAGGCGGTCGAGCCGGAGAGCCGTCGACGAACTGACCGAAGCCGACTCCGAGCTGTTCGAGGCGTTGAGATCCTGGAGGCGGGTGCAGGCCTCCAAGGCGGACGTGCCCGCCTACGTGGTCTTCAGCGATGCCACGCCCGCTCGGTGGCGAGTGAGCGGCCCACGTCCCAAACCGAACTTCGCGCTGCCGGGGATCGGGGCGGTCAAGGCCGAGCGATTCGGTCCCGACCTGCTGCGGCTCGTGGGCGAAGCACACCAGGGCTCCTCAGCGAACGACTGACGACTCGGTGAATCACCACCAGCCGTCCACGCACAGGTCAGACGTCACGGGCTTCGAGCAGTTCGAGGAATGCGCCCGGTTCGAACGCTACGAAGAGGGCGCTTGCCTCCGCGCACAGCTGCTCACCTGCCTTGAGGGTCGCGCGGCTCCGGATCTTGCGGCCCTCGATCGACTCGACCCAGCCGTGCATCTCGAGATCCACGCCCAGGGGTGGGGCTGCGGTAGTCCACACCCAGGTGCGCGGTCATCCCCTGGGTTCCCGACAGCGACTGGGTCGCACCCAGCAGCTCGTCGAACACCGCGGCCACGTATCCTCCGTGCACGAAACCGGGTGGTCCTTCGTATGCAGTTCCGAAGTTGACATGACCCCGGAGCGCGCTTGCGTCCGCTGGGTCGTAGCTGAGGACCAGCGGCGGTGACAGCGGATTGGACAGCCCGCTCAGTGGGCTCTGGTCGAAGAAGGCGAACCACTCGTCCTCTGCGGAATCACAGGATCCGGACTCGCTCTCCGAAGCATTCCCGACGGACTCCGAGCCCTGCGAATCCGAATCCCGCGCAACTGAATCCTGAGCAGCGGAGCTCAACAGCGCCATCGCAGCCTTCATCGCGGCCCCGGCATTGGCCGCTTCGGAGAAGCCTTCGTAGGCCTGCCCCGAGGGGGAAGCTCCCCGAGGAACCCGCAGAGCTCCTCGAGACGGTCGGCGACGCCAGCCAGGTCGTCCGCCCCGGCCGCGGTGACGACGACCTTCGTGATCAGTTCACGCGCTGCATCCGCCAACCTGCGGCGTTGCCGGCGTTGCGCGGTGGCGCGGAGCGACGACAGCGCGTCGACCCTGACGCTGCGGTGCTGCGGGCCGGAACCCTCTGCCTGGGGATCAGGCTGCGCACCCGTTGCCGCCGCGACCAGGTCGTCCAGATCCCCCATCATGACCTCCGTTCAGTCGAATCGGCCCATGACAGGGGCATGGTCCGACGGCTTGGAACCCTTGCGGGCGTTGCGGTCGATCAGGTCCGCGACGCTCCGCCGTGCCAGTGGCACCGATGCCAGCAGGTAGTCGATGCGCATGCCACGTCGCTTGTGGAAGTCGCCGTTGCGGTAGTCCCAGTAGCTGTAGATCCCTCCATCGGGGTAGCGCTCCCGGAGGGTGTCTACGAGGCCCCACGCGGCGACCTCGGCTATCGCCTCCCGTTCGGCGGCACTCACATGGGTGCAACCCTCGAAGTGCAACGGGTCCCACACGTCACGGTCCTCGGGCGCCACGTTCCAGTCGCCCAGCACGACCAGGTCCTCGTCCGCTGCGTGGTGACGATCCAGGTGGTTGCGCAGCCGGGCGAGCCAGTCGAGCTTGTAGCGGTAGTGGTCGTGGTCGATCTCCCGACCGTTGGGCACGTACACCGAGCACACCCGCACTCCTCCGCAGGTTGCCCACAGTGCTCGGGCGTCGGGGTCCGGTTCGCGGTCGTCGTCGAAGCCGGCGATCACGTCGTCGATGCCCACGCGCGACAGGATCGCGACCCCGTTCCAGCGGCCCTCGCCGTGGTGGGACCGAGTCGTAGCCGAGAGAGCTGAAGGCCATCGCGGGAACTTGTCGTTCGCAAGCTTGGTCTCCTGAAGGCACAGGACATCCGGGCGAACCTCGTCCAACCACTGCGTGACCCGGGGCATGCGGGCGTTGAGCGAGTTCACGTTCCAGGTCGCGATCAACACAGCGCGCACCATACCGCCCTGGCCGGATCGACCCCCGTTTCGCGCCTGTAGGATCGGGGTTGTGACCGACACACCCTCAGCGACCGCGTTCCCGTCGAACGAGCCGATCGGCCCGAACGCATGGCTCGTAGAGGAGATGTACGAGCAGTACCTCGCCGACCCTGCCTCGGTGGGCCCGAGCTGGCAGGAGTTCTTCGAGGATTACCCACCACTGGGAACCCGCTCCCGTGCGGGCGCCCACCCAGCTGACACATCCACGTTGCCGGCAGCACCCACGACCGACGGAACCGCAGCGGGCGCCCCACACACACCGGCGCCTCCCGACGCGTTCGCCCCCATTGCGAGGACTCCGCTCGAGGACGCCTCGCAGAAGCCCAAGGTCGCCAAGGGGGACAAGGAGGGCACGGAAGGCAAAGAGGACAAGAAGGCGAAGAAGTCCAAGAAGGCCGGGCAGCGGCCACCCGAGCAGGCGACGGTCGGCGAGGAGCCCCCGGAGAGGAGATCCGCGGGGCGGGCAAGCGGATCGTTGCCAACATGGAGGCGAGCCTCGAGGTACCGACCGCCACCTCGTACCGGGAGGTCCCCGCGAAGCTGCTCGAGATCAACCGTCAGGTGATAAACGGCTACCTCGGCCGCACCAGGGGCGGCAAGGTCAGCTTCACCCACCTCATCGGCTACGCGCTCGTCAAGGCTCTCGGCGAGCACGTGCCGGCATGCAACGCCTCGTTCGTCACCGGGCCCGACGGTGAGCCACGAATCGTGCGCCACGAGCACGTCGGGCTGGGTCTCGCCATCGACATGGAGAAGCGCGACGGTTCACGCAGCCTGATCGTGCCGTGCATCCGCAACGCGGAGACCATGGACTTCGCGAGGTTCGCGGCCGCCTACGACGAGATGGTCCGCAAGGCAAAGACCAACAAGTTGACCGTGGACGACTTCGCCGGGGTGACGGTCACCCTCACCAACCCGGGCACCATCGGCACCGAACGATCGGTGCCGCGCCTCATGCCCGGACAAGGCGCGATCGTCGGCGTTGGAAGCCTCGGCTTCCCCACGGCGTTCTCAGGCTCGGACCCGCGGACCATGGCGGATCTCGGCGTGTCGAAGGTGATGACGGTCTCCTCCACCTACGACCACCGGATCATCCAGGGTGCCGAGTCGGGGCTCATGCTCAAGAAGGTCGAAGACCTCCTGTTGGGCGAGGACGGATTCTACGACGAGATCTTCGCCGCTCTGGGTGTGCCCTACGAGGCGGTGCGGTGGCGCCAGGACCTGAACGCCCCAGACAGCGAGGACACCCAGGTCGCCAAGCAGATGCAGGTCTCGACCCTGATCAACATGTACCGGGTGCGAGGGCACCTGATCGCGGATCTGGATCCTCTGGCCGCGGATCCACCCGAGATGCACTCGGAACTCGACCCCGCCACCTACGGCCTGACCATCTGGGACCTGGACAGGCGCTTCCTCACCGGAGGGTCACAGGGGATCTATGCACGTGTCGGGGACACCGACCGGATGGCGCTTGGTGACATCCTGCATGTGCTGCGTGACGCCTACTGCCGCACGATCGGCATCGAGTACATGCACATCCAGGACCCCGAGGAGAAGCGCTGGATCCAGGAGCAGGTCGAGGGTGCCTCCAACCACCTCGACAACGCCGACCAGCGTCACATCCTGTCGAAGCTCAACGGCGCAGAAGCGCTCGAGAAGTTCCTGGGCACCAAGTACCTCGGTCAGAAGCGCTTCGGCCTCGAAGGAGCCGAGTCGCTGATCCCACTGCTCGACGCGGTACTCGAAGCGGCCGCCGACGACGACATGGACAGCGCGGTGTTGGGCATGCCCCACCGCGGCCGCCTGAACGTGCTGGTGAACATCGTGGGCAAGGCGTACAGCGCCCTGTTCAGGGAGTTCGAGGACTACCTCGACCCCGACTCCATCCAGGGTTCGGGCGACGTCAAGTACCACTTGGGCCAGGAGGGCACCTTCCGGGCGCGTTCGGGTGAGGAGTTGCCGCTTCACCTCGCCGCGAACCCCTCGCATCTCGAAGCAGTGGACCCCGTGGTCGAAGGCATGACGCGCGCCAGGATGGACCAGATCCCCCCGACGGTGAACACCGCTACCCGGTTCTCCCGGTGCTGATGCACGGCGACGCAGCCTTCGCGGGCCAGGGCGTGGTCGCCGAGACCCTGCGATGAGCCAGATCAAGGGCTACCGGGTGGGTGGGACCATCCACATCGTGGTGAACAACCAGCTCGGGTTCACCACTCCCCGGAGTCGGCGCGCTCCTCGGAGTACTGCACCGACATCGCGAAGTCGGTCCAGGCACCTATCCTGCACGTGAACGGCGACGACCCCGAGGCGTGCGTCAGGGTCGCCCGCTTAGCGTTCGCATACCGGCAGGCGTTCCACAAGGACGTCGTGATCGACATGGTGTGCTACCGGCGCCACGGCCACAACGAGGGAGACGACCCGAGCTACACCCAGCCCAGGATGTACCGCAAGATCGACTCACTTCGCAGCGTGCGCAAGATCTACGTCGAGAACCTGGTCCGCCGTGGCGACATCACCTTGGACGAGGCCGAGTCCGCTCATCGACTTCGGGTCACGCCTTCAGGAGGCTCTCGAGGAGACCCGCTCCGCCGCTCCCGAGTCGCAGGTGGTGGCTGCGCCCCATCCGCCCGATGTGGGCGTACTGCCACGAGTGGACACCAGCGTGGAGCGATCCGTGCTCGACCGCGTCTTCAAGGCGTTGGACACGACGCCGGACTCGTTCACCCTGCACCCCAAGCTCGCCAGGCAGTTCGCCAGGCGCGCCGAGATACTCGCCGAGGGCGACATCGACTGGGCGCTCGGCGAAGGGCTCGCCATGGGTTCGCTGCTTGCCGAGGGCACCTCGGTGCGGGTGGCGGGCCAGGACTCACGTCGCGGACCTTCTCGCACCGGCACTCCACGCTGTTCGACTACGAATCCGGCGCCGAGTACGTCCCACTGCGTCAACTGGCAAAGGAGGGAGGCTCGGAGTTCTGGATCTACGACTCGTTGCTCTCGGAGTACGCGGCTCTCGGATTCGAGTACGGCTACACGGTGGTCAACACCGATGCACTGGTGGTCTGGGAGGCCCAGTTCGGCGACTTCGCCAACGGGGCACAGATCGTGATCGATCAGTTCCTGGTGGCCGCGGAGGACAAGTGGGACCAGCACTCGAGTCTGGTGCTGCTACTCCCCCACGGCTACGAGGGCCAGGGGCCGGAGCACTCTTCGGGCGACTGGAGCGCTTCCTCATACTCTGCGCAGAGGACAACATCCAGGTGTGCCAGCCCACCACGCCTGCGCAGTTCTTCCACCTGCTTCGACGCCAGGCCCACTGCGAAGTCCACAAGCCGCTCATCGTGAGCACGCCGAAATCGGGCCTGCGGGACCGCCACTGGCATTCGCGCATCGACGAGCTGACCAGCGGGTCGTTCCGGGAGGTCGTTCCCGACACCACCGTCACCGATGCGCCTGGCGTGCGACGGGTGGTGCTCGCGTCGGGCAAGGTGTCGGTGGAGGCAGAGCTCAGCGTGACCGGCGCGGCGTGGACGTCCCGGTGATCCGGGTGGAGCAGCTCTACCCGTGGCCGAAGGCGAGATGCTGGCAGCCGAGTTGGCCCGTTACCCGAACTGCCGGGAGCTGGTGTGGCTCCAGGAGGAGCCCGAGAACATGGGACCCTGGAACTTCGTCAAGGGGCCACTCCTACGACGGCTTCGGCGATCGTTGTGCGATCCAGCGTGTCAGCCGCTCCGCCGAGGGATCACCGGCCACCGGCAGCCACGCGATACACCTCCAGGAACAGGAGATGATCCTGCACGCGGCGTTCGAACCGTTCTGAGTGAAGGCCCGTGCATCGCTACCTCAGCGGGATGCCTACGATCCCTTCGAGCTCGCGTAGAGCGTCGAGGGGATCGCTCACCTTGATCGTCGTCATCCCCATCGCCGCGGCGGGTTTCAGGTTCACACCCAGGTCGTCGAGGAACACCGCTTCGTGCGCCGCGATGCCGAGGCGCTCCAACGCGATCTCGTAGAACCGCTGCTCGGGCTTTCGACACCCCACCTCTGAGGACTCCACGATCACATCGAAGAGCCCGAGCAGTTCGGCGAACGGACCACCGCTCGACCACTGCGGTGTTCCCACCACGAAGTTGTTGGTGAGAAGCCCCACCGAGAAGTTCCCACGGAGGGCTTCGATCGCCACGACCATCTCGGGACGGACCTCACCGGCCAGGCACCCGAGCACCTCCTCGCCCGACACCCGATGCCCGAGCGCCGCCGCCTCCGACTCGAACAGCTCGCAGAACGACGATATGTCAACCTCCGAACGCTCCAGACGCGCCCAGGCGTTGGAATCGGAATCGGTCGCGTTGATCTCGCGGATCGCACCGGGAGCGAGGCCGGCTCGCCGCTCGTACGCGGCGAAGGCCTCGAAGGGACTGGACAGCACGACTCCACCGAAGTCGAACAGCACCTGCGCGCAACACGCCGGCGATCGTATTGGGTCCATCGGGAGCCTGCTGCATCACCGAGCACGACGAACCCTCCGAGTGCAGCCGGGTGCATAAACGCGACTCGCGTGCTGTGAGCTGCTTCACTTGAGCACGTCATGAGCGGAACTCACCTCGTCGTGGACGGGTCGAACATCGCGACCGAGGGGCGGACTGGACCGTCCCTCGCTCAACTGGACGAGGCAGTCCGCGCTTCCTGGCCGAGTACAGCTTCGACAACGTCGTTGTGGTTGTCGACGCGACGTTCCCCAACAGGATCGACCCGTCGGAGCGCAGCGAGTACGAGGCGGCGGTGGTCGCCGGCGAGATCCTCGTCCCGCCAGCCGGCACGGTCGGGCGTGGCGACGCCTTCGTCCTGACGATCGCGGAGCGCAGCGGGGCAACCGTGCTCTCCAACGACTCGTTCCAGGAGTTCCACCCGGATCACCCGTGGCTGTTCGAAGACGATCGACTCCTGGGCGGCAAGCCAGTACCGGGTGTGGGATGGGTATTCGTCGGGCGCACGCCCGTGAAGGGTCCCAAGAGCCGTCGTGCGGCAGCGGACGCCAAGCGCCGCAAGGTCGAGCCCTCGGGCAGCGGCTCCCGTGAGCCGAAGGGGCCCTCGAAGCGCAAGAGCGGTACCAGCACCAAGAGCGGCACCGCCGGCCAGACGGAGTCGGCGAAGCACTCCAAGGCCGCTGGGAAGACCCAGGCCGCCGAGCAGCCCAGGACCTCGGCGAAAACCCGGGCCGCGAAGAAGACCCAGGCCGCCGGTGAGCCCCAGGCAGCGGCCAGGACCCCCGCCAAGCGCAAGGCAGGCGGATCGCCCGAACCGATCAACTCGCCGACCGACTTCCTGCGCTTCATCACCGAACACCAACCGGGCGCGAACATCGAAGCTGAGATCGTCGAGTTCACATCGCACGGCGCCTACGCGCAGCTCGAAGGCGTCCGCTGCTACGTGCCCCTCAAGCTCATGGCTGATCCGGCGCCACGCAGCCCTCGTGAGTACCTCGACCTCGGTGAGGTCAGGTCCTTTGTCGTGCAGGAATACGACACCCCGCGAAGGGGAATCGTTCTTGCACTCCCCGGGAGTCGGAGACGCCGACACCCCGATACCGTGAACCGTCATCGTCTCCTGGGGAAGGCAATGATCGGTTGACGAGCACTCATCAGCAATGAAGCCCGCCGAGGAGGGCATCTGTGGCAACAACGAAGAAGGCACCTGCGAAGAAGAAGGCCCCAGCCAAACGCAAGGCGCCGACCAAGAAGAAGGCGCCGGCCAAGAAGGCACCGGCCAAGCGCAAGGCCCCCGCCAAGAAGGCACCCGCCAAGAAGGCACCGGCCAAGCGCAAGGCCCCCGCCAAGAAGGCACCCGCCAAGAAGGCACCGGCCAAGCGCAAGGCCCCCGCCAAGAAGGCACCCGCCAAGAAGGCACCGGCCAAGCGCAAGGCCCCCGCCAAGAAGGCACCCGCGAAGCGCAAGGCCCCCGCCAAGCGCAAGGCCCCCGCCAAGAAGGCACCCGCCAAGAAGGCACCGGCCAAGCGCAAGGCCCCCGCCAAGAAGGCACCGGCCAAGCGCTAGGCCCCCGCGAAGAAGGCACCTGCCAAGAAGTAGGGCCACTGTCGGCGCCTGAACGCGCTGCAGGACGTCCACAGCGATCCCACGAGAACCCGGTTCACGCGTGAACCGGGTTCTCCGCGCTGCCGCCGACGGGCGACACCGACTCCCACCATCGCCCGTCACGGGCCGCCTGTGTCACCACGGCACCACTGCTCCGGCCCTTGTCGGGAGCGGGGCCCGAGCACGTAGTGTCGTGGCATGGCGGCTCAGTTCATCTTCACCATGCGTGGCGTCACGAAGTTCATCCCACCGGATCGTGACGTACTAAGCGACATCAGCCTCTCGTTCTACCCCCGGAGCGAAGATCGGTGTGATCGGGCCGAACGTGCTCCGGCAAGTCGAGCCTGCTGCGAATCACGGCCGGCGTGGACGACGAGTACACCGGAGAGGCGAGCTGACCGACGGCTTCACAGTAGGGCTGCTGGAACAGGAGCCGGTGCTCGACGACGGGTTGGACGTGCTCGGCAACATCATGCAGGGGTCGCCGAGGTCAACGCACTCCTGGCCGACTACGAATCACTGATGGCCAAGTGGTCCGACCCGGACGCAGACTACGAGAAGCTGGGCGCACAGCAGGCCGAGCTCGAGGCTCGCATCGAGGCCGCCGGGGCATGGGACCTCCAGCGCACGATCGACATCGCGATGGACGCTCTGCGGCTTCCGCCGGCGGAGGCGTCGGTGAAGGAGCTGTCGGGTGGCGAGCGACGCAGGGTGGCGTTGTGCCGGCTGTTGTTGGCCACACCCGACCTCTTGTTGCTCGACGAACCCACCAACCACCTCGACGCCGAGTCGGTCGCTTGGCTGGAGCGCTTCCTGTCGGAGTATCACGGCACCGTCGTGGCGATCACCCACGACCGGTACTTCCTGGACAACGTGGCGCAGTGGATCCTCGAGTTGGACCACGGCAAGGGTCTGCCGTTCGAGGGAACTACCCAGGTTGGTTGGAGAGGAAGAGCGACCGCCTCGAACGTGAGGAGAAGCAGAACGACGCCAGGCGCCGGACGCTCGAGCGCGAGCTCGAATGGGTCCGTATGGCCCCCAAGGCCCGTCAGGCGAAGTCCAAGGCGCGCCTCGCCGCCTACGAGCAGCTCCAAGCGGACGCGGAGGCGGCAGGTCGTTCCGCTGACAAGTTGCAGATCGCCATACCCGCAGGTCCCCGGCTCGGCGACCAGGTGATCGAGGCCGACGGCCTGTCAAAGGGCTACGGTGATCGCCTGTTGATCGACGACCTCACCTTCAGCCTCCCTCGCGCAGGGATCGTGGGAGTGATCGGCCCCAACGGAGCGGGGCAAGACCACGTTGTTCCGGATGATCGTCGCGGCTGCCGGCGGCGACGGAGAGTCCGGCGAACTACCCGACGCGGGATCCTTGGTCGTGGGCTCCACCGTCGACCTGGCGCATGTGGACCAGTCGAGGGAGTCACTCGATGATTCCCGAACCGTCTACGAGGAGATCACCGACGGCGACGAGGTCCTCGACGTCGGCGGTCGTGAGGTCAACGGACGCGCCTACTGCGCGAGCTTCAACTTCAAGGGCTCCGACCAGCAGAAGTTGGTCGGCAACCTCTCGGGAGGTGAACGCAACCGGGTTCACCTGGCGAAGCTCCTGCGTCGTGGTGGCAACGTACTGCTGTTGGACGAACCCACCAACGATCTCGACGTCGACACCCTGCGCGCGCTCGAGAGCGCTCTCGATGCCTACCCGGGATGCGCGGTCGTCATCTCCCACGATCGCTGGTTCCTGGACCGCATTGCGACGCACATCCTCGCATTCGAGGGTGATTCCGCAGGTGCGCTTCTTCGAAGGCAACTTCTCGGACTACGAGGCGTTCCGGCGTCGCGAGCTCGGCGCCGAGGCCGATCAGCCGCACCGGATCAAGTACAAGCCACTGACGCGCTGACGCCCTCAGAGGCACCGCGCGGGCTACTCGAACCGGCGGAGATCCTCACGGGCGGGGGCCGGCGCCGCGGACCTTGGCCGATCTACAGCCGTCTTTGGCTCATCTACGGCCACCCGCTGCCGACTGGTGTGCAATGCCGAAGAGGACACGCAGCGCGGCGCCGGCCCCGAAGAGCACCAAGGTGACATCGAAACCCGCTACGAGCCGGAAGCGACCGGCCATGCCACGGCGGACTGGCAAGACGCTGTCAAGCCGCGGAGTGCTGCGCGAAGTCGAGCCGGGCAGCACCGTCGAATGCGTCCACTGCGGTGAGCGGATCAAGTTCCAGGCCAGGATGCGCCACAAGCAGGTCATCTGCAACGTCTACGTCGCCAAGCGTTGGGATCGCGTCGAGCACTTCCATGCGCCGTGCTACGAGGAGGCAGGCGAGCCCTACGGCGAACCGGACACGACTCCGCCGGAGCGACGCCCGAAGTCGGCCCGGGCGGCTGAGGCCGCCAAAGAGGCGGACGTGCCCGCCGAACCCGAACCGGCAGGGGTCACAGCCTCCTAGGACCAGTGCCCGGAACCACTGCATCCGGTCCTGGATCAACGCCGAAGGATCGGCGACCTAGTCTCGCTTCGGATGCGAGGCCTCGACGACGATCATGAACTGGCCGCACGCCTGGCGGTCGATGCAGGCAAGCTGCTCGTGGAGCTGCGACTCGAGCTAGTCGGAAGGGGGGTGGATCAGCGGACGCTCAAGGACCGCGCCGACCGATCCAGCCACGAGTGGTTGACAGCCGCTCTGTCCGAGGCCAGACCGGGCGACGAGGTGCTGTCCGAAGAGGCCACGGCGGACGAGGCCCGCAACTCCAAGCGGCTGGGGTCAGAGCGGGTTTGGATCATCGATCCGCTCGACGGCACCCGTGAGTTCTCCGAGGGTCGCTGCGACTGGGCGGTCCACGTGGCGCTCACGATCGACGGACAGCCGGTCGTGGGAGCAGTGGCGCTGCCCGACGAGGGCGAGGTCTTCTCGACGGCCTCGCCCGTGGAGCCACCCGCGGCGCCATCCCGCCTCAGGGTGGTCCTAAGCAGGACTCGCCCGCCCGCAGAGGCTTTGGCGATCGCCGACGCTCTCGGTGCCGAGGTCGTGCAGATGGGCTCGGCGGGAGCCAAGGCGATGTCGATCCTGCGGGGCGCGGCGGACATCTACCCTCACTCGGGAGGCCAGTACGAATGGGACTCCTGCGCACCGGTGGCCGTGGCGTCCGCAGCGGGACTGCACTGTTCCCGGCTCGACGGTTCGGCGCTCCTGTACAACAGGCCCGACACGTACCTGCCCGACCTGCTGGTGTGCCGGCCCGAGCATGCGCAGGCGGCGATCGAGGCCGCCCGCACCCCACGAAGCGCACCATGACCGGTACGGACGTGGTTTCACCCGGCGGAACCACCGTCGATGACTGTGGACGCTGGGCGTTCACAGAGTCCGGCCCATGGGTCGTCCTGGCGGAGGAGCTGACCTGGCTCCGCGGCATCGAAGTCCTGCGTTCCACCACGCGACGCCAGGTGCCTCTGCTCACGAGCCGGCGTCGACTGCCGGATCTCGGCCGGCTCACCACCGTGTCGGTTCGCCTCGGAGCCGCGCTCGGCGGTTGGGCCATGCGGGAGCGCAGACACGGCGGATCCGTTTCACGTTCCGGGCTGTCGCGGCGACTCCGGGCCGCCGCGGAGCACCTGGGTCCGACCTACATCAAGCTCGCCCAGATCGTCTCCAGCGGTGAAGGGCTCTTCCCACCTGAGCTCGTCGAGGAGCTCAAACGCTGCCGGGACCAGGTGCGCGCCGAGACCTTCGACACCGTACGGCAGGTCGTCGAAGCCGACCTCGGCCGGCCGATGCGGGAGGTCTTCGCGCACTTCGACGAGGTGCCCCTCGCAGCGGCCTCGATCGCGCAGGTCCATTGTGCGACCCTGCGCACCGGTGAGGAGGTGGTGGTCAAGGTCCAACGGCCGACGATCCGCACCCAGGTACAGCGTGACCTGAAGGTGATGGCATGGCTGGCGCCCCTGTTGGTCGGACGCATCCCGATTGCCGCCCTGGCCAACCCTCCTGCGCTGGTGGAGCTGTTCGCGGAGACGATCGGTGAGGAGCTCGACTTCCGGCTCGAGGCGCAGAACATGCTGGATGTGGCCGAGGCGTTCGCGTCGCTCGGCCAACGGGGATACGTGGTGGCGCGACCGCATCCCGAGCTCGTGACCCGACGGGTGCTCGTGATGGAACGCCTTCATGGCTTCGCGCTCGAGGATCTCGAATCGATGCGCGACGCCGGCATCGACACCCACGACGTGATCCGCATCGGAGTTGTGGGGTTCACCGAAGGCTGTCTCGTCCACGGGATCTTCCACGGCGACCTCCATGCCGGGAACCTCTTCGTGACCCCCGAAGGGCGGATAGCCCTCATGGACTTCGGGATCACCGCGGCTGACCCCGCTGGAACGCAGCGCCTTCCTGAGGCTCGTGCTCTCGGGCGCAACCGGCGACGTCCGCACCCAGATCGAGGCGCTGCGGGACCTCGGCAGCCTGCCACCCGACACCGACATCGACGACGTCATTTCGGAGTTGGGCCTCGACCGCGCCGGTAGACCCCACCAGCCTCAGCCAGGAGGAGTTGCTGGCGGAGATCCAGCGCATCCTGGAAGGCACTTCTGGCCATGGGAGCGAGGATGCCGAAGGTTCTCATGTTGTACGTGAAGAACCTGGTCTTCCTCGACGGGGCGATCGCGCTGCTCGCCCCCGACCTCGACATCGTCGCCGAGACCGCCCGCCTGTCGACCCACATGGCGACCACGCACGGAGAACGCCTGGCAGGCGACGCCGGCATGGACGTCGCGGGGTTCGAGGCCGACCGGAGCGCGATCCGGGCCGGTTTCGGGATCGTCGATGGAGACGACAGCGCCCCGGTGACCTACCGTGAACTGAGAGCGCGGCGGGAGCTGATCCGCAAGCGCCTCGGTTGAACCACCGCCATCCCCCTTGGCCGTGGCTACCCGGTGAGGACACCTTGGACGCGACCGCGCACGAACAACCAGACGCAACCGGAGCCGCCCACGCGACCGGGGACCATGATGCCGTGGCGTCGGTGGACGGCATCCGCAACGTGGCGATCATCGCTCACGTCGACCACGGCAAGACCACCCTCGTGGACGCCCTGTTGAACCAGTCGGGCGCCATCGCCAGGCGCGGTGAGCAGACCGAGCGGGTGATGGACTCGATGGACCTCGAGCGTGAGAAGGGGATCACGATCCAGGCCAAGAACACCGCAGTGCGTTGGCAGCGCGCCGACGGCACCACGGTGAAGGTGAACATCGTCGACACACCCGGACATGCCGACTTCGGCGGCGAGGTGGAACGTGCCCTGACGATGGTCGACGGTGTGCTGCTCCTGGTCGACGCATCCGAAGGACCGCTACCCCAGACCCGATTCGTGCTGCGCAAGACCCTGGAGCTCGGCCTGCCGGTGGTGCTCGTGGTGAACAAGGTCGACCGGCCCGACGCCCGGATCGTCGAGGTCGTCTCCGAGGTCGAGGAGCTGTTCTTGGACCTCGACGCGGAGATCGACCAGCTCGACTTCCCGGTCGTGTACGCGAGCGCCCGCGAAGGCAGAGCGTCGCTCGAGCGTCCCGAGGGCCTGGACGACCTGGAAAGCGACCTGTCGGTGCTGGTGGAGGTGCTCATTGACCACCTGCCTGCTCCGACCCACAACCCCGGACACCCGTTGCAGGCGTGGGTGACGAACCTGGATGCGAACGAGTTCGTGGGACGCCTCGCCATGTGCCGTATCCGCCAGGGCACGATGCGGCGGGGCCAGGAGGTTGCCTGGTGCACCCATGACGGGCAGGTGAAGCGATCGCGACTCGGCGTGCTGTACGTGACGGAGAACCACGAACGGGTGGAGGTGGACGAGGCCGGCCCCGGCGAACTGATCGCGGTGGCGGGGCTCGACGAGGTGACCATCGGGGAGACCCTGGCCGATCCCGCCGGCCCGCGTCCGCTGCCGGTCATCACCGTGGACGAACCCTCCCTGGCCATGACCATCGGAGTGAACACCTCACCCCCTGGCGGGCAGGGACGGCAAGCTGCTCACGGCGCGCCTGGTGAAGGGGCGACTCGATGCCGAGCTGGTCGGCAACGTCAGCCTGCGGATCTTCCCAACGGAGCGCCCCGATGCCTGGGAGGTGCACGCGCGTGGCGAGCTCCAGCTGGCAGTGCTGGTGGAGACCATGCGCCGGGAGGGCTTCGAGCTCACCGTCGGCAAGCCGCAGGTGGTGACACGTGAGATCGACGGCAGGCTGCACGAGCCTATGGAGGCCGTGTCGATCGACGTGCCCGAGGAGTACCTGGGCGCAGTGAGCCAGCTCCTGGCGACCCGGCGTGGCCAACTCGTGAACATGGTGAACCACGGCACCGGCTGGGTCCGCATCGACCAGCGGGTGCCGGCACGGGGCCTGCTCGGGTTCCGGACCGAGTTCCTCACCGAGACGCGGGGAACCGGGATGCTCCACTCGGTGTTCGACGGTTGGGCGCCCTGGACCGGTGAGATCCGCACCCGGGAGCGCGGTTCGGTGGTCTCGGACCGATCGGGCAAGGTGACTCCGTATTCGATAGTGGCGCTCCAGGAGCGCGCCTCGCTGTTCGTGGGACCCACCGAGGGAGGCCTACGAGGGCATGATCGTCGGGGAGAACTCCGCGCCGAGGACATGGATGTGAACATCTGCCGCGAGAAGCACCTGACCAACATGCGCGCCGCCGGTTCGGACAACACCCAGAAGCTCACTCCACCGACGCGCATGTCCCTGGAGCGGGCGCTCGAGTTCCCTCGCAGGCGACGAGTGCGTCGAGGTCACGCCCTCCGCTATCCGGCTGCGCAAGGTCGAGCTGGACGCCGGCAAGCGCGCCAGGGCTCTCAAGTCACACAAGTCGCGCAAGGCCGCCTCTGCCTAGCTGAAGCCCCAACCCAAACCCCAACCCCAACCCCAACCCCCGTTCTGTGTGGTGTGCGTGGCGCTCAGCGCCACGCACACCACACAGAACCGTCATGGGGGAGCCGGAATGGAGGATTCCCGATAATCCCGAGTTGATTGGTCACGATTGACGACGTAGCGTTGAGCCATGGCGACTGCAACCACGTCGACTGCAACCACGTCGCAGCGGACCGATCCGGAGCCCAGGCACCTCTTCGGGTTCCCGAACCCCGTCAACGAGAAGGCGGCACGAGTCGTCGCCGCGGGGTCACCGTGATGGCATTGCTGGTGGCCGTTCTCGGATGGGGTTGGATCCTGATCCCCCTCACCTACGGCTTCCTCGCGAGAGTCCTCACCGGACCCACCCTCAGCCCACTCGGCCGCTTCGCAGTCGACGTGGCCGCGCCACGGCTCGGGGAGCCCCGTCTCACCCCGGGACCACCCAAGCGGTTCGCCCAGGGCATCGGCGTGGTCTTCACGGTCACCGCATCGGTGCTCTGGCTGGCCGGTGCGCCCGCCGCAGCACGAGTCGTCGTGGCGATGCTCGCAGCGGCCGCCTTCCTCGAGGCGGCTTTCGGCTTCTGCCTGGGATGCAGGATCTTCGCGCTGCTGATGCGCCTGGGTGTCATCCCCAGGAGGTGTGCGAGGAGTGCAACGACCTTTCGCTGCGAATCCCTCGCTGGCCGCCAGGCAGAACTGAGCAGGCGGCTTCTTCCACTCCTGCGCACTCCTCCCAGCCACCCCCGCCGCTGAGGCTGTCCGGTCGGCGACGCACCTTGACCTACTCTGCGCAGCGATGCGCCTCGTCATTGCCCGCTGCACCGTCGACTACCAGGTCGCCTTGCCGCGCACCTTCCGGAGGCCGTCCGCCTGATCATGGTCAAGGCCGACGGGTGCGTGGCGATCCATGCCGACGGTGGCGCCTACAAGCCGCTCAACTGGATGAACGCACCCAATACGATCACCGAGGGCGAGCGCACCTGGACCGTGAGCAACCCTGCCGGGGAGACCCTCACGATCACCGTCCACGAGGTCCACTCCGATACACGCCACGACATGGGTCAGGATCCCGGCCTGGTCAAGGACGGGGTGGAGGCCCACCTCCAGGAACTCCTCGCAGCGGACCCCACCAGCCTCGGTGCCGAACTCGAGCTGGTGCGGCGCGAGTACCCGACCGACATCGGCCCGGTGGACCTCCTTTGCCGCGATGCCACGGGCACCGCGGTCGCCGTGGAGGTCAAGCGGCGAGGGAGATCGACGGGGTGGAGCAGCTCACGCGCTATCTCGACCGCCTCGAGCGCGATCCTGCGCTGCGTGGCGTCAGGGGCTCTTCGCCGCTCAGGTGGTGAAGCCCCAGGCCAGGGTGCTCGCCGAGAGCCGCGGGATCCGCTGGGTGGAGGTCGACTACGACGCCCTGCGTGGGATCGAGGCTCCACAGATGCGCCTCTTCTGAGGCCGGCCGCGCCCGCGGTCACCCTTGGGCCCAACCCTCGGGACCTCTGACCGGCCGGCGGCAGCCGGGGCTCCACCAGATCTCGACGCAGCACCGGTAACATCGTGGTTTCGACTTGACTACCCGGCGCGCCGGTGGATGCCGGTGCACGTCACCTCACATCAGCCACCTCGACCTCGGCGGCCGACATGGATGCACTTGCGTACACCACCACAGGGTCTGCCGGGACGCCGCCGGCCCCGATCCGCAACTGCACGCCGACGAGTCGCCAGGAAGGGGAAATCCCAGAGTGGAACCGAAGGACCCCCAGAAGACCGACGTGCTGAGCGGCGCGACCACCTCCCCCGGTGTGCACGCCGCGGCGGGGGATGACGCGATCGGACAGCCCGGCAGCACCGCCGACACCCCCACCACCCGGATTGCCCCGCACGATCCCGAATCCTGGGACCCACAGACGGCCCCGTCGGGCGCACCGGGTATGAGCCCTGGATCAGGTAGGCCCAGGTCGGGTGGCGCCGGATCGGGCGCTTCGGGCGCCGTGGACCAGCAGGGGTCGCGCGTCAGGAGGCCGACCCGTCGTCGCTGGCCCCGCCGGGCGGCCTGGACCCTGGCGGTGGTGATGGTCCTCGTGGCGATTCCCGTGATCGCGTGGGCGGTGGACGACGCCCTGACCGGGGAAAAGGTGGCACGGAACACCGAGCTGGCCGGAGTGCCTGTGGGCGGCATGGACGAGGCCGAGCTCGCCGCGGTGGTCGAGGACCTTGCGGACGAGCTTCCCGCGACCGAGGTGCAGATCGATGCCGGCGACCTCGAGTTCGACAGCACCGCCGGCGACCTTGGGGTCAGCATCGACGTTGACGCCACGACCGCCGCGGTCACCGATGCAGGCGCAAGGATCCCCGTGTGGCAGCGCCCCTCGAATGGGTGGGGTCGTTCTTCACCCCACGCGCCGCTCCCGTGGAGCTGGCCGTCGACGAGGAGCAGATGGAAGCCACGATCCACGGCACTCGAGGGCGACAAGCGTGTTGCGCCGGTCGAGCCGACGATGAAGGTGACCGAAGGTGGCGCGGACCTGGTGGCGGGCATCGACGGCATCCGCACCGACAGCTCAGTGGTGAGCGATGCCCTTCCGGAGTCCCTCGAGGACGTGAGCACGCCAATCCGCATCGAGGTCGAGCGCACCGTGGTACCACCCAGCACGCCCGACGAGGCAGTCGCTCCGCTCGTCGAACAGGCAAACGCGATCGCACAGCGGACCACGACGGTCACCGCGGGTGAGCAGACCTTCGAGCTCAAGGGTGCTGACATCGTCCACGGAGCCCAGGTGGAGCTCACTTCGGGTGATCCCCGCCTGACCATCGCCGACGACGTCGTGGGACACCAGATCCTCGAGCAGCAACGCGCCTACATGAACCCCACGGGAGTGACGTTCACCTCCAGCGGCGGAGGGCTCGTGCCGGTGGCCGGCCATGACGCCGAGGTCTGCTGCGGGGAGGGGGCGACGCGCGCGATCGTGGACGCTCTCATCGCCGGCGAGCCCGCTGTCTCGGTCCCCACACGCACCATGACCGCCGAGGAGGGAGTGGAGTGGGCATCGACCCTGGGAGTCAAGCAGGTGGTCTCGGAGTTCACGACCCCGCACAAGTGCTGCCAGGGACGGGTCACGAACATCCACACGATCGCCGACCGCATCCGAGGGACCCTCATCGCTCCCGGCCAGACGTTCTCGGTCAACGAGCTCACCGGTAGGCGCACGACGGACAAGGGCTACGTGTCGGCACCTGCGATCGTCGACGGCAAGCACGTCGACGACGTTGGCGGTGGCGTCAGCCAGTTCGCCACGACGCTGTTCAACGCAGCGTTCTTCGCCGGCCTGCCGATACCCGAGTACAAGATGCACTCGGAGTACATCTCCCGGTACCCCTATGCGCGTGAGGCAACCCTGTTCTACCCGGGTGTTGACCTGAGGATCCGCAACGACACGCCGTATGGGATCGTCATCTGGCCTACCTACACCGACACCTCGGTCACCGTGCAGTTGTGGTCGACCCCGTACGCACGAGGCGAGCAGACCGGGCAGTCCAAGACCTCGGGCTGCGGTTCGGTGACCACCACGCGGACCATCACCTACCCCGACCGCGACAGCGAGACCGACACGTTCCGTGCCAACTACCGCTGCGTGTAGTCCTGCCGCGCGAACACGGCGCGCACCACCGTCGGTGCTGCAACAATGGCACAGCCCGCGGCAAGCCTCCGCGGTCGACAGGGCCGATGCACCAACGGCCGGATCGGGACGAGATGACCAACGACGCAGACGAGATGACCGGACCCGAGGGGACGACCCCTGCAGACCGACCCGATTCCACCGATCGGGCAACGAACGGCGCTAGTCCCACCAAGGCCGACCACATCGACTACGCGGCCCGCATGAGCGACAGCGACGCCCTCATGTGGAGCATCGAGAAGGATCCCATGTTGCGTTCCACGATCACCACGATCGTGGAGGTGTCAGGCAGGCTCGACCACGACGAGTTGCGGGCCCTGGTGGACCGCATGACCCGTGCTGTGCCGCGATTGCGCGAGCGCGTGCGAGGCAACCCCTCTCCCTCGCTCCCCCACGCTGGGAGGTCGACCCCAACTTCGAGCTCGACTACCACCTGCGCTTCGTGCGGGCACCGGGCGAAGGAACCATGCAGGACGTCTACCGCCTGGCCGAGCCGATCGCCATGCAGGGCTTCGACCGCGCACGCCCGGTCTGGGAGATGACCTGCGTGACCGACCTGGCCGGTGACGCCACGGCCCTGATAATCAAGATCCACCACTCGGTGACAGACGGCGTCGGTGGCGTGCGGCTCATGCTGGAGCTGTTCGACCTGGAACCGGATCCGCCGGCCAGGGACCAACCCACCGCGCCGGAGGTCAACGTCCTCAACCAGGTGCAGCGCTTCATCGATGCACTCGGTCACCAGGCACGGGCCCAGGGGCGATGGCGACCCGGATGCTGCGGGAGGCCGGAGAATCCACCCGTGGAGTCCTGCGCGATCCGCTGAGCTCGATCGAATCGGCAACCCGGATGACGGAGTCAGTGGGTCGACTGCTGGCGCCGGCCACGAGTCCTTTGGGACCCGAACTGCACGGGCGGTCGCTCTCGTGCCACTTCGACGTGCTGAGCCTTCCCCTGGCACCCCATGAAGGCCGCCGGTCACGTTGCGGGCGGCAAGCTCAACGACGCGTTCGTGACCGGGATCCTGTTGGCCTTCCGTCGATACCATGCACACCTGGGCACCGACATCGAGGCGTTGCGCATCAGCATGCCGATCAACATCCGTCATGAGAACGGGCCCACGACGGCCGGAAACGCCTTCGTCCCGGCCCGCTTCGTCGTCGGAGCCGCCACCGACGACGTGCTCACCCTTCTGTGCGAGACCCACCAGCGTCTCGACGAGGTCGTCCACGAACCGGCCTATGCACTGGTGGAACCGCTGTCGTCGGTGCTGAACCGACTGCCTGCCACGGTCACCACGCAGATCTTCGGATCCATGATGAAGGGGCTCGACTTCCAGGCATCGAACGTCCCGGGGTCCCCGATACCCCTCTACGCGCTCGGGCACAGGATCCGCTCCATCGTGCCCTTCGGGCCGATGGCAGGCGCTGGAGCGAACATCACCCTGCTCAGCTACGAGGACCGCCTCGACATCGGGGTCAACGTGGATCCGGCTGCGGTGAAGGACCCCGCGCTGTTCATGGACTGCATCCGCGAGGCCTACCAGGACGTGATGGCGGTGAACCCCTGATGGCTGTGTTGCCGCCGCCTCGAATGGTCCTGCGCAGGTGGTCGCCCTAGGGTCGCGCCAATGAGCACCCGTGACGTGATCGTCGTGGGCGCGGGACCTGCGGGCACGGCGGCCGCCACCACGCTCGCCGACGCAGGCCTGGACGTCGTACTGGTCGACAAGGCCACCTTCCCGCGACAAGATCTGCGGCGACGGCCTGACGGCGCTCGCCCTGCGGATCCTCGAGGATCTCGGGCTCGATCCGGCGACCGTCGACAACTGGAGGTGGGTCGACGACTGCCGGGTTCGCTCGCCCCTTGGGTACACGATCCATCTTCCACTGCCCCGCCACGAGGGGCACCACGCAGCCGTGGTGCCCCGCTACGACCTCGACGCTGCGCTGCTGGGGCGCGCCAGCAAGGCGGGAGCCGAGATCATCGAGGGCACGGCAGTGACCGCAGCGGTCGAGGGAGACGACCACGTCGAGGTGGAGTTGGGCGGCGCCGGAACGGCTGGACGTGCCGACGGGCCGGTCGGCACGTCCAGCACCGGCGGCACAGACGGGGCCGAGAGGATGCGAGCGCGCTGGGTGGTGGCGGCCGACGGGATGTGGTCGCCCATGCGCAAGCACCTGGGCATTGCCGAGAGCGGCTACCTGGGTGAGTGGCACGCCTTCCGTCAGTACTTCACCGGGGTCACCGGTGCGGCTGCGGACGAGCTGGTGATCCTCTTCGAGGCCGATCTGCTTCCGGGCTACTTTGGTCGTTCCCGTTGCCCGGCAACAAGGCGAACGTCGGGTTCCGGAATCCAGCGCGGAGGTAAGGTTGCCGTGACCGAGATGAAGGCACTGTGGGCCGACCTACTGGAGCGCCGCCACATACGGGAGATCCTGGGGCCTGGAGCGGAGGGAAAGGGGGTGCACCGGGCATGGCCCATCCCGGCGCGGATCGACACGATGGTCCCTGCCACGAAGCGCACGATGTTCGTCGGCGACGCCGTGGGAGCCTGCGACGTGATGACCGGGGAGGGCATCGGCCAGGCGCTCCTGAGCGGTGTGCTGGCAGCCACTGAGGTCATAGCGGACGGGCCGCGCGGCCACAGCGCGGCGACGCGCTACGGGGCAGCCGTTCGTGGCCACCTCGTGGCCGACCACCGCATGTCGGAGCTGCTGGTGAGAGCGCTGCGTCACCGCAAGGGGGCGCGGCCGCGGTCAGGGTGGCAGGGCTGACTCCGTGGACGCGTCGCAACTTCGCGCGTTGGCTCTTCGAGGACTACCCGCGAGCGGTGCTGACCACACCTAGCCGGTGGAGCCGCCACATGCTGACTCCACCGGGCAGCTACTCCACACACCCGAGGTGACCGCCCGGGGCGATAGGGTGCCGGCTATGAAGACGGCACTCACGGAGATCCTCGGCATCGAAGCACCGGTCATGCTCGCCGGCATGGGCGGGGTGTCCTACCACCGGCTCACTGCGGCGGTGTCCGAAGCGGGCGGCTTCGGCTGCCTCGGCGCTTCAACCATGAGCGACGACCAGATGGTTTCGGAGATCGCAGCGGTCCGGGAGTTGACCGAGAAGCCCTTCGGCGTCGACCTGCTCACCGCTGCACCCCAGGACATGCCTGCCAAGGTGAGCAGGCCATCATCGACGGTGGGGCGTCGGTGTTCGTGGCAGGCCTGGGTGTTCCCCGCGAGGTCGTGGACCAGTGCCATGAGCAGAGCGTGCTGGTGGTGAACATGTGCGGGAAGGTCCGCCATGCCACCGACGCCGTGGAGGCCGGCTGCGACATCGTCGTCGCTCAGGGGACCGAGGCGGGTGGCCACACTGGGCGCGTCGCCACCATGCCGTTGGTACCCCAGATAGTGGACGCGGTCGGCTCCGAGGTGCCGGTCGTGGCGGCTGGAGGGATCTACGACGGACGGGGCCTCGCCGCTGCCCTTGCTCTCGGGGCTGCGGGGGTCTGGGTCGGGACGCGCTTCATCGCAACGCCCGGAAGCGCGTGCGGTGACGGGCTACAAGGACCGGATCCTCGACTCCGACGAGACCAGCACCGTCGTGACGAGGGCATACACCGGCAAGACATGTCGGGTTCTCAACACCGCCTACGCGGACGCGTTCGAGCGATCGGGTGAGAGGCCTGAGCCGTTCCCCGGCCAGATCCTGCGGTCCCTGGGTGACGGTGCCAACCACCTCGGTGGCGACGAGAGCACCGAGGGTGTCGACCCCGACAAGGAGTTCATGCCCGCCGGCCAGGCGATCGGGGGAATCGACTCCGTGGTTCCGGCAGCCGACATCGTGCGATCCATCGTGAGCGACGCCGAATCCATCCTCGTTGGGCTCGCGCGACGGTGATGCACAGGCCCATGTGTCCGGCGGTCACGAGCAAGGATGGGCAATTCTGCACTCCTCGATACGCGCCTTGATCCGACGGGTGGTTCATCTGATAGCGTGTGAGGAGCTGTGGATCGCCCAACTGGGCCCGAACTGGGGGCAGAGATGACGGAATCCCGTCACAGGACAACCCAACCGATCAGCAGGTGGATGCGCCGGATGGCCGTACCTCTGATCGCAGGCCCGCTTCTGTTGGCCGCCTTCGCATCCCCCACCGGGGCGGCTCCGGCTCAAGAACCGCCGATACCCGACGACGCCAACTTCACCCTCGCCGGCATCAGTGCCAAGGGGGAGACCCTGACGACCGGCTCGGTCGTCAGCGGCGACTTCGCCTACTGCAGCAACGCCAACGGACTCGGTTCGGAGCTGTACTTCAACGCCTCTGGCGCCAACGGCGTTTCGGTCCACCATGCCACGGTCTCACCGATGGTCGTTCCCCTGCACATCGGCCTGGTGACGATCGTGGATCCGACCAACGCGGAGCCCATCGACGGTGACTTCATCACCTTGGGCGTGGTCGAGGGCACGCCGGCTCCGTTCGGCACGACCGACGCGCCTGCCAACGCCACCTACGGCGGTCTCGTGGTGTCCCGCATCGGGGTTGGCGTGATGTCGTTCAACTACTCGACGGGTTCGGCGAACTGCTCGGAATCCAAGGTCATGCCGATCCTCGAGCCCTACCTGGGTGGGAAGGATCTCCCGACCCCTGAGCAGCCCGCCGCAGCGGCCAAGGCGGCTGAGGCCGCGGCGCCCACCACCGCCGCGCCGACCACGGCGGCACCCACCACCGCCGCGCCGACCACGGCGGCACCCACCACCGCCGCGCCGACCACGGCGGCACCCACCACAGAGGCTCCCACCTCGACACCATCGGGCAACCCCCACGCCGTAGCGTCACGCTGGAGCGCCGGAACCCGGCTACGGGCGCTATCCCGCGATCTCCTTGACCTTCGCCACCGTCTCCTGCATGCCGGTGAGGTCGCCCGCTATGGGCTCGATGTTGAGCACTGTCACTCCGGCCTCGCGGTACTGGGCGATGCGCTCGGTGAGGTACCCCTCGTCACCACACAAGGAAGTCTCCTCGAGGAACGACTGTGGCACCGCCTGCGCGGCTTCGGCCTTCTTGCCATCGAGGTAGAGGTCCTGGATCTGCTTTGCCTCGGCCTCATAGCCATAGCGGCAGAAGAGCTGGTTGTAGAAGTTCTTCTCACGGGCACCCATGCCGCCGACGTAGAGGGCGACTATGCCCGACATGAGCCCACGGAACGGTGCCACGTCTTCCTCCTTGCCGATGCACAGAAGCCCGCCGGCGATCACGTCCAGTTCGCCCAGGTCCGGGGTGCGCTTGGCCAAACCGATGTCCAGGTCGTCACCCCACACGCCGCGGGCCTTCTGCGGGTGGAACAGGATCGGCAGCCAGCCATCCGCGAGCTCGGCTGTCATCTGGACGTTCTTCGGCCCCAGCGACGCGATGTGGATCGGGATCCTGGGTCGCACCGGGTGGGTGATCATCTTGAGCGCCTTGCCCAGGCCGGTCCCCTCGTCCTCGGGCAGCGGCAGCTGGTAGTAGCGGCCATCGTGCACGAGCGGTTCCTCACGCGCCCAGAGCTTGCGACAGATGTCGATCACCTCGCGAGTGCGGCCGACCGGCGCGGTGTAGGGCACTCCGTGGAAGCCCTCGATGACCTGTGGGCCCGAGGTTCCGAGTCCGAGGATCGCCCGACCGCCCGACAGCTCGTCGAGGCCGGCGGCGGTCATCGCGAGCAGCGACGGCGTGCGCGTGTAGATCGGCAGGATGCCCGACGCGATCTGGATGCTCTCGGTCTCCGCTGCCATGTATCCCATGAGCGTGGGGGCGTCGTACCCGTAGGCCTCGGCCACGTACACGATGTCCATTCCGGCGGACTCGAGTGCCTTGACCTTCTCGACCGATTGAGCGAAACCACCGCTGTAGCCGATCTGCATGCTGAGCTTCATGTATCCCCTGGTCGGAGCCGGATCCTCCCGGCGTGTCGTGCTATGAGGCTGAGAGGTGGCGCTCGTCCAACCAGGGCACCTCGACGCCGTTGTCGAAGCGGACCCGGTAGCGGATCCAGCGGAACCCGGTACGCATCATGACCTTGCCGCGCGTGCCTGCGGGCACTCCCGGCAGGTCCACCGAGGCGACAACCTTCTGGCGCGCCTTGAAGGTGTCTACAGGCGATTCAGTAGCCATATGCGACCAAGCTACCCGCCGCGCCGCGACTCGGCCCAGCTGAGGCCTGCTTCCACGTCGGGCTCGTTGGGCAGCCCGAGCACCCGTTCACCGAGGATGTTGCGCTGCACGTCGCCGGTGCCACCGCCGATGGTGAGTGCCTGGGAGAACAGGTAGCCGAAGTGCCAGATGCCAGGATCGCCGCCGAGCGGTCCCACACCGGTGAGCATGGCGCCCGCGCCGGCGAGGTCCTTGGCGAGAGCCATCAGGTTCTGTCCGTGTTCGTCGGCGAGGACCTTGCGCACCGATGCCTCGGGGCCCGGTTCCACCCCCCACCGCCGCGGAGACGGTGCGGAGCCGTATGAGCCTGAGGATCTCGGACTCGATGTGGATCTGCGCCAGGCGCTGCCGCGTCAGCGGGTCGCTGACGCCGCCGGCGGAGCGCACCGCTTCGAGCAGGTCGCGGGCTTCGGGGCCGTTGCCCCACAGCGCTCCCCCACCGCTGAGCGACACCCGCTCGTTGGTGAGGGTCACCTTGGCGAGGCGCCAACCGTCGTTCACCTCGCCCACCACGTTGTCGTGGGGGATCCTCACGTCTGTGAAGAACACCTCGTTGAAGGTGTGGCCACCGGTCATCTCCACGATCGGGCGGATCTCGATGCCCTCGGAATCCATGGGGCACACGAAGTAGGTGATCCCCTTGTGCTTGGGAACGTCACGGTCGGTGCGCGCGATCAGGATCCCGTAGCGCGAGAAGTGGCCGAGGGATGTCCAGATCTTCTGACCGTTGACGATCCACTCGTCGCCGTCACGCACCGCGCTCGTGCCCAGGCCGGCCAGGTCGCTGCCGGCGTCGGGTTCGCTGAAGAGCTGGCACCAGACGTCCTCACCCGAGAGCAACCGGGGTAGGTAGCGCTTCTGTTGTGCCTCGGTTCCGGCTGCGAGCAGCGTCGGGCCGGCCCAGCCGATCCCGATCATGTTCTGGGGCGTCGCACCCCGGCGGCACGCAGCTCCTGGTCGATGACGAGCTGGTGGATCGGATCGGCGTCCACGCCGTAGGGGCGCGGCCAGTGCGGAGCCACATACCCTGACTCCGCGAGGGCCACGTTGGTGGGCTGCGGATTGTCCGCCAGCCACTCGCGTACCGCGATCCGCCTCGGGTCGTCGTGCGGGGGAGCTCGAAGTCCATGCGGCTCAAGCTACCCGCCGGGCACCTGCGCCGGCGCGCCCTACACTGGCGGGCCTGTACCCACCCGGACCGACGACGCTCGGGTGGCAACCGACGGAATCCAGGGGGCCCGATGCCAGGTTGGAACTTCGCAGATCTTTGGGAGCAGGTGGCGGTGCGCTTCGGCGACTCCCCCGCTCTGATCCAGGGTGAGCGCAGGCTCACCTGGGCCGAGACCGACGCGCGGGCCAACGGGCTGGCCCGGTTCCTGCTGGATGCCGGGGTGCAGCACCAGGACAAGGTGGCGCTGTACCTCTACAACTGCCCGGAGTACATGGAGGGTTCCTTCGCCGCGTTCAAGGCCGGCCTGGTGCCGCTCAACACCAACTACCGCTACCTCGACGAGGAGCTCCTGTACCTGTGGGACAACGCGGATGCCGTGGCGGTCGTCTTCCACGGCGCCTTCGCCGAGCGCATCGAGGCGATCCGCGCCGAGTTGCCCAAGGTCCGCGTGTGGCTGTGGGTCGACGACGACAGCGGCGAGTGCCCATCTTGGGCGACCCCCTACGAGGATGCGGCGACGCCCACCGAGGGACCTGTGGCGGCGCCGTGGGGACGCAGCGGCGACGACATCCTCATGATCTACACCGGTGGCACCACCGGCATGCCCAAGGGTGTGATGTGGCGCCAGGACGACATCATCGGCGCGGTCTGCTCGGCCGGCAACGCCCTGCTGGCCCAGGATCCGATCGAGGTGGGTGGCCCCGAGGCGGCCATCGCCGGGCTCGGCGGTCCGGGTTCGCCGGGGCTTCCGGCCTGCCCGCTCATGCACGGCACGGGATGGCTCACGGCCAACCTGTTCCTGAGCCAGGCGGGCTCGGTGGTGTGCCTGGAATCGCGCCGCTTCGACGTGCCCGAGCTGCTCGAGACCATCGAGCGCGAGCGGGTGGCGGCGCTGAGCATCGTGGGTGACACCTTCGCCCGGCCGATCGTGGAGACCCTGGATGCCAACCCGGGCCGCTGGGACCTTTCGAGCCTGATGCTGGTCACCTCCTCGGGTGTCATGTGGAGCGAGAGCTACAAGAAGGCACTGCTCGCGCATCATCCCGGGATGCTCCTGATCGACCTGTTCTCCTCCTCGGAGGCCCTCGGCATGGGTCAGTCGATCTCCTCGGCGGGCAACCAGGAGCGCACCGCGCACTTCTCCCCTCGGCGCAGGCGTCATGGTCTTCGACGACGACGGCAACCCGGTGCAGCCGGGATCCGGCGTGCGTGGACGGGTAGCGGTGCCGGGCCACGTGCCGGTCGGCTACTACAAGGACCCCGAGAAGTCCGCGGCCACCTTCATCACCCACGACGGCATCCGCTACTCGATGCCCGGCGACTACGCGACGGTGGAGGCCGACAACACCATCACCCTGTTGGGGCGCGGTTCGGTGTGCATCAACACCGGTGGCGAGAAGGTGTTCCCCGAAGAGGTCGAGGAGGTGCTGAAGTTACACGAGTCGGTGCGCGACGCCGTGGTCGTGGGGGTACCCGACGACACCTTCGGACAGGCCATCACCGCCGTGGTGGAGCCCGCCGGCAGGGATGGAGCCACCGTCGACGAAGCCGCGCTGATCGCACACGTCAAGGAGCACCTGGCGCACTACAAGGCGCCCAAACGGGTCCTCGCGATCGACACCATCGGCCGCGCGCCCAATGCCAAGGTCGACTACAAGCGGCTCACCGCCTACGCGCTCGACGAACTGGGTCTCGCCGCCGGCTGAGCACGACGAGCGTGGGCGCACGCCGGTTTCCACCACCCTCGCCGCGGGTCCTAGCTTGGTGCGCGAGCGGAGGGAGTGGTCCTCCGCCGACCCAGCAGTCACACGACCCCGGGCGCAGGCACGGGTGAAGGAGTTCTGATGTCTGATCTCGGATTCGACGGCCAGGTGGCGATCGTGACCGGCGCCGGTGGCGGCCTCGGTCGTTCGCACGCCCTGGAGCTGGCCCGCCGCAGCGCACGGGTGGTCGTGAACGACCTGGGTGGAGCCGTCGACGGGTCGGGTGGCAGCGACTCGGCTGCACAGAAGGTCGTCGACGAGATCATTTCCGCCGGCGGCGAAGCGGTGGCCGACCACAACTCCGTGGCCACCGCCGAGGGGGGCAAGGCCATCGTGCAGAGCGCCGTGGACGCCTTCGGCACGGTGGACATCGTCATCAACAACGCCGGCATCCTGCGGGACAAGACGTTCCACAACATGACCCCCGAGCTGCTCGAACCGGTGATCGCAGTCCACCTGCTGGGGGCGTTCTACGTGACCCAACCGGCCTGGACCATCATGCGTGAGAAGGGTTACGGCCGGGTCGTCAACACCAGCTCCAACTCGGGGCTGCTCGGCAACTTCGGCCAGAGCAACTACGGCGCTGCGAAGCTGGGCATCGTCGGGTTCACCCGGGTGCTCGCCAACGAAGGCAAGTCCAAGGGGATCAAGGCAAACGCGATCGCCCCCGTTGCGAAGACCCGCATGACCGAGGACCTGCTCGGCCCGCTGGGCGACAAGCTGGAGCCCGCCGAGGTCACGCCCACGGTGATCTACCTGGCCCACGAGGACTGCCCCGTGAGCGGCGAGGTGTACTCGGTGGCGGGCGGAGTGGTCGCCCGCTACTTCATCGGCCTCACCCAGGGCTGGTACTCCGAGGGGCACTCCCCCGAGGACGTCCGCGACAACTTCGACCAGATCCGCAACGAGACCGACTACCTGGTGCCCGCGGATCCATCCGGTGAGCTCAAGAAGCTCCTGGAGACCCTTCAGTAGCCGACGCGCCACCGGAGCGAATCAACCCGGGGGGTCCTCCACGGACTCCCCGGTGGCCACGTCGACCTCCTTGCCGGTGGAGACGTCCACCGCGGTCTTCTCCGCCGAGTAGCTGAGCTTGATCCGCTGGAACCGCAGCTCCACGTAGCGGTAGACCGGTATTGCCAAGGCGAACGAGATGATCCACACCATCGCCGAGCGCACCAGCAGTTGGGGCAACCCGGTCGCATCGGGGATCAGGGCGAACGCCACCATGATGCCGATGCCGTGCCAGATGTACAGCGAGTAGCTGAGCCGACCCATGTACATGAACGGCCGCCACTGAAGGAACCGGTTCATTCCCCAGTCCTTGACCCGTGCCATGCCCAGCACGAAGGGAAGCGCCGCCCAGATCACGATGGTGTGGCCGAACTGGATGAAGTAGACCGCGCCCGGCTCGGAGGCCGACGGCGTGTAGGTCTCCAGGGTTCGGCCACCCGCGCCTGCAACGTCGGCGGTGTAGGACTCGAAGAGCTCCGGATAGCCCTCCCAGTAAGGCAGCCCGATGCGCTGCAGCGGATGGGCGGATGCGAACATCGTCAACGCGCCCACGGCCAGCGACACCGATGCGATCCACTTGAGCGTGGTGCGCGCCCGGGCATCGAACTCTCCCCAGTGGGCGTTGAGGATCGCGAGCACCGAGCCCAACAGCAGCGCGTCGGGGCGCTGCATGGCGATCATGAACGGCCCGTAGTGCCCCGTCGCCCGGCCCCACTGCGCTGCCAATGCCAGTGCGACCATTGCCACCACGAGGGCCTTCACCCAACGACGGGTCACAGCCACGAGGATCGCCACGCCGATCACCATGTAGAACTGCTCTTCGAGCGACAGGGTCCACAGCTGCGACATGGAGCGCTGCGCCACGATGTCGGGGCGGGAAGATCACCGTGCCTGGCGGGTAGAACAGGTTGTAGACGTAGAAGAACGCGGCGGCCGCGCCCTTGAGCACCTCACCCAGGTAGTCGCGGGCGAACACGGCAGCCAGCACGATGACCGTCAGCAGGTACAACCACACCGACGGCAACAGCCGCAGACCCCTTCGCATGTAGAACTTGCGCAGTTGGATCGTCCCGTTGCTGCGGTCCTCCTGTAGCAGCAACGTCACGATCAGGAACCCGCTGAGCACGAAGAACAGATCGACTATCGGCCCGAAGCTGTAGATGCCGAGCACCGAGTCGGCCAGTGAGTGCTCGTAGAGCACCACTGCGATTCCGAGGCCGCGGATGCCGTCGAATCCGGGCACGAAGCCGAGCTTCGGCGCACGGCTGACGAACCGCGGGCGGGTCGTCGCGGTCATGGCTGGTTTCTTCGCTGCGCCACCGTCCACGGGCACCATCTTGCCGGTGTTGAGGTCGAGTACCTCCTTTTCGGAAGCGAAGCGCATCTTGACCTGCAGGGGCACGCTTCTCCACGCCGTAGTACACCGGCAGGCAGGCCACCACGGTGATCACCGCCAGGATCGGCACCCGCCATTTCTCACCGAGGAACCCGTTGCCGCCGAGGAGGTCGAGCACCACGAAGTACACCAGCGTGTGCCACACGTAGACCGTGTAGGACATGCGTCCCAGGAACCGCAGCGGCTTCCCACGACAGCGCCCTGTTGGCATACCAGTCCTTGTATCGGGCCATGCACAGCATCGGCGGGATGAACGCGAGTGCGGTCAGGGTGTGCCCGAAGTTGATCCAGTACACGCCGTCGGTCCCCTCGAACCGCGAAGGTGGGGCCATCGGGACGTACGGGTACGGCAGGCCGACGCGACCGGCGAGGTCGTTGAGGAACGGGCTGGCGAGCAGCATGGTCACCGCCGCCACCACGAACCCGACGATGCCGATGCGAGGCAACCACTTCCTCAACGCAGCCGGGAGGGGGTCGGGTATCCGGCGTTGATCACCGCCAGCGCCACCCCCCACATCAGGGAGTCGGGTCGCGACAGCCACAGCAGGCTGAGGCCACGCAGCACCGGGGTTCGCGTCCGCCGGATCGGCGGGGATGGGAACGGGGCCCGGCGTGCCCGTCCAGCGCTGCCATCCGATCCAGGTGGCCAGCACGGCCATGCCCACCGCGAGCTGCACCATCCAGCGCTTGCGGATGCACACCAGCACGGTGACCGCTATGACGAGGTAGAACTCCTCGACCGCGAGCGACCAGAACTGGTCGATCGACAGGTGCTCGACGAGGGTGGGGTCGAGCGCCCCGAGCCCCACCGGGAAGAAGATCTCGTACAGGTAGGTGACCGCGGCAGCGGACTCGGCGAGCAGGGTCCCGAGTCGCTCGCGGGCGAACAGCACCGTCACGACCAGCCAGGCGAGGATGCAGAGGTACGCCGAGGGCAGCAGGCGGATGCCGCGGCGTGAGTAGAACTTGCGCATGTTGATCGTGTCCTGGTCGCGGTGCTCCTGGAGCAACAGGCTCGTGATCAGGAACGCGCTCATCACGAAGAACACGTCGATTATCCCGGCGAAGCTCGGCGACAACGGCGAGTAGGCGTGGTTGGTAACAGCACCATCAGGATCCCGATGCCGCGCACGCCGTCGAAGCCGCCTATGAAGCCCAGCCTGGGCGCAACGGAAACGAACGGCCCCTGTGCTTTCGCCCCTGCGGTGGCCATGGCCCGCACAGTACGGTCGATGCCACCCCGCGCACAACACGGTGGCGCAGCGGTGTCGGAGCACACAGGATCCAGGGGGACGCACAGGTGGAGACACCGGTGGAGGCGTTCACCACAGAGGCCCGGGAGTGGCTCCGGCGCGCTCACCTGATGCACCCCCCGACTACGGGCGGGGCCTCACAGTGGAGCACATCGCTGCGTGGATCACCGAGTACGCCCTCGCCCCGGTCCCCCCGTTCGTCAACATGGTCGGTTGCGTGCTCACCGCTGGCGACCTGCTGGCGTTCGGCACACCGGGACAACAGCGCAGCACCTCCGCCCGATCATCACCGCGGAGCGGGTCTGGTGCCGGCTCTTCAGCGAATCCGACGCGGGTTCCGACCTGGCGTCGCTGTCGTGTTCGGCGGTGCGCGACGGCGATCGCTACGTGGTCAACGGCCAGAAGGTGTGGTGCTCCAACGGGCGGGCTGCTGACTGGGGGATCCTGATGGCCCGCACCGAACCCGGCGCCCGCCACAAGGGGATCTCGTTCTTGTTGATGGACATGGCCACCCCCGGGGTGCAGACCCGGCCGTTGCGCCAGATGAACGGCGAGGCCACCTTCGACGAGGTGTTCTTGGACGAGGCCCGGATCCCCGCGGCGAACCTGCTGGGTCCCGGAGAACGAGGGTTGGGGCGTCGGCATGTCGGCGCTGACCGACGAACGGGGCTACATAGGGGCATCGGGATCTCCTGAAGCGACGCCTCGACTCGATGCTCGCACTGGGCGGCGACCTGGATGCACACCGGCGACAGCAGCTCGTGGGCCTGTGGGCACGTGGCACTGCGCTGTGTGCGATGGGGCGGCACCAGGGACCGGTCGCGTCGGCGCTCGGGTCGCTCGCCAGTTGGGGCTCTCCGAGCACATCTGTGGGTGGTGTTCGGTGTGGTTGGGGTGGGTGGTGGCCGTCTTGGTCGAGCAGGCGGGGTGCGGTGAGGTTGTCGGTGAAGCGGACCCTGTAGGCGATGCGTGAGGAGCCGGGGTTCGGTGTCTCACGGGGTTGTTATGGTATCGAACATGGGTTCGATTGCGGGAAGTGGTTCTGGGGACGGGTCGGGAAGCACCGCTGGTGTGATCACCACGGCACGCGCTCTGGCCGGTGTCGACGCGAAGGCGCTGTCCGATGAGGAGTGCCTTGCGATGGTCGACGACATCGAAGCGGCTCGCCGATCACTGGATGCGGCATCCGCGGGAGTGCTTGCCGAGGTGGACCGCCGCGGTTTGTGCGACATCCGTTACGGCACCGCTACCGGTGTGTGGTTCGAACGTCGTCACGGACGTTCTCGTACCGCTGTGAACCGTGAGATTCGTAAGCCGGTAGGCGTCTGCGAGCAGATCTCGACGAGTTGTTCGAAGCGGCCGGTCGTGGCGAGATCACCTTCGAACGTGCGGCGTTCATCGCCGCTCGGGTCAACGACCGCAACGCGGACGCGTTCGGTGCAGCACAACACGCGTTGTTGACGTTGTCGGACGCGGAGCCGGGATGGTCACGGTTCACCGCGTTGGTAGACGATCTCGCCCGTTACGCCGATGCCGACGGCGGTCACGACCCCACAGAGGCGAAATCGAAGGTGTCGATGCGACGCAGCGCCGATGAACTGGTCATCGACGCCACCCTGTGTGGCACCGAGGGGGTCTCGTTCGAAGAACTCCTCGAAACCGAGACGAACCGCATGTGGCGCCGCATGCGCAACGACCGCCGATGCTGCCCGGAGCTCGAGATGCCAACCAGAACCCAGATCCGTGCCCAAGCCCTGATCGAGCTCACCGGCCGCGGCGCCACCGCAAACCCGAACAACACAACGTCCACGGTCACCGAGATGAACCTGGTCATCGACACCGACCGAACAGGTGAGATCAACCCGATCCTCGCCGCTGCGCTCAACGGCACTCACCCCTACGGTTCCGGTGATACCGCGGGTGGGTGCTGTTCAGACCGGCCCGGGCCCGGGGCGCTCATCGGTGTGCCGGTGACCGACACAGCAGGCAACAGGTTGTGGTTCACCCCCCACCCAATGGGAGCTGCTGGTATGCAACTCCCAGATCTCAGAAACCCTGCTGGATCAAATGGGCATGCCCGTAGCGGTACGTGAACGGCTCCGGTCACCGAACCGGGCGATGCGCCGCGCACTCGTGGTACGCGACGGCGGATGTGTGTTCCCGGGATGTGACGCCCCACCCGGATGGTGTGACGCACACCACGTCATCGAATACGCCAACGACGGCCAAACCGTCATCGTGAACCTCGTGTTGTTGTGCCGACACCACCACGGCATCGTGCACCGCACCGGCTGGACCATGAGCTTGAACCACCCGAACAGCTGTCACATGGAGAGCCCCGACCAGCCCGGTGATCACAGCCACTTCACGATCACCACCGCCACCGGAGCCGAACTACCGACCCAACACCGCCCACGACCACCCAAACCGCCACCCCAGCAGCCAGCACCACCCGGGCGACCACCCGCACCCGCCTGAGCGCGGGACCCCAACAGGCCGACCAACCACAAGCCCCTCACGGCGCGCCCGGGTTCACCCACGGATCGGGCAGAAGAGCCCAAGTTGGGTACCACCGAGTTGATGTTCGACTTCGCGGTGTTCCGTGCGGGTTTGGAGGGCCCGGCGCCATGGTCGACTCGGAGCCCACCGCGGGCCTGCTCAGCGCACCCGGCGCACGCATAGCCGGAGGCACCTCGGAGATTCAGCACAACATCCTCGGCGAGCAGATCCTCGGCCTGCCCAAGGAGCCCAGGGTAGCCCCCGGCACCCGAGGAGGCGGCCCTGCCCGATCGTGCACCCGGCGCCGGCCGGTAGCCTCGCACCATGGGCACCCCACGCATCCCCGCCGAGATCGACCCACGTGACGTGCTCGCGATCGACTCGCTGCTGAGTGACCAGGAGCTGCTTGGCCGCGACACCGTGCGGCGCTTCGTGGCCGACCGGGTGACCCCCATGTGGGCGAGTGGTTCGACGAGGGCCGGTTCCCCCGTGGAGATGGCACGGGAGTTCGGGGCGCTCGGGCTGCTGGGGATGCACCTCGACGGCTACGGCTGCGCGGGCGCGTCGGCCACCGAGTACGGCCTCGCGTGCACGGAGCTCGAAGCGGGCGACTCGGGCGTGCGCAGCTTCGTGTCGGTGCAGGGCTCGCTCGCCATGTTCCCCATCTGGGCGTTCGGCTCCGAGGACCACAAGGCCCGGTGGCTGCCCTCGATGGCGGCCGGGGAGTCAATCGGGTGCTTCGGGTTGACCGAGGCCGATTCGGGATCCGACCCGGCTTCCATGCGCACCACCGCGCGTCGTGCGCCAACGGGTGACTGGATCCTCGACGGGTCCAAGATGTGGATCACCAACGGCTCGATCGCAGATGTGGCGGTGGTGTGGGCGCGCACCGATCCCGACGGCCCCGACGAGGGCCGGGTGCGGGGCTTCGTGGTGCCCACCGACTCGCGGGGTTTCAGCGCACCCGAGATCCACCGCAAGGTCTCGTTGCGGGCGTCGGTCACCTCGGAGCTGGTGTTGGACTCGGTGCGCCTTCCCGCCGACGCGGTCCTGCCGGGCGCCTCGGGCATGCGAGGGCCCCTGAGCTGCCTCAACGAGGCTCGCTTCGGCATCGCCTTCGGTGCCTGCGGCGCAGCGAGGGCGTGCTACGAATCCGCGCTCCACTACGCCACGCAGCGCATCCAGTTCGGCCAGCCGATCGCCTCGTTCCAGCTCACCCAGGCGAAGCTGGTCCAGATGATGGTCGCCACTCAGAAGGGCACCCTGTTGGCACTGCACCTGGGCCGCATGAAGGACGCCGGCACGTTGGCCACCCCGCAGATCAGCTTCGCCAAGATGGACAACGTCGCGATGGCCCTCGAGGTGGCCCGCACCGCCCGCTCGGTGCTCGGCGCCAACGGCATCACCACCGAGTACCCGGTGATCCGCCACATGAACAACCTCGAGTCGGTCTACACCTACGAGGGCACCAACGAGATCCACACGCTGATCCTCGGCCAGGCCATCACGGGGATCGCGGCGTTCGGCTGAGCCCTCGACTCCGGGGTCACGTCGAACTCGGTGATCGACTCGGGGACCTACGACGAGTTGCTTGCGATGGATCAGCCCGCTTCCGCAGCGGCCGGCGTGGCTAGTTGCACTAGATCCGCGTACTACAGCGCGTCAGCCGTTGCTGCCCGCTTCGGGAAGCAACGGTCCACCATCACCGAATCCATGACCACGGTCTCCTACTTTGGTGACGCGGGGAAAGAGGGAGGTACAGGTCATGGATACGTGTTTGGCCGTCAGCGAAGGAGCATCGTCCGCCATTGTCGGGGAGCTCCGTTCGGCACTCCACCACGAGATGCAGGCAAGGTCCTCGGAGGCGATCGCCTCACTGGCGCAGGGTCGTCCCCTCTCCACGGTGGGGTTGCGATCAGTGTGGTCGTTCTCCACCGAACCCGGCGAGGCCGACCACATCCCGGTCGACACGCCCGCCAAGCTCACCGACTCCTCGGGCTGCACCACCGACGCAGAGGTGCTGGCCGTCGGTGACGCGTCGGTGGTGTTGTCGTTGCCGGCCGGGTTCACCGGTGACGACCACTGCGTGCTCACATACAACGCCCGGCTCGTCAACGAGCGTCTGCTGGAGAGGCTCGACGAGCTCCAGAGAAGCGGCGAGTGCGACGAGCAGCTACTCGGTGAACTGATCCGTTGCGGCGGTCTCACCGCGGACGATCCCGAGGGGACCGCCGCGAGCGAGGCGAGCGAACCAGCGCCGAGCGTGACGGCCGATCCAGCGGATGACCAGGCACTCGCCGCTCGACGCGCGGTGCGGCCCGGCGTGCACTTCACGTGGGGTCCACCCGGGACAGGCAAGACCCGCGTGCTGTCCATGGCGGCCGCAAGCGCTGTGACCGAAGGGCACCGTGTGCTGGTCCTCGCCCACGAGAACGCGGCAGTCGATGTGGCCTTGGAGCACATCGCCGACGAGCTCAGCGCTCACCACCCGGACGTGCTCGACCGCGGAGTCGTCAGGGTCGGCACGCCGTGTCACGCGCCGGACGCGACCGGCGCCCGGTTCCTACCCGAGCAGATCGCCGGCCGACGCAACCGGGCCCTCGCCGACAGGGTCACGGCGCTGACCGAAGCGCAGCGCCGCCTGAACAAGGTGGCGCGCCTGGGTGCCGGCAACCTGGCCCTGGAAGCGCAGATGCAGCAGACCCACGCCGAGCTCCGAGAAACCAGGTTCAAGCTGGACAACCTGGCGCGCCAGTCCATCGACGACTCGACCGTTGTCGCCGCCACGCTCTCACGGGCCGTGATCGACGACCGGATCTGGTCACTTCCCTTCGACGTGGTCCTGATCGACGACGCCTCGACGGCTCCACTTCCGATCGTGGCGGCGCTGGTCCTGCGCGGCGCCCGCACGGTGTCGTTCTTCGGCGACTTCCGTCATCTGGCGCCCGTTGCAGGCTCCGACCACGAGACCGCCCGACGCTGGTTCGCGTCCGACGTGTTCGAGCTCGCCGGTGTGACCCAGATGTACGAACAGGGCATCGCCGATCCCCGGCTCCACACGCTCGGGACCCAGTTCCGCATGGGTGAGCGGATCTGCTCGGTGGTGAACGAACTGGCCTACGACGGCTGGTTGCGAACCGCCCCACCCGCGCGCGACGCGGCGATCCGTTCGGCCACCATGGGCATCTGCGCGGGTGAGGAGCTCGTGATCGTCGACACGAGCGACATCGGGGGTGAGCTGCGGGATCGACACCACCAAGGACAGCCGGTCACGGATCAACCCGTGCCATGCCCTACTCGCCGCATCGCTCGCTGAATGTCTCGTGGCCGACGGCTTCGCGACGGTCGGGGTCATCAGCCCGTACCGCGCGCAGGCCCACCTGCTCGCCACACTGACCCGGACCATCGACGGGGCAACGGCCGGAACCATCCGCCGCTTCGGGAGCTCGGTGTGCGAAGCGGTCGTGTTGGACCTCACCGACGCCGCACCCATGCAGGGTCCATCGGGGCTGACCGGCAACGACGCCGATCTCGCCCGGCGGCTGTTCGGCGTGGCTGTGTCACGAGCACGCCACAAGCTCGTCGTCATCGCGGACAGGGCCTTCACCGATGAGGTCATGGGCAAAGAGGCGATCCCGCAGCGGCTGCTGGACGCCATGGTCGGATCCGGTGCAGCACGCGTGGAAGGATCCTGGGTGACCGAGCGACTGATCGCCGCTGACGCCGATGCGGTTGCCAGGCGGGAAGCCGCCGATCCGTCAGCGCCACGGCCGGTCTGGTTCGCCAACTGGTCGACTGCACTCGATGGCCCGAGGGCGCCGCTGCGACCGCTGGTTCGATCGAGGCGAACGTGGCCGGCGACGAGGCGCTTGCCTGCTGGTTGGCAGACCGGAAACGTTCGGTGGCGGGGCCTGCGCCCACGGTGTCACGGGGTGACGGGTCGATGACCCACCAACTGGAGCCGGCCGCGTCCGCTCCAAACTCGCGGACCTCTGGTGGTACCCCCTGGGTCATTGTCGACGAGCGTGCAGTTGCGATCGGCGCCACCAAGGGTGACGGCCCGATCGCGGTCATCGACGATCCGGTCTTCGCTGCGGCCTTCCGCCGGTTCGCAGCGCCACAGCTCGGCTGAACAGGCCGGCTGGCCCCCGCTGGCCTTGCCTCGGCCGTGCAGAGCGGCTCTTCCTGCGCCGGTCCGCGGGCCACTGACGCCCCTTGACCCCATATTTCATGTCCATATACTGGACATGAAATGATGGCGACGCGGAAGTACACCCAGACCAAGCGCAACGAGCAGACCATGGCTCGCCGTGAGCAGATTATCCAGGCGCTGTTCACGCTCATCGATCAGGGATCCTTCAGCGAGGTGACCCTTCAGGGCGTGGCGGACGAGGCCGGGGTGTCGCTGCGAACCGTCACCCGCCACTTCGGCTCCAAGGAGGAGCTGCTGCGCCAGGGAATGGAGCAGGCCCGTGGGATCGAGGAGCACAACCGCGAGGTCCCCGTGGGCGACATCGACGCGGTCTGCGAGGTGCTCGCCGAGCGCTACGACGAGATGGCCGAGGCGATCTACCGCATGGGCGACATCGAGCTCACCTACGACTGGCTCTCCGACTGGGTGCAGATGGCCCGCACCAGCCACCTCGAATGGCTCGCCGAGGCGTTCGCGCCGTGGCTGCCCCAAGGCGGCCAAGAGCGCGAGGACCGCCTGATGTGCCTGTTCAGCGCCACTGAGATCCGCAGCTGGTGGGCGATCCGCCAACGGTTCGGCTACAGCCCCGAGCGAGCCCGCAGGGTCTTGAAACACCAACTCGAGGCGCCTCACCTCGCACTGGGAACGAGCAGGCGACCAACGACGCAGATGACCGACCAGACCGATGCGAACAAGGGGGACCTGATGGAGGACATCCGATCAACCAACACCCGATCAACCGAAGCCGAGAGGGTGGATCCCAAGACGATCCTGCTGGCGCTGTGGGACGGAGGCGGGGTCGTGCCACCGCTCCTCGGTGTGGCCAGGCGACTTGGCGAGCGTGGCCACACAGTCGTCGTGCTAGGTGATCCGACGATCGAGCCTGAAGCAACCGCCAACGGCTGCCGATTCGTCGCATGGACACGGGCACCTCACCGCACCTCAAGGGACCGCAGCGCCGACCCGGTACGGGACTACCTGGGCAAGCCCCGCCAGCAGATGCGTGAGTTCCAGGAGTACTTCTTCAACAGCGGCGCGGCGTGGACCACTGATGCCCTCGACGTGATCGACCGGCACGGCGTCGAGGTGGTGATGGCAGAGTTCATGGTGCCATGGGCCGGGGTCGCAGCAGAGATCCGCGGCTTGCCGTTCGTGTCGCTCATGACGTTCCCCTACGCAATACCGAGCCCAGGATTCCCACCGCTGGGCGCGGCCATGGTGCCGGTGCCGAAACCTCTCGCGCCACTCCGTGACCGACTCCTCGCCTCCATGTCGGAGATGGTCTACGACCGGTCCAAGAAGGTGCTCAACCAGGTGCGCACCGACCACGGGCTGCCCAATGTCCGCCACTCCCTCGACGTGTGCCGGGCCGCGGATGCCGTAGTGGTTCTCACCCCGCGCGTCTTCGACTTCCCCGGCTGCCCGGCACCGGGCAACGTCACCTGGTCGGGCCCGATCCTCGACGATCCGACCTGGGTCGACACGCAATGGGACGCACCGTGGGTCGACGACGACGAGCAACCCTTGGTCGTGGTGGCCATGTCGTCGACGTTCCAGGACCAGGCGCCGGTCATGAACCGCATCGTGGCCGCGCTGTCGGAGATGCCGGTGCGGGCGGTCGTGTCGCTGGGTCCGGCGCTGAAGCCCAGCGAGGTTCACGACGCCGACAACGTGTGGGTGGCCGAATCGGTGCCCCACGCCGAGCTGATCCCTCAGGCCTCGCTGCTGATCACCCACTGCGGGCACGGAACCGCCATCAAGGGCCTCGCTGCCGGCATCCCGATGGTGTGCATCCCGATGGGGCGCGACCAGGGCGACAACGCGGCACGTGTGGTCGCCGCCGGCGCAGGGGTCAAAAGCTCAAGCGCAAGGCAACCACCACGAAGATCAAGGCCGCAGCGGAGCAGGTGCTCAGCGAGCCGTCGTTCCGGGAGGCCGCCGGACGTGTCTCGCGGGCCATCGCCGAAGGAACCGGCGACAGCGATCCGGTGGCGACCATCGAAGGGGTACTCGGCCGACACCGACTCGAAGTCGCCTGAGCGATCCTCGGCGCCATTGGTCGCACTCGCCGATGCACCTCCAGTCGTGCCCACAACGCCCACCTGAGTCTGTTCAAGGCGCGCCGGTTCGCGCCGATACCAATTACGTGCTCCGCTCGAATGCATCCTCCACCGCAGTACACGAAAGGGTGCTGACCCTTCCCGAGGGGTTCCTCGTGCGTCGCAGCGGATCGCACTGGGCGGTGGTCGGCCACACCGGGCTGTTCCTGATCGGCAAGGCCGGAGACGACCCAGAAGCGGCCGCTGAACGAACCGCCATGGGTGCGCACCGGATCCGCAACGGCTTGGCCAAGGTCCTCGACGTCGTGTCCTTCGTCGACCCGGTGCTGGTATCGGCGCGTGAAGGCCATGTGAACGGTTGCACGATGGTCGAGGCGGACCTGCTCGAGTCGTTCATAGCGAACGGCCCGACAGTCATCTCCGAAGGTGAGCTGCAACACCTGCGTCACCACCTGCCGGGTGTGATCACCTCGATCGAGCTCGACGGCGGCCTCTGCTGATCCACTCGGGCTGATCGTCTGCCTCGCTGCTGATCGCCGGCCCGCTGCCTATCCACTCCCCCGCTGCCCACCCGCTCCGGGAACCGGCGCGTCCACAGCCGGAATGGGACCGGGCAAACCGCGGGTGGCATTGTGCAACGATGCCAGCACCGCCGTCGATGTCAGTGCCGCCCGAGATGCCGGCGCCGCCCCCGATGCCCGACCCGATCGAGGTGCCCTCGAGCGACGGGGTCACCCTCGCCGCCTACGACTCGCCGCCGGGTGGTGACCACACACCGCCGGGGGGACCAGAAGTCCTGCTCTCGCACGCCAACGGCTTCTGCGCAGGGGTGTTCGCCCCGCTTGTGCACGCTCTGGGCGACCGTCGTTGTGTGAGCTACGACGCCCGGGCGCACGGCCACTCCGACCGCGGCTCGGCGGACATGTCCTGGGAAGGCCACCGCGACGACGTCCTGGCGGTCCACGACGCACTCGGCCTGTCACGCCCGGTGGGCGTCGGGCACTCCATGGGCGGGGCCGCGCTGCTTCTGGCCGAACAGCTCCGCCCGGGCACCTTCGCAGCCCTGTGGCTCTTCGAGCCGATCGTGTTCCCGGGCATCTACAGCGACGAGGGTACAACCCCATGGAGCAGGCCGCGTTGCGCCGCCGTTCGAGCTTCGCGAGCCGCGAGAGGCCTTCGCCAACTTCGCAGGGAAGCCCCCGCTGTCGGACCTCAGCCCCGAGTGCCTGGCCGCCTACGTCACCTACGGCTTCCACCCCGAGGCGCCCGGTGCGCAGCAGGCCGGCGAAGGCGACGCCGGAGCGGGATTCGTCCTCGCGTGCCGCCCCGAGGACGAAGCAGCCGGTTACCGGATGGGATCGCGGCACAGTGCATGGGACCACCTGGGCGAGGTCGCGTGTCCCGTGGTCGTGCTGCGGGGGCGCGAGGACGACCCGACTCCGGCCACGCTCGCTCCCCTGATCGCCGCCGCGCTGCCCGCGGGCCGCGTCGAGGCCCACGACGAGCTCGGGCACTTCGGCCCGCTGGAGAGGCCCGAAGCCATGGCCCGCTCCGTGCTCGACCTCATCGCGACCCTGTCGGGCTTGTAGCGGCTGCCACCCGGGGTACCCAGGAGCACATCGACCCACCCGGGAGCGTCACACCCAGGACCTACGATGGCACCCATGGAGCTTCCGCTTCCCAGCTCGCTGTCGCCGTCCAAGGTGTCGGCCTTCAAGGACTGCGCCCTGGCCTTCCGGTTCTCGGCCATCGACAAGCTGCCCGAACCACCCTCGGAACCCGCCATGAAGGGCACCACCGTGCACCGCGCCCTCGAACTGTTGCTGGCCGAGCCGGCGGCGGACCGCACTCCTGAGCGGGGCTCACTACACCTCGACACCGCGCTCGGCGAGATGCGCTCCGGGAGGGAGTGGGCGGAGCTCGATCTCGACGACGCTGCCGCCACACGATTCGCCGACGACACCTCGGCGATGCTCGATCGCTACTTCGGCCTCGAGGACCCGCGTCGCATCCGAACCGAGGGCCTCGAGCTGATGCTCACCTCCGACATCGGCGGAGTGACCGTGAGGGGATCATCGACCGGCTCGAACGTGACCCCGATGGTTCCCTGGTGGTCACCGACTACAAGACCGGCCGCACTCCGGGCGCGGCCCAGGAGCAGGCGCGGTTGGCAGGTGTGCACTTCTATGCGTTCCTGTGCCAGGAGCACTTCGGGGAACTGCCCTCACGCATCCAGCTCATGTACCTGGGCGGCGACCCACAGATCATCTCGACCACCCCGACCGAGCAGTCCGTTCGTGGGCTGCGAAACCGCGTCGGAGCCATCTGGTCGGCGGTGGAACGGGCCTGCAAGCACGACGACTTCCGTCCCAAGCCGTCCGCGTTGTGCAAGTGGTGTGCGTTCCAGCAGTACTGCCCTGCCTTTGGCGGCGACCCCGACGAGGCACGAGCGGTCGCTGTCGAGTTGGAGCGAAGGCGCGCACTCGGCAACGCTGAGCACAGTCGTAGCGGCCACATCGACACTGCGACTGACCACATCGACAATGCGGTATCGCAGGTCGGATCCGCCACCTGACACACCAACCGTACCCGCGCACGGACCCGGATCACCCCACATGGAGTCGACATCGCCGAGCACCACCAGCGAACTCGCCCGCCGGCTCGCCGACGGCGACGCACGAATAGCGCGCGAACTGGGCCGCCTCCGGGGCAACTCGGTAGTGGACCGAGTGGCCTACGCCCTGTCCCAGGCCGCCAACCATTCCAAGCTGTGGCACGCCATCAACCTCGCCGATGCGCTTGTCGGCCTCGCCCGCCGCGACCATCAACGCTCCCGGCGGGCCCTTCGGCGCAGCGTCGTGCAGGGCGTCGAGCAGGCCATCGTCAACGGCCCGGTCAAGTTGTTGGTCAAGAGGCGACGCCCGACCGAGGACCTGGATCACCCACACCACCTGCGCACACCGGTGACCAGCAGCTTCCCTAGCGGCCATGCGTCCGCGGGAGCATGTGCATCCGAGATGCTCGCAGCAGACCTGGGCCACCGCCGTGTGTGGTGGGCCCTGGCGCTCCTGGTGGGCTGGAGCCGCGTGCACGTGGGAGTGCACCACCCGAGCGACGTCCTCGCCGGATGGGCCCTCGGTGCCACGTCGGCCCACACCGCGCGCCGGCTCTGGCCACCTCCGGTTTCCTGACCCGCTGCGGATTCCGGGCCCTCTCCGGCCCACTGAGCGGGCCCATGTGCACCCTGGTTGATCTAGCCTCACAGGATGGCCGACGGCGAGGGCACACCTCTGGAGTACATGAGCGACTTCGAGGCACTCATGTGGAACCTCGAGAAGAGCCCGGCGCTGTCGAACACGTTCGCGAACGTGACGATCCTGGACCGTCCACCCGACAAGGACCGGTTCCTCGACAAGATGGCTGTGGCGGTCACGAAGGTGCCCAAACTCCGCCAACGCCCGGTGGAACCCGCCGGTGCGCTGTCGAACCCGGCATGGGCCGACGACCCGGACTTCGATCTGCACCACCATCTGCGATGGGTGAACCTCGGCAACGGGGCGACCACACGCGACCTCTACGACTACGTGGCGACCCTCACCAGCCAGCCCTTCGACAGGGAACGCCCGCTGTGGGACTTCACGATCATCGAGGGTCTTCAAGGCGGAGCTTCGGCCATGCTGCAGCGGATGCACCACACGATCACCGACGGCGAGGGTGGAATCCGCCTGTCGGTGGCGTTCCTCGACCTGGAGCGCTCCCCCGACCAACCATCAGGCGACACCGAGCCGGCAGCCGACACCAGCGATACCGGCGGCGAAGCGTCGGCCGATGATGCCAGTGGTGACGCGTCCACGGGTGACGCGAGCAGCGAATCCGCGACGGTTGACAGAGGCGAAGGCGAGCCGACCGAGAGCAGCCGGATCACCGAGTTCGTCGGTGCCCTTACCGATTCGCTGCGCCAGCGGGGAGCGCAAGTGGTCGACGCGATCGGCGCAGCAGGGTCGTTCATCACAAACCCCGCGGATGCCGCCGAGTTGACGCTCTCCGCAGGGCGCCAGGCACAGGTGCTCACCCGCTGCTCGCCCCTGTGGACTCAACGCACGCTGGATCGCTGGTTCGGCACCACCTCCCTCGAGTTGGCCGCGGTGAAGGACGCATCACACCGCCTGGGAGGCACCGTCAACGACTTCTTCGTCACCGGCGCAGCGAGCGCCGCAGGCGCCTACCACCGAGCCAAGGGAGCAGAGGTGGACCAACTAAGGATGTCCATGCCGGTGAGTGTTCGAGGCACCGACCCCGAGGCGCGACATGCTGACCCGATGGCGGGCGGGAATGCGTTCTCGCCGACCCAGGTGCTGTTGCCCACCGGCGAGATTCCAGCAACCGAGCGGTTCACCGAAGTACACGAACGCCTCAGCGCCACGCGGCGAACGTGCACTGGGGGCGCTGGCCGGGTGGCAGCGGTCATCAACCTATTGCCGACCGCGGCCCTGTTGGCAACAGGCGAGCGGGCAACGGCGGGAATCGACTTCGTGTGCAGCAACGTCCGCGCCGCGCCCTTCGACCTGTACATGGGAGGGGCGCTACTCGAGGCCAACTACCCCGTGGGGCCACTGGCGGGAACCCCGTTCAACCTCACGACGATGTCGTACTGCGGAACGCTGTGGCTCGGCCTGCACGTGGATTCGGGGCGGTGGACGACCCGGAACTGCTGCTGAACGAGATCGAGGTGGCCTACCGCGGCCTGTTCGAGGCCGCCTCGGGGTGACTACCCCACCGTCACGAACCACCGGACCCGTGCGGACTGGAGCGCGGCTGTCAACAAGGGCTCTGACCACAAGGCGGGCATTCGGGGCCGTCGATGTCACGGCCAATGGCCGGAGAGCATGGAGGCCAGGGGCGCAGAGGCGCCCAGGCTCAGTTCGGCGAGACCTCAGGATCGAGGCGGGACAGCACGCTGCGAACGTCGAGCAGCAGGTCGGCCACCTCCGAGGTGGAGACCAACTGACGTTCGGAGATCTCTCCCAAGCCGTGATCGATCAGCGACATTGCCCGGCGGATCGAATCCTCGTTCTCGAACTCCAGATCCTGTACCTCGGTCATCGCCAGCTCCCTGTGTAGGTCCGAGTCGGCGGCTCCAAGACTGCGCCGCAACGAGCGTGCAACCCTCGAACCGATCTGTGTGGACTACACGATACAACGCCGGTGCGACATCGTCTGGTCGCTTTTCGCGCTGCCATGGCCTGCTCCCCCACAACCCCACTCCCCACAACCCCGTTCTGTGTCGCGTGCGTGGCGCTGAGCGCCACGCACGCGACACAGAACGACAAGTGGGGCGACCGAGCGGAGGGGGCGAGCCGGTAGCGTCGGGGCATGACCGAATCCACAGGCTTGACCTTCGCCAGCTTCCAGGCGTTGGGCCTGGACGCCGCTCTGGCAATGGCCCGACTAGCCCGTGACAGCGGCTACCGCTCGTTCTGGACCGCCGAGACCACCGGCCCGGAGGCCTTCGCGACCCTGGGAGCCGTCGGCGCGTCTGTGGGGGGCATGGACCTCGGTACCGGCGTGTTGGCAGTCCAGTTGCGTACGCCGATGCTCGTGGCGATGGGCGCAGCCACCCTGCAATCGATCGTCGGAGAGCACGACGTGCTGCTGGGAGTGGGGATCTCCTCACCCGTGGTGGTGCAGCGATGGCACGGCACCGACTTCGGCGCCACGCCGTTGGCGCAGATGCGCGAGTACCTCACCCTCACCCGCTCGTGCCTGGATGGCGAGGTTGTCAGCCACGACGGGGTGCACTACTCCACGGATCGCTTCCGGCTCGGGGTGCGCTTCGCGGATCATCGACGCCCCAGGATCATCCTCGGCGCGCTGAACGAGAAGATGCTGCGATTGGGTGGCGAGATCGCCGACGGCGTGCTGTTGAACTACCTGCCGGCCTCGTCGGTGCCCTGGTGCGTCGAGCAGGTGCGCTCCGGCGAGGCCGCAGCCGGAAGGCCACCCGGAAGCTGCGCCATCTACGCATACGTCCACGTCGGCGTGTGTGACCCAGGCCCCGCGACCGAGCCCGCCCGCAAGGACCTGTTCTCCCTACGCGGTGGTGCCGGCATATGCACGGGCCTTCGAGCGAGCGGGCTTCGGCCGTGAGGTCGAGGAGATCAACCGCGCCCACCGGCAGAGGGACCGTGCGGCGGCGCTGGCGGCGGTCTCCGATGAGATGATCGCTGCGATCGACGTGTGCGGGGACGCGGCACACGTAGCTGCCGCGGTCGCCGCGTACCGTGACGCCGGGGTCGACCATGCCGTCGTGATGCCCCTGCCGTGGGGGCCGGACCGCATGGCGACCATCGAAGCCACCATCAACGCCGCCAGGCCCACAAGCAAGACCACAGGACAACACCACCCCTGAGCGCCTAGGTTGCGCCCTTGAGAGGCGCAAGGCCGCACGAACACGGGGGCAACGACGATGGCGATCACCGGCATCGAGGTCCGGCTCGAGGATTCCGACGAGTACATGCATCCGGGTCCGGAGCCGACCTTCAACGAGTCGATGTACTTCAACGCCTACGACCCAACCAGCCGGGTCGGGGCCTTCGTGCGGATCGGCAACCGTCCCAACGAAGGCCACGCCGAGGTGACGACCTGCATCTACCTGCCCGACGGACGGGTGGGGTTCATGTTCTCGCGACCCGAGATCACCGACAACGACCGCTTCACAGCCGGCGGCGCGAACTTCGAGGTGCTCGAGCCGTTCAAGTCGCTGGAGGTGCACTACTCCGGCAAGGTCGTGGTGCTCGAGAACCCCCTCGAGATGGCCGACCCCCGTATCGCTTTCACCAGCAACCCCTACGAGAGCGCCACCATCTCTCTCGACTACACCGCGGCGTCTGATCCCTGGGGCGGGGAACCCCAGGGTGTGGAGGAACGTGCCGGTGAGGAGTTCGCGAAGGGCCATTACGAGCAGCTCATGACCGCCCGCGGCGTGATCACCGTCGGAGACGAGGAGTTTGCCATCGACGGTCGAGGCCTACGTGACCACTCGTGGGGGCCCCGCACATGGCAGGCCCCTGGTACTACCGCTGGCTGACCGTGAACATGCGCGACGGCAGCGGGATGATGCTCTCACGCATCGCCCGGAAGGACTCCGAGGGGATCCGCCACGGCTTCGCGTGGACGGGCACGGAGTTCCTCGCGATCAACTCCCTCTCACTGGGCAGCGCTGGGACGGCGACGACCGCTACCACGCCCAGGTGCATGCGACGTTCACCGCTGAACACCCCGACGGTCGCATCATCGAACGGGAGCTGACCGGCGAGGTGCTCAACCTGATCCCGTTGCGCAACCGGCGCGACGAACGCGTCACGCGGATATCCGAGGGCCTCACGCGCTGGACCCTGTCGGCCCCGTTGGGCATCGGCGGCGACACGGCCCCCCTCGACCGGCGACCAGACCGACGACCAGACCGGGTACATCACCACCGGTGACGCCGACATCCGGCCACGATGGCGACCCCACAGGTGACGCCGGCGGCGAGGCCGCCGATCCCGCACTCGAGGGCTTCGGTTGGTCGGAGTACCTCGACCAGATCGTCGACGGCACCCCGGTGGGCATCCGGGAGTAGGCACCTCGTGTTGCGGCCCGGGCCGCGATCCACCGGGCGATCAGGGGCTCCCTCTACACTCGTGGGTACCGAGATCGGTACCCGACGGCCCCTGGAGACTCGACGATGTGCAGCCCTGCAACCTGTCAGAGATGCGGTAAGGCCACCTACACCGGTTGCGGACGTCACGTGGAGCAGGTGCTTGGCCACCTGCCTCCCGAACGGCGGTGCTCGTGTCCCCACGCGCCGCGCAGGGGCCTGCTGCGTCGCTGAACCCTCGGGTCCTTCCCAGCGGTCCCCCGCTGTGGCTCCCGGTGCGTCGTCTCCCGGCCGGGGGTACCGGACCCGGTGCGGTGGGAACGGCACCGTGTTCCTGTGGGAGATCCTCGACAACGCGGCCGAGTCGGTACCAACGCGCACCGCCCTGGTGGCGAGCGGCCGGCGCTGGAGCTTCGCCGAGCTGGCAGCCGACGCCCGAACGCCTCGCGCCGCCGGGTAGGGGCGATCGCCGGACCCGGCGAACGGGTTGCAGTCCTGACGGAGAACACCGCTTCCTTCGTGTGCGCTCTCTAGCGGTGCCACGCGCCGGCGCCGTACTGGTGCACTGCAACACCCGTCACACCGGAGCCGAGCTTGCAGCCATGCTCGAACGCTGCGGCACAACCGCTCTCCTCGCCTCCGAGTCCGAGTTGGCACGCCTCGAGGGAATGGAGGTGGCATGCCTTTCGACACGGGTGACGCTGGAGGACCTGGACAGTCGAGGGAGCCACCGCATCGATGGAGGTTCCTCGACGCACGAGCGACGATGGGCGCCCGCAACCGGCGGGACCCGGCGTCCACCCGGAGAGCCACCCCGACGGTGATTCGACGACCGCGTGGCTCGTGCACACCTCAGGTTCGACGGGAGCCCCAAAGGGCGTGATGCTCACCCACCGCAGCCTCCTGTCGGCCGCGCTCAACACCACGCTGGCGAGGCCCGTCGCCGACGACGAGGTCTACCTGTTCCCGTTCCCGTTGTTCCACGTGGCCGCCTACAACGTGGTGCACCACCACCTGCGCCAACGCCCCGTGGTCCTGATGCCGGGCTTCGAGCCCATCGCGCGCCATGGAGGCGATCGCCACCGAACAGGTCACGTCGGTGTCGTTGGCACCCACCATGCTGGCGATGCTGCTCGACCATCCCGAGCGCGGCGGCTTCGACCTGTCGTCGCTGCGCAACGTGTCCTACGGTGCAGCCGCCATGCCGCTGGACCTGTTGCACCGGGTCCTCGCTGAATGGCCCGCCGTCGGGTTGTCGCAGGGCTACGGGATGACCGAGCTGTCGGGGCAATGCGGTCTTCCTGTCACCCGAGGACCACCGACGCCCGTGTCGTGTGAGCCGGGGTTGCTCACCGCGGCAGGGAAGGCCGGGCGCCGATGACGGCGTTGAGGATCGTCGACGATGCAGGCGACGACGTGGCGGCCGGCGGTTCCGGCGAGATCCTCGTGCGCGGCGACCAAGGTGTGCGCCGGCTACTTCGAGGACCCTGCCGCGACCGGGCGGCGATCACCGACGGTTGGCTCCACACCGGTGACATCGGCCGCGTGGACGAAGGTGGCTACCTGCACGTGGTGGACCGCATCAAGGACCTGATCATCACCGGCGGCGAGAACGTGAGCTCCCGTGAGGTGGAGGATGCTGTGGGTGCCCACCCGGCGGTGCGTTCGGTCGCGGTGCTCGGCACACCCGATCCCCGTTGGGGGAGCTGGTGACCGCGGTGGTCGTGGCCACCGACCCCGCCCGCACCACCGTCGGTGCAGGACCTTCGTGGGGCGTGCTCGCACCTGGCCGGCTTCAAGCACCCCCGCCGTGTGATCGCTGTGGAGTCGCTGCCACCAACGCGTCCGGCAAGGTCGACAAGGTCGCACTGCGTGCGGCGCTCGCTGCGACCGAGACAACCTGAGCATCCGGCCGGCCGGATGCCCGACGACTGGCCCGTCAGCCACCAGAACAGCCGGCTCCGCGCCGGACCTGGTCGCACCCGGCCGAACACAGCTCGATCACAGCGGGGCGAGGTCACGCAGCACCTGGCGTTGGTCCAGCCCGAAAGGAAGGAGCGCCAGCGCGGTCGTGGTCACCCCAGCTTCGACGTAGCGGCCGATGTGCTTCGCGGCACTCCTCGGGCGTGCCCGACACGATCAGCTCGTCGACCAAGGACTCGGGGATCGCCTCGAGGGCCGCCTTGCGATCGCCTTCACCCCACAGGCGCCACATCTCCGCGAGCAACTCGCCTCGCCCCAGCCACTCGTGGAACGCCGCGTACACGGGCACGTTGAGGTATGCGGCGATGGCCATGCGTCCCCGCCGACCACTATGTCACGGTCGGTGGTGGGGGCTACGAAGATGCGCGCCACCACCTCCGGGTCGGGCCGCCCGGCCTCCCGCGCCGCTCCGGCGACGATGGGCACCACGCGGCGCACGTCGTCGGCGGACAGCCAGTTGATGATCGCCCCGTCGCTGTGACCGCCTGCCAGGCGCAACATCCCCTGACGCAGCGCCGCGATCAGGATCGACGGCTGCCGGCGGGGCACCAAGCCCAACCTGAACCCCCTTGATCTCGCTGCGCCGAAGGTGCCCGTGACCTTGTCGCCACCGAGCGCCTCACGCAGGAACGTCACCATGTCTGAGACCTGCCGGTAGGGCTCGTCGAAGGGGATCCCGTTCCAGCGCTCGACGATCACGTTCGACGAAGTCCCGATGCCGAAGGCCACCCGGCCCGGTGCAGCATCCGCGAGCGACGCGACCGACTGGGCGAGGCACGCGGGCCCTCTGGTGAAGGCCGGCACGATGGCGGTCCCCAATCGCAGCTCAGGGGCCCACGCGGCGGCCAGCGCCAGAGGGTGAAGCCGTCGGCACCGTTGGCTTCGGCGGACCACACGTCGGTGTAGCCGAGGTCGACCAACTCCCTGAACCAGTCGCGGTGCTCCGCGAGCGGGAACACCATCGAAGGGGATGGTCATGCCGTAGCGACGCTCTGGTGATGCCATGACCCGACGGTATGCGATCGACCACACCCCGCGTGGGGAGGCCTGATGCCGCCTGGCAGGTTCTCAGCGAGGCAGCCTGCGCAACAGCGCCGACTGTGACGCCGCCGCCAGCGGCACACCCGACTCCGACCACAGGTATACCGTGCCGTGCCCGAAGCCGTTGGCCACACCCTCCACCCGCACGTCGACCAGCACCCACTCGGTGTCGGCGAGCGACACGATCCGGATCGTGTTGTCGAGGCTGTTGGAGGGCCACCACGTGCCCTGGGACTGCGCTATCCCGAAGGGCACATAGTCGCCCAGGATCGCCAGGGCCGCGGCGGATGTGGCCATCGGGGACCCGTCGTCGCTGGGCAGGCGCACCCACATCGCGCTCCGGCCGTCGGCTGCGGGATGACCATCGAGCTCGTCCCACTGCCGCCCCTTGGCGAGGCGCATGTCGAGGCGGGTCATGATCGAGCGCTCGTCCTGCTCCGCGTGGGACGCCGGGGGCACTCGAGCGGAGCAGGAAGATCGGGGAACTCCACGTACTGCCCCACCGCAGGATGGTCCTTGGAACCGAGCGCGCCGTTGATGGTCAGGATCTCACGCTCCCCGACGTGCGCCACGACCCTGGCCTGGGTGGTGGCATGGCCCGACACTGCGACGGTGACGTCGAGGTCCACCACGTCGTCGATCATCGCGAAGCTCAGGTACTGGGCGGTGGCCCACACCAGTGGCCTGCCGGTGGCGTGTTCCATGGCGAGCACGCCTGCACCGAGCCCGCACCCGCCGAACAGGAAGTGCCCCCGCGTGGCGATCCCTCGGTCACCGGCAGGTACCAGCGGTGGGGGTTGTGGGTCCCGCTGAGCCCGAGCCACTCCGCTGCGTCCATCCCGCCACGCTACCGGCGCGGCGCTGCCCTCCCAGCCGCCCCCTACTTGCGAACTGTCCGGCCTCAGCCGCGGAAACCGCGCTCCACACCGGACAGTTCGAGGTGGGTCGGGTTCGATGCGCTCCACACCGGACAGTTCGAGGTGGGTCGGGTTCGATGCGCTCCACACCGGACAGTTCGAGGTGGGTCGGGTTCGATGTCACACCCCTTGTTCAGACTGGTCTACATGAAGAACCAGCTACTTCTGATCCCCGTCGGTCCAGCCGGAACAGGTGCCGAGCAGGCACGCGGGATCGGATGGCGAACGGGCGCTCACGGGAGCCGAGGCAGCGCGTGAGGCACTCCGCGCAGCGGCACAGCGCGCAGATGACCGGGACCGGCAACGGCGCGAGGCGCGCGAGGCGGCCCTTCTGGCGGCGATCACCCATCCCCACCTGCCGCAGGTTCCACATCCACCCCACATCACCAGCACCTCTCCTCGTCGTGCGGCCTGAGCCGGTCTCCCACAGGCCGGGCTCCAACAGCCCGTTGCGGCTCAGGAGGCACCGTGCGACGAGGGCCGTGATCACCGCTACCTAGGATTCCACGATGACCACCGCCACAGCGGCGCACCGCAGCAACCCGTGGGCGATGATGCCCTTCCGATGCTGGCCCTCGTGTGTGTCGCCTGTGGCACGACCGACCCGCCGGTGGCCGAAGGGCTTCCCGGCGAACCCAACGCGGTGGTCCAGCGCGTCGTGGACGGCGACACGCTGGTGGTCGAGACCGGCGGCGTGGAGGAGCGCGTCCGCCTGATCGGGGTCGACACCCCCGAGTCGGTCAAACCCGGACCGAGGTGGAGTGCTACGGCAAGGAGGCCTCGGAACACACCGAGGAGCTCCTGCCCGAGGGAACCGAGGTGGTCCTGGAGCGCGACATCGAGGCCCGTGACCGCTACGACCGCCTCCTGGCATACGTCTACCGCGCATCCGACGGCGTGTTCGTGAACCTGGCCATGATCGACCAGGGATACGCCCAGCCGGCCGCCTACCCGCCGAACGTGGCGCACACCGAGCAGTTCACCACGGCCGGCGGGGACGCCTACGAGAACGGCCGGGGTCTATGGGGAGCATGCGGAGGCGACGACCTCTACGGCTGACACGCTGAGGGGGTTCACGCCCGGCTCGGGCAACTGGCCGTCGAGCGGCCGACCGGGTAGCCGATCGACAGCGGCTCAGCCCGCGCGTTGGGCGTCGCGGATCTCCCTCCAACCCATGAGGACCACACCGGAGCGTTCGATGGCCGCGCGGAACTCCGAGTCGCGCGTGAGCAGATGGTGGTCGTCCACCCGATCTGCCCACCTCCGGGTCGAATGACCGCAGCTCCGAGTGGTCCGTTGCCGGATGCAGGTACACCTCTGTCACACCCGGGGCGCAGGTCCATCACCGCACGTTCCACCGCACGGCGCGAACCCACACCGTTGGTCACGATGAGGTGGTCGGGGGCGAGGACGCCCTCCTCACCCGCCAGGTCACGGAACGGGAACCCGACGGCCTCCTGGGTCGAGGCGCCCGAGAGCCGGATCGGGAGCCCGAAGTCCACCGCCAGGTCCATGTACACGTCGAAGAACTCCGGGCGCAGCTGGAGGGCCCCCCATGTGGGAATCCAGGTGGGTCACGTCGAAACCCCACAGGATCGCCCGCTCAACCTGGGCTCGCAGCTCACGTCGCACCTCGTCGAGATCCGCGTGGTCCCACGCGTCTGCGACGCTCGACGCGAACCCGCCATCACCGCCGAACAGCGACGGCGAGCGGGTGCACGGACCCCAGCGGTAGAGCTCGAACTCGGCGGTAAGGGTCAGGTGAACCCCGACGTCCTCGCCGCGGTAGCGCGACGCCGCCTCGCGCCCACGGGCAGGGAACCATGAGCGACGCAGAAGTGCCCAGCCCGTCACGAAGGGACTCGTAGACACCCTCGTTGGCGGAATGGCACATCCCGAGGTCGTCGCAGTTGACGATCAGAATCCGCATCCGCGGAGTGGCCGAGGGCGTTCAGCGAGCGAGGTCACGGTCTCACGCTACCGGAGACGGCGCCCGGCTCACCGGCCAGGCACCCCAAGAACAGGTCGTCCTCGGGAAGGTCGACCTCCACCAGCGAACGGGCGAGGATGTAGTCGTCCCAGGGGTGCACGTCACGGGCCACCTCGGTCGGCAATCCGAACCAGAACGCGCTGGCGGGATCCACCTGGGGTGGCATGAGCCATCAGGAGCCTTCTCACGTACCTCGTAGAAATCCGCTATCGGCACGCTCGTGGTGATCCGGTCGTCCTGGTCGGTGTCGTCGAACCGCTCCTGCCAGTCCTCGCCGAAGGGCGACTCAAGCCCGAGCCGGCCGAACGTCTCGTGCAGCGCCACCATGCGGCGCCGCGACCACACTGTGTAGTAGAGCTTGAGCGGCGTCCACGGTTCGCCGGTGCCCGGATACCACCAAGGGTCACCCGCCCGGTCGAACGCCGGACCGCTGATGTCGTGCACCCGCAGGTGATCGGGATGCGGTAGTGACGCTGGTCGTCGCCGTAGGTCACGATCACCTGTGGCCGGTCTGGCGGATGATCCCCACGAGCCTGCCGATCGCCTCGTCGAGATCCGCGTTCCAGAAGTTGTCGGCACGCGCGTTCTCAGGCGACTCGGGCATGCCCGAGTCGTGGTACCGAGCAGGTCGACCTTGTCGTAGCCGATGATCGCCGCCGCGGCCTCGAGCTCCTGCATGCGCACCGCGCTAGGTTGTCGGTCACCTCGGGGCGGTCCATGGCGGGGTTGAGCACCGACCCCGCCTCGCCCCCTGGTGCAGCACACGAGCGTCGAAGCGATCCCCTCGGCCGCGTAGCGGGCGACCGTGGAGGCCCCCTTTGAGGATTCGTCGTCGGGATGGGCGTGCACGGTCAACATGCGCAATGGGGCCGGATTCATCGACATCGACGCTACAGCGGGTGCGCCCGTGTTCCGGGTCGGGCGCGCCGCCACCACACCGTCGCCCTGTACGGTGAAGTCGATGGATCCCATCGATGCGGCTGTGGTGTTCCTGGTGCTCGGGCTCGGCTTGTCCGTCGCCGAGATCGTCGCGCCCGGCCTGGTCCTCCTGCCCTTCGGGATCGGCGCGGTCATCGCTTCGCTGACCGGTTTCCTCAGCGCCGCACCGTGGGTGCAGGCCGTAGTGTTCAATGGTGGCGTCCACCGCGATGTTCGCTGCCCTGCGGCCGATCGCACGACGCCTGAACCAGTCGGACCAGGACGAGGGCATCGGGGCGAGACGGCTGGTCGGAGCCCGTGCGCTGGTGCTCGAGGACATCCCGGAGGACGACTCGGGGCTGGTCCGCGTCGATCGTGAGCAGTGGCGTGCCGAGTCGATGGACCAGACCCGAATACCCGCAGGAGCGACGGTGACCGTGGCCGAGGTGCGTGGCACCCGGGTCGTGGTCACCGCAGAGCACCCGGTCGGATCGCCCCGCCCACCGAACCACCCACGTCCCCCACCCAGTGGGCCACGCCCGCAAGGAGGCCTTGGATGAACGCCGTCGCCCTGGTGGTCATCGCGATCATCGTCGTGTTCCTGCTGGTCGTGGTCGGCTCCAGCGTGCGGATCGTACGGCCCTATCAGCGTGGGCTCGTGGAACAGCTCGGCAAGTACAAGGAGACCCTGGACCCGGGCCTGCACCTGATCATCCCGTTCGTGCAGGCCATACGACTGGTCGACATGCGTGAGCAGGTGGTCGACGTCCCGCCCCAGGAGGTGATCACATCCGACAACGTGGTGGTGTCCGTCGACGCCGTCATCTACTACGAACCGACCGACCCGCAACGCCTGCTGTACAACGTGGCCAACTTCATCCTCGCGGTCACCAAGCTCGCCCAGACGAACATGCGCAACGTGATCGGCGACCTATCGCTGGACGACGCCCTCACCAGCCGGGACAAGCTGAACATGGACCTACGCCAGATCCTCGACGACGCCACCGACAAATGGGGCGTGAAGCTGGTGCGCGTGGAGATCCAGCGCATCGACCCGCCGCCGGACGTGATGGCCGCGATGCACGAGCAGATGAAGGCCGAGCGCACCCGCAGGGCCCAGGTGACCACAGCCGACGGGTTCCGGGAGGCCTCGATCATGAAGGCCGAGGGCGAGAAGCAGGCCGCCATCCTCACTGCGGAGGGCGTGCAACGCAGCCAGGTGCTCGAAGCCGAGGGGCAGGCCCAGGCGGTGCGAACGCTCGCCGAAGCCGAACGATTCCGCGCCGAGACAACCGCCGCCGGTGAAGCTCAGGCCATCCGAACCGTCTACGGCGCCATCCACGACGGGGATCCCACCAACGACCTCATCGCAGTCAAGTACCTCGAGACCCTCGCGGCCGTAGCCGACGGCCAGGCCACCAAGATCTACCTGCCCATGGAGTCAGGGGGCATGAGCGGCGCGCTCGCCGGTGTGGCGGAGTTGTTCAAGGGCGCCGGTGACCCGCCCCAGGGCTCCGGGAAGCGGACGCGCCGCAGCGAGATGGACGCACTGCTCACCCCTCCCGAGCGCAGGGACTTATCCGTGGAGGTGGCCGAGGACCCTGATGCGGACATCGCGGCAACCGAGGCGGCCATCAAGGACCTCGCAGCGCAGGCCGGCGCGGCCGCCGGCTGGTACCCCGACCCCGAGCAGCCGTCCAAGATGCGCTGGTGGGACGGGAACGCCTGGACCGGCTCCGACCCGGGATGACCCGCCGCAGCCCCCTCAGCGACGTGGTGACACGTCAAGCGGGACGAGCTGCATCACGCCGGTCGGGTCGTCCTCGTGGTGCTCCATCCACCAACCGCACATCTCCGCGAGGATGTTCTGGCCTTCGGCCGGTCCCGACACGATCAGCTCGTCGCCCGGCCGTAGGCTCACGTTGCCACGGGGTCGGTAGAGATAGCGGTGGTCGCGCTTGATGGCCAGCACGTGGAAACCGGGTTCGATGTCGAGTTGAAGATCCGCGAGACGGCGGCCGTCCGCGGCGGACCCGGCGGCGACCGGGACCTTCGTCGCCACCACGTCGGCCTCACCGAACGCGATGTTGACGATCGGGTGCAGTTCGTACGCATCGGCGATGACCCACACCATGTGGTTGGCCTGATTGCCGATCTCCTCGGCCGCGGAGGCCAGCTGCAACAGACCCCGCAACGGCGACAGGTCGGGGTCGGCCTTGGCCGCCCGCAGCACCCAGAGCTGCAGGTGGTCCTTCATCTCATCGAGGCGTTCGGCAAGATGACGTACCTCCGAGGCGAGGCCCACGTCGCGCAACGCGAGAGCCGAGTAGGCGAGCCCGACTCCGGCCTCCGAGATGTTCTTCATCTCCACCAGCACGTCGACCGCTCGGTCGAGATCGCTGAGCACCGCACCGGCGGGTTCGGGGGAATCCAGCGAGGAGCGGCCGCCAGCTCGTGCAGCCTCGTGATGCCCGCCGGTGCCCCACGTAGGAACAGCACGTCCCCGGGTATGAGGGATCACGTCGCCGTCGACCTCCTCGATCATCCAGGAGCGCTCACGGCGGATCGCCACCACCCTCATCCCGCACTGCACCGGGAGCTCCAGGTCCTTGAGCGGCCGGGTGGGCCATGTGGGAGCCCTCGCGCACCCAGACACGGTGTGAGACCTCCTCGGCATTGGAGAGGTCCGCGATCAGCTCGTCGGGTATCCTGAGCCGGTGGGTGACCAGGCGGGTGATGTCCACCGAAGCATTCGCGATCCCCTCGATCGCCGAGATCACCTGGAGGACCGAGGCCATGCCCTCGGCCTCGGCCGGCCTGCGCACCGCGAGCACACACACCTCGCGCATGTCCTGCACGAGGTCGTTCATGCGCTCCTCGAGCTCGCCGACCTCGGTGGCCATCCCGGGGTCGTTGAAGAACACCGCTGCGTACGCGAGGTCGATCATGAGCTCGGAGCTGTCCTTGGCCTCCGCGAGCATCGCCCTCAGACTTCTCGGGCGGTCATCCATCGCGCAGGCCACCTGTCACGCAGGTCGTCCATAGCGCACGCCATATGAGAGCTGTGTCCATAGGTTTCCGACATGATACGTGGCCCTGCGGGCGCGTGCGCCCACCGGGACCAGGTTCCGGGTGCACACCTGCCAGGTGGGCGCGGGCGGTATCATCGGAAGCCCCAAGCCGAACCCGTGTTCCGGCCGAACATGCAACGATCGCGATTCGGCCGACCGCGCGAGACGACCGACCACGAAGGACGCCACGATGTCCCGCAACCCCATCCTCACCGACAAGGCCTTCGACCCGGCCAACCACGGTGGCGGCACCACAACTGCGACGCTCCCCTCTCCCGCCCAGGAATGGGAACGGGCACAAGCGGGTCACGCAACAGCCACCGGGGCATTGGATGCCGACCTTGCATCGCACGCCCCAGCAGGGCCGGTCATCACCGACGGGCGCACCATGACCATCGGCGGCACAGCATGGGCGACGCTGCTGCTGTTGGTCGTGGCCGCGGCGACGGGTGTCTACGGCTGGTCCACCGTCACCGAGACACCAGTGCTCAACCCGCTGCCCGGTGATCCAACGATCACCGCGAGCCTCGACAAGCCGGGGATGCTCATCGTGGCGCTGCTGGGCGCGTTCGTCCTGGCGATGGTCACGGCCTTCGTGCCGAAGGCCGCCCGGTTCACGGGACTGGGCTACGCGGCGCTCGAGGGTTTCGTCCTCGGTGCGATCTCCCATCTCTACGACGCCCAGTTCAACGGCATCGTGGTGCAGGCCATCCTAGGAACCGCAGGCGTGTTCATCGCCATGCTCGCCCTGTACGGCCTGCGCATCCTGCGGGTCACCCCCCGTATGACCAAGGCCATCATCGGAGCCACCTTCGGCATACTCGTCATGTACGGCGTTGCGTTCATCGCGTCGCTGTTCGGCGTGGACATGGGCTTCGTCTACGGCACCAGCGGCGGGGGCTTCGGCATCGTGCTGAGCCTCGTGATCGTGGGCGTCGCTTCGTTCAACCTGCTGTTGGACTTCGATTTCATCGAGAACGGCTCCAAGTCCGGCCTGCCGGCCTACATGGAGTGGTACGGGGCATTCGGGCTCATGGTCACCCTGGTGTGGATATACATCGAGATGTTGCGGCTGTTCGCCCGGCTCCGGAACTGACGCCCGAACCCGCGGACACCCTCTGGAACACGTGAAATCCCTTCGCTACGGGAGGTCCGCACATCGCTGAGCACACCCACCAGGCGCTCACCCCGGAGCTCCCGCCCACGATGCCGGCCGACGCGCCGGCGGTGTTCCACCTGATGGCCAAGCCGACCGGGGCCGTCTGCAACCTCGACTGCAGCTACTGCTTCTTCCTGTCCAAGGAACTGCTGTATCCGGGCGACCGGTTCCGCATGGCCGACGACCTGCTCGAGAGCTACATCCGCCAGACCATCGAGAGCCAACCCCAACAGGAGGTGGTGATCGCCTTCCAGGGCGGGGAACCAACGCTCATGGGCATCGGGTTCTTCGAACGGGCGATCGCACACGCCCACCACTACCGGCAGCCCGGTCAGACAGTCAGCTTCACGATCCAGACCAACGGCGTGCTGATCGACGACCGGTGGGCCCGGTTCCTCGCGGAGAACCGGTTCCTGGTCGGCATCTCCATCGACGGCCCGCGTGACATGCACGACATCCACCGTGTGGACAAGGCAGGACGTCCCACCTTCGATCGGGTCGTCGCCGGCCTCGAGGCCCTGCGCCGCCACGAGGTCGACCTGAACGTGCTGTGCACCGTCAACTCCGCCAACGCCGAGCACCCACTCGAGGTCTACCGGTTCCTCCGTGACGACCTGGCCGCCGAGTTCATCCAGTTCATCCCAGTCGTGGAGCGCGTCGACGAGACGGCCGTGCGGATCGCGGATCGCCACGACCAGCACCGCCGCCGCGGACGCACCCCTGTATGTGAACGCCGGGACGCAGGTCACCGACAGGTCGGTCGGTCCCGAGCAGTGGGGGTCGTTCCTGTCGACGGTCTTCGACGAGTGGGTGCGCAACGACGTTGGGAAGGTGTTCGTCGGGCACTTCGACGAAGCCCTCGCGTCCTGGCTGGGAGTTCAACCCTCGATGTGCGTCCTGAGGGAGACCTGCGGCACCGCGGTCGCACTCGAGCACAACGGTGATCTGTACTCCTGTGACCACTACGTGGAACCCGACCACCTGGTGGGCAACATCACCGAGACCCACCTGGTCGAGCTGATGGGCTCCGATCAGCAGGTCGAGTTCGGCAACGCAAAGCGTGACTCGCTGCCGCAGTACTGCCGGGACTGCGAAGTCCGCTTCGTGTGCAACGGGAATGCCCCAGGAACCGCTTCAGCACCACTCCCGACGGTGAGGAGGGTCTCAACTACCTGTGCGCGGGATACAAGTCGTTCTTCACCCACATCCGATCCGCCCATGAAGCAGATGGCCGCCCTGTTGCGCGCCGGCCGCGACGCACCCGAGGTGATGACCCTGCTCGCCGCCGAGGAGTCACGGCGCTTCGCCAGCGTGGGACGCAACGACCTGTGTCCCTGCGGCAGCGGGGCCAAGTTCAAGCGCTGCCACGGCCGCTGACGCCCCACCCCCTTACCGCCACCCTGTGCCGCAACTGTCCGGTGTGAGCCGCGGTTTCCGCGGCTCACACCGGACAGTTCGCTTGGGGGGGGACTCAGGTGCCGTTGGTGGACCAGTGCCACGGCTCCGAGGGCAGGTTGTAGAAGCCGTAGCGCGCCGCGTTGGCGGCCAACCACTGGAACGCCGCGCTGGATCGCGACGTAATGAGCACGCCACCGGACTTGATGTCGAGAGCGCGGCCCTGTTCGTGCATGGAGCGACCAGGAATGGCAGTGGGCGGAGAGCACTGCGATGCAGGCCTCTGGTAGATGTCGTAGTACGACGTACCGCAGTGGGCCCTGCGCAATGCGATCTGCGAAGCGGGGTCGCGGAAGCCTCCACCCGTCAGGTTGAAGCCGGCAGCGGAGGCGGCGGAGAGCAGCCCCTGCACATTGGAGGCAATGCTCCGGTGGACCCAGAAGGAGCCGACCTTGGTCACGTCGCTCCATGTGACCGTTCCCGGCGGCGGGGACGATGAGCCCGAGGACTTCGGTGCGGTGCTGTTCGCCTTCGGCTTCCCTGACGAAGTGGCGTTGCCTTTGACCGAGGACACGCTCGACGCACCCGTCGTGACCCCTCGGTCGCCCCTCACGTCGTCCCCCTCCTGTCCCTGCAACGCGGCCTTCGACTCACCTGCGAGGGCCACCTCCTCGTCCTCCATCGCCTGCGCGGCCCGCTCATCGACCTCCCGCAGTGCCGCTGCCTCGGCAAGGGCGCTGTCGAGACGTTGATCGATCTGTGCGGCGAGCCGCTCCTGGGCGCGCACGGACGCCTCGAGAGAATCGAGCTCGGACTTCGCTGCCGCATCCTTCTCCGCCGCCGAGACTGCAGCATCCCTGGCGACCCCTGCCGCGCGCTCTGCGGCATGCCGGGCACCTGAGAGCTCGTCCACGACACGACCCCTGTCATCCGCGGTGATGGAGATCCAGGTCGTGTGCCCGCGAGGCCTGCTCCGCGTCACCCACGGCCAGGACCGCCATGGACCCCATCGCCGGTGGGTTCATGAACGCCTCCATGGCGTACTCACGCACGCGCTGCTGAGCAGCGACCACCTCCTGACGGGCAGCCTCAGCCGCCCTGGAGGAGGCCTGCATCCTCTCCTGGGCCGCCTGGGCAGCGAGGTGGGTCAGGGCCCAGCGGTCGAACTGATGGTCACGGGCGGCCTTGGCCGCGGTGGAGCTGTGAGCGCGCTGCGGCCCTGTCCACCTGAAGTGACGCGACCGACGCCTCCACCGCCTCCCCGGTCAGCCGACGCACTGCGCACCTCGGCCTCCCGGCGCGCAGCGGCTCCACCTGCGGCGCTCGCCTCGGAGCCCGAGACACTGGGTTCGACGTCGCCCGACGGGTCGCTCTCGCCCGCGGCGGCCGTCGGGGCACCGAGTGTGATCAACACCAAGGCGGCTGAGCCGATCAGAGCGACGAGGCTACCTGGAGTACGAGCGCGGATGTCATTCGCCATACCCCCTCAAGATCGGCATTCCTTGGCGCCACCTGAGCGTCGCCCCGATCGGAGGCCGTCGATGCGGCGATCTTCCCTCGGTCTCGGGAGATCAGCCGCCCATGAGGGTGCCCATCAGGCCTCCTCCACCGCTGGACTGCTGCTGGGCCTGGTGTCCACCGTCGACCACGCTCTCGGCAGGTTGCACCAACACGTAGCCCTGACCGCCGAAGGCTATCTGAACGAGCTCGCCCGTACCGCCACGCAGCATCGACTTCAACCCGCCGGTGTCGACCCTTATGTCCATCGAAACACCCGAGGTCCACATCACCACGGCCTGGGCATCGGCGAACGTGGGCGCACCGGCCACGTCGAGTGCCACAGGGTCACCCTTGGTGGTGACCGCCACGTATCCCGTCCCGCGGAGCTCGACGTTGAACAGACCTCCCGCCATCATCGACGCCCTACCGGCGTTGACCCGCTTGATGTCCCATTCGATCGAAGCGGAGAAGGCCAGCACGTTCCCACCGTTGATCGACACCGTGTCGTTGTCGAGGTAGAAGATCTGGATCTCCGACGCCATGTCCGCGAGGAACAGCTCGCCGGTGCCCTCCGCACTGCATCATGTTGACGCCCTCACCGGTCATCTTCGCCTTGAGCATCTTGTTGAGCCCGCCGGATCCGGTGTTCTGGAACCGCACGTCGCCCTGGTAGGCCACCATCGAGCCGAGCTTGGCGAACACCGGACCGAACCCCATCTGCACCTTGAGGAGCTTCTTGTTCTGGTGGGTGAAGGGATCCTGACCTGTGGTCTCGCTGTAATCCTGGAAGAGCGATCCGATGATGGGCATTGGAGATCTCCTGGGTTGAGGGGTGGGGAGGGCGACCATTGAGAGCACCACCCCCGATCGGCACCGTCCACGCTACCGACGCATTCGACGAATTGCAGGGATCCACGACCGGATTTCGATCTGACCCGGCAGGACGGACGACATGGCGAAAATACGAACGCCGGTGATGTCAGGCCGGTATGGTCTGGCTGGTTCGCCGTGTTCGGCGGACATCCGCGAGGCGCTCAAGGGGGCAATACAAGGTGATGCAACGCTTCTGGTCCTGGTTGGCGGTCAACCTGGGACGACATGCAGGCATGGTCACCGCCATCGGCCTGGTCTTCACCGTCGTCCTCGCTCTCGGAATCACCCGGATCGAGTTCGCGACGGGTCAGGACAGCTACATCCAGGAAGGCTCGCAGCTCTACGACGACAACATCGAGTACCAGGAGCTCTTCGGCGGCAACGCACTGCTGACCGCCATCACGATGGACGAGGGCCACTCCATCGACGAGATGTTCGATCCCGAGACCGTGGCCGAGCTGGAACGCGTGGCCGACGAGATGCGCGACTCGAGCCACGTCATGAACGTGATCAGCCCCGTCTCCGCGATGCAGTTCTCCGCCGATCTGGTCAAGGCCCCCGAGGGTGGCACGGTCTTCGATGCCGTGGGCACCAAGGCGCTGTCCGAAGCGGCTGAGCAGGCAAAGGCCCGCGGTGACACCGAGAGCGCGAAGGCCCGCGACGACGACCTGCTCGTGTCGTCGGGGCGCCTGTTGGCCATACCCCCCGACCGCCACGTGGTGACCGACCAGGCGTACGCGCAGTTCCTGCTGTACACCAACGAGTTCTGCAAGACCACCCGGCCCGCCACCGGCGACGAGGTGGCGAGCTGCCCGAACCCGCAGCCAGGTGGTCCGCTCCTGGTGGGAACCGGCCCCAAGATCATCCGCAAGGCCCTGCTGCCGTTCTTCCCCGACTCCGAGCACGCGGTGTTGGTGGCCCGCTTCGACGGCAACCAGGACATCAAGACCGACGGTGAGTCGGCCATGGCCGGAAAGGAGATCGCAGGCACACTGGAGGTTCCGAACGCCTCCACGACCACCGCTGGTGCGTCGCTGCTGCTGAAGGACATCAACGACTACCTCATGGGCGGAATGCTCACCCTGGGCGGCATCGCGGTGGCGGTGATGATCGCGATCCTCATGCTGTTCTTCCACGTGAGGTGGCGCCTGCTGCCACTCGGGGTGGTGCTCGTGGGAATCGTCTGGGCCTTCGGACTGGCCGGCTTCATCGGCATCCCACTCACCCTGGTCACTATCGCCGGCCTGCCCGTGATGCTGGGGATTGGCATCGACTACGCCATCCAGATGCACAGCCGCATCGAGGAGGAGGTGCGCATCGACAGGGCCCCGCACCCCATCCAGGAGGCGGCCCGTGGCCTCGGCCCGGCACTGCTCGTGGTGACCTTCGATGCCGTGTTCGCCTTCCTGGCCATCCAGCTCTCGCACGTGCCGATGATCCGCGAAGTTCGGCTGGCTGCTGACTGTGGGGATCGTCGCGATCTGCATCAGTTCGATCATCAACCCCTTGGCCATCCTCGGCATCCGCGAGTACAAGAGCCCGACCCCCACGGGCAACTTCAGCACCGGGAAGATGGGCAAGTTGGTGGTGTGGCTGGGCAGTGCCCCTCCGGGGATGGCGATCGGGCTGATCGTGGCGGCCGTGGCCGTGTTCGTGATCGGCAGCGCAGTGGAGCCGAAGCTCGAGTTGGAGACCGACCCGATCAAGTGGCTCAACCCTCAACACCGACACCATCCACGACATCCACGAGGTGGAGGACCAGATCGGAGGCGCCTCCGAGCTCGGGGTCTTCGTGACCTCTGACGACGACAGCAACCTGCTGGCCAACCAGGCTGCGATCGACTTCGCGGACGACTTCACCACCTCGATGACCGAGAAGCACAAGGACCAGCTCGCGTACGGCACGAGCATCGTGGCCACCGTGGCGGACCTGACCGAGGTCCCCGGAGCCGTTCACGAGACACCACTGGCGGAGACCGTGCAGGCCGCCTGGGACATCGCGCCCAAGGACATCCAGTTGAGCACCATGGCCCTCGACGGCGCCGCCATGAACCTGATCTTCTTCACCAAGGCTGCCACCCTCGAACAGCAGAAGATCGTGGTGGACGACATGGAGGTACAGGAGGTTCCCGAGGGCATCTCGGCCACGCCATCGGGCCTCGCTGTGCTGGGCGTGGGGCTGCTCGAGAACCTCGAGGCCAACCTTGTGCAGCTCACCTGGGCCGCCGCAGGGCTGGTGTTCCTGTTCCTGTGGGTCAGGCTGCGCAGCTTCACCCGGGCGATCCTCTCGATGGTGCCCGTGCTCATCGCATCGGGTGTCGCCACAATCGCCGTCTACCTGTTCGGCATCGAGCTGTCGCCGATGACCGCCATCAGCGGCCCACTCGTGGTAGCGACCTGCACCGAGTTCACCTCGCTGATCGTGCTGCGCTACATCGAGGAACGACGCAAGGGCCTCGAGTCACGTGAGGCCATCGACGTGACCGCGTCACGCACGGGCAGGGCGTTCATCGTGTCGGCGATGACGGCCATCGCGGGTGTGGGCGTGATCGCCTTCTCCTCGCTGCCCCTGCTGCGCAGCTTCGGCATCTTCGTGGCCCTCAAGATCGCCATCGCCCTGTTGGCGGCCCTGGTCGTGCTTCCACCGCTGATCGTGTGGGCCGACAAGCGCAACTGGGTCTCCAAGGGCATGATCGAGCACAAGGACGAGCCCTTCATCGACGTTCCCCGCTCCGAGGCGGAGGCCAAGGCCCTCGAGAAGGCCATGGCGGCCAAGCGCTGAGCGGAGCACCTGCCAAGGAGGCACTGCCCGCGGGTTGCAACGGTCGCCGACGACCGCTGTCAGCGGAAGTCACGCGACCGCACGGTGGTGGGCACCGGGAGCACGTCGAGGCGGTCGGCCACCACGTTGATAACGCCGTCGGCGCTACGCTCCAACATCCCCCGCACCAGCAGCGCCGGAGCACCCACGGCGACTGCCCGGTAGCGCTGCCAGCAGCCCGGCGAGCACACCACGTTGACAAGGCCGGTCTCGTCCTCAAGGTTCACGAACGTGATGCCCCCGGCGGTCTCGGGACGTTGCCGGTGCGTGACCACACCGGCGACCCTGATCCGCTCGCCATCGGGATGCTCCGCTAGCTCCATCACAGGCACCACTCCCCTGCATGTGAGCTCCTTGCGCAGGAAGCGCGTCGGATGGCCATCGGGGGCCACCCCGGTCGCCCATAGGTCTGCGGTGGCCGTCTCGCGGTCGTCCATGCCCGGCAGGCGGGGCGCATGGATCCCCTCCACCACTCCGGGCAGCCGACCGGGGCGGGACCTCGCCGCTGCGCCGGCCACCCACAGGGCCTCGCGGCGCTCCAGTGGCCGGCCGTCGTCGCTCTCGAAGCAGCCGAACGCGCCTGCGGTGGCCAGTGCCTCCAGCCGGGTGCGGTCGAGGCCGACCCTCCGAGCCAGTTCGTCGGGACTCGAATACGGACCGTGGGACACGATCTCGCGGGCCAGGTCGTCGCCGATGCCCCGCACCGAGGACAGTCCCAGGCGAACAGCCGGCCCTCCCCATCCCCAGGTCTCGGGACGTGAATCGTCACGTACCCGCCCCTCACCGGCGAACTGAATGGCCTGGTGCACCGCATCGGTGGCTGAGACCCTGCAGTTCGCCGGTCCGGGGTGGGCGCCGGCGGGGTGGGCGCCGGCGGGGTGGGTGGCTGCGGGGTGGGTGGCTGCTCGAGGGTGGTGTTCCAACCCGACGCGTGAAGGTCGGGGGTGAGGACCTTCACGCCGTGACGACGCGCATCCTGGGTGAGCGACTGCGGCGAGTAGAACCCCATCGGCTGTGCGTTGAGCAGAGCGGCACAGAACGCCGCCGGATAGTGGTACTTGAGCCACGACGACGCATAGACCAGGTAGGCGAAGCTCACCGAGTGAGACTCGGGGAAGCCGTAGTTGGCGAACGCGCCAGCTTCTCCCAGATGGCGACCGCCACATCCCCGGTGATGCCGTTGCGAGCCAGGCCTGCGTCGAAGCGCTCTCGTAGTTCGGCCATCCGGCGCTCCGAACGCTTGGATGCCATCGCCTGGCGGAGCCTGTCGGCCTCCGCTGCGCTGAACCCCGCGACGTCGATCGCCATCTGCATGAGCTGCTCCTGGAACAACGGCACCCCGAGGGTCTTCTCCAAGGAGTTGCGGAGCAGCGGATGCAGGTAGGTGACGGGCTCCTCGCCTTTGCGCCGGCGGATGTAGGGGTGCACCGATCCCCCTGGATGGGGCCTGGACGGATGAGTGCCACCTCCACCACCAGGTCGTAGAAGCACCTGGGAGCGAGTCGTGGCAATGTCGCCATCTGGGCACGGGACTCCACTTGGAACACCCCACGGTGTCGGCCCGGCACAGCATCTCGTAGACCTCGTCCTGCTGGGGCAGCATCGCCAGGTCGACCGTCACGCCATGGTGCTCGTCGATCAGGTCGATGGCGTAGTGGATGGCCGAGAGCATCCCGAGGCCCAGCAGGTCGAACTTGACCAGCCCGGCCGCCGCACAGTCGTCCTTGTCCCATTGCAACACCGAACGGTTCTCCATGCGCCCACTCGGTGGGGCACACCTCCACCACCGGGCGATCACAGATCACCATGCCCCCCGAATGGATCCCCAGGTGGCGGGGAAGGTCCTCGAGCTCACCTGCGAGCTCCAGCACCGAGGGTGGTACTGGCATCGCCTCCCCGGCGGGCACCCGGGTGCTACGCACCGCGCCCACCTCCTCCGCAATGCGGGGCCCCTCCCCACAGCGGCCGTAACCACCGCCTCCCCGGCGGGCACGGTGCTACGCCCACCTCCCCGGCGGACCGGTCGACATGCTTGGAGAAAGCGTCCTGGTGGCCCGCTGAGAACCCAGTGCCCGGGCCGCGTCACGAACCGCGGAGCGGGCCCGGTAGGTGATCACGTTCGCCACCTGGGCGGCGTGGCTGCGCCCATGGCGCTCGTAGACGTACTGGATGACCTCCTCACGACGGCCGGACTCGATGTCGATGTCGATGTCGGGTGGGCCTTCGCGCTCGGGCGACATGAAGCGTTCGAACAGCAGGCCCAGCCCCACAGCGTCGGCGTTGGTTATCCCGAGTGCGTAGCAGACCGCCGAGTTGGCCGCGGACCCACGGCCTTGGCAGAGGATGTCGTTGGCCCGGCAGAACTCCACCAGATCCCACACCACCAGGAAGTACCCGCAGAACCCGAGGTCGGATATCAGGTCGAGCTCGTGGTCGATCTGCGCCCACGCTCCGTGCACCCGCTCCGCGTGACGTGGCCCGTAGCGCCTCGTGGCACCTTGCTCGGTGAGGTGCCGCAGGTGCTCGGGTTCGCTTCGTGGTAGGCCGTCGTCGCCCGGTGGGCACGGGAACGGCGGCAGGGAGGGCGCCACGAGCGACAGGTCGAAAGCACAGCTCCTACCCAGATCGGCCGCAGCAGCGACCGTGCCCGGATAGCGGGCGAAGCGCCTGTGCTGTTCAGCCGGGGAGCGCAGATGGGCCATGCCCGCAGCAGGCAGCCATCCGTCGAGCTCCTCCATGGACCGCCTGGCGCGGACCGCTGCCATGGCTCCTGCAAGGCGACGCTGTGAGGGGGTCGCATAGTGCACGTTGTTGGTGACCACCGGTTGCACACCCACGCTCACGGCCAGGTGGACCAGGGCGTCGTTGCGGCTCGAGTCGAGAGGGTTGCCGTGATCCCACAGCTCCACGAAGGTGTTGTCGACGCCGAAAGCCGCCACCAGGGTCCGCAGCTCCCGGTCGGCAGCGGTCGGCCCGCGCCCACCAGCGCGGAGGGGACCGTCCCCTTGCGACAACCGGTGAGCACCGCCCAGTGGCCCCGTGCCCGCCCCGATGCAGCCCCGGCGATGTCAGCGAAGCCGAGTCGCGGCCGACCCTTCTCCCCTGCCATCTGGGCCTTCGAGAGCAACGTCGACAACTGGGCGTACCCGGTCGGGTCACGGGCCAGGATCACCAGATGGCGACCATCGGGGTCCGGTGGCCCCTGTCGGGCTGCCGTGGACCCGATGGTCACCTCGGCGCCGAACACGCTGGGCATCCCGGCGGTCCGGGCGGCCTGCGCGAAGCGCACCACCCCGTAGAGGCCGTGGTGGTCGGTCAGGGCCAGCGCCTCAAGGCCCAACCTGGCGGCTTCCTCGACCAGGTCCTCGGGCATGGAGGAACCGTCGAGGAAGGAGAACGCCGAGTGGCAGTGCAGCTCGGCATAGGAGCGTGACCGGTCACGGCCCGCAGCAGCCCGACCCGTGCGCGGTGCACCGGAGCGGCGCAGGGAGGACGTGTGCCGGTCCGAGAGCCGGCGTTCGATCTCACCCCATGGAACCGGAGGATTGTTGTAGCCCACCCCAACATCATATCGAACACCTGTTCGGTCCCACCAGGGCAGCGCTGCCCGGCACCGCGCTGCGGTGTGCCGCACTGCACCGCGCTGCGCCGATGTACCCTGCCGGGATGACGACCCCCAGCACTGCGGAAGACGCCACAGCCGATCCGGACCTCACTGCAGCGGGTGTCCGCTGGGACCTCGACACCCTCCTCGAGGGAGCTGACACCGACGAGCTGCTGGACCGCGCCGAGGTGATCGTCGACGAGCTGGCCGCCTCCCGGGGCACCATCGGAGACCTCGACACAGCGCAGCTCGCCGCCCTGATGGCCCGTTCAGCGGAGCTCGAGGAACTCCTGGGACGGATCGGCAACTACGTGATGCTGCGGTTCTCGGAGGACACCGCGGACCCCGAGCGCGGCGCAGCGATGATGGCGGTCGAGGAGCGAGCCACCACCATGTCGACCAAGCTCGTGTTCTTCGAGCTCGAATGGGCCGAGCTCCCCGACGAACGCGTCGAGGAGTTGCTCGCCGACCCCCGTCTCGACTTCTGCGCCCATCATCTGCGCAACCTGCGGCGCTACCGACCGCACCTGCTGTCCGAGCCCGAGGAGAAGCTGCTGACCGAGAAGTCGGTGAGCGGTGCCGGCGCCTGGGTGAGGCTCTTCGACGAGCTCATCTCGGCACTCACCGTGAAGCTGCCCGCCTCCCTCGTGGATCGACCGGGTGAGGCTCCGGTGGAGGTGCCCTTCGAAGCCGGCCTGTCGCTGCTGCAGCACCCCGACCGTGACGCCCGGTCCACTGCCGCCACCGCGGTCACCGAGTCGCTGGCGCCGGGTCTACGCACCCGCGCATTCGTGTACAACACGCTGCTGCTCGACAAGTCGGTCGACGACCGCCTGCGCAGCTACCCGGACTGGGTCTCGTCGCGCAACCTCGCCAACGAGGCCACCGACGAGTCCGTCCAGGCGCTCATCGACGCCGTGGTCGGCCGTTACGACATCGCGCACCGGTGGTATTCCGCGAAGGCCAAGGTCCTCGGACTCGAACGCCTCGCCGACTACGACCGCATGGCCAGCGGGGCCGACGACGAGTCCAGCGTCGGCTGGACCGAGGCCCGCCGGGTGGTACTCGACGCGTACGGCAGCTTCTCACCCGAGCTTGCCGATGTGGCGGGGCGCTTCTTCGAGGAGAACTGGATCGACGCACCTACGGGTGACGGCAAGCGACCGGGTGCGTTCTGCGCCTACACGGTGCCGTCGCATCACCCGTACGTGCTGCTGAACTGGACCGGGCGCAGCCGTGACGTGCTCACCCTCGCCCACGAGCTCGGCCACGGCCTGCACGCCTACCTGGCACGTGATCAGGGGGTGTTCCACCAGAGCACCCCGCTCACCCTGGCGGAGACCGCATCGGTGTTCGGCGAAGCCGTCACCAACACTGCCATGCTGGACGCGATGACCGATCCCGGTGATCGCTTCTCGCTGTTGGCCGCCACTCTCGAAGGCTCGATCGCCACGGTGTTCCGCCAAGTGGCCATGAACCGCTTCGAGGATGCGGCCCACCGCAACGCCGCGAGGTCGGCGAGCTCTCCGTGGAGCGCCTCGGAGAGCTCTGGGGTGAGACCCAGGGGCGGTGCTCGGCCATGCGGTGGAGCTCACCGAGGGCTACCGCACGTGGTGGAGCTACATCCCGCACTTCATCGGCTCCCCCGGCTACGTCTACGCCTATGCCTACGGGCAGCTGCTCGCACTGTCGGTGTACGCCCGGTACCGCACCCAGGGCGACGACTTCGTCCCCGCGTACCTGGACCTGCTGCGTGCCGGCGGGTCGCTCCCACCCGAGGAACTGGGTCGGATGGTGGACTGCGACCTCACGGACCCCGCGTTCTGGGACTCCGGGCTCGACATCGTGGAAGCACAACTGGACGCGACCATCGGGGCCGCACACCAGGCAGGCCGGCTCGATTGACCCCGCGCGGGAGCGATCGCCCGCTGTAGCGTTCCCGGTGCATACTTCGCCGCCACGGGTTGCCTAGCCACCTCCACGGAGCATCCGCGATCGCCACCATGACGGCCCGTATGGTTTCTGGCACACCTGAGGACGGATCCGCCTTCCGTCCAACCAGGCTCCGATCCCGCTCAGGCAACCAGCCGGCTTGGGGGAACCAGGCAGATGCAAGCCCTCGGCAACACACCAACTGCACGAACCCACTTCCTGGATGCGCTCCACGAGGGCGTGGCTGTAGTCGATCCGTCAGGGCTGATCATCGCCGCCAACGCCACGCTGTGCGAGCTGCTGGGGCTGTCGGTCGACGACATCACCGGGCGGTCCGTGATGCAACCGCCGTGGCAACTCGAGTCGCCCTCGTTCGGCACCATCCTCCCGGGGGACTCGACGCCGGTGCTTGCCCTCGACGGATCCCACCACCCGGAAGTGACGGTCCAATTGCACGGTGCCGGAGCGGCCCACTGGGTGAAGCTCCGCGTGGCCCGCGTGGACACGTTCGATCTCGCAGCGGGCATCGCTGTGGTGTTCCAGGATCTGACAGACGAGATCCAAGCCAAGCACCTCCTTCGCAATGCCCTGGACACCGACCCACTGACGGGTCTCGCCACCCGTGAGCGGATCACGTCGGTGGCGGCGGAAGCGCTCGATCGCGTGGCGGAGCTCGGGCCTCCGGAACCGTGTGGGCGTGCTGCACGTCGACCTCGACGGATTCCGTCTCATCAACGATTCCTTCGGCCCAGCCGTCGGCGACGCCGTGCTGGTGGAGATGGCCACACGACTCCGTGCCTTGTGCCCTCCCGTGGCGGAGGTGGGCCGCGTCGGCGTCGACGAGTTCCTGATCGTGTTCCCCAGCAACGACGCCGGCGCGGTGTTCGATGCATCCCTGCGTCAACTGGCCGACGCGATCCGCAGCAGCATCGCCACACCCGTCGCCCACGACGGACTCGAGTTGCACTTGACCGCGCCGGTCGGCGCTTCACGCGGGCCTGAGGACGCGATCACGGCCGTCGACCTGCTCGCAGCCGCCGACAGGGCCGTGCGAGCCGGGCGACAGATCGGCCGCAACCAGTTCCGCGTCCACGACATGACGATCGACATCCGCAACCACGACAACCTGCGGCTCGACCGTGATCTGAGGGTGGCCACGGCACGGCGGGAGCTCGAGGTCTACTACCAGCCCATCATCGACGTGGCCACCGGTGGCCTTGCCGGCGCCGAGGCTCTGGTGCGCTGGCACCACTGCGAACGCGGACCCGTGCCCCCCTCGGAGTTCATCCCGACCGCGGAGGCGACCGGCTCCATCAGCGCGATCAGCGAGTTCGTGTTGGGTACCGTTGCCGACGACCTGGCCGCTTGGAGCACCTCGGGGATCTTTCCTGCGGAAGGTCGGGTGTCGGTCAACATCTCGGCGGCCGAGTTCAACCGGGTCGACTTCCTGGACCGCCTGACTGCTGCGATCGACGGCACGGGCACCGATCCGAGTCGTCTCGAGTTGGAGATCACCGAATCACTGCTCGTAGAAGATCTCTCCGCCGCAGCCGAAAGGATCACAGAGATGGACCGCCTCGGGTTCGGAGTGGCCATCGACGACTTCGGGACCGGCTACTCCTCGTTGTCCTACCTGCATGAGCTGCCGTTGCACACCCTGAAGATCGACCGGCGCTTCATCGCCAAGCCGTCGGACGACCGCTCCGGCGCGGTGGCGACCGCAATCGTCTCACTGGCTCGGAACCTGGGCTTCGTCGCGGTGGCCGAAGGCCTCGAGCACGAGTACCAACGGGCGTTCGTGGCACGATCCGGCTGTGAATTCGCTCAGGGGTTCCTGTTCGCCCCACCCCTTCCAAAGGCGACCTTCGAGCGATACCTGGTGGATCACCATCTCTAGACCACGTCGCGGCGTACCGATCCCGCACGTGGGCATGCCGGGTTGCCACCGCTGTCAGGCGCGCCGTCGGGGCGTCGGCGATGCGCCCGGGTGCCAATGTGCGGACGGCAGCGTGACCACGAAGGACGCGCCGCCCGATGGCGCGTCCTCCACGTGGAGGTGTCCGCCGTGACGTTCGACGATCCGCCGTGACAGCGAGAGGCCCAGCCCGGCCCCTCCACGGTCACGCTGACGGCCCTCCTCGAGACGTGCGAACCGCTCGAAGATCCGGTGACGGTACGCCGGAGCCACTCCCTCGCCATCGTCGGCGACCCGCAGCACCACCCATGGGCCCTCCTCACGGAGCGAGATGGAAACGGTGCTCTGTGCATGCCGCGCGGCGTTGTCGGCCAGATTGCGGACGACGCTGGTGAGCTCTCCCGGGTTGCCCCAGACCCTTCCGGCCGAGACTGCCGAGACGTCCACCTCCACCCCTGTCAGCCGTCGGGCCTGGGGTAGCACGAGGTCCTCCATGTCGACCTCGCTGCGACGACCGAGCCGACCCTCCTCCAGGCGGGCCATCGCCAGGAGGTTCCCAACCAGGTGATCGAGTCGCTCGTCCTCGGCCAACACCACCTCGGCGACGGCGCTCCACTCCACGTCGTCGGGATAGCGCAGCGCGGTCTCCAACTGCGCCCTTATTGACGCGATCGGCGAACGCAGTTCGTGGCTGGCGTCCGAGATGAACTGCCGCTGGGTGTTTGCGGAGCGCTCCAACCGTTCGAGCAACTCGTTCATCGTCTCGGCAAGCTCCGACATCTCGTCCCGGCTCGGCGGAACGGGAACCCGCTCGTCCAGTGTGGTCGCACTCAGCTCCCTCACACGTCGGCTCATGGCCGATACCGGAGCGAGCGTCCTGCCTGCGATCACCCAGGCCATACCCCCTGCCGCGAAGACCAACGCCGGTAGCGCCACCAACAACGCGCCGCTCAGGGCACGGACCGACCGCGACACATCCGCTCTCGGCGTTACGGCATGGATCGTGAGGGGACCGACCTGGCTGCGCAGGAGGCGGCTGGACTCGATGTATCCCTCCCCTCATCGGATGGGACCAGGCTGCGTCCGAACAACACGATGCGCCCTTGATCGTCCACCACTGCGTTCATCCCGGAAGCGTCAAGGCCCGCTCCGTCGATGTAGAAGTACGTGCTGCCGAGCACGTCATTGAGATCCGACACCCCACCGGCCTGCAATCGGCGTTCGAGGTCCTCCTGGGAGACCAACAGCTCGGATGGGAGCTGGCCCTTGCTGAGCACGCGAACCATCGAGTTGAGCGCCACCTCGTTGCGGGAGCGTACGTCGTTGACGAGCGTGACCTCCACCCACTGCACGAGGAGGTACCCACCCATCAGCAGCGCCACTCCGACCACGACCGCCACGATCATCGTCACCCGCCAGCGGACCGAGGTGAAGGCCCGCGCCAACAAGGACCTTCGTCGGGGGTCGCTCCGCGGGGAGCGCCGACGGGACGGGTGGCCCGTCACCTCCATGCGCCACGTCAAGTGCCACGGAGTCCCGGTCCGAATCGACCACCTGTTCAGCCGGCGCTTCTGTCATAGGGCACACCCATCCGATAGCCGACACCGCGCACCGTCTCGATGTCACGGTGCTCGAATGGACGATCGATCTTGCGACGCAGGTACCCGATGTACACCTCCACGACGTTCGGGTCGCCATCGAAGTCGGCGCCCCACACCTTCTCCAGCAGCTCCTGCTTCGACACGGTCACGCCAGGGTGGCGCATGAGGGCTTCGAGCAGTTCGTATTCGCGGGTGGTCAGGTCGATCTGCACATCGCCGCGCCGGCAGGTGCGCGGCAACGGATCCAGCACCAGGTCGCCGACGACCATCGGCTGTGCCATGCCATCCGCTGAACGACGCAGCAGTGCGTGCAGGCGTGCCACGAGCACCACGAACGAGAAGGGCTTGGAGAGGAAGTCGTCCGCTCCGGTGTCCAGTGCCTCGGCCTCGTCGTACTCCCCCGACTTGGCGGTGAGCATGAGGATCGGCGTGGTGACACCCTCCTCACGCAGGTTGCGGCAGATCCTGTAGCCGTTCATCCCCGGCAACATGATGTCGAGCACGATCGCATCGAAGTCCTCGGAGCGACCACGAGCCAGTCCGGCCAGGCCGTCGTGCACGACCTCGACATCGAATCCCTCCTTGTCGAGTCCTCTGGCGATCCCGTCCGCCAGCACCTTCTCGTCCTCCACGACGAGCACCTTGGGTGACGCCTGCTCGTCGGCTCCTGCAGGACCTCTCCTGTGGGTATCAGCGTTGGGCACGTCTGTCTCCTTCTCGGGATCGCGGGCCGGTGCCGCCCTTCCAGCTTCTCAGAACATGGGTCGGACAACTCACCCGAACCGCGTGACAGGCCTTGGTTCACAGGTCGCACCTTCCCGCACGTCCCCGAGTGAAAGCTACGTGCTGACGCACACGCAGACCGGTCAATCCGGTCCTCGGCCCGGTGATCAGTCATAGGTGGCCTCCAGTCGCCACTGACCCGACTCCAGGCTCAGAAGGTGCGCCCCCGAATCGGCCACCACCTGGAGCCTGGCCCTGCGCCTGTGACCGGTGGGATCCCACCACCTCTCGTCGATGCACCAGGGACCCGCCCAGGACCGGATAGCCCAACGTGGTCCTCCGGCCACCGCAACGCTCACCGGCGCCGAGGAGAGCACACCCCGACCGTTCACACCCACCATGTTCCCACGGGAATCGCACAGTTCGACCGGTTGCGGATCGGGCCACACAAGAACCGGCGCGGGCTCCGGAATCGAACCGGGCCATGGGACAGCTGGTCCTGTGCCGTCGGGTTCCGTACCGCCGGGTTCGGTACCGCCGGGTTCCGTGCCGCCGACCGGGATCATCCGGTACCGCTCACCTGGTGAACGGCCACCTCTACGTCGAGGCACCACAACGGCGTCTGGCCCCAGCATGGCCACCAGTCGTGCGATGCCACGCTCAGCCCGTTCGGGGGTTCCCGCATCACCACACCACAGGTCGAGTTGCCTGCCGTTCGCGGGAACCACCTGATCGGCGTGCAACTCCAACCTGATGACCCCACCACGCTGCCTGCCGACCGTGTGAGCAGAGTTGAGCCAGGCCTCCAACTGCCACCGGACACGATGAGCGATGTCGGCAGCACCGAGAGTCCCCTCGTCGCGCCACAGGCGTTCGACACGTTCCCCTGACTCGGTCTCTGCCACGACCAGCACCCTGGTACATCCGAGACCACGGGATCCGAGCCCAGAATGCAGTTCGACCGCCAACGTCTTCGCCATGAAGGCGACCTGATCGACCGATTCCGCAGGTGGGTCGAAACACGCGGATACACCGAGGTCGACCGGCAGGTCCTCCAAGAGCACCCAGGACGATTCGGTACCCCTGCGCCAGGTCATGGGCGAGCATTCCGCTACGTCCGAACCGTGCCAGCACGTCGGCTCGTTCCAGGCGTGCGAAGCGGCCCAAGGTCACCAGACCCAGCCTTTCCAGGACGTCCACCATCTGGGCGGCCTCTTCACGTGGCGCCCAGGAGGGGCCTCCCAGGAGCAACATCCTCGTGGGCATGCGCTCCAGATGCGCCCCGGTTGCTCCGGGCCCCACGACGCAGACCCCCTGGGGTCCTGCAAGTGCATCCCTGGCCACCTGCTCGGCGAGGATCGCGGCGGCGCCGGGCCCGTCCGCCACGGCAACGCCCACCGGCTGCACGAACCCTTGTCCGAGCACAGGTCCGGTCGTGGTGGCCTCGCCGCCCACATCAGGGCCTGCACCACCGAGCCTCCCCAAGGCGGCGCTTACCTCCGCATGCACGCGAAGAGCCACCGTTCGATCGCCCCCGAACAAGCGCGACGGCCCCCGCACAGGTATCGCACAACGACCCGCCTCGGTCACCTCCCAGCGGGGAGCCACCACATCGAGCACCGCCATGACCTGCTCGAATGCGCTGGCGTCACGGGATTCCTCCGATGCCACGATCTCCAACTCGCAGCAACGTACCTGAGCCTCCCTGCTGCGCATGCCCGGCTCAACCCCCTCGAAGCGGGCGGCGGGGGTCACCGACACAACCCGGTTCGCGCGCATGACCGCAAGAGGCACATCGGCCCCCTTGCCGGCGGCGAGGGCCGGGAAGCCGTCGCAACACACCGCCAGGGTCCGCGTCGTCACAGCGTCCACCTGCCATCGCGGTGCCGCGCTGATGCGAGCATGGTTCAACCGGCCCGCGTGAGGAGGTCCACGACATCCCCTCCGGCGTGCTCCGCATACGGAGACCCACCCTCGGCGCACCCGGAGCGACCGAAGGTGACCTCACAGCGTCGTGGACGACTCAACGGACCCTTGCCCCCACCTGCACCACCAGGGTCCGACGCGACAGTTTCCCCCACCCCTGGCCGAGGCCTTCCCATGTGCCCTCCAACACCCTGAGGACCACATCCCCCTCGCTCCAGGGAGAGGGTGGGACCGGAGCAAGGATCAGGGTTGTGGGCACTCACCTGCACCAGTACCGAGCCACGTTCCCGCGCTCGGGCCCTCAACCTCCTGACCATGGAGCCCGTTGCCGTCACACCGGGGCCGCACAAGACGATCTCGAAGGCGTCCACCATGGCAGCCATGACCTTCGCCCAGAGCTCGCTACGGGCGCGGTCGGGCATCTCGACGACAACCGCCTTGTGGAGAGGAAGGCCCACCTCTCCGACGGCCTCCCAACCCAGCTCCGCAAAGCCCACACAACCGACCCAGGCGCCGGCACGGCACGGCCCCCGTCAGCAGGGCCAGGGCCATCGTGGTGGCACCGGCCGAACCGGACACCTGCACGAGGCTGCCGGGACGCAATCCACCGGTAGGCAGCAGATGGCGCGTTGCGTCGCTGAGGGCAACAGCCCGGCCCGCAACCCTGGCGGGACGTTTCCGTCAAGAACGATCGGCCGCCCCGTGGCAGGCACCCCCGGTGCTGCGCTCGATGAGGTTTCGTCGGGCATTCCAACAGTATCGAACAAATGTTCGATACTGTTCAAGAGGCCCTTCGACGGCCGCCTCAGGCCGGAACATCGGTGGCGAAGTCCTCCGGCGTCGGCACCGGCACACCCGGGCGGTAGTAGGTGTACAGATCACCGATGATCCCCGCCATACCCTCGGTGTCGACGCCGGGGGCCAGCGAGACCGTGATGACGTTGGAGTTGACGTGAACACGCTCGACCCCACCATGCTCGAAGAGCCTTCGGGCGATCACATCGGGGGACGTTCACCCCGGATCCCCTCACCCCGCAAGTACAGCTCGTGGCCCGTTCCCGTCAGTGCCCGGTTGGTCTCGAACCGGACCACACCGGGAGTGGCTGTTGGCTTCTCGATGACGCTGACGGGCCGGCCCATGGGCCGGATCGTAGCCGCATCGTCACCGATGGAAGGAACGCGCCGGCCACTCGGCTCAAGGCGAGCAAGAAAAGAAAGGCCGCCACGTATCGGACCCCATCAGACCGATACGTAGCGACCCTTCGGTTCACGTCGTCCAAATGGGAGAGGAAGGGTGGATGGGAGGACGACATGCTCCACAGCAGAGCTGCCCACACATCATGCACCAAACTCGGTGCACAATTCAGCCCATGGGAGCGATTTCTCCTGAATATCCTTCGACTATCGAAAAGCTGTGATTACCCACAGGATGACGGACACCGAACCGATGGCAGCATGCACTGCAACGAACGCGATCGTGTGGTCCCCGACCATCGCGATGTCGGTGATGCGCGAAGCCCACACGACGGTGCTCCACGCAGCAAGGAGCCACACGATCCGCACCAACGCGATGCCCGGCCGAGCCGCACGTCCCCGCCACACCATCGCAGCCACGACCAGCGCACCGAGGACGAACGAAGCACTCAACGGCAACACCCTCCGAGGGTGGTGCCGTCCGTGGAGGGATCCCCGAGTGCGTTGCGCACGCGACCCAGCCAAACGAACAACGTCCAGCCCACCGCGGCTACCGACCAGACCAGCTGTGCTCGACGCATGAACGCAGACGTTACCCAGCAGGTCCGCCGCCCACGGGCGGGCGGAGTCGCCGGCGGAAGTCCTTGCCCGTGCGATCCACCCAGCGGGGTTTGGACAACGCGTAGCCGGATCCACCTACCAGGTTGGGCCGGTTGTGAGTGGGCTCACCGACCGCACGTCGAACAGCGTCGTCTGTGCGTTGACCGGTGGTGAACGCCTGGCGAGCCAGGGAAGGTTGTCCATGAACGACCACGAACGCCGGTGCAGCGAGGTCGGCCCGTAGCCTTGAGCGCCAGCTTGTGCCGTGCGCAGGGATAGCCCTTGTTCCGTTCGAAGTCGAACGCAGGATGGTCCTCCGCCGCGGCACGCATGATGCGGTCCCTGGTGACCTTGGCCACGATCGAGGCGGCGGCGATGGACAGGCAGACCGCATCACCCTTGACGATCGTCTCGACCCTCCCACCACCCACGAAGTCCCACGGACCGTCCACCAGCACGACATCCGGTACGACGCCGAGCGACTCGAGCGCACGACGTGCTGCAAGTCGTTGGGCCTCCGACATCCCGATCGCATCGCACTCGTCGTGGGCGACGTGACCCCACACCGACCGCGTCACACCACTCGGTCACACGATCGAAGAGCTGCTCCCGGCGCGCCTCGCTGAGCTGCTTGGAATCACGCACTCCGTAGACACGCCGGTCCCTGGGCAACACGACCGCTGCGATCGTCAGAGGACCGGCCCACGCCCCCCTGCCGACCTCATCGAGGCCGACCACCACTGCGGCGCCGGAGCGCCAGTGCTCCTTCTCGGTGCGCAGCGTCGGCCCGCGTCGCCTTCCGGCCATCACAGCCGACACTACAGGGAACCCGAGCGGACCTCGGAGCCCACCCAGCGCAGATAGGGGGCGTGTCCCCCGAGCACTGGTACGACCAGCACCTCGGGCACGTCGTAGGGATGCGCAGCCACCCAGCTCTCCACCAGCGCCGGAGCAGTCGCCGCGGTGGTCTTGGCAACCACCCGCCACTCCTGCTCACCGCACAGCTCGCCGTCCCACCGGTAGACCGAATGCAGGGGACCCTCTATCTGGCTGCAGGCGGCAAGACGACCCGTCACCGCAGTCTCGGCAAGGTTCCCGGCGACCTCACGGTCGTCCACGACGGTCACGACCACCACGACCTCACCGACTGCGCCGGCATCCACCACGCCGTGGTTTGCCCTGCCGTCGTTCGCGGAACCCTCAGGAGCCATCCCCGAGCTTCACACACGACCACCACCCGGGGCCGGCTCGAGCAACACCTCACCACTCCACCCGGTCGCCTTCCATCCGGGACGCAACCCGGGTGCGCTCACCACGGGTGCTGTGCCCTCGGTGGTGCCGAGCCACGGTTGCAGGTCCCACAGCAGCGCCGGGCTCCGCCGTGCCAGCGCACCGCCGCGGACACGCGACCCCAAGCGGTGGGCATTCGATGCACCTCGAGTGGTCGCCCGGCCCACCTCCGCGCTCCAGAGCCCGAACAACGAGGGCCTTCAGGCGCATCGGCAACCACCGAGGCGAGCAAGCGGTTGCGCAATGCGGCGAGCTCGACCACGTCGAACCCCGTGCCGGCATCGAACGCACCGGCCTCGCCGTCTCGCCAGTGCCGGCGCGCACCGGGCATGACCGTCGCCAGATCCGCCAAGAGCGAACGGGTGAGAGCCTGACCGGTGTGATCCGCGCTGTCCCGGGCACCGTCGAGCTCGGCATCTCCCGAGGCTGTCCCCCCCGGCGGCTACCGTGGCCACCTCGTGCATACCGGCCGCCAGGCGATCGCTTGCTCTGCCAGGGATCGGGCTGGCCGACCACGGACAGCCCCACGGCCACCCGTCGCAGCGCCTCGGCCGCAGCACTCGAGCGGCGCGGTCCTTCCACCGGTGCACCACCGTCGGCACCGTTGCGCTCCAACCACCTCAGTGCCTTGGCAACCGGTCCCGCCATCTCCTCGGCGTGCCTGAGGGCCTGGTCACACCACAACAGAGGACCCGCGACCCCACACGAGGGCGAGGTTGCATCCTGACCCCGACGCGGCTCGACGCGTCCCGAGAACCGCTGCGCCCGGACGAGCGCCGACGCCACAGCCAGATGGAGCTCACCTGCCGGCAGCGAGCTCAGTGCTCTGCAGATCGACTCCAACTCCATGGCCGCCGAGCGGGCCCGGTCGCTTCCGGTGGGATCCAGCGCAGCGGTCACGGCGTCGGGCCCCGCCACCCGCAGCATTCCCGCGGACCAGTTCACGACCTTCCCGGCGGCATCCACCACCCAGGTCAACTCGACGTCGTCGGCCGAGTGCAACGCCCAACCCCGTGCCACCGACGACAGAGCAGGCAGGACCAGAGGTGGCGTCGGCTCGGCCGACCGCGCCCTGTTGAACGGAGCCCTGTTGAACGGAGCCCTGTTGAACGCGCTTCCACCACCGGTCGCCGCGGCCACCGGTTGATCAACCGGCGACAGCGCCGCTGTCAAGGTGGCCGTGTGAGCAAGCGGAAACACGAAGGCAACCTCGAGGTCCTCACCCGGCGTCGCATCCCAACGGCGAGCCACGAGATGCTCCGCCGCTCCCTCCAACTTGTCGTCGGAGCCGGTGGCGAGTGCCGAGGCAACATCGACGGGGGTCCCGTGGGCCACGCGGACGGGGCGTCGGTCGACCAGGAGCACGTCGGCTTCGTCCACACGGATCACGATGCCCTCACGCGAGGCTGCGGCGCCGGATGGAGCAGCATCATCGACAACGCGGTCCCGTGGGCCATCGGCCGCCAGCAGTTCCACCGAGGAGATGCGGCCGCGCGCGTCGAGGCGGTAGGGGCGCAACGCCAACACCAGCGCCACGGGGACTGCGGAGTCGTTGGTGACCTCAACCACTGAAGCGACCCCAGACCATGCTCCGGCACGCACCTGGGCCGCGGCGCACCGGCTGACCACCTCACCACCAGGAACCCGCACTGCTGTCGCCAGGACGGGGCCGGCATCCTCCGCGCTCTGGGGAGACCGCCACCTCCATCGACGGATGGTGCCAGCGATCCTCGGCACGGATCCACCAGTCGAGCGACCAGTCGGACCCCTTGAGCTGAACGAGGCCGGCGGGGTCCACGTCTGCGAGGACACCGGAATCCACGGTGCCGAGCGGAACCTGACTACGCAGCGGTTCGCCCGGAGAACCCGACGCAGCGACCACGGCACCGGCGCCCCGGAGCGCTGGCGCCGCGGCATACGCACGCTCGAGACAGTCGTACCTGCAGAGACAGTCGCACCCGGAGAGACAGTCGTACCCGGAGAGACAGTCGTACCCGGAGAGACAGTCGTACCCGGAGGCGGTTCGGCGGCGGATGGCCCGTGTTGGTCGCCCGGGTCGGTGACCCTCGGCAGCAGGGGGATCGCAGCCCCGCGGCCGGAAGGCCGGCGGAGTCCCGACCCGAGCCGTCGGAGTCCCCCGGAGCATCGTCTGATGAGGGCGAAGTCGCCCCGGGGCTTCGGGGGGCGTGGATCGGCCTTGGTCGGATGACTCGGGCATCGCCCGAATCTAGGACAGCTCCCATTCAGTCACCCCACCGGACCAGTGAGGTCACGGGTACTGCAGTGTCGGGTGCTCCACGCCGCCGTCCTGACGGCGGATGAGGCCCCGGTATGCGTCCACTGCGGTGGATTCTCCCTGGCAGACCTCGTAGACCTCCGAGGAGATCGGCATGTCGACGCCGTGCTCACGCGACAGCTCCATGACCACCCTGGAGGTCTTGACCCCTCGGCCACCATGTTCATGTCGGCGATCACCTCGTCGATCGTGCGGCCACGACCGAGCTGCTCGCCCACGAATCGGTTGCGTGACTGCTTCGACATGCAGGTTGCGATCAGGTCGCCCATGCCCGCCAATCCGGAGAACGTGGCGAAGCGCCCGCCCATCGCCTCACCCAGTTCGGAGATCTCGGCGAGCCCGCGGGTTATCACAGCCGCCTTTGTGTTGTCGCCCGCCCCAGGCCGTCGGCCATGCCCGCTGCGATCGCCACGACGTTCTTGAGCGATCCCGCCACCTCGCATCCGACCACGTCACGATTCACGTAGACCCTGAAGAGCTGCTGGTGGAAGATCTGCTGGAGGTGTTGCGCCACCACCGGGTCATGGGTCGCGATCACCGCAGCGGCCGCGTCACCGGCAAGGATCTCCTTGGCCAGGTTCGGCCCTGTGAGCACCGCCGCGGGATGACCAGGCATGACCTCGTTGACGACCTGGGTCATGCGCAGCCGCGTGCCGAGCTCGAGGCCCTTGGTGAGCGACAGCACCGGCACCCAGGCCCGCACGTGCTCGGCGACCTGCTCCAAGGCCGACCGGAACCCCTGGGACGGCACGCCCATGACGATCACGTCGGCTCCACGGACGGCCTCGCGCAGGTCGTCGGTCGCCCACAGGTCCGGATGCAGTTGGAACCCCGGCAGGTAGCGGTCGTTGGTGTGGTGCTCGTTGATCTCCTCGGCCTGTTCGCTCCGCCTGGCCCACAGGACAGTTGGAACCCGGTGCGCCGCCAGATGCGCCACCGTGGTACCCCACGAACCCCCACCGATAACCGCAATCCGGATGTGCATCACCCAACCATAGGGTCACCTCCGGGCAGCCCGCGTGACAGGGGTCACGACGACTTCCTCACTACGGCAGCCGGGATTCCCGGTCCGGGCGGCGCCTCGTATGCTCGGTCCATGGCCGGCCGGGTCGTCACCTCAGTGGTGCTGGTGCCACTCAAGCCCTTCACCATGGCCAAGTCGCCTCGGTGACACCTGCTCCCCCACCGAACGCGCTGATCTCTCACGATGGATGGCTACCCGCGTCCTCACCGCCACCACACCCCTCGACTGCATCGTGGTGTGCGACGACTCCGAGGTGGCGGCGTTTGCCCGGGAACACCGCTCAGCAGTCCACTGGACACCTGGGCTGGACCTGAACCGCGCGTTGGCCTCGGCCGTGGAGTCGACGCGGGCGATGAGGTTCGATCGTGTGGTGATCGCAGCGGGCGACCTGCCATTCGCACACGACCTCGGCTCGCCCGAGGTGCTGTGTGGTTCGGCGTTGGGGCCCACCGACGTGCTGGTGGTGGGTGACCGTCACAGAGACGGCACCAACGTGTTGTCCTTCAGCACGGCCCATCCGTTGACTCCCTCATACGGCCCAGGGTCGCTGCAACGCCACATCGCCGACGCCCGCCGATCGGGCCTGCCGGTGCGCGAGGTCCACGACGAGGCCCTCGCGTGGGACGTCGACACCCCCGAGGACCTGGTGCCGCCGTCACACCTGGGACCGATCCCGCTGGTCGGCCCACGAGTGGACATGACCGACCGGCCACCCCTGGCCACCTCCCGCCACGACCCACCGTGAACACCCTCACCGCGACCCCGACCGGGCCCGGCATCGCAGCACCGGCGAGCGCTCTTGCGATCGTCGCGCACCCTGACGACGCCGAGTTCCAGTGCGGTGGAACCCTGGCCTCATGGGCCCGGCGCGGATGCACCGTGCACCACCTCGTGCTGACCGACGGCTCGAAGGGGACCTGGGATCCAGATGTGGACCAGGGCGCGCTGATCGCCCGGCGCCAGTCGGAGCAACGCGCGGCCGCCCGGGCACTCGGAGCGACCGGTGAGGTGGTGTTCCTCGGCCGCGTCGACGGAGAGCTCGGCACCGACCGCGGGACGGTGGCCGCCGTGTCGGAGGCGATCAGGCGCCTGCGTCCTCAGCGGTGCTCGGACACGACCCGTGGCGACGCTACCGCTTGCATCCGGACCATGAGGCCGCTGGCCGCTTGGCCGTGGAGGGAATCGTCGCGGCCCGCACCCGCTCTTCTTGCCCGAACAGCTGGCGGGGAGCCTCGAACCACACCGGCCGGACGCGTTGCTGTTGTTCGAACCCGACGTGGTCAACCACCTGGAGCTCATCTCCGAGGCCGACCTCTGCCGCGAAGCTGGCGCGCTCGAAGCCCACGAGAGCCAGCTCGAGTCGACCCACTTCTACAGGCTCGACGCCGGCAGCTCACGTGAGGCGGCCCTTGCCGGGTTCCGCGAGCGCGTAACGGTCGCGGTGCACCGGTGTCCCAGGGGCACCAGGGGACTTGGCCGAGCCGTTCCACCTCATCGTGGATCAGCTCTGAACCCGCGGCGCGGTCATCACCGCTAGTCGCCGCCGGTCTCGTCCGCCGCGCCCGTGTCCGTTCCGCCGGTTCCAGGAGGCTGCTCAACCGACGGCTCACCCGAGGACGCCGGCGCAGTGGTCGAGGCGCCGCCGGTGTCACCGGGCACCTGGTCATCCGCCGTGGCGTCGTCCACCTCGCCGGGATCGACACCACCCGGAGCGAACTCCGCCGGCGCCACCCGCTCCAGCACCGAACGCTCCACGTCGAACAGGAACCCTTCGGGTGAAGGAGTCGGAGCAAGGTACTGGATGGCGATGATCACGTCGCCGACGGCCATCATCGACCAGTCCTGTACGCCGGTCGGCGACTGGAACCGGCGATCCACGTGGTCGGTGATCGGTGGGTCACGTTCGATGTCGCGCGAGGTGACCTCGATCCGTTGCCCCCGTCGGTGCGATAGAACGTGTCGCACTCCTCCAGTGCATCGGCGACATCGTCGATGTACTGCTCGGCGGCGCTCCACTTGTCGACCCGCATCGCCTGGGCGATCACTCGCGCGCTGTTGGTCTCGTCGGCCCACACAGTCGCCTCCTTGGCCGAGAGAGGAGTCGGCGTGGGGATCTCGGTACCGCAGACGTCCGCGCCCAGCACCCCGAAGCCGGCAAGTGCCGGATCGCCCGGAGTCCAGCCGGGGCCGAGGTCCTCTTTGGCGACCAGTGCATCGGCCACCTCGACCGACCCTGACAAGGACGCCTGGTCGAGCGAGATGGCCGAGGACGCTTTGTAGTCCACGTAGCGCAACGGGAACCCCAGGGCGAACCCCACTCCGATCCCGAAGATCGTGACCACCGCGACCAGCAGCACGATCCTCGACACCTGCGAACCGGCCCGCTTCGTCACACCCCCTGAACCGCTGTCGCAGACCGGCGGGTCCGTTCTCCGCCGAGGCACTCGAAGCGGCGCCGGGGCCGACCGGAGCACGCTCACCGGGCATCGGCGCGGAGTCCGGGGAGCCGGCCGCTCCCGACTGTTGTCGGGTCTGCTCAGTTGTCACCGTCCACCGCCTCCCCTGCGAAGCGATCGGCCCAGGCGGCCAGATCCTCGGGAGGTAGTTTCGCGAACAGCAGCCCCGGAGTGGTGAACGGGTCGCCGGGCACGACCGCGCTCCGCACCGCATCGGGCAGTCCGGCATCCAGCACCAGGTCCGCTCCGGCTGTCTGGGGGTAGGACGCCCTGAGCGCGTCCGCCGCCGCAGGCACGAACGGGGCCGAGACGACCGAATGGAGCAGCGCGAGCTGCAACGAGGTGCGCAACGTCGTGGCGGCGGCCCCGCGGTCCACCTTGATCGCCTTCCACGGTTCGCGCTCCTCCAGGTACACGTTTCCTCCGCCCACAGAGCCCGGAGCGCGGCGGCGGAACGACGGAACTGGAGCGAGTCCATGGCGCTCAGGTACTCCGCGAGACGATCGCCGACCCGCTCCCACAACGCCTCCTCAGGCGAACCGTCCAACCCACCGTCGGGAACTACGCCGTCGAAGTGCCGGTCGACCTGCGTTGCCACACGGTTCACGAAGTTGCCGAAGGTCCCCACCAGGTCCTTGTTCACCGCATCGCCGAACAGCTCCCACGTGAAGCTCGAGTCGTCCGACTCGGGCGCGTTCGCCATCAGGTACCAGCGCCAGCAGTCCGCCGGTGCCAGCTCCAGCGCGTCCGACATGAACACCCCGCGTCCCTGCGAGGTGGAGAACTTGCCGCCGTAGTAGGTGAGCCAGTTGAACGACTTGAGCCGGTCAACCAGCAGCCAGTCCTCGCCGGAGCCCAGGAGCGTGGCAGGGAACGACAGGGTGTGGAACGGCACGTTGTCCTTGCCCATGAACTGGGTGTAGGTGACGTCGTGGGCCCCCGAGCCGGTACGCCACCAGCGATCGAAGGCGACCTGGGGGTCGTCCCCACCGAGCCCGGCGTCGGCCCACTCACGGGTCGCCGAGATGTAGCCGATGGGGGCGTCGAACCACACGTACCAGACCTTTCCGGCCGCCTCGGGGAAGTCGTCCGGATCGACCGGTATGCCCCAGGAGAGATCACGGGTGATGCCGCGGTCCTCCAGGCCCTCGTCGAGCCACTTGTAGGCGATGGAGCGGGTGAGCTGAGGCCAGTGGTCCTTGCTGTCCACCCATGCCCGTATCCGGTCGGCGAGCTTGGACTGGAGAAGGAACACGTGCGCCGAGTCGCGCACCTCAAGGTCGGTCGAGCCCGACAGCGCCGAACGCGCCTCCAGCAACTCCGTGGGATCCAGCTGCTTGCCGCAGTTCTCGCACTGGTCGCCCCGTGCCCGTTCGTAGGCGCAGTTGGGGCACGTCCCGATCACGTAGCGGTCCGGCAGGAACCGTCCGTCGGTGACCGAGTACACCTGTGACGTGGTGCGGATCTCGGTGAAGCCCTCCTCCTTGAGGCGCCGTGCGAGGTGCGAGGTCAGGTCGTGGTTCTGGGGCGCGGAGGTCCGGCCGAAGAAGTCCCAACTCAGCCCGGAATCGCTCACCGAGGGCCTTCTGGGTCTCGTGATGACGGGCGCAGTACTCCGCCACGTCGGTTCCCTCGGCCAACGCGCCGAGCTCCGCGGGCGTGCCGTGCTCGTCGGTGGCGCAGATGGCGAGCACCTCGTGACCGCCGGCACGCAGGTAGCGCGCGTACACGTCCGCAGGAAGCATGGAACCGACCAGGTTGCCGAGGTGTTTCACACCGTTGATGTAGGGCAGGGCACTGGTGATCAGGTGTCGGGCCACATCGGTCCTCTGTCGGGGGCTCCTGCGCACCTGGCCGGTACGCACGGACTCGTGTGCCGGAGGTTCGCGCACCGAGATCTTTCCAGAGAGGATCGTACCGGTGTCCACCCCGTGTCGCAGCCCACACCTACCATCGACCCATGGCCGTTCCCGGCACATCATGCACACCCGGCCTGGAAGTGCCACCGATCACCGGGTTCGACATCGAGACCGACACCTCCACCGGCGGTTTGGATCCGAGCACCTCGGCCGTTGTCGCGGCGGCCCTGTCGGGTGAGTTCGGCGACGAGGTGATCCTCGGATCCGAACGCGAGATCCTGGAGCGCACCGACCGCCGTCTCTCCGAGTTGGGTCCCGGCCTGCTGGTCACCTGGAACGGCGCGGGCTTCGACCTCCCCTTCGTGAAGCACCGGGCTCAAGTGCTCGGCGTGGAGCTGGGCCTGGAGACGACGGAGGACCCGGTCCGCCGAAGTCCCCGCGAGCCGGGTCGCAGCGCGGTCCGGGCACGCTGGTACGACCTGGTGCATCTCGACGGCTACCAGCTGTACCGAGCCGACGTGGGTCGCACCCTCGGGTTGTCCTGCGGACTGAAGCCCCTCGCGAGACTCGTCGGGCTCTCGCCGGTCGAACTGGACCGCGCGACCCTTCACACCCACGGCATCGACGAGCTGGCTCAGTACGTGGCATCCGATGCCCGCATGGCCGCCGAGTTGGTCAGGCGTCGGATGCCTGCCGCCGTGAGCATGGCCGACTGGCCGCTCCCACGCACCGACACCCGCCACACCACCGGCGACTGCGCCTGAGAGCCGACATCCGCGGCGGGCACCTCGCTTGGCCCGGAGCATCCACCGCCGGATCCACCCATCGGTGCCGATGGTTCCTCGCCACGGCTGTGAGCTGCGCGAGACTGACCCGATGCTGGAGCTCCGGAATCATGTTCACCACGGGATGGCGCTGTGAGCGGCGTGACCTTCGACAGCGTCACCAAGCGCTTCGGCGACATCGCTGCGGTCGAGGACATGAGCCTCGAGATCATCGACGGCGAGTTCATGGTGTTGCTCGGGCCCTCGGGCTGCGGCAAGTCAACTGCGCTGAGGATGATCGCCGGCCTCGAGGAGGGTGACCAGCGGAACGCTCTCGATCGGCAACCGGGTGGTCAACAACATCCCGCCGCGTGAGCGCGACATCGCCATGGTGTTCCAGAGCTACGCGCTGTACCCGCACATGACGGTGCGCAAGAACATCGAGTCACCGCTGGTGGCCAACAAGAAGACACGCCTGCCCGCGCCCGAGCGCAACGAGAGGATCGCGGAGGCCGCCGAGATCCTCGGGCTCACCGAATACCTGGACCGCAAGCCGGGAGAGCTCTCCGGTGGTCAACGTCAGCGCGTCGCCCTGGCGCGGCCATCGTGCGCCGGCCCGAGGCATTCCTGATGGACGAACCGCTGTCGAACCTCGATGCGAAGCTCCGCACCCAGACACGCCTGGAGTTGGTGGAGCTCCACCGGCGCCTCGGAACCACCTTCGTCTACGTCACCCACGACCAGGTCGAGGCGATGACGATGGCCGACCGGATCGCGATCATCACCGACGGTCACGTGCAGCAGGTGGGAAGGCCCCAGGAGGTCTACGACCGTCCCGCCAACCTCTTCGTGGCGCAGTTCATCGGCAATCCTCCCATGAACACCATCGCAGGCACCGTCAGGGCGCTGGATCGAACGCGACGGTCGACACCGAGGCGGGAACAGTCGGGCTGACCCGATCCTTCGGAGCGGGCGACGGCGCCGAAGTGGTGCTCGCCGTGCGGCCCGAGCACATGACCCTCGGGGGCTCCGGCGACACCTCAGGCCTGCGTGGAACGGTGGAGAACATCGAGATGCTCGGCCACGAACGCCACCTGCTGGCACGCGTTGGCCCCGGGGTGATGGTGGCCCGACTCGACCCGGACATCGAAGCTCCGGCGATCGGCGAACCCGTGCTTCTGGCGGTCGACGCAGACAAGGTCCACCTCTTCGATGCGGCCACCACCCTGCGGCTGGATGCGTACACCGACCCGACGGGAACCACGGGTGCCATGTCCGGCCCGGGGCCGGAGACGCTCCGGTGACGCTCTCGGTCGAGGGCGACCAGGCGCGGTTCACAGAAGGCCCGCGAGGGCCTCCTCGGCTGGATGTTCCTGCTGCCCGCGCTCGCGGTCTTCGTGGGGTTCTTCTACTACCCCCTGTACCGCCTCGTAGACATGGCGATGCACCGCGAGAACCGCTTCGGTCGAGGTGACCCGCCCTACGTTGGCACGACACAGATCATCGACACACTCACAGGCAGCGATTTCGTCGAGGGAGTGACGCATTCCGCTCTCTACATGGTCTACACGGTGCCTCTTGGCTTGGTGCTTGGCGTGCTGCTGGCCGTCGCGGCCAACCGGAAGCTGAAGGGCATCCGGGCGTTCCAAACCGTGTTCTCCTCGACCGTCGCCACGTCCGTGGCGGTCGCGTCGGTGATCTTCTTCACGCTGGTCAACCCGGAGGTCGGCTACTTCAAGGACGTCACGTGGCTGAGTCTCGCCAACCCCGACACCGCGTTGTTCTCGGTGAGCCTCTCCTCGGTCTGGCAGAACCTGGGGCTCACCTTCATCATCGTGCTCGCCTCCCTGCAGGCAGTGCCGGTCGAGATGGAGGAGGCAGCCGCGCTCGACGGCTACGGTCCCCTGCGTCACTTCTGGCGCATCACGGTGCCGCTGATCAGCCCCGCGCTGCTGTTCCTCGCTGTGGTGCTGGTGGTCCACGCCCTCCAGGCATACGCCCAGATCGAGTTGCTGACCAACGGCGGCCCGGGGACGGCCACAGAGACTCTCCTGTACAAGATCGCCGATCCACAGGGCATCCGCTCGGTGGGCGTGAAGGCCTCGATGTCGCTAGGGCTGTTCGTTCTCACCGCGGCAGTTGCGGCAGTGCAATACGGACTTCTCTCCAGGCGGGTGCACTATGGCGACTGACCAAGCCGAGAACGCCCATGTGCCTGTGGAACCGGTCCGCAGCGACAGCGGGCTCAGGCGGCACCTTGTGACCTTCGGATGGTACGCGACCCTCGTGGCGCTCGCCCTGGTGATCCTGTTCCCGATCTACATGCTGATCCTGCGAGCGATCTCCTCGCCGATCGCCTACATCAACGCAGGCCAACCGCTGAGGCTGGTGGAACCCGAGTGGGACATCTTCTCTCGAGCGTGGACCGACGCCGGGATGGCCAGGGCGATGCTCGTGAGCGTGGTGATCACAGCAGTGATCATGACGGCCCAGTTCATCACCTCGGTACTGGCCGCCTACGCGTTCGCCTTCATGGAGTTCCCGCTCAAGAAGCTGATGTTCGCGGTCGTGATCGGGACGCTGCTGCTGCCCATCGAGGTGACGCTCATAGCGAACGTGCGCACCATCCGCGACCTCGGCTGGCTCAACTCCGTGCAGGGTCTATCGTTCCCGTTCCTTGCCACGGCCCTCGGGATCTTCCTCATCCGCCAGGGCTTCATGGCCGTGCCACGGGACCTGCGCGACGCCGCCACCCTCGACGGGTTCGGACACCTGGGTTTCCTGTTCCGGGTGGCAGTGCCCCTCGCGAAGCCTGTCATCGGGTCCTTCCTCGTGATCTCGTTCCTCTCCGCGTGGAACCAGTACGTCTGGCCTCGCAACGCAACCGACTCGGGCAGTTGGCAGACCGTGCAGATCGCCTTGCGTACACTCACCACGACGAGAATCGACGAGATCAACGTGGCGTTCGCTGGAGCCATCATCGCCGCACTTCCGCTGGTGGTGCTGCTCGTGTTCTTCCAACGTCAGATGGTCCGTGGCCTCACCGCAGGTGCGGTCAAGGGCTGAGACGCGGTCATTCCACAGGAATGGTTGTGGCACCAACCGATCAGAACCAGACTGAGCCAGATCCAGAACACACCGAGGTGACGATGAGATCCACCAACTCCACACCGGCCGTGCGCACCGTCTTGGTTGCGCTGTTGGGCACCATCGCGGTCCTTGCGGGAGCCTGCGGGGGCGACTCCGACGACGACAGTCCGGGCTCCACCGGCGAGGTCTCCGCCGGCGACTGTCCCGTCGATGCACTCGACGATGCCAGTGACCGCGTCGAGATCACGGTCTGGCATGCCATCGTAGGACTTGCCGCGGCCACCGTGGAGGAGTTCGCCGAGGAGTACAACGCCTCACAGGACAAGGTGAAGGTGACCGTCGAATCCCAGGGTGCCAACTACGAGGAGCAGCAGACCAAGTTCCTGGCCGCCCTCAGGGATCCTGCCACGCTGCCCGAGATCATGCTCGCCGAGGACACCAACACCCAGACGATGGTCGACTCGCAGGCCGCGATCCCCGCGCAGTCCTGCATCGAGGCCGATCCCGAAGCCGGCAAGGTCTACGACACCCTCATGCCGGCGGTGGCCAACGGGTACTCCGTGGAAGGGGTGCAGTGGCCTGCAGCATTCGGCGTGTCGACACCGGTCCTCTACTACAACCGGGCGCACTTCCGCGCCGCAGGGCTCGATCCCGACAAGCCCCCGACCAACCTCGAGGAGATGCGTACTGCCGCACAGGCGATCGCCGACGCCAAGGCGGCAGGCAAGGTGACCACGGCAGACGGCAAGCCGGTGCCCGACGGAGCACCGTTCGTGTTCCGCGCGGATGCCTGGTGGCTGGAGAACCTGGCCAGTTCCGCAGGCAACGAGCTGGTCAACGAGGACAACGGCCGCGACGGTCTTGCCGACGAGTCGAAGCTGCTCAACCCCACCACCACCGAGTGGACCGAGTGGATGCAGGCCATGACCAAGGACGGGTTGCAGAAGACCGTGGCGTATTCGGCAACCTTCGACGCCTACCTGTCGGTGGCCACCCAGAGCTCCTCGATGCTGATCGAGACCTCGACGGCCTCCACGACCATCGACGCGCTCATCGCCGGCACGCTGAAGCCCGAGGACATCGGGGTCGACACCGGCACCGACCTCTCCGGGCTCGCGTTCCCGGACCTGGATGTGGGCGTGGGCCAGTTGCCGGGTCCCACCGAGGCCGGTAGCGGACAGATCGGCGGCAATGCCTGGTACATCATCGGAGAAGGCAGGTCACCCGAGCAGATCGCTGCCGCATGGGACTTCCTCAAGTGGGTGAACCAGACTCCCCAGCTCGTCAAGTGGACCGCGCAGGGTTCCTACCTACCGGTGTTCTCCAACGCGGAGGAGGACCCGGAGCTGCAGACGTACTTCACCGACACGCGTCCGGGCGGATGGCTCGCGACGGCGCTGGAGAGCCTCAAGCAGGTGAACCCCGACTTCCCCGGCCCTGTGATCGGCCCGTTCAAGGAGTTCCGCACCGCCGTGCGTACGGCCATCGAAGACGCTCTCATCGGCGACAAGCCGATCGACGAGACCTTCGCCACTGCGAACACGAAGTTCCAAGAGGCCCTGGAGGCCTACAAGACCGAAGTCGGCGGCTGACCCGCCGTTCTGTGTGGTGTGCGTGGCGCTGAGCGCCACGCACACCACACAGAACGAGGTGCGAGACCTGCGGCGAGGTCCGAGCAGTCGTGGCGAGGTCCGAGAAGGTCGCTACGGGGCCAGAGGAGACTGAGGTCATAGGAGACTCAGGCGGCGGGCCATGTCGCTGTGGAACCGTCCGTGCGGGTCGAGCTTCGCCCGCACCTCGCGCCATTCGTCGAACCTCGGGTACATCTCGGGGATCAGCTCCGGGCGGACCCGTGAGTCCTTCGCCAGGTAGATGCGACCTCCCACACCGACCACCCGTTCGTCCAACTCGTCGAGCAACGGCTCGGGACCCGGGGTGACCGGGATGTCGAGCGCGAGGGTCCAACCCTTCAGCGGGAACGACAGGTGCCCGGGGTTCGCGTCGCCCATCCGCTTGAGCACGGCCAGGAACGACGATATGCCCGATCCTGAGAATCGCTCGACGGCGACACGCACGACCTCCTCGGCACCGTCGGGTACCACGCACTGCCATTGCAGGAAGCCGCGACGCCCGTAGATGCGGTTCCACTCGGCGATCATGTCGAGCGGGTGGAAGAAGGTCTCGATGCTCTGCAGAGCGTCGCGCCTTCGTGCGGGCGCCTTGCGGAACCACAGCTCGTTGAACGCCATGACGCTCAGCCGGTTCAACAGGCCCGAGGGGATCAGATCCGGTGGCGAAGGCATCTGTGCGGTGGTGAACTCCAAAGGTGCGGTGATGCCTGCCGCGCTACCTCCTCCTCGGTGGCGAAGCGGCCTCGATCCAACACCGATCGGCCCATGGCTGCACCCGGGCCATCACGTCGATCCACGCGACCGAGTAGTCGTAGCGGTCGTCACCCTCGGACATCATCGCCATCACTTCGTCGAGGTCGGCCGCCCGGTCGGTGTCCACATGAGCCTCGACGAGGTGACCGGCTTCATCTGAATCGTTGCGTCGAGCACAACGCCGGTGAGCCCCATCCCCCCGGCGGTCGCCCAGAACACCTCGGGCTCGTGGGTCTGAGATACGACCCGCACGTCGCCGCTGCCGTCCAGGAGGCGGATCGACTCCAGGTGTGCACACCACGACCCTGCCTGATGGTGGTTCTTGCCGTGGATGTCGGCGCCGATCGCTCCGCCCACGGTCACCATCCGGGTACCCGGTGTCACCGGCACGAACAGGCCCAACGGCACCAGGCGCTCCATCAGCTCGTGGAGGCTGGTTCCCGCCTTGGCCGTCACGCGCGCCCCCGGGAGGTCTATGTCGACGATGCCCGAGTTCGCGGGACCATCCAGGACCAACCACCCGGCGTTCTGGGCACAGTCGCCGTAGGCGCGCCCGAGCCCCTGGCAACCAGCCCCCTCGCATCGACCGACGCGAGCGCCGACGCAACCTCGTCGTCGCCACGCGCCGCCACCACTCGCGCGGCAGATGGAGCCGTGCGCCCCCAACCAGTGAGCACCTCACGGGTCATGCTCATGCGTACACCCCCAATGAAGATGCAGGCCGCCAACAGCGCTCCCATCAGTTGCATCTGTCGATCATGCAGGATCACGTCCTCGGGTGCAGCTCCCTCACCCTTGTCGACCAGCAGCGCATAGCGCAGCACTGCAATCACGAGTGGGATGATCGAGAGCTGGGCCCACGGGGTGGCGACCGTCGTGGTGACCGAGGCATCCGAGCCCGCCTCCACGGCCCAGAGGCAATAGCTGATGACGGTGCCCGAGGCGGCGATCGTCTGGACCATGTTCAGGTAGGCGGGACTGTACTCGCCCAACGTCGCGCGCACCGTGGAAGCCTGCGCGCCGAGCTCCGCCGCCTCCGCGTGCCGCTTCGCAGCAGCAATGAACATCGACCCGAACAGCGAGATCACAAGGAACCAGTCCGACACGTCCACACCCGCTGCGAATGCGCCGCCGAGCAGTCGGAGGATGAACCCTGCGGACAGGATCACCAGGTCCAGCACCACCACCCGCTTGAGCCACAGCGAGTACGTGGTGGTCAGCACCGCATAGCCCGCGACGATCCCTCCCAGTGCCCAGTTCACCTCCGCGTCAGGTCCCCGGTTGAACAGCGCGAGGACCACTCCCGTGGTGAACATCAACACAGCGACCACCACTGCAACTCCCACCGGGACCACGCCTGCGGCGATCGGGCGGTTGCGCTTGGTGGGGTGCGCCCGGTCCGATTCGACGTCCAGGATGTCGTTCACCACGTAGGTGGCCGAGGAGACGAGGCAGAACGCCACGAAGCCCACCACGGTGAGCCTCAGGTAGTAGGTCGACTCGAACGGGTTCAGGACCCCAGCGGCAGCAGGAGCCACGAACACGAGGACGTTCTTCGCCCACTGCTTGGGTCGCGCCTCGCGAACCAGCCCGCGGAGCAGGCTCTGGCTGGTCATGGCTGATTGGGGCCGGGCTCCCGGGTCGTCTGATCGGTCAGTCGCCCCTGCTTCGGCCCCGCGGGACACCTGGGTCGCGGAGTCTACCGGCACCCACCGCCGAAGACGTGCCCCACCCCTGCGAACCGTCACCCCCACCCCTGCGAACCGTCACCCCCCCACCCCTGCAGAACCGTCACCCCCCACCCCTGCGAACTGTCCGGTGTCAGCCGCGGAAACCGCGTACCACACCGGACAGTTCGCCTGTTGGTGGTGGGCGAGGTCAGCGAGCTGTTCGCAAGCGGCGGAGGATGCGTTGGACCGTCGCGCCAGAGGCGTCCCGATCGATGTGACCGTGCGCGGCGCGGAACAGCCGGTCGTTCACCGCCCGTCCGAGGCCCGTCGGATCGAGGGCTGCCACGATCGCCACATCGGGCCGATCACCGTCGCCCACGACGTCAAGGCTCCGCAGCACCGAGTACAGCGTCCGGGCGGACTCCTCGGCGCCAGGCAGTCGGATCAGGCTCACACGCAGTCCTTCCGCCCGAAGCGCCCGGGCAAGTGCCTCGGCCACTCCCGGGGTCAGCGTCGGCGAAGACCAGCGGCACTGCGGGGACGTAGTGCGACACCGAGGTGCCGGGTGATTCGGCCACCTTCCCGGGCGCGACGACCCTGCCTTCGGACAGCCGCAGGGATCCCTGGGGCAACAGGGCACGGAGGTCCTCCACCGGCACACCCCCGGGCGCAGCACAGTCACCGATCCACCACCGAAGCCTACGACGGTCGACTCCACTCCCAGAGTCGTCGGGCCTCCGTCGAGCACCGCCCGGATCCTGCCGTCCAACTCGTCCAGCACATGTCGGGGGGGTCGTCGGGCTGACCCGACCGAAGCGATTCGCCGAAGGCGCGGCAACGGGCACCTGCGCTGAACGGATGAGATCCAGGGCGACCTGGTTGGCCGGGCATCGGAGCCCAACCGTCGCATCCATCGACACATCCGGTGCGAGGCGACGGCCGACGGAGCCCTCGTTCCATGCACGCCTGGGCACCACCAGCGTCAGGGGGCCGGGCCAGAAGGCGTCCGCCAGGCGACGAGGTACTCCCCCGCCGACCGACAGGTCCCCGAGCTCCTCGGCCATCTCCAGGTCGGCCACGTGCACGATCAGGGGATCGGTGCGTGGCCTGCCCTTCGCTGTGAACACGCTGCGCACCGCAACGTCGTTGGTGGCATCCGCGCCCAACCCGTAGACCGTCTCGGTCGGAACGCGACCAACTCACCCGCTGCGATGTACCCCGCGGCGCGGCCGACGCCCGCCTCGTCGGCGGGGATCAGCTCGGTAGGCACTCCGGTCGGCTCTGGCATCGGCATCGCACACTAGAACCACCGATGCCGAGCGAGCCCTCCGAGCGAGCCCGATTGAGTCGCGCGAAGCCGGCGGACGGCTAGCCTGAGGCCGACCAGCCCGCGGGAGGTGGCCATGACCATGACGTTGCCGGATCACGCGAACCCCGACCTCGAACCCGATACCTCGGACAGCGGGCACCGCAGCGAGCCGGGACCGTGGTGGACTCCACTGGGCGCCCTGGAGCGGGGCACCGGCATGTTCCGCGCCGCCGAGAAGCGCCTCGCCCGTCAACCGCTCGCTCGCCTGACCACGGTTGCGCCAGGACCGCTCGCTGGGCCACCGAGATCGTGCGACAGCAGGTTGCCGATCCGGACCCCGCGAACCCGCGGATCCGCATCACGCCTTCGCTGCTGGGTCAGGTGGCGATGGACGAATCCGTGATGGCACTGGCGATCGGCCCCAACCGCTTCCCCAACCGAAGCGACTACGAGCGCGTCGGCGCGGAGCTGGCACTGGCCGAACAGCGCCTCGACGATGCGGGCTTCCTGCGCGACCCCTCCTCGTTCCACACCGCACCACCACGGTTGCAGCACCCGGCCACCAGCGACGGCTGGGCGCTGGGACACACCTACACCCGGATCAGCTGGCCCAGCGGATACGAGCCACCGTTGGACCTGCCGGGCTGGAACCGCTGGCATGGCTTCGAGGCGAACCGCACAGCATCTGCGTGGGTCATGGCCCGGACCGACCGACCACGCCCCTGGCTCGTGTGCATCCACGGCTTCGGAACCGGTGCACCCTTCACCGATCAGTTCGCCTTCCACGTGAAGCGCCTGCACGACGAACTGGGCATCAACATCGCGGGGATCGTGCTCCCGGCCCACGGATCGCGCAGGCCGAGCCCGATCAGTGGTGAGCAGTTCCTCAACTTCGACCTGATGCACGCGGTGCACGGGCTGTCACAGGCACTCTGGGACATCCGGAGCCTGCTGAGTTGGGTGCGCTTCCAGGATCCGACCCGTGTCGGGGTCATCGGCGTCTCCCTGGGCGGTTACATGACCGCTCTCACCGCGGCGTTCGAATCGGAATTGGACCTGACGCTCGCAGGCATCCCGGTGGTGGACTTCGTGGAGATGTTCCGGCACCACTCGCCGCGCCATGTGCACATGCGCGCTCTCGAGCACCACATACTCGACGAGACCGCTGAGGCGGTGATGTCGGTCGTGTCACCGCTGCGGATGCCGGTTGCCGCGCCACAGGACGCCAGGGCGATCTTCGCCGGCATGGGAGACCGCCTGGCACCGCCGGCACAGGCCCGGCGCCTGTACCACCACTGGGACGACCCTGACATGTGCTGGTATCCGGGTAACCACGTGGGATACCTGTGGGCCGGAGAAGGCCTGGACTTTCGTGGACGACATGCTCGAGAGCCGCGGCTTCACGAGCTGATCCCACAGTCGCACCCGAGGCCCGCCAACCCCCGTCCAGCACCCCTGCCAGGAGAGCCATGAGCAACACCAGGCGCATAGTCATCATCGGCGGAGGCGCGGCCGGCATGACCGCTGCCTCCCAGGCCCGCCGCATGCGTGGCACCGACGAGTTGGAGATCATCGCGTTCGAGCGGGGTCAACGGACCTCCTATGCGGCCTGCGGACTGCCCTACCTGCTCGAAGGCCTGGTCGGTCGGCCCGAAGAGCTGATCGCCCGCAGCCCACAGCAGTTCATCGACCGGGGCATCGACGTGCACGTCGGGCACGAGGTGATCGCCATCGACACCTCGGAGCGAACGGTGACGGTCCGGGATCTCGCCACGGGAACCGATCGTGACGAGCGATGGGACGAGCTGGTCACTCGCCACCGGTGCCTGCGGGATCACCCCGGCACTGGACGGCATCGACGCCGCGGGGGTGTTCCAGTTGCGCACCCTCGACGACGCCGCTGCGATAGACGCCCGGATCGCCGCCGGTGCACGCAACGCGGTCGTGGTCGGGGCAGGTTACATCGGCCTGGAGGTGGCCGAGGCCCTCGACGCTTGCGGGTTGTCGGTCACGATGATCGAGATGGCGCAATCCCCGATGGCCGGCACGCTCGACGGGGACATGGCGGCGAAGGGTCACCGACGCCGTAGAGGCATCAGGGGTCGACCTGCGGCTGGGAGCGGCGGTCACCGGCTTCGAGCAGGCCGATGGCCGCCTGAGCGCGGTGGCGACCGACGATGCCTCCTTCCCGGCCGACCTGGCGGTGCTCGGCCTCGGGGTCCGACCCAACAGCGGTCTCGCTGCCGATACCGGCGTCGATCGGGGCGACCGGCGGGATCGTGACCGATGCTCGCATGCACACCTCCACCGAAGGCGTCTGGGCGGGTGGCGACTGCGTGGAGTCCACCCACCGCATCACAGGACGGCCGGTGGTGGTGGCGCTGGGCACTCACGCCAACAAGCACGGCAGGGTGATCGGCACCAACCTGGGCGGAGGCGAGGCCACCTTCCGGTGTGATCGGCACGGCGATCACGAAGTTCGGCGAACTGGAGATAGCCCGGACCGGACTCACCGAGGCCGAGGCCGAGCGAGCGGGAATCGACGTGTCCGTCTCCACCGCGGCCTCACGTACACGAGCCCACTACTACCCCGGCGGCTCCCCCTGTGACGGTGAAGACCGTGGCGCCCCGCTCCGACGGCGTGCTGGTGGGTTCACAGATCGTCGGTGGACCCGGTGACCGGCAAGCGCATCGACGCCTCGCCACCGCCGTCTGGGCCGGCATGACCGTGGAGGACCTGTCCATGGCCGACCTGTCATATGCGCCACCCTTCTCGCCCGTCTGGGACCCGGTGGTCTTCGCAGCCGGTCTGGCCGACAAGGATCTGCAACGCGGACGACCCGAGACCGCACCGGGTCGAACCGCTCCGCGACCCTGAGCGCCCCTGCCAACCTGAACACCCCGCCCACCGCGGCCTCCGAACGACCGCTCGACCTTCGCTTCACGATGTCGGCCCCCAACACCGACGAGCTCCCCGACACCGCCGCCGAGGTTTGCCCTTCGGGGGCCGATCCAACGTGGGCAAGTCCTCGTTGATCAACGCCCTCGCCAACCGCCGGGACCTCGCCCAGACCTCCGAAGACACCGGGCGTACCCGCCTGTTGAACGCATGCAGCTCGCCGAGGGCCCCACCCGCACCCCGGCGTGGTGGACCTCCCCCGGATACGGCTACGCGAAGGTGCCCAGGCACCTGAAAGGACACCTTGGGGCCCGATGATCGAGCGGTACCTGCTGGAACGTGAGCAGCTCACGATGGTCGCCTTGCTCGTCGACGGCGAGGTCGGACCGACCGGGCTGGACCTCGGGATGCTCGAATGGGCACGACACAACCGGGTCCCGCACTCGGTGATCGCAACCAAGCACGACAAGGTGCGTCCCTCGGACCGCACAAGCGCCGCCGGCAGCTCGCAGCACGCTATGACCTCGAGGTGCGAGACGTCCTGTGGGTGAGCGCTGCCAAGGGCGTCAACATCGACATCCTGCGCCGGCGGGTCCGGGACTGGCTGTCCCGCTGACCGCCTCTCACCCACCGGGCCCGGCGGGGGTGGCTCAACGTCCCAGCATCTCGAGCTGGTGGTGCAGCGCCTCGGTGAGCCGGCGTGGTTCGGGCATCGCACGGGCGCATGCGACCACCATCACGTCCATGCGGTCAGCGTAGGACCAGGCCGTGACGTTCACCCCGATACCCTCGAGTATCGGTCCCGCCGAGTAGAACTCGACCAGCTTCGCCCCGGTCACCGACAGCTGCTCGCGTGGGCCGGGCACGTTGGAGCAGATCACGTTCACCGGCGCCCGGTGTCGGTCCGCCAGGTCGAGACCCGAGTACGCCCGCATGACCCACCGGTAGGGCCTCGGCGGCACGTAGCCCATCAGCGTCTCCATGACCTCCGCGCCGAGCGCCTCGTGGAGGTCCTTGGCCGCAACCGTGGAGGCATGGACCGCGGCCAGGCGCTCGACGGGATCGCCGATGTCGGTGTGCAACGACACGAACAGGTTCGACACCTTGTTGCCGGTTCGCCTCGGCTCGGTGTTGCCGGTTCGCCTCGGCTCGGTGTTGCCGGTTCGCCTCGGCTCGGTGTTGCCGGTTCGCCTCGGCTCGGTGTTGCCGGTTCGCCTCGGCTCCGGTGTTGCCGGTTCGCCTCTCGTGTTGCCGGTTCGCCTCGGCTCGGTGTTGCCGCCTCGCCTCGGCTCGGTGTCTTCCCCTCTGTTGCCGGTTCGCCTCGGCTCGGTGTTGCCGGTTCGCCTCGGCTCGGTGTTGCCGGTTCGCCTCGGCTCGGAGGAGACCGGCACGCTGGCGATCAGGATCGCCGTGGGGCTCACCACCCGCCGCCATCACCTCGGTCAGCGCGCCTCCGACGAGGGTGAGGAACACGTCGTTGACCGAACAGCCGTACCGCGCCTTGGCCGCAAGCACGGGCTCCAGGTCGAGGGTGTCTGTCGCCACGGCCCGAGCGGCGGTGATCGAGCGGTTGAACGACGTGACCGGCGTGTCCAGGATGGGCCGCGGCGGAAGCTCGGCCCCGGCACGCGAGAGCTCGGCGAGCACCCGGCGACGCCGCGCCACGGCCCGCCGCATGCTCCTGACGACCGTCGGCAACCCCTTCAGGTCACGCCCCAGGTCCACCGCAGCGTCGGCCAGCAGTTGGCGTCGGGTCGGAGGTGGGTCGACCCGCAACGTCACACCGCGGTCGCCCGGTTCCGACATCAATCCCGCCAGCAAGGCGTTCGATGCCACGCCGTCGGCAACGCAGTGGTGCAACTTCATGAACACCGCCATGCGGTCGTCGCTGCGGCCCTCGAGGAACCAGACCTGCCAGAGGGGTTGGCCACGATCGAGCGGCCAACCGGCCAGGCGGCCCACGAGCGCGTCCATCGCCGCGCTGTCACCCGGAGCGGGAACCTGGGCCCGACGGACGTGGTAGTCGAGGTCCAACTCCGCGACCGGGACCCAGACCGGGTGGTGCAGATCACCGGGCACGTGCACCACCCGCCGCGTGAACGCCGTCCACCGCGCCATGAACTCGCCGATCATCTCCTTGGACGCCTCGAAGGGCAGTGGGTCCGCAGGGGGATCGAACACCGCGAGCTTCAGGGTGTGCATGTGACCGGTGGGGGTCTCGTTGTACAGGAAGCTCGCGTCCAGACCACTCAGGCGCGTGGGCCCATGGTCGGGTTCAAGGCCCCCTTCAGTGCCCCCCGAGTGGCGCCGGTCACAGCTCACTCCCCGATCCTATGCTCGCCGTCCGCGCCTACAATCGACTCGGATGACTCTTTCTGCGTGATCCACGCCGCAACAGGCGGCTGAGCGCCGCCGACAGCTGGTTCCTGTACCTCGAAGGTCCCACGATGCACCTGCACGTGACAGGCCTCATGATCCTCGACCCGTCGTCGGCCCCCGAGGGGTTCGGCTTCGCCCGCTTCGAGGAGTTGCTCGCCGCCCGGGTCGACCGGCTCGAAGCCCTCAGGAACCGCGCCGTACCGGTACCCTTCGGCATCGACCATCCCCTGGTGGTGCCCCACGAGGTCGACTTCTCCGAGCACCTGCACTGTGTCGTGCTACCTGGAGAGCCGGGTTCACCCGAGACCGGCGCGGCGTTGCGGACCCTCCTCGACGAGTTCTGCTCCACGCCCCTCGACCCCTCACGGCCGCTGTGGGAGATGCTCCTCGTAGAGGGCCTCCCCGACGGCCGGTACGCCTTGGCTGCGAAGCTGCACCACGCCATGATCGACGGCATCAGCGGCGTCGGGGTGATGGCCGACCTGTTGGATCTCACGCCCGACGCGCCTCTGGGGTCGCCGGCGGAGCCCTCGGTCGGCACCGACGCCGCACCGCAGGGCGACGACTCTGACCGGGCCGCGACGCCTGAGGATGCGTCGGCCGAACCGCCGGAAGCATCGTCGGCCGCGCCCCAATCATCGGGTCGGGTCCTGTGGGACGCCGTCGCGAACCGGATCACCGATCCGTTGCGTCCGTTCCGGGCCATGGCCCGCACCACTTCTTCGCTGCTGGGCGCGGCGGGCGCAGTCGTATCGGGCCGCGGCGCCGGCGAGGACCAGGCAGCTCCGTTCTCGGCACCGCAGACGGCTCTCAACGGCTCACTCACGCCACGCCGTTCCGTCGCGCTCGACTCTGTCGCGCTGGACCGTGTGAAGGCCATCCGGCGGCACTTCGAGGTGACCTCAACGACGTGCTGTTGGCAGCCTGTGCATCCGCGCCCCGGGACCACCTGGCCCGTACCGCTGAGATCCCCGACCGGCCGCTGGTTGCGGCGGTGCCCGTGTCGGTGCACGACCAGGGGTCCGGCGACGGGTCGGCCAACCAGGTGTCCAACATGTTCGTCAACCTGCCGGTCAACATCGCGGACCCCGTCGAGCGGTTGATGGCGGTGCACCGCAGCTCGCCCGGTGCCAAGGAGATACAGGCGACCCTCGGAGCGGAGATGCTCGGCGACCTCGTCGACCTGGTGCCGCCCACCGTGCTCTCGGCTGCCACCTCGGCGTTCGTGGGATCACGGATCAGCGAGCGGATCCCGCCCGCCCACAGCGTGATCGTGTCGAACGTTCCCGGTCCGGACTTCCCGCTCTACCTCGCGGGTGCCGAGGTCGTGGGACCGTACCCCTTCGGGCCCCTCATGGAGGGGTCCGGCCTCAACATCTCGGTCCTGTCGCACGACGGTCGCCTGGACGTCGGGCTGATCGCATGCCCCGACCTCGTTCCGCACCTCGATGAACTGCTCGCCGGAGTCCTGCGCGGTTTCGACGAACTCGAGGCGTGCTTCCCGTAGCTGCCCCGTCCTCCGGGGGAGGTGACCGCGCCGGTGCCCGCCGGGCCATCCCGTGGGCACGGATCGAAGAAGCACCTTCGGCGCCCGGCTACCCTGCATGTGGACCAACACGCATGTGGACCAACACCTCCGGGGGCGTGGTGCAGAGCGATTCGACAGGACCACCGCTGAGACCCGACCCGCCTGAGGCCCTCGCCCTGAGCGATGTGACCGTCCGCTTCGGAGGGGTGTCCGCGCTCAACCACGTGGACCTGGAGGTGCCTTCAGGGCAGCTGTGCGGGCTCATCGGGGCCAACGGCGCCGGCAAGACGACGCTGTTCGACGTCATCAGCGGCCTGCGGGTGCCCTATTCGGGGTCGGTGAGGTTGCATGGGACCGACGTGACCGGCTGGAGCGTTCAACGGCGCGCCCGCTTCGGCCTGCGACGTACCTTCCAACGGGTCCAGGTCTTCGGATGGCTCACCGTGGAGGAGAACCTCCTCGTGGCGAACGAATGGCGCGGCGGCGGGGGCGGCGTCCTGGGAGACCTGATCGGACTGCGGTCCCGTGCGAACCACGAACGGGAGCGCAGGACCAGGGCCGAGGAGGTACTCGCGCGCTGCGGGCTTCTCGACATCCGCGACCGATCCGCAGCCTCGCTGCCCATCGGCACAGCGCGCCTGGTGGAGCTCGCCCGGGCTCTCATGGACGATCCGACCGTACTGCTGTTGGACGAGCCGGCTTCGGGCCTCGACTCCTCCGAGGCCGAGCGGTTCGGCGATCTCGTCACCCGGATCGCCGAGGACCACGAGACGGCGATCCTGCTGGTCGAACACGACGTCGGCTTCGTCATGCAGCGCTGCCACCGGGTCATGGTACTGCACCTCGGCGAGGTGCTGGCCGACGACACCCCCGAGCGCGTGCGGGATGACCCGATGGTCCTGAGCGCCTACCTTGGGACCTCCGCCGATTGAACAGGTCGACGAACCGGGCGCGCCGCGCCGCCGTGATCGATCCCATTCACCCGAAGCAGGCACCGCGAACACCTACATTCGGGTACAACGGAATCCGAACCACCGACGATCAGGAGTGACGATGACGAGGAAGAGGCTCACAGCGGTATCGGCGGTGCTTGCGAGCACCGTGTTGCTCATGGCGTGCTCGGAGTCCGTCGAGGACGAAGGAACCTCCACCACCGAGGGTGGTTCCGACACCCAGGAGCCCACCGAGGCGACCACCCGGGGGATCACCGACACCTCGATCAAGGTCGGGGGCATCCAGTACGGCGTCTACTTCGGTGACGCATCGGTGGGCGTCGAGGCGCGGATCAACCAGGCGAACGAGGCCGGCGGGTCCACGGGCGCACCATCGAGTTCGTGGGCGCAGAGGAGAACAACAACGACACCACCAAGGACCAGGACCTCGCCCGGTCGTTGGTCGAACAGGAGGGCGTGTTCGCCCTGCTCCCGGTCATGGCAGGGACCTTCGGAGCGGGGGACTACGTCGTGGAGAACAACATCCCGACCTTCGGTTACGGCATCAATCCTGCGTTCTGCGACAACGACGTGGCTTTCGGGATCACGGGATGTGTGACCAACCCGTCGCTCGAGGTCGGATCGAACGCACTCGGGACGGCCCTCGAGGACCACTTCGACGGAGACACCGACAAGTCGATCTCGTTCATAGCGGAGGACAACGACGCCGGCCGTGGGGGTCTCGTGCTCCTCCAGGCGTCCGTAGAGGACAAGGGCTTCAAGGTCCCCTACGCGGAACCGGCGCTTCCGGCGCCGCCCGAGCAGGTCGGCGACGTGTCGCCGTTCGTGAACGAGCTGCTCAACTCCGACGACGGTTCCGCACCTGACATGATCTACCTCCAGGCCACCCTCGGTGGGACGAAGCTTGCCGACGGTCTGCAACAGGCAGGCTACGAAGGCATGATCATCACCCCGTCCTACAGCCCCCTGCTGCTCGGCACACCCGGCTACGACGGCGTGTTCATCAACACCCAGTTCGGGATGGACCCGGCGATCCCGGCCAACGCCGAGATGCTCGAAGCCGTCCACAAGGTCAAGCCCGACCAGGAGATGAGCCTCGCCCTCGTCGCCGGCTACCGCGCCGCCGACATGTTCGTCAAGGCCCTCGAGGCCACCGGTGAGGACCTGACGGTGGAGTCGTTCCTCGCGACCGTCAACGACGGCTTCGAGTACTCCGTCGACGGCGTGGTCGGGAAGTCGACCTGGCCGGACAACCACTCCAAGCCGGTGCCGTGCAGCGTGCTGACCGAGGTCGAGGACAAGCAGTTCGTCACCGTCCAGGACCTCATCTGCGGTGAGAACATCCAGATAGATTGACGCCCGGATGATCGAGTTCTGGAGCCTGGTACTGGCGGGCGCCGTCTCCGGAGGCCTGTACGCGATCATGGCCTCCGGACTGGTGCTCACCTACCAGGCGTCCGGAGTGTTCAACCTGGGCCAGGGAGCCGTGGCGTTCGTCACCGCCCTGGTGTACTTCCAGCTCCACTCACCCGACGGCCTCGGCCTGCCGATCCTGCCTGCGGCGATCATCTCCATCCTCGTGGTGGCCCCCCGCTCTCGGCGTGCTGCTCGACGTGACGCTGTTCCGCCGCCTTGCCAGTGCTCCCGTGGCAGCCCGCCTGGTCGGCACCGTCGGCGTGCTCATAGCGCTTCCCTCAGCGGCGTTCATCGTGATCGAGGCGATCAACAACATCTTCGGCTCCACGATGCCCCAGGTGTCGGGCGACGCCGGGGTGAGCCCACCGGGAGTCGGTCCGACACCCGCCACCACCTGGTCGATCTCCGAGGGGATAGCCATCAACTCCGACCAGCTCGCCGTCCTGGTGGCGGCGGCGCTGTCCGCTCTCGGACTGTGGTTCCTGATGCGCCACACCCGCCTCCGGGCTCGAGACGCGCGCCGGCGTCGACCGACCTGCGCTCGCGAGGTTGCGGGGAATCGACACAGACCGTTCGTCAAGGATCATCTGGGCGCTGTCCACGATGCTCGCCGGCTGCGCAGGAGTGCTGATCGCTCCCCTGTTCGACCTCTCTGCGATCACCTTCCACATGATCGTGTTCACGTCGTTCACAGCCGCGGTGGCCGCCCGGCTCCGCTCCGTGCCGCTGGCGTTCGCTGCCGGACTGGCTCTCGGGGTGCTCCAGAACCTCGTGTACGGATACGCGCCCGACTTCCTGACCGCTGTCTCGGGATTCCGCAACTCGGTCCCCTTCATCTTGTTGTTCGTGCTGTTGTTCTTCGTCCAGGGCAGGGACGGCCGCGCTGCCGGGTCGGTCGCCGAGGAAGCTCCCGGTGACGATCCACTGGCCGACATGGACCCGTGGCGCAGGCGGGCGCCGTGGATCGTCGCCGGAACGCTGTTGGTCGCATATGCGCTGTTCGTCGCCAACGCCTACTGGGTCGGGATCCTCAACCGCGGCCTCGTCCTCGCCCTGGTGTTCCTCTCGCTGGTGATCGTGACCGGCATCGGAGGGATGATCAACCTCGCCCAGGCGACCTTCGTGACCGTGGGAGGATTCACCGCCGGGTGGCTCGTCAACCACCAGTGGCCCACGACGATGCCGGTGATCATGGACAACGGGCGGTTCGTGTTCTGGGTTGCGGCCGTGATCGCGATCGTCGCCACCGGTGCGGTCGGCGTCCTGGTCGCCCTCCCCTCGATGCGCCTCGGGGCCTCACCTGGCCCTCGCCACGCTCGCGCTCGCGTTCATCGGCGACCGCCTGGTGTTCCAACTCGAAGGGGTGAGGAACGGGTCGAGGGGGGTGGTCGCTGAACGCCCCGAGGTTGGGCCCGTTCGATCTTGCCGAGGACCGCACGATGTTCGTCGCGCTCGCCCTGATCGTCCTCGTGTGCATCTGGGTCGTGGGCAACCTCGGGCGCTCCGCCACCGGACGCGCCCTGCTCGCGTTGCAGGTCGTCGCCCGAGGCGGCTGCGGCATCGGGTGTGGACCCGACGCGCACCAAGCTCGTGCTGTTCGCGGTCTCCGCAGGCATCGCCGGCTTCGCCGGAGCCTGGTTCGCGGTGGTCAACAGCCCGATCACCAACTTCAGCGCCCCGCCGATGCTGGGGCTCATCTGGCTCGCAGTCGCGGTCACCTTCGGGATACGCCGCCCCGGGGGCGGTGCTGGGGGCATCGTGTTCTCGGTCCTGCCGGTCGTGCTGGTCGGCATCGGAGGCGACTGGGGTTCGCCCTGGGACGCCCTGCCCGACGGGCTGCGACAGATCATCGGGAGCGCCGAGATCGCGGCGTTGCTCTTCGGCCTCGGGGCCATCTCGCTCGCGCGGGAACCCGACGGCGTGCTCACACAGACCACCAGGGGCCTCAGGGACCGAAGGCTGGCCAGAGCAGCCCGTGAGCGTGACCGGGTCGGTGGATCTCCGGAATCCTCCGACGAGGCGCCAGACAGGGAGTCGCTACCGCCGCAGGCGCGAGCGACTCCGGTGACCTCCGTCCCGAAGGAAGCGGCCCGAAAGGCAGCGGCTCCCGGGGAGGTCCCGATCCTCGAGCTTCGTGAGGTGTGCGCCGGATACGGCGAGGTCGAGGTGCTCCACGGGCTGTCGCTGCAGGTCGCAGCGGGCGAGGTGGTCGCCGTGCTCGGAGCCAACGGCGCGGGCAAGTCGACGTTGTGCGGGGTGATAGCCGGCACGGTCGGGACACGTTCGGGCCGGGTGATCTTCGAGGGAACCGACGTCACCGACATGGCGGTCCACCTACGGGCGCGCCGAGGGATGCTGCTGGCACCCGAGGCGAGAGGCATCTTCCCCGGGTTGTCCGTCGACGACAACCTTGCGGTGAGGCTCCGGACCGAAACCGCTCGGAGACAGGCCCAGCAACGATTCCCGATCCTCGCCGACCGTCACAACCAGACCGCGGAGCTGCTCTCGGGCGGCGAGCAGCAGCAGTTGGCCATGGCAGTGGCACTTGCCGACCCACCGGGTCTCTTCCTCGCGGACGAGCCGTCGCTGGGGCTCTCGCCGATGGCCACGATCAGCGTGTTCGAGGCGCTCGCGGAGATGAACGACCGTGGCACGGCGCTGATCCTCGTCGAGGAGCAGGCCGGCAGTGCACTGGAGCTGGCCGATCGGGTGGTGATCATGGATCTCGGGAGGATCACATGGAGCGGCCCGGCCGACGAGGTGGACCTCGACCGCCTCCAGGAGGCCTACCTCGGTAGGTGAGCCTCCGCCGTCCGGCGCCCCGAGAGAGCTCCCGCCTCGCGTGTGGAACGGCCTTCGATCACCGACCACGGCACACCGACGATCGGGAACCTCGGTACCCGCCCGCGCTGCGGCCACGCCGCGTGCGATGATCCCGCCATGGCAGAACTCGAAGCACTTGAGGAGACATGGGAGCGCGCGCTGGCGGTGGTGGCCCACCCCGACGACATGGAGTATGGCGCCGCCAGCGCGGTCGCCCGATGGACGTCACAGGGCAAGCACATCGCCTACGTGTTGGTCACCGACGGCGAGGCGGGCATCACCGACATGGAGCCTTCCGCGGTCGGCCCACTGCGCCGCGAGGAGCAGCGACGCTCCTGTGAGATCGTCGGGGGGGAGGTACTGGAGTTCCTCGGCCTCCCGGACGGGCTCCTGGAGGAAGGCCTGACGCTGCGCCGTGAGCTGGCAGCCGCCATCCGTCGGCACCGTCCCGAAGTGCTCTTGAGCATCAACCACCACGACGACTTCGGTCCCCAGAGCTGGAACCACATCGATCACAGGGTGGTCGGCAGGTCCCTGCTCGACGCCTCGCGTGACGCCGCGAACCCGTGGATCTTCACCGATCTCGTAGAGGACCCCTGGGACGGGGTGCGCTGGGCCGCCTTCGGCAACTCACCTGAATCCGCCCACGGAGTGGATGTGACGGGCTTCCTCGACGCGGGGATCGAATCACTCGAAGCCCACCGGGTCTACCTCGATCACCTGGGTGGGGACATGGCCGATGCGCCCACGTTCCTCACCCGCAACGCCAAGCAGACCGGACACCGCCTCGGCGTGGAGCACGCCGTGCCGTTCGAGCTCGTCTACCTCTAATCCTCCACCCAAAGCGAACTGAAGGGGTGTGAGCCACCGTACCGGTGGCTCACACCCTTCAGTTCGCAGGGAGGGGGTCGAGGAGGGGGTCAGGTTGGGGCGTCCAGCTCCACGACTGCACCGGCGAACTGGGCGTTGTAGAGGCGCGTGTAGGCACCGCCGCGTGCGAGCAGGTCGTCGTGGTCGCCCTGCTCGACGATCCGACCGTCCTCCATCACCAGGATCACGTCCGCGTCACGGATGGTCGACAGGCGATGCGCTATCACGAAGCTCGTGCGCTCCGAACGCAGCGCCGCCATCGCGTCCTGGATGAGCACCTCGGTCCGCGTATCCACCGAGCTGGTTGCCTCGTCGAGGATCAGGATCGCGGGATCCGCCAGGAACGCACGGGCGATCGTGATCAGCTGGCGTTCACCGGTCGAGACGTTGGTGCCCTCGTCGTCGATCACCGTGTCGTAGCCGTCCGGCAGGGAGTGCACGAAGCGGTCCACGTAGGTGGCGGTAGCGGCTTCGCGGATCTGCTCCTCGGTGGCGTCCAGGCGCCCGTACGCGATGTTCTCACGAATCGTGCCGCCGAACAGCCATGTGTCCTGCAGGACCATCCCCATCTCCGAACGCAGCGCCGACCGCCTGATGGTCGCGATGTCGAGCCCGTCCAGGCTGATCCGGCCGCCGTCGAGGTCGTAGAAGCGCATGAGCAGATTCACCAAAGTCGTCTTGCCTGCACCGGTGGGGCCCACGATCGCCACCGTCTCACCCGGCTCGGCGACCAGCGACAGCCCCTTGATCAACTCGGTGGCCGGATCGTAGGAGAACGACACGTCCTCGAAGCACACACGGCCCCGCACGGCGCCGAGCTCAGAGGATGGATCGGCGTCGGGAGGCTCCTCCTGGGCGTCCAGCAACTCGAAGACACGCTCGACCGAGGCGATGCCCGACTGCATCACGTTCACCATCGAAGCGAGCTGGGTCAGAGGCTGGGTGAACTGCCGGGAGTACTGGATGAAGGCCTGCACGTCACCGATGGTCATCGCACCCGGCGCGACCCGCAATCCTCCGATCACCGCGATCACCACGAAGTTCAGGTTGCCCACGAACATCACGAGCGGCTGGACGATCCCCGAGATGAACTGGGCACGGAAGCTCGCCTGGAACAGCTCCTCGTTCACCTCGTCGAAGTCGCGCTGCGAATCAGCCCGACGGCCGAACACCCTGACCAGGTCATGGCCGGTGAACGCCTCCTCCACGTGGGCGTTCAGCGTGCCTGTGTGGGACCACTGCTGCATGAAACGGGGTTTGGAGCGAGCGGTCACGAACCGCACTAGGACCAGCGCCGCCGGAACGGTCACGAGCGCCACCAGTGCGAGCAGCGGCGAGATGCTGAACATCATCACCACCACGCCCACGACGGTCAGCGATGAGGTGAGCATCTGACCGAGTGTCTGCTGCATGCTCTGCGCGACGTTGTCGATGTCGTTGGTCACGCGACTCAGCAGGTCGCCGCGGGCTCGACCGTCGACATAACGCAGCGGAAGGTGGTTGATCTTGGCCTCCACCTCTGCGCGCATGCGCAGCATTGTGCGCTGCACCACGCCAGCCAACAGGTAGTTCTGTGCGAACGCGAGGACGCCACCCACCAGGTACAGGCCCAAGGCCAGCAGCAGCGTGTTGCGAAGCTTCGTGAAGTCGATCCCCGTCGGACCGAATGCCCCGGCCACGATCGTGTCGGTGGCCGACCCCAACACCTTGGGCCCGATCACCATCAGCGTGACGCTCACCACGCCGAGCAGGAGCACCAGCACACCACCACCACGCTCGGGGCGCATGAGCCGAGCGACGCGGCGCACCGATCCCGAGAGATCCTTGGGCTTCTCAGCGGGTACGCCCGCACCGATCATCCGACCTGCTGCCGAGGTAGCGGTGCTGCGAGCCTCCGCAGCAACCTTCGCTGTCTCCTCAGCGGACTTGGTGGTGTCCGCCCGATCGTCGCCCATCTGCCCGTCGACCAGCCGACCGTCACCTGCCGCCCCGTCACCGGCCGCGCCGTCTCTGCCCGCGCGGTCGCTGCTCACGCCGCCTCCTCCACCCGCTGGGAGGCGACTATCTCGCGGTAGGTATCGCAGGTCGCCAGCAGCGACGCGTGGTCGTCCATCCCCACGATGCGGCCGTCCTCGAGCACGATGATTCGATCGGCGTCGACGATAGAGCTGACGCGTTGCGCCACCACGAGCACCACGGCATCGGCCACACGGGGCGCCAACGCGGCGCGCAGAGCCGCCCTCGGTGGCGAGGTCGAGCGCGGAGAAGCAGTCGTCGAAGCAGTAGATGCCCGGGCGGCGCACCAACGCCCGGGCGATGGAGAGCCGCTGGCGCTGGCCGCCCGAGACGTTGGTTCCTCCCTGGGAGATCTTCGCTTCGAGACCACCGTCCATGCGTGCCACGAAGTCGGCCGCCTGGGCGACTTCGAGAGCGTCCCACAGCTCGGCATCGGTGGCCTCGGGATCGCCGTAGCGCAGGTTCGACGCCACCGTTCCCGAGAAGAGGAAGGGCGTCTGTGGAACGAGTCCGATCCGCTTCCACAACGCCTCGGAGTCGATGTCGCGCACGTCGACCCCGTCGACGAGGACTGCACCCGCGGTCACGTCGAAGAGCCTCGGTATCAGGTTGACGAGCGCGGTCTTACCCGAACCCGTACTACCGATCAGCGCAACGGTCTCCCCCGGCTCGGCGGTGAAGGAGATTTGACACAGCACGGGCTCCTCGGCGCCCGGGTAGCCGAACTCGACGTCGCGGAACTCGAGCGTGTTGCGGTCACCCAGTGAGCGGACCGGCGACTCGGGCTCCGCGATCGTGGGTTCGGTGTCGAGCACCTCCTGGATGCGCTCACCCGAAACCGCTGCACGTGGGGCGATCACCGCCATGAACGTCGCCATCATGACCGCCATGAGGATCTGGATCAGGTAGCTCAGGAACGCGATCAGCTCACCCACCTGCAACGCCCCCGCGTCGATGCGGTTCCCGCCCAGCCAGATGGCCGCGACGCTCGAGAGGTTGAGTACCAACATGACCATGGGGAACATGAAGGCCATGAGACGCCCCGCAGTGAGGGACGTCTGGGTGAGGTCGTCGTTGCCTGCTGCGAAGCGGTCGGTCTCGTGTGGTTCGCGGACGAACGCCCGCACCACCCGGATTCCCATCAGCTGCTCGCGCAGCTCCTGGTTGACCACGTCGAGCCGTTCCTGCATGAGCCGGAACTGCGGCACCATTCGCCGCAACACGAGGCTCATCCCACCCACCAGCACCGGGATGCTCACAAGGAGGACCGCCGAGAGCCCGACGTCCTGACGCAGCGCCATGACGATCCCACCGATCGCGGTGATGGGCGCGGTGACCATCAACAGGCAACCCATGAGGACCACCATCTGAACCTGCTGGACGTCGTTGGTGACCCTGGTGATCAGCGACGGTGCGCCGAGTTGCATCATCTCGCGGGTCGAGAACCTGCTCACGCTGTGGAACAGCGCACCGCGCACGTTTCGGCCGAAACCCATCGAGGTGAGCGCTCCGTAGTACACCGCGCCCATCGACAGCGCCATCTGGACCACGGTGATGGCGAGCATGATCCCGCCCACACGCCAGATGTAGGCGGTATCGCCGGTGACGATGCCCTTGTCGATGATGTCCGCGTTGAGCGTCGGCAGCATCAGGGTTGCCACCGTCTGGCCTGCCTGGAGCACCGCCACTGCCATCAGCCACGGCTTGAAGGCGGCCAGGTGGGTTCGCAGCAGCTTGACCAACAACGAAGGTTCTCCAATGGATCTGCCCGGAAGACCGGTCACGCGGACAGGCCGCGGCGGACAACACCCAATCATGCAGCACCGATACTTCGGTAGTCGAACCAGTATCGTGACTTGGCGAAGACAGCCGTCGAGGTCGTGTCCTGCAAGCGCCCTCGCGAGCGACCACAATGGCAGCACACCACGTCGTGGTTGCGAGGGCCGGCCTCGCAGAGAGTCCGACCACACCGAATGGAGACCCATGCAGACCAGCACCCTCGCCGAATCGCTGCCGAGGCCCATCGGTTTCGTCCTGGGAGGCGGTGGAAGCCTCGGGGCCCAGCAGGTCGGCATGCTGCAGGCACTCAGCGACGTGGGGATACACGCCGACCTGGTGGTGGGCACATCGATCGGCTCGGTGAACGGTGCGTTGGTGGCGGCCGACCCCGTGGGTGCGGCCAGCAGGCTCTCGCACCTGTGGAACACGATCGAACCGGGCACGATCCTGGGCAAGGGGCTGCTGCGGCGTGTCCGCACGCTGCTGCGCCGTACGAACAGCATCTACGACGCCCCTGCAATCGCGGAACTGGTCACCGAGGTGGTGGGTGATGTCGACATCACCGACCTCCAGGTTCCCTACGGCGCCATCACAGTCGACGTGGCGGACGGAGTCACCACCCGGTTGTCATCCGGACGCCTGGTGACCGCCATCCAGGCCAGCACCGCCATCCCCGGGGTGTTCCCGGCGGTGAAGCACAACACCCGGTTGCACTACGACGGAGGCGTCATCACCAACGTCGCGGTGCTCGACGCGCTCGAGATGGGAGCTCGTTCGCTGGTGGTGCTCGACTGCATGTTCGCAGGCCACCGCCTCGGTGTGCCCCGAAGGCTCGCCGACACTGCGCTGTGGGTCGTCACCACTCAGCTACGTCAGCAGGTGCTGCGCGACATGCCGATAGCCGCCCAGGAAGTGCCGGTGCTGTACCTGCCAGGGGCGTCACCCCTGATGATCAACCCGCTCGACTTCCGTCACACCTCGGCGCTCATGGTCGACGCCTACGAACAGTCGAGGGCGTTCCTCGAGACCATCTCGGTGAGTGGCCCGGGGCTCTACCAACGTGACGGCGACTCGATGCCCGCCGACGCGGCGGCGAGTCCCCGCTACGGCTGACGCCGCACCACCGATCCCTGCACCGGAGATCCCAGCGCCGGAGATCCCCCGTTCTGTGGGGCGTGCGTGGCGCTGAGCGCCACGCACGCCCCACAGAACGGCAGCGTCGTCAAGGACGACAGCCTCGTCAGGGACGACAGCGTCGTCAGGGAGGACAGCGTCGTCAGGGAGCGGGAACGCCCTGTTGGTGGTCCATCATGTCGGCCATGATCTGGCGGATGAACTCGTCGGCCTCCTCGGTGAAGCCGCCCGGTACGCTGCCGTAGATCGCCGCGCTGGCGGCCGGTTCGTCACCCTTGGCGATCGCGTAACCGACGGCCTCAGCGAGATCCGCCTCGAACAACCCGACAACCCCGTCCTGGGTCTGCGGCCCGGTAACCGCCATGTGGATCGCGTTGGGGTACTGCTGGCCGTTGAACCGCCAGCCACGTTGGGACATGAAGTCGTTCACGTGGTAGATGTCGAACTCGTCGGAGGTGAAGCTGAAGCAGAACGTCGGCGATCCGATGATCCGCAGTTCGGCGTGCGAGCGCACAGCGTCCTGCATCCGCGCGGCGACTGCGAAGATCTCCGCCGCCTTGGCGCGGTAGCCGCTGCGCCCGTAGGTGAGCATCGCCGACCACGTCGCCGCCAGCAGGCCCGAGGAACGGGACCCGTCCATTCCCGGTGAGCAGTACTTCCCGCCAGTCCAGTCCGTCAGGTAGAAGTACTGCGAGTTGCGCACCGCCGTGTCACGGAACAGCACAACCGATGTGCCCTTGAACCCGTAGCCGTACTTGTGGGTGTCCGCGCTCATGCTGGTCACACCCGGCACCGAGAAGTCGAAGGCCTCGATGTCGTAGCCCAGCTCGCGCCCCCACGGCAGGATGAACCCGCCGAGGCAGCCGTCCACGTGCAGCCCCGTGCCGGCATCGATGGCGACCCGGCCGAGCTCCGTGATCGGATCGACCGTGCCGTAGCCGTAGTTGCAGGCCGAGCCGATGATGGCGATCGTGTTCTCGTCCACCAGTCCGGAGACCGCTGCCACGTCCGCCGTGGCGGTCTCAGGGTCGACCGGAGCCCGACGCATCTCGATGCCGAACAGGTGACATGCCTTGTCGAACGCCGGGTGTCCGGTCTCGGGCTTCACGACGTTGGGCCGGGTGATCCCCCGCTGCTCCCGTGCATGGTCCCGGTAGGCGAGCAGAGCGTGCAGGATGCTGCCGGTGCCACCGCTGGTGAGGATTCCACCGGGGGTCGTGTCGGTGATGGACGCACCTCCGAGCATGTCGAGGGTCATTGCGATCACCTCGCCCTCGAACCTGGTGGCGCTCGGACACACATCACGCTGCAGAGCGTTCACGTGTGCGAACAGGCCGAATGCCTCGGTCATGAACCCGTAGTGCTCCACGTCTCCGCAGTAGTAGGAACCCGACACCTTGCCGGACTGCCAGCTCCGGTCCTCCTCGGCAGCCATGGTGCGGAGCTCGGCAAGGACCTCGGCTCTGTCACGCCCCTGTTCCGGGAGCGTCCGGTTGACTGGGAAGCGGTCTGCGTACGGGTAGTAGCTCATGGGAACAGAGCCTGACAGATGGGAGAGGTGACCCGAAAGGCCTCCGCCAAGGAATCCCGGTTGCCGTCGTGCACGGCGGCAACCTTCAGGACGTGGCGCGGGACAGCACCGCCACCAGGAAGTCAGAGTTCTCGGTGAAGGGGCGGAGGTCCCACGTCGACAGCAGGAGGTCGGGTGTCAGCCCGGCCTGCTCTACGTCGGCGAAGAAGTCGCTGAACTCATAGCCGCGTCCAGCGCCGAAGCCGACGACCAACCTGCCGTCGGATCGCAGGTGCGCGCCCATCCGCTCGATGATGAGCCCACGGGTGCTCGGCGCGCAGAACGTCATGACGTTGCCTCCGCACACGATCGCGTCGAACCCCTCGGCGATCCCCTGCTCGGGCAGATCCATCTCGGCCAGATCACCCACCAGCCAGGTGGGTCCCGGGTAGTCGGCCTCCGCAGCGTCGATCAGGACCGGGGTCGACGTCCACGCCCACGACCTCATGGCCGAGCTCGTGCAGTAGCCAGCCGACACGACCCGGGCCGCATCCTGCGTCGAGAATCCGGGCACCCCTGGGCACCATGGCATCGATCATCCGTGCTTCGCCAGCGAGGTCGGCGCCCTCGGCTGCCATCGTGCGGAATCGCTCGATGTACCACCTCGAGTGACCCGGGTTCTGGTTGGTGATGTCGACCCACAGACTCTGTTCGACCACGCGTCCTCCTCGTCAGGTGCTGCTGCTCCGACCGATGCTGCCACCTGCGGCACCGCGGAAGAACTCCGTACGCTGCCGAACTGCGGAAGAGCTCCGGTCACCGGCGAGCAGGTTTGCTCAAGGAGCCTGGAAGAAGGTCGATGAGGACACGTCGGCCGAACCCGGATGGGAGCACATGCGAACCAGGACGCTACGGATCATCACGGCAACCATCGCGATCACGACGCTGACCGCAGCGTGCCTGCCCGCCCACAGACCGGTCGCCAACACGGGGATCATCAAGACGACCAAGACCACCGGGCCTCCGAAGACCACGACGAAGGCCCGGACGACGACAACCGAGAGGTCAGGCATCCACCGGGATCCCGGTCCCATCATGGGTCGTTCACGCCTGTCCGCCGCTGAGCTCGCCGCCTGGGTGACCTCAGTCGGGGTGAGCGGCGCCAAGCCACCGGTGCCCGTCGAGGAGATCGCACGCTACTTCATCGAGGAAGGCGCCCGTGAAGGCGTGGCCGGCGACGTCGCGTTCGCTCAGGCGATCCCTCGAGACCGGATGGTTCCGCTTCTCCAAGCGCATGCCTCCGTCCAACAACAACTTCTCAGGCATCGGAGCCGTCGACTCAGGCAGCTCATCGGCCGCCTTCCCGAGCGCCCGGATCGGGGTGAGGGCGCAGATCCAACACCTCCGCGCGTATGCAGACAAGACGGTGACCTGCTCCAACTTCAAGACCCCCACGGTCACGCCGCGCTGTCACCTGGTGTCCCCGAAGGGGAAGGCACCCAGGTGGAGCAACATGGGCAACGGCAACTGGGCCACCGACCCGGGCTACGCGGACAAGATCGCGAGCCTGTATGACCGCGCGACCCGGTACGCCGAAGGCCGACGAGACCCCACCGGGTAGGTGGCCACAGCACACTGGGGGCCTCGCCGATTGGCGATGCCCCCAGCGGCTTGGCCGTCTGCGCTTGAGGCGTGGCGACCGGGCCGAAGGTCCCCTCGGCTCAGATGTTGACCGGGCACCCCACTACACCCGGCATGGCGAGCGCCAAGGCAGGTCGCATCAGGAAGCTTCCGCCAGTGATGTCCACCTTGTCGCAGCCACCGCCGGGCCTGAGGGAAGAAGTTGCCCTCGAAGTAGAAGGGGATGCCGATGATCTTGAAGTAGAAGCCGACCCTCGTGGCTCGCATACCCTCGGTCTGGCTCAGCCTCACACGTGCCGATGCGACGTCGATTGATGCGATGCGGAATCGGGCGGCACCGTTCAAGGACCAGGTCGGGTGGTTGAGCGAGGAGGTGAACGACCCGTCGAAGGTGATCCCCAGCGGGAAGTTGATGAGCGACACCGCACCTGAGCCCGACAGCGTCACCTGGTCGGGACCGGCTACGACCGAGCCGTTGAAGTTCATCAGGCCCCAGGAGTCGAGTTGCAGCGAGCCGGTCAGCTGTCCGTTGAGGCTGAGCAGCGTTCCGTTGGGACCGAAGCTGGCATCAACCGTTCCGGAGAGGTCGGCGTTCGTACCGACCTTCAGGCCACCTGAGAAGGAGATATCCAGGGGGCTTCCGTAGGTGCTGCGCACGCTGAGCGTAGCGTTCTCGAGCGTAGCGTCGCCAAGATCGACCGTGCCGTTGACCGTGGCGTCGAGGTTCACCTGCTCGGCGAGGCCGCCGTCGATGACGATTGCGCCTTCGAGGCTGGCGTCGAAGCCGGCGTCGACGAGATCACCGTCGACGTAGAGGACCGTCGTCGGGCCGTTGACCTCAACGATCGCGGTGCCGGACGCCTTGAGCGTTCCGACCTGGAACGCCCCGGTGAGCACTGTCCGCATCTGCCCACCGATGATGGTGGTCTCCAAGTCGCCGGATGCCTTGACCGTCTGACCATCGGTCAACGTGCCTGAGAACTCACCACCTGCTTCCAGGTACAGGAAAGGCGTGTAGGCGGTGATGCCATCCCAGACGATCGAGCCGTTGTAGCGCAGGTAGTTGTTGCCCTGTGCCACGTCCAGGACGCCCACGAAGGTCGCCTTGTTGGTGGCCAGCGTGAGCGTGCCATTGGCCGCGTTGACCTGAAGGTCACCCACGATGCCGCTTCCGCTGAACGACACCACCGTCTCGCTGGCGTTGCCGTCCAGCTTGACGGTGCCCTGGAGGTCGATCATCTTGCCGCCGGCCTGATGGCCGACGAGGTGCGCCGAGATGTCAGCATGTGCCGACACGAGCGCACCGGCCTTGTCGAACTCGACCGCAACGGTTCCGCTCGCGGTGCTGGGCCCGACCTTGATCGACCCGGCTATGGATGCCGACACACCCGTTGCCTTCGAAGCCGACAGCGTGATCGACGCACCGTTGACGGTTATGTCACCGACCTTCACGAGGGTGGCACTGGCCGAAAGTTGGAGTGACGGCACGCCGTTGACGACGCGAAGGGTACCGGAGAACACCACTGGCGATGTCGTGACGCCCGGAATGGAGAAGCCGGTGCTCGACAGCCCGATGGACCAGTTGTCGAGGTTCGCGAGCGTGCCGGTGAATCCGATGGTGGAGGTGACCCCTGAGAGGGTGATCGCCACGTTGCCGCGCACGGTGATGCCGTTCGCGCCGATCGTCGCGGAGAGCGACTTGAGCTTCAGGTTGTCGAGGACCGGAGCCTCGGCTGCGATCTCGTCGCCGGTGACAGCCGCCACCTCGGGGGAATCCGGGTTGTCCAGCTCCTCGGGAACCTCTTCGCCCTCAGCCAGCACCGCGCCGCCGAGGTCCACCTTCGCGCCGGCGTCGGTGCACTTCTGACCGGTGACATCGGTGTCCTCAGCGAGGGCGACCACGTCCGTCTTCACCAGAACGGCCTGGTCGGGAGTGGGAGGCGCCTCCTCGACCTTTTCGAAGAAGTCGCAGAACTGCTGGTTGGGCACCGGCGGGTTGGTCGGCGGCGTGGTACACGAAGCCGCTACGCCGGCTACCAAGGCGAAGGCCAGCGCCACTGCGGAAGTCCGGCGGCCGATTCTTCTCTTGTACAAATCCTGCATGGTCCCCCGGGGAGTCGATTCGGTTCATGCCCCTGCGGCGTGCAGGGGAACATCGGTTGGACTTTGCCGAGCAGGCCCTCCGATCAGGAGGGGCCTGCTCGGCAAGGTTGTAGGGATCAGCTGGTTGTGGTGCCGTTGTTCCAGACCCGGAACAACTGACCCGCCGGACCGTTCTGGCCTGCGGGCCCCAAGTTGCCCGCACCTGCGGAATAGCCGTCGTGGTCGCCACCCGCGCAACCTCCGATGAGTGCGCAGTTGCCACGGGCCCCACCGACGCCGCCCGTGGCCGGAGCGGCCAGGGCGCCGCCCGTGCCACCACTCGCTGGGAACACGGGCCGGAACTGGGAGCTGGCGGTGAGCGTCAGCGAACCGACGCCGATGTGGTAGACCGCGATCGACGGACCACCGGCACCACCACCGGCACCACCACCGCCACCGCCTGCGGCACCGGCACCACCACCGCCGCCGCCACCGGCCTCACAGCAGGACTTGTTTCCACCGTCGCCACCGTTGCCACCGTTGCCGCCACGTCCGGCATTCGCTCCGTTGCCGCCTACTCCGCCGTTGGACGAGGTCGCCGTCGACGAGGACAGGTTGACGCTGGCGCTGTTCGCGTACACCCCGAACGATCCGCCACCGGAGGTGCCTGCGACCGTGCCGGCTGCGCCACCGTAGCCACCACCGCCACCACCGCCACCACTGCCACCGTACGCGCTGGCGGACTTGCCGCCGCCACCTCCACCGCCACCGCTGCCGGGTGCGCCGGGTGTTCCAGGCTGGCCATTCGTGGAGGTCCACAGGTCACCTGCGACCGGAGCATTGCTCCCTGCAAGGCCCGCAGCACCCGCAGCACCGGCACCACCGGCCCTACCGCCACCCCGTCGCCACCGCAGCCGAATGCCGAGCCACATCCACCAGCGCCGCCTGCACCACCGGCGGGCCCGGCACCGTTGCCGCCATTGCCACCTGCGGCATAGAAGCCACCGCCGTGACCTCCTTTGCCTCCGGCGTAGGCGCCGCCACCACCTGGCCCATCAGTGCCTGCGGAGTCACCTCCCCTTCCGCCACTCGATCCGGATCCGGCCTGGGCCGGGGTTCCACCGGGAGCGCTGACGCCCGCCACGCCGGGCTGGCCGGTGACCTCCGAGAGCGTGACGTTGACGACCGACAGCCCGAGAGCACGGATTCCGTAGGCGCTCGAACCGGCCCCGGTGGTCGTGCCGCTGTTGACGGTCGCGTTCTCCACGGTCACCAGCGAGCCGCCGTCGACGAGGATCCCGGTGGCGTTCGGACCCTGACCACCTGCGACGACGGTCTTCGGGCTGTCGATGTCGCCGATCTTGACACCCGTGGATCCGCCGGTGACCACGATGCCCGTGGCACTGCCCGATGTGCGGGTCACGCCCTGGGCGCTCACGCCGCTGATGGAGGAGTTGCTCACGCCGTTGATCGTGACAGCCGGCTCGGTGCCGGTGCCGAGGATCGTGGTGACCTCGTCGACACCGAAGTCGCTGAAGTCCTGCTTCCAGCCGCCGGTGACGTCCATGCCGGATGCGAGCGTGAGCGGTTGCCCGTAGGTTCCGCCGGCAACGCGAATCGTATGGATGCCGTTGGCAACTGCGTTCGACTGCGCCTCGACGATCGTGGAGCAGGGGGTCCGCCAACGGACCACAGCCACTGCCTGTGCTGCCGGTGGGCTTCACGTAGAACTTGGGGTTCGGATCCAGGTTCACCGTGATCGAGATCCCGGGTGACGTGGAGGAGCCCGCCGAGCTCGTCATCGTGAGCTTCGCCGTGTAGGTGCCCACCGTGTCGTACACGTGGGAGGTGGATGCACCCGAGCCGTTCGGGGTGCCGTCACCGAAGTCCCAGGTGTATGTGAGGCCCGTGCCGGTGCCGACACTCGAGCCGTTGGAGTCGAAGTTGACCGTCATGGGTGCGTCGCCGATGGTCGGCGACGCGTTGGCCACCGCGACAGGCGCACCCGTGGTGGTAGTCGTTCCACCGCCCCCCGGGTGGGGTGCACGCAAGTGCAACCAGAGACAGGAACCCGATCACGGGTAGGAAAGTGCTACGGAGTCTCATAATCCCCCTCCAGGGTGACCACCAACGCCCGCTGGTGACACCTGACACCTTTGCAGATGCCTGAACGTGATGTCAACGATCGACCGGACCCTTGTTGCCACGGCCCTCACTCGCGTACCGCTCGCCCGACCAGGCGTACCCTCACCTCGATCTCCAGGATGCACCTTCAGCAGACCCAGCCTGGGTGGCTGCAGGTTCCAGTCCCGCACGTCGAACCGCTGGGTTCCCTCGAGCACCACCCGCCCAGCGCTGCCTTCCGAGGAACCCCCGCCACCGGGCACCGAAACGACCAGTTCTCCCTGCACCCGGCGTGTCTCGCCCCTGAACGCGAGGTCTCCGTCGATCCTCACCCGATCGGCTGCGATGCGCTCCGAGCCAACCGCCGTTCCCACGATCTCGGGGAACCTTCCGGCGTCTATGCGACGCCGGGTCTCACGGTCGACCAGCGAGTTGCCCGATTCGAGACGCTCGACCGCGACCCGCACCTCCCCCGAGACCGCCGAGCCCGCTCGCAGTCCGGACCTGGTCGGCGTGATCTCCACCCATCCGCTCAGACCGGTTGCGGCGGCCCGGATCGGATGCACCGAGGAGCTTCCCTCGATCCACACCTGGGACTCATCGGGCACGAACTCGTATCGGGTGGGCACGCCACCATCGTGTCACCCCCAAGGCGCGCGGCGCGGAGGAGGTGCGCCGATAGGTGCACCGACCAATGAGGGAGCAGGGTTCCGGTGGCGTAGCCGCCAGGGTTCCGGAACCACCGACCGTTGGAACTCACCGACCTATCCGCGTAGGTCCTAGGCCTGGGCCATGACAGCCGGCCTATGTAGCCGAGCGATCTCCCCAGGAGCCGAACAGGTACTCGCTCATCGCGAGCGAGCGCAACGAGCCCATCTCGAAGAGCTGTGTGACGCTGTCGAGCATCACCACCAGGTTCTCCTCGCCGACCTCGCTCCCGCCGTGGAACGCGATCGGGTCGTCCACGACCTCCACGCTGGGCCAGCACTCCACCACGATCCCGTCATAGGGCGGAGCACCGGGGGTCACCGGATGCACGACGGTGTTGCGCGTGTAGTGCAGGCGCGGCTGCACCTCGCCCGACATCGGCGACTGGTGGCCATACCAGAACTCACGGAAGCTGCGTGGGTCGAAGGTGGGATTGCGACGGACCACGGCCACTGTGGAAATGCCGGGTGAACGGGTGACGTCCTCGCCGGTACCACCACGCTCCCCCGGACCGCTTCGGTGTGGATGGGCAACGGCCCCACCCGGGCCCGTGGTGGTGAAGGCCGACTCCGTGACCAGGTAGCCCGACGAGCGCACACCGATGCCGGAGAGCACCTCCTCGACAGCGCCCCGCTGGTCGTGAGCGGCGAGCCACAACGAGACCACGGCCCGGTATGGCAGCTCGCTGCCCGGGCACGGAGCCGGGCCGTCGATTGAGCCCGGTCGTCGTCCAGGTGGATCTCGAGGCCCACCGCCCGGCGTCGGTGAGCGCGGGTGCCACATCCACCAGGAATCTCCGCCGGAGCTCGGCGCCGTCGACCGAGGGCCGCTCCCAGGTGAGGTACACGAGCTTCTCCACCACAGCGAACCTACAGCGGCCGAACGGCTCGCCGCCGCCAGGCATGCGGCCGGCCGGATAGCGTCCAGCCCACGAACCAGACCGTCTCCGCAGGAGGCCAGCCGCCGTGGCGATGAACTGCCAACCCATCCCGACCCTCGACGACCGCATCAACGACATCCGCATGCGCACCGCACGGATCCTCAACGAGGACATCCTGCCCAACGAGGCCCTCCTGTGGGGCCGGGAGCTGCGCGGCGAATCGAGCGACGACGAGTCGTGGACCCGACGCACACAACGACTGGAGCTGCGTGCGCAGATCAAGGAGCGCGTGCGCGCAGAGGGCCTGTGGGCACCGCACCTACCCGCCGAGTACGGCGGGATGGGACTCGACTTCCTGGCGCACGCATACATGAACGAGGTGCTGGCGTACGGGCTCGGTGCCGCTTCGTTGTTCGGCGTGGTGGCGCCCAACAGCGGCAACCAGTCGATCCTGGTCAAGTACGGAACCGAGGAGCAGAAGCAGCGCTGGCTGCAACCCCTCATCGACGGCACCATGGAGTCGGGCTTCTCCATGACCGAACCCCACAACCCGGGATCGGACCCCCGCTCGCTCGACACCACCGCGGTGCGTGACGGCGACCACTGGGTCATCAACGGCCACAAGTGGTTCACCTCGAACGGCATCGACGCCGACTTCTTCATCGTCATGTGCCGCGTGACCGAGGCCGGGGCCTCCCCCAGGAGGGCCCGATGGTGCAGATCATCGTGCCCACCGCGACCGAGGGCGTCGACATCGTGCGCGGCATAGGCATCTGGGGTCGCTCGGAGTCCGACCACTGCGAGGTGATCTACCGCGACGTCCGCGTGCCGGTGGACAACGCCCTCGGCGCGGTCGGCCAGGGCCACCAGGCTGCCCAGGACCGCCTCGGGGCCGGGCGGATCTACCACTGCATGAACTCCGTCGGGCAGATGTGGCGTGCGTTCGACCTGATGGTCGAACGGGCCTCGACCAGGGAGGTCCACGGAGGCCCCCTGAAGGACAAGCAGTTCATCCAGGGCTTCATCGCCGACAGCTACATCGACATCCAGTCGGCCCGTTTGATGACCCTGCACGCAGCCGAGATGATCGACCGTGGCCTCGCCGGTGCGCGCACGGAGATCTCGGCGATCAAGGTGATGGTGCCCGCGGCCTACTCACGGGTGGTCGACCGCGCCATCCAGGTGTGGGGCGCCGCGGGGGTCTCCAACGACCTCCCGCTCGCCGCGATGTACCAGGGCGCACGCACCCTGCGGCTGGCCGACGGCCCCGACGAAGTCCACAAGATCCTCATCGCCAAGAACGTGCTCGGACGTTACGCGAAGGGTGAGTCCTGGGACTTCGGCAACTGAGGGCCCGACGCCGGCGGAACTACGCAGTCGGCTCGGACCCGGTGCGCGGCGCCGCTACGCACCCAGTCCGGACAGGGCCTCGGCGCTCGGGGCGAAGTAGTACGAGCCGGTCACGGGCATGCTGAAGTCGAGCAGCCGGTCCCGGATGCCACCGCCGTCGGTGCCGTACATCTGAGCCAGCATCGCATCGAAGCGGTCACGCTCCGCGCTGAACGCGAGGAAGAAGAGCCCCTGCTCGGCCGCGGTCCCATACGGCGTGCTGCGGCGGTAGATCGGACGTTCCTCGCCCGCGGCGTCGTGGATCTCGGCGCGCGTGATGTGGCTGTCGGCCGGGCGGCTCTCGGAAGGCAACGCGACGCTGTCGAGCTTGGTGCGCCCGATCACCCGCTCCTGGTCGGGCACGCCGAGCTCGCCGAAGGACGCCAGGTCGTGCACCCACCGCTGGGTCATCACATGGCATCCACCGGCACCCGGCTCACCTGCGGCGATGCACGCCACCGCGGGTGCATCGCTGGGAGCCGGATTGGCGGTCCCGTCGACGAAACCGGTCAGGTCACGGCTGTCGTGGTACACGAAGCACGGGCAGTCGACCGCGAGCGAAGCGATGCCCGCGAATGCCGCCACGACGGGCCCGCGAGGTGTCGAGCACCTCGTCGACGCCGCTGCCGTGCACCCAGACCCACAGGTCGTGCTGGGTGGAGGGCGCGACGTGACCGTCGAGTCCACGCACCTCTGCGAAGTCACCGAGGTCTTCGGGCACACCGTCGGCAGTGCCGATCCGTTGCCAGAGTCGCTTACCGAATCCGACCACGAGGTTGGTCGCACCGGCGGTCACCTGCGGCTCACGCAGCGCACCGACGGCAGCCACGACGGCGGCGTCGGACGCATCGCGCAGGTCGAATTCGAGGTGGTGCTGGTAACGGGTCCCCAGAGCGAAGATCCCCGCCTGGGGAGTGGGCACGGTGCGCAGGTCCATGGCCGGCCACGTTAGGTGACCCGTGGGTTGCTGCAGCAGTCCAGCCCGGAGCGAACGCGCCCTTGACCGGCGCACTTGCGCAGCTCACGGTGGGTCAGATCGCGTGGGCAACCTCACTGCTGGGGTACCAGCCGGCCAGCAGTTCGGTGTCGTCGATCTGCCAGGGGTGGAAACCCGGCCGCAGGTACGCGAGAAGCAGCGGAGCCTGACGGCGCAGGATCCTCCGTTGGACCGCGGCGGCCTCCTTGCGCTCACGTCGCGTGGGCACATGGGGATCGTCGTCCATCATCCCCTTGGTGATCCGCAGCATCGGCACCGCGAGCGTCAGCACCGCAACCATGACCGACAGCATTCGGGTCATGTAGCCGCCACCCACCTTGTGGAACAGATCGAAGGCAACCGACTTGTGCTCCAGCTCCTCGGCCGCGTGCCATCTCCAGAACTCGAGCATCTGGGGATCGATCTTCTCGGTGGCTTCGTCGTCGTCGAGCAGCGTGTGCGCCCCGACCGCGGTCAGGTGCTCGGCGAACGCGGTGATGCCGAGTTGGATCGTCCAGGGCAACCAGCGCCTCAGGCGACGGAACACCTTGTCGGCGTAACGCTGCTGCTTGCGCACGTCGATGCCGAACTTCGCATACGAGGCGTTGAACCGGTCATGTGCCCGACCGTGCAGGCCCTCTTGTTGGACGAACGCCCGGATCAGCTCCCGTTGCTCGCTGTCGGTGACCCGACGCTCGTGGTGGCGTACCGAGTCGATGAAGAACCGCTCGCCCGGGGGATCATGATCGAGAACGCGTTCTCGAAGTGCGTGAGCAGCGGGTTGCCCATCTCCCAGTACTGGGGATGGCGTCGAGATCGGCGAAGGAGAACTCCCGCGGTTGTACGGCCACACCGTCGGGCATCCGCACCGACCGCACCGGTTCGCCCACCTCCACGTAGGTCATCACGTACTCCTCTCGGACGCCACGTCACCACCCACAGTAGGCGACAACGGCGCGGGCCTGCGCGCCTCGGGTAGCTTCGGCTCCGATGTCTGGAACCGTTGCACCCGACCCCGCAAGACGCTCCACTCCCTATGCTCCCCCGGCGCAAGTCGTCACCTCCCTGGATCTGCCCACGAAGGTGAAGCTCCTCTCGGGCCGCGGGTTCTGGATCCTCGAGTCGGTACCTGAACACGGGATCCAAGGGATCATGGTCACCGACGGCCCTCACGGCCTGCGCTGCCAGATCACCTCCGCGGACCACCTCGGTCTCGCCGCGGCGCTGCCTTCGACCTGCTTCCCGCCTGCGGTAACCCTGGGATCGAGCTGGGACGCAGCCATGCTCACCGAGGTGGGAACCGCGATCGCCGAAGAGGCGGTATCGCTCGGGGTGTCTGTGGTCCTCGGGCCCGGGATCAACCTGAAGCGCCACCCGGCCGGTGGACGCTGCTTCGAGTACCTCTCGGAGGATCCGCTGTTGAGCGGCACCCTGGCCACCGCCATGGTGCGCGGCATCCAGTCACGCGGCGTCGGCACGAGCCTCAAGCACTTCGCGGTGAACAACCAGGAGTCACACCGCCTGATCGTCGACGCGGTGGTGGACGAACGCACGCTGAGGGAGCTGTACCTGCGCGCCTTCGAGATGGTGGTCACCGAGGCCCAGCCGTGGACGGTCATGTGCTCCTACAACCTGCTCAACGGCACCTACACCTCCGAGCACCCCGAGTTGCTCACGACGATCCTGCGCGATGAATGGGGTTTTGAGGGGCTGGTCATGAGCGACTGGGGTGCGGTCAACGACCGTGCAAAGGGCATAGCCGCGGGACTCGACCTGGAGATGCCCGGGAGCCGCGGGGCGAACGATGACGCGGTCGTCGACGCGGTAGGGGCCGGGAAGCTCACCGAGGAGGCGGTCGACCGCTGCGCACACCGTGTGGTCGAACTCCTCCAGCGCGGCCAGGACGTTCGCCGCGCCGATTGCTCGGGCGTTCCCGAGATCGGCTCGGCGGACCGCGATGCACACCACGACGTGGCGCGCCGGGCAGCTGCGGCAGGCACGGTGCTGCTTTCCAACAACGGCGCCCTGCCGCTTTCGGCGGACCGGCACATCGCTGTCGTCGGGGCCTTCGCGAGCGACCCCCGCTACCAGGGCGCCGGCAGCTCGCAGGTGAACCCCACCAGGCTCGACCGTGCCCTCGAGGAGCTGCGTGACCGGGTCGCACCAGCAGGTGCTCCGGGCGAGGTGGGCCGGGTCACCTACGCACAGGGCTACGAGGCACGCGACGGGAGTTGCCCCTCGGGCCTGCTCGAAGAGGCAGTGTCGGCAGCACACGCGGCCGATGTGGTCGTGCTGTTCGCGGGCCTTCCCGCCGCAGCCGAATCAGAGGGATTCGACCGAACGACGCTCGATCTCCCCGACGGCCAGGTCGAGCTCATCGAAGCACTCGCGGCGACGCCCACTCCTGTGGTGGTGGTGTTGAACAACGGCGGTGCGGTCCACATGGAATGGGCTCAACGGGTAGACGCGGTGCTCGAATGCTGGCTCGGTGGCCAGGCAGGCGGGAGCGCTGTGGTTGACGTGCTGCTCGGCGACGCCGAACCGGGTGGACGCCTCGCCGAGAGCATCCCGGTGCACGTCGCCCAGTTGCCCGCACACCGGAACTTCCCCGGTCATCCCCGTCAGGTCGAGTACCGCGAGAGCCTGTACGTCGGCTACAGGTTCCACGACACCGCCGGGGTTCCGGCGCGCTTCGCCTTCGGTCATGGGCTGTCGTACACGACCTTCGAGTGGTCGGAGGCCTCCGTGGAGAAAGCCGGTGCGGACGGTGAGGTCGACTTCGAAGTGCGGGTGACGGTGACGAACACCGGCGAGCGCTCAGGCTCGGACGTGGTGCAGGTGTACGTGCGAGACGTCGAATCGAGCGTGCATCGACCCGACAAGGAGCTGGCGGGCTTCGCGAAGGTGCACCTCGAACCCGGTGGCAGCGAGGTGGTCGTGATCCGTCTCGACCGGCGTTCGTTCGCGGTGTGGGACGTCGCCGCTCACGACTGGCTCGTGGAGGAGGGCACCTTCGAAGTGATCGTCGCCCGGTCGTCGGTGGACCCCGTGGAAGTCACCGAGGTCACCGTCGGCTCCACCGACGTGCTCGGTCCCACGGTCCGCCCGGCGGCCTTCGTGGCCACCGACGACGAGTTCGCAGCGATGCTCGGCAGGCCGATACCGACTCCGGCACCGACCCGTCCGTTCGACCGGAACTCGACCCTCGAGGAGATGCAGGACACACGCCTGGGTCGCATGTTGGCCTCCGCGGTGACTCGTGAAGCCGTGAAGCGCACCGCCGAGGAGTTCCCCGACCCCGACGACGCGACCATCGAGATGATCAGGTCCTCGATCCGTGAGGCTCCTGCCCGTTCGATGGTGCTAATGAGCGGCGGGATGGTCGACTTCGCGCAGCTCGACGTGCTCATCGACGCGCTCAACGCCAACTGGAGTGCCGCGGGCGCGGGCCTCGTGGAGCAGATCCGACGGGCGTTGGGCACTGCGACACGTTCAGGGTCCGCTGAGTGAACCCGGTGCTAGGGCAGCCGTAGCCGGTTGACGGGCGCGTCCTCACCCTCGCCGATGGTCACCAGTCCCCTACCGTCGGGGTCGAACCCCACCGCCTCGCCCTGGTGTTCTTCGACCGGCCGGGTGCACGTCGGCGGGTTCGCCAGCGTCTCGGCGACACTGCGCTGAGGATCCCGGTCCCACAACAGCACATCGCCATAGGAGCGGAGCGCGATCAAGGTGCCGTCTCGTGAGATGTCCGCCGCGGTCACGAGCATCCCGGCTGTCGAGGCCACCTCGGCCACGCGCTCCACGGGCGTGGGCTCCTCCGGCGCGGTCGGGGCACGGACGATCCCCGCCGGCAACCGAAACACACCCGAGGCGGTCCCATCCCACTGCTTTGTGATTACGAACACGTCGCCGGTGAGTGGATCGGAGATCAGGGCCTCGACGTCGTGGGCACCGTCGCCGTAGGAGATGGTGAACGCCTCGGCGCGCTCTGTCGCCTCGGCGCTGCCCTCCGTCGCCTCACCGCCGCGCTCTGTCGCGCCGGCGGCGGCGTCGGCGCCCTGCAGCGTGGCGGACACGTCGGGCTCGGGGATGCGGTAGATGGTGGGCGGGTCGTCCGCCGAACGCGCGGCCGCGAAGTTGTCACCCGTGTCGGCCAGGTAGAGCGATGCCGGCTCACCGGAGGAGCTTGCATCGATTGCGATGTCCTCCCAGTCGATCGCCTCGGCGCCCTGCACCATGAAACGCCCCGACACCGCGCCGTCGGGACCCAGCGCCCAGATCAGGTTCGTTGCACCTGAGTCGTTGTGCACCCAGAGCACCTCGGAGGGTCCGCTGCCGGCCACCACACCCGAGATCTCGGTTAGCTCCGGGACGGTGACTGCCCCGGAGCTGTCCGCAACCGCCTCGGCGCACAGCGTCTCGGCACTGACGACCTCAGCGTGCGGAGCAGCAGTGCCCCCTGGCTCGGTCGCCCCGGTGCCTGCGGTGGTGTCGGACGGGTCGCCGGTTGACGACACCGACGCGCCGGCACGGTCCCCCTCAGCATGATCGCCGTCATCGTGGCCACCATCAGCACAGCCGACCACCGACGTGGCGAGCACAGCCAACAACCACACGGTGCTCGCACCTCGGCGCACGGCGGACTCCACTCTCGATCGGAACTGACAGAACACGCCCGGACCACGCGACCCGGCGGGTCAGTATCGCATCCGCCACAGGCGACATCCGAGCACGGGCGCAAGCAGGTTCCTCCCGGCCAGCGGGGACCCTGGCCGTACCCGATCGCACCGCGGCGAACGCTAGGTTTCAACTCGCCGGCGGCGGATCCGGTGACGTTGGAGTCGGCTCACGACACAGGTACTCGGGCGTGGCGGCTCCGGACCGTTGGACCCGCGACCCGACCGTCGAGTGGACCAGGACGGAGCAGTGCAGGAGAACTCAGCCACAGGGCGATTGGAGTCCCTCAAGGAGCGAGCCGTCGCGCTCAAGGAGGATCTGGAACAGCGATTCGAGGTGTTGCGCAGCCGCTTCTGGTTCGTCGACAGCGGGCTGCACGCCTTCAGACGTGACAACGAGATCGGTGGCTTCGTGTTGGCCGGAGCGATCGCGTTCCGGCTGTTCGTGTACCTGTTGCCCATGTTCCTGTTGGTGCTGGTCGTTGCCGCGGCAGCCTTCTCGATCGACCCGAGCACTTCGGAGCGCGTCGGGTCGATGGCAGGGCTGTCGGGCTACGTCGTCTCGACGTTGGCGAACGCAACCGAGACGTCGCGCAAGAGCATGTGGATCCTGGTGCCGGCCACGATCTGGGCTCTGGTGGTGGCCGGCCGCTCGGCTGCTCGGGTGATCGCGCTGGCGCATTCGAGCGCATGGCGATGTCCGACGAAGCCGACAAGGACCTACGCATCGCTCGGGTTCGCCATCTTCACGCTGATGTGCACCGCAGTAGCGGGGGTCACACGCTACGTAAGGTCCCAGGGGCTCGTGTTGGTGGCCGCCGGGTTCGCGATCGCGTTGTTCACGGGGCTTTGGCTCGTCGCGTCCCTCCGCCTACCCCGCGACCCACAGGCAACGTGGTTCGACCTACTCCCCGGCGCCGTGCTCGTGGCGGTCGGAACCCAGGGCCTGTACCTGTTCAACGTGTTGTACCTGCAACACAAGGTCGATGCGGCACGCGAGGCCTACGGGGCGCTGGGCATGGCAACGACCGGCCTGCTGTGGCTGTACCTGCTCGGTCGCCTGTGCGTTGCAGCACCGGTTCTCAACGCCGTGCTGTTCGAGCGACGGGTGTCCCTCGCGTCCGACTCAACATGAGCCGCGGTCACGTCGATTCCGGCAATAATGCCGGGATGGGCCCTCGGATTCTGCTCGCCTACCACAGCGAGGAAGGCCAGACCGCCAAGATCGGCGAACGGATCGCATCGGTGCTCGCCCGCGAGGGCGCAGCCGTCGACACCGTCACCACCGACACCGGCCCCTCCCCCGCCGACTACGACGGTGTGATCGTCGGTGACTCGATCCATCTCGGTCGCCACAGCCGGTCCCTTCGGCGCTGGCTGATGCACCACGCCGGCGCCCTCGAGCAGACACCCACCGCGTTGTTCCAGGTCAGCCTCACCTCTGCCCACGACGACCCCGAGCACGCAGATGAGGCCCACCGACTCCTCCAGGGCCTACTCGAGGAGACCGGACTGGACCCCGACATCGTCGGGCTCTTCGCGGGCGCCATCGCCTACACACGCTACGGCTGGGTGAAGCGACACATGATGCGCCGCATCGCGGCCGAACAGGGCGACCCGACCGACACCTCCACCGACTACGAGTTCACCGACTGGGACGCCGTGGAGCAATTCGCCACCGACGCTCTCGCCATCATCGCAGGAGGCTCCCGGGAGCCTTCGTGAGGTCGTCCGCCCATGGATGCCGACATCCTGAGATACGTCTGGCGGGTCTTCCTCGCCGAGATCGCGGTCTCCGGGCTCAACTACTTCGTGGCGATGCGGCGAGTGTACGAACCACGTTAGGGCGAACTGCGCGCGCACCGCATCGGGATGACCACGCGCATCGTCTACATCTTCGGGTTCGCCTGGGTGCTCGACCGTTCCGCTCACCTCGACCAGGTGGGTGAGCTCCTGCTCGCCGGGTTGTACTGGACGCTGATGGTCCTGGCCTTCGAATGGGTCGGCAGCCTGCTCATCCGCCGGCCGGTGAAGGAGATCCTGGTGGGCTGGCACATCGAGGACGGATTCATGTGGCCCTACGTGCTGCTCACCTACCTGCTGTCTCCGCTGGTGGTGGGTGCGGTGTTGCGGCCTGGCGGCTGAATCACGCCCCGGCGTGCCAGACTGACCCGCGGTTCACCGGGAGTCCCCGTTAGGAGCACCAATGGCCAGAGTCGTGCACTTCGAGATCCAGGCCGACGACGTCGAGCGCGCCAAGGCCTTCTACGCCGCCGCTTTCGGGTGGTCGTTCGAGGACTACGGATCGGGCACGGGGATGCCGTACTGGGGTGTGATCACCGGACCCGACAGCGAACCGGGGATCAACGGCGGTTTGCTGCAGCGACCTGTCGCTGCAGCGGCCCCCGAGCAGGGAACCAACGCGTTCGTCTGCACGATGCAGGTCGAGGACTACGACGCAACCGAACAGCGGATCCTCGAGGCAGGCGGCACGGTGGCGCTCCCGAAGATGGCGCTCACCGGCATGGCCTGGCAGGGCTACTACCTGGACACCGAGGGCAACACGATCGGGATCCATCAGCCGGACCCCGACGCTGCATAGGCGCCGAGGACGGCTCCCTCTGCACAGAGCACACGAGCGACTCGTGCGGTCCCACGAGCGGTCGCCGCAGTCGCCGGTGGGGCCCTCCGTGGATGCTCAGAGCTGGGTTCCCCAAGGGCCCATGCCGCGCACACGGGTCGGGGTGACATGGATGACGAAGCCCTGCGGAGGATCCGGCATCGGAGGGAACTTGGTGCCGGGCCCGACGTAGCGTTGCGCGAGTTCGCCGAGGAGCTCGGGGGCGCCGCCTTCGGTGATGTGGGCGGTGCCCTCGACCACGAGGTGGTTCTGCATGCCGTGCTGGTCACCGTCGGCTTCGATGGACAGCGACACCCTCGGATCGCGCCTGATGTTGGCGACCTTCTGGTCGGGCATGAGCTTGCCGATGACGATCTCGTCGCCGTCCAGGCCGACCCACACGATGGTCGTGTGAGGCCGCCCGTCGGCGTTGATCGTGGTGAAGTGCGCGAGTCGGCCCGATTCGACGACCGCACGGGCTTCGGGGATGAGTACGGTTGTCACGGTGCCGTCAAAGCCCATGGCGCTCACCGCCCTTCTTCTCGTGGCCGTCGCCATCACCGGCTGCGGCCAGCAGACTGGACGAGACGAGGTCTCGACCGACACAGCCGATGACGCCGCGAGTCCGCGAACGGAATCGGACCTGGAGTCGTTCTGTGACGCAGTCGCTGTGATGGACGCCCACGACGGTACTACCGATGCATCGGTAGCGGTCTCCGCCATCGATGAGCTCCGCGAGTCAGCGCCGTCGGCGATCCGCGAGGACGTGGAACTGCTCGCCGACACGCTCATCGTCAACAACTACCCGAGCCACGCAGAACCCTCTATGAAGGCGGCGCCGTCAGATCAGGCGGATCCTGCCGGCGCACGCCTGGCTGACTACGTCGAGACGAACTGCGGCCCTGACGGCTGATCCGAACCCGAGCTCGGTCGAGAGCTCCCAACAGGTATCCAGACGATCGACGGCCGGTCAGCCCGCATCACTATCACGCCGGCCCCGGACGGCAACGGTGGCTACCTGAACGAGTTCCAGATGGAGGCCTCTCTGAGGTGGTCCGACCACGAACGGCCGGAATACGGCGATCGGCCGACGAGCCAGGGACGGAGCTGCTTGCGTCAACAGGGCGTGTTCGGGGAACCTGACCAACGACATCACCACCGCGCGCTCGCTGACACGCACCGATCGTCGTAACCTCGGTGCACTCACGGCCAGGAGGTGAGCGATGACCGACGACAACCGGCGGGACTCGGAACGGCTCGCGCTGTTCATCTCGGTCGGCTCGGGTCTTGGGGCGACGGTCGGCGTTCTCGTCGGCGGCGGGCCCGGCCTGGCGATTGGAGTCGGGATCGGGGCCCTTCTCGGCGTCGCTGCCGGCGCCGTGGTGAGGCGCAACAACTGACTGGTCCGGCGTCCCACGAACGACGAAGGCCCCGGAAGCGTGGGGCCTTTGCTCAGCATCACCAACGTGTCGAAACCGTGCCGCCGCCCAGAAGGCAACCCTTGAGCCGACTTCTACCGACGATGACGAACGCAGACGACTGCACTTGCTGGGTTCTCGCGATTGACCCTACAGCGGCGGACACGCCGCCCATCGGTGCGGCAGCGGGTCTTTCGCGGTGCGCGCTTGGCGGCCGACCCGCTCGCGATGCGCCGGAGCGCCTTGATCGATGGCTTCCGCGTCGTCGTCGGCTCCGGCGCCGCCCCGCGCCATGCAGCGGATCGGTGCCTCTCAGGACGGCCGGGCCCCTTCACGAGGCGTCTCTCCGTCTTCGAGAGCGACAACGGCTTCTCGACGGCCAGGAACAGCATGATCGATGCCGCCACCGAGGCGGCGAAGGCGGGCACCAGCGCGACGAACCACAACCAACCCGCGCCGCCCGACGGGGGGTGGCCACACCTGCTTCAGACCGAAGGCGAAGGCCTGCAGCACGAGTGAGTGGACCAGGTAGAACGAGTAGCTGACGTTGCCGAGGAGCCGCAGCGGCGTCCAGGAGAACCACCGCCGACAGCGTCGGTCCACAGCGAAGCACCCCGCACACAGCACTGGCCAGGCCACGAGCAGCACGACGACGCGGGGTAGGTTGAACGCGAAGTCGCCCGGCAGCACGAACAACGACAGCACGCCGACCACCAGCGCCACCGTGGACCACCGATCGACCTTCCTGACGGCTTCGGGGTCGTCGGCCTGTCGGGGCCAGCGGTAGGTCAACCACTCCCACAACAACATGCCGCCGACGAACATCGACATCCGGGGGTGGGCCCCCGAGATGACCCCGCCGAGCAGGACCAGACCGAGGGCCAGGCGGACGAAGAAGCGCCAACGCCATTGCTCGGTGCGCTCTCGCAGGTTCAGCCGAGTGATCAGGATCGGCACGGTCAGGTAGAAGAACACCTCGTAGCTGAGCGACCACGCCACCGTGATGAACGCCGGGACCGGGATGATGCCCGGCAGCAGCAGGGCGTTGAAGAGGAGGTACGGCGGGATCTCCGCCAGGCTGCCGGGCAGCTTGGACTCCGAGGGGATCGCGAAGGACACCACCACGTAGGCGGCGAGGACCACCAGGAACGTCGGATAGATCCGCCGCAGCCGCCGGCGCACGAAGGGCCGGTAGGCCTGCTCGCGGCGCATGAGGTTGCCGTAGATCAGGAACCCCGAGAGCACGAAGAAGAGGTCCACCCCCGAGTTGCCGGCATCGCCCACCTGAGAGGCGAACCCCTCCACCCATGTACCCTCGATCCAGGGCAGGGCGCGGTCGGTGTAGTGCACCATGAACACGAGCAGCACAGCGAGGCCCCGCAACCCCTCCATCGATGCCAGGCGGTCGGCGCCACCGCGTGACAGCTCGAGGCGGTCGCGAAGGCCGGGTCGGCGTGACGGCTGCGCTCCGCTCCCCCCCTGGACCTGGCCATCCGCCAACGTGTCGCCCTCCGTAGCAACGGCCTTGCGCGGCACCGTGGGAGCCACGCCGGGACGATCCAGTCTGGCACGCTTGGGACGACCGGACAATCGGGTGTCGGCAGCCGCCGCTACCCCAAGCCCCTCGCGTTGTTCGGAGTTCGGCACCCGCAGCTGCGCACACACCGCGGCCGAGCCACGCTACCGGGTGGTTGTTCCGAGCGTCGACGGTACAAGACGTCGGCTCGTCGATGCGGCTGCAGCACCGTTGCGGGCTGCGTTGAGGTGAGCTGATCGCCCTCCGGCAGCGGTGATGGCTTCGGCAACCGACGTTGCTTCCAACGGATCTGGGCTCGGAAGGCCGACTGGCCGATGAAGCGCCCGACCGCCGCGATGTGGCATCCCCACGATCTCCGCCACATGGCGGCGTGCTGGATCCTCTTCGACGTCGGCTTCGACCCTGGGGTGACCGCCAGCCTGCTCGGACACGCCAACGCCACCTTCACACTCTCCCGCTACGTCGGCGTCTGAGGTGACCTGAGCGCCACCGTCACCGCCGCAACCGAGGACTGGTGACCCCATGATGGTCATTTAGCCATCAACAAGTGACCACGACGGGGTATGATGGCTCCATGAGCAGCCCGCTGACGATCAACCCGGCCCACCTGTCGGATGGCGATTGGGAGACCATCCGCGCCTTCCTGAAGCGCGGCGAGAGACAGAGGTGAGGTCGTCGAGTTCTCATCCCGGGTGGAGCTGCTCACGCCAGCAGAGGTGGCCAAGCGGCTCGGCATGTCACGGTCGACGGTCCTACGCCGGATCGCAAACGGCGACCTGAAGGCAACGAAGGTCGGCACTCACCACCGGATCCCGCTCGTCGAGTTCGAGCGGTACAGCCACGAGCTCATGCGTCGGATGGCCGAAGCCAGTGCGGAGGACATCGAGGCCGATCTCTTCGGTGGCTGACACCGTCGCCTTCCTCGATGCCAACGTGCTGGCATCTCCCGTCACGCCACGCTGGTCATCGCTGGGGGACGCTTCGATGGCCTGCTGCTGACTTGGTCCGCGCACCTCGAGGCTGAAGCCGACCGCCACGCCCGGGGTGTTTCGTCGCGGACGTCGGTCATTCGACGGGACATCCTCCGTATGGAGCTGTCCGAGTCCGCTCCCACGACCGAGGGCCTGCTGACGGCCAGCGCCGAGGATCGACAGGTACTCGCCGGACGCCGTGTTGGCCGGTGCGCGGTTCCTCATCACCACCGACGTGGCCGATTTCGCCTTGGAAGACCTCCGGCCGCATGAGTTGAGTGCGGTGAACCCAGACTACGTTCATGGCGCTCCGGTTCAGCGAGCATGCATACAGGGAAGGCCTGCGCACCCAAGCCGAGGTCGCGAAGAACCCATCGAGAACCGGCGCCGAGGTCCACGCCATGCTCGGCCGGCGCCATCCCCACGTGACGGCACGATTCGCGGACGCGCATGAGACGCCTCCGGTCGCCGCGGACCTCGACCAACCGAGCGTGCTCATACGCGGCAGAGGATCTGTGTGCTCTGCGACGCGAAGCTCAGGGCCAGAAAGCACCTGACCAGCGGCCTGTGCAGTGACCACCAGGCTTGAAGTTGAGCCGGTCCCGGCCAGGCCGTTGCGAACTTGGATCCTTCGATCATCGCTTCGATCGCTGGACGAAAACGCTACCGCTTTCGGTAGAGAGTCCGTCGTCCCAACCCCGAGGCACAAGGCGGTCCTCGCTGCGGCCATGCCCTCACTGTCGCAAGACGCGCCAGGGGGACCGCCCGGATGGACGATCCCCTCTTCGTAGGGCCCGCGAGACCGTGCCGCTGCTGCGTGTTCGCTTCGCTCACGAGCAGCGCCAAGGGAGGACCTGCGCCCCACCTGAAGAACCGCGTAGTCCGCCAGGTCACTTGGAGCCGAACAGCAGATCCGGCGCGCACAAATCTTCCGCATCGCGGATAACGTGAGCGAACGAGTGCCTTTCGACCTCAGGCGGGGGTCCAGGCGCATCCTGGAGTGGGCCCGCATTGCGGTCGCCAGGCCGCGCGGGAGGCGCGGTAGGAGGCCGAACAGGTTGACCGGGAGGCAAACCTGTCAATGCGCGCGCTGGATCTGCCCTTCGGGAGAAGTTCGGAGCAGCAGCACCCGTGAGGGGGACCTGGTGATCGGTAGGCTGGCCGCGATGATGACCAGTCAGGCCCACGCGGCCGTTCCCGGGACGGCGACCTGGTCGGCTCCTGATCCGCTCCCCTCCGAGTGTCTGCGTGACCTCACCCCTTCACCAGCGCAGACCAAAGGAGCAGCATGACCGCGCGCTTCAACCACACGATCATCGCCTCGACCGACCTGTCGGAGATGGGGGCCTTCTACCTCGACCTCCTCGACGCCACCGAGTTGCCGTCATGGGGGCCGTTCGCCAACCTCGGCCTCGAAGACGGGATGATGCTGCAGTTCGCGGCCCCACCGATCGGGTTCCCACCGCAGCACTACGCCTACCTTCTCGACGACGAGCACTTCGACCGTGCCTATGCCAAGATCACGGCAGGCTATCGGCCTCACTGGGCCGACCCTCAGCGCACGCGACCGGGCGAGATCAACCACGACCACGACGGGCGCGGCGTCTACCTGCTCGACCCGTCAGGGCACTACCTTGAACTGATCACTCGGCCGTACCTCTGAGCGAGAGGGAGCTACGACCGCAGCGGGACAGCTCGCCCTGTCACCGCCGCCTCAGCAGGCCGAGCACACCGCCAATCCGCGTTATGCCCAGCCGTCCGACGCTCGTCGTGCGACCAGACGGGCGATCTACTGCAACGAGTTGGCGAGATGGCCGGGCGCGAATGGAGGGAACTCGATGTAGGCGCGCACCTCGGCACCGACCCCAGACCAGTCGTAGGTGAGCGTCACCACCGTTCGATTCGAGGTGACCGGCTCGAGGTCGTACCGCCGTGGCCGGCTCAACGATCTCGATATCCCCGTCGATTCCGCCGTCGGAGATCGGGCGTTCACGCCAAGTGTGATTCATCTAGTTGACGACACGGGCGCAGTGGAGCACTCGGGCCCGCTCGACGCGGGCTGTCCGGCCGTACAGGGCGGGCACAATCGAGCTGGGATCCGGGGGTTCGGGACAGCACGGGCTGGGACCCGATGGCAAGCCTCCCGAGGCTCCTGGAACAACGAAACCCCTGGCATTGCAGCGGCCTTTGCTGTTCACCAGGGGCTTCGCCCTGTGCACCCCCAAAGGGATTCGAACCCGTGCCGCCACCTTGCGAGTTCGAGCAGGTCGGTCCGGCCGGTGCGGCCGGGTGCCGGAAGGCCCGTCCTGTCAGGGTTTCCCGTCCGGGCCGTCCGCCGAGATCGGCCCCGTCACGCCCGGTGGATTACCAAACGGATTACCAAGTCGCCCGACGACGACCGGTCCGTGCCGAGGCGTCGAGGGCAGGAGTAGGCATTGGCGCAGGGCTGGTGTCGCATCGCCCAGATACCATGAACCCATGCCTCGTCCGGTCGTCGACTTCGAACTCGATCCCGCAGTCGTTCCCATCCCGGACGACGTCCAGGGAGATGCGGACGAGTGGCTGCACTCGCTGCGGCGAGACGCCGAACCCGTTGAGCTCGACGTGACCGGCGCCGAACTCGTCGCCGAAGCCCGCGACGAAGCAGGGTGACCGACCTCGTCCTGGACGCGCCGGCGAGCGTCGATCTCCTGCCCGACACAGCCACCGGCCGCAGGCTTCAACCAATGCTCCCGACCGGCGCCCACTGGTGGGTGCCCGAGCACTTCTTCGCCGAGGTCGCCGGGGCGTTGCGTCGGGCCGAACTCCGCGGTGGGGTCCTGAGTGCACCGGCCGCCCAAGCGATGACGTCGCTGTCCACTGCACCGCTGCGACGGGTGCAGGTTCGCCCGTTGCTGGCAGATGCGTGGTCGAAGCGAGCGAACCTGACCATTGCCGATGCCCTGTAGATCGTGTTGGCCGAGCACCTGGACGCAACGCTGGTCACCACAGACATCAACCTTTCGAACGCGCCAACCCTCCGCGCCGCCACGATCCATCCGTAAGCGGACCGGCGCAGGTCGAACAGTGACGCGGAGCCGGTAGTTGGCGACCCCTGCACTCCTTGCGACGACCGGTCGGGAGTTCGGACCCTGATCGATGCCAGACGTCGATTCAGCTCCGAAGTCCCTGTAGGTACAGCTCTCCACTGGCCGCATCAGGTGGAGCTGGCTGCCAGGCGATTCACGCGTGCTTGTAGGTCAACAGGTCCCGGGGTACTCATCCACAGCAGAGAACGGCATCATGACCAGGCAACCCAACATCCTGATGATCGTCACCGACCAGGAGTATGCGCATCGGGCCATGCCGGAGGATCTCGCCCTGCCCGGGAGGGACCGCATTCGTGCCCGGGGAGTCTCGTTCAACCACCACCACTGCACCACCACCGTGTGCACGCCATCGCCCTCGGTGATGTACACCGGGCAGCACACGCCGCACACCCGGATGTTCGACAACACCAACTTCGCCTGGATCGACGACATGACGGCCGATCCGGATGCCTTGCCCACCATCGGCCACATGCTGCGCGATCTCGGCTACCACACGGTCTACAAGGGCAAGTGGCACCTCTCGGAGCTCCTGACGGAGGGGAGCCGCGACGCGATGGAGCCCTACGGCTTCTCCGAGTTCCAGGATTTTGGCGATGTGATCGGCGGTCCGTTGGACGGGGCGTTGAAGGATCCGAAGATCGCGGAGGAGGCCGTCGACTGACTGGCGACGCGGGCGCCAGAGGTCACCGCTACCAAGCCAAGGAGCCAGAGAGCGACGAAAGCCCCGGAATTCCGGGGCTTTCGCTGAGCACCCCCAACGGGATTCGAACCCGTGCCGCCACCTTGAGAGCGACCCCTGGGCCGACTTCTGCGGATGGTGACGAACGCAGACGACTGCAATTCCGGGGATCTCGCGATCGGCTGGATGCATGCGTACGAGCCCGATTCGCAGCGGCCGCGGATCTTTCGCGGGGCTCTCTAGTCTGGCGGATCAATCTCAGGGTGTATCGAGTACGATACATACATGCCTGACTTCGCCAGCGTGCTGCGCGCCACCCGCCGGGCGGCCGGCATGACCCAGACCGTGCTCGCCCAGCGCTCGGGGGTGGCGCGCCCCAACATCGCCGCCTACGAGCACGGTCGACGCGAGCCGCTCTTCCACAGCGCGGTCGCGCTCCTCGGGGTGGCCGGCGCCAAGGTCGCCATCGAGCCTCCCGTGGTGTGGTCCTGGACTGCTGACCGGCGCCCGTACGCCGTTCCGTCGCGCCTCTGGCGGCTGTCGCCGGGCGAGGCGCTCCGCTCGATCGACGCGGCACCTCACCTGTGGTGGAGTGGCCCTCCACGCACGTTCGACCTCTCCCGACGCGACGACCGCCTCCGTGCCTACGAGATCGTCCTCCGGGAAGGCACCCCGGCCGACATCGAAGAGATCGTCGACGAGGTGCCACTCTGCGAGGCCTGGCCCGACCTCGTACTGCCCCGCTCGTTGCGGTCGGCATGGGCGCCCCTGGTGAGCTCCGCACACGACCCAGCCGCACTCCCGACAGCATCGTGAACAGGCTCACCGCGCTGCAACGCGATGCCGCCCGTCTCCTGTTCGGGCTCCCCGAGTCAACCGGCTTCGCACTCGCCGGCGGTTCGGCCCTCGTGGCACTCGGCGTGATCGATCGGCCGACCCGCGACCTGGACGCGCTCATGGCGGCGCAGCACGGCGATCCACCCGGTGACGTCCGCCCACTCGTCGGTGCGTACGAGGCTGCATTGGCCACTCACGGTTGGTCGGTCGAGGTCATCCGCCGACACGCCACGTTCGCCCGGCTCGTCGCGACGCTCGACGGCGAGACGATGAGCTTCCATGCCAGCGGAGAGAACAATCCGACGTGCGCCAGTGGTTCGCCGAGTGGTCAACGGACCTCCTCCGGAACCCTCGCTAGGGGCGACGATGAAGGGGGTCATTGCCAATTCCGCCACTCGACCACGTCGGCCGCCATCCGCTTCCGGAAGGCTGCGAACGGCGGCGGTGAGCCTTCCACACCCGCGCCACCCGCGGGATTTCCGCGGGCGCAGGCTTGTCCCACCCGCATCGGTCTGGCCCGAAAACCCACGAATCCCCTGCGATTGCAGGGGATTCTCTGGAGCACCCCCAACGGGATTCGAACCCGTGCCGCCACCTTGAGAGCGACCCCTGGGCCGACTTCTACGGATGGTGACGGACGCAGACGACTGCAATTCCGGGGTTCTCGCGATCGACCGAACAGCGGCGAACGCCTCCCGAATCGGGGCGGCCGCGGGTTTTTCGCCGGGCGCGCAGGCGCCGCCCCTACCCCACCGACGCCTGTACCGGCTGCTGGGACTGTCTGCGCAACGTGCACGGCGGGCTTCGACGAGCCGCTGTTCGCGCTCGCTCGTGCCGTATCGTAGCCGGCGGATGTCAGACCCCCGACGGTCTGCTGGCCGGAGGAGGTCGGATGCCTGAGCAATCGGCGATCAACAAGCGCATCGATCCAGCCCACGACACGCGGCGGCTGGTCCTGTACTTCGGTGGCCTCGTCGCGTTCTACGCGGCGGTGATCGTCGTGGCTCAGCCGGATTGGGGCGGCGGCGAGGACGAACTGACCAGGATCGCCTTGGGACTGATGCTCGCTCCGACCGTCGGAGCGGTGCTGGCGACGGTGTTCGGGCCGGGTGTCATCCGGTTCGGAAAGCTCACATGGTGGATCGCCGCGGGGTTCCTCCCGCGCTCGCGACGTTGGTCGTGACGTTCGCCGCCTCGACCGTGGGCATGGTCGACTTCCACAGCGGCGAGCTCGGCTCGGTCCTGGTACTGATGGTCCCGCTGAGTGTCGGGTCGAGCCTGAGCGCTCTCGGCGAGGAGATCGGATGGCGAGGGTTCCTCTGGCTGCCGCTGCGCCGGCGGAGCTCGTTCCTTGCCAGCACGGCGATCATGTGGGCCGTGTGGTGGGTGTACCACGCGCCCCTGACCTTCGCGGGCTCTACGGCACGGTCGGCGGGCTCTGCGCTTCTCCGTGGCGATCCTCGGATTCGTGTTGTTCGTCGGGGGTGCTCACCGAGCGATCACGCTCCATCTGGCCCAGCGTGATCGCCCACGGGTCATGGAACGCGTTCGTGGCGACCAGCTTCTCGCTCGATGGCGAGGTCGAGAACCAGGTGTTCACCGGCTCCGATGCGCTGCTCGGCGAGTTCGGATGGCTGGCCGCGGTCACGATGCTCGCTCTCGGGATCAGGCAGGCAGCATGGCACCTGCGCACCCCCACCTCCGATGGCCTGTCGCCCGCGAGGCGATGGGCTACGGCTCGCCGGTGCAGGCGTTACGTTCCGCACGTCACCCACACAGCCGGCAGCGTCCTGAGCAGGATTCACCGGCTCACCCCGACGATCTGACGGCTCCTGGCGCTGCGCTCAGTGGACTTCTACCACAGCTCCGATCGGGAGGTTCTGGAAGACGACCTTCGTTGGCGTCGGCCATGCGGATGCAGCCGTGGCTCACCGGTGCCTGCCCGAGCGGCGTGGGGATGTCCTCTCCGCTGGACTTCTTGGGGATGGAGTGGAAGCCGATGCCACCGTTGAAGCGGGTCATCCAGTCCATGTAGACGCCGTTGCCCGGCGTACGCACGCTCGCTCTTGGACTGGACGTGGAAGGTGCCGGTCGGCGTGAGGCCGTTCTTGCCGGAGGAGATCGGCGCCTGGAACACGATGTTGCCGGCGGAGTCGTAGGAACGTGGCCTGCTGGTTCGACAGGGTGACGACGCCCTTGGCCCACTTGCCCGCCGCGGGGTCGTTGCCCGGTGCCGGATGCGACCCGACGTTCGTCGCGTCGCCATTGCCGGCAGGACCCGTGGTGGGGGCGGGGTCGTGGCGCTGGTGGTCTCGGCCACGGGCTCGGTGGAGTGCTCAGTCGGTAGGTCGGCCGCCGTCCAGTCGATGTCGGTCGTGCTCGGGTCGTCCAACGCTGCCCAGGTCGCGGTGCCGACCACCCCGTCCGCCTGGATCGACTCGGCCCGCTGGAAGATCATCACCGCCTGCAGGGTCCTGTCGCCGAACACTCCGTCGGCGGCGCCGAGGTCGGCACCGAGTTCGTTCAGCCGCTCCTGCAGGGTGGTCACGTCCGGGCCACGGTCACCGTGGTGCAGGTAGAAGCGGCCCTTCGGGTCCTTGGGTGTGTTGGCACCGACGGCGAGGTCGTGGCCCTCGTGGTCGTCACCCTCGCCATGTCCCTCGGAGCGGATCTCCTCATACTCCACCACGGACGTCGGGGTGGGTTCGACCGACTCGGAGTCGCCGCAGCCGGCCACCACCAAACCAGCGACCGCAACGGCGGCAAGGCTCACGAGTCGGGTTGATCGCATCGCAGTTCGATACATGGCGGCAGATCCTACGTAACCGCGCTCAGCCGGAGGTGGCACTCAACCCCGCATTGGGGTTCAGCCGGTGAACTTCAGCGGCTGTGGAGCTCGAGTTGCGTCGGCTGAACCCGGGACCGTGCTCGTCGTCAACGACGGCGCCGTCGTGATCGTGGTCGTCGTCGTCGTGGTCGTGGTCGTGGTCGTGGTCGTGGGGGCGCTGACCAGGAGGTCGGCAGCGTCAAGCTCCACGGGTGTCAGCGTTTCGTCCACGACGGTGATCCCGAAGGTGCCCGCTGCGTCGGCGGACGCAGTGGCGGTCAGCGTGAGGGTGGCCAGCTCCCCGGATCCTTTGCCGCCCCGGTCCAGAGGCACTCGGAAGCTGGTGGGTCCGCCGGCGGACTCGGCGCAGTTGAAGCCGCCCGCATCAGGGTTGGGCGGGGTCGTCGAGGTCCCCGGGTTCGAGAACTCCACCGATCCGGTCGCAGTGCCCTGCGCAGCGACGTTCACCGTCACCACCAGCGGGTCGTCCGAGGTGCTGGTCAACTCGACGGTCACCGTCGTCGAGCCACCCGGGACGATCGTCGCAGAGCCCAGCGCGAGCGTCGCGGTGTCGGCCTGGGCGGGCACTGCGACAGGGCCACCACCGTGATCGCCGTGACCACGGCCACGGCCCAGCGTGCAGGCAGGCGGAAAGTAGGTGCGGTGGGCATTGTCGGGACGCTCCCTCGTTTGGGCGGACGGGAAGAAGCGTAGGTCAACGGGAGCACCGCCCTGGAACCCTGGTGCAGGGGGACAGCGTCGGACACGCCAGGCGATGGGTCTGCCGTCCGGCGGCCATCGCCTCGATCCGGTCTGACCGCCGCGATCAGGAAGTTCGCCGGAGGTCGTGGCCAGGTCGAGCGGAGTCGGCGGCTCTGCGAACCCGACCTTCCATGCGCCTTGGTCAGGGTGTGGCACAGACTGGCAACGTCCGCAAAGCGGAGTTGCGAATCTCTCGTGAGATCACCTCAGAGGCCGAGGACGAACCGAACGTAGGGATCATCCTCTGGCGGTGACGACTCGTCCGCGTCAGGGAAGACGCTCCGGCTGAACGCGCAGCGACGCAGCGTTCGCCGGGTGGATGAGCCAGCTGACGGACTGCACGCCGTCGGACTGCATCTCTGCGATCACCGCCTCGGCGAGGAGGCGGGCGAGTCCGGTTCGCTGACGAATCCTGGCGGACGGCCACGACCATCAGGTACCGATGCCCAGCGAGCACCCGGCCCGTTCGTGCTCGACTCGCTCGTGGGCGGCCACGGCGACGATCTGGCCACCGTCCTCCGCAACGACGACCCGACGATCGAAGGCGTGCTCAGCCGGGTCGTCGCTCCACGCGATGAGGCCACCGACGATCTCGGCGACTTCGTCGAGCCACGATGTGTCGGATCCCGGGTCGAGCGAGGCCAGTGCGGCGTCGTCGCCCGGAGCGGCGTCGCCAGGATCACGTCGAGGAGCGTTGGATGCGCGCCGCCGGCCTGCTCGGCGTCCACTTCTTGGACGGCGTCGGGGTGGCCGCACCCGTCGCCCGTTGGCGAGGCTCCGGCGGGCTCGGCACCCTCGGCGAGCGCCGTCAGGAGCCGCTGCACGGTCGACCAGCGGGCGTCGAGGCGGTCGTTCTCGATCCGTGAGATGTCGGCCTGGGGAACGCCGGAACGCTCGGCGAGCTCCGACTGGGTCCAGCCGAGCTCGATCCGGCGGGCGCGGATGGACCCGCCGAGTCCGTCGAGCTGTGCGAGTTCGTCCCAAGCGAGCATGCGCACAGTGTATGTGGGATTCCACATCTCGTCACGCGGTATCGGACGTCATCCAACCTCGTCCGCTGACGTCCGCAAGTTGCGCATTGCGCAACTTGCCAGTCTGTGCCACTCCCTGACCACGTCTGACACGACCGAGGTCGACCGCTCTCAGCGAGGGGGCGCGCAGCTGAACCAGTCGCCGTCCGGAACGGCGACGGGCGTGCACCATGCGAAGCCGCTCACGCCACGGATGCGCCGACGCGACGCACGCGCACGATCGAGGTTGCGACGGTCGACCAGGCGCCCGGCGGCATCGAACGCCTCCACCGTCGGACTCCGCCTTCCCCGCCACACGACGATTGCGAAGCCGGTGGGCGAGACCGGCCGATCCGTTCCTCGCCAGCGGAGCGTCTCGACCTCGGGTCCGACTCGGATGACGGCGTCGTGGATGGCGCGACGTTGGCGGCCCCCGATCGAGCCCGCCATCTCGATGGTGATCGACCCAGAGTTCACGGTCGAACGGTCCTCCATCCGGGGTCGTCGCTGCCCGAAACCGGCGGAGCCCATCGAGACCCAGGTCCCACCGTCACGCCGGAACGCATGTGCGACGACCGAGCTGCCACGTCGCTTGCCACGCGTCCGCCCTCCAGGACGGCAGCGACGTCGCCGTCACGATCGACGGCGAGGACCTCGTGGCGCTGCCGCCGACTGGGAGCTGATCATCGAGCACGCCGTGCTCGATGGCGCGGATGCATGCCGCTTCCCCGTTCCTCCCACATCTGGGCGAGCGTACGAGCACCCCCGCGCGATGTCCCCCGACTTCCTTCGTCGGCACTGTGGTCGCGACCAACAACCCGTTGACGCGCCTTAGCAGGGCATGGAACAGCCGTCGCTCTTCGACACCGAACCCCTCCTCCTGACGATCCCGGAAGCGGCGCACATGCTGGCGATCGGGCGAACGCTCGCCGTACGAGCCATCGCCGCCGGCGAGCTCGAGGTGGTGCACATCAATCGCGCCAGCTGCGCATGCCGCTCGACGCAGTGCATGCATTCGTCGAGCGGCGACGGGCCGGCGACGGTGTCGGCGTCAGCCGGTAGCGTCCGGCCATGGCGTCGATCCGTCGGCTCAACACCGCCCAGGGTGTCCGCTACGAGGTGCGGTGGCGACCCGCACCGGGCCAGACCGAGCGCTCCCGGCGCTTCGACTCGCTGGAGCGTGCGAAGGCGTTCAAGTCGCAGACCGAGGGCCGCCCAGAGCCGCGGCATCGCGTACGACCCGACCGGAGGGCGCATCCCGTTCCGCCGCTACGCCGAGCAGTGGCTCGAGGGCCGGTCGCTCGCCGCCACGACCCGGGACAACTACGCCGAGACGCTCGAACGCCACGTGTACCCCACCTTCGGCGCCACCCCGATCGGCCGGCTCACCCCCGACGAGGTGCGGCGTTGGCACCGTCCACTGCGCGAACGCATCCCCTCGACCGCCTCACGGGCGTACCGGATCATGCACGCCATCCTCGCCACCGCCGTCGAGGACGACCTGATCCCCCGCAACCCGTGTCGCATCAAGGGCGCCGGATCCGACCCGCACACCGAGCGGCCCTTCGTGCCCGCTGAGGTCGTCCTGGCGCTCGCCGACATCGCCCACGCCCGGATCCGCCCGATGATCCTCGTCGCCGGCTTCGCCGGCCTGCGCTACGGCGAGCTGCGGGCCCTCCGCCTGCGCAGCTACGACCGTCTGCACGGCACCCTGACCGTCCGCGAGTCGATCGACAAGCGCTCTCGCCGCAAGACCACCAAGACCGATTCGAGTCAGCGCACGGTCACGCTCCCCCGCTTCGTGCTCGACGCCATCGACGCCCACCTGACCAACTTCGTCAGCGGCGACCCCGACGATCCGCTGTTCCCCGGCGAAGCGGGCGGCATCATCAGCGACGGCTGGTTCCAGCGGGAGTGGCGTGCCGCGCGGTCGGCGCTCGGGCTGGACGAGGTGCACTTCCACGATCTGCGCCACGCCGCCGGCACGATTGCGACCCAGCAGGGGGCGACGATGCGAGAGGTGATGGCCCGCCTCGGCCACTCCACCACGTCGGCGGCAATCCGCTACCAGAAGGCCGCAGCCGACCGCGACCGAGCCTTGGCAGAGCGGCTCGATGAGCTGGTCGACGGGCTGCGGACCTCGGCGAACGCCGACGACAGCGGACCCGATCCGGCCGACCGCCCCGCGGGTGCCCGCGGGTTTCGCGGGCGCACGGTTGTCACGTCAGCGTCAACCTGGCCCGGAACCGAAGAATCCCCTGCAGTTGCAGGGGGGATTCGGAGCACCCCCAACGGGATTCGAACCCGTGCCGCCACCTTGAGAGGGGATCGGCAACAGCGTCCTCGGCAGCGGCGAGCTGGTCGCTCGATGACGCGAATACCGTTGCGCCACCTGGGTTCTCGCGCCCGAGCCGTTGACCTCGCCCGCCCGAGGTGAGCACAATCTGGGCACAAACCCGTCGAAGCTCCCGGGTGTGTGATCTGGTGTCGTCGAGCTTCCTTCTGTCTCTGGGCGTTCGTGCCTGAAGGAGGAAGTTCCGACATGGCCGGCAGCCGCCGCTACCGCAAGCCCCTCGTGTCGTTCGAGTTCGGTACCCGCATCTACGCGCCGACAGCGGCCGAGCCGCGCTACCGGGTGGTCGCCCCCGGCGTCGACGGTGTCCGGGTGAGCCAGAAGTTCACGACCGAGGACGCCGCGCTTCCAGGGCGAGCGAGCTCGAGAAGCTCCAGTCCTCGTCCTCGATGACGCCCGGTCGCCTGCCCGCGCCGTCGAACGTCGGCGGCCTGATCGACCGCTACCTCGCCAGCCTCGGAGTCGCGCTCGACCCGCTACGCCGAACGCCAGGAGTACCTGCTGCGCATGTGGGTGCGGCCGGTGCTCGGCGAGCTGGCGCTCACGACGTGGTCGCCCGCCGACTCGGAGGCCGTGCTCGACCGGGCCCGCAAGCGGCCTACGCCGTCGACGGTGCAGAACGTCGGCTCGTCAATGAGGGTCATGGTGACGTTCGCCCACAAGAACCGATGGCTGGCCCGCGACGCCGACCCGATGTGGCTCGTGCGCAATAGCCCGAGCGCCGAGGTCCAAGGCCAGACAGTCGGCTTCGGGCCGAGCTCGAGCGCGGTGCCGAAGGGTTGCTGTTCTCCAGCACGGACGGCGGCTTCGCGAGCCGACGTTGGTTCCAGCGAGTCTGGGCGCGTGCCGCCCGCGATACCGGCTGGCCGATGAAGCGCCCGACCGCCGCGATGTGGCATCCCCACGACCTCCGTCACGTCGCCGCGTGCTGGATGCTCTTCGACGTCGGTCTCGACCCGGCAGTCGTCGCCACGTTGCTCGGCCACGCCAACGCCACGTTCACCCTCAGCCGCTACGTCGGCGTCCGCGGCGACCTCGGCGCCGTCGTCACCTCAGCGACAGAGGACTGGTAAGCACGTCGGCATGTTGAAGTCCTGCTCCGTTGGGTCGATACTGCTCGCACGCCTGACGGTACTGCTCCGTCGGGAAGGGGGTCCCGGAGGGCCAGACCGAGGATCCACGGATCGCCTAGGTCGGGAGCCGGGGCTTTCGTCCTCTCACGCGTAGATGAACCCGTCGGTCTTCAGAGGCGAGCGAGCAGTTCGGTCGTGATGAGCGCGGCCGCGGTGTCGATGTCGTAGTCGGCGGGCAGCTCGGTGAGCACGGCGAGGTCACCACGAAAGCCGGGGTGCGCCACGTGCTCGGCCAGAGTCGCCTCGGCAGCCACGCGGTCGTAGCCCTCAGGCCGGTAGGGCGCGAAGCAGGCGACGATCTCGGCGGGGTCGAGGCGCATCTCCGTCAACGCCAGCCACAGGTCGAACAGGTCGCGCCCCTTGCGGCGTTGGTGGAGCGCTCGCAGCTTGGTCGCCACCAGCTCCGGCGACGTGAAGGTCTGCACGTCGGCCTGGCCGCTCCACCAAGGCGATTCGACCGTGTACTGGAGTCGGATGAGGGGTCGGGCCGGGCTGGTCTCGTAGGTGTTGATCTCGACCTTCATGCGCATCGGAGCACCCGAGCCGAACGTGCTACGGAACTGGACCTTTGGGGTGTTGGGAGACCTGGGTGCGCGCCTCGAGGTCGAGTAGGTCGCCGACCTCGCGCAGCGCGTCGAGCAAGGGGCCGATCGGGCTGCTGGTCACCCGCACGTAGTCGAGATCCTCGCTGTAGCGGCGCGGGGTCGGCAGGTGGAGCTTGTGAAGGCAGGTGCCTCCCCGGAACACCAGCTCGCCGCCGAGCAGCGGATGGTTGGCGATCTCCACGATCAGCCGCGACAGCACGAGGTCTTGCTCGACCTGCTCGCGAGTCGGCCAAGGTGCGTTCTTCGCCCATCGGGTGATGTGGCCTGCGGGGATCACGCTTCAGGCTCCACGGATGAGTTGATGATCAGTCCCCAGTCGGCATCGATCGAGCCTCGACGGCCGCCGTGAGGGTCGAGCATGGTCGGCGCCGAAGCGGTGGCCAGCCCATGGAGTCCGCTCACGTCGAGGGCGGTGAACCGCTCCAGCATCCACCCGACCCGACGCAGCGCCGAGACCGTCGACGAGTCTGTAGCGGCCACGAGGGCGGCGATGTCGAGCGCGCCTTCCTCGGCCAGCTCCACGACCACGGTGGCCACGTTGTCGAGCCCGCCCCCTCCGCGGGCCGTGACGCCAGGTCGAGCACCGTCGCCTCCGGCGTGGACACGACCAGGTAGCCCGTCGGGGTGGTCAGCTGCTCGGTTGGTACCTCGGCGAGCCGTGACCGTACGTGGAAGCTCAGCCGCGTCCGCCCGTTGCGCCGGTCCGCGAGCGGCCGTTCGACCATCACCTGGAACACCTGGGGCCGTTGGTGCGCCGCGCCATGCAGCTCGGCAGCCGACAGCAGACCGACGTAGTAGCGACGGTCGAGGTGGCGCATCATCGCGTCGACGAAGTGCGTCGCCGGGACCGAGCCCCACATCCGGAACTCTGGCGGGATCGGCACGTAGAAGCCCCGCGCCGGCGAGAAGATCTGGCCACGATCCGCCAGTCGCTTCAAGCCCGGGTAGACGTGGGCAAGCGGCACCCCGGCGGCATCGGCGGCCTCGCGTGCGGTGAACCAGCTCGTCCCCTCGGAGAGCAGATGGTCGGGCAGGTCGCGCAGCATGGTTTGAGCCACCTCGTCAGCATCGCCGCGAGGCAGTCGATGTCAACTATTTGGCTATTCTTCTGTTCACCATAAGAAATGCCAAAGACATGCGTGCCGAACTCAGTCGGGAAGACGCGAGGCAACGAGGGCGGCCAACTCGCGGTCGGGAAAGCTGTGCCGCTTGTAGAGCGGACTGCACGGAGTCCCGGCGAGCCGGACCGACATCGACACCAGGTCCTCGCTGCGCTCGTGGGCACGGTCGACCTCTGCGAGGAAGCTGAACTCGTTCATCATCCCCACGACGCTGCGGTTCGCAGTCTTGGCCCACTGCGCGTTGGTGGTCGCGGCGATCTCTGCCGCGACGAAGCGAGGGTCGGTGCCGAGCGCGTTGAGCACGGTCTCGAGATGCGCTGGAAACCGATCGGCGAGCGACTTGGCGGGCGCCAACGGCAGGAGCACCGGCACCAGGGTCGCCTCGTTCACGAACAGCGCGACCTGCGGCTTCCAGAACAGCGCCGTGGCGTACCAGTTGCCCAGCATGGTGGACGGATCGTCGATCGGCTCGGCCAGCGACGGCTTCACCCGGTCGCGGAGCTTCTGAGTGGCGTGGATCTGTACATGGCTCTCAGTGGCGACGAAGGAACCGGACCCTCACACCGCGACCCGGTCGAGTACGCCGGCGGGCCGTCGAGCCGCCCACCTGAATCGCTCGTGACAACAACTGAGCGGCGCGAGAGGACCAACTTCGTGCCGACGAGATCGTTCTCCGCGAGGGGGCGCCGGCTGATATCGAGCAGGTCGTCGATGGCGTGCTGCTCTGCGAGGCGAGGGCTGACCTCGTCCTCCCGCGGGGCCTGCGCACCGCCTGGAGCCACCTCGTCGCGTTCGACACGCACAAGACGACCACGCGCTCCGCGTCGTGAGTGGGCTCACCGACCGACAACTCGAAGCGGCGCGCGACTATGGCTCAACCACGACCACGCCTGGTGCGTCGTCGAAGATCGAGTCGGCGGTCAGCAGCGGCACGCCGATGTGGCAAGCGCTGGCGGCGATCCATAGGTCCGCCGCGTGAGAGTCGGCGGCCAGTGGGTGACCTGCGCGCCTGCACTCATGGTGGAGCTCGGCGACCTAGGTGATCAGCGTGTCGGTGACGGGAACAACCGTCGTGGATCCGAGAGCGGTTTCGAGTCGCAGCCGCCGAGGGTCTCCCCAGCCAGCGACGAGGGCGCCGTAGCGCCACTCAGCCACGGTCTGCGCCGCAAGGAAGATGCTTCGGCCGGTCATCTCCCGGACGTGTCTGTCGAAACGTGGGCGTCGCCGGCGTGAGAGTGACGCGCTGAACACCCCGGTGTCGACGACGACCCGGGTCACGAGTCGAGCGCTGCGAAGAAGGCGTAAGCCTCCTCGTCCATGAGGTCCTCGATCAGTAGGTCATCGACCGACTCCAAGACCGGCGCCTGCTCGAGCTCCTCGTCGGTCAGGTCGCGGGGCAACCCGGCCAGACCGGTGGGCTCACGGTGTTGTGCGGCGTCACTCATGATCAGAACCTCGCCTCTCAAGGCTACCCGGCGCTCGCCGGCCGAGGTGGTGGGCTTCGCCTTGGTGGACTTCGTAGACCTATCCGCGACCGGCGGCGACGCAGAGCCGACGGCCACAGGTGGGCACAATCCGGCCACAAATGGGCACAAACTCGCGGGATCACCCTCCACAGCACCTCTGGCTCGGACCGCTTGGCCCACTCGGAACACTCCGCCAGCGGCCGGGAGAGGATCCGCACGACCGTAACCGTGACCAGCACGCCCAGGCCCAAACGGGATGTCGCGCGGTAGGTCCAGCGGAACACGCGACACCACACGGGAGGTCGCGCGGGAGTCGACGGTCGGCCGGGATGCGGACCGGAGGTCGTGGCCACCAACTCGAAACGCGAGGCCGACGACGCGCTCCGGTGCCACCGATCCGGTGAGCACAATCTGGGCACAACTGTGCACAGATCGCGGTGGTACACGGCGGTAGAGGCCGGGACCAGGTCACACAGCCCAACACGGCCGATCGGCCCGGGGAAGCGCCGAAACCGCTGGCGTCGCAGCGTTCTCGGCTGCTCACCAGGGGCTTCGTCGCTGGCGCCCCCAACGGGATTGGAACCCGTGCCGCCACCTTGAGAGCGACCCCTGGGCCGACTTCTATGAATGGTGACGGACGCAGGCGACTGCAATTCCGGGGTTCTCGCGATCGACCGAGCAGCGGCGAAGCCCTGCGAATCGGGGCGGCCGCGGGATTTCGCGGGGCGCTGTGGAACTGCCCCACTCGACACGCACTGTCATTTACACGCCTTTCTGGCTACTATGACGCCAGAAAGGAGTATCGATGTCAGTGGACGAGGCTCGACCGATTCCTGCGAGGTTGGCACCGATCATCCAGGCACTTGAGCTGGACCAGCCGCGGGTCGTCACCGCATCGGGCCTCGGCGAACTAGCCGGGACGAACGGCGTCACGAAAGACGGGACGCAACTCGCATACGACCTGCGCCGACTCGGCTGGCTGCTCCCCCTCCGCACCCGGGGAGCCTGGGAGTTCGTGCCAGCAGCGCGAGCGGGACGTTTGGGCGCTGGCGACCGACACATCGAACTGCGCGCCACGCTCGCCGTGGACCCGGACTTCCCAGGTGCACTGGCCATGGAGTCCGCAGCGGTCGCGCTGGGCCTGGCCGGTCGGGTTCCGGCTCACGAGGTGCTCTCCCTTCCGCCGGGCCGGCGTCGACCGAAGGCGCTGGACGGATGGCGGCTGGTGACACTGGCGGTCGGCCCGGACGCTCTGACGCGGATCGACGGGCTACCCACCTGGCGGGTTGAGACGCTGCTCGCCGGCATGGCGTGCCGGCCTGACGCGTTTGAGGACTGGCCCAACGTCGCCGAGTGGCTCCCCCGTGCCGTCGCCACAGCCGATCCTGATCGCGTTGACCGTTGCCTGTCGGGAGCTCCACGGGCAGCGTGGCTCCGCGCCGGCTACCTCCTGGCCACGGGCCACAACCAGAACGCCGGCGAGAAGCTGAAGGCGGGCACTCCGCCCGGGCACGGCCCCGTCTACCTCGGCCCCCGCCACCTCGACGGGCGCTTCGACAAGCGGTTCGAGGTCATCGACTCGGTCCTCGCGCCCAGCTTCGAGTCCGTCCAGCCGTGAGGATCACCGAAGGACATCTCGCCCGGCACTACCAGGGTCGCCACGGTGGCCGCGGACCGGCTCTGCTCGACATCGCCCAGGACCACGCGCTGGCGCACCTGCACGACCAGGGCGTATTCGCCGCCGGACTCGTGTTCAAGGGCGGGACCTCTCTGCGCAAGTTCCGGGTCGGTGGCGCGGGGCGGTTCTCCACCGACCTGGACTTCCACTCACCCGACGACGACGTCACGGTCGCGCTGATGTCGGCCTTGGCCGACGTCGAGGTCGACGGCTTCCGGTTCCGCATCCCGGACCTTGGCGGAGACGGGCGCCGGGCCGATCTCGAGGTGGACACGCCGTTCGGCCAGCCCGACGTGGCCGCACGCATCAAGGTTTCGCAGCGCGCCTCCTCCTGCCTCCGGAACATCTGCCACTCGTTCCGCAGCCGGTCCATGACCGCTACGACGTCGCGGCCCCCATCACCCCGGTGATCGCGCTCGAGGAGGCCATCGCCGAGAAGCTCGCCCGGTTCCGACGCGTCTCCCTCGCCCGCGACCTGTACGACCTGGCGTGGTTTGCTCGGCACCCGTTCGGCGAGGCGCTGGTCCGGCGCCTGTGGGTGATCAAGGTGTACTTCGACGTGGTGGACGACGGTCGTGGCGACCGCCCCCTCGTGGCCGACGAGGTGCTGCGCGAGCGCGCCCCCAGCGAGTTCGTCCCCGAGGACATCGGCTACCTCACCCAACCGGTCGACATCCCAGGCTGGCTCACCACGGTCCGCGGACGATTCGACTTCCTCCGACACCTCGACGCCGACGAGCAGCAGTGGGCTGCCTGCAATCCCGGCCACCGCTACGAGGTCGACAGCACCGGAATGGCCCCGTTCACTGGCGCCTGACGATGGGCCCACTCCTGCCCGACACAGGGTCCGACCTACCCCGCTCCGAATCGGCTGGCCGTGCAGGCCGGCTTGCCCATCCGACGAGCTGACTACACCTCGGCTGGGATCATGGTTCGTCGGGCTCTTCCTCGAGGGACGGTGCCAGCGTGGCGATCTGGTTGGCCTGCCAGTCACCGTAGGACGCACCGGAGCCCTGGACCCTCCACTCGAGCCGGCCGTTCGACGACCGCCCCAGCAGCACGGCCGCTGCTGCACTCGGGCTCGTGAACACGTGGTCCCGGGAGAACTCCCGGGTCTTGCCATCAGCGGACACCGCCAGCGTCCCATCTGCCTCGAGTTGCCCACGAATCGCAGTGGTGCTCGTCTCCACTCCAGACCAGGTCAATCGGGCTCTCGAGCCCGCGCGGACCGTGAACTCCCCGTCCACCTCCTGCGCGAAGCCCTCGACGCCGTCACGCGGCTGAGTAAGCACGAAGATCGGCGAGTCCACCGACGAACCTCCGCCAGACTCGACAGTTCGGGCCGCAGTTGACCGCAGCATGTTCACCCCCAGCACAGGGAGAACGATCCTGGCCTGTGAGATGAAGTACTCCATGTCCGAGACATCGGCCTCCGGTAGTTGCACGGGAGGGGGAGTCGTTCCGTTGGCCAGACGGACCCGAGCGGCATCCTCGCCGACCCGATGAACCGAGCCTCCAGGTAGCGCGCATGCGCCTTCGTCAGATTGGCGTCCTTGCTGGTCAACACCACCGCTTCCGTCCAGAAGTCTTTGCCGCCGGAGGACTCCGGAAGCGCGTGGTGGCGGAGGCGCTTGGATACATCGTCGCCCTCCCCGACGTAGACCATCTGCTCTGTCGGATTCTCGGGGTCATCGCCGATCAGCAAGTAGACGCCTGCGCGCGTCGCCTCGTCGCGTCGGAGCAAGGTGCCGAGTTGGGATCGCGGGCAGCGATCACGTGGCCAGTCCAGTTCATGATCTCCGCCGTCAACAGGCCGCCAGGCGTGCCATCGACGAGAAACAGGCGGATCGACTTTCCGGCGGTCACGAAAGAACCGCCTCAGTCGGCCACGGAAAGAGCGACGGTACCCCGACCCGGTCGGCGACCAGACTCCGGGATGCGCCGGTCACAGTGGTCGTCCACCACCCTGCCCGGATTGCGGCCAACTTCCGAGACCTTGCTGCGGATCACCTCTTGCTCCCTCTTCTCGGCGGCTCTGGCGCCGGCCGTCCTGCAGACGAGGGTACGCGGGAATCGTGACGACCTCCCGATGCAGCCGCTCGTGCGCCGACTGCCGGGCCAGTTCCGACCCTGCAATTCCGACCACGTCCGACACGACCGAGGTCGACCCCCTCTCAGCGACGGGGCGCGTAGTTGAACCAGTCGCCGTCCGAACGGCGACGGGTGAGCATCATGCGGAGCCGCACACGCCACGGGATGCGCCGACGCGACGCCCGGGCACGCTCGAGGTTGCGGCGGTCGACCAGGCGCCCGGCGGCATCGATCGCCTCCACCGTCGGACTCCGCCTTCCCCGCCACACGACGATTGCGAAGCCGGTGGGCGAGACCGGCCGATCCGTTCCTCGCCAGCGGAGCGTCTCGATATCGGGCCCAACTCGGATGACGGCGTCGTGGATGGCGCGACGTTGGCGGCCTCCGATCGAGCCTGTCGCCTCGATGGTGATCGACCTGGTACTCACGATCGAACGGTCCTCCATCCGGGGTCGTCGCTGCCCGTACCAGCAGAGCCCATCGAGACCCAGGTTTCATGGTCACTCCGAAACGCATGTGCGACGACCGAGCTGCCACGTCGCTTACCCCGCGTTGCCTCCAGCACGGCTGCGATGTCGCCGTCACGATCGACGGCGAGGACCTTGTGGCGCTGTCGCCGGCTGGGAGCTCGATCGTCGAGCACGCCGTGCTCGATGGCACGGATGCATGCTGCTTCCCGTTCCTCCCACATCCGGGCAAGCGTAGGAGTACCCCCGTGCGATGTCCCCCGACTTGCTTCGTCGGCACTGTGGTCGCGACCGACAACCCGTTGACGCGCGCTTAGTAGGGCATGGAACAGCCGTCGCTCTTCGACACCGAACCCCTCCTCCTGACGATCCCGGAAGCGGCGCGGATGTTGACGATCGGGCGAACGTTGGCGTACGAGCTCATCGCTGCCGGCGAGCCTCGAGGTGGTGCACATCAACCGCGCTGCCCGCGTGCCGCTCGACGCAGTGCACACATTCGTCGGGCGGCGACGGGCCGGCGACGGTGTCGGCGTCAGCCGGTAGCGTCCGGACATGGCGTCGATCCGTCGACTCAACACCGCCCGAGGTGTTCGCTACGAAGTGCGGTGGCGACCCGTACCGGGCCAAACCGAACGCTCCCGGCGCTTCGACTCGCTGGAGCGGGCGAAGGCGTTCAAGTCGCAGACCGAGGCCGCCCAGAGCCGCGGCATCGCGCACGACCCGACCGGAGGGCGCATCCCGTTCCGCCGCTACGCCGAGCAGTGGCTCGAGGGTCGATCGCTCGCCGCCACGACCCGGGACAACTACGCCGAGACGCTCGAACGCCACGTCTACCCCACCTTCGGCACCACACCGATCGGCCGGCTCACCCCCGACGAGGTCCGACGTTGGCACCGCCCCTGCGCGAACGCATCCCATCGACCGCCTCACGGGCCTACCGGATCATGCACGCCATCCTCGCCACCGCCGTCGAGGACGACCTGATCCCCGCAACCCGTGCCGCATCAAGGGCGCCGGATCGGACCCGCACGGCGAGCGCCCGTTCGTGCCCGCCGAGGTCGTCCTGGCGCTTGCCGACATCGCACACGCCCGGATCCGCCCGATGATCCTCGTCGCCGGCTTCGCCGGCCTTCGCTACGGCGAGCTGCGGGCCCTCCGACTGCGCAGCTACGACCGCCTGCACGGCACCCTCACCGTGCGGGAGTCGATCGACAAGCGCTCTCGCCGCAAGACCACCAAGACCGATTCCGAGCCAGCGCACGGTCACGCTCCCCCCGCTTCGTGCTCGACGCCATCGACGCCCACCTCACCACCTTCGTCAGCGGCGACCCCGACGATCCGCTGTTCCCCGGCGAGGCCGGCGGCATCATCAGCGACGGCTGGTTCCAGCGCGAGTGGCATGCAGCGCGGGCGACGCTGGAGCTGGACGAGGTGCACTTCCACGATCTGCGCCACGCCGCCGGCACGATCGCGACCCAGCAGGGGGCGACGATGCGAGAGGTCATGGCCCGCCTCGGTCACTCCACGACGTCGGCGGCGATCCGCTACCAGAAGGCCGCAGCCGACCGCGACCGAGCCTTGGCCGAGCGGCTCGATGAGCTGGTCGACGGGCTGCGGACCTCGGCGAACGCCGACGACAGCGGGCCCGATCCGGCCGACCGCCCCGCGGGCGCCGCGGGTGTTTCGCCAGGGCGCATGGTTGTCACGTCAGCATCAACCTGGCCCCGGAACCGAAGAATCCCCTGCAGTTGCAGGGTTCCTCTGGCACCCCAACGGGATTCGAACCCGTGCCGCCACCTTGAGAGGGTGGTGTCCTAGGCCGCTAGACGATGGGGGCTTGGTCACGCCCGCCAATGGAGCGGCGGCGATCTTGTGTTGCGCTCGGGGGGAGGACTCGAACCCCCAATGACTGGACCAGAACCAGTTGTGTTGCCAATTACACCACCCCCGAAAGGTGATGCTGCCCAAGGGCGTCGTTCACGATACCCGATGCGCCGACGCGGGCTGAACTCGCAGGCCACACGCCGGCAGCCACCCGCACGGGGGCTCAGAGCATCGAGTCCAGGCGCCGGAAGCCCACCACCTCCCCCACCGCCACCGCCAACGACTCGCTCCCCAGTTGCGCCGCATCCACCCTGCTGGTGCTCGGCGACACCGTGGCCGCCATGTCGAGCTCCGAGGCGATCCCCAGCAGCCGGCGGTTGTGGTAGCCGTCCGACACCAGGGTCACACGCTCCGAAGCCCCGATCGTCGAGCACCCGCGGTCGCCGCCAGGGACTCGTAGGTGGAGTCGCCGTCGGACCACCGACATCGCCTCCTCGGGCACACCCTGGCGAGCAGGTAGGGTGAACCCTGCGTAGGCCCCGGTGAAGCGGTCCGAGGCCTGCTTGAGCCGGTCAGCACGATCTGGGGGGCCACACCGTCGCGGTACAGCTCCAAGGCGTGGTCGAGGCGCCGCTGCAGCACTGGCGAGGGTGTCCCGTCGTACTGGGCGGCACCCAGCACGACGATCGCATCGGTGGCCGCGCGGTCGTCCGAGCCGCTGTTGCGGATCACCTCGGTGACCGCCCACGCCCCGTATGCCACGACCACGGCCGCAACCAGCGCCGCTATCCGGCTCAGCCGCGGGCGCCGGGTGCGCACCGGGTCCTCCTCCCTGGAGTCGCAGCGCTCAGACGTCGGTCCGCTCCAGACGCCGCCGCGCGCCGGCAAGGCGCGCCAGGCCCTCGTCGCTCCCCAGCGCCACCATCGACTCGAACAGCGGCAGGCCGACCCGGCTGCCGGTGAGCGCCGCGATGGGGGCCTGGAACTTGCGGCGGTTGGCCCCGAGCTCCTCGGCCAGAGCGAACGTGCGCTCGTGGAGGACCTCGGCGTCGAAGTCCCACTCGCCCAACCCGGCGACGACCGCGTCGAGCCACGCCGGGGCATCGGCGGTCATGGCCTTGTCCCAGTCGGCCCTCCACGATCCGGGGCTCTGCCAGGAACAGGAACTCGACGCACCCGGGCACCTCCGAGAGCGTCTCGACGCGGCCTGCACGTCCGTTGCGATCCCCGCGAATCGGTCCGCGTCGAACCGGGCAGCCCACGGCTGTTCGGCTATGTAGGGGCCTGGCGAGTTCGGTCAGCTCAGGCACCGACAACGCAAGCAGGTGCTCGGCGTTGACGTGGCGCAGCTTCGCCGGGTCGAACCCGCGGGCGCCGCGTTGATGTGGGACACGTCGAACATCGCCGGGAACGCCTCACGGGCATCGGTGCGGACCTCGTCGCCCTCGGTGGGCCCCAGCCCAGCAGGGCCAGGTAGTTGAACATCGCGTCCGGCAGGTAACCCACGGTCCCGGTAGTCGAGCAGCGACACGTCGTCACGGCGCTTGGAGAGCTTCTTGCGCTGCTCGTTGACGATGAGCGGCAGGTGGGCCTGCGTCTGCTCGGTGGTGAACCCCAGCGCAGCACGCAACAGCAGCTGCTTGGGCGTCACGTTCAGGAGGTCCTCGCCACGGATCACGTGGGTGACACCCATCTGCTCATCGTCCACGCAGTTGGCTAGGAAGAACGTGGGGCTGCCGTCGGCCCTCGCTATCACGAAGTCCTCGAGGGTCTCGTTGTCGAAGCTCACCTCGCCGCGTATCAGGTCGGTGAACGACGTGGTGCCCTCGTGGGGCCACCTGAGCCAAGAGCGCGCTCCCTTCTGGTTCCCGGGTGCAGGTCAGTCGCCGGGTCGTGAGCGCTCCACCCGTTCTTTCGCGCGCTCCTCCGGGCAGCACCGGGGTGGACCAGTAGGCGTACCGGCAACGACCAGTTGCTCGACCCGCGGCGCAGTGGGCGTCGCTAAGTCGGACTGGCGCACCCGCCGGGCTAAAACCCAGTCGAGCCCAGCCAGCTCAGCACCACCAGGATCACGTCGATCATCTCTGGCGGGACCGTTCTACGTCGGTGTCCTCGATGCGCAACAGGAACTCGCCACCGCGCCATCGACTTCGCTGCCATCAGTTGAACAAGGGCCGTGCAGAGGCGCTGCCGGGGTGCAGGTACCCGGTGGGTGCGGGGCGCAGCGGACACGTGCGGGTTCCGGACACGCGACGCGGGCTACAGGGCCCACACCGTGGAGCAGAACTGCTCGATGCCGCTGCGGCCCGACGAGCAGGCACATTGCCGCCGCGATCCTCGGTTCCCATCATCGGAGCCGACCCCTGAGACCTCCCCCATGACTGACGACGACAACTCCGCCCCGACAACACCCCTGACGACAGGTCTCCCGGCGCCGCAGGCCTCCCGACGCCGACGGGCCCACCGCGAGGAAAATCCACCGATGAACTGACACAGCGCCCGACAGCGAGGACGGGACCCTGACGCACCTGATGAGGAGCGTCGCTTCGGCCTACCTGCCAACGGGTGATCGCGGCCGTCGCGGCAGTCGTGTTGCTGGGCGGTCTGGGATGGGCGGTCTTCAGGGGTTCGGGAGCCTCCCCCACGACACCGACCACCCACGACCGAGAAGTCACCACCACCTACCGCGCCCAGGGCGCGCCCGGCGTCATCAATCGGTGGCGACATAGCCAGGTCACCGAGGTGGCCGTCTGGGAGAAGCCACCACCCGAATGGGAGTCGGCCAAGCCGGTGGTCACCTGGGATGCCCGGATGCCCGCTTCGCAGGCCGAGTTCGACAAACCCCGACCTCAGGAGACTACCCCTTCGGGGGCCCGCTACAAGACCCCGACCGGGTGGACCTTCACCAACCACCCCCTTCGATGGGCCCTTCACCGTGTTGGTGTTCGGAGCAACGGCAACTGGGCCGGTGCTGATCTGATTCGACCAACGGCGCCCGGTACGTGGACCTGAACTGCTAATTGCTCGAGGCACAACTTCAGGATGGAGGCTCGACGTCTCTGACCGCCACCTGGTGGCTCGGGAACCAGGAGATCGTCGACACCGGTGGTCGTGGGCCGTGACTCCGCCGCACTCCCGACCGGACGCTTCATATGCCGACAAGTCCGACGACGTCCCCAGCGGCTACTACGGCCCCTTCTCCTCCCCCGTTGGGCAACTTACAGCCAGGCAAGCCGACTCCTTCCGACGGCGGTGTGCGGTGATAGCGATACACGGCACCAGCCGTCCGGATCTGCTTGTCCGGGCGGCTTCCAACGGGTGCCATCGGATGCCCAACGGGGTGATCACGCAGCTCAACGACGAGCTGCCGCTCGGCACCCAGGTGGAGTCTGCGCCACAGAGCCACCGGCGCACCTCAGATGCTGGCCCCTCAGGCTGCACGGCGCCGCACGACGGTGAGGTCAGACAGCCCCCTGCCCCAGTCAGCCGTGTGGGCGGCCTGATCTCCCCGGGCTCGACTTTACAGGCAGTTCGTGGGACACCACGTCGGCGACCCTGCGATCCATCGTAAAAGTGCCTGGTCTGGATCTCCTCGAACCACCCCTCTCCTCACCGACTTTACCAGTTCTCGGGTGCGCCTGCGTCGAGGAGCCCCACAGGGGTCAGGCCGATCTCAACGTCCTTTGCCACCGGCGCCCATTTAACAACGCTGCGCGCTTCATGGCGATACTTGGCCGCTCCAGCCCAGCCACGTGGAGGTCGATTCGCCTTCGTGCAGCTGCAACGAGCGCGAAGCGGCCAGGGTCACCGCGCACCCGACCGGGCCCCGTGGACACCGAGGCGATCGTCCCCGGGTTAATACCTGACAGCTCGGCGGCCGGTCCGCCCGCTACGACGCTTGGACGCCCTCGGCGGCGACGAATAGGAACGACCTTTGGTGGCGGGACCTTCGAACGCTTTGAGGAAAACTCCATCGGCGTTCAACCTACTCAAGTACAGCTCGTCGTGCAGCAGTCCGTAGACGATGCCATTCACCAGCGCCTCCCACGTACCTCGATCACACCCGGCGACACCTTGATCGTGGTCCATGTGCGAACCGTTGGTGGTTCCGCGAGCACCTCACAACCGCCGCGGTAATGGCGGCACCGGGCCCGGTAACCAATGACGAGACCCGACCCTGAAATCGGTCAGGCGTGATGCTCCAGTGCCGGCCACCGCCCTGCCGAGCGCCTCGCAGAGCCTCGTCGAGCGCGCGACCGGGCCGTTGCCCTCACCGCGCCTATGCGCCTGCCTCCCACCTACACCTGATCGTGGCCTCGGTCGCCAGATCGATAGAGCCTGAGGTGGGCGACACGTCGCCCTCGCGTGGTAGTTGATACCCGGTAGCCCCAAGTCGGAAGTATCAGCGCCAGCCGATCGCCTCGCATCAGCAGCTCCAATGACGCATCGCCGCTTCCCGGAAGACGTACCCTGCGCTCCTCGAGCCCGCCACAGCGTTCGGGATGCTCCGGCTGCGTCACGCTCGTCGATGCTCGACACCGAACCTTTGTGGCTCATTCCGATGCTCGCGCGCTCACCCAGGTCCACACGACCACCCGGTGTGGTTGCCTACCCACCGCAGGGGTCGACGTCGTCAGGTCGCACCGCCCAGTTCGGCCAGCGCCGAGGTGGCAGGCCCTCAGCGAACTCGAGTCCCACTATAGGGGTCCGCAGGGTGGCGGTAGGTTCACGAGCTCCGCCACGTGGCGGCTCACTGCCAGAGGCGCTCCACGTCCTCGGGCAGGGTCGCCACACTCATCTTGAAAGTGGTGAGGTCCGGATGACTGGCTATCAGGCTGGCGTTTCCTCGTGCGTTCGCCGAGCCGCTGACGCTGCCCCGCGCAATGTGACGCCCCCGACAACTGGCGTATTACGGCAAGTGGATACCGTACATCCGGGTGTCGTTCTGGCGTGATGCCGATTCGAAACTCTCGAAGTACGACACGAACTCCGGTGGTGATGCGCTGCACCTCGTGCGGCAGGCTGCCGCCGTTGGTGTCGCCATAGCACCAGTTCCGGCAAGCGCCATGGCCCCCGCTTCGAGCACCGACAACGAATAGGCCGGGTCCACCTTGTAGCCGTCGAAGAAGTGCTCGGCGTCGAAGAGCACCCGAAGCCCTGATGCCGCCAGGAACTCCACGGACTCGCGCATCATCGCCACACCTCTTCGAGGGTGGTCCGCAGCGCCTCGGTGACGTGGAACTCTGAGCTCTTGCCGACGATGCACACCACGGAGGTGCCTGCCTCGACGAGTGCCCGCAGCGTCGGGTCGTCGTCGACCCTGCCCTTGGTGCGGCGTGTGGAGCCGAAGGCCACCAGCGTGGAGGTGGAGAGCTCCAGCTCACCGGCGGCGGCACGCCTGAAGAACTCGGCGTCCTTCGGGTTCGCCTGCGGGTAGCCGCCCTCGATCCAGTCGACACCCAACCAGTCGAGCTGCTCGGCCACCCGCAACTTGTCCTCGACGGTCAGCGAGATCCCCTCGAACTGCGAACCGTCACGCAGCGTGGTGTCGAAGACCTCCACCGAGTCGGGGGCACCCGGCACCGCTTCCACCTCGGGCAGGCCCGAGACGGTCACGAGACCAGCTCCACCCACTCGGAGTACCTGGGCAGCTCGCCGCGCACACAGCGGGCGTAGTCGGCGGCGATGGTGGCGGTCATCGCGCCGGGGCACGGCAGGTCACGGTCGTCGACGGAGTTGACCGCGCTCACCTCCGCCGCAGTGCCACACGAACATCTCGTCCGCGACGTACACGTCCGAGCGCGCCAGGTCGCCCACGACGACCTCGATGCCGTGGTCGGCCGCGATCGCGGTGACCGTGCTCTGGGTGATGCCCTCGAGCGCCCTGGCCGCCGGCGGCGGCGTCACGAGGCGTCCGTGACGGGCCACGAAGATGTTCTCACCGGTGCACCCGAAACCAGACCGGCCTGGTTCAACATGATCGCCTCGTCGTAGCCCGCCTTGAGCGCCTCGACCTTCGCGAGCGACGAGTTGACGTAGTTGCCGGTGGTCTTCGACGACGGCGGCATGGTGTTGTGCTCGTGGCGCTTCCAGGAGCTCGTCTTCATCCGAACCCTTGGAGCGCGCCGTCGCCCAGGTAGGCGCCCCAGGGCCAGCACGCGATCGCGACGTCCACCGAGCACGACAGGGTGTTGAGGCCCATCTCGCCGTAGCCGTAGTAGGCGATCGGGCGGATGTAGCAGCTCGGCAGCCCCGAGTCGGCCACGACCTCCTTGGTCGCTGCGACCAGCTCGGCGACCGAGTACGGCAGGTCCATCATCATGATCTTCGCCGAGGCGTGCAGTCGCTCCATGTGCTCGGTCAGGCGGAACACCCCGGGACCGTCCGCCGTCTCATAGGCACGGATGCCTTCGAACACCCCGGTGCCGTAGTGCAGCGTGTGGGTGAGCACGTGCGTGGTCGCCTGCTCCCACGGCACGAGCTCGCCGTTCATCCAGATGTTCGCTGTGGGTGTGATGGGCATCTCTTCCTTCCCGGCGGGCACCCGGCTGCTGTGTGGTGTCTCCGCCTCTGCCGTGGCGCCGGGGCCTGGCGCCCCACCACGGCTGTTCTCATGTTGTTCGTGTCCTCAGTGGGTGTTCACCATCGCGGTAGCCACCGCTTCGGCCACCGCTGATCCGATCTCGGTGGTCGAACCTTCGTAGCGCTCGGGCCTGTCGCATGCCGCTGCCACCGCAGCCGCCTCCTCGGCCTCGCCGAGCGCTTCGAGCATGAGTCCCAGCGAGACGATCGCGGCCACCGGGTTGGCCTTGTCCTGTCCCACGATGTCGGGGGGGGTGCCGTGCACCGGCTCGAACATCGACGGACCGGTGCGGTCGGGGTTCAGGTTCGCCGATGCCGCGAACCCCACACCCCCGACACCGCGCCGCCCAGGTCGGTGAGGATGTCCCCGAAGAGGTTGTCGGTGACGATCACGTCGTAGCGCTCGGGGCGCTCCACGAAGTGGATGCACGCCGCATCGATGTGGTCATAACCGGTGGAGACCTGCGGATACTCGGCGGCCACCTCGTCGAAGACCCGCTGCCACAGGTCGCCTGCGAATGTGAGCACGTTCTTCTTGTGAACCAGATGGAGTTGGCGGCGTTCGGTGCGCGACGCCCGCTCGAAGGCGAAACGCACGCACCGCTCGACCCCCATGCGGGTGTTGACCGAACCCTGCGTGGCGATCTCGTGCGGGGTGCCCTTGCGCAGGAACCCGCCCTCGCCGGCGTAGGGTCCCCTCGGTGTTCTCTCGGACCACTTCGAGGTCGACCCGGCCGGTGAGGCGGAACGGGCGCAGGTTGATGTACTGGTCCAACTCGAATCGCATCCGCAGCAGGATCCCGCTCCGACCAGCCCGGCGGGCCGCCGCCACCCTGGAGCCGGGTCGCCGACCGCCGAGAAGGATCGCGTCGAGGCCACGCCACTGCTCCATGACCTCGTCGGGCAGCACGGTACCGTCCTCGAGGAACCGGTGGGCGCCCAGGTCGTAGTGGGTGAGCTGGTGATCGACACCGGTGGCCTCCAGCACGCAGCGCCTGCTCGGTCACCTCGGGGCCGATCCCGTCTCCGCCGATCACACCGATCCGATGGGTCGTGTCCTGGTTCGTCCTGTCTGTTGGGTCGATCGATTCTGCCTCGTCACACCCGGTGGAGTGGAGTTGCACCGAGGCAAAAGAAAACCGTCCCCGAGGGACGGTCATCAGCGCACGCCACCAACGGCGTGCGCTAGGGAATCACCACTGCTTGGGCCGGGGTGGGGCGACGGGCACCCGGGGCATCAACGACATGGTTCCTGATTGTATGCCCCACGGCGCCCGATCGGGGTACCAATGGCACGGCGAGGCCGAATCCGCCGAGGAGACCTGCTCAGGCGACGAACTCGACCGCAGCGCCGAAGGCGCCACGGCGATGGGCCCTGCGCAACACCGTCAACACCGCGGGGCCCAGCACCACGATCGCCACCACGTTGGTGATCGCACGGCCCGTGTCCCAACCGAGCGTCGAGCTGGCCACGGTGAACAGCAGGAACCGGTGGAGGTTCTCCGATCACCGACGCACCGGCCACTGAAGCTCAACTCGGTGTTCGGCACCGATGGCCCACGGCCAGAACCACAGGTTCAACAAGAAGCCGTACGCATAGGCGCAGAACGCCCCGTAGGCGGCCAGCATCGCGATCTCGGCGCGGCCGGCGGGCCTCCCCGATGCCCGACCGGGCAACAGACCCGCACCCAGGCCCGACCATCCCGCAGCGAGCATCTGGAACGGCAACCACGGACCCACCCCACCGGTCAGGATCGCCGAGGTGAACATGGTCGTACCCCGAGCACGAACCCGAACCCCACGCCGTAGACCCGGCCGGCGAGCACGAGCAGGAAGAGACCGTCTCGAGACCGGCACACCGGCCCCACCGGGCGCAGCGCTGCTCCCATCGCGGTCAACACGCCGAGCATTGCGATCGCCTTGGTGTCGATGCCACCGCGGTGATCTCGGCCAGGACGACCCCCAGGGCAACCGGGGGAGGATCACCACGAACAGCCACGGGGCGTCCGTGCGGGAGGTCTGGTCGGCACCCGGGGTGAGCACCAGGGGCCACAGGAACATGACCAACCCCAGCGCGCCGGCGAGACCGGAGCGACACCACCGAAGCCCACCTGAGCCTCACGACTGAGCCGTCACCAGCCGTCTTCACGTTCCTCCGCCCTCACCTTGCTGCGAACCACGCCGATCTGTCCGGTGTGGGGCGCGAGCTCGGTTCCCACACCGGACAGATCGTGGGGTGGGGGTGGGGGGGGGGGGGGGGGGGGGGTGGGGGCGGGGTTGGGGGTGGGGTGGATGGGGGCCGGCGATGGCGTCGGCCACCTGCTCGACGGTCAGCCAGGGCTCGGGGAAGAGCACCTTCGCCACCTGGGGTGCGAACGCGGCGGACGCCACCACCACCGCCACCGGTCGGTCCCTGAGCCACCACCTCACCCTGTGCCATCACCAGCACCCGATCCGCCCAGCTCGCCACGAACTCCACGTCGTGGTGGCCACCGCCACGGCATGACCTGCCGGTCAACTCCTGCAGCGCGGCGCCAAGGCGCTCCTTGGCCATGTGGTCGAGCTTCCGGTCGGCTCGTCGAGCAGGACCACCGGCGGGCTCCCCGTGAGCTGGACCGCCAACGCGAGTGCCAGGCGCTGCCCTTCGACAGATCACGAGGGTTGGCCTCGCCCTCCACACCCTCCACGAGCCGCTCCAGCCACGACCTGCAGGTGCCCGCTGCGCTGCGGACTCGGCATCGGCCCGCTCGCACTCCCCCTCGACGGTGGTGAGGTGGCAGCAGGTCGGTCGGGCTCTGGGGGACCAGGGTCACGAGCCGGCGGGCATCACCCGGGCTCAACGATCCAGGGTCGCCGCCCCCCACGTCCACGGTGCCGGCTTGGCGGGGACCCGTGCCCTGCAATGCCCACAGCAACGACGACTTGCCCGAGCCGTTGCGACCCATGAGGGCGGTCACCTCTCCAGCAGGCAGGTCCACATCCACATCACGCACAGCCACGACCTGCCCCGCCGATCCGTGGCGCACGACGATCCCCCTTGCCGCGAGCGACCGCTCAGCTTGATCCCCGGGCTCGCCTGGGGTGCATCCGGGACCGTGGGCGTCGGCAACGCTGCAAGGTCCCGCAGGGGGGGGAGGGACCGCCGTGCATCGCGCACCGACAACGGCAGGGGTGACCACCCGAGAAGCGCCTTGAGGCGCACCACCGGTGGGGCGAGCGGGTTGTCACGCAGCATCTCCGCCACCGGCCCCGACTCGACGGTGCCGTCGCTGTTCAGGACCAGCGCCCGGTCCGCGTACCGCACGACTCGTTCCAGGCGGTGCTCCGCCATCACCACGGTCACCCCGAGGTCGTGGACCAGGCGTGGTGATCGCGGTCAGCACCTCCTCTGCTGCTGTGGGATCCAGCGCCGAGGTCGGCTCGTCGAGCACCAGGATCCGTGGTTGGGCTGTGATCGCAGCGCCGATGGCCACACGCTGTTGCTGACCACCCGACAGGTCCACCAACGCCCGACGGCGCAGCTCCGCGATGCCGAGCAGGTCGAGGGTCTCCTCCACGGCGCTTTCGCATCACGTCAGCCGGCACCGCTAGCTGCTCCATCGCGTAGGCGAGCTCGTCCTCCACCACGTCGGTCACGGAACCCGGCCAGCGGATCCTGACCCACCACACCCACCACGTCCGCCAGGTCCCTTGGCTGGTGCTCTGAGGTCAGGCGTCCCTCCACGACCACCGAGCCCTCAGGGTGCCTCCGGTGAAGTGCGGTACCAGGCCGTTGATCGCGCCCAGCAGCGTCGACTTTCCCGACCCGGTGGGCCCCACCACCACACACAGCTCGCCTTCGGGAACCTCCAGGTCGACATCGATGATGGTCGGACTGAGACGCACCCGCGTAGGGTGACCGGACACACGCTCGAAGACGATCGCGGGCGTCATGGCTCCGACACCGCCACCGGTGGGGCCAGCACGGCCGGCAAGGCCCCCACCAGCACCGCCAGGGTCGCCACCGGCGACAAGCTGCGGCCAGGTGAGGCTGGTGGTCGACGGGTTGAGGCGCACCCGGGTCCAGCGACGCCGCCCAGAGTATCCCCACCGCGGCCAGCACCCCACAAGCGCCAACGACCCACTCCTGGGTCGACCATGGATCGTTCGGTAGCGGGTGGGGCTGACACGCCGGCCCGCCAAGATCGCAGCGAGCCCTGCGAACAGCACACCCAGTGCCAACGGGGGCCTCCGAGCATCCGGCGGCACCGAGGCGCGTCCACCACGCGTATGCGCGCCGACACACAACGCCATCAGCGCTCCAGCGGAGAGCCGCCGTGGCGCTCCGGCCCCGGCGTCACCGCGGCGCTGCGGCCGAGGCCACGTGGAGTCCATGGCCGCAGCGAGCAGTGGTAGCGGTCAACGCATCGGTGGCGACGGGAACCACCATGTCGCTATCAGGTGCATGCGCCTGCCCACATCGCCTGCGCAGACGTCGCCCTGGTGGATGCTTAAGCCTCTCGACCAGCTGTGGCGCCACCGAGAGCGCCACGGTCACTGCCACGGCCATCTCGTGCAGGCCGAGGGCATCGACGCGAGCAGCCTCTTCGGGTTCAAAGCACGTTCGCTGCCCCCACGCACCACGATGAGCGTGGCCAGTCGCAGGCCGTCACGCACCGCTGCGAGGATCGCCTCGGCGGTGACCCGCCCCACCTA
>JAOSKI010000011.1 GCA_027493675.1 Microthrixaceae bacterium | reverse complement strand
GTTCGTCGGTGATCCGCAGCGATGGATCCACGAGTCGCTGCACTTCCCGGTGCAGAGGATCCTGCCCACCACCATCACACCTTCAGGCACCTCCCAACCTGAGCGAGGACTTCGGCGAGCTGCTGATGCCGGAATCGACTACTGGTAGGCGTTTCACCGGTGACCACCGACCATGTGAACCCAGAGCGACCGTGGCCGGCACTGGATCACTCTCCGCGAAGTACCGAGGCGCACAAATTGCGCTCGCTCCCCGACTCACTGCCTACCAGGAGTTCGTCGGTGATCCGCAGCGATGGATCCACGAGTCGCTGCACTTCCCGGCAGGACCGCAGCGATTCTGAGGGATTGGCCCGCGACGACCCCGGCTCGGTGTTCCCCGGAGCGCCTCCACGTAGTCGAGCGACGTCGGCGACGGCGAGGTGGCAGATCGGCAACCGGTCCACGCGGTGAAACCCCGGAGCCGACACCAGTCCGACGATCCTCGTCGGTTCGGGCACTTCGACATCCGGCGTGCAGCGCGGCGGAGTGCACGAGGTCCTCGAAGGTGTCCGTGCGGGCCAGGAGTTGGGTGAGGCGGAGATCGTCACGTTGTTCGGGGCCCGTGGCCCGGAGGTCCGTGTCGTTGCGGAGGCTGCTGACGAGTTGCGCCGCCGCACCGTCGGTGACGAAGTCACCTGGGTCGCCAATCGCAACATCAACTACACCAACGTGTGCACCTTCAAGTGCCGCTTCTGTGGTTTCTCGAAGGGCCCGCTCAGCCTCAACCTCCGGGGGGAAGCCCATACATGTTGACCCTGGACGACATTGCGGGCCGCGCGGCGGAGGCACAGGCCCTCGGCGCCACCGAAGTCTGCCTCCAGGGTGGAATCCACCCCGATTTCGACGGCGAGTACTACATCGAGGTCACGCGTACGGTCGCCGAAGCGGCTCCCGGGCTCCACATACACGGCTTCACTGCGCTCGAGGTGACCGAAGGCGCACGACGCCTCGGCGAACCACTGGAGAAGTACCTGTTGCCGGCTCAAGGATGCCGGCCTACGGACGCTGCCCGGCACCGCGGCCGAGATCCTCGACGACGAAGTACGTGCGGTGCTGTGCCCCGACAAGGTGAGCTCCGAGGAGTGGCTGGAAGCACACCGGGTCGCTCACGGCGTCGGGTTGCCGTTCCAACGTCACGATGATGTTCGGATCCGTCGAGCACCCTCGCAGCTGGGCCCGCCACCTCGTCCTCACGCGGGACCTCCAGCGCGACACGGGTGGCTTCACCGAGTTCGTGGGACTGCCCTTCGTGCACATGGCATCGCCGATATACCTCCAGCACAGAGCTCGACGTGGGCCCACCTTCCGCGAGGTGCTCCTTGTGCACGCCGTGGCGAGGATCGTCTATGCCGGCGCCATCGACCACATCCAGGGGTCGTGGGTGAAGTTGGGCCTCGACGGGATGTCGCAGATCCTGCAGGCCGGGGTCGACGACCTGGGTGGAACGCTGATGGACGAGAACATCAGCCGAGCTGCCGGTGCCCGGCACGGCACAGCGGTCGGCGAGAGTGACTTCCGCTCGCTGGTGGAGCCGTTGGGGCGACGCCTGGTGCAGCGCACGACCTTGTACGAACGCCTCGATACCACCACTGCATCAACCGGCGGTGTCTGAGGGTGCCATCGGCACCCGTGTCGCCGAACCATCCGGCGTGGACGAGGAGTCGACGCGGCCGGTGTAGCGAGACGCGCTGGAGGTGAGGACCAGGCTCCCCCACCGTCGGGTTGCCGACGGTGCCCGCAGGGAGCACGATGACCACTCCGACGACCTTCGTTCCGCCCTGGGTTCCGAGGTCGTGAACGACGAAACCAGCAGGTGGGTCCACCCGAAAGCACGCGGCCGTCGTCGCCGAGGAACTCCCAGTGGGACTGCTCCAGCGGCTTCGCCGTCGCGGGAACCTCGGCCATCACTGCCCAGCCCGCGCTGTCTCCAAAGGTCGGACCGTTCACCTGCACAGTGGTGTTGGAACACTCGCACTGGACCGTCGCAGTACTTCAGGGCGACCCTCACCGTACGACTGCCGGTAAGCTCGCTAACTGGACCCGATCGCGCAGGCGCACCGAGGTCCCCGGACCTCCCTCGCACTCTCCGGACGGACCCGTCATGTTCTCAGGCAGGGGCGGCGTGCCAGGCTCGTCGGTCGCGATCGAGACGGCGGGGGTACCTCCCGGACCGTCGGCATCGTCGAACTCGAAGACGAGATCCAGCATCTGCCCGGCCGCACCGGAGGCCACCGGAGAGGGTCCCGGATCCCGGCTGGCCAACCACTATGGTTGGAGCGGCGGCGGGAACCGTGGTTGCCGTGACGTGTGGCGGAGGTTGTGCAACGACGGTGGGCACGGGCCCCAGCCCCGCGGGCGTGGTCGTGGCCGATGGGTCCGTGGTGGTCGGGACGGTGGTCGCGGATGTGGTAGCCCCGGGTGTAGTCGTGTTCGACTTGTCCCTTGAGGTCGCTGGCACCTCCGTGGTGGTGACCGAGTCGCCTGGACTCACCACCTCGTCAGTGCCGGGTTCGCTGTTTCCCGTAACGGCCACGACGGTGGTCGCTGCGACCAAGAGCATCGCGGCGACGCCACCCGCGACTCGCCGACGGCGGGAGCGCGTTGCGATCAATCCCATGGCGTAGTCGCTCACCGCCACGGGATCGGCGCCGGGAATCGCCATCTCTGCCAGGACGTCGTCGAGAGACCGGGTCGCGTTCTCGCCTCACAATGCCGCCACCATCGCGTCGACGCCCTCGCTCTCTGCGATCCTGCGCATGATCCCGCCAGCGCCGCATCCACGGCATCGGTCGTCGCTCCCAACAGCACAGCGGCATCACCTGGTGGAACGCCCGCCGCCAACACCACGAAGGCGACCTGACGGTCGCCGCGGCGTGCAGGAGCCGTGGCATCCTGCAGGACCGCATACCGGAGGTATCCCGAGGGTGCGATGTCGTCTTCCTCCGGTGTGCCGGCGATCTGACCGAGGTCCACACCGCTGGGTGGTCGCGCACCTCCGGGATGCCCCACTAGCTCATCGAGACCCCGTTCAGCGACCCGCTTCAAGACCCGGCGGGCACCTGAGTCGTCTGCGGTGGCGCCCTTTGCAGCGCAGCGTGCGATGCAGTCCGTCACGACCACCCGTGCACGCTCACGACCCTCGGGGTTGTCCCCGAGGGGATCGAAGACCCGCACACAAAGCCCCATGGCAGGTGCGAGGGTCCTCTCCACCAGCGCAGAGACCGCGGTCCTGCGCCTGTCCTCGGCGGGGAACACGGTGGGGCGAGCGTCGGGGACTGGCTCCGTCGCCACAGTGTCACCTGGTGGCGGATCGTCCACGACAGGATCGGCAGGCTGTCCGTCCATGGGTGACATCCGCCCATTATCCCAGGCCAAGGCCATCTGAACCTCGATGCCGACCTGGGAGTCCAGGGGGTCGGCCTGCGGGCCTGTTCAGAATCCACCCTCGTCGGGTTCGGCCAGCAGATGCGATGCCTTCTCCACTGCACGGCGCGCTCGGGTGATGCGCCTCTCGTCGACGGGCAACTCGGTGCCGCCGGCATCGATCGAATCGCGCAGCCTGGTGATCGCGAGATCGGCCAGTTCCTCTGCTATCCCTTCCAGCCGAACCCGGATGTCCTCGAACTCCCCTGACACCGCGCCTCCTTGCCTCTCGGTGTGACCACGTAGTGTTCTCGCCGTGCAGGACGCTACCCGCCGGGACTGGCTCTCATTCGAGCACGAAGGTGAGACATACCTCTTCGATCTCACGTTCCTGAGCAGCAACTGGCAGTGCATCTTCGGACGCGGGTGCAGAGGGATCCATGAGACCGACACAACCGAGCTGGGACATGGTTGTTGCTCGCACGGGGCGTACTTCGCCGACAAGGCCGACCGTCGAAGGGTGCGGGATGCGATCGGATCGCTCACCGACGAGCAATGGCAGTTCCGTGCTCTTGCAAGGGATCTGGGCGGGGCGATCACCCGCAACGACGACGGTGACTGGGTGACACGCACGCACGACGGAGCATGCATCATGCTGAACCGGGCCGAGCACCCTCGCGGCCCAGGTTGTGCGCTGCACGTGGCTGCCATCGACGACGGCGTGAGCCATGTGGGTTACAAGCCAGAGGTGTGCTGGCAGCTGCCACTGCGTCTCACGTTCCACACCGACGAGGTGGATCACACCACCTACACCCTGCGCGAGTGGCACCGGCGCGACTGGGGCGAAGGCGGTGAGGAGTTCCGCTGGTGGTGCACCGAAGGTCGGGAGGCCTTCACCTCTCACGACCGCGTGGTGGATTCACTTCGTGAGGAGATCATCGGCCTCGTGGGCGACGGGGTCTACCGACGCCTGCTCGCAGAGATGGACCGCGCTTCGGCGGGCACGCCGGTATCCCACCCTGCGCGCCGCGTCAGCGCCTGACGGCTCTCGTCTGGCGACAGCGACATGGCCGCTACAGGCAGGGCTTCGGAGTGCCGATGCAACTGATGTGAGTGCCTTCAACGCGCCGGAACTTGATCGTCTCAGCCAAGCGAGGGGGATGATCTTCCCCGACCATGTCATCGAGCAGTTGGTCGCGGCACTCGATGCGGGCAACACGTGATCCTCACGGGCGCACCGGGCACTGGGAAGACGACCCTGGCCTACCTCGCCGCAGAGCTCGGGCGGCACGCCATGCTCTGCACGGGCTACCAACCCACCACCGCCACCTCCGAGTGGACGACCTTCGAGACGATCGGTGGACTTCAACCAACCCCTGAAGGACTGATCTACAGGCCGGGGCTGTTCGTCGAGGCCATCCAGAGCGGGAAGTGGCTGGTGGTCGACGAGATGAACCGATCGAACTTCGACCGTGCGTTCGGTCAGCTGTTCACGGTGCTCTCGGGCTCCGCAGTGGTTCTGCCCTACCGGCGCTCCGGTCAGGTGGTACCTGTGAGCATCGTTCCGCACGGGGTGGAACCACCTGAGGACACCGATCCGATCCGGGTCCCGTCCAGTTGGCGGATCATCGCCACCATGAACGCCGTGGACAAGAACCTCCTGTTCGACATGAGCTACGCGCTCATGCGACGGTTCGCGTTCATCGAGGTGGGTGCACCCGAGGAAGCCGCTTACCACCGCCTGTTGGCGGGTGGTGGCGAGATCCTCACCGAACTGCTCGCGCTTCGTCGGCTGAAGGACCTCGGCCCCGCGATCTACGTCGATGCACGACGCTACGTGGAGCGCCGCATGAAGGACCATGTGGAGCCCTCAAGGCTCCTCTACGAGGTGTTCTACGCGTTCTTCCTTCCGCAGTTCGAGGGGATGGACGAATACCAGGCGGTGGAGCTGTTCAACGAGATCGCGCCGCGCATGGACAAGGACGAACAACGAGAGGCCCGCAGGGTGATCGAGGAGCTGATCGGTGAGGAGTTGATGGTGTGACCGCGGGCTTGCTCGGCTCAAGCGGCGCGACCGCAGAGCTCTGGACCCACCGCGATCGTCGGATCCCGGCGGTGGCCGCAGCAGTGGCCCTGACCGGACTCCCGGTACCCCTCCTCGAGGATGCGGCGCGGGTCTCCTTTGCCCTGTCGTGTGAGTTCGAAGCCTTGCTCGATGGCATGCAGGAACGCACACGACGACTTCCGAGTGTCCTCGAGGACCGCCCGGAGAGATGTGTGCACTCGGTGCGCGGTCCGGTGATGTGGTCCGAGACCATCACCGCCAGGGCGAACTCGTTCGGCGAGGAGGACGTGTTCGTCTGTCGTTCCGGTACGCCGTAGCTTCGACGGTCCGGACAACCGGCTGCTCGTGTGGCTTCTCGAGCGTGGTTCCTCAGCGGGAAGGCTGCTGCGCAGGCGGTCGTCAGATACAGGAATCGTCGGACGGATGGACCCGGGTGAGCTGCGCAGGGCCGAGGAGATCGGGGCACGGGCCCGGGTGTGGCGGACAGCCCCTCGGATCGCCGGCGTACCGGCACGCCGCCCCAACCGCACCGAGATGAACCGGATCCGTCGTTCCAGGTCGGTTGGCCCCGAGACACCGGCGCTCTGCGCAGCCTGGGCGCGCCCCTTCAGCCCTTCAGTGCCCAAGAGATGGCATCGCTGTGCGATGCATCCACCGCCGACATGCATCGCGAGGCGCTGGAGCAGTTCCGCTCTGCCGGCGGCGCAGCCTTCACCTTGGCATGCAGCCGCAACACCCTCGACGTCGACGGGCTGCACTGGGTTCATCCAGCGCACGGAGGCAGTGGCGAGGTTCACCGTACCCGGCGATAGGTCCACCTGACTCCGTGATGACCTCGCGATGCCCGGCAGCCGTGGGCGGCGCATCTTGGGCATCCCCGGTGTCACATCGCCGACCACATCCGCAGGTGTGGCCGCTCAGTCCTCGTCGTAGTCGTACTCGTCGTCGTCATCGTCGTCGATGGACTCATCCGAGTCGCCCGACAAGTCGTTCAGGATGCTCTCGATGTCGAGGTCCGAGCCACGCTTGAGGGCTCTGGCCTCCTCCATATCGGCGATGCCGACCCCTTCTTCACGGTTTCTCCCCGTAAGACCTTTGCGCGTAGGTCATCGTATGCGACTGGGACAAGTTCGGTTCGTCCGACTGCGCAGCGCGAACCGCCCGCTGTCGGAACACGGACCCACTGGACCCGACCCGACTTGTTTCCGGCGGGATCGGCCAGTGTAGCGCAGAGGTGACCGGGCATCATGATCAAGGTTCTGATTCGATGGTGTGACAGATGTCGTCGTACTCATCCCCTACGTACACCACCCAGGAGAAGGCAGTGGAACGGACCGATCCCTGGTGGCGCGGCGCGGTGGTCTACCAGATCTACCCGCGGAGCTTCGCAGATTCCGACGGCGATGGAATCGGAGACATCGCGGGCATCGAGGCCCACATCGAGGATCTCGTCGATCTCGGTGTCGATGCGGTATGGCTGTCACCGGTGTACCCCTCGCCAATGGCCGACTTCCGGATACGACGTCTCGGACCACTGCGACATCGACCCGGTCTTCGGGGACCTTGGGGTCTTCGACCACCTGGTGGCGGCGCTGCACGACAAGGGGATCAGGATCATCATGGACTACGTCCCCAACCACACCTCGGATCGCCATCCGTGGTTCATCGATGCGAGGACGTCGCGTGACGCTCCGACGAGGGATCGCTACGTGTGGCGGGATCCGGCTCCCGATGGTGGCCCGCCCAACAACTGGGTTCGGGCCTTCTCACCAGAGCCTGCATGGACCTTCGACGATCTGAGCGGCCAGTACTACCTGCACCTGTTCCTGCCCGAACAGCCGGATCTCGACTGGAACAGCATCGATGTGCGCGACGACATGGCCGAGGTTCTGCGGTTCTGGATGCGACGGGACGTGGACGGATTCCGCGCGGACGTGGTCCACTGCATCGGCAAGTCGCCCGACCTGCCTGACGCTCCCGAGGAGCTCGCCGGTCTCCCGGCGTGCATCTTCGATCATGGAGAAGGCACTCGCGAGTGCCTACGTGGATTGCGCAAGGTGGTCGACGGCGACCGTCCCGGTGAGCACCTGCTGTTGGGCGAGACCTACGTGTTCGACCGTGACCAGCAGCTGAGCTACCTGGGGACAGGTGACGAGCTCCACCTGGCATTCAACTTCCTGGCGGTACACACGCCATGGGAGGCCGAGGCATGGCAGAAGGAACTGGAGCAGAGCTACGCGGCACACGAGCGGGTCGGCGCCTGGCCCACCTGGGTGCTCTCGAACCACGACCTACCCAGGCACGTGACGCCTACGGCTCCATGGCACGTGCACGCGCTGCTGCAGTGATGCTCCTCACCCCTGCGTGGCACGCCGTTCCTGTACCAGGGTGAGGAGTTGGGCCTGAGCGACACGGAGGTTCCGGCCTGGATCGGGCTGTGGATCCTGGCGGTCGTGACGGCTGCAGGGCTCCAATCCCGTGGAGCGCCGATCCAACCGGTGGCTGGGGTCCGTCAGCCTGGTTGCCGTTGCCGGCCAGAGCAGAGGCTCTCAGCTTCGAGACCCAGCGCCGCGACAAGTCCTCCATGCTCAACCACTACCGACGTCTGCTGGCTCTGCGGAGGAGCTCCCGGTGCTGCGCAGCGGAGCGATCGAGTTGCTGGATGCACCGAGCGGCGTGTTGCGCTTCAGCAGGTCGCTTTCCGGCGACGGACACGGCGCAGACCTTCAGCACGTCGAGGTGGCGATCAACTTCACCACGTCGGGAGTGAAATCGGCCCATACCCCGGGCCGATGGATCGCCGGCACCGCCTGGCCGCCCCCGCCGGACGGTCATGCCGACGGGACGCTCGCACCCGACGAGGCCCGCGTGATCGGCCTGTAGCGCCCGGCTGTGGCATGTCGCTGCTTGAGCTGTGCCGTCAGCTACCGTCCAGCTCGACGAGCACGAGGCCACGGCCCTTCGCGAACGCCAGGCCCGCGGTCCCCTCGACCAACCTCCGGATGGGCTCGCCCACGATCTCGGCTCTCCACCCGGACGCGAGGCGCGCGCCGGGATCACCGCGGAGGAACTCCTCGATATCACTGCGGGTCGCCAGCAGTGATGTCTCGATGTCGAGGTCCCGGCACCGCTGGTTCACCCATGTGGACACGAGCGGGAGTACTGGTCGGAGCTCCGCGGGCAACTCGCCGACGGGACGGTCTCCACGGCGCGCCGGCCGTGCGTCGATGTTGGATCGGACCACCTCGAGGAGCTTCTCTCCACCCCCACCCTTGAGAACGCGGCCGTCGACGCCCCTCAAGCCGGTGAGCGCCTCAAGGGTGCGAGGTGCCGACGAGGCAACCGACACCACCCCGAGGTCGGACAGGATGAACTTGGGTGTCACATCGGTCTCGATCGCCCGGCGCTCACGCCAGGCAGCGACCTTCTGGGCTAGCGCGAGGCGGTTGCCTTTGAGGTGTCGGACCTCCTTGATCCGGCGCCAGACCTCCTCGGGATCACGGGGTGTCGGTGGGTCACTGCGGAGTTCCTCGCAGACCTCCCAAGCCCATGCCGTGCGGCCACGCTGCTCGAGCTGGGCTGAGAGCCGGTCGTGCAGGTCCAACAGGTGCGCGACGTCGTCGGCCGTAGCTCAGCTGCGCATCGGTGAGCGGACGCTTCAACCAATCGGTCAGCCGGTCCGCCTTGCCCACCTGCACCCCCAGCTCGCCATCCAGCAGCACCGAGAGGCTGGGGGTTGTGTAGCCCACGAATCCGGCGGCCAACTGGGTGTCGAAGAGGGCGTGCGGGACGGCCTGACATGCCCGGTCCAACACCTCCAGATCCTGCTTGGCGGCGTGCATCACCGCGAGCCCCGGACCTTCGAGCACCTCGCGCAGGGGGGAGAGATCGACCTCCAGTGCGTCGATCACACAGGTGCCCCGGCTGTCTGCTATCTGCACCACAGCCACATGCGGGTAGTAGGTCTTCTCACGATGGAACTCGGTGTCGATCGCGTAGCGCGGCTCCGACGCGAGTCGGGCAACGAGGGCCTGGAACCCGGCGTCGTCGGTGATGATCTCGAAGGGCCCGCTCATGTGAGCCATCACCTCCGCGTGGTACGTCCGGGGAGGTGAGCCCTCAACCTCATTCCGTCGGTCAGCCGCGTGTCGAGTAGCGCTGCGCCGGCCTCCACGTGGGTGGCCGGCTCGTCAACTGCGATCTCCAGTATTGCCACGGTCGTCCTCGGCGAGCAGCGTCCCGGATGAGCAGGCTTCGGGTGGGTGAGGCGCCGCTCCTGGGACAACAAGGGAATCAGGCTATCGTGCGGCCCGACCTGATCAGTGAACGAGGGTCCCCTCGCCGCTCACAGAGCGACTACGGCGACGCCGCGGGTGGACCGTCGATGTCGGTGACCTCAAGAGGATCCCGTGGATCCAACAAACGTGGCCGCAGGCGACAGGAGCGACTTCAGCGGACACCCGACGACCTCGGCCGGGCTCGTGTCTGCCAGCTCTGCAACCAGATCCACATGGAGCGCCACCAGGGACCAGTTGGCGCGGTGCCCCACCCTGTAGGCGGCGGCGCCGCTTTCACCGCTGCCGACGGCATCGAGGAGCAACTTGACGGGCAGCGGGCACGAGATTCGGCAGATCACAGGCCGCGACGACCAAGCGGCGCCCGCGGTGTCGTGACGCGGCTTGCGCAATCGCGGGTGCTGGTCCCCCGCCCGGCTCGAAGTCGGGCACCTGGGTCCACGCTGAGGTCCCCAGGCCATCGACTCCCCCCTGCAACTCCACGGTCGCGCAACCCGCCCCCGCCAGAGCGGCCGCCACCCGGTGAGCCCACGGAGGGTCCCCCCATGGAGGCCTTGTCCCGCCCCATGCGCACCGACGATCCACCGCACAGGACGATTCCCACCGGAACGACGGTGCCCTCGCTCACGGCTCGTCGGCCCCGAGCACGATCGCACCCTTGGGATCCGTCGCCGCGGCCTCCGCCGCCTTCCTCCGGCGTATCCCCGCAGGGAGACGCAGCCGTGACAGACGTGCGCGAAGACCGGGGGTCGGCTCCGCGGTGTCGATCTCCTCCGCACGGCGCTCCAGGAACTCGAGGGTCTGGGTGCGGCCCTGTTCGATGAGCACCCCGGTCTGGGTGAAGTCGTCGTAGCGGAGCTCTGGGCGCTTCCCGGGGGGCAACACGATGGCCTCCACTCCCCTCGGGCAGAGCGGCAAGATCCCTTGCGAAGCGGCTGTTGCGCGCTACCCAGTAGGCCAACATCGCACCGTCGAGGGGCCTGCGGATGTCGGCGTCCGGCCTGCCGTGGGGACCCATGTGCAGCACGAAGATCCGGTTGCACCCGAGCTCCACCGCCCGTTCTATCGGTACGTTGTGGATCACTCCCCCGTCGAGGTACCTGACGCCGTCGATCTCGACGGGTGGATAGACGGCCGGGAGCGCTGCGGACGCCATCACGGCGGGAGCTATTTCTCCCTGGGTGAACCAGTGCTCCATGGCGGTCTCCACGTTCGCCGCCACGCACTGGAACGGCAGCGCGAGCGATTCGAAGGTCGACTGGTCCCCGAGCATGTCGATGACGGTCTGCCTCAGCCCGGCGCTGTCGTGCAGCGAAGCGCCCTTGCGCAGCAGTTGCAGCGCGCTCGGCATCAGCGACGAAGGCATCAGCGTGGGCGAGTCGATGCTGCTCCACCGCTCCACCAACCGGCGCACCCCGGCCCGGGTGGGGTCGCCGCTGTAGACCGCACCGTTGAGCGCGCCGACCGAGCAGCCGAGAACGACGTCGGGCACGATGTCGTGCTCGGTGAGCGCATCGAGCATGCCGACCTGCAACGCACCCAGGTTGCCTCCGCCGGAGAGCACGAACGCAGTCCGCTGTCGGGATCGGCGCAGGATCACCGCCGGCCCTCCGCTCCGATGGCGTCGGATGCCGCCGTTCGCACCCACTGGGCGAAGCGGTCCGGGTGCTGGAGATGGGCTCCGTGGGATGCACCCGCGATGACGTGACAGTCGACGCCGGCTGCCTCGGCGAGGACCTCGGCCGCAGCCCGGAGGTGGACCGGGCCACGGTCTCCCCGCCCGACATGGACCGTGTCACGCTGCGCCGGCAGCGGCAGCTCCGCACGCTCAGCGCGCGCTGCGGCCAACTCCGCCATCAGCGTCTCACCCTCGCTCCGCCTGAGAGCCTGGTCGGATTCGTCCAGGCGGCTCCATGCCCGGTCGCCGATGGCTGCCCGGTAGAAGAACTCGGCAGCGGCCGCCGGTCCCTCGGAGCGGCCGATGTCGATCGCGCGCGAGCCGGAGGTTGCGTATCCAGGATCGAGCCACGGAAGGGGCGGCTCGAACAAGCAGAGCGCGTCGGCTCTCAGGCGCCGAGGAGCACCGTCGCCGGGTCGGGGATGTCGCCGTCGCCGGATGCCGGCCCACACGGTGTCGCCGCTGCCACGAGCGCTATCAGAGCGCCGAGGCTGTGACCCACGACGAGCCTGGGCAGATCAGGATCCTGTTCGCTCACCCACTCGACCACTGTGAGCAGGTCGCGCGCATGCCCGCACAGGGGATCGTGTACATCGGAGGAGCAGCGGTTGCATCCGAAACGGCCTGAGCGGATCGGTCCGGCGCGGACGGTCCCGGAGGTTCGCGACCCTGCATACCCACGCCTGTCGTAGGCCACGACGTCGAACTCCCCCAGACGTCTCATCACCCGCGAGAAGGTCGCGGCACGGTCCATGGCCCCATGGACGATCACGACGCCGGCCGCAGGTGTCTCCGGGCGTCGCCGCGTGACCGCCAGGCCGTCGACGGTCGCAGTCCGCAGTGGCGCCGGTGGCACCCGTTGGTGGCCGGCGCCGGGTCCGGTCGTACTCAAGGCACCTCCGCCAGACGGAGCATGTCGGTGGAACGTCCTCCGGTGCCTGCCAGGACCGCCACCACATCGCCACTGCGGACATGGCCGGCCTCGCGGGCGGCGACGATCATCTCGTCCATGGTCTCGATGCTGTCGACGTGGCCGGACGCCTGCACGGGCACCGTCCCCCAACTGAGCGACAGCTGCCGCACGGTGCGGCTGCGCGGGCTGAAGCCGATGATCGGCATCTTCGGTCGGAAACGGGCGATGGACCGCACGGTGAAACCCGATTCGCTGATGCACACGATCGCCGCCACACCCATCTCCGTTGCGGCACGCCATGTGGCCGCAGTCATCGCATCGGTGATCCGGTTGTCGCTGCCTGGGAGCTCCGCCGGAACGTATGAGGCGGATCCCTGCGCCCAGGCGTCGTAGTCGAACTCCGCGTCGGCCCGCTCGGCCACTCTCGCCATGGTCGCTACGGTCGCCACTGGGTTGTGTCCCACCGCGGTCTCCGCCGACAGCATCACCGCCGAGGAGCCGTCGAAGATCGCGTTCGCCGCATCGCTCACCTCGGCACGCGTCGGCGCCGGCGAGGTGATCATCGACTCGAACATCTGGGTGGCGGTGATGACGGGCTTGCCACCCGAGATGCAGTCGCGCGTGATCCTCTTCTGCAGGTGCGGCAACTCCTCTATTCCAAGCTCCGCACCCAGGTCACCACGGGCGATCATGATGGCCCCCGCGGCCTCGATGATCCCCTCGAGGTTCTGCACGGCCGCTCGTGTCTCGATCTTGGCCACCAGAAGCGGCCCACGTGGGTAGGGCTCGGTCCCGACGCGGCGGATGTCGTGTGCAGATCGCACGAACGACAGTGCGACCATGTCCACACCTGCATCCACGAACGCATCCAACCTGTGCAGGTCATCCGGCGTCGGCGACGCGATCGACAGGCGGTCCGAGGGGATGTGAAGGCCGGGTCGGCCCTGAACCGGACCACCGTGGGAGATGCTCGCCTCGGCGTGGTCGGAGGCGACCGTGTCGATGCGGAGCACGACGCTGCCGTCGCCGACGGCCAGCAGGTCACCTTCGTGCACGTCGTTCAACAGGCCGTCGTAGTCGACCCCCACGGTGGTCGGGTCCGAGCTGTCGAGCCCCGGCACGAGATCGAAGCTGTGTCCCCCCGCCATCTCGATCGGCTGGTCGCCGAAGTTGCCCAACCTCACCTTCGGTCCAGGGAGATCCACGAGGATGCCGACGTTGTGGCCTGTCTCCTCGGAGACCTTGCGAATGCGGCGATAGCGCTCGAGGACCTCGTCCAGGGTGTTGTGGGCAAGGCCGAGCCGTGCCACGTCCATACCCGCCTCCATCAACGCCGCGAGGGTGGAGGGGTTGTCTGAGGCTGGGCCGATCGTGGCCACGATCTTGGTGCGGCGCGACATGCCACCCACGCTATTGGCTCACCGCCGGTATCGGGTGCTCGCCCGGGAGCCCGCCGGGTCAGGAACAACCGCCACCGTGGGGCAGGGGCCCCACGTCGTGGAGGAGGCGGGCGCGGTGCGCAGCACCCGGAGCCCGCCGGGTCAGGAACAACCGCCACCGTGGGGCAGGGGCCCCACGTCGTGGAGGAGGCGGGCGCGGTGCGCAGCACCCGGGAGCCCGCCGGGTCAGGAACAACCGCCACCGTGGGGCAGGGCCCCACGTCGTGGAGGAGGCGGGCGCGGTGCGCAGCACCCGGGAGCCCGCCGGGTCAGGAGCGAGGCACCTCGTTCCAGGGGCAGCTCCTTGTCCACGCGGCTCGCCGGGCAGGCCGAGCACCCGCTCGCCGAGGATGTTGCGGAGGACCTCCGACGTCCCACCCTCGATGGAGTTGGCCCGTGCGCGTAGGGAAGTTGACGGCCACGTCGTCGCCGAAGAGCACGTTCCTGGCAGGCGGGAAGTCATAGGACCCGTAGAGCATCCCAGCGGCACCGCGGATGTCGGTGGTCGCCTCGTAGATCTCCTTGTTGAGCTCGGCCATGGCGAGCTTCGACACCGAACCCTCGGGTCCGGGCGTCCCGATCCTGCGGTTGAGCGAAGCGCGCATGTTCGTGAGGCGGTTCACCTCCGCGCGGATCCACAGCCGGGTCACGCGGTCGGCCATCACAGGGTCGCCGCCGTGCTCGGCCCAGCACTCCATGAGCTGTGAGATGGGCCCTGAGCCCTCGCGGCGGGGAGCCGGTTCCCGCGCCGATCGAGACCCGCTCGTTCATCAGGGTGGTGATCGACACCGCCCAGCCCCTCCCCACGTCGTCGAGTCGCATCTCGTCGGGGATTCGCACGTCGGTGAAGTAGACCTCGTTGAACTCGGCGTCACCGGTCATCTGGCGCAACGGTCGTGTCTCGACCCCCGGCGCGGTCATGTCGACGATGAACGCGGTGATTCCACGGTGCTTGGGGAGCTCGGGATCGGATCGCGCGATCAGCAACCCATAGCGCGCCACGTGGGCGAGGGGTTGTCCACACCTTCTGGCCGTTGAGCACCCACTGCTCGCCGTCGCGCTCGGCCCTGGTCGCGAGAGAAGCGACATCGGAACCTGCGCCGGGTTCCGAGAAGAGCTGACACCAGATGTGCTCGTTGGTGAACAGCGGTCGTAGCAGCTTCTTCTGCTCCTCGGTGCCGTGCACCTCCACGGCCGGCCCGCACATGCCGTAGCCGATGGGGTTGGCCGCGCCGCCGACGGGTCCACCCGCGCTGCGGATCCTGCGCGTCGCCACTGCCTGAAGTCGTGGGTTGACTCCCAGTCCCCCGTGACCTTCGCCAAAGTGCACCCACGCCAAACCGTGGTCGAACTGCGCTCCCAGGAACTCCTGGTCGGCCATGGCGACGGGGTCGTTCGCTGCGAGGAATGCCTCTGTCGCCTCGATCACCCGCTCCGTCTCGGCATCTGCGGGCGAGGTTCCGTCGTTGGCGGTGGTCGGTCGTGCGGTTGTCATCGGCTGGTCCCTGGTGGGCCCGACGGGTGTGTGACGGTGATCGGCCCTGGTGTCCCGTCACGGTAGCTGCGCGGCCCTTGCAGACGGGAGCCGGGATATCCTCGGTTCGCGTGACGACCCGACCGGCATCGCACGGGTTCCTGGTCCACGATGCGCCGTTGGCCTTCGCTCACCGCGGGGGCACCGAGAAGGCTCCCGAGAACAGCCTCGCCGCGTTCGCCGCCGCGGTCGAGGTGGGCTTCACCTACCTGGAGACCGACGTGCACCTGACTGCCGACGGCGTGGTTGTTGCGGCGCACGACGAACGACTCGACCGCGTCTCCGACGCGAACGGCGAGATCGCAGCACTGACGTGGCGCGAGGTGTCACAGGCCCGGCTCGCTGGAAGAGAACCGATCCCCACCTTCGAGGAGTTGCTGGTGTCCTTCCCGGATCAGCGCTTCAACATCGACCCGAAGTCCGACGCGGTGGTAGGCCCGCTGATGGATGCGCTGGTGCGCCTCGATGCCGTCGATCGGGTCTGCGTCGGCGCCTTCTCCCAGAGTCGACTCAAGCGGGCCCGCGACAGGCTGGGCCCTGCGCTGTGCACCTCCGCAGGCCCTCGTGAGACGGTGCATGCCATGGCCCTTGCCCGGATCTCTCCGGGCGCCTCTGTGCGGCGAGCCGAGCGGGGTCCGAGCATCCGACTGGATTACGGGTGCCTTCAGATCCCGCTGCGGCACAAGGGTGTCCGGGTGCTCACCGCCGGACTTCTGGAATGGGCGCACAACGCCGACGTGCAGGTGCATGTGTGGACCGTTGACGATCCCACCGAGATGCACCGGCTGCTGGACATGGGCGTTGACGGCATCATGACGGATCGCCCCAGCATCTTGCGCAAGGTCCTCGATGAGCGCGCGAACTCGCAGCATCGACGAGGTGGGCTGGCCTAGCCTCGTGCGATGAGTGACAGATCCTGGCCCGGTTCGTCATGCTTCGCGTCGGGTTCCAACATGGTCGGTGTGCCTCGTGGCGGCGCTGTCGGTCCTCCTACCGGCCACCGCAGCCTGTAGCGACGGTGACCCGGACAGCTCCGACGGTCCCCGGCGCCAGGACACCACCGCAGCCGACCGGGGAGGTGAGGTTACCTACGCGCTCGAAGCGGAGACGACCGGCGGGTGGTGCATTCCGGAATCACAGTTGGCCATCAGCGGGATGATGGTGGTCTGGTCCGTATACGACTTCCTGTTCGTGCCGAGCACCGACGGCTTCGTGCCATTCCTGGCGGAGTCGGCCGAGTCCAACGCCGATGCGACCGAGTGGGTCCTCACACTCCGCGAAGGAGTCACCTTCCACGACGGTTCGGAACTCGATGCATCTGTGGTCAAGAACAACATCGACGCTTGGATCGGTAGGTACCCGAAGCGCACCGCGATCCTGGGAGGGTTCGCTCTCGACAACATCGACAGCGTCGAGATCGTCGACGACCTCACGATCGTGATCACCACCAAGGTGCCGTGGCCGACTCTTCCCGCCTATCTGTACGGGAGGCGGTCGCAGCGGCATCATGGCACAGGCCCAGTTGGACGACCCCGAAACCTGCGACCAGAACCTGATCGGAACCGGGCCGTTCAAGTTCGTCGAATGGGAGGTGAACGACCACCTGACCCTCGAGCGAAATCCTGACTACTGGCGCAAGGACGCTCAAGGTGAGCAGTTGCCGTACCTGGACGGCATCACGTTCCGCCCGGTGCCGGATGCCCAGGCACGAGCCAACGGGCTTCTCTCCGGGTGAATACGACATCGCCATGACATCCTCCCTCCGGCCATCGAGACACTCCAGGGAGGCCGTGAGCGGCAACGTGGATCTCGTTCAGTCCTCGGGCAATGCGGAGGTCGGGTTCATGATGTTCAACGAGGCGCATCCTCCTTTCGACGACCAGATGGCCAGGGAGGCGGTGGCAGCCGCGCTGGACCGTGACACCTACACCCAAGTGGTCGCACTCGGGCTGTTGGATACCGCCTCAGGACCGTTCCCGCCGGGCGCGCCCGGCTACCTCGAGGACGCAGGCTTCCCCGCCTTCGACCTGGATCGAGCCAAGGAGCTGGTGGCCGACTACGAAGCGCGAACCGGCGAACCGCTGGAGTTCACCTACGCCCACCCCAGCGACGAGGAGAACCTTCGCTCCGCACAGTTCCTCCAGGGCCAGCTCACAGCAGCGGGCATGGAGGTCCACCTCCGCGCGCTCGATCAGGCAACGCTCATCAAGACCGCTCTCGGCGACGACTGGGACGCCATGGCATTCAGGAACTTCCCCGGAGGGTTCCCCGACGGCAACTACGTGTGGTGGTACTCGACCTCTCCGGTGAACCTCGGCCGCATCAAGGACCCCGAGATCGACGCCCTGCTCGATGCGGGACGTTCCGAACTCGACAGGAAGGCCTCCGAGGACATCTACGAGAACCTGAACCGCCGTCTCGCGGAGCAGGTGCACTTTGCCTGGCTGAACTGGACCCTGTGGACGATCGCCACGCAACCCGACATCCGCGGCATCCGAGGCGTGACTCTTCCCGGAGGGAAGCAACCGACCAAGGGCCTCGTCACGGGTCATGCCACCTCCGGCATCCACCTCGCCGGATGACCGGTGCGGCGGTGGTGCCGCCGCAGCACCATCGGAACCGTGCACTCGATGCGTCGGCCACGGTTCGGGACCGACTACGGTGTCGGCTCCTACGGCGCTGGGCGACGTCGATGCAACATTCCATGCACATCTGCACGGGGAACAGGAGTTGGTGATGTCGGAGCACTTGGAACCTGGAACGCCGCGCCGTTCGCGCGGACATCGGCCCTGGGTGGTCGTGGCCGCGGTCACGGGAGTGATCGCACTCGTAGCCTCGGGTTGCGGAGGCGGTGGTGACGAGACAGGCGGAAACGGTTCAGGCGACGACCCCGGCGCTCCGGTGCAGGGCGGTGAGCTCGTCTACGGCCTCGAGGCCGAGACGACGGGGGCTGGTGCCTTCCCGAGGCGTATCTCGCCATCTCGGGCCTCATGGTTGCCCAGACGATCTACGACACGCTGACGATCCCCGATGCCGAAGGCAACTACGTGCCGTTCCTCGCGGAGTCGGTCGAACCGAACGCCGAGTACACCGAGTGGACGATCAAGCTGCGTGATGGTGTCACCTTCCACGACGGCACGGCGCTCGATTCCACCGTGGTGAAGAACAACATCGACGCATGGCGCGGCAAGTACCCCGCACGCAAGGCGCTGCTCACCCAGTTCGTCTACACCAACATCGCCGCGGTGGAGGTCGTCGACGACCTGACGGTGAAGGTGACCACCACCACGCCCTGGCCCTCGCTGCCTTCCTACCTCTACTACCAGGGCGCACCGGCATCATGGGGCAGGCACAGCTCGATTCCAAGAAGTGCGACCAGGACCTGATCGGTACGGGCCCCTTCGTGAAGGAGGAGTGGGTGGTCAACGACCACTTCACGGCATCGCGCAACGAGGACTACTGGCGCACCGACGCCGACGGCAACCACCTGCCATACCTCGACTCGGTTGAGTTCAGGCCGTTCGTCGACGGTGACGCCCGGGTCAACGCGCTGCTGTCAGGACAGGTCCAGGCGATGCAGACCGGCGGCGCGACCGAGATCGTGGCCCTGGAGGACGCCGCGGAGGCCGGTGAGATCTCCCTCGAGACCTCCGGCGAGTACCCAGACGTGTCCTACGGCCTGCTCAACGTGGCGAAGCCCCCTTCGACAACCCTCTGGCACGCCAGGCGGCCGCCGCGGCGGTGGATCTCGACGAGATCCAGGAGGTGATCAACCTCGACAAGGAACCCAAGGCCAATGGCCCGTTCGGACCGGGTTCGATCGGCTACCTGGAGGACACCGGGATCCCCCAGTACGACCCCGAGAGGGCCAAGGAGCTCGTGGCCCGCTACGAGGAAGAGACCGGCGAGCCGTTGGAGTTCACCTTCACGGTCTGGGACAACCCCGCGGTGGTGGCCACGGCACAGCTCGTCCAGGCGCAGGCCAAGCGGGTCGGCGTCACGATGCACATCGATCCTGTGGAGCAGGCGACCATGATCGTGCGAGCGATCGCAGGCGACTTCCAGGCACTCGCGTTCCAGAACCACCCCGGTGGCGACCCTGACAACCAGTACGTCTGGTGGCACGGCGACTCGCCCACCAACTTCAACAACTTCGACGACCCGGAGATCAACGCGCTGCTCGAAGAAGGCCGGGCATCGTCGGATCCGGCGAGGCGCAAGGAGATCTACGAGGAGATCAACCGGGAGTTCGCGAAGGAGATCTACAACATCTGGTTGAGTTGGAACGTGTGGGCGATCGGTACCGCAACGAACGTGCACGGGATCCTGGGAGCCCCTTTGCCCGATGGGCAGGAGCCCTTCCCAGGCCTGGCCGACGGCCACAGCCTCTCTGGGACCTGGATGTCCGACTGAGCGGGTGTTCCGGCGGCGGAGCCACGATCCCGCCGCAAGCACCCATGATGACGGTATCCTCGGCGTCTCGCCGCAATGACGGACGTCACAGGGGGCCTCGATGCGATCACCGATGGCATGTCTACTCCTGGTGCCCGCCGCGGCCATGCTGCTGCTCCCGGCCTGCGGAGGCGGTGACCCGGGCGGTGGCGCCCGGGAGGAGGGCGGTGTCGAGGAGCCCGTGTACGGCGGATCGGTGGTGTTCGGGCTCGAAGCAGAGACCTCGGGGGGTTGGTGCATGCCCGAAGGCCAGCTCGCGATCTCCGGCATCCAGGTGGCCCGGGCGGTCTACGACACCCTCACCGCACCGAATGCGAAAGGCGAGTACGTGCCGTTCCTGGCGGAGTCGGTCGAACCCAACGACGACTACACCCAGTGGAGCATCACCCTGCGCCCGGATGTCTCGTTCCACGACGGGTCCCCGCTGACGGCGCAGGTCGTCAAGAACAACCTCGATGCATTCCTCGGTTCGTACCCGCCGCGAGAGCCGCTCCTGTTGATGTTCCTGTTCAAGCCCATCGAAGGGGTCGAGGTGACCGGCGACCGCACGCTGTCGATCAGCACGTCGATCCCCTGGCCGTCCCTACCCGCGGCGCTGTACTCAGGAGGGCGCGCAGGCATCGTCGCACAGGCCCAGCTCGACGATGCCGAGACCTGCGACCGTGAGCTGATCGGCACGGGCCCGTTCATGTTCGACGAGTGGACGGTCAACGATCACCTGAGCGTCACGCGGAACCCCGACTACTGGCAGACCGATTCCCGCGGCAACCGGCTCCCCTATCTCGACGGCATCGAGTTCCGGCCGTCGGTCGATCCGATCACGATGGCCAACTCCGTGGTGTCGGGTGAGTTCGATATGGGCTACAGCTCGGGCGCCGCCTCCACTGCGATCCTCGAAGACGCCGAGCAGGCCGGTGAGATCAACCTGTTGAGCTCCGACGCGTTTCCCGAGGTCGGCTACACGATGCTGAACGCGTCCAGAGCGCCCTTCGACAACCGTGACGCCCGGCTTGCGGCCGCGTACGCAGTGGACCGCGAGGAGTTCAACAGGATCCGCAACCAGGACAGGTTCCAGATCGCGTCGGGGCCCTTCGGGCCGGGAACCGTCGGCTACCTCAAGGACGCCGGCTATCCCGGATTCGACCTCGAGGCGGCGAGGAAGCACGCAGCCGCCTATGAAGCAGCGACGGGAAAGCCGCTCACGTTCACCTACACCTATCAGAACGATCCCGAGACCACTCAGACGGCCCAACTGCTCCAGGACATGTGGGGGCGCGCAGGCATCGAGGTGGAGATCGCGCCGATCGAACAGGCGACGCTTATCAGCACAGCCATCACCGGTGACTACGAGGCGATCTCCTGGCGCAACCACGGTGGCGCCGACCCCGACGAGCAGTACATCTGGTGGTACGGGGATCGCCTCTCAACTTCGGCAAGTTCGAAGACCCGGAGATCGACGCACTTCTCGACGAGGGACGATCGGCGACCGATGCCGAGCGCCGAAGTGCGGTGTACGAGGCGGTCAACCGCGAGTTCGGAGCGGAGGCCTACGACCAGTGGACGAATTGGACGGAGTGGTCGATCGGGTCACAACTCGACATCGGTGGCATCGAGGGCCCGGAGCTGCCCGACGGAAGCCCGCCGTTCCCAGGCCTCACCTCGGGGATCCCCGTCGCCGGTCTGTGGCGGAGCGGGCAGTGAGCGACACCGGGCGCGCAGACACCAACTGTGGCAGGCGTCACCTCGTGTCGATCCATGACTACAGTGACGTGCCGATGCACCGACCTAAGGCACCAAGAGGGACGCTCCGTCGAGCTGTCACCGTTGCCGTGCTTTGCCTGCTTGCGATCGTCGGGTCAGCGTGTGGCGGTGACGAAGACCCACCCTCAGGCGACGGTTCCAATGGCGAGCCCACCACCCCCGTGGAGGGCGGCACGGTCGTCTACGGCCTCGAGAACGAGTCGTCGGGGGTTGGTGCCTGCCCGAGAGCCAGCTCGCCATCTCGGGCATCCAGGTGGCCAAGACGATCTACGACACCCTCACCGCACCCAATGCGAAAGGCGAGTACGTACCGCTGCTCGCAGAGTCGCTCGAACCCAACGACGACTACACGAAGTGGACCATGACACTGCGTGACGGCGTCAGCTTCCACGACGGATCCCCGCTGACCGCGGAGGTCGTGAAGAACAACCTGGACGCCTACCGCGGCAAGTATCCCGGTCGGCGCTCGGCGCTGTTCGTTTTCGTCTTCGAGGACATCTCGTCGGTGGAGGTCGTAGACGACCTGACCCTCACCATCACCACCGCGGTTCCGTGGCCCGCGCTGCCTTCGGCGCTGTACGGCTCGGGCCGCGTAGGGATCATCGCTCAGGCACAACTCGACGACGCCAAGACCTGTGACACCCGGTTGATCGGCACCGGGCCCTTCAAGCTCGACGAGTGGAAGGTCAACGACCACCTCACTGCATCGAGGAATCCCGACTACTGGATGCGCGACGGTCACGGAAGCCGCCTGCCGTACCTCGACAGGATCGAGTACCGCCCGATCATCGAGGAGTCAGCCCGGATCAACGCACTCGAGTCCGGCGAGCTACAGGCGATGCACACCAACGACGCAGCTACGATCGACCAGGTTCGCTCCCTGGTCGACACAGGGGCTCTGGCGCAGGTGAACACCGACAGGTTCTCCGGAGGTCTCCTACCTGATGTTCAACACCTCCAAGGCACCCTTCGACAGCCTCACCGCGCGTCGCGCGGTGGCCAGCGCCCTGAACCGCGACGAGATGCGGTCGGTCGTGTTCCTGGATCAGATGACCATGGCCTCGGGTCCCTTCGCACCCGGGGTGACCGGGTACCTCGAGGACACCGGGTTCCCCGCCTACGACCCCGACGAGGCAGCAGCGTTGGCCGAGCAGTACGAACGGGAGACGGGGTCACCCCTCGAGTTCGCGATCACCTCCAGCAACAGCGCCAGCACGCTGCAGATCACCGGCTTCATCCAGGACCAGATGGCACAGGCGGGTATCGAGGTGACCCTCGACCCCATCGAGCAGGCACAGCAGATCAGCACCGCACTGGGGGACAAGTGGCAGGTGCAGTACTGGCGCAACCACCCCGGGGGCGACCCCGACACCCAGTACTACTGGTGGTACGGCGGCTCACCGGTCAACTTCGGCAAGTTCAAGGACCCCGAGATCGACGCTCTGCTCGACGAGGGGAGATCCATGCCCGAGCAGAGCGCGCGGTCGAAGGTCTACCAAGACGTCAACAGGCTGTTCGCGGAGAGGCTCTACAACGTGTGGACGAACTGGTCCAACTGGACGATCGGCACCTCGACGGAGGTCGGCGGCGTGCTCGGCCCGGATCTTCCCGACGGTTCGGCACCGTTCCCGGGCCTGGCGACAGGCCACCCCGTAGCGGGCATCTGGATGCAACAGTGACCCCACCTCCGGACAGCCGAGCCCCTTCGGCCCACCGCGACGGCACGGCGGCCGACCCCCCGCGCACGGTGAGCGACCACGCCGGAGCGAACCCGTGAGCGCCGGCGGGCTGCTGAAGCGGGTCGCTCAGCTCATCGTGACCGTGTTGGCGGTCACGCTGTTCTCTGCGTTCCTGCTGGAGCTTTTGCCAGGGGATCCGGTCGCGGTCCTGGTGCCCTTCGGCAGCGACAAGCAGCGCGAGACGGTACGGACCGACCTGGAGCTCGACGAGCCGTTCATCGCGCGCTACGGCACCTGGCTCGGCGGGTTCGTCACCGGCGACATGGGCAACTACTACACGGTGTCATCGAAGCGACCCGTGGCGGACCGCCTCACCGAGGCGTTTCCGAAGTCGGCGCAGTTGGTCCTCTACAGCCAGATCCTCGCACTGCTCGTCGCGATACCCGTGGCGGTGTTCGCCGCGGCGAAGAAGGACACCTTCTTCGACCGGATGAGCAACACCACCGCCTTCGCGATGCTGGCGATCCCCAACTCGCGCTCGCGCTGGTCCTGCAGTACTACCTCGGTGTGAAGTGGAAGCTCTTCCCCACCTCCGGCTACACGCCGATCACCGAAGACCCCGTGGAGCACTTCCAGAAGATGGTGCTGCCCTGCATCACCTTGGCAGTCGGACAGATCGCGATCTACATGCGCCTTCTGCGCTCCGACATGATCGCCACTCTGCAACAGGACTTCATCCTGTTGGCCAAGGCCAAAGGGATGCGTTCGCGCCGGATCCTGTTCCGCCATGCACTGCGCCCCTCGTCGCTCACGCTGCTCACCGTCGCCGGCCTGAACGTGGGCACGCTGATCGGCGGCGCGTTGATAGTCGAGGTGCTGTTCCAGATCCCGGGTATGGGCTTCATGCTCCAGGAGGCGATCAGCACCCGCCAGATCGTGGCGTTCCAGTCGCTCGTGGCGATCATCGCCATCATCTACGTGCTGGTCAACTTCGGTGTCGACCTCCTCTACACGGTGCTCGACCCGCGGATCCGCAACGAAAGGGCGTCGTCTTGAGCGACCACACCGAAGCCTCCACCACCGGCGTCGGCCTGGCTCCGTCGGCGTTGGCCGGCATCGAGGCTGTCGGAGTCACCGTCGGTGGCCATGAGGGTGACGGAGCGCCTGCACGTAGTCCCCGCAAGCGACTCGGCGTCATGGCCTGGGTGGCGATCGTCTGGCTCTCGGCCATGATGCTCCTGGCGGTGTTGGCACCGGTGCTACCGATACCGGATCCGACCGAGACGTTCCCCGAGATCGCCCGGCAGGGGCCTACCGACGGCCATCCGCTCGGCGGTGACGCACTGGGGCGCGACCTGCTCTCCAGGATCATCTGGGGTGCCCGGGCGAGCTTCGCGGTCGGCTTCGGAGCCGTGACCGTGGGCCTCGTCGTCGGGGACTCATGGGCCTCGTCACAGGGTTCTTCCGTGGCCGCGTGGATGCGGTGCTTACGCCGATCATGAGCCTGCTGCTGGCGATCCCCAGTTCGTGTTGGCACTGTCGCTGGTGACGGTGCTGGCTTCGGCGGACGACGTGAGCTCGGCCCGCCGCATCGGTGTGGTGATCGTCGGGCTCGGTGTGGTCTCGATACCGATCCTGGGTCGCATCACCAGGGCCAACACGCTGGCCTGGTCCGAGCGTGAGTTCGTCACCGCGGCGAAGGCCATGGGAGCGAAGAGCGGGCGCATCATGTTCCGGGACGTGCTCCCCAACGTCGTGCCGGCCATGTTGTCGATCGCCCTGCTCGGCGTGGGCGTAGCGATCATCGCCGAAGGCGGCCTGAGCGTGTTCGGGGTCGGCGTGCAGCTACCCACGCCTTCGTGGGGCAACATCATCGCCGAGGCCAAGGGACAGCTTCGCCAGGCACCCCACATCGTGTTGTTCACCTCCGCCGTGTTGTTCCTGACCGTGCTGTCGCTGAACTTTCTCGGCGACGTCGTCAGCGAGCGCTTCGAGGTCCGGGAGGGACAGCTGTGAGCGACACGATGACCCTCGGAGGACAGCCCGAGCACGCTCCCGGGACCGGGCCGTTGCTCGCCGTGACGAACCTGTCGACCTCGTTCTCGAGCCCCCGCGGCAAGGTCCACGCTGTCGACGGCGTCAGCCTCTCCGGTGACACGGGGCCGGACCCTCGGGATCGTCGGCGAGTCGGGTTCGGGCAAGTCCGTGCTGTCACGGTCGATCATGGGTCTGCTGCCGTCCAATGCGGAGCGCACCGGGACGGTCTCCTTCGAGGGCGAGGACCTCTCCGATTGGACCGACGCCGAGTACCGCAGCCTCTGGGGCACCGAGATGGCGATGATCTTCCAGGACCCGATGACCGCTCTCAACCCTGTGATGAAGGTCGGGCACCAGATCACCGAGTCGCTGCGGTTCCATCTCGACATGGACCGCTCCACCGCCCGCGACACCGCCGTGGAGATACTCCGCTCGGTGCGCATCCCCGAGCCGGCGAAGCGCTTCTCCAGCTATCCCCCACGAGATGTCCGGGGGAATGCGGCAGCGAGTGGTGATAGCCGTGGCTCTCGCGTGCGGACCGAAGTTGCTCTTCGCCGACGAGCCGACCACCGCCCTCGACGTGACCGTGCAGGCGCAGGTGCTCGACCTGCTCGCCGAACAGCAGCGTGACCGCTACATGGCGATGATCCTCGTGACACACGATCTCGGTGTGGTGGCAGGACGGGCACACGAGATCGCGGTCATGTACGCAGGCAGCATCGTCGAGCGTGCTCCGACCACGACGCTGTTCGCGAACATGAAGATGCCCTACACCGAGGCCCTCCTCGCGGCCATACCGAAGCTCGCGGACCCACCCCCACCCCGCCTGGCGGCGATCGGCGGGCGCCCCCCGACCTCGTCAACCCTCCCACTGGTTGCCCGTTCGCACCGCGATGCCCCTATGGCGGCAGCGCTGGCGGCGACGAGCGTCCGGGCTGAGCCCGTGGCGGGTGATCCTCGCACCAGTTCGCGTGCCACTACCCGGTGGATTCAGCCGAGACCCTCGAGATCAAGGAGCGCCTGGCGCTGGATGCAGTGATGGCGACCGCGCCGCCCGCTGGACCGTTCGCAGGAGGAACCGATGGCCGGTAGCGGCTCTGCGCACATGCGTGACCCCCGCTGATGCGTTGCTCCGGGTCGACAACCTCGTGATGGAGTTCCCAGCCGGTCGGGGCCGCAAGGTCTCCGCCGTGGCGAACGTGAGCTTCGACCTGCACCCCGGGGAGACCCTGGGACTCGTCGGAGAGTCGGGATGTGGCAAGTCGACCACCGGCAAGGCGGTCATGCAGCTCCCGCGCCCCACCCGGGGCACGGTCCGACTGGGTGAGACCGACCTGACCGCCCTGAAGGGAGCATCGCTGCGCGCGACCCGCCCACGCATGCAGATGATCTTCCAGGACCCGATCTCCTCGTTGAACCCCAGGCGTACCGTGGCCGACATCGTCGAAGAGCCACTTCGGATCTGGAGGTCCGGTCGTCCCGAGCAGCGCAGGGAGAAGGTGCGGGAGGTGCTGGAGGCGGTCGGCATCGACGTGCAGGCTGCCCGGGAGCGCAAGCCGCACGAGTTCTCCGGCGGGCAGTGCCAGAGGATCTCGATAGCGCGAGCCGTGGTGACCGAACCCGAGGTGATCATCTGCGACGAGCCCGTGTCCGCCCTGGACGTGTCTGTGCAGGCCCAGATCCTGAACCTCCTCGAGGACATGAAGACCCGCTACGGGCTCACACTGGTGTTCATCGCCCACGACCTGGCCGTGGTGAAGAACGTCTCGGACCGCGTTGCCGTCATGTACCTCGGCAAGCTTTGCGAGATCGGCCCCCACAGGCCCTCTATGCCGAGCCGGCGCATCCCTACACCTCTGCGCTGCTCGGATCGATACCGGTGCCCGACCCCGGCGTGGACCCCGAGGCCACGGATCATCTGGGAGGCGACCTTCCCTCACCCATCGATCCACCTCGGGCTGCCGGTTCCGCACCTGCTGCGAGCTCTCGCAACCGACGTGTGCACCCAGGCCGAACCCCAGATGCAGGCGGTGGGCGTGGAGCACTTCGTGGCATGTCACCATCCGCTCGTCTCCCCCGTGGAGATCGACCGCTGACCCGCCCGGTCGCGGCTGTCCGGGAAGAGACCCAGTTCGTGGAGCTGAACATGGCGGGCATCGTGGATGCCATCGCAGCAGCGCATCCCCAGCGGGAAGCGCTGCTGTTCCGCAACCGGCGGTTCACCTGGGACGAGCTGTCGCAGCGCACCTCCCGCCTCGGGGGCCTCCTCGCGCAGGCCGGCCTCGGAGTCACCGCGGATTTCGGATCGCAACCGGGCTGGCAGTCGGGGCACGACCACGTTGCGCTGTACCTCCACAACGGCAACGAGTACCTCGAGGGCATGATCGGCGCCTGGAAGGCCCGCTGCGCTCCCTACAACGTGAACTACCGCTACGTTGCCGATGAGCTCACCTACCTGCTCGATGACTCGGGGGCCCGGGCGCTCATCTACCACGAATGCTTCGCTCCGACCCTCGCCACGGTGCTCGGATGCTCCGGACACCTCCGGTGGTGTTGATCCAGGTGGCCGACGGATCCGGTCATCCGGTCTCCGACGGGCTCGTCGATGGAGCGCTTGACTACGAGACGGCTCTCGCAGGGGCCTCCGCCGAGCTCCCCGAGGATCTCGCCGCGGGTTGGAGCGGCGACGATCTGAACCTCTGCTACACCGGGGGCACCACAGGGATGCCGAAGGGCGCGATGTGGCGCCAGGAGGACTTCCTCATCGCCGCACTCGGGGTCCGGCGCCGCGACGGGAACGAGTACTCCTCGATGCAGGAGCTCGTGGCCGACGCACGTGGAACGGTACGGGCCCTTCCGGCACCGCCGCTGATGCACGGCGCTGCACACTGGAACGCCTCTGTCGTGCTGGGTGGCCGGGGCACCGTGGTGATCCAGGACCACCCGGCGCACTTCGATGCCGTCGACGTCCTGGATGCCGCCGAGCGCCACGGTGCCACGTCACTTCTCGTGGTGGGCGATCCGATGGCCCGACCGTTGGTGGATGAGCTCGAGCGCAGCCCCCGCTCCCTCCCCCGGCTGCGACACATCCTCTCAGGCGGCGCGGTGCTCTCAGCGGAGACCAAGGGCCGCCTTCAGAGCCTCCTCGAGGACGTGACGATCGTAGACGTGCTGGGATCCACCGAATCGGGCCGCCAGGCGGTCGGCACCACGCGGCCGGGTCAGGTACCCGGTGACCGCTTCGTGCCTGCGGACACCTCGGTGGTGCTCAGCGAGGATCTCGACGAGGTCCTCGCACCTCAGGACCACGCGGTGGGTTGGCTGGCCCAGAGCGGGAGGGTTCCGCTCGGCTACCTGAACGATCCGCTCAAGAGTGCCGCCACCTTCCCCGTGATCGGCTCGACGAGGTATGCCGTACCCGGCGACAGGGCACGCTGGGGCGCGGACGGGTCGATAGAGCTTCTCGGTCGTGACTCGGCATGCATCAACACCGGGGGCGAGAAGGTCTTCGCCGAGGAGGTCGAGACGGCCCTCAAGACGCACCCGGCGGTGTGGGACGCGGTCGTCTGTGGTCGGCCGAGCGACCGATGGGGCTCCGAGGTCGTGGCGGTCGTCTCACTGCGCAGGGACCGGGCGGCGGGCGGGGATCCCGACGACGACGAACTGCGCTCGGCAGCCGCAGCGCACCTCGCCTCCTACAAGCTTCCCAAGGCGATCATCCGCGTCGAGGAGGTCGTGCGCGCGCCTTCGGGCAAGGCGGACTACCGCTGGGCCAGGGCCATGGCCGAGTGCCCTCCCCCCCCCTCCCCTCCCCTGGCGAACTGAAGGGTCTCAGCCACCCGTACGGGGGCTGAGACCCTTCAGTTCGCCAGGCGCGGGTTGCAGGGAGGCGCAGCGTCACTCCTTGGTGGCCACTGTCACTCCTTGGTGGCCACTGCGTTGGGCGTCACGTTCATCTTCGGCTCGTAGTCGGCAGGGTGACGTCCACTGCCTCGGCGGAGATCCTGGCACGCAGATCCGCCCTGCACGTCTCGCACGGCCCGTAGAACGCCGAAGTGACCTCGGTGCCGCATCTGGGGCACGCGTAGCGGATGCCGCCGTCCGTCTCGTCCGGGGCCGGCCCGTCCGCCGGGGCATCGACGTAGGAGCAACCGGAGTTGTCCACAGGTTGAAGTTGCGAGTCGGGCATCCCACAAGTCTGCCGCATGCCGGTAGGAACAGGCGTGTCGCGACCTGCCTCCCGATGACTCGGGGCGGAGCGTAGCCGGGTACCGGCGCTGCGTCCCCCGTCGATCCACAACGGGCTGCGGGATCTGCACACGACCGGTCCAGGGAATCCACACGAAATCACCCCTGGTTGCGCACAGGCGAGGCGTCCTACGGTACGACCATGACGACGATCACCCCCAGCTCAGCCTTCGGACGCAACGGCAATCCGGCTCCCCCCGTGGCCTTCCTGGTCACCCTGCGCGACGGCAACGAGGAGCGCGTCGAAGGTGCGGACGCCTACCAGCAGGGAGCAGTCCATGACCACCTTCTTCCGCACCGAGGGTCGTCAGACGGTGGACTGCTGGTCGGTGCGGATGGCGAGCTTCCGCACCGACCACATACTCGCAGTGCGTCGGGTGGACCTGCCGCTGCCCTCCAGTGCCGCCTGACGTCCACACCATCCGTTCTGTCCGGTGTGGGCTGCGGTTTCCGCGGCCCACACCGGACAGAACGCACGGTCTGCGGGGTGCACACACCCAACAGCTAACGTCGCGTGCGCCGCCGGTCGCCTCGAGGCGTACCCCTACATCCCGGCCGCAGTGAAGCGAATGCCTGACCCATCTGACAAGCACATCGACCTGACCCGCAGCACCGACACATCCCGCGAGGACCAGGCTCTCCACGACGACGGCGAGCATGATCCCGCAGGCGCGAGCATCGTCGTCATCGGGGCGGGACCCGCGGGGCTCACGGCGGCCTACGAGTTGGCCAAGGCCGGTCGGTCCAGCACGATCCTCGAAGCCACCGACGTGGTGGGCGGGATCTCCCAGACCGCCGAACGTGAGGGGTGGCGATTCGACATCGGGGGCCATCGCTTCTTCACCAAGGTGAAGCCGGTCGAGGAGCTCTGGCACGAGATCCTCGACGACGACGAGTTCCTCACCCGACCTCGGATGAGTCGCATCTACTACCAGGGCAAGTACTACGACTACCCCATCAAGCCGTTCAACGCGTTGAGGAACCTGGGCTTCATCGAGGCGGTGCGCTGCGTGCTCTCCTACCTCTGGGCGAAGGTCCGGCCCCCCAGGGACCAGACCACCCTCGAGGGCTACGTGGTCGCCGACTACGGGCGCCGTCTGTACGAGCACTTCTTCAAGACCTACAACGAGAAGGTCTGGGGCATATCACCCTCGGAGCTGTCCTCCGACTTCGGAGCCCAGCGGATCAAGGGGATGTCGCTGTTCCATGCGGTGTGGGAACCGATCCGAGCCCGGATCTTCGGCTCCAGAGCGGACAAGGGCAAGCAGGTCACGAGCCTGATCGAGGAGTTCCAGTACCCCAAGTACGGCCCCCGGCATGATGTGGGAACGGTGTGCAGAGCTCCTGGAGGCCAAGGGAGCTCCGGTTCACTTCCACCGGGAGGTCGTCGCGTTGCGCCGCGACGACCGCGGCGCAACGTCGGTGGTCGCCCGCGACCAGGCAGGTGACACCACCGAGTACCCGGCCGACGAAGTGATCTCCTCCATGCCGTTCGCCAGCGTGGTGCAGGTTCTCGATCCTGCGCCGCCGCCGGAGGTTGTTGCGGCCGCCGAAGGGCTCCGCTTCAGGGACTTCCTCACCGTGGCCCTGGTGGTGCCGGAGAAGGACGGGTTCCCGGACAACTGGATCTACATCCATTCACCCGAGGTGAAGGTCGGTCGCATCCAGAACTTCGGGCAGTGGTCCCCCTATCTCGTCAAGGACGGCCGGGCATGCCTTGGCCTCGAGTACTTCGTGTTCGAGGGTGACGGGATGTGGACGAGCCGGGACGAGGACCTCGTCGAACTGGCGAAGAAGGAGCTCGGCATACTCGGGCTCACCGATCCGAGCACCGTGGGAGGCCGGGTACGTGGTCCGCATGCCCAAGGCCTATCCCGTCTACGACGACGGGTACCAGGCAAAGGTCAAGGTCCTCCGTGACTGGATGTCGAGCGAGGTCCCCAACGTGCACCCCGTGGGCCGCAACGGCATGCACAAGTACAACAACCAGGACCACTCCATGTTGACCGCCATGCTCACCGCACAGAACATCGTCAAGGGCACCGACCACGACGTCTGGTCGGTGAACGTCGAAGCCGACTACCACGAGACCGACACCTCCCCCGAGGCGTGGGTCGGCACCGCGGACGGAGGAGGTACCGGTCGCGACGCCCCCGTGGTGCCGGCACGCTGACCGGCTCCCGAGTGCACGGACCTCGGCCGCTGCGCCGTTCTCCGGCTGCGCGGTCCCAGGATCCCGCACGGAGCAGGTGCCCGTGGAGCAGACCTCAACCACCAGGTGGGGGTATGCCGTTGCGGGCGATGTCCACGAGTTGGGGGCCCAGCCACTCGGCGATGCGCGGCGCGTACTCGTCGTAGAAGTGCAGGCCGTCGGATCTCTTGGCAGGATCGAGCTCCCCTCCCGGCTGGGATGCCAGCCAACCCTGGAAGTCGGCCAGGGTGGCCACCCCGGGACGGAGCGCTACGGCCTCGGCCAGAATCTCGTTCAGCCGGTCCACCCTGGCCGGATCCGACTCGGGCAGGTCGGTGTAGCCCTGGTCGCGGGCGGCTTCGAAATGGGGATACGTCAGCACCACCACGTTTGCGCCCCGCGCCGACAGCGTGTCGATGGCGGACAGGAACTCGGCGAGCACGTACCGGTCGACGATGGGTTGACCCACGTGCCTGAAGCGGTCGTCGCCCAACAACCGCCTGTCCACGACCTCCCAGATCCCCGAGGCGAGTACCGCGACCTCCGGATCGGTGCTGTCGACCCACTTCGGGAACATCTGGGACCAGTCACAGCGGTCTTCGAAGGCGTCGATGTTGAGCGTGAACCTGAACTGCCCACCCCTGGCGATCGGACAGCCCATCTGACCGGCTGAATGGACCTCGGCCTCGCCGTTCGACCTGGCCCACCGAGTGAGGCCGTAGCCGATGTTGTAGGCGACCGAATCGCCGACCACCAGGATCGTGGGGTCACTGCCGGCGGGGGCCGTCCTGCGGGCACTGAACGCGGGTGCGGCCGGCAGCGGGGCGTTGGCCGCAACGGCCGCAGTGGGGTCCGCCCGGTCAACTGGCGGCTTCGCCTCCTCGAGCGTGGATGCGGCCTCCGCGGCCAGCGCGCCGACCCCGTCGGGTGTGAGGTGCACCCCGTCGGGGTCACGGAACTCCGGATCGAACTCCCCATCCGGCCACTCCTGCATGATCCCTGCGAGGTCAAGGACCTCGGCTCCGGTATCGGAAGCGGCGTGGGCGATGAGCTCGTTCCAGCGATCGATCCGCGCGGCTTCGTTCTCGGCGTATCCAGGTCCTGGGATCCCCACAGAGGCATCGATCCATGCCTGGCGTGACATCGCGCGGCGCACCGGGTCAGGCGGCAGTACCTGGGGTACCGGCTCGGGAGCGGGGCCATTGTTGGCGAAATGCGGTGCCGAGCCGAGCACCACCGCTGCACCTGTGGATGACATCGAATCCACGAGCTTGCGCAGCTCCACCGACAGGAAGTCATCGAGCTCGGGCGCCCCAGGCTTGACCCACGGCGTGTTGGTGTCCAAGCGCCGATCGGCCACATCCCGAGGTGCGGCCCACACCAGCACCACGTCGGGCCTGCTCTCGAGCAATGCGGTGGACCAGGCCTCCTGCACCTTGCCACACCGATCCGTGTCCCGTTCGAGCTCACCGTTGCTCAAGCGCACGAACCCACCCAGCGCCACTCCACAGTCGGGTGAGGCGGCCACGGTCACCTCGAGCGGCGCTCCGGTACCGGGCACGGTGATCCGGGTCTGCGCATCCGATTCGGCTTCGGGATCCCTCTCGCCTGGATCCTTCGCACCGGGATCCTCGGCGCTGTCTTCGACCGGTGGGTCCTCGGACAGCGGACGCCAGCTCTCTGCCAGAGCGTCGCCGATCACCAACACCCGTACCGGTGCGGGAGGCACCGTGGTTGTGGTGCTCTCCGCCGCGGCCAGCTCCGACGGCTCCGGGAGATCCGAGGTGACGATCGCCGTGCCGACCAGCAGCACCACCACCACCGGTGCGACGAAGGCCGCCGACACGCGGGCAACCACGCGCGATCCCGACCTGATGGGGGTCTCCAACAGCCTGAACATGACCACGGCCGCGCAGACCGTGACGGCCACGCGCAGCCCGAACAGCGACCATTGGCCCCAGCCGGTGCGTGCGGGCGTCAGCCAGAGGAAGATCGGCCAGTGCAACAGGTACACGCCGTAGCTGATCCTGCCGAGTGCCACCACCGGCGCCAGCTCGAGGAGCCACCGAAGCGGACCTGGCTGGAGCGCCCCCAGGATCAGCATCGTGCTCGCGGAGGCCGTGACGATGAATCCGAACGGGTACATCCACTGGGCTCCGACTGTTGCGGTCCCCCACAGAGCGAGGCTCATCACCAGGCCCACGCCGCCGACAGCTGCAAGCACCACTCCCTTGACAGCGGATCCGGCCCGGATCCGCCTGAGACCCACCGTCGCGAGCAGCGCTCCTGCGGCCAACTCCGCAAGCCTCGTGTCGGTGCCGAAGTAGCCACGTGCCACCGAACCCCGGGACAGGTACCAGTTGAGGCTCCACGAGACGACTGCAGCGACCACCAGCACCATGACCAGGGGCCGGCATGGCGTGGTGGAGGGGCCACTCCTGGCTCCACCGCGTGCAAGCGCGCGACGTTGCGACCATCCCAGCACGGCCAGCACAACCAGGGGCAACAGGAGGTAGAACTGCTGCTCTATCGCGAGCGACCAATAGTGCTCGAGCGGCGAGGGTGCCTCGAACTGAGCGCCGTAGGTACGTCCCCTCCGCGATGAAGTGCCAGTTGACGAGCTCCATCAGAGCCCAGGGGATGTCCCCACGCAGACTGCGGAGCTGGTCGTCGACCCACACTCCGGCCGCGCCCATCGCCAACACGAGCGCCATCGTGAACCAGGACGCCGGCAGGAGGCGCTTGAACCTCCGTGAGAAGAAGCTCCGCAGGCTCCACGCCACCGGAACCACGCCACTCCTTGATCATCAACGACGTGATCAGGAACCCCGAAAGGGTGAAGAAGGTGGAAACTCGAGGAATCCCCGAGGTGCCCAGGAGAAGCGAGCATGGAAGAACAGCACTGCCACCACGGCCAGGGCTCGCAGTCCGTCGAGTGCAGGCTCGTACCTGAGGCTCTCCCCTGGGGGCAGGGCACCTCCCTCCCCCGTCCCTTCGCACCACGGGATCGATCCGACCCGTGACGGGGTTCTCAGCCATCGACAGGCGGGTCGAGCTCACCCGCTCGGCGGTCCGGCACACCACTCGGGCGCACCCTTGAATGAAGGAAACGACCGGCCCCGGTGGCCCGGAAGCGATTGCTCAGCGCAGGGGCTCTCAACGACAGGCCCCACCACGTGACACGCAGCTCCGTCTCGAGCATCGTGCGAAGCACAGCCATCTTGGAGCTCCCGGCGATCCGGTCCCGGAAGGTGATCGGGATCTCACGGATCCCCACTCCCGCCAACGACAACCTGAGCGCGGTCTCGATCTGGAACAGGTAGCCGTTTGCGGTCGTGCCGTCGATGTCGATGGCTTCGAGCACCTCGGCCCGGTAGGCCCTGAAAGCGGTGGTTGCGTCGTGCATCCGTAGCCGCAGCATCGCACGTGCGTAGTTGTTCCCCAATCTGGACAGCGTGCGCCGGAACCAGGTCCAGTTCGGTACGGATCCCCCGGTACGTAGCGAGAACCGACCGCCACATCCGCGCCGTCCCTGAGTGCTGCAAGCAGCTCAGGGAGCACCGCCGGGTCGTGTGACAGGTCCGCGTCCATCTGAAGCACGACCTCATGGCCCGCGTCGAGCGCGTGGCGGAAGCCGTGGCGGTAGGCTGCACCGAGACCTGCCCTGCCGGAGCGGCGCAGCACCTCGACCCCGCCCAGCTCGATCCCCAGCTTCTCGGCCAGGTCACCGGTTCCGTCAGGGCTCTCGTCGTCCACGATGAGTACCTGCAGCTCAGGCACCGACGCACGGATGGACCGCAACAGCACCTCGATGTTCTCCGCCTCCTGGTACGTCGGCACGACCACGACCGGCGGGCACTTCGAGGGACTCATCGACGCAGAATACCGGTCGCACGACGCCGGGCCGTAGACCCTCCGGACACCGAACAGGCCCCTCATCGTTCCAGCCGATCGCATCGGCCCCACAGCTCGAAGCTGTCGGTTACCAACGCGGGGCAGAACACCTCCGCGACGACCTCGTTCGCGTCCTGGGATCGGGATTCGGCGGACTCATTGGGTTCAGTCCATGCAGCAGCAGAGTTGGACAGGATCAGCCAGTCGGCCTCGGCGACCTCCTGCGCGAGTCCGCTGCCTTCGACATCCGCGAGCCCAGGATCCATCTCGATGTATCGGGTACCGACCTCGAGCTCAGGAAACAGGTGGTAGAAGAAGGAATCGTTGTAGTTGGTGGGGACAGGGTCAGTGGGGCCCGTGATGAGCGAATCACCCGGGTCGGCAAGCCGGTCGGGCTCATCGACGACCGCCTGCGCGTCGGCGGCGGCCTCGGGCGACCTGAATGGGAACACGCGACCGTCGTTGGTGATCGGGCTTCGAAGCGGTTGATACCGAAGGTCTGTCCTGCCATGTCGATGTAGCTGCGCACCGGGTAGAAGGGGATGACAACAACGAGGATCACCGCCATCGATGACGTTGCAACCACGAAACGCCGAAGCGGTGTGAGCTTCGGCGCATGCTCTTCGAGCAGCACCACCACCGCCGCGATCGCCAGGGAAGGTGACGCCTGTGACCCATGCGAGATGCGTGGTGTCGGGGCGTTGCAGGGACTGCTGCAACAGCGCGGCGCCGAAGAGCACCGCCGGCCAGAAAACGGTCGCGCGGCGGGACCCTGGCTCCCTGCGCTTCAGTCGCCAAGCGGCGAACACGATGAGGATGATCGAGAGGGGCACCAACCAGAACCAGAGGTGGATCTGCTGGGAGAGCGCAGGGCATCGGCAGCGGCCAGCCGCTGGTTCGCAATGCGCCCGCGCGTTGCAGGAAGCCGTCGATCTCATCCCAACTCGGCGGGATCGGCAGCGCTCGCCCGGCACGCAGGTCGAAGACCGGCTCGATGAACATCCCCCGGAAGGATTCGGTGATACCTGAGCGCAGCATGTGGGGCACGTAGAGCGCCAGGACCGTTCCTGCGCCCCACAGCAACGGCGAGCGCCTACCGCTAGGGCATCTGGAACCACCAGGCGCCCAGCCCGAGCCCCACAGCGAGGATCATGTCCGGCCTGAACAACAGGGCCATGCCTGACAGGGCACCCGCTGCGAGAAGGAGGTTGCGTTGACCCCGACCGGGAGGCCGGCGCCCCGCTGTGGCCGCCACCGCCAGTGAGGCGAGGCCCAGTGCCAGCGCCCCGTTCCACGCCATTGCCGCATAGCCGAGGGGCATCAGGAGGATGACCGAACCCAGGACCGCACCTGAGGTGGCTATCCGGCGCCCGAAGGGTCGCAGCAGGAACCACGTGGCATAGGCAACCGTGGACAGCTGGAGGAAGCCGACCAGGCGCTCGGTGTAGATGCTGGTCCCGAAGAGCTTGTAGACAGCTGCCAGCATGTATATGGAGCCGGGACCGTACAGATGCAGGAAGTCACGGTGTGGGACCGCCCCCTCCAGGATCTGCTCCGGGAAGACCAGCATGAAGCCCTCCTCCATGGGAGGGCCCTGATAGAACATGAGCCCCCACAGCGGAAGCACGAGCACGAAGGTGACGATCGACAGTGCGGCGATGTCCATACGGTCCAGCGGCCATCGGCCATCGATGGCCTCGTTGGCGGCATCGACATCCGGTCCCGATGCGTCACCCACAGGTCGCTCCGCTGGCCCGCGGCACCTCCGATGACCCCTCATCACCCTGTGGTGCGACCGACCCCCGAACTCTCTCGATGACGGTGCTACTCGTCTCCACAGCGCCGCAAAGGCGAGCCCGGCGAACACCGCGAACAGCGGAGTGGTCCCCACCTTGAACCGAGGATCGCCGAAGAACATCATCGGCACGAGGAACCCTCCCGCGAGGGCGATACCGTACAGCGACAGCACCGCAGGGTCCCGTCGCTCCCAAGCCGATCGCCACGACAGCACCACGCCTGCCACCGCACCGAGCATGATGATTCCGTAGCCCACGGCGGTCACCCCCACCCACAGGTTCGCCAAGGGTTGCCGAACAGCCCTGTGGGGCCATAGGACTCATTGCCTCGAAGCCCGTCGTCGTCGGTGCGATAGGTCCAGAACAGCTTGCGCATGCTCAACCAAGGCAGTGACAGAGGCTCGGCTCGAATGTGATCGAGTGCCAGCTGCCTGGCCTCGGCGTTGCGCCGGATCTCCCCGGCCGGACCGTCTATGCGCCCTTCACCCGTCTCGCAGTACTCGTCGACCGCGAAGCCACCGAGGGCTCCCGGATGGAAGCCGATGCAGAGGTTGTCCCCGCCGTTGGTCGAGATGAACACCGGGGAGCCGAGGGCGTGCTGGTTGCGAACAGCCCAAGGAACCACGAACGCCCCCAACGTCAAAGTGACCGAGGCGGCGAGTGCGACGGTCCGCCTCCATCCGACCCCTGCCCAGAGCCAGGCAACCGCCACGAACGGAAGACCGACCAGGACCTGCGGCCTCACCATCGTGGCGGCAGCGAATGCGACGGCTGTGAGAGCCGTACCCCACAGCGAGCGTCGGTCGTCCGCGGCACACCTGGCGGTGAAGGTGACCGCCGCCACACCGAGTGCGACGAGGAACACGAACAGCGATTCCGACAGCCATGCGCCGGCGTAGGAGATCAGGTTCGGCCACAGCGCGATGACCAGTCCCGCTGCCACGCCGGACCGCGCGGACCCGAAGGCCCAGCGGGCTGTGAGAGCCACCGCGACCGCCGCGGGGCCCACAGAACCGCCTGAGTGAGCCCGACCACGCCGACGGTCCAGTCGCGCAGACCGAGGGCGGTTAGGACCCTGTAGATCCCCCGAGGAAGAACGGGTAACCCGGCGGGTAGTAGCTGGTCGGGAACCCCCAGTAGGACATGTAGCCCTGACCCTCGGCGATCCTCTGGCCGTACGCGTGATACAGCACCGGATCGCTGATGATCCCTCCACCGGGGATCTTCGCGAACGCCATGACCCAGGCGGCACGGACAACGAACGCAAGCAGACCCACACCGACCAGGGACCTGCCGATGCGCAGGCTGGGGGCTCGGGAATCCACTGGCACCCGCTGACAATAGACGAACCCACCCCCGACCTTGGATAACCTCGCACGCTCGTGGGACCCCCGCGCTACGCCGTCGACTCCACCACGACCGACGAGACGGCATCCGGTTACCAGTCGACTACCGCCGCAGTCTCATCGTGGGCGCTGCTCGCCCCGTTCGTACCCACCGTCGTGCTGGTGATGGCCGCAGCCTGGATAGGACGCCGGCTGTGGTTCTTCAGCGATGACTGGAACATCCTGGCCGGCTACCACTCCGGGAACCTCACCGAGGCGTTCAACGGCCACCTCACGTTGGTGCCGGCCGGCATCTACCAGTTGCTGTTCCACACCGCAGGGGTGGAGTCCTACCTGCCGTATCGTCTCGCCGGGCTGCTGAGCCTTGTGGTCCTGGGCTTCCAGGTGGCCAGGTGGACGATGTCGTGGGTGGGCCCGGTTCTGGCCACCCTCGCTGTGACAGCGGTGATGTGGAACAGCTCAGGCGCCAGCAACGTCATGTTCCCCTTCCTGATGAACTTCTCCCTGCCGATCGCCGCCCTGCTCGCGATCTGGTGGCACCTGGACCGACTCCGAACGAAGCGCGACGAACCCACCGGCTCTGGCGCCGATCCCGCTTCGCGCGCGGACTTGGTGGCGATCGCTCTGTGGATGAGCCTGGCTCTCGCAACCAGTGGCCTCGGGGTGATGACAGCGGCGGCTGTGGCTGTGGAACTGCTGTTGCGGAGGGCTCCCGTCCGCCAGTGGATCGCATGGGGAGCACCGACGCTCCTGTGGGCCATCTGGTGGGTGGGGCACCGTGATGCGAACGAGATCTCCACCGACATGGCCGCGGTGGTCCCCTACGCGCTGCGGATGCTGCTCGCTGGGGCTACCGCAGTGGCCGCCGGCTGGAAGCCACTGGGTGTCATGCTGGCCGCCGCGCTCGTGGCGGGCGTGGTGGCGGTCACGATCAGGCGCCGGAGCATCGATCCGAGGGTGGCAGGGGCGCTGTTCGCTGCACTTGCCTTCGCCACTCTGACATCGCTCACGCGCCAGGACACCGTCGTGCCAATACCACCCGACGAGCTGCGCTACGGGTGGACCGTCGGCGCGTACCTCGTGTTGGCTGCAGTGGCGCTGGCAGGCGCCACACGAGGTGCCGGCGATTCCGGCAGGCGATCAGACCAGGACGGTACGGCCAGACCCATGGCGGCCCGCGCCTCGCTCGACGACTTCCGGACGCGGATCTCCTCGCCGGCAATCGTCACGGTGGCGGCGGTGCTCCTGGCAGCGGGTGCCATCCGGCTCACAGACGGGATGCGACTGGGCCACCCAGGTGGCAGATGCAGCACCGGGACTTCGCTCGAACATCTACGCCGCGGAGGCTCTCGGCCATGACCGCATGCCCGCCGACGCTGTCATCGGGCCGTTGTCCTACGTACCCGTTTCCGCACGGGAGTACCTCGAGGCCGTCGCGGACGTCGGCTCGCCGTTGGCCGGCGCCGATCGATCCGACATCGGCGGGAGACCCGAGCAGCGTAGAGAGGCCGACAAGCTCCTCCTCTCCAACCTGGGGATCGCGGACGCGTTGGCCTCCACCGCGGACGTGCCTCAGGTCGGTGCCAGAGGGTGCGGCACCGACACCGAGGTGTTCCCCGGGGCCAGCGTGCAGGTCGTGCTCCCCAGGGGGACCGAACAGGACACGACGCTGCTGCTCGGTCGCTTCAGCGACCCCGGCTTCCCACTCGGCATCCCAGCCGGCGGCGGCACGCTGTCGCTACCCGAAGATGCCGCCGTGGGGACACCCGCGATGGTCCCGTACCGGGTCAGCGCACCGCAGGGAACCCTCATCTGCCCGGTGGAGGGCCCGTAGGCCCACCGCGGTTCCCGGTGGGTGTTCTCAGGTCCCACGTCTCCACGCGGCCAGGGTCCGCCGCTCCACGAAGCTGTAGGACAGCCAGCCGGCCAACACCGACGCAGGCACTGCCAGGCCGGCCTTTGCGAGCAGCGGCGCATCGTCTCCCAACAGGTTTACGGTCCAAATGTAGATCGGCAAGTGCCAGAGGTAGAGGGAGTACGAGATCTCCCCCACCCAGCGCATTGGCGCCCAACCACCGACCGTCGCGACAGGACCGGGACCCGTGGCCGCGGCCATCACCACCAGCGCCGAGGCGGCCGCCACCAGGGTGAACCCACCCTGGTACAACCACGGCGAATCGACATCTGTGAGCACCATCGCCAGCACCAGGAACGCCCCAGCCACCACGGCCAGGAGCTGCACGGCCCGATCCGCCAGCAGCCGGTTGCGCCATGCGATCGCGGCGGCGACTCCGAGGAGCATCGCGTCGGCGCGTGTAGCCGGTGTGCTCGTACAGGTCGGCCGGATCCACACCCTTGTCGTAGAGCCAGAGCCTCCAGATCCAGACACCGGCCGAAGCCACCAGCAGTACCAGCACCGGACGGCGCCCGTCGAGGTGCCTGCGCCCGAACCAGAACCCGAGCGCCATCAGCAGGTAGAACTGCGCCTCCAGGGACAACGACCACAGGTGGACCAGCTCGAAAGGCAAGGGGTTCCCCCAGCTGCGCTGCCAGTTCGCGAGCGATGCGACCACCGGAAGGCTCTGGTGGATCCGCTCCGCTGCATCCTTGTCGAGGAACACCACCGCGACCACACCCGAAACGACCAGCAGCAGCATCAGAGGTGGGTACAGGCGCCGGAGCCTCCGCCGCGCGAACGAACGAGCATCGATACCAGGGGCACCCTCGGCTGCCGAACGGATATCCAGTTCCCGCAGGAGCACGGCGCCAATCAGGAAGGCTGAGAGGCCGAGAAACAGGTCCACTCCGAGGAAGCCGCCCCGGAGCGACCATGTCGGTGATCCGCTGTCGAGGAAGATCACGTGCGTCCCCAGCACAGCGATGATCGCAACTCCCCGCAAGCCGTCGAGCGTCGGGCTGGGACCCAGCCTCCGCGGCTGTGAGGTGTCCGAGGCTGCTCCCGAAGCTCCAGTGGTCATTCGGGTGCCCCTCAGTACGGCCACGGGGAACCTCTCAGCACGCAGGTCGTAGGACTTGTCGCGGTTCTCCTCGATGCGTTCCGAGACCTCGGAGGTGTCGAGACCCTCCTCGGTCAACTCAGCGCGCTGCTCGAGCAGCTCCTTGAACTCGGCGTCGAGAGCAGCGACGCTCGCGCTGACGTCGGCGGGAAGGGGGTCGTACTCACCGACCAGCCTCCAGCCGTCATCGAGGTAGGAGGGGACCATTCCAGGGAAGGCAACCAGGTATCGAGTGCGCCCTTGAGGTCCAGCCGTTCGGTGCTCACCGAACTCCCTGGCGGCATCCTTCGGTACCGCCACGTCGACACCGGCTTCCTCCAGAGCCAACACGAATCCGGGAAGCGCTGCGTACGCGGTGAACTCGGGCACCGCCTCTATGTAGACCGCCTCGTCGGCCGCGTCGGAGATCAGGTCCTCGGCGATGGCGCCGACCCCGTTGGCCGAGCTGGGATACGGATACTCCGCACCCCACTGCGCCACCGCCACCGGGATGCTCGCAACCACGACGATGCCGAGGCACACCAGAGCGCACCGGCGCTGGACCTCGGCACCGCAGAACGTGTCCAGCAGGACCCAGGTGCTCAGCGCCACCACAAGCGCTGCGGTCACCCCGAGTCCCGAGAACAGGTACTCGTGTACCGGTCCCGCGATGCGGGAGACAGCCATGACGTATCCCGCCATCGCGGCGGCGCACACCAGCATCAAGGGCGCCTTCGCACGGTCTCTGCGGATCGTGACCACGGTGGCCGCCGAAACCGGGGCGATCCCCAGCAGTGGAACCGTCCAGCTCGGGTCGACTCCCTCCGCGAGCAGCGGTAGATGACGGCCGAGCCAGGTCGGGGGCACCGCGAGTGCGGCGAACAGCACCTGCGTCGCCGTGGAGTAGCCGGCCGGCGAACCTTCACTGTATGCGGAGAAGGCGACCTCCCAGAGATTCCACGGATCTCCGGTGAACCGCTGGAGCAGCGGCGGGAGCCACATCAGGAAACCGAGCCCCATGCCGCCCAGAGCCGCCCGAAACGGGAACGCCTGCTTCGAACGAACGGCTACGACCACGACCACTCCCGTGAGGGCGACCACGATCGGCGCATATCCGGCGTGGGCCTGCACCAGGAACGATCCGAGAGGCAGGAGTGCGAACACCGAACCTGGTCGCCCTTCGGCCGCTGCCCACGCGATGACCATCAGCGTCCCGGTGAGCATGACCCCCACGTAGGGGTTCCACGGATCCCGCAGGTCGATCGCATCCCGTCCGAGCATCACGAGGGTCATGGCCGCCAGGACAAGGGCCCCGGCCAGGCGACTGGATCGCCTCGCCACCAGCCATGCCCACAGCGTGCCGCCGAAGCTCAACACCAGCGTCCCGACCATCAGCCCTGCAGGCGAAGATGCGAACAGCCTGTAGGGGAGGGCGAGGTAGTAGTACTCCGCCGGCCCCGGATGCGACCAACCGAAGCGGGAGTACGTTCCGATCAGAGGCGGATGCGAAGGCACGTCCATGACGTGCAGCACGATGAGAGCGTCGTCGGAGACCGGGACCCATCCCTGTCGCACCGACGCCACCACCCCGACGAGGAAGGCGACACCCAGCGACGCTGCCGCAGCCCATTCGAAGCCCCCGAGCAACCGATCGGCTCCACTGCGATCAACGGGTGCCGCTCCGGTCGGGGGCTGCGGCGCGTCGTCGGTTGCTTCCTCTGGCAAGCTCAGGTCCTCGTCTGGGGAGCATCGGTTGTCCGGGAGCACCGGTAGTCCGGGAGCAACGGCAGGTCCTTCGAGACACGACCATAGGCCAGAACCGGACCGCACAGGCAGTACCGTCGGTGTCATGCACTCACCGGCGTCCGCCCAGAAGGCGTCCGTGGGCAACGAAGAAGCACCCGTCGAAGACCCGAGCCAGGTTTCCTGGTGGCGCTCGTGGGCCTGGTGGGCCGTCTCGGTGTTGGTGGCACTGCTCCACAACGGGCTGTGGGCCACCCCGAACCTCGGTTTCATGGCCCATATCGCCGAGCACCCAGGGAGGAACCCGTTCCCGGTCACCTTGCCTGGTGACTACCTGCTCACCAGCCTGTCGATGCCCTCGTTGGCGACCGTCCTAGGACACACCAAGCCTCACGAGGTGGCGAGGCTGCATCTGTTGGTCCTACTCGTGACGTGGGCAGGCGTGGTCGGCCTTGCACGGCACCGCTTCGGGCACGCTGTGGCCCGCAACCTGACCGTACTGCTCGCTGCGTCGCCTGTGGTGACCGTGTCCATGCAGTGGTTGGGGCAACCCGACCCCTCACGGCCATGTGTGGTGTGGCGATGGTGCTGGTCCGCCGCCGTCTGAGCCAGTTCGCACTGGCGGTGCTCGCAGGCCTCACTCACCCCGAACAGGCGATCTTCATGGCCGCGATCGCGGCCGCCGTGCGGATCCTGCTTCCACGTGAGGAAGATGCCCGCGAGGCGCCGAGTGTCGAGGATCCGCCTGCGACACGAGGTGCCCGCACCACTGCGACCGCAGACGACGGTTCCCCGCGCTGGTTCGCCGATGCCACCGTCTCCGTCGCGGTGGCGCTAGGCGGCGTGCTCACGGGCCGCTTGTTGACCCAGGTGTGGTTCTGGATCCACGACATCCGCATCAACGTCCCGCGCAGCGAGTACATCGACTCTGGGATCGCGACCTTCTGGGATCACCACACGCAGCAGCCCGACGCGCTGGTCTGGAGTCTGTGGGGGCCGCTGTGGTTGGTGATCCTGGCGGCCGTCTGGTTCGCCGCCACGCGTGCTCGTCGTTCGGGCTTGTCCAGACAGGCCCGGCGAGCCGCCTTGGGTCTGTCGGCGCTGGCGGGGCTGGCGTTGCTCCCTGTGTTCCTCACGCTCGACGAGACACGCGTCTACGCCGTGCTGAGCGCACCCATCCTCGCCGGTCTGGCGGTCTGGTTCGCGCGAGCGTTGCCCGGTGTGGCCGCGGTTCGTGGGGCCGCCGCTCTTCTCGCGTTGACAGCACTCGTCCCCGGGGTCATGGCAACCGGCTCGGCTGCCTCCCGTGGCGACCTCGACACCCCCGCGATGTTGGCGTTCCTTCGTGACGGATCGGTTCCGGCGCGCTTCGAGGACCCCGAAGAGGGGCCGCTCATCACCGAATGGCTGATCGAGCCCTTCGACATCGTGGTGGACGACCCCGGCTCCTGATCGTCCCCGCCGAGCGGGCATCGACGGGGCTGCACGGGCCAACCATTAGATTCCACGCGGTCATGTCCAACCCCGAGCCCACATCACAAGCCTCGGGCCGCGCGCCTGCATGGCAGCGCCTCCCCCCTGTGGGGGTCATGGCACTGGCCGTGGTCTCCTACGTGCCGTTGCTGTTCACCGCGCCGGGGGTCGTCGGCGCGGATACCAAGACCTACCTCTACCTCGACCCCTCACGCCTCTTGAGCAGGGCACCGTGGATGTGGGACACCCACATAGGCCTCGGCACGGTCACCCACCAGAACATCGGCTACCTCTGGCCCATGGGGCCTTGGTACTGGTTCTTCGACACCCTCGGAGCACCCGACTGGGTGGCCCAGCGCCTCTGGTTGGCAACCATCGTCTTCGCCGCCGGGATGGGTGTGCGCTTCATGTTGCGCGAGTTGCGGTGGGTCGGCCCGGGAGTCACCGTTGCGTCGTTCGCCTACGCACTATCGCCCTACCTGCTGCACTACGGGGCGCGGATCTCGGTGATCCTGCTGCCATTCGCAGGCCTGCCGTGGTTGATCGGGCTCGTCTCACGATCGGTGCACCGTGGCGGTTGGCGCTGGCCGGCGGTGTTCGCTCTCGTCACCCTCACCGTGGGCGGGGTGAACGCCACCTCACTCCTGCTCGTGATGGCAGGCCCACTGCTGTGGATGGTCCACGCGGTGTGGTTCAGCCGTGAGGCCCCACTGCGCCAGGTATTGGGCGCCGGCCTGCGGATCGGCGTCCTCACGGCCATCACCTCGCTGTGGTGGATCGCCGGCCTGGCTGTGCAGGGGGCCTACGGAATCCCGATCCTGCGCTACACCGAGACGTATCACACAGTGGCCAACGCAGCCCTCTCCACGGAGCTGATGAGAGGACTCGGCTACTGGTTCTTCTACGGGCGCGATGCCTTGGGTCCGTGGATCCGGCCTGCTGTGCGGATGGTCCAGTCGATTCCGGCGCTGGCGTTGAGCTTCGCCATCCCCGGGCTCGCCCTCCTGGCAGGGTTCTTCACCCGCTTCCGCAACCGTGGGTACTTCGCGGCGCTTGTCGCGGTGGGACTGCTCGCGGGAGTGGGCGCCCATCCCTGGGACTCCCCCTCGCCTGTAGGAGCGGTGTTCAAGGCTTGGACGCGTACCGACTCGGGGCTTGCCTTCAGGTCCACTCCGAGAGCTGTCCCCCTGATCGCATTGGGCCTGGCTGTCATGTTGGCCGCCGCGGTGGCGGCGGTGGGCGCCCGGTACGCACAGAGCCGGCCCAGGTTGCACACAGTGGTGGCTGGAGTCCTACTCGTGATGATCATGGCCAACCAGTGGGCACTGTTCCGCGGCGAGTTCGTGGATCGGAACCTGCAACGCCCCGAGGAGCTACCCGGCTACTGGAACGACGCAGCGTCCGCGATGGACGACGGCGACCCACAGACACGCGTGTACGAGGTGCCGGGCACGGACTTCGCGTCGTACCGCTGGGGCAACACCGTGGATCCGGTAACCCCGGGTCTCATCGACCGACCCTATGCCGCGCGGGAGCTGATTCCATACGGCACCCCTGCGTCGGCCGACATGCTGAACGCCTGGGACCTGCCACTGCAGGAGGGACGCTTCGATCCCTCCACCGTCGCGCCCGTCGCCCAGTTGCTCGGTGTCGGCACGATCGTGCACCGCGGCGACCTCCAGTACGAGCGCTTCCGCACCCCTCGCCCCGACATCACCTACGAGGAGCTTCTCCGGACCCCGGGGATCTCCGAGGTCGCCACATTCGGCGACGGTGTCCCCAACGACACCACCCCGGTGCTCCGGCTGGACGACGAACTGGCCCTGGGTCCCGGATCAGGCCTTCCGGGCGCGCCGGCGGTGAGCCTGTTCGACGTCGATGATCCGCGCCCGGTAACGCGCACCGTGTCGGGTTCTTCTCCCACCCTCCTGGCGGGTGACGGTGCGGGGATCGTCGCGTGGGCCGGCACCGGCGCACTGGACCCGGATCGCCCGATCCTCTACTCGGGGTCCTACGCGGGCGACCCCGAGGGCCTCGAGGAGCAGTTGGCGACCCCCGGCGCGCAACTCGTGGTCACCGATACCAACCGTCGTCAGGCGCGGCGGTGGGGCTCGGTCCGCGACAACGACGGCTACACCGAACGTGCTGGGGAGGAGCCCCTCGAAGTCGACCCCTCCGACAACCGCTTGGAGAAGTTCCCCGACGCAACCGATGCCTCCTTCACCGTGAGCGAACAGGTCGGTGGTGCCACGGTGTCGGCCTCTGCCTACGGGAACCCGGTCTCCTACACGCCCGCTGACCGCAACCCGGGCATTCGACGGCGACCCTCTCACCGCCTGGCGGGTGGGGGCCTTCGACGAACCGCGGCGAGTACCTGCAGATCGATCTGGACGCACCAGTCACCACCGACGAGCTGGCGATCCAGCAGAGTCAGTCGTTGGGTGACCGCTGGATCACCGAGGTGGAGATCTCCTTCGACGATTCCGACCCCCGTCACCGTGGGCCTCGACGACTCCTCACGTGCGGGAGCACCCGGACAGCGGGTCACATTCGACGAGCGGACCTTCTCGCGCGTTCGGATCACGATCACCGAGGCGAACCTGCCCAGGATGGACCGCTACGTGGGTGTGTCGGATGTCGGGTTGGCCGAGGTGACGATTCCCGGAGTGGATCCCGTCGTGGAGTTGATCCGACCTCCCACGGATCTCCTGACCGCGGCTGGCGACGAGTCGCTCGACCGTCCACTCACCTGGGTCTTCACCAGACGCGCAGCCAACCCCTCGGAGGTCGTGGTGAGCGACGAGGAGCCGGTGATGCGGCGTGTCCTCGACAATCCGGTGGCACGTGAGTACACGACCTTCGGCTCGGCGCGTGCCTCCACCATCCCGAGCGACGACTTCGTCGACGACCTCCTCGGCGTCGAAGGCGCCCGCGCCACAGCCGATATCCGCATCGCAGGCGATCTCCGGTCGCGGGCGACCAGCGCCATCGACGGGGATCCGCGACTGCTTGGCAGACTCCGATCAACACCCCCACAGGCCACACGTTGACGGTAACCAACCCCGAACCGTTCGATGCGAACGGCATCGAGTTGACCCTGCGACGTGACGGGCTCCACTCGATACCCACGGTCGTCACCGTCAGCGCCGACGACCTACCTCCCCAGCGCTTGGAGGTCCCCCGCGCCGGGATCGGCGAACGCACCCGGAGTGCGCCGACCGAGACCGTGACGCTTCCCTACAGCGCGAGTGCGGTACGCGAGCTCAGGCTCACGGTGGAGGAGGTGGAGGCGGCTCACTCAACCGACTGGTTCAGCGGAGACACCACCGTACTGCCGGTCGGGATCGCGGAGTTGGGCCTGCCGGTGACCGCACAGGTGCCCGACGACGACGAGGCGATCGACGACAGCTGCCGGACCGACCTGGTGACCGTCGACGGCACGGAAGTCCCGGCACGGATACACGGCACCGTGGGAGACGTGCTGGACGGATCTCTCATGGACCTCGAGGGGTGCGAGACCACCCGGCTGCCCGAGGGCGAGTCGGTGGTGGAGACCACTCCGGGATCCTCCAGCGGCTTCGACGTGGACCGCCTGGTGTTCGCGTCCGCTCCTGGTGGCGAGCCGGGACCCAACACCGCGCAGGAAGGCCCCGAGCCGGTCGCGGCACCACCCGAGACCACGGTGTCACAGACCGGCACGCTCAACTGGAAGATGTCGGTGGAGGGAGCAGACGAGCCCTACTGGGTGGTGCTGGGTCAGTCCCAGAGCCCCGGGTTCACCGCGACGGTCACCGGTGCCGAGGGTTCCGACGCGATCGACCTGGACGAATCGGTGCTCGTCAACGGCTACGCCAACGGATGGCTGGTGGATCCCGACCAGGTGGGCCCCGACGCCACCATCACCATCGGTTTTGCTCCCCAGCGCATGGTATGGGTCGCATTGGCCCTGTCCGCGCTCGGCGTGCTCGTCTGCCTCGCGCTGTTGTTGTGGCCCCTTTCGCTGTTCGCCGGCAAGCCCTCAGAGGCACCTCCCCAAGATGTGACCGTCACCGGGACCGCGCTGTTGGAGGTGAGGGGATCGCCACTGCCGGTGCCGCGGGCAGTGGTCTGGTCCACGGTTGCCGGGCTCGCCACATTCGTTGCAGCCGGGTGGGCAGTGGGGATCGGAGTCGGGCTGGTGACCCTCGCCGCGCTGTCTCTTCGGTGGGGTGCCGTCCTGTCACGCCTCGTGGGAGTGTCCCTGTTCGCTGCAGCCGCAGGCTTCGTGATCCTCAAGCAGATCCGAGGTGACTACGTGGTGGACTTCAACTGGATGAACCTCTTCGAGGTCACCCATGCCTGGACGCTCGCAGCCGTCGCTCTTCTGGTGCTGGATCCCGTGGTCGGTGGGCTCAGGTCAAGGGCTTCCGGCACACCGCGAACAGCACCAGCGTCTGATGGGTGATCTCGTCCTCGGGACCGGTGAACAGATCGGCCTCGGTGATGCCCGACGCCCCGCCTGTCTGGTCGGTGTTGGTGAACCGGTAGGCCACGCGCCGTCCGGTGGCGTGCAACCACACGAACGCCTTGCGAGGGAGCTTGTGACGTAGGCCGAAGGGATCCAGGCGCAACAGCCTCTCGGCCATCGCCCGCCGCTTGGCGAAATCCGCCAGCACCTTCTCGTTGCCCTCCAGGCCGAGGATCTCCACGCTCGCGAAGTGGCTCTCGAGCATCTGACGCAGGCTCGCGGCGTCGAACAGGTACACGTGGTACGGGTTCTCGAAGTCGGCAGGTTCGTTGGGCGTGAGGAAGAAGGCGGTCCCGTCGGGTCCGAGCACGCGGGCGACCTCGCTCACGTGATGTCGCGGATCCGTGAAGTGCTCGATGAGATGGGACGAGCACACGGTGTCGAACGATGCGCTGCATAGCCCGAGCCTCGTGCCGTCTGCGCACTCCGTGCGCAGCCCGTCAGAACGGTGGTTCGCCTGCGCCGCGGCCGCCGTCTCGGCGTCGTAGTCCACGCCGACCACGAAGCGCTCCGGTGAGGTGAACCCGACGCTCTCGTCACCGAGACCGCACCCCACATCGAGGAACCGGCCGGCGCCCGCACGGTCGCGCACCTCGCGGTAGCCCGCGGCGTGCAGGGCCAGGAGCGAGTCGGGCGTCTCGCCCTGCATCGGTCGTTCACCGGTCAGTTTCACAGATGGGTCCTCGTTGGGTGCGCCCGGGCTGCGGTTCCCGAGCCGGCAGGTTGCAGGCCATAGCATAGGAGGCTTGCTCAACACCCCTGTTGCAGACGATGCCGTGCGGGCACGCATCGCGGATCTGGCCGAGGAGGCCGGCATCCGCACCGTGCACATGCTCGCGTGGCGCGACCTCGACGACGACGAGGCGGGCGGGTCCGAGATCCACGCCCACAACATCACCTCGATCTGGGTCCAGTCGGGCCTCGAAGTGACCCATCGCACGTCGGCATCGGTGGGGCGGCCCGCGATCGACTCGCGCTCCGGTTACCGGGTGATCCGCAGGGGAAGCCGCTACTCGGTGTTCCCCGTGCAGCGCTTGCCGAGGCGGTCAACCGGTACGGCCGCGCCGATGCACTCGTCGAGATCTGGAACGGGATGCCCTTCGGATCACCGGTGTGGCGCCGCGGCCCCTGCGTGATCTGGCTGCACCACATCCACGGTCCGATGTGGCACATGAGCCTCCCGAAGCCCCTCGGTCACGCCGGCGTGGCACTGGAGGAGAAGCTGGGTCCGATCGTGTATCGCAACCAACCCATCGTGACGCTCTCACGCTCATCGGAGCAGGAGCTGCTCGAGCTGGGCTTCCCGGCACGAAACGTGTCGGTCATCTCCCCGGGGTGGATCCCGGATTCACGCCATCGGGTCCGAAGAGCCCCACGCCACTCGTGATGGCCGTCGGCCGTCTGGTACCCGTCAGGGACTTCCGTCGTCTGGTGGGCATCTGGGCCAAGGTGCTCGACAAGGTGCCCGACGCGGAGCTGGTCATCGTCGGTGAGGGCTACGAACGACCGCTCATCGAAGCCGAGGTCGCACGGCTGGGGGTTTCAGGATCCGTGCGGCTCCCGGGCCGGATCTCGGATGCCGAACTGTTGGACCTGTACCGCCGGAGCTGGGCGGCCACCTCGGTGTCGGTGCGCGAAGGCTGGGGTATGACCCTGACCGAGGCCGCTGCCTGCGGGACACCTGCTGTGGCCACCGACATCGCAGGCCATGCCGATGCCGTGGTGAAGGACCGGTCAGGACTGCTCGCCGACCACGACGACGACCTGGCGGCCGCGCTGGTCAGCGTTCTCACCGACTCGGTGCTCCGCAATCGCCTCGAGTCGGGTGCCCTTCAGCGTGCCGGCGAGCTCACCTGGCAGCATGCGGCCCTGGCCAATTTCGAGGTTCTCGCCGCGGATGCGAGGGCCCGTGCAGGACGCAGGCAGTGAGCGAGTTCGTCCTGGGCGTCGACCTGGACGGAGTCTGCGCGGACTACAACCTGGCGCTCAGCTCCGCGGTGGCCCGCCACCGAGGGATCGACCCCGCCGAGCTCCCTACCGAGGTCACCTGGGACTTCGCGGAGTGGGGCCTCTCCCGAGAGGGCTTCCTCGAGCACCACCACCGGGCGGTAAGGGAGGACGGGCTGTTCCGCAATGCGCCACCCATCGAGGGCGCTTCCGAGGCTCTTTGGCGCCTTTCGGACGCGGGTGTGTGGATCCGGATCATCACCCACCGGCTCGTGGACAACTGGTCGCACGCAAGGGTGGTCGCAGACACCGTCGAGTGGCTCGACGATGCCCGTATCCCCTACCGCGACCTCTGCTTCCTCGGCCAGAAGCCCCAGGTCGAGGCCGATGCCTACATAGACGACGCTCCCCACAACGTCGCCGCACTGCGTTCCTCGGGCAACACGGTGATCGTGTTCGATCAGCCCTACAACCGCGACCTTCCTGGCCTGCGTGCCGAGGGGTGGGGGCTGTGGAGCGCATCGTGGAGGATCTGGTGTCCCGGCACTCCGGCGGCTACCACGGCCAACTCCCCGGTATCGACCCGGGTGCCGAGCGCCTGGACCGCCGTCGCGGTACCGGTGAACGACGATGAGACGCCGGCCGGCCAACCATGCCTTGGGCTGACCTCGCCCGGACCGTGCTGGTCACCATGTTCTTCGGCGCACCCCTCGCCCTGACCCTCGTGGCTCTGCTGGACGCAGCGCGGCGACCCCAGTGGGCCTGGGCGCTGGCCGAACGGAACCAGGTGGCGTGGATGACGATGATCCTTCTCGGGGTGCTGCTCCTATGCGGAGGGATAGCGGTGAGCGGCTGGTACCTACTGAAGGTGCGGCCCGAAGTGGCGGCAGCGGAGGCAGGGCGGGTGCCGCTCCGCAGGAAGCCCCGCTCCAGGGGCTGATCAGCACGTCGGGCGGGCGCGCATAACCACAGGGGGTCGCGACCACCCCGGTAAGATCCTGCGGTGCCGAAAGAACCCTCCGCGGACCACGACGGATCCACTTTCCAAGAACCGCCACCGCTCGGCATGAGCCGTCGTGGCGCCATGTGGGCCATCTTCGCGGTGAGCCTGGCGGGTCTGCTGTTGGAGGTCGCCTACACCCGGGTCGTGTCCTACAAGCTCTGGTACTACTACACCTACCTGGTCATCGGTCTGGCGCTGCTGGGGTTGGGTTCCGGTGCCACTGCCGTGGTGCTGTCGCGGCGCCTACGAGCAACCAGCACGCGCTCGGTCGTTTCGTTGTTCGGCATCGTCGGCGCGGTCGGTCTGGTGCTCGGCTACGGGATCGTTGCCCTCATGCCGATCGACACGGTTGCACTGTGGGATTACGGATCCAAGGCGTCCCTGAAGAACTTCGCCGCCCTGAGCGTGATCTGCCTCGCGCTGTTCCTGTCGTTCCTACCGATCGGCGTGATCGTGTCCACGCTGCTGGGCCGTGCACGATCGGAGGTGAACCGTCTCTACTTCGCGGATCTGATCGGTGCGGGACTCGGCTGCCTGGTGGTCGTGGCGCTGATCTCACGCATGGGGCCGCCGTCGGTGGTGATGGGCAGCGCCGCGATCCTGGCAGGTACCGCTCTCGCATCGACACGCACCACACCAGGGGCGATCAGGACGGCAGCGGCCGTGTTGACGATCGGCATGCTGGTGCTGACCGTGCTCGGCGAGAGCGCGTTGCCGGAGATCCGTACCGAGTCCTCCAAGATCACCGCCGACGGAACGGGTCTCAGCGGGTGGGGTCCCGTGTTCCGTGTGGATGCCAACGAACATCCGACCGTGCCGGGCGGCAAGGCCCTGATCCACGACGGCACCTGGGGGTCGGCCATCTACCCATTCGACGGCGACGTCGACAGCCTCACCCGCTTCGACGACGACCCCCGTTCCTGGCCCTTCGCCACGATCGGCAACCCGCCCGGCCGCCAGCTGATCATAGGTTCCGCGGGTGGCAACGAGATCCTGGCCTCGCTGTACTTCGGCACCGAGGACATCGAGGCGGTCGAGCTGAACCCCGTCACCGTCGACGCGCTCACCGGAAGGTACGCGGAGATGAGCGGCAACCTGGCCGAGATCGACAACGTGACGCTCACACAGGGCGACGGCCGCTCCTACCTGGCGCGCAGCGACGGCGAGTTCGACCTCGTGTGGTTCGTCGCACCTGACAGCTACGCCGCGAACAACGCCGCGTCGGCGGGAGCGTTCGTGCTCTCCGGAGAGCTACCTGTACACAACCGACATGATCACCGAGACCCTCGGACACCTGAGCGAGGACGGGATCTCGGTGGCCCAGTTCGGCGAAGTCGACTTCGAGTTCCAGCCGAACCGTACCGCCCGCTACGTCGTCACCGCGCGGGCCGCCCTCGAGGAGTGGGGCGTGGAGGATCCCACCCGCCACATCATGGTGGCGGAGTCCGAAGATCCCTTCACCAGCGGGCTCTCGACGATCGTGGTCTCACGGTCACCCTTCACCGATGAGCAGGTCGACCGCTTCGTGGAGGCGGTCGAATCCACCACCAACTCGCAGGTTGTGTACGCACCCGGAGCGGTGTCGGGCGACAGTCCCGTGGCTGCTCTGGCGGCGGCACCGGACGATGCCGCACTCGACGAGCTGGTGGCGGAGTATCCCGCGGACATCACGGCCATCAGCGACGACGGCCCGTTCTTCTGGCATTTCACCCCGTTCACCGATGTGGTCAAGGACATCAGGCGGGCCACGAGTGTGGACTTCCGGGAGTATGCGATCGGTGAGAGGGTGCTGCTGTTGTTGCTGGGCACCGCCGCCGTGTTCGCGGTGCTGTTCCTGTTGCTGCCGTTCCTTGTGATCCGAAAGCAGTGGCGAAGCCTGCCCGCCAAGGGCACCTCGGGGGTCTACTTCGCCGCACTGGGTCTCGGGTTCATGCTGTACGAGATCACGATGATCCAGATGCTCGTGGGCTATCTCGGATACCCCAGCTATTCGCTGACCGTCACGCTCGCTTCGATCCTGGTGTTCACCGGGGTCGGGGCGCTGTTGTCGAACCGTTTCTCGACGGCTCCCACCAGAGCACTTCCTGTGCTGCTCGCAGCCCTGGTGCTGTTGACCGTGTTCTACCGCTTCGGGCTGCCGCCGCTCATGGGCGCGACGCTGACCGCGTCGCTCCCTGTCCGCATCGGGTTCGCGTTCGTGGTGCTGGCCCCGCTCGGGCTGTGCCTCGGGATGTTCATGCCCTTCGGTCTGAGGACCGTCGGAGTGCTGAGCCCCTATTCCGACGAATACGTCGCCTGGGGTTGGGCCATCAACGGAGTGTTCTCGGTGATCGGATCGGTCCTGACCACGATCCTCGCCATGTCATGGGGTTCAGGACCGTCCACATGGTGGCGCTGAGCGTGTACGGATTGGCCGTCGTGGTGCTATGGCGCCTGGATGCCCAGCGATGCGCGCTCGGGATCGACATCACCTCACAGCAAGCCGCCGAGGACGTCCCTGCCATCACCCGGAGCGAGCTGGCCGGGGACCTCGAGGCGGAGGTCGACCTCACCGAGGTGGCGGTGGACCGAAGCGCCGCAAATGAAGTCACGCACGCCGGTCAGACGCGCACGGGCATCAAACACAGGCGGTCGGGACCCCGGCGACACCGTTCCCCGGAGGACCTGAGCCAACGTGAAGCAGATCCGGATGAACGCGTGGTACGGGCCCGATTCCTCCTGCACCAACAGGAGCGTGTTGCGGGTCTGCAGGTAGTCCACGGTCCACACAGTGGATCCCAGGTTGCGGTTGCGCACCGGCGCTCCCCGTACAAGGCCCACCTGCCAACCCCGCCGCCGTACGCGCAGCGCAAGGTCGGCCTCCTCACAGTAGGAGAAGAAGCGTTCATCGAAGAGCCCGACCTCCTCCAGGCAGTGCCTCCTGAGTCCGATCAAGGTCCCGTGCGCGTAGTCGACGGGCTCCCAGCCGGCCTCCTGGCCGCCCGGCACGACCATTCCGCCGAAGTACGGGTCGAACACGGGAACCATGCCGTCGCCGACATCCCCACAACAGAGGCCGGCTGCAGGCACCTGCAGCACAGCGGCGAGCATCGCTTCGAGAGTCGCGACACCCACCTCCACGTCGTGGGGTACCACAAAGACCCATTCGCCGTCTTCGGGGTCCCCGAGGAAGCGCCTCCAGGCCGATGTTCGCGCCCGGCCCGAAACCCAGGTTCTGTGGAGCGTCGAGGATCTCCACGCACCCGTCATCGCCCAGTCCGCGCAGGCCCTCTCCCAGCATCTCCCGCTGGGTGCTCGCCGAGGCGTTGTCCACCACGGTGATCCGCACGGGTACCGATGACGCAAGAAGGCACTTTGACGGTCAGGATGCAGTCAGCGGGTTGGTTCCAGTGCACCACGACCACACGTACCGGTCTGCTGAGGCTCACCACCGCTCGATCCTGACACACGACGCCAACCGTGGTGTAGCCCCCGCCGGGTCAGGAACAACCGCCACCGTGGGGCAGGGGGCCCACGTCGTGGAGGGAGGCGGCGCAGTCGCAGCACCGGGAGCCCGCCGGGTCAGGAACCACCGCCACCGTGGGGCAGGGGCCCCACGTCGTGGAGGAGGCGGGCGCGGTGCGAAGCACCCGGGAGCCCGCCGGGTCAGGAACCACCGCCACCGTGGGGCAGGGGGCCCCACGTCGTGGAGGAGGAGGCGGCGGTGCGAAGCGCCACCGGGTCAGGAACCACCGCCACCGTGGGGCAGGGCCCCACGTCGTGGAGGGGGCGGCGAGCACCCGGGCCCGCCTCAGGAACCACCGCCACCTGGGGCAGGGGCCCCGTCGTGGAGGAGGCGGGCGTGCGAAGCACCCGGGTGCCCGCCGGGTCAGGTACTACGTCAGTGGTCGATCGGTTGGCCGCACAGGCGCCGGGAGATCGGTCTCGCCCATCAGGTGGCGATCGACCGCTGCCGCGCAGGAACGACCCTCTGCAATCGCCCAGACCACGAGGCTTTGGCCACGGCCGGCATCCCCCGCCACGAACACCCCGGGAACCGTGCTCTCCCAGTTCTCGTCACGCACCACGTTGCCCCGTGGATCGAACTCGACGCCCAGATCTTCGAGGAGACCGCTGCGTTCCGGTCCGACGAAGCCCATCGCGAGCAGCACCAGGTCCACTTGGAGCTCCTGCTCGGTGCCCTCGACTGGGACGAAGTCCGGCCT
>JAOSKI010000010.1 GCA_027493675.1 Microthrixaceae bacterium | reverse complement strand
TCCGTTGCTGTACCTCAGCGCCTACTTCGAACAGCATCGCAGCGACTACTACGACCGGCTCCAAGCGGTTCGCGAACGAGGCGAGTTGGCTGAGTGGCTCCGCTTCTTCCTCACCGGCGTGGCCCAGCTCGCAGCCGATGCGGTCAGCCGGGCCGAGCGCCTGGTCGACATCAGGGAGGACTACCGGGGGCGGCTCGCCGATGACCGGTCTCGTGCAGCAGCACTCGTCGACATGATCTTCCAAAACCCTGTCCTGACCACCTCGCGAGTTGCTGGCGACCTCGGCGTCACGTTGCAGGGAGCGTTGAACCTGATCCGTCGCCTCGAATCCGCCCTCATCGTGACCGAGGTGCGGGGGATCCCCGGTCGCTCGAAGCGCTGGGTGGCACTCGAAGTGCTCGACGCCCTGCAACCTGGCGCGGAACCGACGTTCTCGGACGGGTCATGATCTGCGAGCCGAAGGGCCACGACATGGTCGACTTTGGCCGAGCCGGAGGAGCCAGTACCTTTGATGAACAGGAAGCGCCGCGTCGACCCGTGGAACAGGTCACGTCGGACCCGATGGGGGTGGAGGATGTCGCAGGAGGTTGACGCGCTGTTGGCTCGGGTCGATGACCCTGCCCTGCGCGCTGACCTGCGCCGGCAGTTCGACCTGCTGCGCACGAAGCGCAGCTTCGGACTCGTGTTCGAGAGCCACCTCCCCGAGCGGGTCCGGCTGCCCTCGCACCCGGTGCGCCGGGGCACCTCCGTGGCGTTCCGAGACGGCGACGACCGGACGTGGACGGTCGATGCGGTGCACGGCACAACGGTCAGGATCGTTCGAGGGGACGAGGATCCGCAGGAGGTAGCAGTCGACGCTGTCGTCGTGGTGGCCGAGTTCGGCGAACCCATCTACCCGGGCATGCGACACCTCGGCTCGGTGCACAGGGGTGGCGACAAGCCCGCACATGTGCTGGTCAACGGCGAGAACCACCAGCGCTCGAAGCGCTGCGGTTCACCCACGCCGGCAAGATCGACTGCATCTACATCGACCCGCCCTACAACACCGGTGCCCGTGACTGGAAGTACGACAACGACTACGTCGACGGCGACGACTCGTACCGGCACTCGAAGTGGCTCGCCTTCATGGAGCGCCGCCTGAAGCTGGCGAAGGAACTGCTCAACCCCGACGACTCGGTGCTCATCGTCACCATCGACGAGAAGGAGTACCTGCGACTCGGGCTGCTACTCGAGCAGACGTTTCCGGAGGCGAGGATCGAGATGGTGACGTCCGTGATCAGCTCGAAGGGTGTCGCGAGGTTCGGCCAGTTCTCCCGCGTTGAGGAGTACATCTTCACCCTGAGGTTCGGACGTCAAGAGGTTTCGTTGTCCGAGGGCAACATGCTTGACGAGTCTCGTTCGGCCACGGCGAAGGTGGGAATGCCGGTCGACTGGCTCGGTTTGCGAAGGCGTGAGCCAACTGCGCGACGTGGGGGCTCGTCCGAAGCAGTTCTACCCCGGTATTCGTTGATTCTGAGGACGGGTCGGTTCGGTTGATCGGAGATGAGATCACCGGCGAGGTTGATCGGGAGACGGTCGAGGCTCCTGGACGGGACCTTCGCAGTGTGGCCGCTGCTCCCAGACGGGACCGAGGGACTCTGGGGCATACTCCGGAGACCGCACGTGCCTACCTTGCTGCCGGGGTTTCTCCGGGGTCGGAACTACAAGCGAACGACCGGGTATGTCGCGATCCAGTACCTGCCGAGTGGAACCGTGAAGGCCATCGAGTCGGGCGACATCGAAGTGAGCGGTCGTGACTCGGACGGTGGAGTCATAGCGAGGGTATCTCGCCGCGAAGGGCGTGATTCCGAAGCGTGTCTGGAATGTGCAAGCCCACAATGCCGAGACAGGTGGCACCGCCGTTCTCTCGAAGCTCCTCCCTGGTCGACGGTTCCCCTTTCCGAAGTCGCTGTACGCCGTCGAGGACACGGTCCGCTTCTTCGTGAAGGAAAAGCTCGACGCCGTCGTCCTCGACTTCTTCGCTGGCTCCGGGACGACAGCACACGCGGTCGCCCGACTGAACCGCCAGGACGGCGGCCGGCGGCAGTCGATCCTGGTGACCAACAACGAGGTGTCGCCTGCCGAGGCCAAGGTGCTCCACTGAAGCGGGGCATCGAGACGGTGACCCCGAATGGGGAGGCGCTGGGCATCTTCGAGCACATCACGCGTCCCCGCGTCACTGCAGCGATCACCGGCCGCACACCCGATGGCGACCCCATCAAGGGTGACTACAAGTTCACCGACGAGTTCCCGATGGCCGACGGGTTCGAGGAAAATGGAGTTCTTCGAGCTGACCTACCAGGACGGCGAACATGTCGAGCCTCGCGCTGGCGTTCGAGGCCATCGCCCCGCTGCTGTGGATGCGGGCCGGCGCCACCGGGCAGATGATCCCGACCGACCGTGACGGTGAAGGCGGTCAGCTGCAGTACGCGGTTGGTGACTCGTACGCGGTGCTGTTCAACCCCGACCGGTGGCGGCCGTTCGTCGATGAACTCACCGATGAGATCGGCACGGTGTTCATCGTGACGGATTCGACCACCACGTTTGCGTCGGTCGCCGCCGAGCTCCCGCGGAGGTCGAGTCGGTGCGCCTGTACAGCAACTACCTCTCGACCTTCGAGATCAACCGGGGGCTCGGCCGATGAGGAGCGTCGGGTGAAGTTCGAGCTGCGCGACTACCAACGCCAGGCCGCGGTTGATGTGTTGGCCCAGCTGCGCAAAGGCGTCGGCAACTGGCGTGAGCACCAGGCCCACTCGTCGTTCGCGCTCTCCCGCGATCACGGGGTCGGGCAAGACGGTGATCGCGGCGGCGGTGATCGAGGCACTCTTCCACGGCTCAGCGGACCTCGACTGCGACCCCGACCCGAACGTCGCGTTCCTGTGGGTGACCGACGACCCGGCGCTCAACCGCCAGACCCGGGCCAAGATGCTCCAGGCATCCGAGCAGCTCCAGCCGGCACGGCTGGTCGAGTTGGGCAACGACTTCCTCAACAGCGAGCTGTCGCCCGGTCGCGTCTACTTCCTGAACGTCCAGAAGCTGTCGAAGAACGCAGGGGCTCTCCCAGGGCGGCAACAACCTGCGCGAGTACTCGATGTGGGAGATCATCGGCCGAACCATCGACAGCAACACCACCGACCTGGTGTTGGTCCTCGACGAAGCCCACAAGGGCATGAAGCGCGTTGCGGACCGCACGACGATCGTGCGCCAGATCGTCGACGGCCGCGCTGGCACCAACGACGCTGTGCCGGTTGTGTGGGGCATCTCCGCGACGATCGACCGCTTCCGGCGAGGCGATGGCCGGCCTCGCCGAACGCGACACCTACACCGACGTCCAGGTCAGCACTGCGGACGTGCGCCGCTCCGGGCTGCTCAAGGAGCAGATCGGCCTCGACCAACCCGGGACGAGGCCGGCTCCTTCTCCACGACGCTGCTGCGCCAGGCGGTCGAAGACACCCTCGACTACGAGCGGCGATGGGCCGAGTACTCCGCCTCCCAGGACGAGCCCGAGGTGCTGCCGGTCCCGGTCGTGCAGGTGCCCGACAAGGCCGACGACACCAAGCTGACCGACGTGCTCTCCACCGTCGGCGCCGTGGTCCCGACCTTTGGGGCCCGACGCTGTCGTGCACGTCTTCGGCGAGCACGAACCGCTCGTGCTGGGCGAACGCAAGGTGCGTTGGGTTCCCCGGAGTCGATCCAGAGTGACACCGACATCCGCGCCGTCCTCGCCAAGACCGCCATCTCGACAGGATGGGACTGCCCACGCCGAGGTCCTCTACTCCGAGCGTCCGGCGACGGACTCCGACCCACATCGCGAGATCATCGGGCGGATGGTGCGAACACCGCTCGCGCACCGGATCACGACCGACGATGCCCTCAACACCGTGTCGTGCTACCTCCCGCTGTTCAACCGCGGCACCCTCGAGAAGATCATCGGCGCGCGCGAAGGCGAGGGCGGCACCGGGTCGGACCCGGTCATCGCCACGCAGGTCTTCGAACGCAACGCCTCGCTCGAGGCCGACGTGTTCGTCGCTGTCGAATCGATCCCCAGCCTGCCCGCACCCGACCGGCTCGCCAGCCCACTACGGCGGGCGAAGCTGCTGGCGACGCTCCCTCGCGGACTCGCCCAAGGACAGGGATCCGCCCGTCGCCGACGCGGGAACCGAGCTGACAACGGCCCTCAACGCCCGACTCGACGGGGAAGGCCGCCGAGTTCAAGGCCGACGTCGCAGCCGAGGTGCGGCACTGGAGGAGACGTCGCTCAAGCGACCTCCACCGACATCTCCGGCACCGAACGCACCGTGGAGCGACGAAGCGTGCGGATCACCTCGGGGACTTCGACCGTGACACCGGGCGGATGGTGCGTTCCGTCAAGGAGGGGTCGGTACCGGCTACCTGGAGCACCGCTATCGCGAGGCCGGCGACGGCGCGGACCTGTTCGATGTCCGCGGCAGGTCGCTGCGCCGCTTCGGGTCCCGGGGGTGATCGATTCGGTCGAGGAGCGCGCGACCGAGTGGGTCCAAGGCCACTCGCCTCTCACGCGCCGCGATCGCCAACACGACCGGCAAAGCGCGCACGATTTCCGTCGGGTCCAGGAGCAGACGTCGACACCGGAGCCGGTGACCGTCGAACTGCTCTCCAATCTCAGGTCGCAACCGAGGACGCGCCGGGCACAAGCTGCCCCACCTACGAACGGCACCTCTTCGCCGGTGCCAACGGGGAGTTCCCTGCTGTGCTCAACGAGTGGGAGCGGACGGTGCTGACCGAGCTCGGTCGTGACACCACGGTCGCCTGGTATCGCAACCCGTCCCGCCCGATCCCGTCGGCGGTGCGCATCGCCTACCAGGACACCCCCGAGCCTGGTCGTCGTTGCAGGTCGACTTGGTCGTCGTCTCCCCGCCGCGACGGCACCCTCTGTGTCCTTGCTCGACCCCCCACGGCACCCACCTCGCGGACGCCGGGTCGAAGCTCCGGCGCTCCGCGGAATACGCCGAACGATTCGGTAACCGGTTCGTCCAATCCGGGGACTGGCCAGGCCAACGGGACGCCCGATCCCTCGACCTGCTGGACCCCGCTGTTCGGGCAGTCGTCGCTGAGTTCACCGGCGATGACGCCTCGGAGCTGTACACCTCCAGCGTGGCCACCGACTACCAGTAGCCGGCGCCGCCCCGACGAATCCCGAGGAAGGCGCTTGGCGTTCGCGCTTTAGGAACCACGAGGACGCCGCCGAGCTGGACCGCCCAGCTACCGCCCGGGTCCTCGGAGGTGACCGAGGTGGAGCAGGTGGAACGACGGACGGTGTCCGTCACCGAAGCGGCGCGGATCCTGGGGATCTCCCGGGCTCACGCCTACCACTGCGTGCGCTCCGGCGAGCTCCCGGCGATCGTGCTCGGCCGACGGATCGTCGTGCCGAAGGCCGTACTCGACCGCATCCTCGGCGAGTCGGCCGGAGCGGACACGTGACCGGCCTGACCGCGAGTGAGCGCGCTGTCGAGGAGTTCACAGACTTGCATCACTGATGCCGCCTGCCTCCGATCGAGGTGGTGGTCAGGGGTGTTGAACCTCCACCGCCTCGCGCCGGATGCTGAGTCGTACTACCTCGACAGGTCGTGTCGGGTGTCGAGGACTACTACGCCGAGGACCGGCGAGTCGCCCGGGTACTGGCTCGCATCGTCGCACCTCCACGGTCTCGACGGTGTCGTCGACGGCGACGACCTGCGGGCCGTGCTCAGCGGAGCTCGATCCCGAGACCGGCGAGCGGCTGCATCGGGCAGGAACCGCAAGGGTGCCCGGCTGGGACCTGACGTTCCGGGCGCCGAAGTCGGTGTCGATCCTCTGGGGGGCTCGGGAGCCGCAGTGGCTCGCATGGTCGCTGATGCGCACGACGCAGCCGTGGATCGGGCCGTCGCCTACATGGAGGAAGTCGCGGCGTTTACCCGGACGGGCGCAACGAACGCACCGGGTTCCGGCGGACGGTTCATCGCTGCGAGGTTCCGGCACCGGACCTCCGGCGACCGGGACCCGTTGCTACACACGCACGTGCTGGTGGCGAGCTCGTTGCGGACCGCGGACGGACGGTGGCGCACGATCGACGCCACGGCGCTCTACGACCACGCCCGCACCGCCGGCTACCTGTACCAGGCGCATCTCCGCAACGAGACCCCTGACCGAACGGATCGGCGTGGTCTGGACGCCGATCCACGGCGGACTGGCCGACATCGCTGGCATCGACGAGGAGGCTGATCGACCTGTTCTCAAGCGACGCGAGCAGATCGAGAGCTGACCATGGCCGAGTGGGGCCTGACCTCGGCCAAGGCGGCGCAGGTCTCGACCCTGGAGACCCGCGCTGCGAAGGTGGTCAGCCCTGAACGGACACCTGACCAGCAAGCCCGGTGGCGCTCCGAGGCCCTGACCATCGGCGTCAGCACAGCCGATCTGGCGGTGGTCATGGCTGACCATCAAGTCCCGTCGATTGACGCTGACGAGACAACCGCTCTGTTCAACCGACTCTCGTCATCCAGCGGGCTGACCGAGACGTACTCGACGTTCGATCGCCGTGACGTGCTGCGTCGCGTGATCGACGAGCTGCCAGCGGCTGTTCCGGTAGAGGTGATCGAGTCGCTGGGGTCGCAGTACCTGCAACGACTCGAGGTGGTAGCAGTCGGCTGGGAGGAGCGGACCGGAACCAGCTTCTCCACCATCGAGCTGATGGCCCTGGAACAGGACCTGGTTCGCGCTCGTCCACGATGGGGTGGATGCCGATCGTGCCGTCGCGTCGCCGGGCGCCCTCGCATCAGCCTTCGATGCTCGACCATCGGTCAGCCCCGAGCAGGCACACGTCGTCACCGAGATCTGCAGTTCCGGCCGTTCGGTCGACGTGCTCGTCGCCGCCGCAGGGACCGGCAAGACGTTCAGCCTCGATGCGGCACAAGAGGCCTGGCAGCGCACCAGCTACCGGGTCGTCGGCTGCGCCCTGGCCGCATCCGCAGCGCCTGAGCTCCAGGCCGGCTCGGGCATCCCGTCCAGCCCCATCGCAAAGCTCACCCTGGACCTGGAGCGCGACCGCCAGTGGCTTGACCGACGTACGGTCTTGGTGATCGACGAGGCCGGGATGGTCGGCACACGAGCCCTCGCGCCGCTGCTGCAGACAGCGGTGGCGAGCGGAGCGAAGGTGGTGCTCGTCGGCGACCCGAAACAGCTCCCCGAGATCAAGACCGAGGTGTGCTCGCATCGCTGGAGCGTCGGCATCCGATCCTGACACTCACCGAGAACCATCGGCAGCAAGACACCGTCGAGCGCGAGGCCTTCGACCAGCTCCGCTCCGGAGATGTCGAACGGGCAATGCGGTCACTGCGAAAGCACGGCGACGTGGTGGCCGCACCGAACGCCGAGGCGGTGCGCGACGGAATGGTCGGCGACTGGTTCCGTCATCGGAACGACGGCCGGGCCTCGTTGATGATGGCGAGGCGCAATGCCGACGTGGACGATCTGAATCGTCGGGCCCGCCAGCTCGTCGCTGCGGCCGGTGAGCTGAGCGGCGAGCCGGTGATCGTCGGCGGCCGGCCGTTCCGGGTCGGTGACCACGTGGTCTGTACGCGCAACGACTACGGGCGGTGTCCGTAGCGGCACCGTCGGCGGGAATCACCGCCATCGACCACGGCGCGACGACCGTGACGATCTGCACCGAGGAGGGTGACCGCACCCTCGGCGCGACTACCTCGCGGCAGGGTCGATGCGGCACGGATACGCCGTGACCGTCCTCAAGGCCCAGGGCCGGACCTGTGACCACGGCCTGCTGCTCTCCAGCGACTGACCTGCACTGCGAGATGGGCTACGTCGGGCTGAGCCGTAGCCGCGAATCCAACCGCATGTACGTCGTGTCGACTGAGCCAGCCGACGGGCTCGAACGCTACGGACGGCACGAGGGCATGCCGACCCTACGACCTCGTCGTCAGTCGCTGCACAAGACCGCCGCCAAGGGCCGCGATCGACCGCGCCGATCCCGACCTCGGTGCCGACGACGACCTCGACGTCGGCTGGTAACGCTCGCTATTCCGAGTTGCTGGAGCAGCTCGCGAAGCTCCTCCGGCGATGAACCGGTGAAGCCCGCCTTGGTTGGGCACCGACGGTCCTTCAGCTTCGATGTCCAGTGCCTCTCCCCGACTACAGCATCGCAGTAGGCCGCGGCGGCGTGCAGGGTACACCACGTCGTTGTGGTCGTTGAGCTGCCGCGGTCGGTAAGGGCGCGGATCGGTGGAGGTGGGAAACGATCGACTCCATAGGGAGCAGGGACATGAACCGGTTGAGACCGGGCGGCCCAGCGCAATCACGTCGGTGGAGCTGCGGCCGAGCGGAGCAGCGACCTCGTCGATGATCGGGATCAGCTCGACCAACTCGGAAGCCAGCGTGAAGTTGTCCGCTCGGGCGCGATCCCGGCTCCACCCCTGCATCCGTGATCTGAGCTCTGTTCTCTCAGCGGCGTAGAGCGGTTGTTGCTTCGGTGATGGAGGGTGGTCGTCGGGCGGACGTGAGGGTGTCCCGGTCGGCGCCGACGGGCGCTCGAACTGGAGCTGTGCGATCGCGGCCTCCTTGAAGGCCGACGGAATCAAGCTGGCCGCCACCGCATCGGCGATGATCGGATGGCCGATCGCGTGGTCGGAGTCCCCAGCCGAACGGATCGAAAGCTGGGAGGTCGAGGTCAAGGTCAGGCAGATCGTGAAGAGCGGCCCGTACCTCGTGGCGGATGATGACTTCGGGAACCGTCATCGTCTGTGCGTGCGACAGTTCGAGCATGATCCGGGCGAGGACGGCGCGCTCCAGCGAGCTGAGGTCGTCGATGCGTCTCCTCGTAGTGGGGTACGAGAGAACGAAGCGGCATCGTTCCGCCGTGACAGCTTCCCTGCATGCTTCCGGTAGCCCGGCGAATCGCTTTGAGTTCGCCGAACCCGTCGCCGCGTTCTTGAGCCCGATCCACATGTTCTGGTCGAGGTAGATCGTGATCATGGCCATTCTCGTCACTCCGGTGACGGAAGTGTCGCAGCAGCCACCGACAACGAAGGACACCAGGGGCTGGGTCGGTGTGCGGCCGGATGCTGCTCATTCGACAACGCTTGGTCCGACCCACCGAACACCACCGCTCCGATCTGCTCGAGCTTCAGCCTGCATGCCGTCGAGGACGTGGCTGTAGAGTCCAGCGTGATGCTCACCATGGCGTGGCCGAGGCGCTCGGAGACCACCTTCGGGTGGATGCCTGCCTTCAGCGCCAAGGTCGCTGAGGTGTGGCGCATGTCGTGCAGACGGATCTGTGGGACGTCGAGCTTGCGGATGATCGACTTGAAGTCGCGGTGATCGTGTCGGGATACGGCGCAGCGCCATCGACGCCGCAGAACACGTAGCCGGAGTCGACCCGCGCGGCCGAATCGCATTCGTTCCTCGAGCTCCGCGGTCGGTGTGCCCGCAGCACCTCGACCGAGGTCACGTCGAGTGCGACGTTGCGACGCCCACGTCGAGTCTTCGGCTGGTGGGTGCTCACCGCCTTCCGCGCCCGGCCGAGACCCGGTTGCGCACGATCGCCATGGTCGCCCGGTCGAAGTCGATGTCGTCCCATCGGGGAAGTCCGGCCAGCTCCCGCAGCGCACACCGGTAGTCAGGAACAGCACCCACATCACATACAGCCAGTCGCCGGCCACGGCGTCGAGAACGCCCGGGCCTGGGTGTCCGGACCACGTGACCATCTCGGCGTCCACCACCCTCGGCAGGTCGACAGCGTCCATCGGGTTGCGGATCAACAGACCCCACCGACGGCGTCTTTCAGCGCCTGGCTCGCACCCGACGACACGACGCCACCGACCTGGGTGCCAGGCCGCCCGTACCGTCGGCCCGTCCGTCGCGCAGCAGTTCGGTCTGCAGCGACCGCAGGTGCATCGGCGAGACCTCGGTCAGGCGCACAGAACCCGAGCCTCGGCACCACCCAGTTGCGCATCGACTGCTCGTACGCTCCGGAACGTCGTGTCGACCACGTTCGACTCCATCGCGGCGAGCCACTCCGTGAGGTATTCGCCAAGCGTGGTGACGCCGGGATCGACCCACATGCCGGTGCGCATCCGCTCCGGTTCTTCGGTGAAGCGTCTCGGCTTCCTTCTTCGTGCGGTGGCCGCCGCCCACTTCTGCTGCTTCTTCCCCCGGCGCGTCGCGTCCCAGGTAGAAGGACATAGGTCCACCCTGGAGCCCCTTCATCACCGATCCGCGCACGGCGTCTCCGTTCACCACGCCGTGCGACTGGCGCCAGTGTCAGGGTTCGTTGTGGGAAGAAGCGCGCGTGGGGTTGTCCTCGGGCGGTTGCCCGTGGTTCGGGTTGCTCGGCAGGGGACTGGATGTGGTGGTCGGGGGTTCCGTGCGGCGCTGGCTGATGTACGCGGACTCGGCTGCCGGGGGCGGCTGGTTCAGGGCGTGTGTTCGTGCTCGCTGTGGGTGGGTCCCGGCGTCTTGCTTAGGTCGACATTTGCACCCCCGGAAGCGGGGGCCTGTCCTAGCGCGCTCGACGTTGGTCCGGGACCCGTCCCCGACCTGTGTTCACCGGTGTTGCTGGTTGCCGGTTGAGTTTGATGAGGTGATGGGCGATCGTGGGGTCCGCGGGCCGGTCACGTCGTTTCCGGTGTCGGTTGTGACGTCGTGACGGGCCGGCCCGCACTCGTGGGGACTGGGTGTGCGGGGGTCGAACACGGTGTTGTCGCGCATCAACGCGAACGCGGCACCCAGTGAGCTCGGTGCGCGACAGCGACTGCTGCGATCGGGCGGGGTTTCCCGCGGGCGATGAGCCGGGCCCGGTAGTCGGCGAAGTCGGGGTGATGCATGCCCATGCCTTTCCCGAGCTCGAGGATCGCCTGGCGCAGCGTGACGGACCCGGCCTTCGTGATGCCGAGCCCGGGGCGTGCGCGCCCGGCTGATTCGTAGCTCGCCGGTGACAGCCCAGCGAGCGCGTACGACGTCCGCGTTCCTGAACCGTCTGTGATCACCGATCGCGGCGCCATACGCGGACGCTCGCACGACACCGACCCCCGGAATCGACGTCAGCACCCCGGCCGGGGTCGACGTGATCAACACTGCGAGTTCGCGTTCGCAGCGCAGGACCTCGGCCTCGACGGCGCTGAACATGGCGAGTCCCGCGGCAAGGTGCAGTTCGATGAGGTCTCGTTGGCTGCTCTGGGATGTCAACGCGTCGCGGGCACACGCGACGATCTGTTCGGACTTAGCGATACTCATGCGGACCCCGCAGGTGCGGGCACAACCCGCGGGCGTGTCGGACCGAGACAGACCACACGTTCGGGTTGCAAGCTCAGTCAGGATCATCCCCCGGACCTCGTGTCGAAGATGTCGCCTATGCACGCGCCGAGACCCGGGAACACCAGATCGGGCTGAGCGTGGATCTGTTGACCGAGCCGGCGGCCCATGTCGACCTTGCGGCGACGGTGAGCCACCCACGCCGCCTGTTCGGGCACCGCAGATGTCCGCTGCTGCGGCGGCCGGCCAGCACCGCGGATCAACAGATCCGCGATCGCAGCTAGATCTCGCTCGTCGGTCTTCTGGCGCGCCCGCGGCTGCTGGCCTCGGGCGGCTTTGACCGCAGCGGGGTTCAACTCGACGACCTCGACCCGGCCAGCGACGAGATACTCGACGAGCGGACGGTGGTAGTGGCCAGCAGTCTCGATCCCGACCCGGCACAATGCGGCTGACCGTGCCGCTGTCACGCTGGCTGTCCGCTCACTGAGCGTCTTCGCTCGGGCGCGGTCAGACCGAACTTGAACAGGTGATGTCACGACCTCTGCGAAGGAGATCAGTGACCATCGCCCCTGGCTTCAGACTTGCCGACATCCACCGGCACCAACAGCACTCGGGTCGGATCCAGGCCCCGCCCGGGCCATGAGCTCGGCCTGCTCGGGCCACCCCAGCCAAACTCCACAGCCATGCTCAGACCTCCTGATCAGTGAAGGTCCCACCATCGCACCAGCGAACGAACCGTCACCCCTCAGAACACCCCCTGCACCTTGTATCAGCGCGGCAGCCCGCCTCGATGTCGAAACGGTCACGCCATGGTCGATCTACCCGGTGCGCACCTGCAGGTGCTCAGAGCAGCTGGGGGCTCAGCCATATGGCGACCAGCGCGCCCGCGGCGAGGGGAGGTCCGAAGGCGAAGTGCCTGCCGCTTTTTTCGTGCGGCGATCGACGCGACGCCGACGAGGACTCCCAACAGGCTTCCAAGGAGGAATGCCCAGAGGACCAACAGGGGGCTAACGAACCCGGCGAACATACCGATCGGCAGCGCGATTCGTACGTCGCCGAAGCCGAGCCGGCCTGGTGCCGCCAGGAACAACACGAAGAACATCGCGTACGCGCCCACACCGGAGGCAGCGGCCCACACCATGCGGTCGAGCCTGTCGAGGTCAACCGCCGCGGCGCCCAGGAGAACCGCGCCGACGGCGGCGCCGACCCAGGGCATCCACCATGGGATCAGCCAGATCCGGGCATCCACCACGGCCACGGCCGCGGCCAACGTGGCGAACCAGCAGTACGCCACCAGCACCGTTGTCGGCTCGGAGTCGAAGGTGTGAGCGGTGATTGCCATCGCGAGCGGCAGGCCCACCTGCATCGCCACCACGAGCATCGGCACCCGGCTGTGACCATGTCGGTTCGGCGCGAACCATGACCAGATCGGGACGACGTCCATGGCGTTCAGATCGGTCGTGGACCCCGGATACCTGGCGTGACGTATCACCGCCCGAATCGCGAGGCCATCCTCCGCAGAGACGTCGCGACGCGACATCGGTCGGAGCTCCTTGTAGCGGAAGAGTGGGATCGTGATGATCCAGGCCACCACGAGCCCGACTCCAGCAGCGAGAAGCGTCGTCATCGACGGACCTCGTCGCTCAGCGACGCGCGCTGGGGCACCCCGGCCCCGATGAGCGCGACAGGTCGCGGCCGGCTCTCACCCGGGTTCACCGCGGCACGTCGGTGGGTGCCGAAGCGAACCGGTGTCGTGTCGCCCCGCTCGGTCATCCCGATCGAGGGTACCGAGGCGCGCTGCGGTAGCGGCTCTTGGAGGGTTTCGGTCGATTGACCCCAGGCGGACTCGCCATTGGAGCTACCGTGCGGGGCCGAGGCTGCACCCACCTGGGTGCTTCATGTCGTGTTTCATGTCGTTGCGAGGGGAGCGGTGGGTGCCGTGAGTAGCTACGAGGCCGAGATCGCGATCACCGAAGCAGGTGTGGTGCATGTGACTGCTGACGATTGGGCGTCGTTGGGCTTCGGTCAGGGCTGGGGCTGCGCACGCGACAACCTCGGGGTGATCGCCGATCAGATCGTCAAGGTCCGTGGTGAGCGGTCTCGCTACTGGGGCCGCGGAGCCAACGACGCGCACCTTGCGAGCGATCTCGGCTACCGGGCACTCGACCTGGTGGGTCGCACCGATCCTGCGTGATGCCCAGCCGCTCTGGATCCGCGAGCTGGTGCAGGGGTACGTCGCCGGCTACAACCATGCGGTCCGGCAGCACGACCCAGCGGACCTGGCCCCTTGGTGCGCAGGTGAGCCATGGATACGGGAGCTCGACGAACTGGACCTGTGGGCCCACCTGGGCGACATCACCCTCATGGCAAGTGGGCGCAACCTGGTGCAGCTGATCGGTTGGGCCGAGGCGCCTGGTCCGGACGGTCCTGCGCCGCCGGCGCCTCTGGATGTGATGGGCCCACCGGCGGCGGCGAGCAATGGTTGGGCGGTCGGTGGCGACACCAGCGCATCCGGTGCGGGGATCGTGCTCGCCAACCCGCACTTCCCCTGGTACGGGGAGGCGAGGTTCTGGGAGTGCCACCTGCGGATCCCCGGCGAGTACGACGTCTACGGCGTGTCGTTGTTGGGCGCTCCGGGAATACAGATCGGCTTCAACAGGTCACTCGGTTGGACGCACACGTTCTCCAACGGTCACCGGTTCACCGTCGCATCGTTGGAGCTCGACCCGGGTGATCCCACGCGCTATCGACACGGCGACGCGACGCGTGAGATGACCTCGACAGAGCACACAGTCGAAGTGCTCGGGGCCGACGGCGAACCCGAAGTGGTCTCACGGCGATTGTGGAGGAGCCATCACGGGCCCATGCTCAACCTGCCGCTTCTGGGTTGGGGCACCGAGACGGCATTCACCTATCGCGACGCGAACATCGACAACACGGCGGTGATGGAGCAGTTCCTCCGCATGGGGATGGCGGCCGACACCACCGAGCTCCGCAAGGTCTTCCACGAGGTCAAGGGCCTGCCCTGGGTCAACACCCTTGCCGCCGACTCCCGCGGCGAGGCGTGGTACACCGACGCTTCGGCCACTCCGAGGTTGACACCGGCCGCGCAACGCCGGTTCACAACGCGGCTGGCGGAGAACCTGGTGGCGGCGCTGCTGTACCAGAACCGCATCGCGCTGCTCGACGGCTCGGACCCCGGTGACGACTGGCAGGACCACCCCGATGCTCGGTCCCCAGGGCTCGAGCCACCCCAGGCGCTCCCGGAGATCGCGAGCCGCCAGGTGGTGCTGAACGCCAACGATTCCCACTGGTGCAACGCGCCCGGTGTCTTCCTGGAGGGGTACTCGGTGATGGGGGGCCTGGAGCGCACACCGCGGACGCTTCGCACCCGCCAGAACCTGCTTCTTGCGAAGGCGCTCATCGAACGTGGCGGAGCCACCCGTGAGGACCTGCTGGAAGCGGTGTTCGACAACGCGTCGTTGAGCGCGGCGTTGCTCTGTGACGAGGTCGTGGCGCGCATCGATGATCTCATCGAACAGGGCATCGGGATGCTCGCCCCCGAAGGCCACGAGGTGTCGTTGGTCGAGGTGCGCGACGTGCTCACCGGTTGGGATCGCGCCTACCGACTCGACAGTGTGGGTGCGGTGCTGTGGCGCGAGTTCATGTCGGGGTTCGAGGAGCGTGCCTGGTTGGACGCCGGCCCGTTGTGGGCGCGACCGTTCGATCCCGGCGACCCGCTGTCAACACCGAGCGGTCTGGCGCCGTCACCCGAGGGGGATCACCGACCCCGGAGGGGATCCGGTCGTGCACGCGCTCAGCGAGGCCGTACGTGTGCTGGACACCGCCGGGATTTCGACCATGGCACCGCTGGGAACGGTGCAGTGGGCCTCCCGTGGAGATGCTCGGGTGGCTGTGCACGGTGGTGGTGAGGGTGAGGGGATGATGAACGTCCTTGCACCCCTCGGTGCCCTCCCACCGGCATCGATGGAGCCGATTCCGTCGGCGCCGAGTGCTGTTCCGGGACGGGAGCGCACCGGGCTGTGCGAAGGCGGCTACCGCGTCGCGTATGGAACAAGCTTCCTCATGGTGGTCGAGTTGCTCCCCGACGGCCCCCGGGGTGAGGGGCTCCTCGCCTACGGCCAGAGCTCGACGCCGGCATCGGCGCACCATCGCGATGGCACCGATGCCTATGCGAACTGCGAGGTCCGCACGTTGCGGTTCTCCGATGAGCAGATCGCGGCCTCGCCGGACCTCGAACGGTTCACCTTGCGAGGTTGAGGTCCCAGAGGTGGGGCTCAGGCGCATGTCTCGATCGTGCAGGTCAGCGCCGTCTCCGGCGCCACTGGGGTGCAGCGCGTGCCTCCACCTCGCGGGCACCTGCCAGGTCGAAGCTGAAGCCGCCGTCGGCGTGGCCGAGTCGGGCCACCGGCACTCCCCTGACCGCCCGGTCGGTCACGATCACAACCTTCTCGCCGTTCCGGCGTGCACGGTCCACTATGGCCTGGACCCACCCATCGGTTCCGTCGTTGGTGCCCGCGGGCGCGCACACCACGGAGCGGTCCACGATCGCCTCTTCGAACGCGTCCTGTTCGGCGTCGTCGAGTGCCCACTTGATGGCCGGGTCGGCGACCACCGCCACCTTCACCCCAGGGTGTTGGGCGATGAGGTCGCCGGTGGCGCGCCTCAGTTGCGACAGCGAAGGCCTGGTGCGGCGCCATCCGGCGACGGTGTCGGCGTCGAGGAGGACCAGGGTCGGGCGCTCACCCGCGTCGGAGGCCATTCAACCGCGCACCGTCTCAGCGCGGCGTTCATGGGCCCAACCGGGTCCGCGGACCACGAACCCGATCCGGTCGGACCAGTTCCGTGCTTGCGCCACGTCGTGCGCGATGGCGCGGTACTCGTGGCCCGCCACCTTCACCGGGTCGTAGGTTCCGATGTTCTTCGTCAGGCCGTAACGCACTGGTTCGTCCTCCGCCTCGAAGGTCCCGGAACAGCTTGTCCCACACTATGAGGATGCTGCCGTGGTTGCGGTCGAGGTACCGGCGGTTGGATCCGTGGTGGACCCGGTGATGTGACGGTGTGTTGAGCACCTTCTCAAGTGGGCCGAGCCTCCCGATGACCACTGTGTGGATCCAGTACTGGTAGACGAGGTTGACTCCGCGCGCCTGCTCGATGAGCGCCGGCCTCGCCCCCAACAGGGCAAGCAGGCCGTAGGGCACGAAGGTTCCGAAGGCCTCAGCGACCGGTTGACGCAACGCGGTCGACAGGTTGTAGTGCTCACTCGAGTGATGCACGACGTGGATCGCCCACAGGTATCGGACCTCGTGTTGGATCCGGTGGTTCCAGTAGTAGATGGCGTCCCACGCGAGCACCGCAGCGATCGCGGCTGCCGGACCGTCACCCCAGTCAGGCAGGATCCGTCTGCTCCACAGTCGATGAGAAGTCGTCCGGTTGGTCAACGTGCCGGCCACCACCGCTCCGGTTCCCGCGATCGCCGCCACCGCGGCCGAGCCTCCGACGCGCCTGGCGAACCGACGGATCCGTTCGCGCCTCGTGAGCGGTGCTCCGGAGGGAGCGAGCCCGTCGGAGCGCCGCCCGTCGGTGATCGAGCCTCGGGCGATGCCTGTCTCGCCCTGGGCAGCACCCACCTCACCCGGGGCGACGCCATGAGCCCTCACGACCGCGTCGGCTGCCACCGCTGTGAACGCCGCGCCGGCGGTTACCACGAGGGCGGGTCGCACCCATCTCCCGGAACCCAGCTCGAACTGCCTCATCAGGGGTCTCGTGGCGAAGGGGACCACCAGGCTCCCGATGCCCATTGCGAGGCTGGTGAGCGTGTCGTTGCGCTCGTAGTCGCCGGGCGAAACGTTGCCGGGTGAACGATGCCTGCGGTGCCAGGCCGCCTCCGCGCCCATCGTGGCGAAGTAGAACGGGATCGCGGCCAGGCTCACATCGACCATCGTCGGTCCCTCCTGTGGATCCGGGCCCGGGTGTCGTGAACAAGCGTGGCCCCGTGCCACCGCGGTACCACAGGCGATGCCGGAACGCTCCTTCGCATGTGGCCGGCCGCTCGAGCGGCTTGGTCACTGGGGAAACCGATCATCGGGTGGCCTGGCTGTGCGGGTCCGGTTCCGTCATGGCCGAGACCAGCTCCGCGAACACGGCCGACTCCCTGGTGCGAGCCTCGCGGACCGAATCAAGTCGGCCCGCGTTGAGCAGCTCCTTGGTTGCCATCAATGAAGCCAGCGGACGCTCGGCCACCGAAGCCGCCAGGGCGCCGGCCTCCTCCATCAGCAGCGCGGGTTCCACCGATCGCAGGGCCAGGCCGTCGGCCACTGCTGCGTCGGCGTCTATCCAAGGTTCGGTGTAGATGATCTCCGCGGCGCGTTGGCGTCCGGTGGTGGCCGGCAGCAGCAGGCTGGCGGCCGCCTCGGTGGTCACTCCCAGGCTCATGAACGGCACCTTGAGCCGGGCGTCGTTCGCGATCAGAGCCATGTCGCAGTGCAACAGGATCGTGAGTCCGATGCCCACACCCAGCCCGTTGACCGCTGCGAGCAATGGCTTGGGAAACGTCTCGAGGATCGGCATCAGGTGTTCGTAGCCGGGCTCCGGAATCCTCGAACACCGAAGGATCCGCCATCTCGCGGAGGTCCTGGCCCGCAGTGAACGCCTGCCCGGCGCCGGTCAGCACCACCACCTGATCGAGTCGTCGGCCGCTGCGGCGGTCAGGGCGTCGCTGAAGGCGTACCAGAGCCGCTGGTCGAAGGCGTTGAGTGCCTCGGGCCTGTTGAGTGTGAGTGTGCGCACCGCACCGGAGTCGGAAGTGAGCAGTACGTCTGGCATCGCGCAACACTATGGGCAGGTGGTGCATCCCCGGGGTGCACCCGACGCATGCAGCCTGTTGCATGCGTTCGCAACGATCCACGGAGCAGCCATGGGAAGCAATGCCGAGTCGACAGCCGCCGATCGTGAGCACGTTTTCCATTCGTGGTCCGCGCAGGAGCTCATCGAACCCATGCCCTTGGCGGGCGGCGACGGCGCGCGGTTCTGGGACAACGAGGGCAACGAGTTCATCGACTTCTCGTCCCAACTCGTCAACTTGAACCTCGGCCACCAGCACCCGCGGATGATCGCGGCCATCAAGGCCCAGGCCGATCGGCTGTGCACGGTTGCTCCCACCTTCGCCAACGACGTGCGTTCCGAGGCGGCGAGGCTCATCGCTCAACGGGCCCCGGATGGTCTCGATGCCGTGTTCTTCACCAACGGCGGGCAGAGGCCGTGGAGAACGCGATCCGCATGGCCAAGCTGCACACCGGTCGGCACAAGGTGCTCTCCGCGTACCGCAGCTACCACGGCGCCACCGCGGCTGCGATCGCGGCCACGGGGAGCCGCGGCGTTGGCCCAACGAGCCCACGGTGACCGGCTCGGTGCACTTCTTCGGCCCCTATCTCTACCGTTCGGCCTTCGGTGCGACCACCGAGGTCGAGGAGTCCCAGCGTGCGCTGGAGCACCTCGAGGCCGTCATCACGCTCGAGGGTCCGCAGACGATCGCAGCGTTGATCCTGGAGACCGTCGTCGGCACCAACGGGGTGCTGGTCCCCCGCCGGGCTACCTCCAGGGTGTGCGGGAGCTCTGCGACCGCTTCGGGATCATGATGGTCTCCGACGAGGTCATGGTCGGCTTCGGTCGCCTCGGGGAGTGGTTCGGAGTGGACCACTGGGGGTCACCCCGATCTCATCACCTTCGCCAAGGGGGTCAACTCGGGCTATGTGCCACTCGGTGGCGTGATCATCTCCGAGGAGATCGCCCAGGGGTTCGCCACACACGCATACCCGGGCGGGCTGACCTACAGCGGCCATCCGCTGGCGTGCGCGGCTGCGGTGGAGTCGATGGAGATCTTCGTCGACGAGGACCTGTGCGGGCGAGCGGCACGGCTCGGCTCGGAGGTGATCGGTCCCCGCCTCGCGAAGCTCGCGGCGAACCACTCCAGTGTCGGTGAGGTGCGGGGATGGGTTGCTTCTTCGCGATCGAGTTGGTGCGCAATCCCGAGACACGTGAGATGCTCGTGCCGTTCAATGCCTCCGGCGACGCCGCGGCGCCCATGAACGACGTGCTCGCGGCGATCAGGGCCCGTGGGGTCTGGCCGTTCGCCCAGTACAACCGTGTGCACGTCGCCCCTCCGTTGGTGATCGCAGAGGACGACCTGCTGGCCGGACTCGACGCGATCGACGAGGCGTTGGACGTCGCCGACGCGTTCGGGGACGGCTGAGCGACCGGCGGTGGCGCGGGTGCCGGGGGACCGCGCCGGGGCCCGGTGGGATGACGCCGAGCGGTAGTCCTTAGACTCGCTTCCCATGTCCGGCAGTGGCGCAACCGTCTCGGAGATCTTCGACCAGGCCGCGTGGAGGGAGGTCGATGACGAAGGGGTCGTCGGCCTCAACGACGTCACCTACCACAGGGCCGTGGACTGCGGGGGTGGTGCGGGTCGCGATCGATCGTCCCGAGGTGCGCAACGCCTTCCGGCCCGCCACCGTCGACGAGCTCTACAGGGTTCTGGACCACGCCCGTCAGACCCCGGACGTCGGATGTGTGCTGCTGACCGGCAACGGTCCGTCACCCGCGACGGCGGCTGGGCGTTCTGCTCCGGTGGGGACCAGCGGATCCGTGGACGCGACGGGTACCGCTACACCGAGGCCGACGAGGCCGGCAGGCCCGGCGATGATGCAACGGGCATCGATCCCGCCCGCACCGGGCGGTTGCACATCCTCGAGGTGCAGCGGCTCATACGAACCATGCCGAAGGTGGTGATCGCAGTCGTCCCGGGATGGGCCGCAGGCGGGGGACACAGCCTGCACGTCGTGGCGGACCTGACCATCGCCAGCGCGGAGCACGCGCGGTTCAAGCAGACCGACGCTGATGTCGCCAGCTTCGACGGTGGGTTCGGTTCCGCGTACCTCGCCCGTCAGGTGGGTCAGAAGTTCGCACGTGAGATCTTCTTCCTCGGTGAGGAGTACTCGGCCGCCGACGCGCATCGCATGGGGATGGTCAACGCGGTCGTCCCCCACGCGGAGCTCGAGGCCGTCGCCCTGGAGTGGGGACGCAGAGTCATGGGCAAGAGCCCGACCGCTCAGCGCATGTTGAAGTACGCCTTCAACCTGATCGACGACGGTCTCGTGGGTCAGCAGGTGTTCGCCGGGGAGGCCACACGCCTCGCCTACATGACCGACGAGGCCGCAGAGGGCCGTGACTCGTTCCTCGAGAAGCGCGCCCCTGACTGGTCGTCCTTCCCCTGGCACTACTGACCCTGGCACTGACCCTGGCACACCCGGCGAACTGAATGGGCTCACCCCCCCTATGCGGTGCTGTGGAGCATTCAGAACGCTGACAGGCGGTGACGACACGGGCCCGCCGGATCAGGCTGCGAGAGCGGCGCGGCGCGCCCTGCGGAGGCGTCGGTGCACTGGGAATCCCCATAACAGGGCTGCGAAGGCCCACTTGCGTGGCTTGTCGAGTCCGGAGCGCTTGGCCAACACGCACGCGAGCCACGGCCTCTCCCAGGTGCAGACCGACGGCGGCGCCGGTGATGGCCCTGAGCGTGTCGCGGTCCGTCGCGCCACCCGTGGCGTCATCGAAGGCATCCCATGCGTTGTCGTCGACGCTGACGGCGATCAGCGTGCTCATGCCGGTCAGTACGAACAGGCGCCACAGCAGGCTCGGCCTCGGTGAGATCGCCTTGTCGGTCTTGGATGCCATCTGTCCGGTCACCTCGCTGTCGAAAGGGGGTGGTCGGACCCGAGGGTATAGGACCTGACCGACCGAGATGCGCAACATGTCCACGGGGCGAGGTCACGCCGGCGCGTGGCTACCCTGCACAGATGCACTCCGAGGACGCCCAGGCGGAGCATCCACACGAAGGTGGCGGTGGATCCGAGCTCCGGGCAATCAGGGCCGATTGGGTGATCCCCATGGCTTCGAACGGCGAGGGATCATCGGGTGCCGACGATGTCATCACCGACGGTATGGTCGTATACGAGGGACATCGGATCGTCGAGGTGGGTCCGGCCGCCGAGTTGTCGTCGCGCCATCGCGGAGTGCCGGTCACCCGTCTCCGCTGTCGCGCGCTCCTGCCGGGGTTCGTCAATGCCCACACCCACTTGGCAATGACGATGTTCCGGGGACTGGCCGACGATGTGGGCCTCGAGGAGTTCCTAGGCATAGTGGTGCCTCTCGAATCCCGGGTGCTGAACCCCCGACACGGTGCGCCAGGCATCCCTTGCGGCCATGGTCGAATCGCATCTGAGCGGAGTGACCACCGCTCTCGACATGTACTTTTTCGCCGATTCGGTGATGTCGGCGGCACGGCAGTCGGGATTCCGTGCGGTGTGCGGGCCCGTGTTGTTCGACGGGCCGGGACCGGACATGCCTGGAACCACCGTGGCCGAACGCGTCGAGGCGGCCGAGCTTTGGTTGCACGGACTCCCTGGTGACATCGACTGGCATCCGGTGGTGGGTCCGCACTCCACCTACCTGGCGTCGCCCCCGACGCTCGAGGCCGCACGGGCTCTGGCATTCGGTGCGGACGCGCTGTTGCACATACACGCCGCCGAGAGCGCCGATGAGGTGGAACTGGTATTGCGTTCGAGAGGGAGGCGTCCGATACAGCTTCTCGACGAGCTGGGTCTGCTGTGTGACCGCACCGTGATCGCGCACGGGGTGCACCTGGATCGAACGGAGGTGGAGGCTCTGGCCGACAGTGGGGCCTCGGTTGTCCACTGCCCCGCCAGCAACCTCAGCTTGCCTCGGGCGTCGCGCCCGTGAAACGGCTGCTGGACGCCGGCGTGAGCGTGGCACTCGGCACGGACGGTCCTGCTTCGTCGAACGACCTGGACATGCTCGGTGCGGTGAGGTTGGCGGCGCTGCTGCACAAGACCGCGGCACCCGGTGGTCCCGATGCCACCGCCATGTCGGCTCGTGAGGTATTGCGCATGGCGACGGTCCACGGTGCAGCGGCACTCGGCATGCAAGGACGCCTCGGCGTGCTGGCACCAGGAGCAGCCGCGGACATGTCGGCGATCGACCTGGGGGAGTGCACACCCAGCCCGTGCACGACGTCCACTCCGCCATCGTGTATGCAGCGGGTCGTGGGGATGTGACCGATGTGTGGAGTCGTGGTGTGAGGGTGGTCGAGGACCGAACCCATTGCAGAGTCGACGAAGCAGAAGCCGCTGGCTCGCTGGCCGCACTGGGTGAACAGGTGCGCCTGGCGGCGGAGAGGTGTACCTGAGTTCGCAACGTGGTCGTGTGGAGCGACGCACGGGTCGACGCCCGGTGTGTCGGAGGTGTTGCACCTTGACGTCGGGCCGTGGGAGCCACAGACTGTTTGTGACCCCGGCCAGGCGATTCCGGGACGTCCAGGAGGGAACCTGAGATGAAGCAACGAGTGAGGGGCCGCGTGGTCGCGGCAGGCGTCGGAGTGCTGGCACTGGCGGCGCTGCTCGTTCCCGGTGTCTCGGCGCAGAAGGTCGCACAGCCGGGGGCCGTTCCGTTTCATCCCCATATCGGGGACCATGTCGTTGGGCGCTACACCGTTCGACCTGACTCCGCGTCCGATTCCCGAATGCTCCGACGGGTTCGACAACGACAACGACGGTAAGTCCGATGCGCTCGATCCCAGCTGTGCTGCCGGCCCTGAGGGCCAGCCGTTGGCCGACGACGACAGCGAGACGGCGTCAGGCTTCCAACCCAAGCAGGACGTCGATCTGAGCGGAACCATCGACGGTGACGGCAATGTCACCATTCCGATCTCGGGCGTGGTGTTCCCGACTGCCTACATACCGGTTGAGGTGCTGGGGAACAAGGGTGTCGTCACCGCGAAGGTGGTTGCCACCCATCCTGCGGTGGGGACGTTCGACCCGCTGACCGGGCATGCGACCTTGCGCATTCGTCTCAAGGTGAACCTGACCGGCGGGGTCGCCGGCGTGTCGCTCGGCTACAGCTGCTCCATAGGCACCAGCACCGCACCGATCGACATCAACTTCACGACCGGAGTCAGCACTGCTCCCGATGGCACGAAGCTCCAGGGAGCCCCATATGCCAACGGTTCACTGCGGGTGGTCAGCAAGGACTTCGCGGTCCCGGGGGCGAGCAAGTGCGGTGCCTCACCTTCGTATCTGCTGAACGGCATGGTCAACGACCAGGTGGGACTGCCATCCGCTGCCGGCAAGAACCTCGCGATCCTCACCGGTGCACTCGATCCTGTGCCCACCCGACGCCTAACCCACACCCCCCGACGCCTGAGCCGACACCTGAGCCGACGCCCACCCCGACGCCGGAGCCGACGCCTGAGCCGACACCCGAGCCGACGCCTGAGCCGACGCCCACCCCGACGCCCTGACCCGCCCGACGCCTGAGCCGACGCCCACCCCGACGCCTGAGCCGACGCCCACCCCGACGCCTGAGCCGTCTGGGGACTCAGTATCGGTCGCCTTGGTGGTGGTGTGGACTACGAAGCCTCGGGCTCTCTCGTCTCGGGCGACTTCACCGTGGGCAAGCGTGGCGGTCGGACCGCCTATGTGCGTGGTGCTGGTTCGATCCCAGGGCCCGACGCAGGCTCTGCGCGCGTCGCGTTCCGCTTGGACCGGGTTGCCTTCTTCGACCTGTGGGTAGGTCAGATCACCGTCACAGACCGGGCCTCCGGCGTCCAAACGGTGGCCCCCTACCTCGGAGTGCCGTCGGTGAACGGTTCCACTGTGAGCGGGACGGCGTTCAGCCTGCAAGTGCTGTCGGGGCCGCCCTTCCTCGCCCAGGTGAGAGTCGCCTGGGCGGTGACTGACGCCGGCTGAACCTGCCGGGCACTCGAGAAGTGCCCGGACTGTTGCACATGGCTGGGGGTGCGGTGAACCCAATGGAGACGATCGATCGGAGGGGCCTGTTCAGGCTCGGCGTGGGTGGTTCGCTGGCCGCCGCAGCTGCGGGCCTGGCGACCGGATGTGCCCCGGAACCGGGTGTGCCGTCGGATCGGCTGTTCACCCAGAGCGTCGCCTCAGGTCTGCACAGTCCGAGCGAGGTGGTGCTCTGGACGAGGATCACACCTGAGTTCGCGGAATCCGATCTCCAGCTTCTGTGGGAGGTGGCGAGCGACGACTCGTTCGGCAACATCGTGAGAAGTGGATCCACCGAGGCGGATCCTGCGGCTGATCACACGGCGAAGGTTCTTGTCGGAGGTCTCCAACCGGATCGCTCCTATTGGTATCGGTTCCGCCACAGTGTGGAGGATTCCCAGGTGGGGAGAGCACGGACGCTGCCTGCAGTCGGCGCGTCGGTGTCGTCGATGCGCTTCGCGTTCGGGAGCTGCCAGTCATACAACAGCGGCTACTACGCCGCTTGGCGTGACATCGCGGCACGTGACATAGACGCAGTGCTGTTCCTGGGTGACTACATCTATGAGGCCGCTGCGATCAACCTGCTGGGTGCGGCGCGCGACGGTGATCTGCTGCGCACCGCTACGACACTCGAGGACTACCGGGCCAAGTACAAGATCTACAAGTCCGATCCCGATCTCCGCGCGGCGCACGAAGCGCATCCGTTCGTGCCGATCTGGGACGATCACGAGGTCTTCAACGACTGGGACCCTCGGGCCTTCGACCGCGAGCCGGTCCGTGTTGCCGCCGCGTTCCAGGCGTGGTTCGAGTATCAGCCGATCTGGCCGATCTCGGATCGGCGGATCTATCGCGATCTCCCATGGGGCGACCTCGGCCACGTGTTCATGCTGGACGGTCGTCAGTACCGTGACCGCCACCGCAGCGACGCGCTGCCGGTGGGTGCCATGCCGATCACGGAGTTCGAGACCGCCGTAGGACGGACGATGCTTGGTGAGGCCCAGCGGCAGTGGCTGTTGGGCGGACTCAGCTCAGCTGCCACCGCGAGTACCTGGAAGGTGATCGGCAATCCGGTGATGATCGCCCCGCTGCGAGTGCTCGATCTCGACACCCCCGAGATACGCAAGGCCAATCCCAACTACCTGAAGCACGCCGGGTTCTACACCAACAGCGCGTTCGACTCATGGGACGGGTACGTCTGGGAGGCGCGAGCGGGTGTTGTCGCACTTGGTCGACAACGACATCGCCAACACGGTGTTCGTGACCGGTGACTACCACAGCTTCTGGCAGGCCGGGCTGAGGCCTGACTTCGACGACGACGCCTCACCTCTGATCGCCAATGAGTTCGCGGCAGGCGCCATCTCCTCAGGTGCCGGCGCGATCAACGAGAACCTGCTCTTCGGCAAGGCCGAATACGGTCCATGGCAGCCGGCGTTCAACTTCATCGATGGCAGCCACAACGGATGGGGCCTGCTGGAGGCGAATCCGACCGGTTTGACCGTCACCTACCTGGCGCACGACGCGAAGTCGCGCACCCGGCTTCCGAAGGCGACGGTCAGGTTCTCCCTCACCCCCGGCGATCCGCAGGTGGACGTCGAGCGTCTCTGAGGTACGCCCTGGGGTCAACGGAGACGCGATGGGTGCGAATCAGGTTGTGTAGTCGGCGTTGATGCGCACGTAGCCGTCGGAGAGGTCGCAGCCGTACACGGTCCAGCTCGAACCTGCGATGCCAAGGTCGACACCGATGTGCACTTCGTCGCCGCGAAGGTAGCTCTCGAGAGCCTCGAGGTCCACTCCGTCACCGCCGGGTCCACCGGAACCCTCGGTGGGGTAGACCTGGGTTCCTCCGAACGAGATGCGAGTACGTGTCTGGTCGATGTCGGAGTCGTCGCTGCACTTGCCCACCGCCATCGCCACGCGACCCCAGTTGGGGTCGGCCCCGTGCACGGCGGTCTTCACCAGCGGTGAGTTCACCACGGCCTTGGCGACGCGACGTGCCTGGTCGTCGTCGCGGGCTCCGCTCACCTCGACCACCAGCAGCTTCGTGGCTCCCTCCCCATCTGCTGCGAGCATCCGCGTCAGTTCGGTGCACACCCCCTGCAGGGCCAACTCGAACTCACCGATCCCCACCTGACCGGCAACGCCGCTGGCCAGCACGGCCGCCGTGTCAGATGTCGAGGTGTCGGTGTCGATCGACAGGCTGTTGAACGACCGCTTCACCACCGCACCGAACGACCGTCGAAGCTCCATCAACGGCACGTCGGCATCGGTGAGGACGAAGGCAAGCATCGTCGCCATGTCCGGCTCGGATCATGCCGACCCCCTTCGCGATCCCGACGATGCTCGCGGTGGCGCCGTTCGTCGTGGGCACTTCCGCGGTGGCCACCTTCGGGTGGGTGTCGGTGGTCATGATCGCGCGGGCGACCTTCACGGCGTCCTGCTCGGTCAGTGGAACGGTGACGCTGCCGAGGTGGTTGCGGATCCGCTCCATCGGGTACGGCCGGCCGATCACGCCGGTCGACGCGACCAGCACGTCGGCGCTCGGGCATCCCAGTGCCTCGGCCACCCCGCCGGCCAGCTCCCTGGCGTCGGCCTCACCCAGAGGACCGGTTGCGACGTTCGCGTTCTTGGACACGACGACGATCGCCTGGAGGACGCCGTCGGCCACGTTCTCGCGTGAGATGGTGACGCTGGGTCCGGCGAAGCGTGAACGGGTGAACACCGCAGCGGCACTGCACGGCCGCTCGGCCGCGACGATGGCGAAGTCGAGTGAGAGTCCTTGATTCCCACATTGGCCACGTGCGCACTGAATCCACCGGGCAGCGGTACCGATCTCATGGGGGCATCATCCCATAGGCCCGGTCCGTGGGCGTGGTGAGGTGGTTGCGCCCGCTCACACGACGGCGGTCTGCAATAGTGAGCCCATGAAGCTCCTCCCTGGTGTCAACTTCCGCAATGGACGCGGTGTGGTCGCGGCGCTCTGCGTCCTCGCGCTGCTGGGTGCCGCATGCAGCGACGACGGTGACGAGGGAGGCGGTGACACGGGCGACGGTGACGCCGGCTCGATCGAGGTCGGCCCCAAGGGGGTACGGCGCGGTCATCACCCGGACCGCGGACGGTGTGCCGCACATCCGTGCTGCCGACCTGCTCAACGTGTCGTTCGGTCAGGGATGGGCATCGGCCGAGGACCACCCCTGCGACCTGGTCGACCAGGTCATCAAGGTGACCTCTCAGCGGGCAGCGACGTTCGGCCCCGGGGAGCAGGACTCGAATCTCAACAGCGACTTCGGCTGGGCGGCGCTGGGGATAGCCGACGTCGCCACAGATGACTGGGAGTCGGTGAAGGGCGATGAACGCGACCTGATCGTGGGGTTCACCGACGGTTGGAACGCGTCGTTCGAGGCCCAGGGTGCCGACGGCATCGAGGACTGGTGCACCGGGGCGGACTGGATGCGCACGCTCACCCCGGAGGAGGTCTACACGTACGCCCGGTCGGTCACCCTGCTCGCATCGGGGCCAGGCTCGTCGACTACATCGCTTCGGCCCAGCCGCCCGGCGCCGACGCCCAGAAGGGGGAGCCCGCGGCGGGGTGGGGAGGAGGCGGCGGCCTCACCTGAAAGTGCGACGTCGGCAGTTGCGTCGAGCGCCACGGAACCCCCTCGCATCCAACGCCTGGGCGATCGGTAGCGAGCGCTCAGCGAACGGTGGGGGAATGATCATCGGGAACCCGCACTTCCCCTGGCAGGGTGAGTTGCGTTTCTCCGAGGTGCAACTCACCACCGACGACGGCATCAACGTCTACGGCGCCATGCTCCTGGGACTGCCCTCGGTGGGGATCGGCTTCACCGACGGAGTGGCATGGAGCCACACCGTGTCCGCCGGCAACCGCTTCACCGCATATGAGATGACGCTCGATCCCGCGGATCCCACCAGGTACATGATGGACGGCAAGTCGACACCGATGACCCCCAAGGAGATCACCATCGAGGTGCTGGGCGACGACGGCACGACATCCGAGGAGACCCGGACCTACTGGAGCACCGAGTTCGGTCCGGTGCTCAACTTCCCCGGTGTGGGTTGGAGCGACACATCGACGGTCTCCTACCGAGACGCCAACCTTGAGAACGACCGTCTGCTGGCTCAGTACGTCGAGATGTCGCGGGCTCAGTCCATCGAGGATCTCGAGGCGGCCCACCGTGAGAACCAGGGGATCCCTCTGTTCAACACCGTCGCGGTGGATGCGGAGGGCACCGCCTGGTACGCGGACACCTCCGCCACACCCAACCTCTCCGCGGAGGCACAGCAGGCCTACTCGGAACGCCTGAAGGCAGGTGGCATGACCGCCATCGCCAGGGAGGCCGGAGCCGTGCTACTCGAAGGCAACACCTCGCGGGACCGCTGGGTGGACGACCCGGATGCACCGTGGCCGGGAGTGATTCCCTATGGCGCGCTCCCGTCGATCGAGCGGGACGACTACGTGATCAATGCGAACGACAGCTACTGGCTGCCGAATGCCGAGGCGACCATCGACGGCGACTACTCGTTGCTGAACGGTGAGGCAGGAACCGAACGCAGCGTTCGGACCCTCGAGAACCTGGCGGTCGTGTCTGACACCACTGCCGAGGGTCCCTCAGGTGAGGACGGCAAGTTCGACTTGGACGAACTGACGGACGCGGCGCTGCTGGATGCGGCCTACACCGAACGCCAATGGCGTGACGGAGTGATCGAGCGTTGTCTGGCATCCGCCGCTCCGGTGGCTCATCAGGAGATCCTCGATGCTGAAGGCGGCGTGCTCGTTCCCGCTGGAAGCGTCGATCTCAAACAGGCATGCGACGTCCTCGAGGCGTGGGACGGGCGCTATGACGTCGACAGCGAAGGCGCTGTGCTGTGGCGCGAGTTCACCGAGGCGGTTGATTTCGACCAATTGTGGGGCACTGCCTTCGATGAGGCCGACCCGCTGCGACCCCGTCGGGGTTGGCCGCCGCCCCCAGCAGTGGCGACGATCCGGTCCTGAGCGGGTTGGCCGGTGCGGTGGCCCTGCTGACGAAGGCAGGGGTGGCGCTCGATGTGCCGCTGGGTGAGGTGCAGTTCGACGGGCGTTCGCCCGAGGAACGCCTTCCGGTGCCCGGTGGTCTCGGGTCCGAGGGTGTCACCAACGTAGTGAGCGGTACCACCCGCACCTCCACCGAGGAGGACCAGCCCGAGGTCCCCGAGCCACTTACCGAGGACTCCACCCTCACCTCCGACGGCTATCCCATCCTCTACGGAACCAGCTTCCTGATGGCCGTTGCCTATGGACCCGATGGCCCACAGGCCCGCACGATCCTCACCTACGGTCAGGTCGGAGATCCGGAGCTACCGGGGTTCGACTCCGGGATGAAGGCGTTCGCGAACAAGGAGTGGAAGGTCGTCGAGACCGATCCCGAGGAGATCGCGAAGGACCCGGACGCCACCACGACCGAGGTCTCGGCCTGACCCCTGCAACCCTCTGACCCATGGAACTGCGCATCGGGCGACTGACGGTCGATCCCCGGTGGTGCTCGCCCCGATGGCGGGCGTCACCGACGCCCCCTTCCGGGTGCTGTGCGCGTCCTTCGGTGGAGGGCTGTTCGTCAACCAGATGGTCACCGCCCGTGCACTGGTCGAGGGACATGCCGCCTCGTGGGAGTTGACCCGCTTCCACCCCTCCGAGGAGGTGCGGTCCCTGCAGCTGTTCGGCACCGACGCCCACTACACCGGTGAGGCGGTCCGGCAGCTCGTGGGTCGGGGGCCTGGTCGACCACCTGGATCTGAACTTCGGCTGCCCTGCTCCCAAGGTGACCCGCAACGGCGGGTGGAGCCGCCCTTCCCTACAAGAGACCCCTGCTCGCCGCGGTGATCCGCTCGGCGGTCGAGGCAGCCGATTCCGAGTCGGGTGGCAGGGTACCGGTGTCGGTGAAGTTCCGCCTTGGCATAGACGACGAGCACCTCACCTATATCGACGCGGGGCGCATCGCCGAGGCGGAGGGCGCGGCGGCCGTCGCGCTGCATGCCCGCACGGCGCTGGACCACTACGGACCTCCGGCGCGCCGCGAGGCGATCGCGGAGTTGAAGGACGTTGTGGTGAGCATCCCGGTGCTCGGCAACGGCGACATCGCAACTGCCGACGATGCTCTGTCCATGATGCGCGACACCGGCTGTGACGGTGTGGTGATCGGTCGTGGGTGCCTGGGCCGCCCCTGGTTGTTCGCCGAGCTCGAGGCTGCCTTGTGCGGCCGCCCACCGCCGTTCCCGCCGTCGCTGGGTGAGGTCGCGGACGTGATCCGGCGACACGTGGCGTTGCTGGTTGAGTCGAGTGGCGATGTCGTGCGTCTGGCCCCGTTCCGCAAGCACTTGGCCTGGTACCTCAAGGGCTACCCGGTCGGATCGGAGTTGCGTAAGGCGGCAGCGCGGGTCGGCACCGTCGACGACGTCGAGGCCGTGCTGTCACGCCTGGATCGAGACGCTCCCGCGCCTGAGGGTGCGGCGGGGTTCAACCGCAGCCACACCGATCCACTGCGCCGCGTGGCCCTTCCCGACGGCTGGCTGGACGATCCCTACGAACTGCCTGCACTCGGATCGCCGCTGGCAGTCCACTCGGGCGGCTGAGTCCGCTCCGCAGGCTGCCGTCGCTACGCGTGACCGGGGAGTGGTCGTTCGTGCCAGCGGAGCTCGGCCTCGAGCTGTGAGGCCAGGCGGATCAGGACGGCCTCACCGAACGGCGGGGCCGCGATCTGCACGCCGATGGGCAGGCCCGTATCGGAGAACCCGACCGGAAGAGCTGATCGCGGGCTGGCCCGTCACGTTGTACAGCGCCGTGTAGGCGGCCATCGGGGTGGCGTTGGTCAAGGGTGCCGACGGATCCTCCTGCGATCCGGCCCAGATGGAGCCCACCTCCGGTGGCTCCACCGCCATCGTGGGGGTCAACAACACGTCGAAGTCGGTGCCGAACGCCTCGGTGAAGCCACGGGAGCGCATCTGCAGGTCCATGACCGCCTCGCTGTAGGCGATGGCGTTGGTTGCGAGAGCCATCTCGCGGTTCGCCCTGTTGTGCGGTTCCAGCAGGTCCTCGTCGAGGGCCGCTGCACCGGCGGTGATCGTGGACCACCGGTGAGGAAGCCCGCGAGGAACCCACCCGGATCGGGCCACCGGGTCGGCGTGCGGTCGATGGTGTGGCCGAGCTCCGCAAGCACCTGTGCCGCCTGCTCGACTGCGTCGGTGCAAGCCGGCGCAGGCTCGATCCCCAGTGCGTTGTCGGTTGCGACCCGGATGCGCATCCTTGCCGGGTCGGCTGCGACCTCGTCGGCCAGCGGCCTTGCGAAAGGAGGCGCCACCTCCCAAGCACCGGGATCAGGCCCGGCCATCACGTCGATGATCGCGGCGGTGTCCGCGATGTTGCGGGTGAGCACCCCGTGTGGTGCCACCGGTCATCTTCGAGGTCCGCGGTGATGCGGTGCCTGGGCACTTCAGGCCCACGAGGCCGTTGCAGCTCGCGGGGATGCGTATGGATCCTCCCCCATCGGAGGCATGCGCTGCGGGAGCATGCCGGAGGCGACCTGCGCCGGCCCCACCGGAGGACCCACCCGGGGTGTGGTCGGTGTTCCAGGGGTTGCGGGTGGGACCGAACAACTCCGACTCGGTCATCGAGATCGTGCCGAACTCCGGTGTGGTGGTCTTGCCCGGTTAGGAACGAAGCCGGCCGCCCTGAGGCGGGCGACGGCCAACTCGTCGCTCTCGGCAGGTTCAGCGCTCGTGGCCCGTGAACCGTACGTGGTCGGCCAGCCGGCCACGTCGTTGAGGATCCTTTATCAACATCGGCACGCCCGCGAAGGGTCCGAGTCGCTCGGCTCCACCGGCGGCGATCTCGGCGTCGATCGCCTCGGCATGTGAACGTGCCTGCTCGTCGTCACGCAGGCAGACCGCGTTCAGCTCGGGGTTCAGACGATCGATGGCATCGAGGTGTTCCTCCAGTACCGCGGTGGCGGTTCGTTCGCCGCTGCGGATCGATGCTGCGGTTTCGAGGGCGTTAGCAGGGTTGGCCATCGCCCGACCGTACCCGCGATGTGCAGGCGGCGTCGTCGGGCCGGCCGCGTTGCCTCGATGGGCAAGGCGTCGTAGCATGGAACCCGATGATCGATCGTTTCAGCGCCCTGCTTCTGCTGACCTAGGCGAGTTCGCCTCCGCATGCTCGCCGAACCTCCTGCCCAGAGCAGGAGGTTCTTCCAGTTTTTCTCCCCTGATGCCCACTCGCTGGAAGCCCACCCCCGAGAAGCCCCGACCCAGACACGGAGCGTTGACCATGACCCCCGCAACCGCCGCCACCAAGCAGATGCCGTTCGAGAAGTACCGGCCCTTCCTGCCGCTGGCCGGAGGCGCCGAGGCCGCCCAACGGTGGGCTCGCCACCCGTAGCTGGCCGAACAAGGTGCTCACCCAGGCGCCGACGTGGTGCTCGGTGGACCTACGGACGGCAACCAGGCACTGATAGATCCCATGGACCCGGTACGCAAGCGCCGGATGTTCGACACCCTCGTGAAGATGGGCTTCAAGGAGATCGAGGTCGGGTTCCCGTCTGCTTCGCAGACCGACTACGACTTCCTCCGCGAGCTCATCGAGGGGGATCTCATTCCCGACGACGTGACCATCCAGGTGCTCGTGCAGTGCCGCAGGGAGCTGATCGAGCGGACCTACGAGTCGCTCAGGGTGCTCCCGCTGCGATCGTGCACTTCTACAACTCGACCTCGGAGTTGCAGCGCCGTGTCGTGTTCGACTCCGATCGCGAGGGGATAACCCGCCTCAGCGGTCGACGCAGCACGGCTCTGCCGCGAGCTCGAGGGGCATGCCGGTGACACGCATCCGCTACGAGTACTCCCGGAGTCCTTCACCGGAACCGAACCCGACTTCGCCATCGAGATCTCAGCCGCGGTGATGGACGCGCTCGACCTCGCCGTGGACCGCGACGGCGATCCTGAGAAGGTCATCGTGAACGTACCGGCGACGGTGGAGATGTACGGGCCGAACATCTACGCGGACGTGGTCGAGTACGTGCACCGGAACATGCCCGATCGTGAGCGCGTGATCCTGTCGGTGCATCCCCACAACGACCGGGGTACCGCAGTTGCCGCTGCGGAGATGGCGCTGCTCGCCGGGGCGGAGAGAGTCGAAGGAACGCTCTTCGGAAACGGCGAGCGCACGGGAAACGTGGACGTGGTGACCATGGCGCTCAACATGTTCACCCAGGGACTGGATCCCCGCCTGGACATGTCCGACATCGACGCGATCCGGCGCACTGCGGAGTACTGCAACCGCCTCGGCGTCCATGAACGCCATCCCTACGTGGGCGACCTCGTGTACACCGCGTTCTCCGGCTCGCATCAGGACGCCATCAAGAAGGGCCTGAGTGCCATCGGGGCCAAGGACACCTCCGGGCGCTCGGGTGACGGGGACTACGAGGCATGGGAGGTCCCGTACCTCCCGATCGACCCGGCGCACCTCGGCCGCAGCTACGAAGCGGTCATTCGGGTGAACAGTCAGTCGGGCAAGGGCGGCGTCGCCTACATCATGAAGGCCGAACACGGTCTCGATCTGCCGAGGCGTCTGCAGATCGAGTTCTCCAAGACCATCCAGGGCATCGCCGAGGACACCGGGACCGAGATCACACCGGCGGAGATGTGGGACGCGTTCTCAGCCGAGTACCTCGAACACACCGACGCCGACCCCGGTGGCGACCAAGCCGGCGGGATCGTGTTCCGCTCGGCGGAGGCGACCACCACCTCCGAGGGTGCCGAGGTGACCGTGCAACTCGTCGTGGACGGCGAACCCACCACGGTCCACGGTTTCGGGGGTGGTCCGATCTCGGCGTTCATGACGGGGCTGTCGGAGACGCTGGGCATGGATCTGGAAGTAGTCGACTACTCCGAGCACGCAGTGTCAGCGGGCTCGGACGCGACCGCCGTGGCGTTCGTGGAGGTGCAGGGCCCCGACGGGTCCATCCGGTGGGGTGTGGGCCTGCACGAGTCGATCCTGCTGGCTTCGCTGAGGGCGGTCGTCTCGGCTGCGAACCGCCACCGTCGCTGATCCTCGCTGGTGATGCCGTCCCTGTGCTAGCGCCCGGTCGCTATGTAGTCGTGGAGCGCTTCGGATTCCTGTTCGAGTTCACCGGCGCGGTGCTTGACCACGTCCCCGATCGAGACGATCCCACTGAGGACGCCGTCGACGAGCACCGGGAGGGTGACGCATGCGGTGCTGGGTCATCACGCGCATCAGGTCGTTGCAGGTATCCGATGGACGACATGTCCGCACCTCGGTGGTCATCACCATCGAGACAGGCTCGTCGAGGGACTGGGCGCCCCTCTCGGCAAGGCGCCTCACAACGTCTCGTTCGGAGACGATGCCTTCGATGGTCCTGCCGTCCATCGACACCACCAGTGCGCCGACACCTCGGAGGCGCAGCTCGCCGGCTGCTTCGGCGAGTGTGGCAGTCCCGCTGATGGTGGCGACCGCGGATCCCTTGTTCTCCAGAATAGTGGCGACTCTCATGACACACCCCCTGTGGTGGCTCTGCCGCGTGGCAGGTCTGCTGACTGTGTCGAGAGCGCTCCCCCTTGAGCGTCCCCACCTACAGGATACGCCGAAGCAGCCCGTCGGGGGTGCGCGAATGCCGTGTTATTCCCCTTCAGCGGCGCCACGTCCTGTGGTGCCGCTGTCGTCGGTGCCGTCGTCGTTGATACCGGGGTCGGTCACCTCTCCGGTCGGATCCGGCGTGTCCCCGCTGGCTGCGTCGGACTGGGTGCGCCCGATTGCCCCGAATGCGCTGATCGCGTCGAAGCACTCGCCGTCGATGCCCTTCATCGTGAGAACCCGCCTGACCGACTCCTCGACCTGGTCGGTGGGGATCCGGCCTTCCTCGATCGCCGCGACCAGCTGCGCATGTGCGTCCGCCACCACGTCGGTACCCGACAACAGAGCGATATCAGCACCTGCGGAGATCGCTCGCTCGGCCGCCTCGGCCTGGGTCATCTGGTTGACCACCGCACCCATGCCGAGCGAATCGGTGATGATCAGGCCGTCGAAGCCCTGGGTGTCGCGGAGTTCCTCGCTGATCGCACGTCGGGACAACGAGGCAGGCTCACCAGGGTCAGTGAGGCCAGGGATCTCGGCGTGGGAGACCATCACAGCGACCGCTCCGCCGTCGATCAGAGGGTCGAAGGCCCGGAGGTCCTTGGCGCGGAGCTCTTCGATCGGGGGCGAGGACGGGCAGTGACTCGTGGGGATCGGTGTCGCTGCCGCCGATGCCGGGCCAGTGCTTCACCACCGTTCCTCCCCGATGCCCCAGTGCTTCACCACCGGTGTGATGCCGGCTTGGGAGTTGCCCGCCACCACCGCTGCCGCGTACCTCGCGACGGTCTCGGGATCTTCGGAGAAGGTGCGGCCTTCCAGGATCGCGTCGTTGCGCAGGTCGGCCACCGGTGCGAAGTTCATGGTGATACCGATCTCCGCCATCCTCGTGGCGTGCTCTGCGACGATCGAGGTGACCTCGGCGGGGTCCATCTCAGCCATCTCCTGCGCGGAGGCAAGTCGCCCGGCGGAGTACCTGAGTCGCTGGACTGTTCCTCCCTCCTCGTCCACCGCGACGCTGGCAGGAAGGGGGCAGGTCGGAAGTGGCTGCGGTGATGGCCTCGTCGACGTCGCTTCGCTGCTCGCCCTTCAGGCCGAAGCCCCCGATGATCCCCGTCGAGAGCCCCTCGGCGGCCTGAGAGGGATCGGTCACCATGACCATCAGCAACTGCGACGCCAAAGCGGTGGTCGGCAGCGTCGCGGCGCAGTCAGGCGGCGTGGTGGTGGAGGTGGTTGTGTCGGCGGTGGTTGTGGTCTCGGACTCACCGGCGACCTGTCGAGTCGATGTCCCGGCGCATGCGGTCACCATGAGAGAGGTCAGCAGGAGAGCGTTCACGAGCAGGAAACGCGGGACTGCAAGCGCTCCGGGAGCCACCCGGTGACCGGGGCGCCGGTGATGCTTCCACCGGCGTGCTCCGGCGGTCGGTCCGACCCGCATGTCCGGCAACCTACCGGCCTGAGGATGCTCGGTCGAAGTCACCGGTCACGCATCGACGACCAGGGTCGGCTAGGAACTGTCGGATGGAAACCGCGACATCACCCATGGACCGCCTCCGGGATCCTCTCGCCGATCCCCCCTGGGATCGTAGGCGTCTCAGGCTCGCGGCGCTGATGGTGGTCATGGGAGCACTGCACTTCGTCGTACCCGGGCCGTTCCGGCGGATCGTCCCCCGCTGGTTCCCGTGGCGCTCCGAGGCCGTGGCCGTATCGGGGGCGGCCGAGCTCGCCGCAGGGATCCTGATGGCGTTCCCCGCACAAGGCGCGTCGGTGGTTCGCTCGCAGTGGTGGTCCTCGCTGCGGTGTTCCCTGCGAACGTGCAGATGGCCGTGGACGCCTCCGCCGGAAGGCCTCAGGTGAAGGCCCCCGCCTGGGTCCTGTGGTTGCGCTTGCCGTTGCAGCTGCCCATGATCGCAACCGCTGTGCGGGTTGCGAGGGGTGCGTGACTTGCCTTGAGCTCGGCCAGACTTCGTTGACTCTCACTACACTTGGTTCGCGAATCGTGGAGTGTCCGTGGCATCACCGACCCCAGAACGAGTGCCCATGGCGGAGAGCGAATCCGCGCGGACCGCAGCCGACGGCGACGGTGCTCTTCGGGATGACACCACGATGTCGGTGCTGGACGCAGAGTCCCTGCTCCTGGCGGTCTTCGGGGCGATCACAGACTCGGAGGAACAACCGAACCGCCTGGAGTCGTTCCTGCGTTCGGTGATCGACGTGGTGTTCGACGTGATCCTCGTGCTGGATGATTCGGGTACGGTCCGCTGGGCGAGCCGGCCCGCCACCGCCGGCCCGAACCGATGCCGGATCGATGTGACCGGCCGGTCGACCACCGAGTTGATGCATCCTGAAGACGTGGTCATGGTGCATGACCTGACCGAGCGTGTCCGGGGTGGCGCCGGTGCTCAGTCGGTGGAGGGTCGCATGCTGGCTCCCGACGGTTCGTGGCACTGGATGCGGATACGGATCTCCGACCTGCGCGAGGTCGAGGAGTGGGCGGCATGGTCGCGGTCGTGTCCGACGTGAACGAGGAGGTCGAGGCCCGTAGGGCGATGGCGCGCTTCGCGTCGGTGTTCGACGCAACCGACGATCTGGTGCTGCTGACTGACCCAGACGGCACGATCGTCTACGCGAACTCCGCTGCGTACGAGCTCTTCGGTGCCGACCTGTGCACGATTGTGGATCAGCCCGACCTGGCCGAGGCTGTGCTCGGTGTGAACGAGGCCTTCTCGCAGGACGGCACTCGGAGCTGGGTGGGGAGGTCGCCCTCGAGGAGTCACAGGAGTGACGCTCCCGGTCTCTCTCGAGGTGCTCGCGCACCTGTGACCAGAGTGGGGGGATCGCATTCCTGTCCGCCACAGCGCGTGACATCAGCGAGCGCATCGAGTTGCAGGACCGGCTCCAACGTCAGGCCACCCATGATCCCTTGACCGGTCTGCCCAACAGGGCCGCGCTCTTCGAGCGGATCCACCGCGCATCGGGCAAGGTCGGTTCCGAACCCGATCATCACATGGCGTTGCTGTTCATCGACCTGGACCACTTCAAGTCCATCAACGACAGCCTCGGCCACGCGGTGGGGACACGCTGTTGGGAGCCATCTCGCGCGGGTGCGGACCGTGGTGCGTCCCGGTGATGTCGTCGGGAGATTCGGTGGCGACGAGTTCGTCGTGCTCTGCGAGGAGGTCGAGTCGCTCGATGCGGCAACTGCGGTCGCGGGCCGGATCGCCTCCACCTTGGAGGCCCCGTTCAAGGTGGACGGACACGACATCCACGTGGGGGTGTCGATCGGCATCGCGTTCGCAGACGAAGCGGCGGACGCCGAGGAGATCCTCCGGGATGCCGATGCAGCCATGTATCGGGCCAAGTCGGGTGGCCGGGGCCAGTGGGTCGTCTTCGACGAGGAGCTCCGACGCACCGCGGTTGTGCGCGAGCAAGTCGAAGCGGACCTCCGTTCGTCGCACGGCGGCGACTCGATGGTTCTCCACTACCAACCGATAGCCGACTGCTCGACCCAGCATGTGCACGGGGTCGAGGCGCTCCTACGGTGGCATCGCAACGGCGAGTTGGTCACCCCTGAGGTGTTCATGCAGGTCGCCGAGGAGACGGGTCTGATCACTTCCATCGGAGAGTGGGTAATCGGCGAGGCCTGCGCTCAGCTGGCGCGCTGGGCGCAGCGCAGCGGTTGGAGTGGCCTCCGGGTGTCTGTGAACGTCTCCGCTCGCCAGATCCAACGCCCGGGGTTCGTGGCCATGGTGAAGGCGACGATCGATGACGCAGGAGTGGATCCGACGACGCTGTGCCTGGAGATGACCGAGACGGTCCTGGTTGGCGACGAGCTCAACGCGGCCGGTGCCCTGGAGGAGCTCCGGGGGTTGGGAGTGAGCGTCGCGATCGACGACTTCGGTACCGGCTACTCGTCTCTGACCTACCTGCACCGGCTGCCGGTGGACGTGGTGAAGCTCGATCGCTCCTTCGTCGAGGGGATCTGCACCGACGCTCAGAAGCGTTCCATCGTGGAGGCCGTCGTGAACCTCTGTGAGGCACTTGGCCTGAGCTCCGTGGCCGAAGGTGTCGAGACGGACGAGGAGCTGGACGTGCTCAGAGCCCTGGGATGCAACTCCGCCCAAGGGAACCTGCTCTCGCCGGCACTGCCTGTCGGCTCGCTGGAACAGCTCATGAGGTTGCACTCCGGTGAGTTGGTCCTGAGGATGCTCCGGTGTCGCGCCGACGGTGAATCACCTGTCGCCGATGACGGTGTCCACCTCGCCGACCGATATCGCGAACACCGAGGTGGAGAACAGGCCGTCCAGGGGATGCCAAGGGCCCCCGTCGACGCGGTAGCGGCCGGCCCATTCCAAGGCGGCGTATCCGAGCCACTCGCTCCTGCGTGGCGATCCTGTCGCTCGCTGGAAGACCAGCACGCACGCGTCGGCCGAGCCTGCTTGCTCACTGACCGATGCTCTGGCGCCGGCGTCGTAGCTGAGCCCGAAGCCACTGCACTCGTGGATCCGGCCCGCGGATTCCGGTTCACCTGTGAACAGCTCCAAGTGGTCCGGGGTGGCTTCCACCTCGACGAGGCGGCCTGCGAAGGGAACCGCGTCCCGCACGATTCCGGGGGATCGACCGAGAAGAACACCGGCTCTCCGACGAGGGTTGCGGTGACCACTCCAAACGGCCCCAGGCGGGGAGGCGGCGACATCTGCAGGACCGGCGGGGGCAGACGGGTCGCGTGGCGAAGGCGGTCCCCTGCGAGCACGGACGCGCCCAGCACCGAGGTGGTCGCCGTACGCGGGCTCACGCTCATCGTGTCGGCGACGCCGTCGCAGATCCGCACGGTGAGCTCCCAGTAGGTGACTGTCGGGTCTGTGGCGATCGGCAGCGTCGTGGAGGTGGTGGTGGGCACATCCGGTGCAGTGGTGGAGGTTGGGTTGGAGGCCGGAGGGACGGTCGTGGTGGGGGAGGCGTGACCTGGGGATCGGTGGCGGTGACTGAGGTGTTGGCGAATTCCTCGAGTGCCTCCAGGAAGGACGCCTGAAGCAGTTCGGGCATGGTTGAAGCCACATGCAACAGGTAGAGGATCTGCCTGTCGCTCAGCACGTGGGTTCTGCAGACCGGGGCTGTGCCGCCACCCCCTGAACCGCCGCCACCCGGGCCGCCACCGTGCCCGGAGCCGGCAGCCAGGATCGAGGTGATGATCTCATCGCCTCTGCCGGTTGCACCCGCTCCACCGGTTGCGGCGCCGGCATGGTCTGTGACTCCGAGCAGAACCGTGACCATCGTGGCTGCTGCGATCGCCGTCACGCAGCAGCGCTCTTCGCGGGCTCACGGTCTGCCTCCTGCTGGGCGGTCGGCAAGTGTGATGCAGGGGTCGGGCTCCCCGGGATCCAACAGGACGGTCTCGTCGTCCCACAGCTCGCTGATCGACAGTCTCCCGTCCGGTCCTCGCACTGCCCGGCCCCTGCCCCGCGTGGATGTGCGGTTGTCGTCGAGCACCTGCCCGGTGCCGAGGTCGACCCCGACGCCGGGTGCGTAACCGCAGTTGGTCCAGGTGAGCGAACCGTCGGGTTCCTGGTTCAACCCGATGGCGACGTTTGCGAAGCTCGTGCCGTGTGCGTCCGGCACGATCCTCATTCGGTCCCGGGTGGCTGATGCGAGGATGCGCCCTCTCACCTGTCTGTCCAACTGCGAACCTCCCACGACGACTTCCAACCACTTGACCGACAGGGGATGCTCGTCGTCGCCCGCTGCGAGCGGGTTGGCGTACAACGCCGTGAGCGCAGCGTCGAAGCGCTCGAGCAACTCGGCGACCTCCTCCCTTGCCTCCTCCTGGGATGCCCCGAGCTCGGCGGAAGTGTCCTCGGGTCCGGTCGCGGCGCCTTCCCCGGGGGCGTCGGAGGGTTTGCCGCCGGCCGTCGTGTTGAGCCGCCGACGTCGGTCGCCTCGCCCTGCAGCGGTGACACGCGCTCGTCGGTGGAGGATTCCGTGCAGCCGATGGCACCGTAGCAACCGGTGAGACAGACCAGGATGACACCTCCCATGGCCCCTCGCGTTCGGTGTCCCGTACCCCGGCGTGTGAGCGGCGCGTCATCTCCGCTGGCATCAAGCGTCCCTTCCCCGAACGAAATGGTGCGAACCCTTCGGAACGGATTCTTACTGGTTGACATTCCATGTTGCAAGGGATGATTCCGTGTCCCAGGGGATGGGAGTCCCACCCCCGAGGTGGCTCACGGCGATCGGTGACGCGAGATGATCCGCCCGCAAACCCACTCCGTGCTCGTATCGTGTGAGTGATGACGTCCGGAGTTCGGAACACCCGTACATGAAGTCCCGCACCCGGAGCCGTCGCGTGGCCGCGGTCGCGTTCTCCGTGCTGGTGCTGGCCGCGGCCGGGGTCGCGGCGTTCGTCACTCCCATCACCGGAAGTGGCGACCGCTCCACCGATGTGGCGAGCATCGAGTCCTACACCGTGGACATGACCATCGATCGCGATGGCCGGCTGCACGCCACGGAGACGATCGTGGTCGCCTACCCGATCAGCCGCCGTGGGATCTTCAGGATCTTCGACACCGTGGATCCGCGCCGCAACGTCGAGCACCCGGTCAAGGTTCTCTCGATCACCCGCGACGGTGTACCCGAGCACTGGGAGTGGACCGACTCGGCAGCGGGCACCGAGACCGCGCGCATCGGACGCGCGGATGTGTACCTGACACCGGGTACCTACACCTACGTGCTCGATTGGACCACCAACGCAGTTCTCGAACCGAGCGTGATCCAAGGCGTGGAGGATCCCGACACCACGCTGTGGTGGTGGGACGTGATCGGCTCGGGCTGGCAGATGCCCATCGGCGCGGTGGACGCGACCGTCAGCCTCCCGGTCGAGCCCACTTCGGTCGAATGCGTCATGGCGGAGCGCGAAGAGTGCGAGCCGACGACCGACGGTTCGAGGGTGCGGTTGACCACAGGCCCGCTCGACCCCTTCGAGCCTGTGACCATGCGAGTTGGCATGCCTTCGGCCGAGGTCCCACCGAACGAGGTTCCCGGTGAGAACCTCGTCATGGTCCTACTGGCCGGCATCGTCGGAGCGGCACTGGGGTTGATGGGACTCCGTGCCACCCGTGAGCGACCGCCTGGGTTCCCGGTCGTGTTCGAACCGCCCGTCGGGGTGCAGCCGGCGGTCGGTGTGCGTGCTCGACGAGAAGGCCTCCGACGACGAACTTCAGGCGACTCTGTTCGACCTGGGTGATCGCGGGGGGCTGCGCATCTCACCGAGTGGCCCGGACTGGCACGTCGAAGTGGTCGCCGACCCTCAGGCTGCCGGGCTCGAGTCGTGGGAGTTGTCCATGTTGAACCACCTCGGCCTGTCGGCAGTGGGGAGTGTCTTCCTGGTCGCCAAGTCGGTTGGCGCGGGCAAGCGCATCCACAGCGCCAAGGAGGCACTCGGCTCAGGCGCAAGGGCGGCGGCGCGTCCGTACCTTCAGCCGAGTGTGCTCGGCGCACTCATGCGGGTGCTGGCTTGGCTGGCGTTTGCAGGTACCGTCGCCATGGCCGGATTCTCGCTGTTCGGAGGCGTGGAGTTCCCGATGGCCCTCATCGTGGGTGTGATGGCCTTCGCCGTGTGCGGCTCGTTGAACGCAACTGACGCCGGTGCATCCTCCAAGCGCACCGACGCAGGTCGTGATGTCTGGTCGCGCGCAGGTGGGTTCGCCCGCTTCCTCTCCACCGATTCATCGGAATCACGCTTCGATGCGGCGGCACACCTCGACTGGTTTCCCCACTATCTGCCCTGGGCGGTGGCGCTGGGCGTGTCCGATGAATGGGCGAAGCGCTATGAGGCGCAGGGCGTCGCCCCACCCGAGGTCGGCTACCTGTACGGCTGGGGCGCGGGGTACGGCTACGGCCACCGGTTCAGCGACTTCAACAGCAGCTTCAACAGCGCCATCTCGTCGGCCAGTGCCGCGTATGCCGCGCCGCAGTCCTCCAGCGGGGCGGGGGGTGGGTTCTCGGGTGGCTCCGGTGGCGGTGGCGGCGGGGGTGGTTCGTGGTGAGCAGGCTCGGGCGATATCGAGACTGCCGTTGGCCGGTGGTGCCTTCGCGTTGCACCCGACCCGCGTGGGCCAGACTGGATAGCAGACCCGGGAGGTTCTGATGCCGATCGTCGTGATCATCGTGGTGGTGCTTGTGGTGGTGGTCGGGCTGTTCGCGGTGACGGCACTGGAACAGGCTGCGTGGTCAACAGGTGTCGGTGGAGGAGGCCGAAGCCGGCATCGACGTGCAGCTGACCAGGCGCGCGGAGCTGATCCCCAACCTGGTCGAGACCGTCAAGGGATACATGGACCACGAGGCCTCCACCCTCGAAGCGGTCACCGCTGCCAGGGCTGCATCGCAGTCCGCCGGTTCGGTCGGCGAGAAGGCGGCGGCGGACGCCCAGATGACCCAGGCCCTGGCGAACCTGTTCGCGGTCGCCGAGGCCTATCCGAACCTGATGGCCTCGACGAACTTCCAGCAACTCCACGGCGAGATCACCCGCACAGAGGATCAGCTCGCGTTCTCCAGGCAGTACTACAACGACGCTGCCGCCACCCTGAACCGGACGATCGTCACGATCCCGTGGTCGTTGTTCGTCGGCATGTCCGGGGTGCACAAGGCGCAGTTCTACGATGCCCCGACCGCCAACGAGGCGCCACCCCAGGTGGACTTCGGAAGCTGATACCCGATCCGTACGAACGCGGGACCGGCCGACGTCGTCCGACGCCGGCCGGTCCTGATGGGTTCCTCTCCCATCGGCGCGGACCAGGGGTGAGGGCTACCCCCTGTCCGACCGCCTCCATACAGGATCACATCTCTCGGCCGATCCGTCACCGGGTCGCGCGGCCCGCGCCGTGGTCGGTGGGGCTGCTCAGCCTGGTTGTCGGGTCGGGCAGAACCAACATGGCCGGCCACCCACTGAAGCGGTCCTGATCTCCGAGCCACATCGCCGGCAGTGTTCGCGGTGATGCACGTAGAGTCGGTCCTCGCTTCGCATGCGACCGCGCGGGCGTCCGATCTCCTCGGGATCGGTGGTCACGATCCGTCCCAGGCGCCGCCCGATACGCATCAGCTCCACGGCCTGATTCCACAGATCGCTGGTCTCCTCGCGCCTCAACTCGTCGGATGGACGCAGGGGATGGATACCGCTGAGGAACGACAGCTCGGCGCGTAGACGATGCCGATGCCTGCCACGACCGACTGGTCGAGCAGTGTGGCGCCGACCGGTTCCGGAGGGGGCTGGACCTGCGACGGAACTGGCCGACGAGCCCCAAGTGCACGTGCAGGATCATGTCCTCGGGTTCGTCGTCGGTTCCGGAACCCGCAGAACAGGTACTTGCCCCATGCCTCGGCCCGCAGCAGGCGGGCACCGTCGAGGCAGACAGCTCCCGCGTCGAATCGGCCCTGGGGTGACGACGCCCGCACGGGCGATCCGCTGAGCGTGCGTGTGAGCTCGCGGGCGAGCCTGTGGACGATGTGGCCTTCGGGCACGCCTGGAGTCTGCTACATGCCCCCGATCCTCAGCGCGTCACGTTCGCCGGCCAGACACCGGGAAGCAACGGCACCAGGGCGTCATTGGTCGCGAGGAGGTTCGGCACGCGCAGGTCGCCCGGTGTGAAGGGCGGATACCAGAACGCGCCTACGTCTGCCTGTTGGGCGGCGTCGGCCTTGGTGAACTGGAAGTCGAGCAGCGCGTCGACGGCCGCTGCGTCGGGGCTGGAGCCAAGCGATTCCAGAGCCGCCATCACCAGGCCGGTGGAGTTCGGATCAGTGGTCCCGGTCGTGCTCGCGTTGTACGACCAGCCTCCCTCAGCGGTCCGCGATCCCATGAGGAACGTCAGCGGGTCGGTCGGTGCACTCGCACCTACCGAGGTGAGCCCGATGACTGCAAGTGCCGAAGCGTTGGAGTCGACGTCGACCCAGGTGACGGGATCGAATCCGCAGGCCTGGCCGAGATCAGTGCGATGACTCATCCAGCCACCAGCCGCGGGGCCCTCGCCGCACTGCTGATCGAGGAGCCAGGCCACCGCCGGCAGGTCCTCCACCGCGCCGCCCGCGGGATCGACCGATGTGGGAAGCGGGCTCACCAACGACAGAGCCGCCAGCGCGAGGCCTTGCCGGTAGACGCCGTCGTAGGTGGGATCCTGGACGCCGAAGCGTCCCATCGCCGGTCCGGAGGGCACGATCGTGGCCTCCAGGCGTGCGACGAGGTCCTCACCTGCGACGTCACGCGGATCGTCGCCCTTCGACACGACTGCGATGATCAGGCGCGCGAGCGCGCCGGGTCGATCGTTGCCGCCGCCGTCGAGGACGTACTCGTCGATGCGCGTCAGGAGCTCGCCATAGGCGGCGTCGGTGATCGCGTCCGAGTGGTTGATGGCCTCAAGGCTTGCGATGGCCATGGCGCTGTCGGACAGCGCGGCCTGGTTCGGATCGAATGGGCTGGGAATCAGCCCGCCCTGGTCGAACTGTGCGGCCAGCCAGCCCGCCGCCGAGCCCAGGGCGCGTTCCTTCCTGCTCGGAGTCCGAGGAGGTGTGCAGGCCGTAGCGACCAGGGCGACGAGGAGCGTGCCCAACAGTGCGTGTCGGAGCCAGTGTGTACGGAATTCAGGTTTCATCGTTGCTCCCTCCAATGGGGACGGGGTTGGTTCGAAGAACATGACGGGGCGCTCACAGAGTCACGAGCGCGGCGAAGCTGGAGCTGTGCACCGGAGTGGTGGCGCCGCCGCCGGGAACCCACCGCCATCCCTCCACGGTGCCCTCCTGCATCGAACGGCTCGCAGGACCCACAGGCGCGTAGCTCCAGCCGCCAGTGCCGTTGGGCAACCAGTAGGCCCAGTACTGGGGCCCGGTGGCGCCGATCTCACCACACGCGGGTGGGGCCGGAAGGCCACCGATCGCGCACAACAGGCCGCCGTTGTTGAGCCGGACCGGGGAACACCCAGCCGGGCGGCACGGGCGTTCAACGCGACGATGCCGTTGGCACCCCGCGCCACGACCACGCACACGACCTCCGGCTGGTCGAAGCCCGCGAGCCCGGAACCCTCGACGACGGTCGCCACGCGCACCTGTCCTGCTGCCGGTGTCGGGCATCGCGCGAAGTCGGTCGGGACCGTCGACGTCGGTCCGCCCCCGCCGCCCGAGGGTGTGGTGCACGCCCCGAGCAGTCCGAGGAGGATCGCTGCGGCAACGAGGAGGATCGGCAGTCGCGGACGTCGAGCCGGACGGGTGATGGACGGGGTCGGTTGCATCGGTGGCCTCCCGGGGGTGGAGCCCAGCCGACCCGGGAGACGGTGCTGCGACGTCATCACGCAACACGTCCCGGCTCCGCACCGCACTCCACGACGGTGATCAATTGGAGCCATCCCCCGAGCGAGTGCTCCGGCTCGCCACTTCACGCATCGCGATCGGTGGCCTACGGTTGCGGGTCAGCGCCGGACTTCGACCGGCTTCCCTCACTGCGGGTGATGTATGAGGGCGCCAAGCTACGGGTGTGGAGCTGTGGTGTCAAGCGACACCAGGGGGTGACATGCGTGCCGGGCGAACCTCTCGGTCGAGGTCCTATGGTGTTCGCCGAGGTCGACACGGCGCTGGAGGTGAGTTCTGCAACACGTGACGAGCGAACCGACCATCAGGCCTGACACCGATCAGGGGCGCTCCCCGGATGGCGAACCGATGGTGAGCATCGTGGAGGTCGCTGCGCGCGACGGTCTCCAGTCGGATCCCACGATGCTTTCGACCGAGGCGAAGGTGGAGCTGATCGGGCGCGTGGCTGCATCCGGGATCACGCGCATCGAGGCGGTCAGCTTCGTCAACCCCGACCGCGTGCCTCAGATGGCCGACGCGGAGGAGGTCATGGCAGCGCTTCCCAGAGGTGCGGGTGCGTCCTACATAGGTCTGGTGCTCAATCGCCGCGGCTTCGAGCGGGCGGTGCAGGCGGATGTCGACGAGATCAACGTGGTCGTGGTTGCGTCGGACACCTTCGCGCGCAGGAACCAGAACTCCGACACCGCGGGCCTGATCGAGGTGTGGGCCGATGTCGCGCACCGCGCGCGCTCGGCAGGCCTTGCGACGTCGGTGACCGTGGCGGCGAGCTTCGGGTGCCCCTACGAGGGCGAGGTGTCGGTCGAGCGGCTCGTGGATGTCGTCGGGCGTGTGGCTGCACACGGACCCGACGAGATCGCGCTCGCCGACTCCATAGGTGTCGCAGTGCCGACAGACGTGCGCGAGCGCGTCGCCGCGGTGCGTCCGGTGATCGGTGGAGCGCGCCTGCGGTGTCACTTCCACAACACCCGCAACACCGGGCTGGCCAATGCCGTCGCAGCCGTGGAGGCCGGTGTGAGCGTGCTGGATTCGTCGCTGGGCGGCATCGGCGGATGTCCGTTCGCTCCGAATGCCACGGGGAACATCCCCACCGAGGACCTCGTGTACCTGCTCGAGCGCATGGGCTGTGACACCGGGTGGACCTGGGCGCGCTCATCGGTCACGTCGGTTGGCTGGAGGAGGCCCTCGGTCATCCGACTCCCGGGTTGCTGGCCAAGGCGGGCGGCTTCCCACCCGTTCCCACCGATTCGGGGACACGCCATGTCCGACAGCGTGGGGTCGAGTAGTGCCCGAGTGCCTTCCACGGCGTCCGGTCATCAGAGCGCGGAAGCGGCCGAACCCCCAGCGCGCGGAAGTGGGAACGCTATGAGGAATCCGTCGGACCCGCCTGCGTTGGGCTGATCGCCCAGCGAGCCGGTCGTCTGGCCTGCGACGACCACGAGGCCGTCCTCGGTGATGGTGAGTCCGTGGACCTCCTCGTCGCCGGTCGAACCGAACTGAGTGATCCAGCGCAGCTCACCGGTGCCGAGATCGAGCGCGGCAAGGAACCCGTCGCGGCCCCCCGCGTTCGGGTTGCCCGTCGTGTCGATGGCGCCCGAGGTGGTGCCTGCCACGAGCACCGTGTTTCCATCCACCCCCACCCCTGTCGCGTCGTCGGCGGAATCCGAGCCCAGTTGGGACTCCCAACGGGTTTCGCCTGCGGAGTCCATCGCCACCACCATGGCATCGGTACCACCTGCGTTCGAGGGGACAGGCCTCCCACCGTCGGCCCGTGGGAGATCGGACAGTTCGGTGCGCTCTCCGCCGAGTGCGGGCGCCAGCGCCCCGTCGGTGCTGCCCACGGAGATGAAGGTCTCGGTGCCTCGGGCGGCCTCACCGCCCGGGGCGACTGCCTTCGGCCAGTCAGTTCCGGCGGTGCCGAACTGATGCACGAAGCGGGCAGGCCGTCATGGTCGAAACGCGCCAGGGAAGCCGTCGGTCCCACCGTTGGACGGGCCGTCCAGGTCTCCTTGGGTGTAGCCGACGATCAACCCGTCGCCGTCAGCGGTGGCAGCGACTCCCTGACCCCAATCGACCGCCGCGGTTCCGAACTGCCGCATCCACTTGGGTGTGCCATCGGGGTTGATCTGCCACATGAGCGCGTCCCCTCCGCCCAACGCCGGCAGAGGTGTCCGACGCTCCCGGGAACAGCCCCAGGGTGTATCCGCCGGCATAGCCGAGGTCACCGTCGGGAGCCATCGCCGCGCTGTGGAGGCGGTCGGGTTCGCTTCCCCCTTGCTGCTGGACGGTTCCCAGCGATCCCTTGTCGTCGACGGGGGTGCACCAGGCGTCGTCCGCTCCGCCGTTGGGGCCTCCCAGGGCACTCTGGGTGTACCCGCAGGTGACCGTGATGCCTCCGGTCGAAGTGGTTGCAGGGCCGAACCGATCCCGGAGGCCGAGTCGTCGCCTGCGCCGCCGGACTGCGTCACCTCCTTGACCTCCGAATCGGTGCCGACGACCGCCACGAGGACGTCGCGCCCACCTGCCGCACCGTCCGCCAAGTCACTCTCTGCGAACCCGGCGGCCACCACCTCGTCGGAGCGGGCTGAGACTCCTTGCAGCGAGTCGTCCGCGGGTCCACCGATCTGCACGATCCACTCGACCTCGGGCGGTTCGTCGGAGCCGGCGCCGGCCTCGCCGGAATCAGGCGAGGTCGTGGTGGGTCGCTCGGTCGTCGTGGTGGTAGTGGCAGTGGGGTCGGCCTCGTCATCCGAGCTGCAGGCTGCAGCGGAGAGCGCCAAAAGCACCCCGCACGCGATCAGGGTGCGTACCGACACGCTCATCCCGCGGCGGCGTCGCACCTTCGAATCGGTCATCTGTCTCCTTGTGGCACGACTGTGGGTGTTCGACGGCTGTAGGTGATCAAGGCACGGGCCGTCCGCCGGACCGCCGGTCAGCCCTTGTAGGTCATCTTCATGCCAGCGTAGATCCCCTCGCTCCCCAAACCGTCCGCGACCACCAGGTAGCAGTCGCCCTGACCGCAGACCTCCGGCACCTCCACTTCGAGCGTGGTTGCTCCGTCAGCGTCGGCCACCGCCGCGTCGGGCACGAGGGTGACCATGTGGGCCGCGTCGGGCATCTCCGTCGGCGGCCAGTTGCCGATGAACGAGCTCGACAGGCTCACCTCGGGGGCGAACCCTGTAGCCGAGACGGTCACCACGTCTCCTGCAGTCACCTCGGTCGGATCGACGGTGATCCTCGCCGTCTGGTCCTCGGGGTACACGAGCGCATCGGCTTGGGCCACGGTGGTGGTGGTCTCCGCTGCGGTGGTTGTGGTCTCCGCTGCGGTGGTCGTGGTGGTCTTCTCGGTGGTGTCGTCGGCGGTCTCGTCGTCGTTGCTGCAGCCGACCGAGGCGACCAGGGCCACTGCGACCAGCGCGACGGTGCTCCTGGCTGTGAAGGCCGTCCTGGCGGAGCGCCCGGTCCTGGCAGGGTGGGTGGTGTTCATGCTCGGTCCTCCTGATTGGTTCCGACTCGTTGGTGCCGGCACGGCGAATCGCCATCTTGCACGCTATCGGTGCGATGTTCGGCGTGCCTAACTCCGTGTGGTCCACCTGTGTCGAGGCGGCTGCCGACCGCTCCCCGGTCGTGCCGATACCGTGGATCCCGTGAAGGGCAGGACCCGTTGGTGGAAGATGAGGGTGTCGGCAGTGGGGATCGCGCTGATCGCGACCGCGTGCGGTCTGTTCGGTGTGGATCTCGGGATCGACGGCGTGGATGTTCGCACGGTTCGCATCGACAACCAGAACGGCCGCACGGCCCTCCTGGTCGAACCGGTGGGCCGCACCGCGAACTCACCTGAACTTCCCCTCGTGATGGTGCTTCACGGCCTGGGTGAGGATGCCGAGGGGATGGCCAGGCTCGCCACCTGGCCGGAGGCGGCCAGGGATGCCGGATTCGTAGCGGTGTTTCCCCAGGGAGTGGACGACTCCTGGAACGCCGGCAGATGTTGTGGGAGCGCGGTCGAACAGGGTGTTGACGATGTTGCATTCCTCGATGCGCTGGTGGCCCAGATGGTTGCAGAGGAGAACGTCGATCCCGACGCGGTGTACATGACCGGATTCTCCAACGGCGCAATGATGACCTACCTCTACGGATGCCGTCGTCCCGATGCTCTGGCCGGAGCTGCCTCGGTTGCCGGTACCAACTTCTCCGACTGTGAGCCGAGCGCGCCGCTGCGCTTCGTTCAGGTGTCTGGTTCCGACGATCCGGTGATACCGGTGCTGGGTGGCGAGTCGAGCCTACCTGGGTTGCCGGCGGTGCCCTCGGTCGAGCAGTCCGTGCTCGCGGTGGCCAAGGCATCGGGGTGCACCGGCCGACCCAGCGGGGCGGAGGTTGCCGGTGTCGCCAGCTTCCAGGGTGCAGGCTGCGTCGAGGGCAAGCCGGTCCGCTACGACGTGGTCAGTGGCCTCGGGCACGAGTATCCGAACCTCGTCAACTCACCCGGGTATGTGGCGGTCGACGAGATCCTGGAGTTCTGGGGTCTCGCCGGATCCAAGTGATGGCCCGCTGCGCTTCGCGGTACCCGGCGTCCGGACGAATTGCCGGTTTTGGCTCTGGCATCGCCGCGGGATGTGGCAGGATCGCGCACCATGACCGATCTGCCCGCCCTTGACCAGCCCCAGTCCTACGTGGTCGTCGGTCCTGACGATCAGCGAGGCCCCTACACGCTGGAGCTCTTGATCACCGAAGTCGTCGAAGGCCGACTCAGCGAGAACACCCCGGTCTGGTGGCCGGGACTCGCCGACTGGACCACCATGGCCGCCCATCCAGGAGTTGCCACTGAGATCGCCCGCCGCCGGGCAGCGCCCGACCAGGGCGGCCTCGACTGCGTTCGCGCCACCGGCCGCGCCGCCACCACCACAGGATTCACCAGGCATCTCCGCGGAGCCCGCCGAGCCGCAGCCACAGGATGAGGTGGCTCAGGCCGAGCCGATCATGGCGTCCGGTGAGGATGTGGCAACGGGCATCGACAGCGGGATCTTCGGGATTCGCAGCGAGTCCGACTCGACCGATGCGATCGAAGTGCCGGCGGTCGATGTCACGCCTGCGGATCTCGAAGCCGTCGACATGCCGGCCTCTGAGGACGGGTTCCGAGCTGCCGGTGCCGGCGAGGGACTAGATCCCATGCACGCCGAGGCCTTCTCCGAGCTGATCCGCAGGAGCAGGGCACGCGCTGACGCGGCTTCGATAGTCGACAACGTGGACTCCGCATTGGTCGCTGCCGTCGATGCGGCGGCAACCGCCGAGGGCTTCAGCAACGCCGCGCGCAGCGATTCCGGAGAGCGGCACGACCTGTCCTATTCGTCGTCCGAAGGTGTGTCGATGTCGGTGCAGCTGGGCAAGGTTCATGGCCGTGACCTGGCAGCAGGCGATGCCGAGGTCCCCTTCGGGGTGTCTGTGTCCTCCAGCGGATACGGCGGAGAGTTGAGCCTCGGTGGTGGGCGCCATGGCGAGGTCGTGGTCGTCGCGGTGGAGAGCGGTGCCGGAGCTTCGGCCTCGGTCGAGTTGATCCTGGGCCTGTCCGACTACGTGGATGCCGCGTACGACGTGGACTCCGCCTCGCTCGAACGCGATGTCCGTTCAGTGGTCGCCACGCTCGTTCATCGGCTGCGCGGCTGACCGGGCGGCGCGACCGACCGGGGCGCGGCGGACCGGACCGAGCGACTGGTCGCACCCTCGGCGACCGCTCGGGCATTCAGATCTGCCCGCGGCCCCGCTGGGTCACCGCCTTGCGCCGGTCTTCCAGGTCACCGGGTCCGCGTGAGCGTAGCCATTCGGCGCTGCGGGTGGACTCCACTTCGAGGAGCTCGGTCTGTTGGGTCTTGGCCTGGATGCGGTAGGTGTCGAGCACATGGACCACTCCCGTGGGGTCGTTGCCGGCTATGTCGGCAGCGAGGGCACGCGCAAGGTGAGCAGGTCCGGTGTCCGACGACGTGGTTGACGAGTCCCCAGTCGTAGGCGGTCCTGGCCCCAGGAAGTTGCCGGTGGCCGAGAGCTCACGTGCACGGCGAAGCCCTATCGCCTCCGCGAGCTGCACTGTGAGGCCCCATCCGGGCATGATGCCCACCCTCGCGTGGGTGTCCGCGAAGCGGGCTTGCTCGGAGGCGACCAGGAAGTCGCACGCGAGCGCCAGCTCGAGTCCTCCTGTGATGGCCACACCGTTGACGGCACCTATCAGCGGCGTGGACATCCCGGGGATCGGCATGCGGAGGTCCATGTCACCGGAGAACCCGCCGTCACCGGAGAACCCGCTGCTCAACGACCCGGGTGACCCTGCGAGCTCCTTGAGGTCCAGGCCGGCGCAGAACGCCGGATCCGCCCCTGTGAGGATGATCGCCCTGACGGTGCCGTCGGCGTCCAGCTCTCCCATGGCCTGCCGGAGAGCGGATCGCAGGGTGGCGTTGAGCGCGTTGCGAGCGCGTGGCCGGTTCAGTGTCACGGTCGCGACACCCTCGGCCACCTCGACGACGAGTTCGCTGTCCATCGACGGAAACCTACACCGGTCGCGTCCACGGCGATCTGCGGCGTGTCCAGGGCCCGGACGGGTTCCGTCCCCGGCCCACATCCGGTGCAGGTCAGTCGTCGGGCTCGCTCGGCGGCAGGTACTCCAGGTCGAGGTCGCCGAGCTTGACGAGCGTCGAGGAGATCCAACCACCCACGGCACCGAAGTGGTCGTCGAGGATCGAGCCGTCGGCCAGCGCGGCCTCGTCGAGCTCGTAGCTCCCTTCGTAGGAGACCTCGAAGGCGTGTTGGCTCTCGGTCATGTCGGGGGAGTGGACCGTCTCCACGGTCGGACCGCTTCGGTGCAGGCGCTCGCCGCTCACCTCGGGGCTGTCTATCGGGAGTGCCGCCAGCACCTTGGAGGGCTCCGGCTGGCTGACCAGGCGTTGCACCCGCAGCACCACCTCGATGTCGATGCGTGGCAGCTCGGTCAGCTCCTCGTCGATGTACCACGAGCGGTAGGCGGCCTGCGACCATGTGGGCCACTCGAGAGTGAGGTCGGCCCGCGCGTGGCGGGGTGCCTTCACCCGGAAGCCCGTAGCTGGTCTCCCAGGTGAGGTCACCGAGGAGGACGTCCGCCTGGAGGCGTTCCTCGAACGCCTGACGCTCCAGCAGGGCGTGCTCCAGTGCGTCGCGCAGCGCGCCTATCGCATCGGTGAAGACATGGTCGAGCACCTCGGCAACCTACTCGGCCGGGGGGATCATCGGTTCCCGCGAGGGATCAGGACGACGCCAGTGCCTCGGCATCGATCTCGTAGAGGATGGAATGGCCTGCGGTCACCGCCGGTGTCAGGGAGTGGACCTTGGGCAGCACCTGCTCGCAGAAGTACCGGGCGGTGGTCACCTTCGCCTCCAGGTAGTCGGTTCCCGCAGCGGCGCCCTCCGCGATCTCGGCGCGGGCTGCGAGAGCCTGGCGTGCCATCAACCATCCACCGGCGGTCAGGCCGAGCAGCTCCAGGTACGGGGTTGCGCCCGCGAGGGCATCACGCGGATCGGCGAGGCCGTGCTCCATGATCCACTTGGTGGCCGTGTCCAACTCGTCGAACGCCGCGGCCAACGCGGTCGCCATCGGCTGCAGCTCGTCGATCCCCTCCAGGTCGCCGAGCACCCGCTTCATCTCGGTGAACAGGTCCGCGAACGCCGCCGGCCCGGATCGGGAGCTTGCGGCCGACCAGGTCCATGGCCTGGATCCCGTTGGTGCCCTCGTAGATCGGGGTGATGCGCTGGTCGCGGAAGTGCTGGGCGACGCCGGACTCCCTCGATGTAGCCCATGCCCCCGAAGACCTGAACGGCGGTGGAGGTGACCTCCACGCCCACGTCGGTGCACCAGGCCTTGGCCACCGGGGTGAGCAGCTCGACGCGTTCCTCCCATCCCCGGGCGTCCTCGCCCTCCGTCGAGCCGGCCATGTCGATGCATGCAGCCAGGTGGGTGGTGAGGTTGCGGGTCGCCTCCACGCGGGCGCGCATGTCGAGCAGCATCCGGCGCACATCGGGGTGCTTGATGATCGCCACCGCTCCCTTGGTGTCGCCGCCGATCTCACGGCCCTGGATCCGTTCGCCGGCGTAGTCGACGGCCTTCTGGTAGGCCGCCTCGGCCAGAGCGGTGCCCTGGACGCCCACGGCCAGACGCGCCGCGTTCATCATGGTGAACATCGCGTTGAGGCCCTGGTTCTCCTCACCCACCAGCCAACCCACGGCTCCGCCTTCGTCGCCGTAGCTGAGCACGCAGGTGGGCGAGGCGTGGATGCCCATCTTGTGTTCGATGGACACGCACTTGACGTCGTTGCGCTCGGCGGGGTTGCCGGCGTCGTCCAGCAGGAACTTGGGAACCAGGAACAACGAGATCCCGCGGGTGCCCGCGGGCGCCTCCGGCGTGCGGGCCAGCACCAGGTGGATGATGTTGTCGGTGAGGTCGTGCTCACCGAAGGAGATGAAGATCTTGGTGCCCGTGATCAGGTAGCTGCCGTCGTCCTGCGGAACCGCCCTGGTGCTCGACAGCCCGACGTCGGACCCTGCCTGCGGTTCGGTGAGGTTCATGGTCCCCGACCACTCGCCGGTGATCATCCTGGGGAGGTACCGCTCCTTCTGCTCCTCGGTCCCCAGTGCTGTAGGAGCTCGACCGCGCCGGTGGTGAGCCCGGGCAGCATCGACAGAGCGGCGTTGGCGGCGATCGTGGTCTCCGCGCTCAGGCCGTAGACCACGTTGGGGAAGCCCATGCCCCCGTAGTCGGGATCCAGGTTGATGCCCTGCCACCCTGCCTCGACGTACTTCGCCCATGCATCCTTGAACGACTCGGGTGTGGTCACACCCTCCTCGCTCCACTTGAGGCCCTCGGTGTCGCCGAGGGCGTTGGTGGGCGCCCACACCTCGTTGAAGAAGCGTCCGTGCTCCTCGAACACCGCCGCCACGGTGTCGTAGGTCGCCTGCCGGTAGCGCTCGTGAGATGAGAGCTCGTCGATCGTGCCTGCGGTGCGGAGTGCGAACAACAGGTCCTGGTGGGTGCGCGGTAGTCGGCCATGCACCCAGGTTACCGGTGAGTAACCGGCATTGGTACCGGGCGGACCGGTCCCGGTGGTCAGCGCCGGCCGGGGTGGGGTGACATCACCGCGAGCGGGATCGAGACGCCGACGCGCCCACCACGGATGCCGGCTATGCGACGCCCGGGCTGCACGGCGTCCCTGGGGGTGCCGGCGAGATCACCCAGGGTGGCAACCGTTGCGTCCAGGTCCTGCGATACCAGCGCCAGGCCGAAGAGCCATGCGTTCTGTGGGGTGTGCGTGGCGCAGGGCGCCACGCACACCCCACAGAACCGGTCGTCGCCGGTCGGTTCGCCCGTGCCGGTCGGTTCGCCCTCGTCGGGGCCCACCAGCTCGAGGATCACGTCACCGAGCCAGTAGAACTGCTGGCGCATCGGCGAGCCGTAGGCCGTGGTGGACCGCTCCCGACGGCACTGAAGGCCTGCGTCACGCAACGCCGCCGCGGTGCGGTCGATATCGCCGGTGCCCACCACCAGGTGGTCGATGGACGTGATCCCGTTGGGGTGCGTCCTGGCCGGGAGGGCCGACCTGTCGACGCCGGGATCGAGGTTCGCGATGCCGTCGATGGGCCCGGTGATGCCATCCACGCTCCAGCCCTCGAACCCCGCACCCGTGCCGGTGAGCACCACTGTGGTGTTGCCGAGTGGCACGGTGGCCGCTGTGTCGTCGGGCGTCTGTGCCGTGACGTCGAACCCGATGGCCGACCAGGCCTGCGCGTCGTCACGCAGCGAGATGCAGCGGACCTGGTGCGCTCGGGGGTCAGGAGTTGCGACCCATGTTGGGCTTACGCCCGTGGTTGGCCTTCTTGCGCCGAGCGTTGTTCTTCTTCTTCTGGGTGCGCTTCGACATAGGGGTGCAACGCTACAACAGCGCGCGGCCGAGTCGGAATTCGCGTTGTCGCCCACAGTCACCGCTCCCCATCGTGGGAGAGGCCGTGGCGGAGTCGAGAGCGGAACCCACGCTGTCGCGGCGGCCGCTCCGCGTACGCAGCGCGGCGTCTCGCGCTCCCATGTGTGCAGCCAGGCACCTCAGCTCTAACCTCGGCGGCGATGGAACGCTTCGGATTCGTGGGCCTGCCAAACGCCGGCAAGTCGTCGCTGTACAACGCGCTCGCCGGCGGAGGTGCGCTCGCTGCACCGTACGCGTTCGCCACCGTGGATCCGGAACGTGGGCGTAGCCAAGGTCCCCGACGGGCGGGTCGGTCGCCTGGCGGAGATGTCGGGCAGCGCCCAGCAGATCCATGCCACCGTGCAGTTCGTGGACATAGCGGGCCTCGTGAAGGGAGCCGCCCAGGGCGAGGGCCTGGGCAACAGGTTCCTGTCGCACATCCGCGAGGTGGACGCGCTGGTGTTCGTGCTGCGGGCCTTCCGTGACGACGACGTGCCCGGATCACACGATCCCCTCGAACAGCTCGGAGACCCTCGAGGTGGAGCTCAGTATGCGGACCTGGAATCCCTCGAGAAGCAGGCCGTCAAGCGGCGCAAGGCCGCCAAGGGCGACAAGTCGATCCTGGCGGAGGTGGAGGCGCTGGATGCGGCCATCGACGCGCTCGCACAGGGGGACACCGCTGTACCGCGCCGACCTCGACCCCGAGCAGATGTCGGTCCTGGGCTCCTACAACCTGCTCACCGCCAAGCCGGCACTGCGCTGGTCAACCTCGACGAGTCGCAGCTCGACGATCCCGAGCCGGTGCTCGCCCCGGTGCGCGCCGCGTTCGGCGAGCGCGGCGGCTCGGCGGTCATCGGGTTGTGCATCCAGCTGGAGGCCGAAGCCGCGATGCTCGACGAGGAGTCACGCGCCGAGATGCTCGAAGCCCTGGGCCTCGGTACCGGTGCGCTCGACACCTTCCTGCAGGCCGCATATGAGATGCTCGGCCTACGGACCTTCCTGACCACCGGTGAGAAGGGAGTCCCGGGCATGGACCTTCAGAGCGGGATCACGTGCACCGCAGGCGGCCGGGGTGGGATCCACACCGACTTCGAACGTGGCTTCATCCGAGCACAGGTGATCCAGGCCGAGGAGCTGCTGGCGGCAGGGAGCTGGGCGGCGGCGCGGACGCGGGCAAGGTCCGCACCGAGGGGAAAGGACTACGAGGTGGCCGACGGCGATGTCGTGGAGTTCCTCTTCAATGTGTGAGTTGTCCGGTGCGTGAGGCGACCACGGCTCGCGGGATCCCCACCCCGAAGCGCTGATGGCGTGGCTGGTCAGAGACGGCGAGGTGCTGGCCTCGGTCGAGCCGGCCGAGGGCCGTGCGGCACGGCGCAAGGGGCTCCTGGGCAGGGACGACTACGACGGGGTCATGCGCATGAAGGCGCGATCCGTCCACACCATCGGGATGCGCTTCGCGATCGACGCCGCCTTCTGTGACCCCGACGGCACCGTGAGAAGGGTCGTGACCATGGCGCCCCGCAGGGTGTCGCTCCCGGAGCTGCGCGCGACGATCGTCTACGAGGCACGTGCGGGCACCTTTCGGGAGTGGAACCTCCGCCCCGGCGACCGCCTGGAGGTCCGCTGATGGGCGGCGCGACCGCTGAAGGGAGTGGGGAGGTGCCTGAGGGGAGTGCTGCCGACTCTGCGGGACCCGGGGACATCCCACCGCGGGCCCCCGGGCGGATGGTGCTCGTGGCCACACCGCTGGGGAACCTGGGCGACATCTCCATCAGGGCCATCGAGGTGCTGCGGACAGCTGACCGCCTGGCCTGCGAGGACACACGTAGGACCGGACGCCTGCTCCAACACCTCGGGATCGTAGCGCCACGGTTGGTGCGCATGGACGAGCACACCGAGCCCGCGGTGGCAGGGGCGCTCGTTGCGGCCGCCACCCGCGGCGAGACGGTCGCCGTGGTGACCGACGCGGGCATGCCGGGCCTGTCGGATCCCGGTGCCGTAGTCGTGGACGCCGCGCTGCGAGCCGGGGTGCCCCTCGAAGTGGTGCCGGGACCCTTCGCCGGAGCGACCGCGGCGGTGATCAGCGGGCTGCTCGACGGAGCCGGCCGCTTCACCTTCGAAGGCTTCCTGCCGCGCAAGGGCCGCGCCTGCGCCGAACGCCTTGAGGCCGTGGCGGCCTCACGACTTCCCGTGGTGCTCTACGAGTCACCTCACCGCATGGAGGCGACCGCACACGACCTGGCGGAGGCGTGCGGTGGAGCGCGCCGGGTGTCGGTCAGCCGCAGCTCACCAAGCTGCACGAGGAGACCTGGAGGGGGACCCTGGGTGAGCTCGGCGAGCGCCTCGCCGAAAGCCCGCCCCGTGGTGAGCACGTGGTCGTGCTGGGGCCCGCCGGACCCCGGCGGCGCCGACGGATGCCGAGGTGCTCGCAGCGCTGGAGGCCAGGGTCGCCACGGGTCAGACCCGACGTGATGCCGCAGCCGCGGTGGCCGAGGATCTCGGAGTGGCCCACAACCGGGTCAAGCGCATCGCCAACCGCTGAGCGAACGGTTCGGCCGGGAGGGCACTTCTGGAGCCGGCCTGCCCTCGTTCGCAGAGGCCCGCCTCAACCGATGCGGGCTGCGACCAGCGGCGTGTGAACCGGCGGATCCCCACCCACGATCCAGCAACCCGCGAGCGTCTCGACGGCGTCGTCGATCCGCTCGGGGTCCTCGGTGTGCAACTCAAACAGCACGTCCCCGCATGTCACGGTGTCACCGGGCCGTGCCCGCCATACGATCCCGGCAGCGGCGGAGACCCGGTCCTCCTTGCGTGTCCTGCCTGCGCCGAGGCTCCGAGCGGCTTCGCCGATGGGCCGGGCGTCCAAGCGGATGAGCACCCCGTCGGCCCCGGCACGCACGGTCTCGACGTGGGGTGCTCTCGGCAGCGGCGCGTCGGGATCGCCGCCCTGAGCGGCGACCATCCGGCGCCAGGTGTCCATCGCGCCGCCGGAGGCCAACAGCGGGCGGGGGTCCGCGCCGATGCCTACGAGCTCGCACGACGACCTCCGCGAGCGCCACGGTGAGCTCCACCACGTCGGGCGGACCGCCTCCTGCGAGCACATCCAAGGCTTCGGCGACCTCGAGCGCGTTGCCGGCGGTGTGGCCGAGGGGGGTGTCCATGTCGGTCAGCAGCGCCGCCGTGCGGACGCCTGCGGCGTCGCCCAGCGCGACCATCGTCCCGGCAAGCTCACGGGCCCGCTCGATGTCGACCATGAACGCGCCGGAGCCGAACTTCACGTCGAGCACCAGTGCGCCGGTTCCCTCGGCGATCTTCTTGGACATGATCGACCCGGCGATCAGAGGCGTCGACTCCACCGTCGCGGTGACGTCACGCAGGGCGTACAGGCGGGCATCCGCAGGTGCCAGCTCCGCCCCGGCGGCGCAGATCACCGCCCCGGGATCGTCCAGCATCGCCAGGTAGCGCCCGGTGTCCACATGCGGGCTCCATCCCGCGATGGACTCCATCTTGTCGAGTGTCCCTCCCGTGTGACCGAGACCGCGCCCCGAGAGCTGTGGCACCGCGGCGCCGCACGCCGCACCAGCGGGCACAACACGAGCGAGATCTTGTCGCCCACCCCACCTGTGGAGTGCTTGTCGACCGTGGGGCGCCCCACCGAGGAGAGGGTCCATGCGGACTCCCGAGTCGACCATCGCGGCGGTCCACGTCGCGAGCTCACGGCGCGACATGCCCCGCCACACGATCGCCATCAGCAGGGCCGCGGCCTGCTCGTCGGCCACGGCCCCCTCGGTGTAGCGCCCGATGAACCAACGGATCTGCTCGTCGGTCAGCTCGGCCCCGTCACGCTTGGTGCGGATCACATCCAGGATGCCCACAGCGGTCACCGGTCACCGGCCCGCTTCGCCACGTCGTGAGGACCGAAGGGATGCGGCAGCAAATCGCCGAGTGTCATGACGCCATCGGAGGTCGCGACGAGCAGCCCCGGTCCGCCGAACTCGTGCAGGACCTGCCTGCACCGCCCGCACGGGCTGATCGGCCTGCCGTCGCCGTCGACGATCGACACGGCCCGCAGCCGGCTGCCGCCTGTCGCCACGAGTGAGCCGACCAGGTTCACCTCGGCGCAGATGCCGAGGCCCGTCGATGCGTTCTCGACGTTGCACCCCTGCACGATCCGCCCGTCGTGGGTGAGAGCGGCTGCGCCGACACGGACCCTGGAGTACGGCGCGGACGCCACCGATGCCATCCGCACCGCTCGCTCGTCGAGCTCCGCCCAGGTCCGCGGGGTGACCGGGTCGGCACCTGAATCGACTCCGGCCTCGTCTCCCGCACCATCTCGGGGAACTGGGTCTGCCAAGTCGATCACCTCGGTCCTGTCGCCGGTGTGCCCGGTCCGGTGTGAGACGCCGGTAGGGCTCTGTAACCTTCGGTGGGTGAACGTACCAGTGGACCCGACCGCAGCCGAGTACGACGTAGTGGGCATCGGCAACGCCCTCGTCGACGTGCTCAGCCACGAGACCGACGAGGTGGTGAGCTCGCTCGGTGTCGCCAAGGGTTCGATGACGCTCGTGGACGAGGCGCGCTTCGGCCGAGGTCTACGCGATGACAGGGCCGCGGTGGAGATATCCGGGGGATCCGCGGCGAACACGATCGTGGGTGTGGCCGCCATGGGCGGCCGCTCGGAGTACCTGGGCAAGGTGCGAGACGACCAGCTCGGGCACGTGTTCGCCCACGACATCCGTGCAACCGGCGTGACCTACGACGTCACCCCCGCCGCCGACGGCCCCGCCACCGGCGCCTGCCTGATACTGGTCACCCCCGACGCCCAGCGCACCATGCACACCTATCTCGGTGCATCGGTGCACCTTGGCCCGACGACGTCGACCGGTCACGGATCGAGCGTGCGTCGGTGCTCTACATGGAGGGGTACCTGTTCGACGAACCCGAGGCCCAGGAGGCGTTCCGGGTGGCAGCCGGGTATGCGCACGACGCCGGCCGGATCGTCTCCGCCACCCTCTCGGACAGCTTCTGTGTGGAACGTCACCACGGCGCGTTCACCGACCTGGTTCGCAACCACCTGGACCTGGTCTTCGCCAACGAGGCCGAGGTCCTCGCCCTGTACAGGACCGACGACTTCGAGGTCGCGCTCGGTCGGATCCGCGACGAGGTCCCGTACGCCGCGCTCACGCGTTCGGAGAAGGGCTCGGTCGTGGTGACCCCCGACGAGGGTGATACGCGTGCCCGCAGAACCGGTGGCGGAACTGGTCGACACCACCGGGGCCGGCGACCTGTACGCCGCGGGGTTCCCTCCACGGCTTCAGCCGGGGTGCGGAGCCCGCCGACTGGGGACGGCTGGGATCCATGGCGGCAGCAGAGGTGATCTCGCATCTCGGCGCCCGACCCGAAGCCGACCTGCGCGCTACGGCCGCCCGGGTGCTTTCAGGCGGCTGATCCTCCCTGGAAACCGACCTGGGATGGACGATCGCCGGGACGCCGTGGCGCCTGGGTCCAGCGGGAGCGTGGGCCAGATGGTGGCGGGCTTGCGAGCCGCGAGGTCCTCGGCCCAACCCACGACCATGCAGACGGGCACGAGCAGCGCACAGGTGAGTGCGAAGCGGACCGGCCACAGTTCGTGACCGGGCACGCCGAGTTCGAGGATCGCATAGATGATCGGCATGTGCCACAGGTAGATCGTCAAGGACCGAGCCGACATCCAGTTCATGACCAGACGCCAACTGCGTGATTGCAGGGCAGGCTCGATCCTGGGCCGCAGTCCCATGGCAAGGGTCAGCCAGAAGACCCCCAGCAGCAGCGCACCGAGTGCCGCGAGCGGTACCACCGAGTGATGGAACACGAAGAACAGCGCGAATCCGAGCGGGCCGGTGGCGAACGCGATCCGCTTCCACCGGATCGCCAGCCATTCCTCCAGCACTCCGTCGTGCTGCAGGTATCCGAGGGACCAGCACAGCGCCCAGAAAGTGAGCCCTCCGATACCAACGGGCAGCAGCAGCACGGTCAGTGCCACGAGCGCGATCCAGTAGCGCCGCCCATGTTGGAGCTGCCGGCTGCGCAGCCACCCTCCGGCGAGGGACAGGATGAGGTGCATCTGAAGGTACCAGAGGGCGATCCAGGTCATCTCCAGGTTCGTGCCCTCGCCCGGCCCCTTTGGGCCGCCCAGGGAGAGCACGGGCATCGCGAACGACACCCATGATGCAGGGTTCATCTCACCCAGGACGCCCAGGTACGCCCACAACACGACCATCGCCACCACGTACACCCAGTACGGGATCAGGATGCGGCGGTAGCGGCTGGAGATCACCTGCCTCAGTGGGCGGTTCTCGAGGGAGTTCGCGTAGAGGGAGCCGGCGATGAAGAACATCAGCGGCATGGCGGTGAATGCGGTGACCTCCCAAGCGCTGGTGGAGTGGTAGAGCACCACGCGAGCGAGCGCGAATGCACGTAGTGCATCCAGATAGACACTCCGCTTCGACAGTTGCCCCAAGATCGCCCTCGACAGGGTTGCCTTCCCGACCCGGGGATCGTACTCCCATCGACCTCTGCGAGCGACACGGCGGCATGATCGTCTGGCGTCCAGCGTGCCGGGAGGTGCATCCTCTGACAGGCAGGGGCGGTACGGTTGGCCGATGACACCTGGTCTGGCGCACGCATGACTCCCGAAGGTCGCCGGTGATCCACCTGACCCGCCCTGAGTTGGCGGCACGCATCGACCACACGATCCTCACACCCGAGGCCTCCAGCAACAGGGTGATCGAAGCCGCTTCGGTGGCGGTGTCGAACGCTTGTGCTTCGGTGTGCGTGCAGCCCTCGATGGTCGCGGTGGCCGCTGAGGTGGTAGGGGCCAGGATCGCCGTCTGCTCAGTCGTCGGATTCCCACACGGCGCGGGTCTCAGCGAGGTCAAGGCACATGAGGCAGCTGCGGTGGTCGCCCAGGGAGCCACCGAGGTGGACATGGTGGCGGATCTCTCCGCCATTGACGACGGTGACTTCGGGGCTGTTCGTGCCGATGTGGCCAGGGTCCGTGCGGCGGTGCCCCACGTCGTGCTGAAGGTGATCGTCGAGTCGGCGTTGTGGTCACCCGGCCGGCTCCGTTCGGCATGCGAGGCGGTCGTAGGTGCCGGCGCCGACTTCGTGAAGACCTCGACCGGGTTCCACCCCGCAGGTGGTGCGGACACAGGTGCGGTGCGGACGGTTGTCGACTGCGTCGGTGACCGGGCGCGGGTCAAGGCGTCCGGTGGTATCCGCGACCTGTCCACGGCGAGGGCCATGCTGGATGCGGGCGCTCACCGGTTGGGGCTCTCCTCCACCGAAGTGGTGCTCGACGGCCTGTCCGACCTCAACGGATCGTCGATCAGCTGATCAGATCGAGGAGAGCCGAGGTCACCGACTCGAGCCGTCGACGGGCGCGGTGCGGGCCTCGTCGGGGTCCTCCCGGGGTTCCACGGGCTCCACTGCCTCGCAGTAGTACTTGAACTTCGGCTCGGTCCCCGAGGGTCGCAGCACGACCCGGGTGTCGTCGGCCAGTCGGAGCCGCGTCACGCCATGCGCGGGCGTGTCGGTGTCAACGACCTCCAACGTACCCAGTCGATGGGGGATCCTGCTCAAGACGGGCTGTGAGGGCCAGCATGCGTTGGGTCGCGTCGGGTCCCTCGAGTCGCACCGAACCGTTGGATGTCACGTGGGCGCCATGTTCACGCGCGAGGTCGTCCAGCACGTTCCACACGGAGCGGCCCGATGCGTGGAGGGCGGCGGCCATGTCGGCGGCGACCAGGGCAGCCGTGATGCCGTCCTTGTCCCTCGCGGTCGGGCCGAGCGCGTATCCCAGTGCCTCCTCGTAGGCGATCACTTGATGCCACTCCGGATGGTCCAGTCCCGGTCGGCACAACCACTTGAAGCCTGTGAGCGTCTCCGCGTAGTGGACACCTGCGGCTTCGGCCATGGCCGACAACAGGCGCGACGAGACGATGGTGGTGGTGACCAGGCGGTCCTGCACACCGGAGGTGAGCGCCAACAGATGTGCCGCGAGGAGCGCGCCGACCTCGTCGCCCGTGAGGATCCGCCACCTGCCCTCCGGAGTGGGCGCGGCGACGGCCAGGCGATCTGCATCGGGGTCGTTCGCAAGGGCGAGATCGGCGTGCACCGACTCGGCGAGCCGGATCACGAGGTCCATGGACCCTGGTTCCTCGGGGTTGGGGAACACGACTGTCGGGAAGTCAGGGTCCGGGTCGCGTTGTGCAGCGACATGGTGCACGTCGCCGTGTCCTCCACGTGCAAGGGTCAGCTCGAGAAGATCCGCGCCGACCCCGTGCAGCGAGGTGACCGCCAGCGGCCGTGTCATGCGCTGCACAGCGGGGACCAGGGTCACGGCCTCCTTCAGGTACGCCTCAACCAGCTGAGTCCCGGCTACCACCGGTCCCAGGTCGTGGACCTGACCGGCGACCGTGGCTACGTCGACGGTCGCCTCGCCGCGGGCCACCCGGTCGATCCGCTCGGCGATGCGCCTGTCGAGCGGTTCCACGATCTGCGCGCCGTCGGACCAGTAGACCTTGATCCCGTTGTCCTGAGCAGGGTTGTGGCTGGCAGTCACCACCACGCCGGCGGCGGCCCCGAGGTGGCGCACAGCGAACGCGGCCAGGGGTGTGGGGGCCGGCCCGGAGATGCGGTGGACGTCGAGGCCGTGCGTGGTGAGCACCTCGGCGATGTCGTCGGCGAACACCGCGGAGCCGTGTCGCGCATCGTGTGCGAGCACCACGCCACGGCTTCCGGCGTCGTCGGTCGAATCCGCCAGCGCGAGTGCCAATCCGGCAGCGGTCTGCCGGCACACCAGCCGGTTCATCCGGTTTGGGCCCACTCCCAGGGGACCTCGCAAGCCGGCTGTTCCGAACTCGATGCGCCCTGTGAACAGCGCTTCGAGCTCGGCAGCGTCGGCCTGCTGGGCACAGGGCGTCCAACGCGGCGCGTGTCTCCGGGTCGGGGTCGATCTCGCGCCATGCAGCCGCTCTTGCGAGCACGTCGGGATCCATCGCGGTTCAGTTCCCCGATTCGGCCGTCGACAAGACCGTCGACAACAGAGCAGTGAGACGCGATGCAGATGCGGATCCTGCAGCGAGCACCTCCTCATGGTCGAGCGACTCCTGCAGACCGGCGGCGAGGTTCGTGACCAGGCTGACTCCGAACACGTGCGCGCCGAGGTGCCGGGCTGCGATTGCCTCCAGGACGGTGGACATGCCCACCAGGTCGGCTCCCAGGGTTGCCAGCATCCGCACCTCCGCGGGGGTCTCGAAGGCACCTCCGAGCACTCCTGCGTAGACACCTGTCACCGCACCCTGGTCGGCGGTCAGAGCCGCGTGCACCAGATCCGGGTCGTACATGCCGGTCAGGTCGACGAACCGGCCACCGATGTGACCCGGCGGTGCAGGACCGCACAGCGGGCTCACGCCGGTGAGGTTGAGTTGATCGGTCAGGATCACCGGTGTGCCGACACCGACCTCGGGACGCAGTGAGCCCGCAGCGTTGGTGAGCAACACCGTCGATGCGCCGGAGAGCACCGCGGAGCGCACCGCGTGGACGACCGTGTGGACGTCGTGGCCTTCGTAGAGGTGGGATCGTCCGGCCAGCACCAGGACATCGCGCCCTGCCACCTCCACCATCGACGCCGTCGCTCCGTGACCTTGCACTGTCGGGTCGGGGACGCCGGTGAGCTCCGCCATGGGCATGGTGGCCGTGGTCCTGCCGAGCGACCCCGCCACCGTCGACCAGCCCGAACCCATGACCACCGCAGCGAGGGGGGATCCGAGCCGCTCACGGATGGTCTCGGCGTCCGCCTCGGCGATCGTCCAGTGGTCGTGCACCGATCAAGTGTTGCATCCATGGTGTCGGTACGCTTGAGCCTTCGGACACACCGGTCCGAGACTCTGCTCTGACCCGGGGGCCGCTGGACTTGCAGACCATCGAACCATACGCGGAAAACTCCGGAGGTGACACCTCCACGGGGGCGACCACCGGTCGTGTGGATCGTCGTCGCAGCGGTGCTGATGGCAGGGTCACTGCTCGCGATCCAGTCCCGCGTCGGTGTCATCATCGCCCTGGCCCTTCTGGGCGTGGTCGGGGCGGCGTTCTTCGCGGTGAGCCGCGAGGTTGCGTTTCTCGAGGTCGTCGCGTTCCTCATCCATTTCGACGGGATCGGTGTGGGACCGGTGACGCTTGGCCGTGGCATCTCGGTTGCCGTGCTCGCGCTGCTCGTGTACAAGTTGCTCGCGGAAGGATGGCGACCTCCTGCGGTTCCGGTGCGGCATTGGATAGGTCCGTTGGCCCTCGTGACCTGGGCGATCGCGTCGGGCGGTTGGTCGCCGCAGGCAGGCGCCTGGTTCGTGGGGATCGGCACCTACTCGCTGGCGATTGCCTACCTTGCTGCCACCGCGTTCCTGGTGGATTCCCACGAGAAGGTGCTCAAGTTCCTGCGTGCCTACTGGTACGGCGGCATATTCGGTGCCCTCGCAGGTGTGTTGGGCTTGGTGCTCGGGGTCCGCTCCTACGGCTTCAACGCTGATTCGAACCTCTTCGGGGTTCTCGCCGCATCGATGATTCCGCTGACCTTCTACTACCTTCGCAAGGCCGTCACGACACCTGAGAGGCTTGCCTACGGCTTCGTGCTGATACTCGTCCTGGTAGGTGCTGCGGGTGCCGGAAGCCGTTCGGGGTCTCATTGGAGCAACTGTCGCTCTGTTCGGGAGCCTCGTCTATCGACCTGGTGTGTCGGTGCGGAAGCGCTTGTCCGCGGTGATTCCCGCTGTGGGCGTCACCGCGGCGGTGGGGTTGGGCCTCCTCCTTCTCAACCCCCAGACAGTCGCCCGAGGAACAGAGAGCTCGGGGCGACTCGACTTCTGGAAGGTCACCATCGAGCTGATCAGGGAGCAGCCCGTCATCGGTCACGGGCATCGTCAGATCAACCAGATGATCCCGGGTCTGCTCGCCACCACCCCCGGTACCGAGAAGCACTCCGACACGCGTGAATCCCTGACCTCGCACAACACATGGCTCGACGTGTTGGGGAATCTCGGGGTCGTCGGGTTCCTCATGTTCGCCTTCACCGTCGTGGTGACGATCCTCAGGCTGTTGAGACCACGGTGGAGTCAGACCAAGGAGATCTCGGGGTACCTCCTGTTGATGTTCCTCCCAGTGCTCACCGGTTCGATGTTCCTGGACATGCAGAACAACAAGCTGGGCTGGTCGGTCATAGGACTGGCAGGGATACTTCAGGTGCCGTCCTGGGGTGTGCGATACCGCGGGTACTTCTCCGAACCGGCCCAGGCCGACGATCAGGAGTTCTTCGCAGCCCCTCGGCTCGCGCGCTGGGACGTCAGGATCTCGAGGAGGTTCAGGGTGTGGGTCGTCCTCAGGAGCCTCGCCGGGATGGTTCTGATGGGCGTGGTCGGATCCGGTATGAGGCCGACCCACAGCGGAACGGTCTCGCTCATGATCCCCGACCTCGACATCCCGGCCGGACTTCCCAGAGTGCCTGTGGACAGTGCGAGGGTGAGTGTGATCCACACCCTTGCTCTGTCCGATGCCTATGGTGCCAGGCTCGCGGAGATGTCAGGCGTGGATCTCACAGCATCGGAGATATCCGATCGTGTCACGGTCAGTCGACCCGATTTCGGACCGTTCATCCAGATCGCCTTCACCGATACGTCCCTCGATGTGGTCGAGGCCGTCTCGCCTCACCTGCTTCCCGCGATGGCCGATCTGGTGGCGGACGGACACGCGTTCACCGAACCCGTTCTGCGTGACGAGGTGCGTCCCATGATGCCGGGTGATCAGCGCTACTACACGGGGCCGATGTACCTGGTCGTCTCAGAGGAGCCTGACATCGACACCCATCCGCCACGCACGTTGTGGTTCATGTTCGTGGGTGCAGCTACCGGCGCGATGCTGGCAGTGGGATGCACCCTCCTCATGCAGCGGCATCCGAGAGTGAACAATGACGACGACTTCCCTGAAGCGGTTGGGCTACCACTGTGGAGCCACGTGGGGCGCGCCGGGCGGCGCAACTCGGCGACACCCGACCAGTATTCGCAGGTCGCGGTGTGTGCCGTCGAGGCGATGCCATCCGAGCGTTGGCCCCGCAGGATTGCGGTTGCCTCACCTCGCCACAGCCGGTCCGCGAGCTTCTTGTCGTTAGGTGTGTCCGCCGCGGTGGCGGCGACGGGTCAGAAGGTCGTCCTGGTGGACGGTTGGCTGCAGCGTCCCGCGTTGTCGATGCGGATGGGGATGTGGCACCGCCATGGGATGCTCGACCTGCATTCCGGCGCGACGCGACTGGACGAGGTCGTCTGCAGAGTGCCCGCAATGCGACTACCGCGGACTCTGCGGCGGATGTTGGGACCGGCCCGCGAGAACCTGAGGTTCATACCCGCCGGTCGGTTTGCGTGGGGACGCGATCCTGTGCTCGACCCGAGTGCGTTGGAGGGTTTCGACGACTCGGTCACTGTCATCATCCTGGCCCCGCCGATGCTCGGTGGCGTGGCGGTCGGGGGTCCTGGAATGGGCCGATGTGGTCATGTACGACCTGGTGGAGGGCGAGACGGTCACCTTCGACGCCGAGGACGGAGCCCTGCCGATATCCACATTCGCGGCCCACGCAGGCGTGATCCTCTCGGATGTGTGAGCGAGCAACGGATGGGTGAACAGGCGCTGATGGATCGGCAGGCGACTCACCGGTGGATAGACAACCACTGCCATCTCGAGCTCGCAACGGCCGAGCACGCCCTGTTGGACGAAGCCCGCGACAGCGGTGTCGTGGGGTTCGTCAACGTGGCAGTGGACCTCGACAGCGCACGCCGGTCCCTCGCCGGCGCCGCACTCGAACCGGATGTGTGGGCGACTGCGGGAGTGCACCCTCATTCGGCGTCATCGGGAACAGAGGGACTCTCGGAGCTCGTCGAAGCGAACCTGGGTGGCGGGCAACTGGTCGCAGTCGGCGAATGTGGACTCGACTTCCACTACGACAACTCGCCGCGAGCAGCCCAGCGTGAGGTGTTTCGCAGGCAGGTGGCGTTGGCCAACCGTGTCGGGCTTCCCCTGGTGGTGCACACTCGCGACGCATGGGAGGAGACGTTCGCGATCCTGGATTCCGAGGGTGTGCCCCGACGTACGGTGTTCCACTGCTTCACCGGAGGGCCTGCTGAAGCCGACGCGGCGCTCCAACGCGGCGCGCTGCTGTCGATCAGCGGGATCATCACCTTCGGCTCCGCTCGGGAACTGGTGGAAGCAGTACGGCGGACACCGATCGAGAGGCTCATGGTCGAGACCGACACGCCGTACCTGGCTCCGGTACCACATCGCGGACGGGCGAATCAGCCCGCCTGGGTGTCGCTGGTCGGATCGAGGGTCGCCGAGGTGAAGGCGCTGTCGATCGCGGAGGTATCAGCGGTGACTGAGGCGACGACGAGGAAGTTCTACGCGCTTGGTGATCCAGGTGAATCCACGGAGGCGGGCGGTGTTGGGGCCCGCTGAGGTGCAGTCTCTGCTGGACACGCACATGCTCGGACCCAACCGCGCGCTGGGACAGAACTTCGTGACCGATCCGCTGGTGATCGAGGCGATCGTGGCCGCCGCCGGCGTGAGGCCCGGTTCGCGCGTTCTCGAGGTGGGTCCTGGGCTCGGAAGCCTGACCCTGGGACTCCTGGAGGCCGGTGCCGAGGTGCTCGCGGTTGAGAAGGATCCGGCACTCGCCGAGGTGCTCCGGGAGGTCCTCGAGATCAGGGGCCACACGGGGGTGCGGGTGGAATGCTCCGACGCTCTTGAGGTTTCGTGGGCCGATCTCCTGGCTGTGGATGGCTGGAAGATGGTGTCCAACCTCCCATACAACGTCGCGGTCCCCATCGTGTTGGACCTGTTGCGGCGCGCACCGATGGTGAAGGAGCTGTGGGTGATGGTCCAGCTCGAGGTGGCGCAGCGCCTGTGTGCGCGGCCCGGTGGTCGTACGATCGGTGTGCCCACCGTCAAGGCAGCGTGGTACTCGCGAAGTCGCATCGTCATGGAGATACCACCGGAGGCGTTCACCCCCGTTCCGAAGGTGACATCGGCGGTGGTCGAGATGAAGCGGTGTGATCCGCCGCGCCACGACGTCGACGCCGCGGCGGTCTTCGACCTGATCGAGGTCGCCTACCGGAAGCGTCGCAAGATGCTGCGGTCGTCCCTCGAAGGCCGGCTTGGCTCGGGTGCTTTCGACACCGCGGGGTCGATCCGACGGCGCGCCCCGAGGAGTTGTCCGTGGTCGACTGGGCGAACCTGGCCGCGCTGTCGGGTGGTGCTGCCTCATGAACACCGATGAGCCCGTTGACGGGCCGACGGTGGTTTCCCTGGGGGCCCCGGCGAAGCTGACGCTCTCGCTTCGCATCACTGGCGTGCGCGACGATGGCTACCACCTGCTCGATGCCGAGATGGTCACCCTCGACTTCGGCGATCGCATCGAGATCAGCGATGACGGTCCGGCGCCAGGCCGGGTCGAAGTGGTTGAGCGGAGGCGAGCGGCGACCTGCAGAGGTCGATGACCTGGTCGTGAGAGCACTTGATGCCGTCGGCTCCACCGCGGGCGTGGTAATCCACAAGTCCATCCCCGCGGCGCAGGACTGGGTGGCGGAAGCGCGGATGCAGCGGCTGTGCTTCGTTGGGCCGGTGTCACCGATCCCGCGGTGGCGGTGGCGCTCGGCGCTGATGTGCCGTTCTGTGTGATCGGAGGGCGAGCGCGGGTGAGGGGAATAGGCGAGGTTGTCGAACCCTTGAGCTTCGTCGACCGGGAGTTCACGCTGCTCACGCCTCCGGTGATGTGCTCCACTCCGCTCGTCTACAGGATGTGGGATGAGCTCAGTGGCCCGACTGGTGACAACGGCAACGATCTGGAGCCGGCAGCTCTGGCGGTTGCTCCCGAGCTCGCGCGATGGCGCGACGAACTTGGGGCCGTCAGCGGCAGTCGGCCGCGCCTCGCGGGCAGCGGATCCACCTGGTGGGTGCCAGGTGCGTTCCCAGGTGACGGGAGGGTCGTCGCGCGAACCACCCGCTGAGCCGGGGACCACCTTGTCGTATGGCTGGGTGACTACTTGCCGCGGGCGCGTCGCTGGTGCCGGGTCCGCCGCAGCAGCTTCTTGTGCTTCTTCTTTCGCATGCGCTTGCGGCGCTTCTTGACCAGGGATCCCATGACGGTGCGACACTAGATCCTTCTGTTGGATGATTCCCAATCGGATCCTGCTCTGTGTCGGGGTAGGATGGATAGGTGCGGTGGATGGGTGAATGCAGTGTCCTGCCGGTAGACTCCGTGCGACCCGTAGGGGATCCGACTTCGAACGGCAGACCATGACACCGATGCCATATGACGAGACGTTGGAGCGTCAGGCTCCCGTCGTGCAGGAGCGTCGGTCGCTGAGGTTGAGCCGCAACCAGACGCTCATCGTGGTTGCATCCGCGCTCGTGACAGCGGTCATCGCCGTGGTGTTCTCCCAGCTGAGCCCACCACGCTACGAGACGACTCGCTCCTTCTTGGTGTTCTCAGGTGCCAACGCAAACGAGAACGACGTGCTGTCAGCGGCACTTGAGGAGATCGTCAAGGCTCCGGCCATGGCCGCGGGAAGTGAAGCGACGGGGAGACTTCGAGCAGTCGATCGACGCGATCGATTCGGTCATCTCGACGCGTCGCCCTCCACTGTCGCCGTACATCGATGTGACCGCTACCAGCACCGACAAGGAGTTCTCCGAGGCGGTGAGCGCGCAGATACTCCCCGCGCTGCGGGGGGTGTTCGACTCACAACAGAGCGAGCTGCCGGTAGACCAGCGCATCGCCGGGCCCGTGTTCCAGCAGGTCTTCCCGTATCCCCTGCAATCAGTTGCACGTTTCCCGATGTGGTTCGCAGGCCTGTTCGGCATGGTCATCGGCGGACTGGTGCCGTACCTGGTGTTCCTGTTCCGCAATCTGCGCAAGCCGGTGGTTGCCAGCGCTCAGGACGTCACCGAGGCGATCGACCTACCTGTGCTGGTGAAGGTGCCACCGTTGTCGGGACGAAGCGGTAATCCCCGCGATGCTGTGGCAGGAGTGATCTCGGCGGTCGAGCGCCTGAGCCTCGACGAGCCGATCCACAGGCTGGTGCTCGTCGGGCCCGACTCGGCAACCGACCGCGCTCTGATGTCATTGGCCCTGGCCAACGTGATCGCCCGCAGCTTCGGTCAGCCGGTTGCGCTGCTGGATGCCGACCTGCAGCACGGTGAGCTGACCAACCTCCTCGGGGCGTCCGACATGGCCGGCCTCAGCGAGTGCCTGTCGGGACAGCTGCCGGCGGATACTGCACTGCTGGACCTCCCCCGACTCCCGCATGCCGCGCGAGCTGGACGGGATGACCGCCCCCGAGGGCATGGTGCGCTTCATCGGCGCCGGAATCGACCGCAGCCGGAACATCCTGCGCATGCGGTCGTCGTTGGACCGAGTCCTTGACGGCCTCGCCGGCCGGTACGTGGTCATCATCAACGGACCTCAGATCCCCGGACCCGTTCCAACCTCACAGATGCTCTCGTTGGCGGACACGACGCTGATGGTCGTCACCGAGGGTCGCACCCGCCTCACCGATGCCAGGTTGGCAGGTGACGCCCTGCGGTCGTTCGCCTCGGGCCCTTCGGGGGTCGTGGTCATGCGCGGGTGACCTTGTCCGACGACATGGACGAGTCCGAGTCGACCGGAGACGAACGAGGTGACCTCGCGCCCGGGGCATCACCGCAGGTCGACGGTTCCGGTACGGCAGAGGGCCTTGGCACCAAGGCCACGAGGGGGTACCTGTGGGCCAACGTAGGCATTCTCAGCCGATTCGGTGTAGCGCTGGTGCTCGCTTCACTGCTGGCACGGGAACTCGACAAGGTGGAGTACTCGGTGATGGTCGCGGTCACCGTGGTGACGCTCTACACCGACACTGCGCTCGATCTGGGCATGGGTGCCGCGTTGATCTACGAACAGGAGGATGGCAGAAGCAGGCGTGTCGACATCGCCTTCACCGCGAACATCGCCTTCGCCGTCCTGCTGGGCATCGCCTCAGTCGCCGCGGCTCCTGTGATCGCCGCACTGTTCAACCTGGACGACTACGTCGCGGTGTTCATGGTGATCGGTCCCTTGATCGTGATCACCGGGCTCAACACCGTCCCGTGGGCTCTGCTCACCCGTGATCTCGACTTCCGGCCCCGCACCTACACCGAGCTGGCACGGGACGGCTCACGCCTGGTGGTCACGATAGTGATGGTGATGATGCTCGACATGGGCATCTGGGGGTGTGGTCTGGGGCTTCCTGATCTCACGTCTCGTGTGGACCGCAGGCACCTGGGCGTTGATGAGGTTCCGACCGGTCCTCGCCTGGGAGGGGCCGGTTGTCAAGGAGCTGTTCGCATACGCCTGGCGTATGGCGGGGAACCGGTTCCTCGGGTTGCTTGCTCTCAACGGCGACTACTTCATCGTCGGCAACCGGACCTCCTCGTTGGATCTGTACTACCAGGCCTTCCGCTTACCCGAGATCGTCATGGGTGGTCAGCTCAACGCCATGTCGGCGGTGCTGTTCCCCATGTACAGCAGGATTCGATCCAAAGGCCACGAGGCCCTCTGCAATGCCATGTACCAGGCCCTGGGCCTCGTTGCGCTGTTCTCGATTCCTGTGGGAGTGGGCCTGGCGCTGATCGCCCGTGACGCGATCACGGTGATGTTCGGTACCGGCGACACAGCGGCGGTTCCCACCATGGAGATCATCTCGATCACCGGGTGCATCACCGGTCTCGGCTTCGCGACCGGTGACCTGCTCTACGCGATCAACCGCCCGGGGCTGTTGATGCGGATCAACCTCGTCATGGTTCCCACGATGCTGGTGGTCATGTGGTTCGCGGCGCCGCACGGGATCGCGTGGGTGGCGGTGTCGCACCTGGTCACCCAGATCGTGTTCATCGGGATCCGTCAGGTGATCGTCAACGGGTTGATCGGTGCTTCGATGCTGAGCGTGCTCGCCTCGACGTGGCCGGGCGTCGCCGTGACGGCGGGTGTCCTGGCGTTCGCACTGCCTGTGCGCCTCGTGACCGATGCCGGGTTCGTCTCGGGTGTCCTGATCGCATTGGCAGGAGCACTTGGCGCAGTGCTGGCGCTCGGCGTGTCACGCAGGTCGAGGGCGGTGTTCTCCGATGTGCTGACCAGGCTACGGGGAGCCTGAGCGAAGTCGCGAGGACAGCCGTGCGACGCCCGGTGCAAGTCGCCGCCACGTGTCCATCATCCGTGCAGCGGGCCGTCCGACGCCACCTGAACCGATGCGTACCCGGAGGACTTCGCGCCGGGCGTTTGCCCAGTCGTCCTTGTAGGCGTCGTCTCCCCGAAGCAGGTCGAACTCGGTCATGCCTTCGCGCACGGCCCATCGCAGGACCTCCGCCTTGAGCGCCGATCCGCTTCCTCGGAACTCCTGGTCAGTCAGTCGCCCCGCCTGGTAGAAGGCAACTCGCCGCCCTGCGATCAGTTCGATCTCCGATGCGATCACCTGTGAGCCATCTGTCATCTCGTGGATCACCGCACCCCCACATCGGAGGCCTGCCAGCAGTGTCCGTCTCAGAGCGCCCTCTGACGTGGCCTGTCCGGGCTCGGACGACGCATCGACGGCCACGGGCCCCGCCTCCGACGAACTCCACGACGATCGGTCCGCCCAGCGATGGGAATGAAGGTGGAACAGCGTGTCCAGTGCCCGCTCCATGTCAGTTGGAGCGACCAGGCGCGGCTCGAACCCGCTGCCGGCAAGCCGTTTGGTAGTCCGCTTGATCGTGCTTCGCAGCCGGCCTGTGAGCTCCGCCACCGGATCGGTGGACTCCAGGGTGCGGTAGGGAGCGACCTGGCGGGACAACAGCCGAGCGTCGATCAGCCACGGAACCTCGCAGTCGGCGGAGAGCCCGTCGAGGTCGACGATCCGGTTGCCCGAGCGCAGCCATCCACAGACCGCTGCCAGGACGTCCGCTCTGTGTCCGGGGGCGGCCAGCACGTCGATGTGGTCGGGCGCCAGTGGGCCGTGACCGAGGACCCTGACCCGTGGGATCCCGAGTGGGCCCAGGCCGACCCGGTCCACTTCGAACGCGGCACCTCCGACAAGGCTGCCGTCATCGCCGCGACAGGTGAGAATCGTCGGTTCGCCCCGAGCGGCGTTGTCGACCCACCAGGACTTCAAGAACGGTGACGGGAGCGGGCTGAGGTCCACCAACTCGTCCCAGGGTGCACTCAGCTCGGCCAGCGCGGGGCGCTGCTCCAGGGTCACCATTGCTTCACCCCGCACTCCTTCAGGTCCATCACTGTCCGATCGGTCGCTCTCCGGTTCAACTGGTCACAGTCCTTCTGGCCGTCGTGCACCGGACGGTCGAGTATCTGATCAGGCTCCGCACGGCCACCCCTCACAGCGGGTCGGTCGAGGCCAGTGTGAATCGGGTGGTGAGCCGGGACCAACTCCATGAGTCCGGCGGTCCAGTTCGCTTGGGCACAATGCCCCTTGACTGTGGCGGGTGCCACACGGTTACATTGCAGGAGACGGCCGGGCTGGGTCGTCACATCGAAGCAGGGGCGCAATGTTGAAGATCACCGAGGCTGATGGATTCCTGGGGGGTGGAACTTCCCGGGAGAGTCTTGTGATTGATCTCAGTGCGGACAGCACCGTATCGGCTGACGAGGTGGAATCCGTTGATGAGGTCGTCGCTGACGATCCGGTGCTTGCAGCACCCAGAGAACGCATCTCCCAGAGCGAAAGACGCGCGGTCGGCAGGTTCGTGCGTCAAGCCGGCCACCTGTTGGATGCCGTTGCGGTGGGCGTCCCCTTCATGTTGTGGAGCATCGCGCCGGGCGCTTCCGACAAGCCCGCCTTGGGGATCGTGGCCCTGTTCGTCGTGGTGGTCGTGTTGTTGCTGTGGCCTACGCACAGCCGTGGCCACCATGTGATCACACCGAGTGAGGGCCTCATCTCCCTGGCCATGCGCGTGGCCATTGCTCCCGTGGTCATATGGGGGCTCCTGAGCGCGGCCTCGGGCCTCTTGCTCCTCGCAGGATTCGCAGAAGACCAAGACGTCTCCACCACGATTGACGTAGTAGTCCTGGTCCAGATCGTGGTGTTCACCTTGCCGTTGGTTCTCATCGGCAGGATCATCAACTACAAGTTGTGGGCGCGTGCGCGTTCCAATGGCTACGACTTGGAGGACACCCTCATCGTCGGATCCGGACTCACCGGCGTCGAGGTGGCCGCCGCGCTGGACGACAACCCGCAGATGGGTCTCGTTCCCTGCGGGTTCGTGGACCGCTTCAGCGCCGAGGACAACGACCTTCCACTCGTGGGCCATCCCAGGGACCTACCGGCGATCCTCACGGCCACGGGTGTGCGCAACGTGGTGATCGCGTTCGGCGGTGTTCCCGAGACCGAGTTGGTCGGGATCGTGAGGCAGTGCAGGGGACTGGACGTGCAGTTCTACGTGGTTCCACGGCTCTTCGAACTGGGAATCTCCGCAAGTGACCTGGGTCATGAGGTGGACGGCTTGCCCTTGATGAAGGTGGTCAACAGCGGACAGCGGGCCCTTCGTGCCAAGCGCGTGATCGACCTCCTGACGGCGGTGGGGCTGCTGGTGCTCACGGCTCCCGTCATGGCAGCGTGTGCGCTGGCGGTGAAGCTCACGTCGCGGGCCCGGTGTTCTTCAGGCAGGTCCGCATCGGTCTGGGTGGACGACCCTTCGAGATCCTGAAGTTCCGCACGATGACGGTGAACGACGATTCCCATACCCAGTGGTCGGTCGATCAGGACGACAGGGTCACTGCGGTTGGAAGGTTCCTGCGGCCGTCTCACCTCGACGAACTCCCACAGCTGATCAACGTGCTGAGGGGCGAGATGTCGTTGGTCGGACCCCGCCCCGAGCGGCCGCACTTCGTGGAGCAGTTCTCCGCCGAAGTCGACGGCTACGAGCACCGGCACAGGGTTCCGGTGGGGATCACGGGTTGGGCCCAGGTCAACGGCTACTGGGGTGATTCGAGCATCGAACGGCGGGTCCGTCTCGACAACAGGTACATCGAGAACTGGTCGATGTGGCGTGACCTGGTGATCACGCTGCGCACCATACCGACGCTGCTCGGCCGGCGTCGCTGACCACCGCCCCTCCCCTCATGGCGGAGGACGACAGCGCGGTGTGCTACCAACGTCTCCCGTGAAGATCCTTGCCGTGACGTCGCGGTTCCCCTATCCCATCGAACGCGGCGACAAGCTCAGGGCCCACTATCAGCTGAGGGAACTTGCGCGACACCACGAGGTGGTTCTCGTGGCGCTCTCGGAGGGCGAGGTGGACCGGAGCGCCAGGGCTGTGATCGACGAAATGGGGATCCGAAGCCATGTGGTCTCACGCAGCCGGATCTCCACTGTGATGTCGACCGGCGCCGGACTCGTCACCGGTCGGCCCCTGCAAGTCGGCTACTTCTCTGCTCCGGGCACCCGTCGCGAGGTGCACAGGATCATCGAGCGTGAGCAGCCCGACCACCTCTACTGCCAGCTGCTCCGCACTGCCTGGGCCGTCGACGGGTTGTCTCTCGACGCCACCATCGACTACCAGGATGCCTTCGCTGCGGCGATGCGTCGGCGCGCCAACCAGCACGGCGCGGCGCTGCGCAGGGTCTTCGAGTTCGAGGCGGATCGCATCGGGGCGGCCGAGGCCGAGGCGTTCGAGGCCTTCTCTCGCAGAGTCGTGATCTCCGAACAGGACCGCGACTGCCTGAGGTCCCCGACCCGCTGGGCGTGGAGATCCTCCCCAACGGAGTGGACACCGCCGTGTTCGCGCGGCGGGATCCGGATGCTCGGACCGACGTGGACGTGGCCTTCGTGGGCAACATGGGCTACCCGCCCAACGTGCGTGCCGCTCACATGCTGGTAAAGGAGGTCATGCCACCGGTGTGGGCTCGGCGCCCATCGGCGAAGGTCCTGCTCGCGGGGGCACGCCCCACGCGGTCGGTGCGGGCTCTTGCGGACAGCCGGGTGGAGGTCAGCGGCTGGGTCGACGACATCCGTGACGCCTACCGACGCACACGCCTGATGGTCGCCCCGCTTGTTCATCGGTGCGGGCCAGCAGAACAAGGTCCTCGAGTCCATGGCGATGGGTGTCCCGTGCGTGACCACGGAGCTGGTCAACAACGCCATCGGTGCAGAACCGGACCGCCAGATACTCCTCGCTGCGACGGCCGAGGAGTTCGCGTCGCGCATCGTCGACGTGCTCGACTCCGCCACCGCCTACCGGGGCATCTCCGATGCAGCGTGGGACTTCGTCGACGCCCACTACTCCTGGAGTGCGGTCGGCGACCGCCTGTCGGCCATAGTTGAATCGACATGAACACCGAATCGACATGAACGCTGTGGTGCCCGACGCTCCTGGGAGGTGATGCATGGAACGCAGGATCCAACACCTGCTCCAACGGTTGCTCGGATTCCACCGGTACCTGTACCTGTTCTCGCGGTTCAAGGCGGCGACGCTGCGCTACGACCGCAACGAGCGCGACGTGCTGCGCCTGGTCGAGTTGATGCCACGTGACGGTGTGGTGCTCGACATCGGCGCCAACATCGGGATCATGACGGTGCACCTTGCACGTCGTGTGGATCGCGGCCACGTGCATGCCTTCGAGCCCGTACCGGACAACCTGGCAGTCCTCCGTGAGATCGTGCGCCGTGGTGGCCTCGACAACGTGACCGTTCACGGGATCGCGCTGGGGATTCGTCGGACACCCTGGAGATGGTGATGCCGCTCGAGTCCTCGGTGCGGATGCAGGGCCTGTCGCGTGTGCTCACGGGTGGCCCGTCCGATCCCGACGCGGGCGAGCACTACCGGGTCCCCCAACGCCGCCTGGACGACATCGAGGAGCTGGCCGGTGTGGAGGTCTGCGGGATCAAGATCGACGTGGAGGACTTCGAGCAGTACGTGTTCGCCGGTGGGAGGTCCCTGATCGAGCGCTGCAGGCCGATCGTGTACACCGAGTTGGGTGTCGGTGAGAACCGGCGGGTGTCGGTGAAGTTCTTCGAGGACCTCCGATATGTGGTGGGTGTGCTCGACGGTGATGATCTGGTGGCCTGGGATCCGGAGGTCCACACCAAGCACAACTTCTTCATGTTCCCCGCCGAACGCGCACCCTGGCTCTGAAGGGTGATCACGGGTGGGTGCAGTAGCTTTGGACCACGGTCTCGGGTAGTTCAATCGGCAGAACGCCTGACTTTGGATCAGGAGGTTGCAGGTTCGATCCCTGCCCCGAGAGCATGACCGACCATTCCTCCACGCCTTCCACCGATGGGGGGCTCACCGCCGTGCTGCTGGCCGCGGGTCAGGGCTCCCGCATGCGCTCGGAGCGTCCGAAGCCACTGCACCGCCTCTGTGGCAGGCCGATGCTCGCCTACGTGCTCGACTCCCTCTCCACTGTCGGGGTCACCAGTGCAGTGATCGTGGTGGGCCACAAGGGCGAGTGGGTGACCAAGAAGATGCAGGAGCACCTCGGTGACGTCCCTTTCGACTTCGTCGAACAGCAGGTGCAGCGAGGAACCGGCGACGCGACGATGGTCGGCCTCGTGGGGCTGCCCGAGGACGACGAGGGTGATGTGCTGGTGCTCCCCGGCGACACCCCGTTGCTGCGGGCCGCGACGATCGAAGCCTTGGTGGACAGGCATCGTGCGAGCGGCGCGCAGCCACTCTGCTGACCTCGGAGGTGGAGGGATCCCACCGGCTACGGCCGTGTGCTGCGAGGCGCCGACGGTTCGGTGACCGCAGTGGTGGAGCACGGTGACGCCACCGAGGAGCAGCTTGCGGTACGTGAGGTGAACACGTCGATCTACTGCTTCCGTCGTTCCCTCCTCGCTCCGGCGTTGCGGCGGTGGAGCCGGACAACAGCCAGGGTGAGTACTACCTGACCGACGTGGTCTCGGTGCTGGTCGCCGCCGGACACCGAGTGGATGCCCACCTCGCTGCGGCGGAGGAGACCGCCGGGGTGAACGACCGCGCCAACTTGCCCAGGCCGAAGCCGAGTTGCGCCACCGGACGAACGAGGCCTTGATGGCGCAAGGCGTGACGATGGTGGATCCGGCGGTCACCTACGTCGACACCACTGTGCGGTTGGGACGTGACGTGTCGCTGTTTCCCGGCGTGATCCTGCAGGGCGATACCCGCGTGGGGGGACGGCACCGAGGTGGGGCCCGGTTGCAGGTTGCTCGATTCGGTGGTGGGCGACGACTGCACCCTCACCCACGTGGTGTCGGACCGCGCCACCATCGGTGACCGGTGCGCCGTGGGCCCGTTCGTCCACCTGCCCCCTGGATCGGTGATCGGGTCTGACATCACCACAGGCGCGTTCTACACTCCTGGACCGGAGGCCGTCGGGAGCTGAACGGGGCTCTCCACGGGAATCGGAGGCGCGTTGTGGAACTGGTGACCAAGAAGCGACTCGTGCTGGTCGCCGGACGCGCCAACCACGACCTGGCCGAAGAGGTGGCTGCCGCCCTGGGAACCCACCTTGATCCGCTCGAGATCGCCGAGTTCGCCAACGGAGAGCTGCACTGTCGTTTCGGTGACTCGATCCGGGGTGCCGACGTGTTCATCTTCGGTAGCCACTGCTCCACCACGGATCTGTCGGTCAACGACACCATCATGGAGCAGCTGATCATGGTGGACGCGGCCAAGCGGGCGAGCGCCAAGCGCATCAGCGTCGTTGCGCCGTTCTACGGCTACGGCCGCCAGGACCGCAAGGCCGAGGGCAGGGAGCCCATCACCGCCAAGTTGGTGGCCGACATGTTCGCCACGGCCGGAGCGAAGCGGATCATCTCGGTCGACCTCCACTCGGGGCAGATCCAGGGGTTCTTCGACGGCCCGGTGGGACCATCTCACGGCGATGCCTGTGCTGGTCGAGTGGATGGCGGCCAACCTGGGTGACGACCTGGTGGTCGTTTCGCCCGATGCCGGGCGTGTGAAGGTGGCCGAGCGCTACGCGAACCAACTCGGCGCCGATCTCGCCATCGTGCACAAGCGCCATGTGAAGGGTGCGAAGAACTCCGTGGAGGCCAAGGACGTCGTCGGCGAGGTCGCGGGCCGACCATGTGTCTTGATCGACGACATGATCGACACGGCGGAACGATCGTCGCCGCCGCTCAGCAGTTGGTCGACCACGACGCAGCCTCGGTGTGCTGTGCCGCCACCCACGGGGTGTTCTCGGGCCCGGCCATCGATCGGCTCAAGAACTCGACCCTCGACCGTGTCGTGGTGACCAACACGCTGCCCCTGCCGCCCGAGAAGCGGATCGACAAGATCGAGGTGCTCTCCGCCGCCGGGATCACCGCGGATGCAATCGACGCGGTGTTCCAGGATTCCTCGGTGTCGCAGATCTTCGACGGCAAGAACCTGAGCTGATCGGTTTCGGGCCCCGGCTACCCGCCGGTGATCGACACTCGTTACAATCGCTGGTCGGCCCTGCGGAGCATCCGGAGCGACCCCCGAGTCGCCGGACCCGGAGTGGGGGCCCAGTAGCAGATCGGTGGAGCATCGCCATGTCCGAGTTCAAGATCACACTCACTACCGGCCGACCCAGCGGTTCGCGGCGGCGCGCAGGATGCGAAGGGACAACGTGGTTCCGGGTGTCGTATACGGACTGGGCACCGGAGCCGCTGGCAGTGTCGGTGCAGGGAGCGGATCTCCGTAGGGCGCTCACCACCGATGCAGGGCTCAACGCACTTCTCGACCTGGATGTGGACGGCAGCCACGAGATGGCGGTGGTGAAGGAGATCCAGCGTCATCCGGTACGTCGTGAGGTCATCCACGTCGACTTCCTGCGGGTCGATCCCGACGCACGCATCGAGGTGGAGGTGCCCATTCACACCGTCGGTGATGCCGAGAAGGTCCATCACGAGGACGGCATCGCAGTGCTCCGCCTCAACTCGGTACTGGTCAGCGTGAAGCCGACCGACATACCGGACCAGGTGATGGTCGACATCTCCGAGATGACGATGGGACACCACGATCACCGTGGACGACCTAGATCTTCCAGCCGAGGTGGACGTGGTCACGCCGGGCGACGAGGTGGTCGTGAGCGCCGAGCTCACGCGCGCTGCGCTCGTCCAGGACGCGGTGGCCGAAGACGAGGGGGGCCGGGGAGAGCGACGAGGGCGAGAGCGCCGAAGGTGGGGACGCCGCAGAGGCGTCCTCCGGCGAGGACTGATCGGCGCCACCGCGACCCGGGGCTCACCTGTGGGCGATGCACTCGTGGTCGGCCTGGGCAATCCGGGTTCGCGGTACGCGGGCACCCGTCACAACGTGGGGGCGGATGTGATCGTGCTGCTGGCGTCCAGGACGTCCAGCCGCCTCCGTGTCGACACGAAGGTCTCGGCCGAGGTGGCGACGGTCCGGTTGGGTGCGCGACGGGTCGTCCTGGCCGTTCCCACCACCTACATGAACGAATCGGGCCGGGCGTTGTCGCAGCTGGTCCGCAGGCACCCACCGGACGACTACGCGGGATGTGGTCGTCGTGCACGACGAGCTCGACCTGGAGCCCGGTGTGGTGAAGGTCAAGGCAGGAGGTGGTCTGGCAGGCCACAACGGTCTGCGGAGCATCTCCGAGCATCTCGGTACCAGCGACTTCACCCGGGTGCGCATCGGCATCGGCAAGCCTCCTGGTGGGGCCGAAAAGGGTGCCGACTGGGTGCTGTCGCGTGTCTCGGGGAAGACCCGCGCGCTGCTGGAGGAATCGGTGGTGACCGCAGCGGATGCGGTCGAGGCGATCGTGAACTCCGGCGTGGACGCCGCCATGGCCGAGTTCAACGCACGACGCTGACGACGCTACCCCGGGTGGGCATCCCCTCGGATCGTGGAGACAATCTCTATGAGGGTGATGTCTGGCAGAAGTGCGAAGGAAGTACGACCCGGAGTTCCGTGAGGGCGCGGTGCGGATTGTTTGGGAGACCAACAAGGCGGATCGTGCAGGTAGCCAACGATTTGGGGATTCACCCGGGCACGTTGGGGAACTGGGTGAAGAAGGACCGGATCGAGCGGGCGAGTCCGAGGGTCTGAACGTCGACGAACGGGCCCGGCTCACCGAGCTCGAAAAGGAGAACGCAGAACTCCGCATGGAGCGTGATGTCCTCATTGGGTGAGTATTCGACTGCAGGCCATGGTGGCTTGTTCGTCGGGAACGGCGAGGGACGGCCTCGATGTCTTGCCACTCGATGGCCTGTTTGAGTTGGGTGCGGCTCTCCTGGAGTGACTACGCCGCGGCTGGGATGACGTGGTTGGCGTAGCGGGTTTCGTGGACTTGGTGGCGTTCCTGGTTGAGGTGGAACTGCCAGTAGTCGTCGAAGTCGCCGTTGCAGCGTGGGGCGCGTAGCCTCGAGTACGGATTCGGCGCCTTGGAGTCCCGTACACGCGCGGCGACAAGCGCGTTGGAGTCACAGGTCGCGGCGCCACCCACGGCTGCTGGCGGAGCCGAGCCATCCTCGCGGTGCAGGACCTGGGTGAGCCCACCCTCACGAGCGACCACCCAGTGCAGGTCAGCACGCTCCACGACCGACGGGCCGTAAGGCGCAGACCCCCCATCTGCTCCCCAGGGATCGCCGTAGAGGCGGATGCCGGCAGGGGTCCAACCGCCATCGCGAAAAGGAGCGCGACGACCAGCAACAGCGACCTGAAGGCTGCGTCACGGCCGCCCTGAAGCATCAGCGCGCCTCGCGATCGAGGACCGCTTGGCCGATCGCATCGCCAGCTGGCGTGTTGCGCAGCCAGACGATCTCGCCGGGATAGACGTTCACGTCCGATCTAGCCATCCACTCAGACGCGACCCGAAAGCGCGGCCTCCTCCGGAGTTACGTCCCACCGTCGGAAGCCTTCACCTGACGGCGTCTCCCCGGCCTCCATCTGACCGGCCAGAAGCACAGACACGATGACTCCGATCGCCACCGCTCGACGGTCAGATGCGTCCTCAGTCACCCGCCGGGCGATGTTCCCGAACACCAATGCTTCATCGACCCAATCGTCAACGCCGTTGGCGAGCATGTCCTCGATTAGAGTCCGGTCCTCGAATCCGCTCATTCGATGTGCACCACCGTGCGAGAGCCGTCCGGGTTGACGATGTCGATGGTCCGTCCACCCGTTCCGGACGTGTTGCGGAGACCGATCTCGAAACCATCGGGCCGTCGTACCCAGGTTCCGGTCGTAGGTGCCGCGACCCTGGATAGGTGATGCGCCGCGAGCCAGGTCGTCGTACGCCGACTGCAACTGAGCGTCCGATCCAACCGTACGCACGTGCGATTGACGGCCTCGACCAAGCCCGCTGAGTACGTCATCAACCGCCGCTGGCGGTCGTGGGGTGAATCTGGGTAGTGGTGCTCGTGAGATGTATGTGGCTAGGCCTGCGGTGGCGGCGGTGAGTGCTGCTGCGGCGACCATGTGTTTGGGGTCGACTGTGCCGGTTGTGTAGTTGTCGTAGATGCCGACGTTGAAGGCTGCGTTTGCGCTTGCGATCCCGGTGGCTACGGGTGCTGAGGCGCCGGCTGCAGCCCCGAATGATGCGACTGTGAAGGCGGTGACAGCGACGACGGATGCGACTCCGACGATTGCGTCGTGGTTTCCGGCAGAGGATTCGGCCCATGGTAACGGCAGGTGAAGTCGTTGTCGGTGGGTTGTTGGCCGGTGGGGTCTGTGAGGTTGGAGTGGGGTTGTTGTTGGTGTAGTGGTAGGGGTTGTTGAGGGTGATGGTGCCGGGGATTCCGGGGAGTGGGTCGGTGGTGGTGAAGGTTCCGGTGGTTGGGTCGTATTGGCGTGCTCGGAGGTGGGTGAGTCCTTCGATGGTGGTTTCGGATCGGTAACCGAGTGTTGGTTGGTGTGCGGGTGTGGCTGCTGGCTGTCCGAAGGCGTTGTAGCTGGCCGCGGTGGCGTGGCTGGCTGCGGGTCCGTCGGCGACTGTTGATCGGTGGATGTCGGCGGCGAGTGGTTGTTTGGTGACTCCTGTGGTGAGTGTGGACCACGCCTGGGTCTCGCCGGCCCGCACGAGTGTGTTCGTGGTTCCGGATGAGTCGGCGATCGCGGTGAGCTGCGGATTGGATTGTGTGGTGTCCCACTGCAACCGGGTGGCCTCCACGGGTCCGCTGGTTGGTGTTGGACGACATGTTCGGGGTTCCCGGCGGGGTCGAGTGAGCGCAGTGTGGTGCCGGTTGGGTCGGTGACGCCGAGGTGTCGTCCCGCTGCGTCGTAGTGATACGAGGTGACATCCGCGCCAGTGGTTTCGGCGAGTCGCCGCCCCGCTCCATCGCTGGCGTAGGCCGTGCTAGTGGCACCGGTAGTCGAGGTGAGCTCCGCGGCGTCGTTGTAGTTGTAGGTCGTGGTGCCGGCGGTGGTGGTGTGGGTGTTGCGTTGCCCCCAAGTCGGTATAGGTGATCGCTTGGTCGGGCCGCCGGTCGGGGTGATCGAGGTCAGTTGTCCGGCGGTGTCGTATCCGTAGTCGATGGTGTTGCCGTTGAGGGTTTCAGTGTCGATTCGCCCCGAGGTGTCGTAGCCCACACTGGCGGTGGAGTCGATCCCGGCGCCGGTTTGGGTCATCGTCTCAACACGGCCGTCTTCGTAGCCCCAGAGCGATCTGCTCCCATTGCCAGTGTTTCTGGTTGTTACCTGGTGGTCGTCGTTGTAGGCGTACTCGGCGAGGTCGGTCTCGGCGTAGTTCAACCGCGAGATCGTCACGTCATCGAGGGTGACTGGTGTTCGCAGAGTTGGCTTTGCCGCCTTCGACTTGCCATTCGGGGCGTCCCCACCACGACGGGGTCACCGATTGCACACCGAGTTCCCAGTTCTCGGGTTCCGGGTCACCGTCCGCCCAAACTTTCAAATGGAACCATTGTTGAGACGACTGGATCCGTACCTGCACCTTGCCGGTGGCGGGGACGTCGGTGGTGCCAAGCGGAACATCCCACCACAACGCTTTTGCGTTTCAGAGTCGCGGTCGTCGAGTCTGATTCAAACTCCAAGAGATCCCAACTGTCCGCGGTGACATACCGGTTGTACGCCTTCACGGTCGTTGCCTTGGTCCGGTCACCAAGGTCCAACGTGTAGGTCGTGTCGTAACCGCTGGACAGCGACGCTAGCGAGTTCATCCGGCCTTTCGACCCTGAAGTGTCAGTGACGGTGAATGAAGCCGCGTTGTCCTGGATCGTGGGGGCGGCGTTGCCGGTCAGATCCCATTTCACAGGATCCGGGTCGGTGCCATTCGCGCCGACGAACCGGTCAGCCGCGTACTGGCGGGTGCGGATCCGCTCGACGTCGCCTGCTGTGTCGTACACGTAGCGTTGAGTGAAACCGTCCATTCCGGTCACGGTGTCCCGTCGACCGAGGGGGTCCCACGTGTAGCCGATCTCGGCGCCGTCAGGGTGACGTCGCGGTCTTCAGGTCACCGTTGTCGTAGTAGCTGTGACTCCAGGTATCGCCGTCGATCGTGGTCGAGGTTCGCAGTCCAGTGGCCGGATCGTAGGTGTGGTCACCGATCTGGGTGTCGGTGCCGTCGGTCGCGGTCCACGAATCGAGCAATCCGTCGAGTTGCCACACGTTCGTGGTGGTACGCCCGGATGGGTCCGCGGTCGTTGTGAGACGTCCGGCGTTGTCATAGCTGTAGTTGGTGGTGCGTAGCAGCGGATCGGTTTCCGAGACGAGTTCACCGGCCGGGTTGTAGTCGGTCTTCCACTGCTTCAGGTTGGGGTCGGTGCGGGTTTCGAGACGGCCACGGTTGTCGTAGGTGAACGTGGTGCGGTTGTCGAGGGCGTCGTCAACCCACTCGAGAGTGCCGTCTGGGTAGTAGTGGTATTCGACTGTGCCCTGGCCGCTGATACCGGTTGTTTCGAGTTCACCACGTGGGGTCCAGGTGTTTGTGGTGATGACACCGGCAGGGTCGGTGCTTGTCAGCACTCTGCCGAGACCGTCGTAGGTGGTCGTGGTCTCGTTGCCTTCGGGGGTTTTGACGTAATCGACGAGACCATCCGCGTTGTATCCGTATTCGGTGATCAGGTTCCCTGGTGCCTCAACCGTGGCCAGACGTCCGGCGTTGTCATAGGAATGGTCGGTGCGTCGATCGAATGGGTCTTCGACCCAGTCGATCCGCCCGGCATCGGTATAGCGGGTTTCGGTTGTGCCGCCACGGAGATCGGTTACATGGGTGCGACGCCCAAGGTCGTCGTAGTCGTAGTTGATCGTTCCCAACGGGGTGACCTGATAGTCCAACAGTCCCGTGTCGGACTCATAGACGTTGCTGGTGCGCCGATCGGCTGCGTCTTCGGTCCAATCCACCCGACCCGCAGAGTCGTAGTGCGACTCGACTACACCGCCGGCGGGATCCTCAACGGTGCTGACGTTGCCGTCCGCGTCGTACCCATAGATGGTCACACGGTCGATCTCATCGGTTTCGGTAGCAACTCGTCCCAATGGCCCGTAGCTGATCTCACTGTCAGACAGATCGGGGTGGATCGTGCGTTCCAATTCACCAATCGAGTTGTACTCGAACGTGGTTACCCGCAACCTCGGGTCGGTGACCTGATCCAACAAACCAGTGACGGCGTCGTAGTCGTAGTCGGTGACCGCCCCCGCAGGATCGGTGACCGTGTCGACACGGCCCGCGTCGTCATAGGTGGTGACTGTCAGACCGAGATCGGCGGCGGTCTGTTTCCACACGCGACCCGCTGTGTCATATTCGGTGACCGTGCGCGCACCTGAAGGCAACTCGAGCGCGGTCAACCTGCCAGCGGTGTCGTACTCGTAGGAAGTCACATTCGCGTACTCGTCCTCTGACTCCTTGAGGAGACGATTCGGCCAATACCGGAACAGGGTGGTCACATCGTCAGCGTCGGTGACCGAATCCACCAGGCCTGTGGTGTCGTTGACATCGAAGTTGGTGGTCTTGCCCAACTCGTTGGTCACCGACGACGGAATTCGTTCCGACGGATTCACAGGGTCATAGCCGTACGTGGTGGTTCCGCGGGTGTCGGTGATCGACTCAACTCGGTTCGATCCGTCCGCCACATAGGTCACCGATGTCGCAATCGACTCACCCGGCACGGTGACTTCTTCGATCAAGCCGGCGTTGTTGCGGTCGATCACCGACGCACCACCAGCGCGCGATGTCGTGCCGGTCACGTAGTCGAAGTCGTCGTAGGTGTGCGCGACGCTCTCACCATTGGGGTCTTCGATACTGGTGAGGCGACCCAACCCGTCATAGAAATAGGTGACCTCCCGCGCCGTGGCCACTTCTGTGACAACCACATGAGAACGACCCGGGTCATAGTCGAATGTCGTCTCGGACCCGTTCGACATTGACTGGTACTCGACACGACCCTCGGTGTCATAGACGTTCGTGACCACAACAACGCCGGTCGGATCAGTCACAGAGGTCACTTGACCCACCGTGTCGTTGCCGTAGCTCCACGTGACCTGCCCGGGCAGCGTCACAGTGGACAAGAACCCGTTGGTGTCATACCCGTAAGACACAACTCGGCCATCAGAAGCAGTCACCGACGACAACCGGCCCGCGGTGTATCCGAACATCAACGACGGCCCCACCGATGACGTCAACGTGGTCAGGACCCCACCAGCACGCGTCGCAGTCACGTTCTGGCCATCCCAGAATTCGTGTTCAGTCATCTCACCCGACGCGTTGAACAGCTTCGCTGAGCCATCAGGGAAATCCAGCCGCCAACCCGACCCATCGACCGACAGGCGACCGTCGAACTCAACCGGGCGTTCAAACCCACCCGAACCATCCGGGCTGAACGACACCACCCGCGACGACTGCAGCGTCAACTCCACAGTCCCCGAAGCCAACTCCTCGACCCGGTCACCAAAGCTGAAACCCCACTCCGGGTCACCCGCAGTACCACCCGAGTCATAGCTACGCCGCCAATCCAAACCCGACACCCCAGCCGTCGCCGGGAGATCAACCCACGAATCAGTGAACGACCCCGTGAACGTATTCACCGGATCGTCATGGCTCCCCACAGACGCCAACTCGCCACGCTTGTGACGATCATCGGCGCACCCAGGATCACTGCTCGACCCGCCACCACTCAACGACAACTCGATCTCAGATGAACTCGATGTGCCCTCCACACAACCGGATCCGCGTCTCGAGCACCACACTGCGCCCCGTCGCACCCGGCGACCAGCTACGCGTCTGGGGCCCCCACACCAACGGGTCAGGCTTCGGATTGCTGATCGAGGTCTGATCCTGGTTGTAGAAGACCTGGAACTCTTTCAACAGAGCGCCGTTCTCATCGAGAATGCGCGTGTAGATGCTCTCTTTCGCTTCCCAGATCGAAGAGTTCGCCCCGTAGACGATCTCCCCGTTAGCCGTCAACGTCAGAGTCTCACCACCCGGGATGTACGTCTTCGAATAGCCGATCGACCCCCAACCCTGCCCGGCCTGACCCAACGACACCGACCCAGAAGCCGACGAACACACCCACGGCGCATCACCAATCGAAGACCCCGGCTCCACGCCCCCGACAACCCCGGCAACCCGACAGCAGCCACAGCCACCACGGCCAACGCCGCCACCACCCCACGAACCCTCACCGAAAAACTGACCACACCCATTTACTACACCCCAGACCCGCACGGCCGAGCACGAAAGGCCCGGCACCAACACAGAACCCATCGACCACACCCCCCCAGCCCCGGGGCGGGGCCCCCCAACCCCCCCCCAAGGGAAGGCCCCCGGGGCCCCCCCGGCGCGGCCCGGGCCCCCTGGGCCCCGGCGACACCGGGCGTTCTGGGGGTTCCGGGGGCCGGGGGGGGGCCGGGGTTCTGTTCGGAGATTGTGGTGGGGGGGGAGCGGGTGGGGGGCGGGGAATCTGCGGGCGTTGGCTCGGATGCGTCCGATGGCTGCGTTGTTCGATTCGGCGATGCCGTTGGTGAAGCGCCACTCGATGGTTGCTTCGATCGATGCCCGGTAGGAGCGGATCGTGCGTGCAAGCTTCACGAACGATGGGAGCTTCGAACGCGACGCGTAGGCGAGCCAGTCATCGAGTGCTCGCTGAGCCTTGAGGAGTGGGAGGTCGAAGATGTCGCGCAGTTCCTCTTTGAGCTGCCATGCCCGGAACGCCCGGTTGTTGGCCTTCTCCAGGTCCCGGATCGTGCCTTTCTGGGCGGCGGTGAGGTTCTCCCAGTTGCGGCGCAGCAGGAACCGCAGCCCCTTGAACGCCTTCGCGGCTTTCGCAGCTCCGGCTCGGCGCAGCTTGTTCCACTCCTCGCGGCGGACCTCGTCGAGGGCCTTGGTCGCCCAACCGATCACGTGGAAGGTGTCCAAGCAGACGATCGCGTCGGGGGCACGGGCGGCGACGACGTCGGTGATCCAGGTGGCACCATCGGCGGTCACGAACTCCAGCAGCGCTGCGCGTTCATCACCGAGGGCGTCGAAGAACGCCCCGACCACCTCCTTCGAGCGACCCTTCGCTGCCCACACGACCCGTCCGGTGGTGTGGTCACACACGACGGTCAGGTACTTGTGGCCCTTCTTGTACTTTGACCTCGTCGATCGCGATTGCGGTCAAGCCGTCCAACAGATCAACACGCTCGAGCGCCTCCTGCGCGACTCGGATACACATGTTGTTCACTGCCCGCCACGACGTCCCGTAGCGGTCCGCTGCGGCCTGCTTGTTGCCCACGATCGCGTCGTGGACGACGAGATCCTCAAACGACCGGGTGAACGCCGAGTTGTGACGCGCCCACGGCACCTGAGCGACAGTCGGGCCGCACTGCGAGCAGTCGACCCGCCGAGCAGTCGCGGTGATCTCCACGGTCGCGTGTCCGGCGTCGATGTGACGCCAGGATCGTTCACCGTCACCGTTGTCGAACCACGACGCCAACGTGCCGCAACGCCCGCAACGACCCCGACGCCGCTGCTTGGCACGAACCCGCACCCGCAGGATCGGTCGATCGTCTTCGATCAACTCTGCTGACACGATCACGACCTCGCGGGAGAACCCGCAGACTGCCTTGAGTACCTTGCTGACGCGCACGCCGTTCGCTCCTCGCTGCCGTTTCTCGACAACTCGGAAAGTAGGGAGAGGACGGCGTGCGCACGCGGACCACCCCCGGCACCGTCAGTTGAGCCTGAAATCGTGGAGCGTTGCTGATTGATCGGTGAGTGGCGGGCAACAGGTGTATGGGGATGAGCGCCTCGTAGCAGACCCTGCGCTCACTGCCGCGGGAGTACCCGGGCTCTCCCGCAGGGCTGCGCCGGTTCCTAGGCACCACACCCACCGTCCTGCTACGCGCCGACAGCGCCGCGGACCAAGCAGAAGAATGTCTCAACGGCAAGTTCCTTCTCCGCTGCTCCGATCCCACCCTCACCGTCGAAGACGTCGCCTTTGGGTTACAGGGAACTCCTCGAAGTCGAACGCGGATGGTGGCGCGACGTGAGATCCACTCTCGAGCTCCGACGCGTCTACCACCGCCTCGACCAACGCATCCGCGCAGAACCACTGTGTGGGAGGAATCTCGCCGCGCCATTCCACGCAGTGCTGATCGCGAGTTCCGCCTGAGTCGTGCCGGTACTACCTTCGGACGGTGCCCGAGTGCGAAGTACCCCCGAGCGAACCATCCGCGGCCGGGGCGTCTCCCGTGGCATCGCACTCGCAGGGCCCTCCCCTTGCGCCGCTGCTGCCCGTGCTGCGGGACCTTCCGGGTCTCGCCGAGGCCGTGTCCACCCGCGAGGCCGCGTTGGTGGTGCCCACCGCGGCCCAGGCCGGGGTGATAGCCGCGGCGGTGGACATGCGTGGCGGTCCGCCGATCGTGGTGGCGGTGCCGCTGGCCTCCGAGGCCGAACGCCTGACCGGCGACCTCATCCAGTTCCTGCCGCCGGATTCGGTGATGCTGTTCCCGGCGTGGGAGACGCTTCCCTTCGAACGCGTGTCACCGGGCGTGGAGACGATGGGAGCGCGCTCGAGGCGCTCTGGCGCCTGCGGACCGGTGACCCGACGCTGCGGGTCGTGGTGGCTCCGGCCCGTGCGCTGGTCCAGCGGCTCGGGCCGCACGTCGAGGACACCGAACCGATCGAGCTGCACCCTGGTTCGATCGTGTACTCCGAGGAGCTGGTGGCCGAGTTGGTGGCGATGGGGTACCGGCGTGAGTACCAGGTGGAGCACCGCGGCGAGGTCGCGGTGCGCGGATCGATCGTGGACGTGTTCCCGGCGGCCTCCGACCATCCTGTGCGGATCGACCTCTGGGGCGACGAGGTGGACCGTCTCACCAACTTCTCGGTGGCGGACCAACGCTCCACCGACGCTCTGGAGGGGCTGCGGATCTTCCCGGCCCGTGAGCTGCGGCCCACCGACGAGGTGCGCCGGCGTGCCGAGAAGCTCATCGGCACCGAGGCGTGGGGTCGTGAGCAGTGGCAGCGCATCGCGGACGGCGAGACCTTCGACGGGATGGAGGCCTGGTCGGCGTGGCTGGCGGACCGTGAGCACGTGCTCTACGACCTCGTCCCCGACGACAGCCTCATCGTGTCGGTCGATCCGCGGCGCATCCGTGACCGTGCCGCCGACATCATCGATGAGGAGGCGAGCCTCGCCGAGTCGTTGTCGCGCACCTGGGGGGCTGGCAGAGGATGCATCGCTGCCGCGGATCCACCTGCCCTTCGACCGGCTCCTGGCCCACACCTCGGCGCACCACCTGTCGGTTGCATCGGTGGCGGACTCGCCGGACGCTGCGACCGTGGAGGCCCGCAGCTGGCCGCGGGCCGTGGGCGACGCCGAGGCGGTGGTGGCCGACGTGTCCAGCCTGCTCGCAACCGGGTCACGGGTCGTGGTCTGTGCCGAGGGCGCTGCATCGCTGGAGCGGATGAGGCGGGCGCTCGGAGATCGGGGCCTGTCGTTCTCGGTCGCCGAAGGTGGATCGGCCCGGATGCGTGATGCCGGCGGCTGGGTCGTGGACTCGGGGCTCGACTCGGGTTGTGTGCTGCCGGGGGCGCAGCTGGCGCTTCTCTCCGAGGCCGACCTGACCGGGCGGCGACGTACCCACCGACCGACACGTGCCCGCAGGCGCGATGCCCAGCAGTTCTTCGAGGACCTCACGGTGGGCGGCTATGTGGTTCACGAGCACCACGGGGTCGCGCAGTTCGCGGGCATGGTCACCCGCACGATGCACGGTGCCGAACGTGACTACCTGCTGCTCGAGTACCGGGGTGACGACAAGCTGTACGTGCCCTCCGAGCAGATCGACTCGGTGCGGCTCTACTCCGGTGGGGACACCCCGACGCTCAACAGGATGGGCGGTGCCGACTTCGCGCGCACCAAGGCCAAGGTGCGCTCGGCGGTGGCGGAGATCGCCCAGGAGCTCGTGGTGCTCTACCAGCAGCGTCACAGCGCCACCGGGCACGCGTACGAGCCCGACACGCCGTGGCAGGTGGAGATGGAGGCATCCTTCCCCTATCAGGAGACGCCCGATCAGCTCACCGCGATCAGGGACGTGAAGGCGGACATGGAAGCCGATGCACCCATGGACCGGCTCGTGTGCGGCGACGTGGGCTTCGGCAAGACCGAGGTTGCCGTGCGTGCCGCCTTCAAGGCGATCCAGTCGGGCAAGCAGGTCGCGGTGCTGGTCCCCACGACGCTTCTCGCCCAGCAGCACCACGCCACCTTCAGCGACCGCTTCGAGGGCTACCCGCTGCGGGTGGAGGTGCTGAGTCGCTTCCTCAGCGATGCACAGGCCCGCAAGGTGATCGAAGGGATCACCGACGGTTCGGTCGACCTCGTCATCGGCACCCACCGGCTCCTGTCCGCCGACATCGAGTTCAAGGACCTCGGGTTGCTCGTGGTCGACGAGGAGCAGCGCTTCGGGGTGTCGCACAAGGAGGCGATCAAGGCCCTGCGGACGGGTGTGGACGTGCTCACGCTCACCGCCACGCCGATCCCGCGCACCCTGGAGATGAGCCTCACGGGCATCAGGGACCTGTCCCTGCTCGACACGGCGCCCGCTGCGCGTCGCCCGATCCTCACCTACGTCGGCGAGTTCGACGAGCGCCCTGTGGCCGAGGCGATCCGCCGCGAGCTGCTGCGTGAGGGCCAGGTCTTCTACGTGCACAACCGCGTGCGCGACATCGAGCACCGTGCAGAGCGCATCCGCGACCTGGTCCCCGAGGCCAGGGTCGCGGTCGCTCACGGCCAGATGGACGAAGGCACCCTCGAACGGGTGGTCGTGGACTTCTGGGAAGGCCGTTACGACGTGCTCGTGTGCACCACGATCATCGAATCGGGCATCGACATCCCGACCGTCAACACCCTCGTGGTGGAGCGCGCCGACATGCTGGGCCTGGGTCAGTTGCACCAGCTCCGTGGCAGGGTGGGTCGTTCCGGCCAGCGGGCCTACGCGTACCTGTTCTTCCCCAAGGACCGTCAGCTCTCCGAGGAGGCCTACGAACGCCTCAAGACGATCGGTGAGGCCACCGAGTTGGGCTCGGGCTTCCGCATCGCCATGCGCGACCTCGAGATCCGTGGTGCGGGGAACCTGTTGGGAACCGGCCAGAGCGGTCATGTGGCCGCGGTCGGATACGACCTCTACGTCCAGATGGTCAACGAGGCCATCTCGGAGCTGAGCAGGGACTCACCGGCCGAGGCCGAGGAGGCCGTCGCCGTCACCGTGGAGATCCCCGTGGCCGCCCACCTCCCGCCCGACTACGTGGAGCGCGACGACCTGCGCCTGGACGCCTACCGGCGCCTCGCGTCGGTGAGGACCGCTACGGAGGTCGATGCGATCGAGGCCGAATGGGTGGACCGCTTCGGTCCTGTGCCCGACACCGCTGCGAACCTGCTGGCGGTTGCCAGGGTGCGTGCCGAGTGCGTGCGCTGCGGGATCACCGAAGTGGTCGTGTCCAAGGCCGGTGCCCTCTCCGGTGGTGGCCTGGTCGCGAAGATCCACCCGGTCCGACTGGCGCAGTCCAAGCAGATGCGCCTGGAGCGGCTGTACCGGGGATCGGTGTACAAGGAAGCCCAGCGTGAGCTCCAACTCCGGATCGACGGCGGCGCCAACCGGCCGAGTGGATAGTCGAGGCGTTGGGTCAACTTGTGCCCGACCCGGCACCCGCCACCTAGCATCACGGAAATGCCACCTAGCATCACGGGAATGAAGGTCAACCTACGGGCCGCCCTGGTCGCATCCGTGGGCGTCGTCTCGCTTGTGGCCGGCGCATGCGGCGTCGCCGCACCCGAGGAGGCGGCAAGCCTCGACGGGCGCTCGGTCTCGACGTCGACGGTCGACGCGCTCGCCACCGACGAGGCGTTCGCCGCCCTGCTCGGCTTCCAGGTCTCCGACAGCGACGCCGTGGTTGCCGGAGCGACAGCCCGTTCCGTGCTCGACTTCCTGCTCCAGGGCGAGGCGCTGGCATCGGCGGCCCGGGAGCAGGACCTCGATGTCGAACCCGACGACTCTGCTGTGGCGGAGACCATCGAGGGCCTGAAGGCACAGGGATATCAGTTCGGTGTCGACGACCTCAGTGAAGAGGCCAAAGACGTGCTCTCGCGCTTCCTGGCGGCGGACAAGGCCCTCGGCGAGGCCGGCCAGGGCTACGGAACGCCCACCGACTCCGATCTGCGGTTCGTCTACGACGCCCTCGAGGAGTCGGGTCGCTGGGAGCGCAGCTGCGTGACCATGATCGGTGGCCCGCCGGAGGCTGCCGAGGAAGCGCTGGACGCGATCGAATCCGGCACACCGCTGGCCCAGGTGCCCGACGAGGTCCCCGACATGCAACTTGCCGTGGACTCCGAGGTCCAGTGCGCCACCGGCGCCGATCTCGCGACCCTTCCCGGTGACCTCGCGACCGAGGTCGCCGATGCCCCCTCGACGAGGTCGTCGGCCCGGTGGAGGTGACAGGGGTCAACCAACCGCTGGTGGTCATCTTCACCGTCACCGAGCGTGGAGTCCAGAGCTTCGAGGGAGGCGGGTGAGGAGATGGGCGCAGTCGTGGCCGCCTCGATGCTGGCGGTGCACACGGCCCGCAACGCAGTGGTGAACCCGCGCTACGGCGGTCCGGTCGAGCTGGAGCTCGTACAGGGCCAGATGGATCCCTCGACGGGTCAGCAGAGCCCGCCTTCCCTGGTCGCGAGGGTGTCACGTCCGCAGGCCCCCGAAGTGCCCCCCGGGCAATAGTCTGCACCCATGGCAGAACCCCTCGAGATCGCTCCTGCAACCGGCCGTCTTGGCATCCTCACTCCTGGGATGGGCGCGGTCGCCTCGACGGCGTACGCGGGAGTGATCGCCGTGCGCAAGGGACTTGCGGTGCCAGTCGGATCGCTCACCCAGATGGCACACATACGCCTCGGACGTCGTGAGGAGGGACGCAATCCGATGATCAGGGAGTTCGTTCCGCTCGCCGAGTTGGAGGACCTCGTGTTCGGCGGGTGGGATCCGATCTCCCCAACGCCCTCGAAGCAGCGCGCACCGCGGGGGTCCTGGAGGAACACGATCTGGCGCCGATCTCCTCGGAGCTCGAAGGCGTGGTCGCCATGCCGGCGGTGTTCGACCAGCGTTGGGTGAAGCGCCTGGACGGGGTGCGGGTGAAGACCGGCGAGACGTACTTCGACCTCGCCGAGCAGTTGATCGCCGACATCGAGCGGTTCCGCACCGAGAACGGCTGCGATCGCCTGGTGATGGTGTGGTGCGGTTCCACCGAGGCCTACCAGGAGCCCTCCGCGGTGCACGACACCGTCGAGTCCTTCGAGGCCGGAATGCGCGCCAACGACGAGAACATCGCACCCAGCGAGCTGTACACCTATGCGGCCCTCGTGAGCGGCGTTCCCTTCGCCAACGGCGCACCCAACCTGTCGGCGGATCTGCCGTGCATGGCCGGAGTTGGCGGACCGCCACGGTGTGCCTTACACCGGCAAGGACTTCAAGACGGGTCAGACCCTCATGAAGACGATCCTCGCTCCGGGGTTCAAGTCGCGGATGCTGGGCATGCGCGGCTGGTATTCCACCAACATCCTCGGCAACCGTGACGGCGAGGTGCTCGACGACCCGGAGAACTTCAAGACCAAGGAGGTGTCCAAGCTCGGGGTGTTGGACACGATCCTGCAACCCGAGGTGTATCCGGAGCTGTACGGCAACCTGGACCACGTCGTGCGGATCAACTACTACCCGCCGCGAGGTGACAACAAGGAGGGGTGGGATGCCATCGACATCTTCGGGTGGATGGGCTACCCGATGCAGATCAAGGTCGACTTCCTGTGCCGCGACTCGATCCTGGCCGCCCCGATCGTGTTGGACCTGGCGCTGTTCCTGGACCTTGCGCAACGGGCCGGGCAGTCCGGCAACCAGGAGTGGCTCAGCTTCTACTGGAAGTCACCGCACACCGACGGCTCCGAACCACCCGAGCACGACATCTTCATCCAGCAGGCCAAGTTGAAGAACACCTTGCGCGAGTGGATGGGCGAGGAGCCGGTCACCCACTCCGAAGCCGGCTGATCCCCGGTGACGGTCGAGGGCGTCGGAGGGTCGGGTCAGGGAGCCACGAGGGCGTCGATCTGCGTGTCGAACCATGCCGTGCGCGTGGTGAGCCAATCGGCCAGGAACGCTGCAGTGTCGTTGGTCTCCACGGTGTAGTCCCACTGGGCGGCATCGTTCGCAACGGCTTCCTCGAGAGTCGTCCCGAGGTCGATGATCTGCTGCGGTAGTTGATCCACATCCGACTTGATCGCGTCCCATCGTTGGTTCAACCGGGTGTGGAACGCCGGGTCGGCGCCGATCTGGTTCGTCCAGGGCACGTTCGGTTGGTTCACCCACCATTGCTCGGGATCCGTCGGAACGATCCCCTTCGTGGTGCCCATCGAGAGGTCGAAGTCCCACAGCGGGCCGAAGCGGAGCTTCTCCGAGCGCTCCTTGTGGATGTAGGCGCTGGAGAAGTTCGCGTCCTGGTTCTTCAGCAGTTCCTCGACGATGTACCAGTCGACGTAGGAGTCGAGGTCGAGGTAAGCCTGGTAGCCGGTATCGGGATCGGATCGCTGTGGTCCGAAGAGCGCGTTCTCGAAGTCCTGTACGTACTGTCGGATGTAGTTGAACTGCGCAGCGTTCGCCGGTTCCGGATCCTTGATCACGATCGGCTTGCGGCGCGTGGTCCGGAAACCCGGCTCGCTGTTCTCCTCAAGACGTTCGTCGATCTCGAGCAGGTAACCGCCGGTGACGGCCTCGCCGGTAGTGTCCTCGGGTTCCATTTCGGTGATGTCGACCCGGTTGGAGTCCACCTCGACCTGTTCGGTCAGCTGGTAGACACCCACGTACTTGCCGTTGAGGACCAGTTCCACGTGCACCGACGACGGGGTCCACGCGAGGCTCGTTAGGTCACCCATGCTCTGTGCGGTCCATGTTCGCAATTGGGACCGGTCGTTGTAGTTGGCGAGAAGGACCCAGTCCTTCGCCTTGGGCATCCCGAAGATGCTCGCCTTCGAATCGAGCTTGATCTTGTAGGGCTTCTTGGGGAAGGCCCAGGTGGTGTTCCCGCGACCCTTCACCCTCATCGACGCGTTGAACGCCGGGTGGCCGCTCCCGTTGGGGTCGATCGCGAGCTGCGCATTCAGGTAGTCGTCCTTCGAGACGATAGGGGCACCGCCGGCGGTGTCGATCCTAACGACGGGCAACACCAACTCGACGTAGGTCGTCCGCACGGGCTTGCTCCACGTACCCGCGGCCTGACCGGACCCGGCAGCGGAGCGGACCCTGTACAGGTAGGTCGTGCGGTTGACCGCGTCGGTGTCGGTGAACGAGTTGGTCGTGGAGTGCCCGAGCGGTTCCCAGGGCCCGCCGTCGGGCCTCACCCTCATGACCTCCAGGTCGAATCCGGCCGGGGAGGATCCTGGATCGGTCCAGTTCAGTTGGATGCCTCCGGTGACCAACCGAGATGACAGCTGGTATCCGTCCGGTGTCTCGGGTGGTGCGACGCAGCTTGTGGCGAACAGCGCCAAAACCACCGTTGCCGCGGCCAACCGCGGCAGTCTCCGGCGGGTGGCCCCGATCCTTGCGAGCGCTCGCGAATGTGAGCCTGGTTCCATCACGTTGCCCCTTCCTCCACGATGTCCTGACACCGTGGATTCGCCCAACGCCACAGTACTGGGTGAGCCCTGTCGCGTAAAGGCCCTGAGGCGTACGCAGGCAGCAATTCCGGGTACACCCATCCGGTGGGAGAGTTGACCAGAATGGAGTGGTGGTCACCTCCCATACGCGCGCGGGCACAAAGCTCGGCTATCAGCCGTCCCTGGACGGCCTGCGCGCGATCTCGGTCGCGGCGGTGTTGCTCTACCACATGGACCTGGCTTGGATTCCAGGTGGCTTCCTGGGTGTCGAGGTGTTCTTCGTCGTGTCGGGCTTCCTCATCACCGCGCTGCTGGTGGAGGAACGTCATCACACCGGGTCGGTCTCGCTGCGGGGGTTCTGGACCCGTCGAGCACGCCGCCTGCTACCGGCTCTGTACGTGTTGTTGTTGGTGGTGCCGGCGGTCACCCTGGTCTTCTACCGCGACGCCGCGGGTCGACTGGGCGGTGACGTCCTCGCAGCGCTGTTCTACGTGAGCAACTGGTGGCAGATCTTCCTTGACGAGTCGTACTTCGCCCAAGCGGGTCGCCCTCCCGTGTTGCGCCACCTGTGGTCGCTGGCGGTGGAGGAGCAATTCTACATCCTGTTCCCGGCCCTGTTCGTGTGGCTGTTGGCACGCGCTGGGCGCGACGGCACCCGAAACGTCCTTGTGGCGGTCGCCCTGGGCTCAGCGGTGTGGATGGCCGTGCTCTACGAACCGTCCACCGACCCGTCTCGGGTCTACTACGGGACCGACACCCGCCTCTCGGGCCTGTTGCTGGGAGCGATGCTGGCGGTGGTGTGGACGCCCTGGCGTTCACGCGGCACCGCATCGAAGGCGGCCGGCCCTGTGTTGAACGCCGCGGGCATCGGTTCGATGCTGCTCCTGGCCTGGTTCTTCGCCCGTGTGAACGAGTTCGACCCGTTCGTGTACCGCGGAGGGTTCCTGTTGCTGGACCTGGTCTGCGTGGTGCTCATCGCGGTGCTTGTGCATCCGTCGGCGAGCCTCTCGAAGGTCCTCGCGCTGCCACCGCTGGTGTGGATCGGAGTGCGGTCGTATTCGATCTATCTGTGGCACTGGCCGATCTTCATGTTCACGCGACCGGAACTGGACGTGGCGCTCACCGGATGGCCGTTGTTCGCCTTGCGTGTCGGGCTCACGCTCGCGGCGGCGGAGCTCTCGTACCGATTTGTGGAGCAACCCGTCCGCCACGGTGCTCTGGGTCGGCTCAAGGAGAGATGGCAGGCCCCGGACGAGGGTGAACGCGCGCGGTTCCATCAATGGCTGCTCGTGCGCGTGGGCGCGCTGGGCGTGGTCGTGCTGTTGGTGGCCGTCGGTCTCGTTGTGGCGTCGAGCAGCCCCGATCGTGAGCGCATGGAGTTGGAGGCGGCGGGAGCCATCGGACTCGACGGTCTCGACGCAGAGGGGCTGGTGGACACCACAACGACCACGGCGGTGGCCCCCACGTCGACGTCTCCCCGCGACGGGTCCGACGATCCTGCGACAACCACGTCAGTCGCCGGCACCGACTCGACTACGTCCACAACTGCAGGTGCCGATCCGACCGTGACCTCCACCAACGCCGTCGCGGTGGGTGACTCGGTGATGCTGGGAGCTTCTGGGGCGATGCAGCAGGTGATGCCCGGCATCCGAGTGGATGCCAAGGTGTCGCGGCAGTTCGACGATCTTGCCGACGCCGCGACCTGGTACGCCACATCGGGGAACATGCCCGGCCCCGCGGTGGTGCAGGTCGGAAACAACGGCGTGGCCACCGAGGAACGCATCGAGACCATGGTCGACTCCCTGGGTGATCGTCTCGTGGTGCTGGTGAACGCCAAGGTCGAGCGGCCGTGGGAGGCGATCTCCAACGAACGCACGGCGAGGGTGGCGGAGCGCCACGACAACGTCGTGTTGGTCGACTGGTATTCGATGGCGAGCTCCCATCCGGACTGGTTCGTGGCAGATGGCACCCATCTGAGACCAGAGGGCCAACTCGCGTTCGCGCGAGCGATAGCCGAGGTGCTGTGAGGCAGGCGATGCGACGGCGGCTACCTTGAGGAGCACAACAGCGTTCGCCCGGTGGTTGCAGACTGCATCGATCGCGCGGCCCGCACGGAACCGGCACATCCGATCGTGAGGAATCACAAGTGAGCATCATCGAAGGAATCATCGCCCGGGGAGATCCTGGATTCACGTGGCAATCCGACCGTCGAGGTCGACGTGGAGCTGGACTCCGGAGCGCGCGGGCGCGCGGCGGTTCCCTCAGGGGCGTCCACCGGAGCGTTCGAAGCAGTGGAGTTGCGTGACGGCGACGCCGGTCGTTACCGGGGCAAGGGTGTTCTCGACGCGGTTGGACATGTCAACGGCGTGATCGCGGATGCCCTGCTGGGGTTCGACGCGGTGAACCAGCGTGAGCTCGATATGGCGTTGTCGTCCCTGGACGGCACCGAGAACCTCGGCAACCTCGGGGCCAACGCGGCGCTCGGTGTGTCATTGGCCGCGGCGAAGGCCGCCGCGGAGGAGCTCGATCTTCCGCTGTTCCGCTACGTCGGTGGAGTCAATGCCGCCACTCTGCCGGTGCCGATGATGAACGTGATCAACGGCGGGGAGCATGCGGACAACAACGTGGATCTGCAGGAGTTCATGTTCATGCCTGTGGGGGCAGCCTCGTTCTCGGAGGCTCTTCGCTGGGGTGCGGAGTGCTACCACACGCTTGCTGCGGTGCTGCGTGAGCGCGGCCTGTCGACCGCCATCGGTGACGAGGGTGGATTCGCTCCCGACCTTGCCTCCAACGAGGACGCGATCAGGTTGCTCGTGGAGGCGATCGAGAAGGCAGGTCGGGTGCCCGGAGAGGACATCTCGATCGCCATGGACCCTGCTTCCACGGGAGTTCTTCACCGACGGCAGCTACGTGTTGGCCGGTGAGGGCCGCACGCTCGACGCCGCCGAGTTCGCGGAGTACCTGGCGGACCTGTGTGGCCGCTACCCGATCGTGTCGATCGAGGACGGGATGGCCGAGGAGGACTGGGACGGTTGGGCGGCACTCACGCGCCTCGTCGGCGACCGCGTCCAGTTGGTGGGTGACGACCTGTTCGTGACCAACACCGACCGGCTCCAGCGCGGTATCGATGCCGGCGTCGCCAACTCGATCCTCATCAAGGTGAACCAGATCGGTACCCTCACCCGCACTCTCGACGCAGTGCAGTTGGCCCACGAGAACGGATACACCGCGGTGATGTCGCACCGCTCAGGGGAGACCGAGGACGTCACGATCGCCGATCTGGCGGTGGCCACCAACTGCGGACAGATCAAGACCGGCGCGCCGGCGCGTTCCGACCGCGTGGCCAAGTACAACCAGTTGCTCCGCGTGGAGGAGATCCTGGGCGAGTCGGCGGTGTTCCGGGGCCGCTCCGCACTGGCGCCGCGGGGTGCCAGGACATGATCGACGCGTGGCGCCGTCGGTTCGACGCGGTGCCCCGCTGGGTGCGACGCGCGGGTGGGCTGCTGGTGCTGGCCACCTTGGCGGTGGTCATCCTGGCAGCGCCCGTGAGGGACTGGTGGGCGCAGCGCGGTGAGATCCGCGACGCGGAGGCGAACCTCGCGATGATCGAGGCGGACAACCGTGAGTTGCGGGATCGGTTGGATCGCATCGGAGAACCGGCGACCATCGAGCAGATCGCCCGACGTGATCTTGGCCTGGTCCGTGTGGGGGGAGGAGTCCTACACCATCCTGCCGCCACGTACGGCTGGCCTCGTGATGCCCGACACCTGGCCGTTCAACCGGGTGGCGGGGTCGATGGTCGACGCTCCCTGAGAGCCGTGCCCGACTCGGCGACCGAGCAGCAGGGAGCTACTGCAGCCCCTCGTAGGCGCCGCCATCGATGTGCATTCCAACTCCAGTTGTGAACCGCGCCTGCTCGGAGCACAGAAAAGCACCCACCGCCCCGAAGTCGTCCGCCTCGCCGAAGGTTCCGGCAGGAATGCCACCCAACAGGATGTCGGTCCGTTGAGCGGCCAGCCCTTTGATCCGGTCGGTGTTGTGGATGCCCGGTTGCAGGTTGTTGACCGTGATGCCGCTCGGAGCGAGCTCGGACCGCGAGCATCTTCAGGTATGCAGTCAGCCCGGCGCGGGCCACGGTCGAGGCAGCGAGGAGGTTGATGGGTTGGCGTGCGCCGATCGAGGTGATCCCCAGGATCCGTCCCCACCTCGCTTCGACCATGGCAGGCACCGCTGCCGCGCACATGGCGATCGACGCCAGGCAGTTCGCCTCGAGGGCGATGCGGTAGGCATCGATCGTGGTCTCCGATGGCCCACCCGGAGGTGGCCCACCTCCGTTGCACACGAGGATCTCGACCGGTCCCCCAGCGCCTCGGTGGCGGCGGCCACGAAGGAGGTTGCGCCCGCCGGTGAGGAGACGTCCACGGTCATGCCCACCGGAGGTGAGCCTGTGGCGACCGTCGTCATCGAATCGACTGCCGCCGACATGCGCTCGCTGTCGCGGCCGCACACAGCGACGGCGGCGCCTGCCTCGGCCAACGCCTTGGCAAGTGCGAGCCCCAGTCCTGCGGTCCCTGCCGCGACGGCGGCTCGTCTCCCTGAGATCCCCAAGTCCATCATCAGGATCCTATGAGGCTGCGGCGTCGAGCCGCCAGGAGCGGTGTCGCGCGTCTGCGCTGCCGAAGCTGGGCGAGACTGTTGTGATGGCAACCCACCCGAACTCCGGGGAGTCCGGATCCGCACCCGCCGGCGAACCTGTGGACCTCGGGGTGATCCAGGCCGATCCCGTGCCGGATGGTTCGGACCGACCGACCGAGGACCGTCGGTTGTCTTCGGTCATCGGTCGGATCCGCGACGGCACCGCTGCGATGGCAGACGACATCCGCTCGGCACACCGTGGACCCAAGGCCAACAGCCGACCTGTTCCGGAGTGGATCCGTGGTCTCGCATGGACGCTGGACGATTCCATCCCCGTCGGCGGTGGCCGGCACGTGGGTCTGGACGGTGTCGTCGGATTCATCCCCGGCATCGGGGACGCCGCCGGGTTGGTCGCATCAATGGTCGTCGTGCTCGCCGGGGTGGGCGTGGGGGTGTCGTTGCCAACGCTCACGCTCATGCTCGTCCACGTCGGCATCGACACCGTGGTGGGCATGGTCCCGTTCCTGGGTGCGGTGTTCGATCTCGGCTACAAGGCCAACACCAGGAACCTTCTGTCTCATCGAACGGGACCTGGCTGATCGTGCAGGCACCCGTCGATCAGCGCTGAAGGTGTTCGCGCTGTCGGCCGTGGCGCTGTTCGCCGGCTCGGTCCTGTTCCTCATAGCGCTCATCGGCGGCTCGTATCTGTTCATCCGCCTGGTCACCCGCGCCTGGTGAGTTCCTCGAGAACCTCAATCCGCTGCCTCCATCGAGTCCCGCTCGACCATGATCGCGGAGCCGTCGACGACCTCCAGATCATCCGAGCCGAGGGTGCTCAGGCCGGCGAGGTCCTCGTCGTCCCAGCGCGCGTCGGGCGTGCCGATGATCTCCAGGTTCCCTCCGGTGTCCATGAGCAAGGCGCCGTACTCCTTCAGGGCTTCTGCGATCACGCGTGCCTGCGGTCCGAGTTGCGACAGATCCGTGTCGGGGCGGAGGCGGAACCAGGTGCCCATCATGGGTGCGTCGGGATCCGACGAGGGCCCGTCGGTGTGTCGCGCGGGCCACTGGTACTCCTCGATTCGTACTGAGGGAAGGGTGACTCCCAGGGCGTGGTCGATCGATCCCGAGGCGACCTGCTCGTAGGTGTACGCGAGAGGTATCAGGGGCAGTCCCGAAGCGGTGGTCTGGCCTATCGGGTACTCGAGGGAGTCCAGGTCCCAGAGTGCTCCTGCGCCTGCCTGCCACAACCAGAACCAGCGCCGAGTACCGGCGAGCTCCCACATCCGGCGCCCCTCCAGATCGATGCCCACGTAGTGGTTGTCAGCTCGGTAGAACGGCATGGACTGCACGTAGGCAGGGTCCGGAATCGGGTACTCGGTGTCATCGCTGGTGCCCGGATATGTGAACTCGAACCGGTGTCTCGGGGTGTCGTCGTCCACGAAGTTGAATGGAATCCCCCCCGTACGGCCGTACCGGAGGTCTCCCATCGGCCTTGTGGTGAAAGGCAGGCCGCCGATGGCGTCGATGGTCCGCTGGGAGTCGGCGGTGACCCGCAGATCCGATGCAGGTGCATAGAAAAAGGCGCTGTCGGGGAACAACCTGGGCAGTGCCGGGAACTCCGGTACGGAGAACCCGAATGGCCACTTCACGAGCACCACGCATAGAGCCACCAATGCAGTTGCGCCCCCACACGGCTGGACCAACCGGACGGCGGTGGCGACGCCCCCTGCGTCGGCGGAGCAACCGGGTGATCAGGAGGCCGACCACTACGCACACCGCGAGGAGCAGGACCAGGATTGCCGCACCCAGCACGAACATGTCCGACCCGGGTAACGGCACCGAATCGGGCCCGACGATCTCGCTCTGCTCCATGCGGAACCAACCCTAGGTGTATTGATCACGGACCCGTCGCCGCCGTGAACGCCTTCCCCGAGCGTGTCGACCGACCTCGCTGTGAGCACGGGGTGACCGGTGATCCTTCGAGTTCGCCTGGCGACTCCGTCGGCGGACGACCGCAGCGATCTGCTTGGCCGACTCACTCCTGCCTTGTCCGGCCACCGAGAGCGGCCGGTACGCTGAGGATGTGACGAGTCGTCAGGTTGTCGGGCAACGCAAGCGGGCGGTGGACGGGAGGGTTCCCGGCAGGCGTGGTCTGGCGACTCGCAGCAAGCTCCTCGACCAGACACGCAGGATGTTGGTGGACACCCCCTACCGCGACCTGAAGGTGGTCGACATCGCCCGTGAGTCGGCCACGTCGCCCGCGACCTTCTACCAGTACTTCACCGACGCGGAGGAGGCGGTCCTGGCGCTCGCGGAGGACCTGGTGACCGAGGGGCGTGATCGTCTCACCCGTCCGGTGTCGGAGGGTGACTGGAGCGACGCGGGAGCATATGAGACCTGTGACGCGGTGGCCGCGACGTTCCTCGACTTCTGGGATGAGAACGGGTCGCTGATGGCGGTGATCGACCTGGCGGCACTGGAGGGAGACGACCGCTTCCGCAGCATCCGCAGCGGCCTCCTGAACGCGCTTCACCGAGGCGATCGGGGATGTGGTGCGGGAGAGGCAGGTGGCGGGTGACCTGCCGGGTGACCTGGATCCGCCGGCCACGGCTGCGGTGCTCGTGGCGATGCTCGCACACGTGTCGGGGGCATCGCTACGGCATCGAGGCCTATGGCACCTCGAGCGCCGCGATCCGTCGTTCCATGGCGAGGCTGCTCTATTCGGGAGTCACAGGCTCGGCGCCCCCAGGCTGATCCGGCGCAGGATGCCAGGAGACAAGGCTCGTCCCGTGCTCCAGGTGATGTCAGCCGTGGTGTTCAAGTGGCAGGTGGTCCGTCAGCCATTCCGAGACGACCCGTGCACCTTCGGGGGAGTAGTGCACGCCGTCTTCGCGGAGATCGGGACGGTTGCAGTCCGGTTGGCAGATCGCCTCGGAGGTGTCGAGCACCGTCACCCCCTCCACCCGGGTGGCTGCGTCGCGAACGGCCTCCAGCAGCAGCGGAATGCGCCGTGCCGACTCCCCGGAGTCGTCTCCAACGGCTTGCCGCGGGCGGTCTCCCAAGCGGGTGCAACCACCGCGACGGTCAGGTCCGCCCCGCCGGCGGTGAGGATCTGCATCGCCTCGGCGTGGACATCTGCCTCCATGTCGTGCCACTGCGGGGTTCCCACCTCAAAGGTCTGCTCGTCGACGATGCGGTCGTAGGTGGACCATGTGCCGGTGTGCCACACGACGAGGTCGGGGTCCCATTCCTGCACCGCCCGTGCCCAGTCGGTACGCCAGTCGCATACGGCGGGGGTGCGGTCACGGCCGGTGCGTACGGCCACCCGGTCGCCCGGTGAGGGGTCACAACCGTGGCGGGACTGGTCCCACACGACGGTGCCTTCGGGACGGAACTCCGCTGCCAGGCTGAACGCCACGGAATCACCGACCACCAGGATCCGCAGAGGATCGGCTTGGGTGGATTCACCGAACTCGTCGTAGAGCGCATCGGGCCACTGTGCAGGATCTGCTCCCAGCACGAGGTTCTCGGGGTTCTCGGCAACGAACTGCCGGAAGTGCAGCGCCGAGTCCACTCCGCGGCGGGCCTCTGGTGGCATGGCGAGCGCTATCGGTGTGGTCCCGATCGTGGTGCTCCATGCATCGAAGGTCGCTCGCGTCCCCGCGATGTGCCCCATGATGTCGAGCTGGTTCGTGACCGGTGGATCGAATGCCTTTGATGTCGGTGATCGCATCACCACGAGGTCGGTCCCCGGAGGTGGCGTAGGCGGATCCACCGACGCGCACGATGCCCTCTCCACGCACTCCGAGGTGGCTCTCGGTGGTCACCTCGAAGCGCTCATCCTCGGCGAGGTCAGGCCCCACGACGCTCGCTGCCACGTCACCCCACACGAACACGTTCAGGGGTTCGGGCGGCGCGGTGGTGGGTGGTGGTGAGGAAGGATTCCTCTGCGGTCCATCGGCCTCGGTGGCGGCGGCCCACGCCGGACGATCCGGTTCAGGCAGAGCGAAGGCCACGAGCGCGAGCGCCAGGCACACCACGACCACCCCAGGTACGAAGACACGGTCCGTCAGGGCACCGCCGCCGGGGCCGTCGGCGCGGAACGCGCCTCCACGAAGTGGTGCGACAACTCCGCTGCCACCAGAGTGCCCACGAGGGCCGCGGCGACGCCCCAGCTGCCGAGCTCGGCGGAAAGCATGAGTAGTGGGAGGTGCCGAGGTAGATGCCGTAGCTGCGGCGCCCCGCCCATTGGAAGGCAGCATTGCCCGACACCTTCCCGCGGTGGTCGCGCGACCGGGCCGACGACCATAGTGCGCCGGCCAACGCGGAGACCGCCCAACCGCCGGATGCGAACCACTCGAGGGTGGGGTACCAGCGAAGAAGGGCCGCCACGACGATCCCGATGAAGAGCGCCCATGCCGCCAACGAGACCAAGCGGGCGACCACGCCGCAGCCGGAACCGTAGCGCGACTGCAGGTCCCAGCGGCCCCAAAGGGCGGCCGCCACAGCCACCCCGGTGGCGGCAGCCACCGCGCGCGTGTCGGTTCCCATGTACATGCGATTCGGTGTGGCGCCGACATGCAGCAGGTGCCGCGAGACGATCACCGAGCCCACCGCGACGACTCCTGACAGCACGAGAAGGCCTTGGCGTGTGCGCTTCAGGTTGTGCCCGCTCACCTTCCACAGCACAAGCACTGCCAGGAACGTCGCCAGGTAGAAGTGCTCCTCGACCGAGAGGCTCCAGGTGTGCTCCAAGGGGTTGCGCTGCGCGAACGCGCTGAAGTAGTCCCCGGAGAACTGGGCGACGTTCGCGTGCAGCAGCACCGCGCCGATCGCGGTGCGGGCGGTCTCGGGGCTCTTGTAGGTGCCGATCGCGACCAGCACGAGGACCACCGAGACCATCGCAGCCAGGCCGGCTGCGAGACGGCGTGCCCGACGGGTGAAGAACCTGCGGCCCTGGGGTGAATTGCGACGTGACAGCGAGTCGAGGAGCACGGTGGTGACCAGGAACGTCGACAGCACTGAAGAAGACATCCAGGCTTCCGGCGCGCGAGGGAGAACCAGTTCGGTCCGCGGCGGAAGGCCACTATCGACATCACCGCCACACCCCGCAGGGCGTCCAATCCGGGGCGATGGCCCAGGCGCGGTGAGTTGCGCGCTCTGTCGGCTTCGAGGGCAGCTCGGGCACGGCGGGGTCGCGCCACGCGCGTGGCGGTCTCTGTCATGGTGGTTCTGCGGAACTGCCCGGGCCCCGTGCTTGGTGCATCTCCGTTAGTGGCACAAGGGCTCTGGTAACCACACCACGCTATTGCCCGGGGCCGTGTTGTCGCTTCATGCACTGCTGTCACACGACACACCCGTGGTTGGCCGGTAGCCGTTCGCTGGACCCCGGCGGTGGCCCCGGGCCCACAATCTGACGGCCCGTCAGGTTTCTGGCACATCCGACATCCGTGGGAGACAGCGACGATGGACTTCTGAATTCTCAGAGGAGCAACTGGCGTTCAAGGCCGAAGTCGAGGCCTTCATCGCCGAGAACGACGACATCGACGTGTTCGACGTGACACGCGAGAACATGGCCCAGATCGTCGATACCCCGAAGCGCAGGGCGTTCATCGAAGAGCCTCGGCCACAAGGGCTGGTTGAGCCTCACCTGGCCCGAGCGCTACGGAGGCTCGGACTCCGAGGGGGTCTACGAGTACATCCTGAACGAGGCACTTGCCGGCAAGGGCGGCCCCCAGATCGGCAAAGGCGTGGGGCATCATCGGCAAGACCCTGATCGCCCACGGCTCGGACTTCCTCAGAGAAGTTCCTGCCGATGATCCTCGAGAACGATGTGGAGTTCGCTGTCGGCTACTCGGAGCCCAACGCAGGCTCCGACGCAGCGTCGATGCGGCTCAAGGGAGTCAGGCACACCACTGAGGATGGTCGTGAAGGATGGCTGTTGAACGGCCAGAAGACCTGGACCACTTCGGCGCACTTCGCGGAGTGGTACTGGTGCGGTGTGCGCACAGATCCCGACAACAAGCACATGGGCATCTCCTTGATGCTGATCCCGATGGACGATCCCGGGATCACGATCAACGGCATCTGGACCATGGGCGACGAGCGCACCAACGAGGTGTGGCTGGACGACGTGTTCGTCCCCGACAGTACGTGGTGGGCGAGGTCAACCACGGGTTCCGCCTACATCTCCCAGGCGCTCGACCTCGAGCGCTTCACGATGTTCACCTACTAGCCCGATCCGCCAGCGTCTGGACCTGACTGACCGACTATGTGCGCGACACCGAGCGTGACGGCGAGGCGTTGCGCGACGACCCGGTGGTGCGCTCGAAGATGGCGAACCTGCACACGGAGGCCGAGGGTGGCTCGCGCCATGGGGCTCAAGTTCGTCACCGAGGCGGTGAAGGTGGAGAACGCCGCCAAGGCCGCAAGGACTTCCAGCCCCCGACCGTGGCTGCGTCGGAGTACAAGCTGTTCGCCACCGAGTACTCGGTGCGCCTCGCCAACGCCTCGATGGACATCGCAGGACCCGGAACGCAGATGCGGGTGCGCACCGACGACGCACCGATGGAGGGCCGGGCCGAGTCGACGTACCGCTACACGGTGATCGACACCATCGGCGGCGGAGCCTCGGAGATCCAGCGCAACATCATCGCCCGCCGTGGCCTCGGCCTACCCAAGAACTTCTGATCCGGTGCCCACGTCTGATCCAGCGGTCGTGTCGCCCGCACACCACCCCCAGCGAACTGAATGGTGTGGCCCACCTATTCGGTGGCTGAGGCCCTTCAGTTCGCCAGTGGTGGGGGTCCGAGGTGAGCCGACCGGAAGCGCTCGAGGGCGTGCGAGTGCTCGACTTGGCAACGGTCGGTCCCGCTGCCCGCGCGTCGCGCATCCTCGCCGACTATGGCGCGTCGGTCACGAAGGTCGCTGCGGTGCCGCGGGCCGGTGGAGTGCAGATCACGCCTCCCTTCTACGCCTACTCGGGCAGCCGGGGTATGAGCGCGTGCGCTGTTCGACCTGAAGGCCGAAGCCGGACGCGAGGCCTTCCTGGTGCTGGCGGCCGGAGCGGATGTGGTCATCGAGAGCTTTCGTCCGGGCGTCGCCGACCGTCTGGGCATCGGCTACGGCGCGCTTCGGGCAGTGAACCCGGGCATCATCGTGTGCTCAACCTCGGGCTACGGGCAGAGTGGACCGCGGCGACTGGGCGGGGCACGACATCAACTACCTGGCGACCTCAGGCTTCCTCGACTGCTCGGGCCGCCGGGGCGACGGTCGTCCGGCCTTGCCGGGGGGGCCACCGTGGCCGATATCGCCGCGGGTGGGATGCAGGCGGCGATGGCGATCAGGCCGCGCTGTTGCGCCGGGAGCTGGGCAACGCCTCGAGCGGAGATCCGACGGGTGAACCCGATGACAGATGCGGGGAGAGCATCTCGACGTTTCGATAGCGGATGGCGCGTTCACGATGATGTCGCTGTATGTGGACGAGTACCTCGCCACGGGGGACCGAACCGGGACCCGGTCACTACATCCTCACCGGCCGCTACGCCTGCTACGACACCTACTTGTGCGCGGACGACAGGTACATCTCGGTAGGTGCCATCGAGTACGCTTCTGGGCCAACTTGTGCGAGTTGCTCGGACTGTCGGAGTACGCCTAGGTCCCAGACCGACGACGACGCCTAGGACGAGATCCGTGCTGCAAGGCCGGGATGTTAGTGACCGAGCCCCGTGACCCTGGGTGGACTTGCTCAGCCCGGCCGACACCTGCGTGGCGCCTGTCAACACCGTCACCAGAGGCGGTCTCCGACCCGCACACCGCTGCGCGGGGCCTTGTGGTGGAAGCCGTATCCGAAACCGACGGGCCGTTTCGCCATCGGCGCCCGGCTGGGCCGGGACCCTCGATCCCGCCGGCCCCTACACCGTGCGCGATCCGACCACGAGCGATGTCGTGGAGTTGCTCGCCGCAGCGGGCGTGGACGGTGAACGTCTGGAGGACCTGATGGAACAGGGAGTGATCGCATGACCAGACCAACCGACCCGGAGTCGGCCGGCGAAGACGTGCCGGACGACGTGGCGGTCCTGATCGGTGAGCCGCAATACCACCAGACAGCTACCTTCGCGGTGGAGCGCGCGTTCACCGACAACACGCTTTGCAGCGACTCAGAACTCCAACCCTTTGTACTGGGACGACGCGACAGCGGATGAACTGACCGGCGGCATGACCGCGCTGCCCACGACGCTGTCGCTCTGGATGCGCCCCCACTCACTGGGAGCCGGGGGCCGATGGCGAGCAGGTCGCCCTCAAGGCGCACTTCGACCTCAGGAGCGGTTTGATCTGCCCGAGGCTGTGATGACCGACAACACGCTCACGTTCTTCGAGCCGGTGCGCCTGGGTGATGTGATCAGCCACGCCCAGGTGCTGCGATCGGTCTCGGGACCGAAGACAACCAAGCTGGGCACGGGCCGGTTCTGGGTGATCGACATCGAGTACCGCAACCAACGTGACGAGCTGGTCGGCGTGGAGTCCTACACCGGCTTCGGCTACCGCCGGGGGATACCAGGGTCGGCGAAAGGACCGCCTCGTGAGAGCCCGGACCTGCGATTCGGTGACGTCGCTGTGGGCCAGGAGCTGCCCGAGCTGACTGTGGAGGTCACGCCAACCCTCGTCGTGTTGGGAGCCCTCGCGAGCCGTGACTGGCGGCCGATGCACCACGACTTCCGCTTGCCACCGAGCGCAACAGGAGTGCGGGACATCTTCTTGAACACGCCCAACCAGGCGGCGTGGATCGAGCGATACGTGACCGACTGGACCGGCCCACGTGGACGGATCGGCCGCATGAAGTTCCGCATGCGCGATTCGGTGTTCCCCGGTGACCGAATGACCTTCATCGGCACGGTTACCGGTGTCTCGACAGACCGCGCCGGATGTGCCTGGGTGGACCTGGAGATCACCCTGATCGCGGCGGAGGTAGGCGCCGACGGCAGCGTGGGGGAGTCACGGCAGGCGACCACCTGTACCGCCTCGTGTGGCCGTGGCGACCGACGACGACGACAACCCTGGTCCCGCCGGGGTGATGACTGGCAACCTTCGAACAAGCAGGGACGGACTGATGTTGAACCTGGACTTCACCGACGAACAGGACATGTTGCGCGAGATGGTGCGCGGACTCTGCGAGCACCATGCATCGAGCGAGGCGATCCGAGAGATCGAGGACGACGAGCGGGGATTCCCTCTGGAGCTGTGGTCGCAACTCGGCGAGCTGGGGCTGATCGGGCTGATGCTTCCCGAGGCCTACAGGGGCGCTGGGTCCTCGATGCTCGACGGCGTGGTGCTCTTCGAGGAGCTGGGCAGGGCGCTTGCCCCGACCCCTCTGCTCGAATCGGCGGTCATGTCCGCCGGTGCGATCCTACGGGCCGGTTCCGACTCTCAGCGCAGCGAGCTGCTGCCGGCGATCGCCTCCGGCGAGACGATCGTGGCGCCGGCGTGGCTGGAACCCGACAACTCCTACGGCCCCCGTGGCGTGCAGATGCGCGCCGAGGCCGACGGCGACGGGTTCGTCCTGTCGGGCACGAAGGTGCTGGTGCGCTTCGCCGCGGCCGCCGACAGGCTTCTGGTGCTTGCCCGCACCGGTGACGGCGACGGTGACGTGGACCTGTTCCTGGTCGACCGCGACGCCCCGCGCGTGAGCGTCGAGCAGCGCTTCTCGGTCAGCTCCGACGCCCAGTTCCGCGTCGGGTTCGACGGTGTGCGGGTCGCCGCTGCGGACCGGGTCGGGGCGCCGCAGAGCGGCTGGGCGACGTGGTCGGCGACGATGGTGGATGCGATGACCCTCGCTGCTGCGTACGCGTCGGGCGGAGCTCAGTACGCGCTCGGGATCACGGTCCAGTACTCCAAGGACCGCGAGCAGTTCGACAAGCCGCTCGGCGCTTTCCAGGCCCTCGCCCACGACATGGCCAATGCCCGCACCGCCACCGACGGCGCGAAGCTGATCACCTACGAGGCTGCATGGGCGATCGACAACGAGCGGGACGACGCCGAGAAGCTGGCTGCGATGGCCAAGCTGTTCGTCTGCAACACCTTCCGTGACTCGACGGCGATGGCCCAGCAGATCTTCGGTGGGGTGGGCTTCACACTCGAGTACGACATCCAGCTGTACTTCCGACGCGCGAAGGCGCTGCAGCTCTCCTACAACGACACACGTCGCTGCGAGGAGATCATCGCAGCGGCGGTGCTGGACTGACTCGGCGTTGGGCTGACCTGGCAGGTAGTTCCCATCGTCCGGCATCCGCCGGTCACGCATTGACGCCCTGGGTCCCAGACGGCGACCCGACTGACGCCTCGGGCCGAGAGGTCGTCGGTCGGGTCACGTTCTCGTCGGTCGGGTCACATTGCTCAGACCCGTCCGATGCGGACCCTCCACACCTCCGGACCCTGCTCCAGGTAGTCCCAGGAGAACTCACCCTGGTGCTCGGCATCGAACTGGTAGTGCAGCGGCTTGGGATCGTGGTCGTTGATGAGCACGAACCCTTCACCTGACCCGAGCCTTCCATAGGTGTCGAAGATGAGCTCGTGACGACGGGCTGGGATCTCGGAGCGGATGTCGAGCTCCTGGTCGGGGTTGGACATGTCTTTCTCCTTGTGTTGTTCGGGTTCGGGCACTTCGGCTGGGCGGCACCGTGGCGGAGGCCAGGTGACGGTCTGTGACAGCGGGGCGTAAGGTCGGCCTGGTCGGCTGGATTGGGGATATTATTTCTAGTCTATTATAGAATCAATGGGAAGCAGGAACTCGATCGGAGGCCCGATGGACCACGAGGCTCACATCAGCGAGGACGAGGGTGGTGATGAGGTGCTGCTCGACGTGCGTCCTCTCATCGAGCGTGGGGGAGGAGCCCTTCGGGACGATCATGGAGACGGTTGCCTCACTCGATGGTCGTTCCCTGCTGCTGGTCGCCCCGTTCGAACCGACACCGCTCGAAGGGGTGCTCGGTGCGCAGGGCTTCACCTACGAGGCCGAGTGTGTGAGCGAGACCGAGTGGCGGGTGCTCTTCCGGCCCGGAGGCGATGCCGGTGGTCCCGGCGATCCGGGTTCGCGGTCCGACGAGGTTGTTCCAGGTGTCGAGGAGCCGAAGGACGATGACGCCGATGGGCGGCCCCCTCCTGTGTCGGCAACCGAGTCCCCGTACACAATCAAGCGACCCGCTACCACCACCGCTTCGGTGGATGAGGCACCGATACGGGCGCGGGTGGAGTCACCGTCGGTGCAGCAGATGACGCCTCCCCCGGTGATGGCGATGAACCCCACCTTGAACGTTCCTCCCGCCTGGCTGCCGTTGGCGTTCATGGCGGCCGCAGGCCTGGGCCTGATCGGATTCGGCCTGGCGGTGACGATCACCGCGCCGACCGTGGTGACCGTCCCGAGGAGCGATCACGTCGTCGCAGCGGTGCACTACGGCGTGCCTGCGCTCCTGAGTACCGCCGTGCTCGGCGCTCTGCACCAGTTCGGTCCGGTGGTAGGTGGCAAGCCGCTGCGCTCGATCCCGGGTGCTGTGGCGACCGCGGTCGTGTTCGTGCCCGCTGCGTGGCTGATCCCGATCGGTTTCGCCACGGGCCATGTGCGGATCATCCAGGTGGGCGGCGTGCTCGCCACGACCGCGGTGTGCCTGGCGGCATGGAACGTCCCGCGGCCGTTGTCCGCCACCGGCAAGGGTGCGCCCATCGTCGGCTTGCGACTGGCGGTCACGTACCTGGTCGTCACCGCTGCCTTCGGGGTCGCATACGCATTCGATCGTGGCGCCTTCTGGTTCGAGCTTCTGCCGAACCGGGTTCTCGCACATGCCCACATCGGACTTCTCGGCTGGCTCGGTCTCGCATATGTCGCCGTCGCCGAGAAGCTCTGGCCGATGTTCCTCTTGGCGCACCGCCCTCATGTCCGTCACGGCGAGCGTGCCGTCTGGCTGGTCGGTGTGGGTGCCCCGGTGCTCGCCGTCGGCCTCCTGGTGCCATCGTCTGTGACTTCGGTGGTGGGTGGAGCGCTGGTGGTCGGGGGACTCGCGTCGCATCTCGCCTCTCTCCACACGGTGATCCACCATCGCCGGCGTGGCCTGGAACTGCTGCACGGGTTCGTGCTGACCTCGGCCGCGTGCCTGGTGATAGCGGTGGTGATCGGAGTGATAGCAGCCCTCGAACCCATGGCGCCCGCCACGAGGTCGCGCCTGGTCACCACCGAGGTCGCCTGCCTCATCTTGTGGTTGGCGCTCGCAGTCCTCGGTCACTCGCACAAGATCGTGCCGTTCATCTCGTGGAACAGGCTGCGCGACCGCGGCATTCGGACCGGACGTGACGGTCGCCCGCTTCTGTTCGCCCACCTGGTGAACCCAGGGCTGGCCCGTATCACCTTCGGCCTGGCCGTCCTCGGCGCGCTGGCCGGCGTGGTCGGCACCCTGACCCTCTCCGCGGTGTTCGTGCGCGTGGCCGGCGCATCGCTCGGCCTCGCCGGAGTCACCGCCATCGCGAACCTCGCCTCGGGGCCACTCCTGATGATCCGGTGGCACGACGGTCAGGGACAGCAGGCACCGTTCCAGGACCGGGAGGTGGTCGCGCCGTGAATGTCACCAACGGCACCCAGGCCGTATCCTCCGATGTGTCGGGTTCCCAACGCCCGCGCGGCCCGCGATCCCAAACAGCCACCACACTCGCCCAGGAGAATCACCATGTCGCTGACCAATGACCCGATCGAGGCCGTCCACAACGCCCTGCGGCAGGTCTACGATCCCGAGCTCGGCCTGGACATCGTGAGCATGGGGCTGATCTACCGCCTCGAGGCCGAAGGCGACCGGATCAAGATCGAGATGACCCTGACCACGCCGGGTTGCCCGGTGTCGGAGACCCTGCCCGAGATGGCCAGGCAGGCGGCTGCCAAGGCGCTCGGCCCCGACGGCGAGGATCGAATCGACTTCCAGATCGTGTGGGACCCGCCCTGGTGCCCTGATCTCATCGAACCCGAGAGCCTCGCCTCTCTGGGCCTGTGACGGCTTCAGTGGACACGCCCGAAGATCGCTCGGAGCTCCGATGAAGCCGGTGGTGCTCGTCACCGACGCTGCCCGGGCGAAGATCCTCGACCTCCTCGACGAAGAGGACGACGGCGGACGCTCGGGCTGCGATTGGAGGTCGTCGGCGAGAGCGGTCCCGAGTACACCTACGAGCTCACGTTCGATTCACTGGAGGCGGTCCAGGAGGGCGACTCCGTCGTGGAGTGGCTCGGACTCAACGTGATCGTGCCGGCCGACTCGATCGACAAGCTCCAGGGTGCCCAACTCGACCTGCCCGGTGGAGATGCGGGCGGGATGGTGCTGCGCAACCCGAATCGCCCGGATCCGCTGGCGGGAATGGACATCGAGCTCACCGGAGACGTGGTCGAACGCATCAACACGATCCTCGAGAAGGTGATCAATCCGGGTCTCGCCCAACACGGCGGCTACGCCGAGCTGCGGGCCTGGGAGGAGCCGAAGGCCTACGTGTTGATGGGTGGTGGCTGTCAGGGCTGCGCGGTGTCGTCGATAACGCTGCGTTCGGGTATCGAACGCACTCTCAGAGATCAGATCCCCGAGATCCTGGAAGTGGTCGACGTCACCGATCACGCCTCGGGTACCAACCCCTACTACGAATCGGCGAAGAAGTAGTCGGATACGGGTTCGGTGGGGTACCCCGCAGGTGGCGGTTCTCCGCAAGGGCGTTGAAGCGGCCGGAGTTGAGTCCGGTCGGTTCAGCGCAGCAGAACCATGTCTCCGTCAGGCGTGGTCGCGCCTGGGCGGCCTGCACGACGGAGGGATCGAGGCTGTCCTGCGTGGCTTCCATTCCCGCAGCGGCCCGCACGATGCCGCGCCTACCTCGGTGTAGGTCTCGGCGATCGGTCGGTCGGCCGCTGCGGCCTCTTCCACGACCCGGCCAGCTCTCGTTGCAGCAGATCCGTCAGGGGATCGGCGGCGATCCACTCGTAGCTGAGCTGTTCGGGAACGTAACGCCCAAGGTGCGGTGACATGGCGGGTTCGTCGACCAGCAGCGAACCCTCCGGCACGAGCAGGCGGATGCAGTAGTGCACCGGGTCGATGTTCCCGATCAGGTCGTGTCGCTCCACGAAGTCCATCAACTCCACCAGGTCCCCGATGTTGGTCCAGGGGGTGAACGGCATCAGCGAGGACGTACCTCGATCCCGCTCGCGCGTAGGACCTCGGTGGCTTCTGCCATGTCGACGCGGGGGTGCCCCTTGTCGAGTGTCTCGAGGATGGCGTCGTTGGTCGTCTCGAACGCGGAGACGACGAACAGGCAGCCGGCCTCCGCGAACTCGGCCCACAGGTCCCTGTGACGCAGGATCAACTCCACCTTGGTGGTGCAGTCGAAGCTCAGGTGCGGGTACCGGTCGTGCATGGCGGTCACCACCCGGCGCGAGTGGTGCACGCCGGGTTGAGGAAATCGGGGTCACCGAACGTGATGTGGGTGGCGCCGGCCTGTACCAACTGGTCGATGTCGGCCAGCACGGAGTCAGCGCCGACGATACGGGTCCGCCCGCCGTAGACCGTCGGCACGGGGGCAGTGGCGACAGTTGAAGCCACAGCCGTGGCCGGTCTCCACGTACCCCACGAGACGCTCCTGACCCGAAGCCGACAGGCGGGCGTAGCGATCGAGTGGGGGCAGGAGATGCCGGGCGGGAACTTCGAAGCGACCCCTCTGGAGGTGGACGATCCGCTGTGGCGCACCCGTTGCAGTGACCCCTGCTCCGCCAGACTCCCCTTCGGCGGCCTCTTGTGCTGCAAGTGGACCCGCGAGCCCGTCGACCCAGCCTACGAGCGCGGGTTCGTACTCTCCGGAGATCACTCGATCCGCCACCGAACCGATGACGGTCTCGTGGCTCGCGCCGGCGTACAGGCCGTACAGGCAGATCGGCATCTCGTGGTGCGTCCGGCGCATTGCCTCGGCCACCTGCAACGCAAGTCTCATCGCGGTGTGCATCGGCACCGAGATGGCCACCGCGTCCACGCCGGAGAGGTGGCTCGGATCCCAGGGCTGTACCGACAGGTCGACGCAGCGAACCTCGTGCCCGTGCCTCAGGAGCGCTGCAGCCGGTGAGGCGACGTGCAGTGGTTGGTGCCCGAGTTCGTATGTCGAGACTAGGAGGACCTTCATGGTTGGGACACCACACTTCCAGGCGACCCGGAGCCCGGTCCCGCGATGCGCACCGAGGGTCGTCGTCGGCGCAGGGTCAGGTGCCGTTGTCACCTCGGGTTCCTCGGACTCGTCGACGATCGTGATGTCCAGTTCCGCATGTGCCGAACGTAGGGCGGTCTCGACCTGCGTCGGTGTGTCGCCGTGGGCGAAGAGGAACCCCAGGTAGCGCCCCCCTTCGGGAAGTGCCTCGATTCGTCGTCCGGTTGTTGCGGTGATCTCGACGCCTTGGATACCAGCGACGCGGGTAGCTGCCTCGGTTCCCGAGACCCGCGGAGGATCCCGGAACGGGGTATCGGCAGCATCATCACACCCGCGGCTCCACCGGACCGTGCGATGTCGCCGGCATCGAGGTCCCGTGGCGTGGCGCAGGATGAGCTCTTCGAGGGAGATGCCCGCGCCGAATCGCAGGACGCGCGAGCAGAGGCCACCGATCGAGCGGGCTGCCACCTCCATGACCCACACCTGAGGTGCCTCATCCCTGCCGGCAATCCGCAGCTCCGCATGGATCGGTCCTTCGCGCAGTCCCAGAGCGCTACAGGCAGCGGCTGCCGTTGCTGTCACCGCGGCCTGTTGAGCGTCGGGGAGGCGCGAGGGGGTGGTGAAGATGGTCTCCTCGAAGTAGGGACCGTCGAGTGGATCAGGCTTGTCGAAGACGGCGAGCACTTCGAGGCTCCCGTTGCGTAGCAGCCCCCTCCAGGGATACCTCTGCACCGGCAACGAAGTGCTCGACCAGGAGCGGCTCGCCGGCGGAGCGGTCGTGGTTGGAGAGGATCCCGCGAACGCGTTCGGCGACGCAGAGCGCCTCCTGGGCCGTGTCGGCGCGGATCACTCCTGTGCCTGCCGACAGCGAGACGGGTTTGATGACGCACGGTAGGCCCACTTCCTCGGCAAGCCTCGCTACGTCGGCGCCCTGGTCGGCGACCGCGAACCTGGGCTGGGGTACGTCCCAGGATGCGAGCACGCTGCGCATGTCGATCTTGTTGCGGGTGGCGGCAACAGCGTCAGGGGGGTTGTGTGCCAGCCCCAGCAACTCACCTGCATGTGCCGCTGTCAGCACGCCCTGGTCGTCCACTCCTACCACTGCGTGGATCGGCGACAGGCCTGCAAGCGCCGCGATGCGCTGTGCCGACGCCTCGGGTTGATCGAAGTCGACGACGGCCAACCGGCCCCTCCATCTCGGTGGCCAGGGGTGGTGATTGATCGGTTGCCACGAGGACCTCGATGCCGAGAGCCGACGCGGCTTCGATGAAGGCGTCAGCGCGGTAGGTCTCGGTCGGGACTACGAGCACCGTGCGAATCATGATCGCATTCCGTGTTGCCGCCCTGGTCCGGGGTCCATCGCCCCACAATACTTCTACCGGATGTTAGAAATGTCAGTGGGACTTCCGGGATCGTTTCCGGCAGGAGGTTGCCGTCCTCCGCCATGCGTTCTGTGATGTCGAATGCCTCTGCAAGAGCGTCGGGGGATGCTCCCCAGGCGATCAGGATGTCGCGGGTCAACGCCCTTGTCATGAGGTCGCGGTCGAAGGCCTCCGGGTCGAGATCGGCGGTGTCCCCACCGGTGATGTGATCCACGAGGATCGCGCCCTCGAGCGACGCGATCCATCGCACGGTGCGTGAGGTGCCGTCGTCGCCGGGTCGGTCGAGATCCTGATCGATCGCTCCGACCTCCACGGCGTGGTCGTGCAGCACGCGTCCCTCGGCGAACAGCGTGAGTACCTGAGGCAGCACAGTCGCAGCATCCTTCGGCTCGAGTAGGTGGTCACGGGCCATCGCGAGCATCTGGAGGAAGTCGAACTCAAGGGGCTGGATCTGCTGCCAACTGACGAACAACCGGCCCAACGCGACCATCCTCGCCAACGCCGCGGTGGGCTCGTCCATGTCCAGATCCTGGAGTGCGTCGTCCCACTTCTCGGCCGCCTGTTCGTAGCTGTCGGCCAGCACTCTGATCGCGTCCGACTGGAGTGCTGTCAACAGGGCCGACTTCGACGGGAAGTATGTGTATATGGTGCCGACCGCACAGCCGACACGGTTGGCGACCTCGCCCATGGTGAGACCGTTGAGCCCGCTCTCGGCGACGATGGACCCGGCGGCCGCGATCAACTGGCTGTGTCGGGCGATCCGGTTGCGTTCGCGTTTCCCCGTGCCTGTCATGGACTGGAGTCTGAGTGGGACCTGAGCATGCGTCAAGTCGCCCGGAGCGATTCACGTCTCATCCCGAGTCGATGACTGGGTCAGGCCGTGGCGTGCCGCCGTGGTTCGGTCGTCGCCAGTGGACGGTGCCGCGAAGGAGTGGCCGGGCGACCGGAGGCAGGATCCAGGAAGCGACGTGGGAGCAGGTGCTCTTCGCGACCCTCGCGGGGCATCATGGGTCGGTGCAGATGGACTCCCCCGCCGGGCTCCCCGATCGCCCCATCCTGCTGGCGAGCCTCGCCGAGATGATCGCCGCGGCGACACCCCGGGGGTGTTCGCCATCTCGATCGACGGGTTCGAGGACCTGCCGGGGAGTGGTGGTGATGCCGGTGTTCGGGCGATGGTGGAGCTCGCCGGCCGCCTCAGCCGGTTTGTGCGCTCCAACGACCTGCTTGCGGTTCTCGCACCGGGGGGTCTTCGCCCTGGCAGGCGCCGGTGTGGAACAGATCGACGCCGCGATCGTCCTGGAGCGCATCCGTGGGGTGTTGCGATGCCCATCGAGGTGGAGGGCGAATCGCTGTCGTTGCCGGTCACCGTGGGTGTGGCGCACTTCGCAGAGGCCACCTCCGCCCGAGAGCTGGTAGCCCTCGCCGAGCGCGACCTCCGGGTCGGCAGGGACGGGTGACCTGACCGAGTGTCACCCGTCGACCGGTCACCGGTCGAGGTGGTCCCTCATGTGGCTCTGCTGCCCTTGCTCAAGGTCGCCCAGGCTCAAGGTCGGGTCACGTGATCGACCGCAGGTCCTGGATCTGCTCCTCCAGCTCCGCCATTCGCTGCGCCATGCCTTTGAGCATCGATCGTGACAGGCTCGGTAGGTCGTCGAGCAGGGTGTTGAATCCACGGCGATCGATCACCTCGAGGGTGAGATCGGTCGCCGCCACCACCGAGGCGGTCCGGGTGATCGAATCGAGAAGCGCAACCTCACCGAAGTAGGCGCCGGGGCCGATCCGCGCCACGACTTCGCCGTCCTTCACCACGTCGGCCTCGCCGTCGATGATCAGAGCGAACTCCTGTCCCAGGTCCCCCTGACGGATCATCGTGCGGCCCGCCTCCACGTGGACCTCGTCGGCCAGCCGGTCGATCTCCGCGAGCTGGTCCTCGGTGCAACCTGCGAAGATCGGCAGGTTCCGGAAGTGCGCCTTGGTGTCGCGTTGCGATCTTCTCGAGGAGTTGTCCTTGGGTGTGTTCACGAATGCCCACGATAGAGGATCATTCGCGGCGGAGATCCGCAAATGCGGCTGATCCTGCAATGACCGATACCCAACCGAAACCCGTCTCCTGATGCGACGGCGTCGGGTCCTGAGCAGGTCGATGAGTGGGGAATCATCCCCATTGATCCTCCGGTTCGCGCAGGCGATGCTGACTCGACAGGGCCCCCTCAGGCCTTCATGACGGTGGCACCGTCGAATCGCCCCGGCGGTGCCACCGTATGTGTCTCCTCTCACCCGTGGCTGCCCCCGGCAGTTGGGATCTGCATGTCTTGAACTGCCTTCCTGAGCGGACGTAACCTCTGTCTTCGGCCGCGCATTCGGAGTGAAGGGGGCGGGTGTCGTGACGGCGAATGGAAACATCGCCCGGTTCCTCGGCGGGGATTTCGATGACATCGAGTACCTGGGGCGTGGTAGCTCGGCCTCGGTGTTCCGCGCCAACCAGCGCTCGCTGGGCAGGCCTGTCGCGGTGAAGGTGTTCCGGTGCTTCGCGGACGACGAAACCGATCGCGTCCTGGCAGAGGCAAGGACCCAGGCGTCGCTCTCTTGGCACGCGAACGTCGTGTCGCTGTACGACCAGGGAACCACCGTGGACGGCTTCCCGTACTTCGTCATGGAATACGCCCCGGGTGGCTCCCTCGAGGATCGTGTGCGCGACCGTGGAGCGTTGTGCGAGAGCGAGTGGCGCCGGCTCGGCATGGAGCTCTCGGCGGCCGTCGCGGCTGCGCACGACGCAGGGGTGGTTCATTGCGACGTAAGCCGTCGAACGTGCTCTTCGCTGCGGACGGATCGGTTCGCCTCGCGGACTTCGGGATCGCCCAGGTGACAGGCTTGCTCTCCCGGCACGCTGGACAGCATCGAGGGGTCGCTCGCGTACGTACCGCCCGAACTGCTCGAAGGAGCAGCACCG
>JAOSKI010000009.1 GCA_027493675.1 Microthrixaceae bacterium | reverse complement strand
GAACAGGATCGTTCCACGGTCCTGCGTGCCGAGCAGGTTCTCGGCGTTCGCGGTCACCGCTCGAATGTCCTTCACCGAGGCCGTCACCGCCGAGAGCGCCACGAACGCCTTCGCGGACGCGCCTGCCAGCAGTCGCGCGAGGGTGGTCTTGCCGGTGCCCGGAGGACCCCAGAGGATCACCGAGGACAATCGGTCGGTGTCCACCAGGGCCCGCAGCGGCGCCGTGCGCCCCAGCAGATGGTCCTGACCGACCACCTGGTCGAGGGTGGCGGGCCGCAGCCGGTCGGCCAGAGGTCCACGCGCAACCAGCCGGTCGCGGGCGGCCGCTGTGAACAGGTCCTCCATCGCCGGCAACCTACCGCGCTCGCGACGCGCCGACGACCCGCTCAGGTCCCCTGGGGCAACAGGCGCAGGCCCAGCTCGGCCAGGTGGTCGGGATCCACCGGAGATGGAGCCGAGGTGAGCGGGTCGCCCCCGGACTGGGTCTTCGGAAAGGCCATCACCTCGCGGATGTTGTCCTGGCCCACAAGCAGGGCGACCAGGCGGTCCAGACCGAACGCGAAACCCGGCGTGTGGCGGTGCGCCATAGCGGAACGCCTCCAGCAGGAAGCCGAACTTCGCGTTCGCCTCGGCCTCGGAGATCCCCAGCAGGTCGAAGATCCGGCGTTGGATCTCACCGCGGTGGATACGGACGCTGCCAGAACCCAGCTCCCAGCCGTTCAACACCAGGTCGTAGGCCTGGGAACGCACACCGAGGAGGGTCGCGGGATCACCCGAGAGCTTCTCCATGTCGTCGGGATGGGGCATCGTGAAGGGGTGGTGTGCCGGGATGGGACGCCCGGACACCTCGTCGACATCTTCGAACAGCGGGAAGTCCACCACCCACAAGAACCGCAGACCACCTTCGTGCACCGGCGGCCTGCCCAGCTCCAGGCGGAGCAGGCCCAGCACATGGCAGGTCCGGTGCCAACCGTCGGCCACCAGGTAGCACACATCGCCCACCTCGGCCCCGAGGCGCTCGGCCACGGCGGCAAGCTCGTCTGCAGTGAGGAACTTGGCAACCGGCGAGTTGAGGGTCACGCTGCCGTCGGCTTCCTCGACGCGCATCCACACAAGCCCCTTGGCCCCCCAACGCTTGGCCGTGTCGGTGAGGTCGTCGAGACGACTACGGCTGGTGGACTCCGATGCTGCCTTGTGGCAGATCCCCTTGACCGACTCCGCCTTGAACGCGTTGAAGCCCGTCCCGGCGAACACATCGGTGAGCTCGGTCAGCTCCATGCCGAAGCGCACATCTGGCTTGTCGGATCCGTAGCGCTCCATCGCCTCGCGCCATGTGATGCGCGGGATGTCCCCGAGCGGCACCCCGGTGACCTCCTGCACTGCGGCACCGACGACGTTGCTCACGGCATCCAGCACATCGGCTTGGCCCGCGAAGCTCATCTCGAGGTCGAGTTGGGTGAACTCGAACTGGCGGTCGGCGCGCAGGTCCTCGTCACGCAGGCAGCGCGCCATCTGGTAGTAGCGGTCGATCCCGCCGACCATGCACAGCTGCTTGAAGAGCTGGGGGGCTCTGTGGCAGCGCGTAGAAGTTCCCGGGGTGCAGCCGGCTGGGCACCACGAAGTCGCGCACCCTCGGGGGTGGAGGCGATGAGCATCGGGGTCTCCACCTCCACGAAGCCCTGCGAGTCCATGGCCGAGCGGACTGCGGAGCTCATCGCGGCACGGCGGCGGAGGTTCTGTTGCATCTCTGGACGCCTCATGTCGAGGTAGCGGTGCCGGAGGCGGATGTTCTCGTCGACCTCTGCCGCACGTTCGTCCAGCGGGAACGGTGGTGGCTCCGCGACCGAGAGCACCTCCACCGTGCACTCCGTGAGCTCGACCTCGCCCGTGGGGAGCTTCTCGTTCACGGTGCCTTCGGGACGCGCAGCGAGCACACCGGTGACCGAGAGCACGTACTCGCTGCGCACGTGCAGGGAACCGTCCACCACGCACTGCAACAGCCCCGTGTGGTCACGGAGATCCACGAAGGCGAGATGCTCGCCGTGTTCGCGCCGGCGCGCCACCCAGCCGCACACGGTGATCGTGGAGCCGACGTCCGCAGCGTTGGGCTCGCCGCACATGTGCGTACGCATCTCGGTGGTGTTCTGCGTGTTGGAGGTGCTCAACTGATGCCCTGTTCCTGGTCGGTCCCCGACGGACCACCGGCCCGTAGAGGTGGTTTCGATGGGAGGAGCCGGATGGCTCGCCTCCGACTTGAGGCGATCGACCAATCGGTCGCGCGCACGCGCTCCTGCGCGGAACCACCCGCTCTGTCGCTGTGGTGGCGCAGACGGCGCAAGGTGACCTCACCTGCAACGAGTTCGTCGGGGCCGACGATCACCGCGTACTCCGCACCGCTTCGGTCCGCCGCCTTCATCTGAGCCTTCATGGACCCGCCCCCGAAGCGCCGGTCGGCAGACAGGCCGGCCGCGCGCAGCTCGTGGGTGATGTCGCGGGCGGCGTCGCCGCCGGTGAGGTCCACCACGTACGCGTCCATGGCGAACGTCGGCGCCGGGAATGCACCCTCGGCATCCGCGGCGAGCAGGATCCTGTCGACTCCCAGGGCGAAGCCGATCCCGTCGGTCGGTTTGCCTCCCATGGCCTCTGCCAGGCCGTCGAAGCGGCCCCCACCACCCACCGCGTTCTGTGCGGCGTCCAGCGCCGGCGCCACGAACTCGAAGGTGGTCCGCCTGTAGTAGTCCAGACCGCGCACCAGGCGCTCGTCTATGACATATGGGATCCCGAGCACGTCGAGGCCGTGCTTCACCCGCCCGAAGTGCTCTGAGGCGCCGGCGGAGAGGAACTCCGCGATCGTGGGTGCGCAGGCGACGACCGCTGCATCCTCAGCGCGCTTGGAGTCGAGCACCCTGAGCGGGTTGCGAGCGAGGGTCTCGATCGCCGCCTCGGAGAGGCCGCCTGAGTGGGCTTCCAGATGAGCCCTGACCGCCTCGGTGTAACGCCTGCGATCCTCATGCTCCCCGAGGGTGTTCAACACCAGGCGGACCTGTCGAAGTCCTAGCGCTGCGAAGAACCGCCACGCCAAGGCGATGACCTCGACGTCGAGATCCGCGTCGTCGCTGCCGAGGACCTCCACACCCACCTGGTCGAAGCTGCGGTAGCGGCCCTTCTGAGGACGCTCGTGGCGGAAGTTGGCACCTGCGTAGAACACCTTCCAGGGCGTGAGCGGCCGATGTTGCACGAACCCCCGCCCCCCCCCCCTGCCAGCCCCGCGCCCCGCCCCCCCCCCGGCCCCGCCGCGGGGCGGGTCCACCCCCCCGCCCTTCGACCCCGTCGGGGGCGCGCCCCCCCTCCCCGGCACCCCCCCGGCCCCCCCGCAACAACGCCGGGCGCCCGCCCGCCCCGCCCCCGCCGCCAGCGAAGCCCGGCGCCCGCCCGCGCCCCCCCCGGCGGCCCGGCCCCCCCCCCCCGCACGCCCGCCCGGCCCGGGCGGTCGAGCTCCTCGCGCTCTGTGCTGTCGCGCCCCCCAACCACCACAGCGTCACCGTCGCAGCATCATCCGCCGACGGCTCAGCGTCGCAGCGCCTCGGCCAGGGCGCGAACCTGGGTGAGAAGATCGTCCTCGTGCCAGTGGTAGACCGTCGGCACTCCGGTGGCGTCCTGGTGGGCCTGCGCGATCCAGTCCATCACCCTGTGACAGTCGTCGGGCACGTGCAGCCGCGTCAACTCCCCGAGCACGCAGCACGGATTGGCGGGATCCATCGAGATGGCAACCGGGAGCACGTAGTCACATCCCGACATGAGCTTGATGGTGCCGTCGTAGAGAGGTTGCAGGTGAAGGGTCGACTCCTCCGGAGGTTCCTCCCCACGGCGCTTCAGCCACGCGTTGCGGGCCTTCTTCATGAGGCCCTCGGCAAGTGAGAGGTCCTGGGAGCCGCTTGCGGCCATCGCCAGGAGCTGCCCACCACGGGCCATCTGCTGATCGAGCTCGTGGCGCATCACGATGTTGTTCGCCCGCACGATCTCCGGATCCAACCTCGCACGCCTTCGGCTGGCGGTCTGTGGGATCGACAGGAACGTCCGGGCACCGATCTGTAGCACCTGAAGCGCAGGTATCCCGAAGGCCGCCTGGGTGGCGACCATGCGCGAGACCAAGACGTTGGTCCGATCCGCCAGATCGTCGAGCTCCACATGCTCAGCCAGCACACCGGAAGGTGCGGTCGGTGGCACACACCGTCAGCAGCATGGCGCCGATGACCAGCGCTATGTCGATGATCTGTCCGTGGTTGGTGACCATCGCGACGTTCTTGTTCTCGTTGAACAGCAGGTTGCGGAGGTTGTTGAACAGGTGGTCGTTTCGAGGATCGGCGAACGGCTCGGCCAGCACGCGCTCGAAGTCCGGGAATGCAGCGTGGGTGTACAGGTCCACCGTCTCGACACCCGATGGGTCGGGGTCCACCCTCACGCATTGCGGATCGTGGAACACCAGACCGGGGTTGTAGTCGAAGGTGGAGAAGACGTCGGCGTGATCGCTGCGGACCAATGAGAGCAGCGACTTGTAGGTCGCCTCCGGATCGGCTGCAGCGAGGCGCTCCCGGGCGGCAACCAGGGGATCCTGGGTCACTGCCTCGGGAGGCCTGCGGTCCGGCTCTCGGCGATCCGCTTGCTGGCCTTCAGTAACGGAGCGAGTCGACATGACGCGTTCCCCCATGCCCCGGAGCGACCCCCGCGTCTCGTCACCCTGCGGAGGATCGGCGCTCTCGCCGATTGCCCCTGGTGGATCACCGAGGGCCTCCTGCGTGCCCCCGACTCGTGGTCGCTCACCACCCTGAGGTGGGGACGGTCCTGACCGGTCTCGTCGGAGTCCTCGTGTTGAGCCATCGAGGGCGAAGCCTACCGCGGCCGGAGGCGCCGACCCCCGACCGCGGTGACCTCAGGCGAGATCCAGCGACTTCGTGGCCTGACCGGTGGCGCCGTTCGCTCCACCGGTTCCACCGGCTCCGCCCGATCCGATCGTGACCTGGGTGGCGGTGTCACCGGCGAATGTGATGGAGCCGGAGCCCTTCTTCAACATCGCGATGCTTGGACCGCCCGCACCGCCACCACCGGCTCCACCGGTGCCACCGTTGCCGCCGCCGCCGCCACCACCGCCACCACCGGAGGAAGCATTGCAGCAGGTGCCGGCAGCACCGTTGGTGCCGCTACCACCGTTCGCGCCTGCAGCACCACCGCCTCCTCCGACACCCGGTGTGCCGGTTACGTTGTCCGCCTTGGCGCCATTGCCACCTTTGCCACCCGAACCGCCGGCAGCACCGACCTGGCCGGCGCCGCCGTTGCGGCCGGCACCGCCGTTGCCGGCAATCAGGGTGGTGTTGGCGTCGATCACGACCGTGGAGTTGTGGCTGTAGACCGCGAACGAGCCGCCGCCGCTGGTGCCACCGGTGCCGCCACCGCCGCCCTGACCACCACCGCCACCCTTGCCGCCGGCGCCGCCACCGGTCCACTGACCGGCGCAGGCCCAGTAGTCACAGGCACGGCCGCCGCCGCCACCACCACCTCCGCCACCGCCGTTGGTGCCGGCGCCACCGCCGGTGCCGTTCGTCGGCGAGTAGGTGGCCGAGAACACCGCGCCACCCGCGGTTCCGGCTGCACCGGTCGATCCGTTGGGGCCCGTGTATCCGCCGCCCGCACCACCACCGCTGTAGGAGGAGTTGGAGACGCAGTTGTTGCAGCCTCCGCCGCCACCACTGCCGTTTGCCCCGGCGGCCCCGGTCGTTCCCTCACCGGAGCCGCCATTGCCCCCGGCGTTCGCCCCGGCACCACCACCCGTCGCTCCCCCAGGCACGCTGTGCTGTCCACCGTTGCCGCCGGCGGCCCCGTTGGTCCCGGCAGTGAGCGCACCGGTGGGCGTGGTACCGGCCACACCAGCACTGCCCGCCGCGGCGGTGACGGTGCTCGTCTTGATGTTCAACGTCGATCCGGTCGCACGCACACCGTAGGAGCTGGCGCCCGTGCCCGCAGGCGTACCGCTGTGGATGTGAAGATCCGCGAGCGTCGCTCCGGACACCGCACCGTCGGCGAGCACGCCTGTGCCGTTGCCGGTCACCGTGGTGGTCCCGAGGCGACCGACGAAGTCGCTCTCGTAGCCACCACGCACCACCAGGTCACCGCTGAGGGTGAACCCGCCATACGAGCCCGCAGAGACCTGCACGACACCCTTGCCGGTGCCGTTCGCGTTCGCCACACCCTGGCCGATCGTCGCGCACGGCGAGCCCACCGGCCCACACGTGCCCGAATCGGAACCACCTGTGGCATCCACGAACACCGTGTCGGCCGCCACACCATCGAAACCGTCGCAGTCGGAGTCGACACCCGGCCCGTCGAGCGGGTCGGGTGCGCCCGGGTAGGTGTTCGCTTCGGTGTCGTCGCAGTCCACGGGCGGTGAGTAGCCGTCGTCGTCGTCGTCCTGCACCACCGTGATCGTGACCGAAGCGGAATCGGATGCACCGTTGTCATCGGTGACGGTCAGCGTCGCGGTGAAGGTCCCGGCGCCGGTGTAGGTGTGACTGGGAGCGGGGTCCGACGACGTGCCGCCGTCACCGAAGTTCCACGACCGCGAGACGATCGAACCGTCGGGGTCAGCAGACGCCGCCGAGTCGAAGGTGACCTCGAGCGGGTAGGCGCCTGTCTGTGGGTTGGCCGAGATCGCGGCAGAGGGTGCCTGGTTCGGGTTCACCGTCACGGTGACCGTGTCCGTATCGGTGCCGCCGTCGTCGTCGGTCACCGTGAGGGTGGCGACGTAGGTCCCCGTAGCGGAGTAGCTGTGAGTCGGGTTCGCACCGCCACCGGTGGCGCCGTCACCGAAGTCCCAGCTGTAGGACACGATGTTCCCGTCGGGATCGCTCGACCCCGAACCGTTGAACGCGAAGTTGGTGCTGACCTTGCCCGTGAGAGGCACTGCAGTCGCAGACGCTACAGGCAACTGGTTGGGAGTGACGGTGATCACCAGCGAATCGGTGTCACTGGCGCCGTCATCGTCGGTCACGGTCAGCACCACCGTGTAGGTGCCGGGGGTGTTGAACGTGTGCTGCGGGTTGGGACCCACGGCGGTACCGCCGTCACCGAAGTTCCACAGGACCTGGGCGATCGTGCCGTCGGAGTCGCTCGACTGGCTGCTGTCGAAGTTGACCGTGAGCTTCTCGGGACCGGAGGTGACATTCGCCGAGGCCACCGCCGTTGGTGCGACGTTGGGGACCGAGACGTTGATCGTGACCAGATCGGTGCCCGTTGCGCCGCTGTCGTCGGTCACGGTCAGCTCGGCGGTGTAGGTGCCCGCCGCTGCGTACTCGTGCTGGACGGTGGCGCCAGTGGTGCTGTTGCCGTCACCGAAGTCCCATGCGTAGCTCGCTATGGTTCCGTCGCCGTCGGTCGAGGTCACGCCGTCGAAGTCGACCGTGAGCGGCGCATGCCCGCTCTTGGGGGTCGCCTGGATCTTCGCTATCGGAGCCGCGTTGGCCACCACGACGACGTTGAGCGTGGCCGAGTCGGTGGCACCGAGCACATCGGTGACCGTCAGGGTCACCGTGTGCGAGCCAAGGGTGTTGAACGTGTGCTGCACGGTGGCGCCCGAGGCGGTGTTCCCGCCGCCGAAGTCCCAGTCGTAGGCGGCGATTGCGTTGTCGGGATCACTCGACGTGGAACCGTCGAAGTTCACGGTGAGAGGCACCTTGCCGGATGCCGCATCGGATGTGGCGACCGCCGTGGGTGCCTGGTTGGCGTTCACCTGGACCGTGACCGAGTCGGAGGTGATGGCACCAAGGTCGTCGGTGACGGTCACCGTCGCCACGTACGTGCCGGGAGTCGCGTAGGTGTTGGTTGGATCGGCGAGGGTGGAGGTGTTGCCGTCGTCGAAGTCCCACTCGATGGATGCAACCGTCCCGTCCGGGTCGGCGGCCGAGGAGGTGAAGTTCACCGTGAGCGGCGCCGGCCCGGATGTCTTGTCGGCCGCAGCATCCACAGTGGGAGGTTGATTCGGGTCGCCCACGGTGATCACGACGGTGTCGGTGTCGGTCTTGCCGAGGTTGTCGGTCACCGTCAGCACGACGTTGTACACACCCTCGGTGGTGTAGGTGTGCGTGAGGTCCTTGAGACCCGAGGTCGTCCCGTCGCCGAGATCCCACATGTACGAGGCGATGCTGCCGCCCACGTCCGTGCTGTTCGCCGCTGAGAAGTCCACCTCCAGCGGCGGAGCGCCGCTGGTCGCGCTGGCCTGAATGACCGCAGTGGGCGGAGTGTTGCCCGGTCCTCCCGGTGGTGTGCACGCACCGGCCACGAGGACCGCTGCACCCAACAGACAGACAAATACCAGCAATCTTCTACGCATCGCTTGCCCCCTCGGCCGTGCGCCCGGGGACCCCTTCGCCTGGGGATCCTGGGGGATGTCTAGGGGACGCGGGCGGTCCGGGTCAACTCCCGCCGGGTAGAACCCTGTAGGCGTCGTACACGCTGTCGATGCCGCGCAGCCGGTTGAGAAGGGTCTCAAGATGCGACGCATCGCCTAGCTCGAACTCGAAGCGCATGACCGCCACCCTGTCCGCACCGGCGTGGCTCGTGGAACTCACGATGTTCACGCGGTGCTCCGAGAGCACCGCGATCACCTCCTGCAGCAGCTTCGGACGATCCAACGCTCGGACCTCCACCAGAGCCACGAAGTCGCCGGTGCGTTCGCTGTCCCAGTCGACGTTCACGATCCGCTCGCCCTGCCCCCTGCGACAGCGACGCCGCATTCGAGCAGTCCGAGCGGTGCACCGACACACCGCGGCCTCGGGTGATGAAGCCCACGATCTCGTCACCCGGAACGGGCGTGCAGCAGCGCGCCATGCGCACCAGCATGTCGTCGAAGCCATCGACGTGGACCCCCACCGAATCGCCCCTGCGGCGCCCCGGCGACAGGATCGGACTGGCCACGACATCCTCACGGTCGCCTGCCGCGCTCCGCAGCAGGTTCGCCACCCGCTGGGCGACTGACGAAGCAGATACGTGCCCTTCTCCGATGGCGGTCAACATCGCGTCCACCTCGGAGTACTTGAGCTGCGCCGCCACATCCGTAAGCGCGTCACCACCCATCACCTTCTGGGACGGGAGTCGTGCCCTGCGCAGCTCCTTGGCCAGCGCGTCGCGGCCGGCATCAAGGGCATCCTCGCGGCGTTCCCGGCTGAACCAGTGCCGGATCTTCGAGGCGGCGGAGCGGCTTGCCACGAAGCCGAGCCAGTCCTGGCTGGGACCTGCCCCGTCGACCTTCGAGGTGAAGATCTCCACGGTGTCACCCACCGCCAGCCGGTGGTCCAGGGGCACCAACCTGCCACCGACCCTGGCGCCGATGCATCGATGACCCACCTCGGTGTGGATCGCGTATGCGAAGTCGACCGGGGTGGCCCCCGCTGGGAGCGTCACCACGTCCCCGTTCGGCGTGAACACGAACACCTCGTCCTGCTCCAGGTCGATCTTGAGGTTGGCCATGAACTCACCGGGATCGGTCATCTCCTGTTGCCAGTCGACCATCCGCGACAGCCATGCCACGTCCTCGGACTCACCGTCCTTGTAGGAGAAGTGCGCTGCCACGCCCCACTCGGCGCGGCTGTGCATCTCACGGGTGCGGATCTGCACCTCCAGCACCCTGCCCTGGGGTCCCACCACGGTGGTGTGCAGGGATTGGTAGAGGTTGAACTTGGGCATCGCGATGTAGTCCTTGAAGCGTCCGCCAACCGGCGCCCAGATGGCGTGGATGGCGCCCAACGCCGCGTAGCAGTCCTTGGTGGAGTCGGCCACCACGCGCACCCCGACCAGATCGAAGATCTCGTCGAACTCACGTCCCTTGAGGACCATCTTCTCGTAGATCGACCACAGGTGCTTCGGCCGGCCGGTCACCTCGGAGCGGATACCCATCTCCTTGAGCCTGTCGCGCACTGCATCGAGCACGTTCTCGATGAACTCCTCGCGCTCGGGAGTGCGTTCGGCGACCATCTGGTCGATCTCTGCGAACATCGCCGGGTTCAACGCGGCGAAGCACAGGTCCTCGAGCTGCTGACGCATCTCCTGCATCCCCAACCGGTGGGCGAGCGGCGCGTAGATGTCGGGGGTCTCCTGAGCGGTGCGGGTCTGCTTGACCGCAGGCATCGCCGCGATGGTCCGCATGTTGTGGAGCCGGTCTGCGAGCTTGATCACCAGCACGCGCAGGTCCTTGGCCATGGCGACGAGCATCTTGCGCATCGTCGCCGCCTGCTGGTCCTCCTTGGAATCGAACTCGATCCGCTCGAGCTTCGTGACACCGTCCACGATCGTCGCCACCTCGGCTCCGAAGTGATCCTGCACCTCGTCGATGGTCAGGCCGGTGTCCTCCACCGCGTCGTGCAACAGCGCGGCCGCAATGGTGGTGTCGTCCATGCCGTAGCCGGCCACGATTGACGCGACCGCCAGAGGATGGCTCAAATAGGGCTCACCTGGAGCGCCGTAGCTGACCTTGATGGCACTTCGCGGCGACTTCGTAGGCCGCCTGGATGTGCTCGGTGGGGCGCCTCGGGTGGCTCCGCCGGTACTCCTCGATGATCCCCTGGAGCTCCAGGGTCTCCGGGAGGGTGTGACGCCTCCAAGGCAGGACGCGGGTCATCGTCGGCACGGCTCCAACCTACCGTCGGAGCCGTGCATGCGGTCATCGCTTGCGCTTCTGCTTCCTAGGCCTGGGAGGGGTGCCCTTGATGCATCGCCGGTCGTGGAGGTTCCTCGCCCGAAGCCCGCTCGCCTGATCGGCTGTCGGGGCCCTGTGGTGCAGCAGCGCGTGCCTTGGCTGCACCGACCCGGGCGACAGCGTCCGGACCGGTGCCGTGCCAGGCCGTATCGGTGACGTCCATGCCCTTGTTGGCCATCCTGGTGCGCACCTCACGCCAGGACGACTCGCGCTCCTTGAGGTACATGGTGATCGGCGAGGCCACGAACATCGAGGAGTAGATGCCGAGCACCAGGCCGATGAGCAGTGCCAGGGAGAAGTCGCCGAGGGTCTGCTGGCCGAACATGTACTTGCCGATCACGAGCATCGAGATGATCGGCAGGATCGTCGTGACGGTCGTGTTGACCGATCGCATCACGACCTCGTTGAGCGATCGCCGCATCACCGCCGTGTAGGTGTACCGCCCGGTTCGCAGCAACCTGTTGCCGTTCTCCTGCACGCGGTCGTACACCACGATCGTGTCGTAGAGGGAGAAACCCAGGATCGTCAGGAACGAGATCACCGTCGCAGGGGTGATCGAGATCCCGAACAGCGAATAGACCCCCAGCGTGATCACGATGTCGTGCACCACGGCGACCAGGGCCGCAAAGGCCATCCTGGCCTCCATGGTCCATGTGATGTAGAGCGCTATCAGCGCCATGAACACGATCAGCGACTTCACGGCCTGACGTGTGATGTCGGCACCCCATGAAGGGCCGACGGGTGTTGACGGTCACGTCACCCGGATCGAGGTTCGCTGCATCGGCGAAGGCGACTGCGGCGTCGACCCCCTCCTGCACGCTCTGGGCACTCCCCTCCACCCTGAGGAGACGTTCGCCGTCGGCGGTGTTCGCCTCCTGGATCTCGCCTCCTTCGATGCCCTTGTCCGCGAGCACGGCACGCGCCTGATCGGCGGTGAAGGTCTTCGAGGGGACCTCCCAGACCGAGCCACCCTCGAACTCGATCGAAAGCTTGAGCGACATGGACACGAGCACCACGATTGAGCCGACGACGAGGGCGATCGAGACGACCGAAGTGATCCGGAACCTCTTCGGGAAGTCGATGTCACTCGAATCCCTGTAGAGCTGCTTGAGCAGGCCCATCCGCTTGCCCGCCACCGGCACCGAGGCAGTAGGCCCTTGGGGATCGGTTTCCGTCGAGGGCATCTCAGATCTCCTTCGGCGCTGTCGTTGCGGTGGCGGTGGCCGAAGCGGCGGACGATGAGGGGACCGCCGTCTCAGAGGCGGCCTTGGGGCCCGCAACACCTGCCATCATGATCTTGGCCTGGGTCTCCGGATCCAGGTCGTCGACGGGGATGCCGAGCGCCTTCGGGGAAGCGGCGAGACGGGTGCGAATCAACGCCAGCACACCAGGCTTCAACACGAAGTAGTGCGAGAACAGGTCGAGCAGCGTTGCAGTGCCTAGGTAGAACGCGAACCCGCGGACCGGACCGACGGACAGCCAGTAGAGAACCGCCGCTCCGATCAAAGACGACGTGTCAGCCTTGACCACCGTCGAATACGAACGGGTCAGCGAACGGTATGTCACAGACCTGATCGTCGCTCCGGCACGGACATCCTCCTTCAGACCCTCGAAGGCCACCACCGATGAATCGACTGCGATGCCGATCGACACGACCAGACCCACCAGGCCGGCGAGGGTGACGGTGGCACCCAGCCAGGACATCGCACTCCACAGCAACATCGCCGAAGTGCTGAGGCTCGCCAGTGTGTTGATGGCGAGCATCCTGTAGTACAGGAACATGTACAGGAACACCGCCGCCATTCCCACCGCTCCCGCGATGAGCCCGGCCTGGAGCGCACCTTCACCGAGGGTCGGGGAGACAGTCTCGGCCTGCTGTGGCTGGAGGTTCAACGGCAACGAGCCATAGCGCAACGCGACGGCAACCGCTTGGGCGCTCTCCTTGTCGAACGACCCCGAGATCTGGATCTGATCACGGGTGAAGGTCGGCTCGTTGATGCTCGGGGCGGTGAGCACCTCGCCGTCCAGCTCGATCGCGAGTTGACCCCTACCTCCCTGTTGAGCCGGACAGGTCGCCTCGCCGTTGTAGCAGGCGGCTGCCGCCGCGTTGAACAGGTCGATACCGTCCTCACCGCCCTTGAACGACGGGTTGACAACCCACTCGCCCTGTTGGTTGAGCCCGGCGGTCGCGTCCTCTACGGCTTCACCCTCGAGGATCTTGTCACCCGAGGTGAACGTAGGACCGAGCCGGTACACCAGACCCTCGCTGTCGGCCAGGACGACCTCCTTGTCGGCCTTGATCTCCCCCCGCGGCGTCAACTTGGTGTTGAGCTGTCCCTCGATGCCGGCCAACTCCTGGAACTCGGGCGCCTGGACGTCGATCCCGTAGGAGTTCTGTGGGCCCTCGGGCGGAGTCGTGTTCTGCGGGTCGGCCTGAAGCTGCGCCTGGGCGGCTGCGACCTCCTCGTCGAGGACCGCCTGCGCGGTCACACCCTCGGGAAGACCCACCTTGGTCCTCAGTTCGGCTGCCTTGGCCTCCAGTTCGTCGCGCTCCTTGCCGGTTGGCTCCGGTGGAAGGACCGACAACACCGGACGGAACCGGAGCCTGGCGGTGGTACCGACCAGATCGATCACATCCTGCTGGTCGGTCGCACCTGGCAACTGCACGGTGATCGTGTTTCCCTGACGTGACACCTCGGGTTCCGGTCACGCCCACGGCATCCACGCGCTTTCGGATGATCCCGATCGCCTCGTCCAGGTTCTCGGTGTCGACGTCTGTGATCACCTCTCCGGCATCGTCCACGGGCTGCAGGTTCACCGAAACGCCGCCCTGGAGGTCGAGGCCGAGCGTCGGTGAGCGGCCCATCACGACGGTGAGCACGAGAAGCGCCACCGCGATGCCCATCACAACGAGCATGTTGCGCAGGGGATGGGTCCGCATGACGCTCAGGCGTCCTTGTCCGACGAGGAGCCGCCATCGACGTCGTCTCCGTCGGCGGTGTCCCCTGCAGCGGTGCCGTCTGCGCCACCGTCATCGGCACCTTTCGCACCACCTGCGCCCGCTCCGGTCAGAGCCCCGAGGATGCCGCCTCCCGACTTCGGCAGCCGCTGGGTCGGGTTCACCGACCTTGCGGCTCACCGCACCGAGGCCGAACCTGATGACTACATCGTCGTCCACCTCGAGGTGCACGACATCGCCTTCGATGTGGTTGACCACGCCGTGGATGCCGCCGATGGTCACCACCTCGTCGCCGACCTCCAGCGAGGCCATCAAGTCTGCCTGCTTGCGACGCTGCTTGCGCTGGGGAACGACGGTCAGGAAGATGATCGCGGCGATGGGCAGGAGCAGGATGATCAGCCCGAGCGAGCTGCCGCCACCCTTTTTCCTGAGCGAGGAGAAGTGCTAGGAGGTTCACAGTCCGACGATGCTACGGCCCGCAGGGTCATTTGGAATCTTTCCCCGGTATTCCTCCTCGGGCCGACGAGGCGCCCCACTCACATGCGACTCCGCGGCTGGGCCGGGGCTCGGCCGGCGGTCCGAACGCCGGCTCACCCACCCGGGTTCATCCCGGCGTAGCTCACGGCAAGCTCGTGCCTCAGCGCATCGAGGGTGCCCGAGGCGATTGCACGGCGGATCCGTCCGACCAGATCCAGCATCCATGTGAGGTTGTGGATGGTGCACAGGGTGGCACCCGCAGGCTCCGCCACCGTCATCAGGTGACGTAGGTATCCGCGGCTGTAGCGCCTACAGGTCTCACATCCACAGCTGGCACTGACGGGCTCGCCGGAGCACGCGAACTCCGCCCGCTTGATGTTCAGCCGGCCCGAGTCGGTCAGAAGCGTTCCGTGACGCGCCAGGCGGGTCGGCAACACGCAGTCGAACATGTCGACGCCACGTGCAACCGCCTCAACGATCGTGACCGGATCACCCACCCCCATCAGGTACCTCGGCTGGTCCTCGGGCAGGACCGCCAGCGCGGCGTCCAGTGCGGGCAGCATCTGTGAACGCCTCTCCCCCACCGACAGTCCGCCGATTGCGTACCCGTCGAAGTCCAACGCCACGGTGCGCTCCGCAGAAGAGCTCCGCAGGTCGGTCTCGGTGCCCCCTGCACGATGCCGAAGAGCGCCTGGTCCACGGTGCGCGTGTGGGCACCGCGGGCACGCTCGGCCCATCGGGCGGTGCGCTCCACGGCCTCCACGAGCACCCCGCGGTCCGACGGCAAGGGGGCGCACACATCCAACACCATCTGGATGTCGGCTCCGAGGAGCTCCTGGGTGTACACCGCCGACTCGGGCGTCAGCAGGTGGGTGCTTCCGTCATAGGTCGAGCGGAACTCCGCCCCCCGGTCGGTCACCCGAGGATCGAGGAGAACACCTGGTAGCCGCCCGAGTCGGTGAGCATGTGGCCGTCGAAACCGCTGAAGCGGTGCAGCCCACCCAAGGCACCGACCGTCTCCGCGCCCGGGCGCAACATCAGGTGGTACGTGTTGGCGAGCACCACCTCGGGGATCACTCCGAGCCCGAGCGGAGACCAGCGAGCTCGTGGGTGCACAGCGCACGGATCGTCCCCCGGGTGCCCACGGGCATGAAGACCGGAACCTCGAAGGCTCCGCGGGCGGTGCGGACCGTGCCGTGACGCGCCGCACCGTCACGGGCATGGACCTCCACGCGGAGCTTCATCGGCTGTCGGGGTCCGGCAGTCCAGCAAGGTCGCATCTCCAAAGCTCAGGAACCTGTACTCCTCGGCCACCGCCAGCGCATACATGTCGCGCCAGCACGGACCGACGAACGCCTCGACCATGGCCAACAACGACGACCGTGGCAGGTGGAAGTTGGTCATCATCCGGTCGACGACCCTGAAGCCGAACCCCGGCGTGATGAACAGGTCGGTGCGGCCGCTGAGACCCCCGGTGTGGGTTACCGACTCCAGTGCTCTGGTGGTCGTGGTGCCCACTGCCACGACACGTCCCCCCGCATCCGGGTGGTCCCGACCTCGTGCCAGGTCCGCTCCGGCACGCGGTAGTGCTCGCAGTGTATGGGGTGATCCTCCACGTACTCGGTCGAGATCGGGCGGAACGTGTCGAGACCCACGACGAGCTCGACCGTTGCCACCCCCACACCACACCCTGCGCAACTCGTCCAGGACCCTCGGTGTCAGGTGCAGCCCCGCTGTGGGAGCCGCGGCGGAACCAGGACGTTCGGCGTAGGTGGTCTGGTAGCGCTCTGGATCGGCAAGCGACTCATGGATGTACGGCGGAAGCGGCATCTGCCCGTCCTCGGCGAGTGCCCCCAGAGCGCCGACTCGTCGTGGCCCATCTGCGACCCTGTCGTCGGAATCGGCCTCACGAGCCGGCGGCCGTCGCCGAGGTCCTCACCCATCTCGAAGCGCAGCGCACCGCCGGTGGAGTGGACCGCGACGCCCGGCGGGAGCTTCCGCGACGGCCGGCACAGCGCCTCCCACCACCCCGTGGAGCGGTCCTCGAGCAACAGGATCTCACCACTGCCGCCGCCAGGACGTTCGACCGGCACGCGAGCCGGTAGGACCTTGGTCGTGTTCACTACGAGCAGGTCCCCGGGATCCAGCAGCGCCGGCAGGTCCCGGACGTGGCTGTGCGAGGGACCGGTCGGCCCACCGTCGACCAGCAGCCGCGCGTCGTCGCGTCGATCCAGAGGGCGCTGCGCTATCGGTCATGATGGAAGCTCGTATTCGAGGGAATCGGTCCTCATGGGGCAACCTCGTCGCCGAATCCGACCGATCGGCTCACCCACCGCTCACCGCAGCCGACACACGGTCGGGAGGAGCCAGGATCAGAAGCCCATCGAGCGGCCGATGATCTCCTTCATGATCTCGGTCGTGCCACCGTAGATCGTCGTGATCCGTGAGTCGGTGTAGGCACGCGCGATCGGGTACTCGGTCATGTACCCGTACCCCCGTGCAGTTGCAGGCAGGCGTCCGCCACCCGCTTCTGGAGCTCGGTGCACCACCACTTGGCCATCGAAGCCTCCTCGGCGGTGAGCTCGCCGTCGTTGAGCGCCACCAGGCAACGGTCCACGAACGATTCCGCGATCGTGATCTCGGTGTGCATCTCGGCGAGGCGGAACCGGCTGTTCTGGAAGGTGCCGATGGGCTTGCCGAAGGCCTGTCGCTCCTGCGCGGTACTCGATGGTCCATCCCAGCATCGCCCGGGCGTGGGCCGTGCTGGCCATCGCGATCGACAGGCGCTCCTGGGGCAGGTTCTTCACCAGTAGGAGGAAGCCTTCGCCCTCCGCCCCGAGGCGGTTCTCCACGGGTACCCGCACGTCGTTGAAGAACAGCTCCGCGGTGTCCTGGGCGTGCAGCCCTACCTTGTCGAGGTTCCGCCCGCGCTCGAATCCCTCTGACGGTGCCTCGAGGATCAGCAACGACATGCCCTTGTGACGCTCGCCCGGATCGGTCTTGGCGGCCACGATCACGAGATCCGCGTTGATGCCGTTGGTGATGAAGGTCTTCGATCCGTTCAGCACGTACTCGTCGCCGTCGCGGATGGCGGTGGTGGACATGGATGCCAGGTCCGAGCCGATCCCGGGTTCGGTCATGGCCACCGCGGTGATCTTCTCCCCGCTCGCGATGCCCGGCAGCCAACGCTGCTTCTGAGCGTCGTTGCAGTAGTCGACGAAGTACGGCAGGCAGACATCGGTGTGGAGGGTGAACCCGATCCCCGGAGGCGTACAGGTCGGCCCGGCAGAGCTCCTCCATCACGATGTTGTTGTAGCGGAAGTCCTTCACTCCCGCACCGCCGTAGTCCTCGGGGATCCCCATACCCAGGAAGCCGGCCGCACCGGCGGTGGCGAACACCTCGCGGTCGACGATGCCCGCAGCCTCCCACTTGTCGCGGTGGGGGACCATCTCGCGTTCCAGGAAGGTGCGGTACGCATCGCGGAACATCTCGTGTTCCTCGGTGTAGATCTCACGCTGCATGGCCGCGAGATTACCCGCCCGTGTACGGGCGCAGACAACGGGCGTCAGCCGTCGAAGAGGGAGGGATCCCCGCCAGGGAACGCCGATGGCGGTGGAACGAGACCGAGGTGGCGCCATGCGGCCGGGGTGGCCACCCGCCCCCGGGGGTCCGCTGCAGCAGCCCCTGTTGGATCAGGTAGGGCTCGTAGACGTCCTCGACGGTCTCGGTGGGTTCCGGACACCGCGATGGCGAGGGTCGACAACCCCACCGGTCCCCCACCGAAGCTCTCACAGATCGCCGAGAGGATCGCCCGGTCGACCTTGTCCAGTCCGAGGGAGTCGATGCCGAACAACTCGAGGCCCCTGCTCGCCGTGTCGTGGTCTATGGAGCCGTCGCCGTGCACCTCCGCGACGTCACGCACCCGGCGCAGCAACCGGTTGGCGATCCTCGGCGTCCCCCGGCTTCGCTCGGCGATCTCCGCAGCTCCGTCCTCGGAGATGTCCGCTCCGAGGATCCCCGCCGCGCGCAGCACTATCGCCTGCAGATCGTGGGGTTCGTAGTAGTCGAGGCGGGCGACGAGCCCGAAACGGTCGCGCAACGGCCCGGTGATCAGGCCCGTCCTCGTGGTCGCACCCACAAGGCAGAAGCGCGGCAGATCCAGGCGGATCGACCGTGCGGCGGGCCCCTTGCCCAGCACTATGTCGAGTTGGAAGTCCTCCATCGCGGGGTAGAGCACCTCCTCGACCGCGCGCGAGGCGGTGGATCTCGTCGATGAACAGCACGTCCCCCGCGGAGAGCTTGGTCAGGATCGCCGCCAGGTCTCCGGGGCGTTCCAGCGCCGGCCCCGAGGTGACCTGCAACCCACGTCCATCTCCACTGCGACGATCCCCGCAAGCGATGTCTTGCCCAGCCCGGGCGGGCCGGCGAACAGGAAGTGGTCCGCCGCCTGTCGGCGGCGCCGGGCGGCCTCAAGGATCACCCCGAGACGCGCTTTGAGCTCACTCTGGCCAACGAACTCCGAAAGGCGACCGGGTCGCAGCGAGACCATGGGATCGACCTCGCCGGCTCCCGGGTCCACGGCTTGTCTCTCGTCGAGCAGTTCGTCGTCGTTGGCACTCGGATCAAGCAGCTCGTCGCGTGCCATCAGCGTGCCGCCAAGCGCTTGGAGTGCCTCCCGCAGTGCTTCGGCCGTGTCACCCTCGGGGAGGTCGCCGAGTACCAGCGAGACCTCCTCGGAGGTGCAGCCGAGCCCCAACAGGGCCTCTCGTACGTCGGAACGCAATGAAGCTCCCCCGACTGGTTCTCCACGACCTACCTCTGGGGAGGACACCGGGTCTACTTCGTGTTGCACCAGGCGTGACTTGAGCTCCACCAGCAGGCGCGTGGCGGTCTTGCGGCCCACCCCGGGAACCAGGCAGAGCGCAGCGGTGTCCTCGGTCGCGACCGCTTCGGCCAGCGCAGGCGGGCGAGTGCACCGAGAGGATCGCCAGGGCCATGGCGGGACCCACCCCGTGTGTGCCGATGAGCGTCTCGAACACCTTGCGCTCCTCGGCTGAGGCGAACCCGTAGAGCACCTGGGAGTCCTCACGGATGTGGTGATGCACGTGCAGGAATGCCTCCTGGCCCACCGTCAACGACATCGCCGTATCAGGGGTGACCTGCCCCGGTAGCCCAGGCCGGCGACCTCCACCACGAGGGTGGCGGCGTCGCGCCGCAGCAGCTCGCCGCGCACCGAGGCGATCATCGCACCACCGCCGCGCTGGAGGTTCGGCCGGCAGTGGTGGCGACGTGGGCGAGCGCCACCGCAGCGGCATCGGCCGCGTCGGCCGGATGGGGCGGTTCGGGCAGTTCCAGCAGCAGTTGCACCATCTTCTGCACCTGGGCCTTGTCCGCTCCCCGAAGCCGCGACTGCGCCCTTCACCTCGTTGGGTGAGTACTCCATCACCTCGACGCCCCTTGCGGCAGCCTCCGCCATGACGACCCCGGCGGCCTGCCCGACGGCCATTGCGGTGCGCACGTTCACCTGGAACAGCACCCGCTCGATTGCGACCGATCCGGGCCGGAACTCCTCCAGCAGCCCCTCGCACGTCGGCCATCAGCTCCGCGAGACGTGTCGGCGTGGGGTCCCGAGGATCGGTTCTGAGGACCCCGAGGGCCACCGCACGGCTCCGCCGGGCTTCGGTACGGAGCACGCAGTAGCCGCAACGCAGACAGCCCGGGATCGATTCCTAGTACGAACACAGGTTCGACCGTAGTCGGTCGGGTGGGCCGACAGCGCGAAACAGGTGGCTCTCCGAGCACATCTGCGGGTGGTGTTCGGTGTGGTGGGGTGGGTGGTGGCCGCCTTGGTCGATCAGGCAAGGTGCGGTGAGGTTGTCGGTGAAGCGGAACCTGTAGGCGATGCGTGAGGAGCCGGGGTTCGGATATCTCACGGGGTTGTTACGGTATCGAACATGGGTTCGATTGTGGGAAGTGGTTCTGGGGACGGGTCGGGAACACCGCTGGTGTGATCACCACGGCACGCGTGTTGGCCGGTGTCGACGCGAAGGAGCTGTCCGATGAGGAGTGCCTTGGGATGGTCGACGACATCGAAGCTGCTCGCCGGTCACTGGATGCGGCATCCGCGGGAGTGCTTGCCGAGGTCGACCGCCGCGGTTTGTGCGACATCCGTTACGGCACTGCTACGGGTGTGTGGTTCGAGCGTCGTCATGGACGTTCTCATACCGCTGTGAACCGTGAGATTCGTGCCGGTAGGCGTCTGCGAGCCGATCTCGATGATGTGTTCACAGCATTGGCACGCGGTGAGATCACCTTCGAACGTGCGGCGTTCATCGCCGCTCGGGTCAACGACCGCAACGCGGATGCGTTCGGTGCCGCGCAACACGCGTTGTTGGCCCTGTCGGACGCGGAGCCGGGATGGTCACGGTTCACCGCGTTGGTAGACGATCTCGCCCGTTACGCCGATGCCGACGGCGGGCACGACCCCACAGAGCAGCAGTCGAAGGTGTCGATGCGACGCAGCGCCGATGAACTGGTCATCGACGCCACCCTGTGTGGCTCCGAGGGTTTCCTTCGAAGAACTCCTCGAAACCGAGACGAACCGCATGTGGCGCCAGATCAGCCGCGACCGCCGGCGGTGCCCGGAGCTCGAGATGCCAACCAGAACCCAGATCCGTGCCCAAGCCCTGGTCGAGCTCATCCGCCGCGGTGCCACAACCAGGCCCGACAACACAACCTCGACGGTCACCGAGATGAACCTGGTCATCGACACCGACCGAACAGGTGAGATCGACCCGATCCTCGCCGCCGCACTCGACCAAACCCACCCCCCCACCGAACCACCCCTACGGTCCCGGTGACACCGCCGCCACCGGGTGCTGTTCAGACCGGCCCGGGCCCGGGGCGCTCATCGACGTGCCGGTTACCGACACAGCAGGCAACAGGTTGTGGTTCACCCCCACCCAATGGGAACTGCTGGTATGCAACTCCGCGATCTCCGAGACCCTGCTTGATCACCTGGGCATGCCCGTAGCGGTACGTGAACGGCTCCGGTTACCGAACCGGGCGATGCGCCGCGCACTCGGGGTACGAGACGGCGGATGCGTGTTCCCCGGGTGTGACGCCCACCCGGATGGCGTGACGCACACCACGTCATCGAATACGCCGACGACGGCCAAACCGTCATCATGAACCTCGTGTTGTTGTGCCGACACCACCACGGCATCGTGCACCGCACCGGCTGGACCATGAACTTGAACCACCCGAACAGCTGTCACCTGGAAGCCCCGACCAGCCCGGTGATCACAGCCACTTCACGATCACCACCGCCACCGGAGCCCAACTACCGACCCAACACCGCCCACGACCACCCAAACCGCCACCCCAGCGGCCAGCACCACCCGGGCGACCACCCGCACCCGCCTGAGCGCGGGACCGCAGTGGGCCGACCAACCACATCCCCGACCCGGCCCGATGAACACCCCTCACGGCAAGCGCCGGATCAGACCCACGGATCGGGCAGAAGAGCCAAATAGGTGCAGGTGGTGCCCGGATCGACCGATGACCCCTCCTGATGCCCAGCGATTCTCAGCAGAGACCCGACCGTGACGACACTGCGATCGTCGAGCTGCGCGCCGTCGGCCACAGCTTCGGTGACAACGAGGCCCTGCGGAACCTCGAGATGACCGTGCCCGGCGGCCGCATCACGGTGCTGCTCGGACCCAACGGTGCAGGTAAGACAACTGCTGCCAGGGTGATCACAGGCGCCCTCGAGGCGGACAAGGGGATCGTGCGCACGTTCGGGCACGATCCGGTGGTCGAAGGCCATCTGGTGCGCCCACGTTGCGGTGTGGTGTCGGCCAAGCCGGCCCTGTACGACCGCCTCAGCGGGTGGGACAACCTCGACTACTCGGCCCAGCTCTACGGGGTCGTGGCGGACAAGGAACCTCGGATCGCCGAGGCCGCCGAGCGGTTCGGGATCACCGGAGCCCTCGGATCCATGGTGGGTGGATACTCGACGGGCATGAAGACCCGCCTGGCGCTGGCGCGTTCGGTGCTGCACGACCCGGAGCTCCTGCTGTTCGACGAGCCCACATCGGGACTCGATCCGGAGTCCTCCAACGCGGTGCTCGGCTACATCCGCGACATGACCGACGAGGGGCGCACGGTGGTGATGTGCACCCATCTTCTCAGCGAGGCCGAGGGGCTGGCCGACCACGTGGTGATCATGGAGGGGGAACCGACCTGATCTCGGGAACGCCGGCGGAGCTGACCCGGCGCTACTGGCCGCACCCGGTCCTCACCATCGGGGCAGAGGACCTGCGCCTGTTGGAGCGCACGAGGGCCTGGCCTGGAGTGGTCGGGATGCGCAACGACCCATCCGGCGCTCGCCTCGAGATAGACGACCTGGCACGGGTTCCCGAAATCGTTGCGGCTCTCGTTGCCGACGGCATCCGGATCACCAGGGTGGAGCCGCACCGTCCGACCCTCGAGGACCTGTACTTCCTGATCAGGCGCCAACTCGGTGGCGAGGCACGCTCGGCCGGCCTCGAGGTAGCGGGCGCCTTGATCCGGTGGCGCCCCGTGGACCCGCTCTGCCATCGGCGCCGGCCAGCGCGGCGCCCGACAGCGCGGTGCCCGATCACCCCGGTGACACCGACCGCTCCGACACCGACCAACCAGAGATCGATCCGGCAGGGAGAACCCGATGACACTCGCCGCGACCAACCGAGGGATCACACCGAGGGCGAGGGCACCCTTCAGCGCTCACCGCATGTGGATCGTGGCGCGAACCGACCTGCGTCAACTGCTGCGCTCCAAGGATTACCTGCTGCCCATGGTGGGTCTCGGAATGGTGTTCTTCGTGGTCATACCGACTGCGCTGCTGCTGACACTCACCCGGGTGGACAGCTCCGCCATGGCCGCGCGGTGAGCGACTCGTTGGAGATCCTCCCCGCCTCCCGCACAGTCGCAGATCCTCGGCTCGACCCCTGGAGGGCGTACCGCGTACGCCTGGCGGTGTTCCTGTTCGCTCCCGTGGCCGTGGTTGTGCCGCTGACCATCTCCACCGCCGTGGGGGCCGCGACCATCGTCGGCGAACGTGAGCGCGGAACCGGTGAGTTCCTCGCGCACTCCCCCGCCTCCACCCGTGAGATCTACCTGGGCAAGCTGATCGCGAGCGTGATACCCGGCTACGTGACCACGATCGTGGGCTTCGGGCTCTACTCGCTCATGGTGAACCTCGTGGTGGGCCCCGACGTAGGTGGATGGTTCTTCCCGACCGCGCAATGGTGGGTGATGATGCTGTGGATCATCCCACCGTTCCTCCTCGTGGCACTCTCGCTCGTGCTGCGCCTGTCGGCACGTGTGCGCTCCACCGCGGCCGCCCAGCAGGCCTCGGGACTGATCACCCTGCCGATGATCGGCATCGCCTACAGCCAGGCGACCGGTTCACTGCTCGGCAGCGGTGCCGGCGGCCATGCCGGTTGGATCGTTGGCGCGTTCGCGTGGCTGCTCGCGGTGGTGAGCCTGCAGCGGGGGGTCCGTTCGGTCACGCGAAATAGGCTCCTCGGAGTGGCCCAGTAGGTCCGGCTCAGACGATGCCGCTGAGCACCCCGACCAGCTTGTCGACCTGGCTGTAGCGAATACCGGGTCCCATCGCTCGGTGGAGCCACACGACGGTGCCTTCGCGATCCAGCACGAAGGTGCACCGGCGGTAGAGGTCCAGCAGCCCTAGATTGCCGTAGCTGCGTGCGACCGCCTTGTCCTCGTCGCTCAGCATCGGGAACGCGAAGCCGTCCTGCGCCGCTGCGAAGATGCGGTGCGACTCGGGTGACTGCGGGCTGATCGCCACCACACGGGCCGAGAGGGCCTCGAACGAGCCGATCTGCTGGGTGTACTCGCCCAGTTGGGCCGTGCACAGGTGAGTCGTCGGCTGGATAGAACACCAGGACCACCGGGTCGCCACGCAGGTCCGACAACTCCAGGGTCAGCTCAGAACCGGTGGCGCCGTCGATCCCCGGCAGGCTGAACGAGGGGGCGGGGTCCCCGACCGCGACACCCATCAGTCGCCCAACGATTCGAGCACGTCGTCGGCTATGTCGGCGTTCGTGTGTACGTTCTGCACATCGTCCAGGTCGTCGAGGCCCTCGATGAGGCGGATGACCGGCTTGGCATCCTCGATGGTGCCCACGTCCACCGTCGAGGTCGGCACCATCGTGAGGTCGGAGGACTCCACGGGGATCCCGGCCTCATCGAGGGCCGTTCGCACCGCCGCGGTATCCCCCGGCTCGCATGTGACGCTCCAGAACCCACCGCCGAGGGACAGATCCTCGGCGCCCGCGCCCATGGTGGCCATCATCACGTCGTCCTCGTCAACCTCGGAGGGAACGAGCACGATCCCCTTGCGCTGGAACTGCCAGGCAACCGCTCCGGGCTCGGCCATCGATCCACCGAGCTTCGCGAACGCGGACCGGACATCGGGACCAGTGCGATTGCGGTTGTCGGTGAGGGCCTCCACGATGATCGCCACTCCACCGGGTCCGTAGCCCTCATAGGTGATCTCCTCGTAGGAAACACCCTCGAGCTCGCCGGTCCCCCGCTTGATGGCCCGGTCGATCGTGTCGAGCGGGACCGATGCGTCACGTGCCTTCTGGTACATGGTTCGCAACGTCGGATTCATGTCGGGGTCCCCACCCCCGTTGCGCGCCGCCACCTCCACCTGGCGGATCAGCTTCGCGAACAGCTTGCCGCGCTTTGCATCGGCGGCACCCTTCTTGTGCTTGATCGTCGCCCACTTGGAATGTCCCGACATCGTCGCTTCCCTCTCAAGATCTCTCGTCGCCGGTGCCTGCCGGTATCGAGACGAACATCTCGTGCAACCTCGGATCCCCAGCCAGCTCCGGATGGAACGTGGAACACATGATCGCGCCGCAGCGGACCAGTGCGGGCGAACCGTCGATGGTCGCCAGGACCTCCACGGATCCGCCCCACTGTGTGATCCGCGGTGCGCGGATGAACACCGCGTGAAAATCCCCTCCCTGCAGACCCGTCACCGCCAGGTCGGTCTCGAAGGACTCGCGTTGGCGTCCGTAGTCGTTCCGACGCACCGTCATGTCGAGCATCGGAAAGCCGATCTGGTCGGGCCGGCCTCCTTCGATGCGCGATGCCAGCAGGATCGCCCCGGCGCAGGTGCCGAACACCGGATGGCCCGCATCGAGGTACTCCCTGAGCGGCCCGACCAACTCCGAGCGTTGCAGCATCAACGACATCGTCGTCGACTCCCCACCGGGTATCACGAGCCGATCGGCTTCGGCCAACTGTTCGGCGCTCCGAACCTCGAACGCGGCGATGCCCAGCGAGGCGAACGTGGCCACGTGCGCGGCGAACGCCCCCTGCAGGGCGAGGACCCCTACCTTCACCTGCGGACCCAGCCTGTCCGCGACCGCTCACCATCCACGATCGGCGAACGTCTGGTCAAGGTCGTCCATGCCGATGCCTGTCATGGGCGCTCCGAGCCCACGGCTCACCTTCGCGAGGATCTGCGCATCTCGGAAGTGTGTCGTGGCCTCCACGATCGCCTTGGCACGCGGCGCAGGGTCGGCGGACTTGAAGATCCCCGAACCCACGAACACCGCCTCCGCTCCCAACTGCATCGCGAGCGCTGCGTCAGCGGGGGTTGCCAGACCACCTGCGCAGAACAGCGGCACCGGCAGCTTCGCTGTCTCGGCGATCTCCTGCACCAGCGGCAGCGGCGCCTGCAGGCGCTTGGCCCACTCGAAGAGCTCAGCGGAGTCGGACTGGCCGATCCGGCGAATGTCGCCGGTGATGGAACGCAGATGCCGGACCGCTTCGATCACGTTGCCGGTGCCGGCTTCGCCCTTCGAGCGGATCATGCAAGCGCCCTCGGAGATGCGGCGAAGGGCTTCGCCGAGGTTGGTCGCACCGCACACGAACGGGACCGTGAAGGCCCACTTGTCGATGTGGTGCGCCTCATCTGCGGGACTGAGCACCTCGGACTCGTCGACGTAGTCGACCCCAGCGCCTCGAGGATCTGCGCCTCCACGAAGTGGCCGATCCGGGCCTTGGCCATCACCGGGATCGTGACCGCCTCCTGAATGGCCTCGATCATCGCGGGATCGCTCATCCTGGCCACTCCACCGTCGGCACGGATGTCGGCGGGAACACGCTCCAGAGCCATGACGGCCACGGCCCCTGCGTCCTCGGCCACCCTCGCCTGTTCGGCGTTCACCACGTCCATGATGACGCCACCTTTGAGCATCTCCGCCAAGCCACGCTTGACGAGCCGGGTGCCTGTCTCCCGGTTGGAGGGCGATGGACCCGTGTTGGTGGGCTGTTCGGACATGCGCGCAGTCTACCGACACTGCGGCGGCTCCCCGAAGCGCGATCGGCCTTCTTCGGGCCTCGACCTGCTCAGGCGGCCGCGTCCCGAGGAGGCCCGTCGGCCAGCACCACCCAAGTGGCGCCGGGAGCGAGTGTCATGGCATGTCCGTCGTCACCGGTGAGCTGCCAGCCGAGGGTACGCTCCGGACGGTCCCAGCGGCCGGTCTGGACATGACCGCCCGAGTACACCCAGGCGCTGCCGCTTCCGACGCTGACTGCCTCGGGAGACTCCCGGTCCGCCTCCGAGGGGACGTAGTCGACCTCGATCACAACCACGTTCGTGGGCGCGAGTTGTTCGTCATCGGGGCTCAGATGCTCCCGACCGTAAGCCCATCGCCGCCATCCACCGCTCTCCTCATCCCATGCGAAGCGCCACCGGAGCCCACGCTCACAGTCATCCCCTCGACAGGCGCACCCGGTGCCTTGTCGGCCTCGGACCGGTAGGTGAACACGGGTACCGGCAGCACCGGTGAGGGATCGGCCTCGGCGAGCAACTCAGAGGTATCCGCCATCAGGTTGTGCGGGGCCCGCCGGGACCGATCACGTTCGTACGCACGGGGAACCGCATCGTGGGAGACGTCGTCGAACCAGTCAGCCTCGTCGAGGGGCGGCAAGCACGCCCGTGTTGCCCCCTGAATAGGAGAACAGCGGTCGTCCGAACATGGCGAGAAGGTCGGGATCGGTGGTCCGCGCGGATCGCACCGGACCGATCGGATCCGCAGACTCGCTGTGCCACACCGCCAGGTATCGGCTGATTCCCTCCACGCACCTCGATCACCATGTCCGCCTCACGCAGGCCCTCCTGGGGCATCGCCTGTGGGGCACCGTCGATCTTCGCCACGAGAGCAGGACGCAGCAGTCCCACGGCTCGGTCCGGAGGAATGGCCAAGCCGGTGAGCGGGGCGACCACAGGCTCCGAGGGTGTGGTGGTGGTCGGGAGCACCACCGACGTCGACGCGGAGCCCACCTTTGATGACCGTGCCGCCGGTGACCTCCACGACGCCCACAGTGCGACCGCCGTCACCATCACCAGGACCACGGCGACACCTGCTGCAACGCGCCTCCGGCGCCTCGCCTGCCGTCGAGCGGGCCGGCTGCGAACGACCACGACCGGGTCCTCGCAGGCGTCAGCAGCCCCTTCGTCGGTCACCTGGGATTCCTCAGGATCACAGCTCCCGTAAGACGGCTATCCGATAGCCGAGGGGGTTGGTTGACTGTTCGGTCGACCGACGCTGCAACTCCCTGAGCCACTCCGACCGCCGGTGCGATCCAGAGCGGTGCTGTCCCCGGTGAAGCTCCCTGGACGACGGTGCCCACCTCGGCCATCTGTTCGAACGCGGATACCAGGCCGGGCGGGTATCGGGTCAAGGCCACGGCGTCGGCATCCGAGCGAACCGCACGTTGTTCGCCGAGCAGTTCTGCCACCGCTCCGTCGTCGATGCCTGACGCCCGGCGCATCATCGGAGTCAGGCCGGCTGCGAGGGTGCCGTAGCGGGCCGAGTCGTCACGCACGCGACACAGCAGCTCGGCCGCGATGACCTCCGATTCGACGGTGCGGCACAGATCGAGCAGACCCGAGGTGACGACCACCGTCGAGAGCTCACCGTCGCTCGCTACAAGGGCGTTGGCCGAGTCCGTCTCGAGCACCCTCAGCTCCGGTGCCTTCACACCCGTGCGTATCGCCACCCCATCGAGCGCATTGCAGAACGCCGGTTGCTCCGCGTCGCTCACAGGTCGGCCGAGCTCGCCGACCACCGCAGTCGCGGCCTCCGCGAAGCTCCGCTGCACATGGAGCACCCATGCCGCGGCACCCACCACGATCACGACAACACCCAGCAACAGGCCGATCAGAGCATTCGACATGATTGCCGCCAAGCCGGTGAGGAGCAGGCCGACGACGACCGATGCCACCACACCCACCACAAGTGCTCTACGCATCGCGCCTTCCGCAGCGGCCGTGAACGGGGAAGGGCTCTGCATCACTGCAACGGTATCCGACGGTACCTTGTGTGGGACAACATCCGAACCGTCGGGAGCGTCATCACCCACGGGCCCCGCCGGATGGTTCCGTCGCGGCATCAGAGGACATCGGCATAGATCTCCTCGTAGCGGTCCACCAGGGCCTCCATGTCGAACGCGCCGGCACGACGGCGACCACACTCTGTGAGGCGATCCCTAGCCTCGGGAGACCTCAGGACCTCGCCCAACGCCGCTGCCAGTCCGGCCGCGTCGCCGGGTTCCACCAGGCGGGCCACCGGTTCCGCCGGCGAGGTCCCGTCGGGAGCCGGTGCGCAGGCCACCTTCTCGTATCCCGGGATGGCACTCGCCACCACCGGGGTGCCTGCGGCCATCGCCTCCAGGAGGATGATCCCGAAGGATTCGCCTCCGAGCGACGGCGCACAGAAGACGTCGGCCGCAGCCATGCGACGTTCGCGCTCGGTGTCTCCGATCCGCCCCAACCATTCGATGCGCCTGTCGGGATGGCCGTGCTGCAGCTTGTGGGTCTCGGGGCCCTCTCCCGCCACCCAGAGGCGGACGTCGCCCTCGATCCGGGCGAACGAATCCAGCAACACCGAGAGTCCCTTGCGCGGCTCGTGGCGACCGAGGAACAACACCGTGGGCGCCTCGGTTGGCCATGGTGTGGCATCACGCCACGGCTCGATCTCGATGCCGTTGAACAGCTTGATCCAGGGTCCGTCGATGACCGGGTCCACCAGCGCGAGCGCATCGTCGGAAACCACCACCCGAGCATCGAGGCGCGCTCCCCCCCACCGGGCCAGCGGCTTCAGGATCCCGTAGGCCGGGATGCGGCCGGCCGCGTGGAAGGTACCGATCATCGGCGCAGGCTTGGTGAACAGGGTGGTCATGCACGCGCCGGGTACCCTGGCTCGTGCAGGTGCACCAGATCGAAGTCCTCGCTGCGAAGTGCCTGAAGCAACCTGAACTGGGCAGGGGGATCGGGAGCCAGGGGTGCGACCGACCCGTTGGCCGGATTCGGAACGCTCGCGCCCAGCGGTGTCACGAACGGAGCAGGTGGTGCACCGTCGCACGGTGCGAGCACCCTCACCCGATGGCCACGTCGCAACAGCGAGCGCGCCATGGCCATCACCTGGTTCTGCACGCCCCCAGGGACCGTGAGGCTGTAGGGGCAGATCAACCCGATGCGCACGGGCGAGAACCTAGTTCCCGGCCTTCGACGCCCGGGTGGCCCTGCGACGCTGCGGAACCTCGCGACCGAGAGCCGCGTAGTCGCTCGGCCAGTTCGGCTGCAGCAGGTGCCATTGCTCAGGGGCGCGTCGGATCTGGGCCTCGAGGGTCCATGCGAGCTGCTGGGTCACCCGTGTGACATCGTCACGAAGGCGACCCTGGCGAGTGGTGTCGATCGGCGGCGACACCACCCCGCGGCAACGAGAGCCCTCGAAGTAGACCGCCGCAGGCAAGAGCGGTGATCCCGAGCGAATCGCCATGAGAGCGGGCCCACCGGGCAGGGTCGTGCGCTCTCCGAAGAACTCCACCTCGACGCCCGCACCGGAGATGTCCCGGTCGCACAACAGGCAGACGATCTCTCCCGCGGCGAGCGCCGCAGTCACACCCGACGTGCCTTCGGACAACGGGATGACGTTCATCCCGATCCCCTCACGCACATCCAGGAACCACTCGTAGAGCTCTCTCGGCTCGAGCTCCTCGACCACCGCTGCGACGCCGTAGCCCAACACGTCGTGCAGGAACCGTGCCGCCAACTCCAGCCACCCAGATGGGGCAGAGCCAGGATGGGTGCGACACCACGGTCCATGGACGACTCGATGTGCTCAAGTCCTTCGATGGTGATGCCCTCGGCGACCTGACGGACACTGAGATGCGGCAGGCGCAACGTCTCCACCCAGTATCGGCCATACGAGTCGAACACCCGCTGCACAGCGCGGCGCTCCGAGACGGGCCCCCCGACGGGCACGCCGGCGCGGCGGAGGTTGCGCGCCACGATCCTGCGCTCGTCATGGGAGATGCTTGCGATCCCTGCGGCCACGCCACGGCCCGCCAGGTTGGCGAGAGGGACAGGCGTTACCGCCATGGCCGCAGAGGCGGCCCGCAGCAGGGAGACCGGAACGTCCACCCGCGAGCGTCAGCCGAGTCGACGGCTGGTGAGCCGTCGGCGCCGCTCGGCCCGTTCGGCGCGGCGCTCCGCGGCCGAGCGGGTGGCCCGGGGGCTGCGACGGCGGCGCCGCTCGCGCGCTCGGCGCGACGTGCCGAAAGCGTGGGTGTGGCGTCGGTGGCCTGGGACCACACCGCGGCGAAGCGTTGGCCGGCGGTCACGAGGTTCAGCACCGCGATGGCGATCAGGATCGCCACCAGGACGGATCCGCCGAAGAGGAGTCCGACCACCAGCAGCATGATCCGCTCGGCCCGTTCGACGAGACCCACGTGGGCGTCGGAACCCGAGCGCATCCGCCTTCGCCCGCAGGTAGGACACCCAGGATGCCGTCGCATACCCCGCGACCGGCAACATGATCACCCATGCAGGTTCACCCTGGGAGGCGAAGTAGTAGGTCAGCCCCGCGAAGAGCATCGCGTCCGGTTATGCGATCGGACACCGAGTCGAAGAACGCGCCGCGCCGGCTCGACCTTCCGGAGGCCTTCGCCACCGCCCCGTCGAGCATGTCGGGGATGCCGGTGAGCACCACCAACAGGAGTCCCAGGCTGAACGCACCGGCTCCGATCGAAATGGCGGCGGCAAGTGACATGGCCAGACCGATCGCCGTGATCACATCTGGGGTGATGCCTGCACGGGCCAGTCCTCGACCCAGCGGCTGCACCGTTGCATCTACCTGCTTGCGGAACTGTCCATCGAACATGACGTGGGGGTTGCTCCTCGTTCGGGCGCTTGCAACAGTTAGCACTGTATGTCATGGCCGCCGAAAAGGCCAGCATCCCCGCATCTGTCGGATTCAATCACTGCTGGAGGCGCTCTGGGTGCTCCCCCCGAGTGACGCCCAGTCCTCCGGGTTGTCCTCGGTGAACCACTCGAAGGCCTCACCGTCGACCCCGTCGACGAGCACGATCCCTCGCTTCAGAGGCGGGTCCTCCCCCGAGTAGACGAGGATCCGCCAGGTCGGCCGGGAGAGCCAGCCGTGCCATACCTGCTGGGCCGAAGCAGCCCCACCGGGAAACCCACCCGGGTCGCAGCAGCCACCAGCGCGTCGGCTTCGTCCACACGAAGGGTCCATCCGGCGACCATCCCGTAGGCGCCGAACAGGAACAGGCCCGCGCCCGAGACGGCAAGGCCCGTGTTCACCAGAGCGGATCCGTCACCGACGGCCAGGTAGGCGCCGACGGCGACCACGCCGATGACCATGTACATGGCAGCGGGGATGCGGCGCCGGTTGTTGTTGGGGAATGTATAGGGCCCGACGAACTCGGCGAGGTTGAGGTCCTCGGGTAGCTCGTCCATCACCTCGTCGTCGCTCACGATCCGAAACGCTACTCACAGCACCCCACCTCGGCGATTCCGCGGTCGCCGGACATTGGCACGTCGGGCGGTGGTGTGGTTGGGTGATGGTCCACGGCAGCATGCACCGGCTGGAACCCAGGGGGACCACCAGAGATGGCAATCGTCACTGCAACCGATCCGACAGCCGAGGGGCGCCGCCGCTACGAGCTGGCGAGCCCCGCGACCCTTGAACCGATCGGTTCGTTCGAGTGCGCGAGCGACGACGACGTGGCTGCAATGGTCGAACGCGCCCGCGGCGCACAACCGGTGTGGGAGGCGATGGGACCCGCGCGACGTGCCGGCTACCTGCGCAAGGCGCTCGCTCACCTGGTGTCGCACCAGGACGACCTGGTGGACGTGATCGTTCGAGAGTCCGGCAAGCCCCGCACCGAGGCGCTCGTGATCGACGTGTTCGCGGCAGCGGACGCTTGGCCCACAACGCAAAGCACGCCAAGCGCTGGCTGGAACCCGAGATGGTCCGGCCCCACGGCGTGCTGCGCTTCACCAAGAAGGTGCAACTGCACCACCGACCCTTGGGCGTCGTAGGAGTGATCTCCCCGTGGAACGGTCCGCTCATCCTGTCGCTCAACCCCGGCGCTACAGGCCCTCGTGGCGGGCAACACCGTGGTGCTCAAGCCCTCTGAGGTGACCCCGTACTCGGGGAGACTCGCAGTGGACCTGTTCGCATCCACGGGCATCCCCGAGGGTGTCTTCCAGGTTGCGCTCGGCGACGGTGCAACCGGGGCGGCACTGGTGAACAGCAGCATCGACAAGGTCCACTTCACAGGCAGCGTCGCCGCGGGGCGTCGGATCGCGGAGGCGTGCGCCCGTCGCCTGGTTCCCTACACCCTCGAGCTGGGTGGCAACGACGCCATGATCGTATGCTCGGACGCCGACCTGGACGCCGCCGCCGGCGGGGCGGTGGTCGGGTCCATGTTCAACACGGGACAGTACTGCTGCGGAACCGAACGCGTCTATGTGATGGCGGATGTGGCCGACGAGTTCACCGCCAAGGTGGTCGAGCGGGTGAAGGCCCTGCGCCAAGGATCCGCAGGCGAGTTCGACGTCGGCCCGATGTGCTTCGAGCCGCAGTTGGCGAAGGTCGAGTCCCAGGTCGCCGATGCGGTGGCCTCGGGGGCGACCGTGCTCACGGGCGGCTCCCGCAACGACTCGTTGAAGGGCATCTTCTACCAACCCACGGTGCTGACCGGCGTGAACCACTCCATGTCGGTGATGGCCGAGGAGACGTTCGGTCCGGTGCTTCCGATAGTGCCGGTCGCCGACGTGGAGGAAGCCATCAAGCTCGCCAACGACACCGCCTACGGCCTCGCCGGCAGCGTGTGGACCGCGAACGAGGCCGAGGGGTGAGGATCGCCGGCCGCATGCACACCGGAAGCGTGTGCATCAACGACATGGCGGTCACCTACGGGATCCCCGAAGCGCCGTTCGGTGGCCGCGGGGACAGCGGGGTGGGACAGGCCAACGGCAAGGTCGGGGTGCGCGGCTTCACCCACACCCAGCCGGTGATCATCGACCGATTCGGCGGCAAGCAGACCGCCCAGCAGTATCCGTATGGCCCCAAAGGCGAACGCATCATCAGTCGCCTGATCAAGACGCTGTGGGGTCGCGGGATCCACCGGTTCCGGTGACCCGTCGGCGCGCGGACCGTTGGGTCGGCGTGCGAGCCGTCAGAGGCTCATTCCGGCCAGGCCCGCGGATGGCCTCCCAAGCATCCTCGAGGGCGACGGGGATGACGCGCGTCTCGGAAGCGACCGACATGAAGTTGGCATCGCCCTGCCAGCGGGGGACCGCGTGCACATGGATGTGGTCGGATTGGGAGCCACCGGCGACTGAGCCCAGGTTGAGGCCGACGTTCACGCCGTGACATCTCAGCGCCGCCTTGAGAGCCACCACCGAGTCACGCACCATCGCCCACAGCTCATGTTCCTCCGATGGCGTGAGGAGCTCCAGGGTCGGCCACCGCGCGATTGGGGAGCACCATGAGGTGGCCTGCGGTGTAGGGGAACCTGTTGAGCATTGCGAAGCACTCGGCTCCGCGATGCAGGATCAGGGTCTCGGAGTCGTCGGCGCCGGAGTGCAGGATCCGCTCGAACAGCGACCGACCGTCATCTGGTTCGCCGTCGGGCACCGCGGTTCGGCTGTCGTCGAGGCCGCGGACGTAGTTGGACCGCCACGTCGCCCACAGCTGTTCGAGCGGCACGGACCCGACCGCCTCAGTTGCGCCCGGCCACATCGGCCGAGAGCCTCTCCGCGAAGCCCCCCAGCGGGACGTTGCGCTCGACCTCTCCCCCACGGGGATTGACTCCCCACCGTGCGGTGCGCCACGTCGTCGTCGCCCACGACGAGCACGTACGGCAGCTTCTGGCCCTTCGCCCGCCGGATCCGCTTTCCAAGGGTGTCGTCGGCCTCGGAGACCTCCACCCGGAACCCGTGGCCACGAGATCCGCTGCGACTTCGTGGGCATACTCATGGTGGGCGTCGGCAACCGGCAGCACCTCCACCTGAACCGGGGGCGAGCCACGCGGGGAACGCCCCTGCGTAGTGCTCGACCAGGACGCCGAAGAACCGCTCGACCGATCCGAACAGCGCGCGGTGGATCATGATCGGACGGTGGCGCGCACCGTCGGAGCCGACGTATTCGAGCTCGAAGCGCGCAGGAAGCTGGAAGTCGACCTGGATGGTCGACATCTGCCATGTGCGGCCGATTGCGTCACGTGCCTGCACCGAGATCTTCGGCCCGTAGAAGGCGCCGCCACCGGGGTCCATCACGAGTTCCAGGTCCATCGACTCGGCAACCACACGCAGAGCCTCGGTCGCCTCGTCCCACTCCTCGTCCGATCCCACCGCCTTCGCCTCGGGCTTGGTGGAGAGCTCCAGGTAGAAGTCGTCGAGCCCGTAGTCGCGCAGCAGGTCCAACACGAAGCTCAGCAACGAGGCGAGCTCGTCGCCCATGTTCTCCTTGGTGGTGAAGATGTGCGCATCGTCCTGGGTCATGCCCCGCACCCGCGTGAGGCCGTGCACGACCCCGGAGCGCTCGTAGCGGTAGACCGACCCGAACTCGAACATCCGCAGCGGCAACTCACGGTACGAACGCTGGCGACTCCTGAAGATCAGGATGTGGAACGGGCAGTTCATGGGCTTCAGGTAGTACCTGGTTCCCTCACCCTGTGATGCATCCTGGCCGGCGTCTTCGCCGGGTGCGTGGTCGTGGTCGTGGAGCACCATAGGGGGGAACATCCCCTCGGCGAACCAGTCCAGGTGTCCGGAGGTCTCGAACAGGTTCGCCTTTGTGATGTGCGGGGTGTACACGAACTCGTAGCCGGCCTCCTCGTGTCGACGCCGCGAGTAGTCCTCCATCAGCCGTCGCACTATCCCACCCTTGGGATGGAACACCGCCAGGCCTGAGCCGACCTCGTCGGGGAAGCTGAACAGGTCGAGCTCGGCACCCAGCCGGCGGTGGTCACGCCGCTCGGCCTCCTCGAGGCGGTGCAGGTGCGCCTCCAGGCCGACCTTGTCGAGCCAGGCGGTGCCGTATATCCGCTGCAGCATCGGGTTCTGCTCGCTGCCGCGGAAGTAGGCACCCGCGACCCTCTGCAGTGCGAAGTGGCCGAGCCTGCCGGTGCTCGGCACGTGCGGGCCCCGGCACATGTCGACGAAGCCCTCACCGTTGCGGTAGAAGCTGATCGAGCCGCCGGACACATCCGCCTCGGCGGAGGCTTCGGCGTCGGGCCGGTTCGCCAGATCCTCCACTGCGCGTTGCCAGGTCCATGAACACCCGCTTGTAGGGATGGTCGGTCATCAGCTCCCGGGCATCGTCGATCGGCAACTCGAAGCGCTCCGAAGGGCTGGTCGGCCTCGATGATCTTGCGCATGCGTTCGGTGATGCGCCCCAAGTCGTCCTCGGAGAACGAACCCCCGTCGGGTAGCTCGAAGTCGTAGTAGAACCCGTTCTCGATCGCAGGCCCACCGGCGAAGGTGGCGCCGGGCCACAACTCGAGGACCGCCTGTGCCAACACGTGGGCGGTGGAGTGTCGCAGGACTTCGAGGCGCGGCGGTGTCCTTGCGGGTGACAATGCGCACCTCGGCCCCGTCGGGGAGCCGAGAGGAGAGGTCCGCCGGTTCGCCGTCGACGACGACCAGCAGCGCGTCCTTGGCCAGGCGCTTGCCGATCGACGCAGCAAGATCGGCACCGGTCGTCCCCCTCCGGAAGCGTCCGCGCGGATCCGTCGGGCAGGGTGATCGAGATCTCGGCCATCGCTGCTCAGGCTACCGGGCGACGATGTGTCGCCAGGACAGCATTCCTTGACTCCGCAGCGGTTCCGTCACGCACCAACGAGCGGACGCGGCTGCAGCACTGCGGCCGACGAACGACGCTCGACGCCGTCTGCATCGCTCTGGGATCCCACGAGGACCAGTGATGCCGCCTGCTCCCGCGTGGGACGCGCGGCGGATGGGGCGAACCCGGCCACGGGCGCCTCCATCGCCGCCGGATGCCTGGGATCGGAGCCTTCGGATCGCCGGTCGGGGAACTGGATGACCTCGGCATCCCGAGGCACCCCCGTCACGGGGCCGCGTCTCCTCAATCACTCCGGGTAGCTCGGGAACCGCCGCTGCCTTGCCCGCGGAACCCTTGGTGGCATAGGTGTCGACGTACTCCTGACCTGAGAGGTTGCGGATCTCGAACATCACCTCGTCGGTGATCTGACGCAGCACGATGCGGTCATCCGCACGGTCCGCGTAGCGGAGACGTCGATCGGTCGCCCGAAGCGGATGTGCACCCGCCTGAAGGGAGTCGGAAGCTTCGCGTCAGGAGGCTGACAGGCATCGCTGCCGATGATGCCGACAGGCACGATCGGGACTCCGGTGCGCAGAGCGAGGCGCGCTATGCCGGTGTGGCCTTTGTGGAGCCTTCCGTCGCGAGCACGTGTACCTTCGGGGTAGATCCCGAAGAGCTCACCGGCGTCGAGTATCCCGGCTGCCGCGTCCGAGTGCACGCTGTGCTCCGTCACCGCCGGAACGGTCGATCGGGATCATCCCTATCGCGGGAAGACGTACCTGGTCTTCCAGTCGTCCATGTACTCGGCCTTGCCGACATAGGTGATGCGACGCGGCAGCGTGAGCGGGAGGAAGAACGAGTCGAGCACCGAGATGTGGTTGGGTGCGATGATCGCGCCACCGGTGCTGGGAACGTTGGCGAGATCCTCCGTGGTCACGCGCCACAGCGAACGGAACACCGGTGTCAGTACCACCCTCGCAACGCCTTGTGCCTTGCCTGCGGTGCGCTCCATGGTGTCTCCTTTCGCTCCTCGGCCGCCTCAGCGCCACCGCCGATCCTATCCATGCCTACCGCGAATTGTCCGAGGAGTTCCCCTTTCCCGAGAACCCCTTCAGCGAACTGTCCGGTGTGGTGCCCCCACCACGAACTGTCCGGTGTGGTGCCCCCACCACGAACTGTCCGGTGTGGTGCCCCACCACGAACTGTCCGGTGTGGTGCCCCCACCACGAACTGTCCGGTGTGGTGCGGGGTTCCGTGGCTGACGCCGGACAGTTCGCCAGGGGGAGTGAGGGGTGGGCCGGCTCACAGACTGTGCTCAGGGCTCCGTTCAACGGGGCGGTCCGTGCGCACCCCCAGCAGCAGCGCCGCATCGGAGACCCCTCGCCTCGCTCGACGGCCGCGTCTATTGCTGCGACCGCCCCGGCGTGTCGAGGTCGTCGTCCAGCGCGTCACGCACCGACTCGAGCGCACCGGATCCCACCCCTGCGGCGACCCAACGCCTCAGCCGCTCCGAGGCCTGCGGCATCAGGTCCCCTGACCACTCCCAGGCCCTGCGGTAGTGGTGCACAATGCACGCCAGGCGAATGGCACGGGGGTCCCAGAGCATCGCGAGGTCGGACACGAACACCAGGTTGCCGAGAGACTTCGACATCTTCTCGCCATCCATGCGGACCATGGCCTGGTGCATCCAATGACGCACGAACAGCTCTCCGGTGGCCGCCTCCGACTGGGCTGATTCACATTCGTGGTGCGGGAAGATCAGGTCCGTTCCACCGCCGTGCAGATCGATGGTCGTTCCCAGCTCCCGCATGGCGAGCGCCGAGCATTCGATGTGCCAACCCGGCCTGCCCGGACCCCACAGCGACTCCCATGAGGGGTTCGTCGGGAAGGGACGGCTGCCACAACACGAAGTCGAGCGGATCCCGCTTGTGTGGATCGTCGACGTTGCCACCACGCTCCGCTGCGAGCTCGAGCATCTCTGCGCGTCCGTACCCGCTGATCTCACCGAATCGGGCGAACTTCGAGACCTCGAAGTACACCGAGCCGCCCGCCACGTAGGCGAATCCACGATCCAGCACCATGCCTATGAATCCACGGATGTCGGCGATGGCGGAGGTCGCCCGCGGCTCGGAGTATGCAGGGATCATCTCGAGGCGTTCCATATCGGCGTCGAAGCGAGCCAGCTCGGCCGCGGCCAGATCCAGGTAGTGCACGCCGAGCTCACGGGCCTTGGGCAGGATCGAGTCGTCGACATCGGTGATGTTGCGGACGCACTGGGTGTCGTATCCCATGTCGCGAGGCGTCGCTGCAAGACGTCGTAGGTGAGGTACGTGGCGGCGTGACCCAGGTGCGTCGAGTCGTAGGGGGTGATGCCACAGGTGTACATGGTGACGACCTGGGTCGCCGGTTCGAACGGTACGACCTCACCCTGACGGGTGTCGTAGAGACGCATCGCGGCCACGCTACCCGGGCTCGCGAAGGCTCCCCGCGAGGGCTACTGGGGAAGGCCGGTGAAGCGGATCGCGACCGCGTCCGGTACTTCACGTTCACCTGCAACAGCACCGCCGCGAACGCCTCGATCGGCGCGGCGTTGGAGAGCTCTCCGGCATCCACGCCGCGCGGTCGGGGATCTTCGAGACGATTTCGAGGGTCGCCTGGGGTGGCCTCAGGATGATCCGAGCACACCAACACGTCCGACTCCACGGGATGGGCGAGATCCCCCAACTCCTTGGCGGGAACGTGGTGAAACGTCGCCGAGACCAACGACTTCGGTACCGCAGCCTGCACCGACGCCGCCACCGAGCCCCGGGGAGGCACCAGCGGTTGGAACTCGTGACCGACCTTCGCCAGGGCATTCGCCATCGAGATGACCACCTTGCCTTGCATCTCGCGGGCACAGTCCGACGCCGTCGAGGCCGCTGCGTCCCACGGGGTGGCGATCACCACCACGTCGGCCTCACCCCGAGGCCTGGTGGTTGTCGCCTGCCTCCAACAACAGGTCCTTGTCAGGCCAGCGCTGCACGATCCTGTCCCGAACCTCCATGGCGCGGTACTTGGACCGTGACCGAGCACCACTTCGAAGCCGACCGAGGCCAGGCGGGCGGCCAGACCGCTTCCCGCCGGGCCAGTTGCACCAAGGACACCAATCTTCATGGGCACCACTGTGGTGTGCGCCGTTCGCAACCGCAACATGAGGCACCCGACGTGGTCATGGCACCCAGATCCGCTCGCTGCGGCCACGCTCGGTGTCCCGGCGTTGTGCGTCGGTGAAGTAGGCGTCCATCTGCGATCGGTAGATCCGTCGCACACTGCGCTGGACCTGCTCCTCGATCGGCCCGGACCGTCCTGCGCCTCGAGTTCCAGCCCGAGTTCGGCCAACTCGGCGGCGATCTCGGCCTCGTCCATGTAGGCGACGTACGGTCGGTCCTCGTAGAAGGCGATCGTGCCCAGCCCTGCACGCACCGCACGCACACCGGCGGCGGCAACGATGCGGTGGTCCACGTGCCAGCGGCCGAGCCCCGCCGGCACCAACAGAACGTCGGTCAACCCGCTCCACGCCCGGATCATCGCGGTCACTCGGTCGACCAGTGGGTGATCCTCGAGCACCGTGGAAGTACGGAACGCCAGCGGATCCATGGACCCGCTCCGCAGGATCACCTCCTCGACCGGCTGCACCTTCACGGTGTAACCGAAGCGGCCGCAGCAAGCAGCTCCTCGACCCGGCGCCACGCCGAGACGACCGGAGCCCGTCCGCGGGTCGGATGCAACCTGGTGGTCCAGTTGGTCCGACCGAACACCACGCGGACCCTCACCCGTCGTGCCCGCGACAGCTCACCGTCGGTGAGGCTCTGACCCAACGACAACGGCACGTCATCGAAGTGCGGCGACACGACCAGCACGTCGCGTCCTGCCAGGCACAGGCTCACCTCGACACCTCCTCTCCGTCACCACGCCAGTAGCCGGGGTTGGACACCGCCAGCTTGTCGCGCACCGCGGCACGCACCGCGGCGACCACCCCAGCGTCGCCAGGACCCACGGAGCCGCTCCTGATCGCCTGTGCCAGTGCGGCGTCATCGGGCACACCCAGGGACTTGAGCCGCTCCGTGTGACGGTCCGTCAGAAGGGAGGCGAAGTTCAGCTCCCGTTCGACCAGCCGCACCACGTTGCGGGATACGCGGAGACCGAAGCGCTCCCTGCCTTCCGATGCCTTCATCAACGATTCGAGATGCCCGGCGACGGCGTCGAGCAACTCACCGGCCCCTGGCGCGTCGTGGGGCGGGCCGCGACGACGCGCCGGCTCTGCAGGCGGTTCCAAGTCGCTGGACCCCACCACCAACTGGAGTAGGTCCTCCTCGCACTCCGCTGCCCGCCTCCCGATGGCTGCCAGCTCCACCGATCGGCATGCCGCTTCGGTGCACCAGCGCCTGCAGCACGCAGATCAGCCCCCCAACGAAGGCACGCATAGGCCTCCCACCACTCGAGCTCGGCCGCCTCGGGAGGGTCACCTCCGCCATCTCGGTAGCCGGCCAGGAACTGATCCAGGGTGCCTACTCTCCCCGGCACGCAACGGGGAACCGAAGCGCCATGCCCGTGCGCAGAACCACCCCAGGTCCTCGACGGCGATCCCAGGTGCGCCAGCTCCCAGTCGAGCACCGCGGTCAACCCGGGACGCGCCGACGAGCAGGTTCCCCATCCGGAAGTCCCCGTGCACGATCACAGGCGACCTTGCGGCTGGTCGAGTCGCCTCGAGATGGGCAAGGCCCCACTTGAACGCCGGGTGGGCCTCGTCCGCTCCGTCGAGCAAGGACCTCATCGATTCAGTGGGTCGGCTTCGCTCAGCCCAGGGGCGCAGCGTGGATCCATCGTGTGGATGCGTGCGCAGGCCGTGCCCGCCTGTCGGGCCAGCCCACCGCTCGAGACCAGTGCCTCACGACGAGACGAATCCGCTTGGAAGCGACTCCCCCTTCGACCTTTGGTCAGCACCGCGAACCCCCCGGCATCGTCCTCACCATCGGCGAGGACCTCCGCAACGGGGCACGCCACGACCACCGGCCTCGCCCAACAGGATCGACTGGGTGACATGGACAGGTTGGCGCCCGCCGAACCAGGGCGCTCCTGTTGGACGATCACCGTTCCACCGGGTTCGGTCACTACCTCCCACGTGAGGCGGGACGCGCCTGCGGAAAGCCGCCGCACATCCCTCACGCGTAACCACTTCAGCGGCTACTGAGCGCTGCTCGGAGACAGCGCACCGGATCGAATCGAGCACGCTGGCACTCAGCTCCATCCCGGCTGCCTCCAATGACGGGGTTCGCCGGTCGGCTTGTCCGACTCGTCGGTGATGTCGCCCACGATCGCCTCAGGGATGTCCTCCATCGTGACGAGCCCTCCGATCGGCGCGTCGGCGCCACCGGACACGACCGCCACGTGCCGGCGGGCACGGCGCATCTTCAAGAGGACATCGGGCAGGACCTCGTCGGGGTCCACCGTAGCGCCACCCGCACGAGGCCCGGTGGCAACAGGTCACTCGGAGCCATCTCCTCGTAGGCCAGCAGGTCCTTGACATGCAGGAAGCCGATCACGTGCTCGCCGTCGGTGACCAGCACCCGGGAGTGCCGGAACGCACCAGCAGGGCTTCGGCCTCTGCCACCGTCGTGGTCGCCGGAACCGTCACCAGGTCACGAGCCGGTGTCATCACCTCGTGCACACGGACCCGCAGGAAGCCGAGCGCCCCTGTGAGCAGCCCCGCCTCCCCCACCCCGAGCTGTCCTCCGGCCACGGCTTCGTCAAGCATCACACCGAGCTCTTCAGGCGTGTGGGCATGGGCAAGCTCGTCGGTCGGCTCGACACCCATGAGTCTCGCCCCGAGCATCCCGAGACCGTTGAGCCCCCAGACGACGGGGCGCAGTGCCGTCGTCAAGCCACGATGCGCAGGGGCCAACAACGTGAGCGTGGCCTCGGGCTTCGCGAGACCACCGCCTTGGGAACCATCTCACCTGCCACCATGTGCACGAACGACAGGACCGTGAGTGCGATCACCAGCCCGATCACTGCGGCCGCACCCGCCGGAAGGGCGGTGCGACCGATCAGCGCCTCCACCGCTCCGCCGAGCACCGGTTCGACGATCCAACCCAACATGAGCGATACGACGGTGATGCCGAGTTGGCACGCGGCCAACTGCACGTTCAGCGACCTCATCCCGGCGAGAGCCGACACGGCGCCGATCCGGCCCTGCGCGACGGAGTCCTCGATCCTGGTGCGCCTGGCCGCCAGCAGGGCGAACTCCATGGCGACGAAGAAGCCGTTGGCGGCGATCAGAGCCAGCCCGATTCCGACCTGCAGCATCTGGTTCACGAATCGGCCCCGATGACGTCGAGACCCGGTGACGGTGCCACCACGCGCACCGTCGCCACTCGGCGATCATCCATCTCCGTCACCTCGAAGGACCATCCATCGCACTCCGAAGCCGTCACCGCCCTCTGGGATGCAGCCAAGGCGTTCGAGCACGAAACCTGCGAGGGTGTCGTAGTCGCCCTCGGGCATCTCGTATCCACAGGCATCCCTCACCTCGTCTGGATGCAGCCTGCCCGACAGCAGATGCGCGCCCCTCCAGCGGCGCACCCGCGGACGACCCCGGTCGAGGTCGTGCTCGTCGGCTATGTCACCGACGATCTCCTCCACCAGGTCCTCGATCGTGATGATGCCCGCGGTCCCACCGTACTCATCCAGCACCAGCGCCAGGTGGGCTCCACCGTCTGCGAACTCCTCCAGGAGATCGTCGAGCAGCTTCGACTCCGGGACCATCGGAACGGGATGCGACAGCTGCGCAACCGTCGCCGCTCGTCGGACCGACCTGTCCAACCTGAGCACGTCCTTGACGTGAACGACCCCGGTCACCTCGTCGAGATCGCCCTCGTGCAGCGGGAAGCGCGACAGGCCGGTCTCAGCTGACAGGTCGAGCAACTCACCCACGGTTGCGTCGACAGGGAGGGCCACGATGTCAGGCCTCGGAGTGAGGGCTTCGGCAACTGTCTTGTCGCCGAAGCGAAACGTCCGGTCGAGCAGTTCAGCGGTCTGGCTGCGGATCGTGCCGCCCTCGGCACTGGTGTGCACCAGACGCCGGAGCTCCTCACGGGAGCGCACCGTGGAGAGCTCCTCGGTTGGCTCTATCCCCACCGACCGCACCAGGGCGTTCGCCGTCGAGTTGCACACCGCTATCACGGGTCGGAAGACCACCGCGTACCCCCGGAAGGCCCCAGAGAGGCGCAGCATCGCCTCGATCGGGCGCGCCACGGCCACCGACTTCGGCACCAGTTCCCCACCACCATCTGCACCATGGTCGTGACCGCAAGCGTCACCACGACGGAGGCCGCCAGCGCGCTCGCCTCCCCAAGCACACCTGCGACATGGGGCTCGAGCGCTGTGGCGAACACCGGCTCGGTGAGAAGGCCGAGAGCCAGGCTCGTGATCGTTATGCCCAACTGCGCACCCGAGAGGTTGAACGAGACATGACGCAGCAGATCAAGAGAGGTGGCTGCCCTGCGGATTCCCCCCCCTCGGCGAGCAGTTCCAGCTTCGTGCGATCCACCGCCACGAGCGCGAACTCGGTGGCGACGAAGAAGGCGTTCGCCCCGATGAGAAGGGCCGCTGCCACGAGGCCCAAGGCGAGGGTCACCGGTGACTCACCGCTCCCACTCGGGGCACTCCGCTCGGGGCACGAAGCAACTGTAATCCGGCCACACCATCACGATTTCCACCGCACCGATTAGCCTTCCCGCGATGTCAGCCCCCGGCGACCCGGTCCGAGATCCGCTGCGCGACAGCGCGCGCGACTCGCGGTCCCAGACACGCCACGCCGATGCAGTGCGGGCTGCGGCACGCCTCGCCAAGGTGAGCGGCTCGGCCCTCGCCGAGATCGACCTCACGCTCCCGCAGTACCGGGTGCTTGTGTTCCTCGACTCCGGGGGGAGACCGGCGTCCGACGTCGCGACCCTGCTGGACGTGGCACCCTCCACGGTGACCTCGGTGGTCGACGGACTCTGCGCACGGGGCCTGGTGCTGCGCGGTGAGGACCCCGACGACCGGCGACGCGTTGTGTTGTCGCTCACCGCCGAAGGCAAGGAGATGGTCACCACAGGTGACTCTGTGGTGGCCGAACGCCTCGGCAAGCTGCTCGACCGCCTGCCGCGCGACGAGGCCGACGCAGCATTGGCAGGCCTCGAGAGCCTCAACTCGGCGATGGAGGACTATCTGACCGAGAAGTTCGGTCGACCTCACGGGACGTCCTGAGTGGGCGGATCGGACGCGGAAGTGCTGAAGCTCGATGGCGTGGCACATCGCCGCGAAGGCCGAGCGATCCTCGAGGGCATCGACTGGGTGGTCCTCCGCGGACAACGCTGGGCGATCCTGGGGCCCAACGGTTCGGGCAAGACCACGATCGCCCGCATCGCCACCCTCTGGGAGCACCCCTCAGAAGGTTCCGTCGAGGTGTTGGGTCACCGCCTCGGCTCGGTCGACGTACGCTCACTGCGGCGACGCCTTGCGTTGGTCAGCGCAGCTGTGGCCGACCTGGTCAGACCACAGCTGAGCGCCCACGAGGTGGTGATGACCGCCCGGTACGCGGCGTTGGAGCCCTGGTGGCACGCCTATGGCGCCGAGGACCACGCGCGCGCCGACGCCCTGCTGCGCGACCAGGGGTTCCCCCAGCCGACCGATCGCCGGTTCGGATCGCTGTCGTCCGGTGAACGCCAACGCGTGCTTCTCGCCCGGTCCCTGATGTCGACACCCGACCTGGTGGTGCTCGACGAGCCGGCAGCAGGGCTCGACCTGGGGGCACGGGAGGACCTGATAGACCGCCTCGACGCCATGGCCTCCGACTCGTCGGCCCCGCCACTGGTGCTCGTCACCCACCACGTCGAGGAGATCCCACCGTCGTTCACCCACGTCATGCTCCTGCGAAGCGGTCGGGTCACCGCGATGGGCCCACTCGAGGAGACACTCACCGCGCAGGGGCTCTCGGAGTGCTTCGGCGTCGGGATCGAGCTTGTGGAGCACAGAGGCGACAGCGGCCTCAGATGGTCCGCACGCCGGCGGTGAGCCGCCGGCGCAACACCGCTCCTCAGGATCGGTCCAGTCGGGCCAACAGGCGCGGCCGGCTCCGCTCAACCTCTTCTCGCAGCAACCGCTCGATCATCGGCACCCATAGCGAGCCGCCGTAGTACAGGGACATCTCGAGGTGGCTCCCGCCGTTCGCTGAGTCGGAGACCTGGACCGTCAGCCGCCAGGTGCTGTGCCGGCGTCCATCGGTCTCTCGGCGCAGGTAGCGCACGTGGTTGGGTGCCTCGTGCAGATCGCGGATCATCCTCAGCCGCTTGGAGCGACGCAGAGGTCCGATGCTGGCATGCAGGTCCACCAGCCACGCAGGTCCCTGATCGCCCTCGTGTGGCTCGTCAGGCACGACCCGATCGACGATGTCGAGCCACTCCTGGTATCCGTCCAGGGTCTGCAGCTCCGCGAATAGGTCCTCGACAGGGACCGGGGGTATCGAGTTGGGCGACGGTTTCCACGTGGCCCATTCTCGCCCGGGCAGGGGCGCTCAGCCACCCGGCGTGGGCGGCAAGGTCACCGGCGGGTCGGTGCCGGGGTCGCTGGTGACGTCGGCGTAAGGGTCCGCGGCAGGGTCGGTGGCGGCGCCTGCACGATCTCCACCATCGGCTTGGTCCCGTAGGTTGCAATCAGCACCGGGTAGGGGTTGACGGCGTCGCCGCCGCCGGGGTGGATCTCGAAGTGCAGGTGAGGCGATGTGCCCTTGGCGTTGCCGGTGTCACCCACGAACCCGACCACGTCACCGGCGTTGACCCTGAGGCCGTCGGTCATCCCAGGCGCGAACGCGCTGAGGTGCGCGTAGTAGTAGTGGTTCCCCGAGTCACCCTTGACCCAGAGCCGCAGTCCACCAAGGCCAGCGGTACCGACACGGTCGAGGGTGCCGCTCTCAGCTGCCACAAGCGGTGTGCCCATGGGTGCGAAGATGTCAGTGCCCTGGTGCCAGTGGGCGGACGCCGTGCCCGACATCCGCGGGTAGCCCCAGGAGTCGATGAACTCGACCTCGCTCCGCACGGGGAACACGAACCCCCTCACATACACCTGCGCACCGCTCTCGTAGGCCTTGCGCGCCTGCGCGTCCTCAAGAATGTCCTTGAGCAAGCTGCTGATCTCATTGCTGAGCTCGCCCTGGCGCGTCTGCAACCGGGTCAGGTCGTCCATCAGCTCCTGTTGGTGGCCGTCCAGGCGCTCCTGTGCCTGCTCGTGGCGCGCCACCAGGGCTGCATCGGACTCGACCACGCTGTCGAGGAGCTCTCGGGCCACGCCGATCTTCACTGGGTCACCCGTGCGGACCATCGCGATCCTGTCCTCGGTGGACCCGTTCACGAAGGCGTCCACGGTGTGGCTCCTCAGCTCGAGCTCCGCCTTGGCGGCGATCGCGATGTTGGCCCTGCTCACCTCGTCGAGCGTCGCCAGCTCGTCGTCGAGCACCCCGACCTGACGTTCGAGGTCGCCTAGGCCGGCACGCAGGGCGCCGAGGCGCTTCTGCTTGTCGGCGAGTTGGGCGGTCAACTCATCGACCTTCGCCTGCAGCACCTGGTTCGTCGCAGTGGTGAAGTCGGGTTGGAACACCGGCACCTCGACGCCGTCTCCCGGACCGGGATCGAACAGGATCGGAGCGCGTGGGTCTCCGGCCATCTCGGGAGGGATAGTCACGGGCGGAAGCACGTTCGGTGGGACGGTCGTGGTGGTGGTCGAGGTGGAGCCTGGCTTGGTCGTGGTCGTGCGGCGTGGCCTCGTGGTGGTCGTTGTTGTGGAGGGAGGCTGCGAGCCAGTCGAACCCGGCGTCGAGGTGGTGGTGCTGGAAGTGGTCGTCGTGACCTCCTCCCCGCCTCCGTCACCCCCGGGCGCCTGTGCGCCGGCGGTCGTGGTGGAGAACACCGCCATCGTCACAACCGCTGCCACGGCGATCGTCGTCCTTCTAACCTGCAACCTGTTCCCCTTGTGCACAGCGGGGTGACCCTGACTCCTGCGACTTGGCCTTCGTGTGATCGAAAGCAGGACTCTCGTCCCGCACGCCTGTCAACTCGTGCGATTCCCCGGACCGGATGTGATGGCCGCAGTTCGCCCGATCTCTGCGCGACCACACTCCCCAACTAGCCAGGTGCGGTACCCCGACTCTCCAATCAACACGAATCTACCCAAGATCACTTGAGAACACCACATCGGCACGTTGGGCTGAGTTCTGTAGCGCAGGGTCGGACGACTCAGAACCTCATCCAGGAGGTGCCGCCACGCTCTGCCGAGGAGTCGACCAACCAGAGCACTGCCGCGCACATCACACCCAACAGCACCGACAGCGCCATCGCCTGGCCGAAGCCGGATTGACCAGGCCTCGACAGCAGGCGTTCGATCGCGACCGGCACCGTCGGCGAGGTCCTGCGAGCCACGAACACTGTGGCGCCGAACTCCCCGAGGGCCGCAGTGAATGCGAGGCCTCCTGCGGCGGCCATCGCAGGGCGCGCGATCGGCACCTGGACGGTCCACCAGGTCCGGCGGCGCGACGATCCGGCCAGCGCGGCGGCATCCACGTACTCCCTTGGCATCGCACTGAACGCCGGCGCCACCCCCTCACCACAAGCGGCAGCGCAACCAGCGCCTGGGCGAGGACGACCAAGGCACCCGAGCGTGCAACACCCCATGGCAGCGAACCCCGAAACCAGCAACAGGCCGAGACCGACCGTGGTGGCAGACACCGCGAGCGGCAACAGCAGGACCCGCGCCGTGAAGCCGCCGGGGCGGACAGCGACCGCCATCGCTGCGGGCACCCCGAGCAGCACGGCGATGCCTGCTGCGGGCACTGCTGAGCGAAGGGACGCCCCGACCGCGGCAAGTGGATCGACCGCGAGCGAAGTCCCGGCTGTGGCGGATCCGAGGCCGATCCAGTTGGCGAGCCCGTGGGAATCGCCCACCTGGAGCGAACGTTCCACCAGCACCGCCAACGGCAACACCGCCACCACGGCGACCACCGCCACCGCAGCCGCCACCGCCCCCGCTCCGCCGGCCGAACCGGCCGGCGTGACGTGGTCACACCCGCCGAGCTCACCGAGGCGCTCCACGACCTGCTCCCCCGGCGAACAGGAGCACGACGAGAACGCACGCTGCCTGCAGCCCCGCCAGCACCGCAGCACCCGAGAGGTCGAACTGGCGGGTTGCGCGTCCACATCTCCACCTCGATCGTGGTCACCCACCCTCCGCCGAGCACTACGACCACTCCGAAGCTCGTGAGGCAGAACAGGAACACGATCACCAGCGCGGAGCTCACCGCGGGAGCCACCAACGGCAACACGATCCGACGTTGGACATCGAACATCGACGCGCCCGACAGGCGCGCCGCTGCCTCGAGGTCGGGGTCGACTCCGCGACGGCGGCTCCAACCAGGCGCAGCACGACCGCCAGGTTGAAGCACACATGTGCTGCGATCACGGCCCACCAGGTTCCTCGCAGGTCGACCACACCCGAAGGGCCCAGCAACGACGAGAACGCAGCCGCTATGACCACCGAGGGCAGAACGAACGGCACTGACGCGAGGCTCCGCACGAGCGCCCTGCCACGGAATTCGTAGCGGGCCAGCACCGTGGCGAGGGGGATCCCCACCATCGCCGCGGCGAGGGCGCTCATCGCAGCCTGAGCCACGGTGAGGCCCACGATGCGCCAGGTGCGGGCTGAGCCGAGCATCCTCACCAACGCCTCGGTGCTCGGTTCACCGTCGACCATCACCGCTCGCAACAGCACCGCTGCGAGCGGAACGACCACCGCCAGAGCCACTACGACCACCGAGAGGATCGCTGAGGGTTGGGCCGCCGGCCGACTCCGGGTCGACCGCCTACTCCATGACCGAGCGCCACTGCTCCAGCCACCGATCCAGGTTCCGACCGACCGCTTGCGCGTCGAGCACCACCGGGTCCGCCGGCCTGGGTGCCCAGAGCCGGAACTCCTCGGGGAGCTCCACGTCGGTGACCGGGTACACGAAGTTCGACAGCGCCACGGCCTCCTGCCACGGATCGCTCAGCATGAACTCCACGAGGTCCCGGGCGAGCTCGGGGTGCTCCGCCCCTGCCAGCACGCCGGCGTACTCCACCTGGGTAACACACGTGCCATCGGCAACCGTCGACACCGGCTCATCGAGTGCACCTTCGCTGAAGACCACCTCGGCGGGAGGGCTGCTCGCATAGGACAGCACCAGCGGTCGGTCACCGCCGTTGACCGTGTAGTCGTTGTAGTAGGCGTCGTCCCAGCTGGGCGACACACGCACGCCGTTGCGCTTCAGCGCCTGCCAGTACTCCAACCACCCCTCCTCACCGAATACCTCGGTGGTGCCCAGCATGAACGCCAGTCCCGGCGAGGAGTTCACCGGGTTCTGCACCACCAGCAGGTCGCGCAGCGTCTCCGAGGTCAGGTCCTCGAAGTCCACGGGTGGATCGATGCCCGCGTCTGCGAACCAGCCCGAGTCGACGTTCACGCACACCTCGGAGGTGTCGACGGGTGTCAACACGTCCGCAGCGTCGCCGGGCGCTCCCAACTCAGGCGCAAGGTCCTCGGCGGCCGGCGGCGAGAACGCCTCGAGCAGATCCCCGTCGACTGCCTTGTCGACGGTGGTGTTGTCGATCCCGAAGATCACGTCGGCTTCGGGCTCGCCTGCGGTGAGGAGCGCTCCTGCGAGCATCGCTCCGGAATCCCCAGCCGGAATCACCTCGATCCGTGCTCCCGTCGCCTCCGTGAACGCCGCCGCCGCATCGTCGTCCAGGGCGAACGAGTCGTAGGTGAGCAGACGCACCGTCTCGGGCTTCGCATCGGGATCCGAGCCCTCAGCAGAGTCGTCGGTGGAACCACATGCGAGCGCAACCAGGGCCGCAGCGGCCAGCAGCGCCCCCATCGTGATGCTCTTGCGGTTCAGGGTCCTCGTGCTCATCAGATCTCCCTCTGGTCGGGAATGACAACGGTCAACACGCCCTCACCGACGCTGAAGTGCGCTTCGTCCGCTGTGAACCGGTTGGAGACCCCCAGGGAGTTGGTCGCCTCCAACACCGCGTCACGCAGTGGCCAGCGCATCCCGGTGACCGTCACCCCTCCGGCAGGACCGTGCAGGGCGAGAAGGCTGGCTGTCGTCCCGGCACGGGCGACGACGCTCCGTCGGTCGTGTACGGGGAGCACCCGTGAGCGACCCAGGTAGGCATCGATGCCGAACCCCGAGTACCGGGGCGACCCGACCACCAGTGCTGTGGCCAGCAGATGGTCGAGACGCCCCCAGGGCTTGCCACCAACACCACGGTCCCGCCGTGTGCCCCCTCCGTGGCGCGGTCCAGTGCCAACTCGAGATCGCTCGCGTCCTTGTCCGGCTCGTGGCGCTCGATGACGGTGCCCGATGCTGCCGCCGCGTCCAACAACGCGGGATCCACCGAATCCATGTCGCCCACCAACAGGTCGCAGTGCAATCCCGCTGCGACACACGCTGCCAACCCGGAGTCCGCGGCGATGACGAGGTCGGCCCCCACGCCGTGCAACGCCACCTCGACAGCGTCGCTGTCGATCGGTCCACCTCCGAAAACCACCGTGGTGGTCATGGCACATCCCTCCGCTGGCATTACCCAGATCAGGTTCGTGGGTCGGTGGCGGTAGCCACCCTCTCAGCCCGGTGCCCCGAGCTCCCCTGTTACGGCTGCAACCCTACAGCCTGCGAGCTGCTTGCCCGAGTCGCGCGCTCAGATCTCCACCTGCGAACCCACCTCCACCACCTGCGCCGAGGGCAGGCCGAAGAACCTCGACGCCGGCGCGGCGGATCGGAGCTGCGCTGCGAACAGGCGCTCACGCCACTGCGCCATCGTGTGCTCCGGGGTGGATATGACCGACTCGCGACCGATGAAGAAGGTCACCTTCGAGACATCCAGCGGCGTGCCGTCGATCTCGATGCCATCCAGCGCCTTGACCACATCGGGCTTCTCCATGTAGCCGTGGCGGACCTCGATCTGGTGCACGCCGCCGCCGAGGTCCTCCACGCTCAACGCCGGCCCGCTCCAATGTGGCACGGATCCGACCTCCACGGATACGAGCAGCACGGTGGCGTGCATCGAGTGGTTGTGGGCGGTGTTCGTGCGCAATGCCGGCGGGGCCGTGCGCGGCCGGCTGTACAGGAACACCGCGACCGCCGGCACCCGGATCAGGTCGTCGGGCAACGTGGCGAGGAACTCCTCGATGCCGGTCGCTCCCGCGTCGAGACGCTCCCCGACGGCCCGACGGCCGGTGCGCCATGTGGTCATGATCACGATGATCACGATTCCGACCACGATCGGGAACCAACCGCCGTGGGGGATCTTGAACACGTTCGCACCGAAGAACCCCAGGTCGAGGACCGCGAAGGGAAGGCAGACCGCCAGTGCACGGATCGTGCTCCAGCCCCAGCGCTTTCGGACGAACACGAAGAACAGCAGCGTCGTGATGGCCATCGTGGCGGTCACCGCGATCCCGTAGGCCGCGGCGAGCGACGTGGAGCTGCCGAACGCCACCACGAGCCCGATGCACCCGGCTGCGAGAAGCCAGTTCACAGCGGGGAGGTAGACCTGGCCTGAATGGGCAGCGGAGGTGTGGTGCACCGTGGGCCGGGGCAGGTAGTCGAGCTGTGCTGCCTGCACCGTGAGGGAGAACGCACCGGAGATCAGGGCCTGGGAGGCGATCACGGTCGCCGACGTGGCGAGGATCACCAGAGGCCAACGGCTCCATGCCGGCCCCATCTGGAACACAGGGTTCTCGATGGCCTCCGGCTCCGCGATCAGCATCGCCCCCTGGCCCAGGTAGTTGAGCGCGAGCGCGGGGAAGGCCACGAAGAACCATCCACGTCGGATCGGCTCGCGCCCGAAGTGACCGAGGTCGGCATACAGCGCCTCGCCGCCGGTGACCACCAGGAACACCGAACCGAGCGACAGGAAGCCCTCGAACCCCGTCGCTCTGAAGAACTCCACCGCGTGGTACGGGTTGAACGCCGACAGTATCGACTGGTCATCGAGAACCCGGCTCACCCCGAGTACGCCCAGCACGCCGAACCACACCAGCATGACCGGGCCGAACAGCGTCCCGACAGCGCCGGTTCCCTTGCTCTGAACTGCGAACAGGCCGACCAGGATGCCTATCGACAGCGGTAGGACCCACGGTTCGAAGGCCGGGTTGGCCACCTCCAGGCCTTCGACAGCGGAGAGCACCGAGATGGCCGGCGTGATGACCCCGTCGCCGTAGAGGAGTGCCATCCCGAACAGGCCCACCACGAGCAGCGCCCACATCCTGCCGATGGCACGCTCGCGTCCGACCACCAACTCGGTGAGTGCCAGGATCCCGCCCTCACCGTGGTTGTCGGCGCGCAGGATGAACACGATGTACTTGATCGACACGACCAGGATGAGCGACCACAGCACAAGCGACACCGCTCCGGTGACGTTCACCACGTCGACCTCGATGTCGTGACTGCCGAAGGTCTCACGCAACGAGTACAGGGGACTCGTCCCTATGTCGCCGAACACCACGCCGAGCGCGCCCACCATGAGCGCGGTCATCCCCGCCTTGGAGACCGTGTGGGAGTCGTCCATCTGCGGGTCAGTCACCGACGATGCCGGTCATCCGTGCGAGGGTCCGCAGCATCACCTCGTCCGCTCCCCCGCCGATCGACCAGAGCCGTGCGTCCCGGTAGAAGCGAGCAGGCCAGAGCTCCTCCACGTAACCCATGCCTCCGTGGTACTGCACCGCCAGGTCGGCCATCCGCCGGGCGAGCCTGGCGGCGCTGAGCTTCGCAACGGTGGCGTCGCGGGTGAAGTCCTCGCCCCGGTTGGCCTTCGACACCGTCACCCAGTTGTGGTGGCGGTTCAGCTCCAGCTCGGCAGCGACCTCCGCCAACTCGTACTGCAGGTGCTGGTTCGCCATCAGCGGTGCGCCGAAGGCCTGGCGCTCCCGCAGGTAGGCAACCGTGCGCTCGAGCGCCAGCTCTGTGGCACCCACCATCTGGTACGCCGCGATCATGCGTTCGTCCTGGAACTGGGTCATCTGCTGCTGGAACCCACGCCCGATCTCACCGATCGTGTTCGACACCGGCACCCGGCAGTCCGCAAAGGACAGCTCCGCTGTGTCCGATCCGCGCATGCCGAGCTTGTCGAGCTTTCGGCTCACCGTGAACCCGGGTGTGTCGGTGGGCACTACCACCTGCGACATCCCCTTGTAGCCGGCCTCCTCGGAGGTGCGCACCAGCAGGCACAGCCAGTCGGCCTGGGTGCCGCTGGTGATCCACATCTTGGTGCCGTTGATCACCCACTCGTCGCCGTCACGCACCGCCCGCGTGCGGATCGCGGCCACGTCGGAGCCGCGTCGGGCTCCGACACCGCGATCGAGGTGACCATTTCGCCTGCGACGGCGGGGCGCAGGTACTTCTCACGCAACTCGTCGGACCCGTAGCGGTGCAGCGCAGGGGTCGCCATGTCGGTCTGCACGGAGATGGCCATCGCCACGCCCAGGGATGCACACCTACCGAGCTCCTCGCCGAGGATCATCTTGTAGGTGTGATCGGATCCTCCGCCACCCCAGCGCTCCTGGTAGGTGAGACCGAGAAGCCCCAGGTCGCCCATTGCCTTGAACAACCGGTGAGCCGGGAAGGCACCCGCGGCCTCCCACTCGTCGGCGTGAGGATCGATCTCCCGGGTTACGAAGTCCCGAACGGTCGCTCGGAACATCTCGTGGTTCTCGGTGAACTCCAACTCCGGCTCTCCTTTTCGGACCACCTTGCTGGGAGGTGGTGCTTGCTACGCGCCACGCTAACGCGGTGCTCCTCACACAGCCTCACGCCGAACGGACTCACGCCGAACGGACTCACGCAGGTGCATCTATACACGACCTGCCCTCGAAGAGGCCGCAATTGGCACCCGAGGAGCCGGTGGTGAGCGCGGGCACGCCACGCCCACCCAGCCTGGGTGCTCGGAGCGTGACAGGATTGGCAGAGCCGAGCGCACATGGGAGTCGCGTTGACAACATCGAGGGACCAATCGAAACGCTCGTGGTGGGGTTGGGGATGGATGGACGAGGCGGTACCGCCCGCGGACATCGATGCGATGGCACCGCTGGTGTCGGCCCAACTCGGCGCCGAGGTGCAACGACGGGATCCGGCCCGGACGGCCGACCTGGACCTGCGAGCACCCCGCGTCGTGCCTCCGGGGCCACTCGAAGCGCTCTGCTCATCAGATGTCGAGCAACGTGCAGGGCACTCCTACGGCAAGTCCTTCCGCGACGTCGTGCGGGGGTTCCGTGGCGAGGTGCCCGATCCCCCGACCTGGTGGTGTTCCCGGCAGACGAGACCGATCTCGCCGCGGTGTTGGACTGGTGCGGTTCGGCTGACATCGCGGTGATCCCCTACGGAGCCGGGTCGTCGGTGGTGGGCGGTGTCGAGACCGGCGGCGGATGGAGCGAGCGGTTCTCAGGAGTGGTGTCGCTGGACATGTCGCGCATGGGCGGTGTTCTGGAGCTGGACCGCCTCTCACGTGCGGCGCACATCGCCGGGGGTGCAACCGGCCCGGCGATCGAGGAGCAGTTGAGGCCCCACGGGCTGACCCTGCGCCACTACCCGCAGTCCTTCGAGTTCTCCACCCTGGGCGGGTGGATCGCCACCCGCTCCGGGGGCCACTACGCGACCGGTCGCACCCACATCGAGGACTTCGTGGAGTCCACACGCATGATCACACCGCGGGGGCCGATGGAGTCGCGCCGTCTACCGGGCTCGGGAGCGGGGCCGTCCCCGACCGCCTGGTCGCCGGATCGGAGGGGATCCTGGGAGTGATCACCAGCGCGTGGATCCGGCTTCAGGACCGCCCGCAGCACAAGGCGACCGCATCGGTGCGCTTCGCCTCCTTCGCCGATGGTGTCGCCGCTGCCAGGTCGCTGGCGCAGAGCTCCTTGTGGCCGACGAACTGCCGGCTGTTGGATCCAGGTGAGGCGGCCGCCAACGCGGGTGGACACGGCGAGGCGATACTCGTGTTGGGCTTCGAGTCGGCCAACGAGCCGGTCGCTGCCGACATGGACCTGGCCCTGCGAGTGTGTGCCGAGGCGGGTGGAGACATCTCCACGGGCGCCCGTGTTTCCGGTCCCCACAACGACGGCACCACTGACGGACCCACCGATGCCGCCGATGCCTGGCGCTCCGCGTTCCTGCGCGCACCGTACCTGCGTGACGCCATGGTGGCGCTGGGATGCATCGCAGAGACCTTCGAGACCGCTGTCACCTGGGACCGCTTCGAGGACCTGCATGAACAGGTCGTCTCCTCGGCAAGCAGAATGCTGCGCTCACTCTGCGGGGGTGGCACGATCACATGTCGGTTCACACACGTCTATCCCGACGGTGCAGCCCCCTACTTCACCGTGCTCGCGCCTTCGCGCCACGGTGAGCAGCTCGCGATGTGGGACGAGGTGAAGGCCGCTGTCAGCGAGGCGATCATCGACGCAGGCGGCACCATCACCCATCACCACGCGGTCGGGCGTGATCACCGACGCTGGTACGACCACCAACGGCCCGACCTCTTCGCTGACGCGCTCACCGCTGTCAAGGCCACACTGGATCCTGCCGGCATCCTCAATCCGGGCGTGCTCGTCGGGCCGCGACCGCACGCGGCCCGGTAGATTCAACCCATGTCACGCCCGGCTGCACCAGTGGGGCCACAAGCTCACCGTGCCGCTCCGACGACCTCAGAGATGCTCGCGTTCGTCTTGCTGTCCCGGAATCGGCGCGACCCGTATCCGTTCTACCGCCGGCTCCACAGCGCCGGGGGCGTCTGCAACACCCCAATCGGGGTGACCACGGTCTGCTCCATGGATGCCGCACTCGACGTGCTGCGGGACACGACGATGTCATCGGATCCGTTCACCGCTGCGACCGGATACCGCGCCGGGCGCCGGGGTGCGGGCATCCTACGAGAGGCCCCCGGACGATTCGTGATCCGGCGGATGTCGCGAACCGACGGCTCGCACCGTCCTTTCGCACTGCTGCAACGCGGGCTGTTGAACCGGATGGACGCGCCGATCCACGGTGTGGTGCGCACCGCCGCGTCGGCGGCGTTCACCCCGCAGCTGGTGCGGCGGACCACACCTGTGGTCGAACGCATCGCACACCGGCTGATCGACGGCTTCGAGCCCTTGGGCGAAGCGGAGTTGCTTTCCGCCTATGCCCGCACGTTGTCGATGACGGCGCTGTGCCACGTGCTCGGCATCCCCGAGGAGGACCGCGATTCGTTCCGCAGCTGGGCGGGACAGCTGCTCGCAGCGTTCGATCCGCTCGGATCGGGCTCCGAGAAGCTGCTCCGACGTGCGGACCTCGCTGCGGTGGCGATGACCGCGTACCTCTCGGCGCTCGCTGCCCAACGACGCGAGGAGCCGCGTGACGACGTCATCTCGGTGCTTGCCAGAGCCGATGCCGAGGGCAACCACCTCACTGCCGACCAGCTCGCGGCCACCACTGCCATCATGCTCGCGGCCGGACACGAGACGACCTCCAACCTGATCGGCAACTCGGTGTGGGTGCTGCACAGGAACCTCGCCCAGCGTCAACGATTCGTCGATGAGCCGGACCTCGGACGCTCCGCGGTGGAGGAGTTCCTTCGCTACGAGAGCCCGGTCCAGATGGTGCAACGCATCGCAACGGTGGACCGTGAGCATCACGGTGTGGTGATACCTGCGGGCCGGCAGGTGGTCGTGTTGCTCGGTGCAGCCAATCGTGACCCGGCTCACTTCCGTGATCCGGACCGGCTGGACATCACGCCAACGGGTCCCGGCCGATCGCCTTCGGGTACGGGGCACACCACTGCTTCGGGGCGGCCCTGGCAACGACCGAGGCACTCGCCGCGTTGCGCGTGTTGTACCAGCGGCTGCCCGGACTGCGGCCCGCGGTGAGCAGGCCACGGTGGCGCTCCTCCCTGGTGTTCCGGGGCCTGCAGCGACTGCCGGTCACATGGTGAGGGTGGATCGAGTGCTCCCGCCCCAGGCGTTCGCCGGTCAGCTCCTCGGCGCCACGTTGCTTCTCAGGTCGAGCTCACTCCATGTCGGATCAGGTGGTCGCAGTCCGTCGTCGGGAGGCCGGTGGTCACGGTCTGTGCTGAGGCGCTCGGCTAGCTCGGCGGCGACCGTCTGGAACGCGCCCAGGGTCCACTGGCCGAAGATCGTGTGGCCACCTTCGTAGCGCTGTTGCTGGTACTCCTCGGCAGTGGTCACATAGCCCATGTAGTCGTTGCAGTAGGTGAGGACCAGCACGTCGGTGACCCCGGCCGGCTCCAAGGCGTCGGCGACGGTCTCACGGACCCGTCGACCTGCGACGGTGGTGAACTCGCCGGGGCAGCACACGATCGCCACCGCGCCCAATCGGACGATCTGCATGGGCAGGATGGTCGGAACCAGGGGGCTCTCCTTGACTGCGCCGGCTCTTGCCTCGCGCTTCATCTCGGCGACCGTCGGGTCGACGCGCTCGGGAAGCGGGAGGCGCGCGAGCGGACGCCCCAGGATGAGCTTGCGTGCGTCCTCCAACAGGATGTCCTTGGGGCCCTGTGATTCGTGGAGCCTCGCGTAGTACCGGTCGGTTCCTGGAGCACCGCTGCCGGCGAGGCGCCTCCGCCTGAGGAGTCTCGAGGCCGCCCGGGCCAACCAGCCGATCGACCGCGGAGCACCTCGGCCGTCGACCGGCGTGCCTTCGAAGAATGCAACCCCATGACAGGGATCGCTCGTACGTGCACCCTGCACGCCGCCGACGAAGCGCGGCTGCACGGCCACGTCGCTGAGATCCCGGTACGTGAGCACCGCGTCGAGCTCACCGGTGATCACCACCTGCGCGGGATCGCCCGAGGCGCTCAGCGCCTTCGCTGCCTGCAGCTCTCCGTTGCGCTGTGCGTAGGCATGGTCGCCGCTCAGTCGGACCTGACGCCTGCCGGAACCACTGTCCCGGACCGTGGTAGTGCGGCGAGACGTCACCGGCGGTCCCCTGGGCGAAGATGGCGACGGGGTCCGCGCGTCCCGTCGAGCGCAGTCGCCGCTCGGCATCCACTGCGGCACGCCCCTTGTTGTCTCCGTCGTGGGAGTCGTGGGTGTTCCCTATGCATGTGGCATGGACCCCGAAGAGCGACACCAGGGCCTCCAGGTCACCCTCACGGCGAACAGAGAGCACTGCCATCTCACGGTCGACGGCCAGGTGGGTCTGCGCCGGGGTTCGTGTTGCGACACCGGGATTTCGGTTGTAGGACGCGACCGACCGGTTCCACGCAACCCCCTGAGTGGGCGGGAAGCTGCTGCGGCTCAGGTGGAGCTCCGCCTTGGCCGCGGTCGACCATGCCCGCACGACGGCATCGCACACGGCGTCGGTCACCGCGTCGAGGTGATCCGGCACGAATCCAGGGGTCACGAAGTTGTACAGCGCCTCGTAGCCGCAACCGCCGGGTGTCGAATGGGAGTGGGTGCAACAGAGCACGAAGCTCTCGTCGCGAAATGCCTCACCGATCGTCTCGGCAAGTCGCCTGTGAGCTGCCTGCCTCATGGCATGTGTGACCATCGCCATGTCGACGCAGCAGATCACCACGGAGCCACACAGGTCGTCGCGTACGACCAGTGCCCTCGCGTACAGGGAGGTTCCCGGACGAGTGGCGCGGTGGTGGGCCATTCCGTATCCGTTCATGGCGTACCCACGCGGAGCCACTGCGATCTCGCTCCGGGCCCAACCGATCTCGTACATGACTCGTTGGCGCCCTTTCGCTCGCTCACGCCGGACAGGGGCGTCACGACGCAACGTAGTCGCTACCGGCCCGCCCGGGCGTCCTGCCGAATAGGTCATTCGACTCAAGTTCCTGCGGTCTGCTCCCGATCACAACACAATGAGTGGGACGACGGCTACGACTCGAGGAATCGACCGGGACGAACCCGTGGAAGACAGGCTCGGGTTGGACATCGACTCCGATCTCGGCTCAGGATCACTCGGTCGGCGAGGGGGTTCGTCGTCGTCACGGCGTTCGGTTCTGTCGATGGCAGGCATCGGGGCGACGGCTGCACTCACCGCTGCGTGTGCTCCTCCACCCGTGAGAGGAAGCCAGGGGGGCCAGGAAGACCAGGTCCCGAATGCTCCACCGCCGACCCCTCAACCCGGGACCTCACTCGAGGCAGCGCAGCACCTGGCCAGGCGTGCGACCTTCGGCGCTACCCACGACGACGTGCAGCGCATCGAGTCGATGGGGGCTGCAGCGTGGTTGGACCAACAGCTCTCCAGGAGCGGGCTCGCCTCCGCGGAGAACCTGCTCGGCGGGTATGTGACCCTCACCAATACCAACGAGCAGAACTACCACGTCAAGGACGAAGGCGAGAGCGACCGGATCGTCGAAGAGCTCGACCATGCCACCCTGCTGAGGGCTGTCTATTCGGAGCAGCAGCTCTACGAGGTGATGTGCGACTTCTGGACCAACCACTTCAACATCTGGCGCTTCGCGGACTGGTTGGTCCACCTGAAGACGCGTGACAACGAGACGGTCATCCGAAAGCACGCGCTCGGCAAGTTCTCGGATCTGCTGATGGCCTCGGCAAAGAGCCCGGCGATGCTCGTCTATCTCGACAACTACCAGAGCAGTGGGACTCCGGGTGAGCAGGTCAACGAGAACTACGGCCGTGAACTCCTCGAATTGCACACGCTCGGGATCGTCGACGGGGCCCAGGCGTATTCCGAGGCCGATGTCGTCGGTGTCGCCAAGGTCCTCTCCGGTTGGGGGATCAGCTGGGATGCAGGCTCGATGCACGACTTCCAGTTCCACCACTGGCACCACAGCCGTGAGGCGGTATCGATCCTCGGGGAGCATGGACGTGCCCTGCACGTCCGAACTGGGGTGACTACAACGTCAACGGGCTGGCCGACGGCGAGTCCCCTGATCCGCTTCCTCGCCCACCACAAGTCGACCGCCCGGTACCTTGCCACGAAGTTGGTGCGGCGTTTCGTCTCGGACACCCCTCCGGCCTCGCTCGTGCAACGCCTCGCTTCGATCTATCTTGCCAACGACACCGCGATCGCTCCCATGCTGAGGGAGCTGTTCCTCTCCAAGGAGTTCGGTGCTTCGGCGAACCAGAAGGTGAAGCGTCCCGTCGACTGGATGTTCTCTGCATTGCGGGCGACCGGTGCAGTGATTCCGACAGATGCGCGCGGGAAGGCTGCCAAGGACCTACGGTCGGCCCTCGGGGCTCTGGGACAGCCCCTGAACGAACGAACCAGCCCTGATGGATGGCCTGACGTCGCCGCGTACTGGGTGGGTTCCGACGGGATGCTCAAGCGGTGGGGAGTACGGCGCCTACCTTGCCCGTTCCACAGACAACGATCCGGCGAAGGTGTCGGTGAACCTGGCAGCTCTCCTGCCACCACAGCTTCCGCGTCGAACGCCGCGCTTGTGACCTGGCTCGGGACGAACCGCTTCGGCCTGTCCATGTCGAGCGCCGAGGCGGCGGCGATCTGCACTGCCGTGGGAGCTGCTCCCTCCGGTGCGGCAACCCAGATCGCGTCGGAGACGAAGAAGCTCCAAGGGTGCGTCGGGTTGTTGTTGGCCCACCCTGGATTCCACCGCCGGTGAGATGTCGGCAGCGGGTGATGCAACAACGGTGAGCGGTGCGTACGCCGCAAGGTCCAGGTCCTGAGATCGGAGATGTGAGGTTCGAGATGACCGAGGTGAGCCAGTTGGAGATGACCACCACGCAGTTCGACTCGTCGGTGCAGCGCGGAGGCATGTCCCGCCGCAGGTTCCTTGCCATGACCGGATCGGGTGGCGCTGCGGTGGTGGCGGTGTCGGCACTTGGTCACCAGTACGCGTTTGCCACGCCGGGCGACCCCGCCCAGGGGGATGTGCTGGTGGTGGTGTTCAACCGGGGAGGAATGGACGGGCTCAACGTCGTTGCTCCCTACAGGATGCCGACCTATCAGGCTCTGCGTCCCACGATCAGGGTCAAGCCACCGGAGGAGCTCCCGGGCTCCGCTGACGGTGCCGGTCTGCCTCTCGATTCCGGTGGGGCAGTCGCGCCCTTCTCGCTCTCGGGGGTGTTCGGGCTGAACCCCGGAATGACCTCACTCCACGCCGGGCCATGGAGCAACGGCCACCTGGCGGTCGTCCATGCCGCAGGGATGCCTGCCTCGGAATCCGCGACTCGAAGCCACTTCGAGGCTCAACGGAACTGGGAGGCAGGCAGCGCCCGCCTCGACGTCACCGACGGCTTCCTCAATCGCCATCTTGAGGCGTTCTCGGATCTGTCAGGAGTGAGCGCGATCGGCCGCGGGTCGACACTCCAGGCGATGCTCCGGGGCACCGCTCCGGCATTCGCCATGTCGTCGATCAGCAGCTTCGGACTTCGTGGATTCCATGACAACAAATCGGCGGCAACAGCTCTCTCGACGATGTACCCGTCCACCGGCGATCTGCTGTCGACGGTTGGCGCCGACACGCTCTCGGTGACGAGCCTGGTCTCGGGGATTCCCGATCCTGGACCTCAGAACGGCGCCACCTACACTTGGGACGGCCTGGCGCAGGGGCTGCGGGAGACCGCACGGCTGATCCGCGCGAACGTCGGGCTTCGGGCAGTGGTGCTCGATGACGGGGGCTGGGACTCCCACACCGGCATGGGCTCCCCGGAGGACACCGACTCGAGCTTCCGCAACAGGACAGCCGAGTTCTCGGATGCGCTGACCGCGTTCTACACCGACCTTGGTGCAGCGATGGACGAGGTCACCGTCGTGACCGTGTCGGAGTTCGGTCGCACCATCAACGAGAACAGCTCCGGTGGAACCGACCACGGGCGAGCCACTGCGATGTTCGTGATGGGCCGCAACGTCAACGGTGGTGTATCGGTGACTTCCCATCCCAGATCACCGACGGTCCGGAGGGGGACCTGGTCGTCGCCAACGACTTCCGACGGGTCCTGAGCGAGGTGCTCACCAAGCGCATGCCGGGCAGCGACATGTCCAAGGTCTTCCCCGGCTACACCCAGAGGACACCGCTGGGGGTCGTGAAGTCGTGAGCGCACGTTTGGTCCGCGTGACCACGCGTGCGCCAGTGCCCCAACCGCCCCGGTCCCGTCACCCCAAACCCGTCGTTCTGTGTGGTGTGCGTGGCGCTCAGCGCCACGCACACCACACAGAACGACGGGAAAGCGACCGCCCGGGTCGTGGCGGTCACCGTCACAGGTAGGTGTTGCGCTCGAGCCAGCGAAATGCAGCCCAGCCCCAGATCGGGGGGATGTAGAAGGTGACGATGCGGAACGTGATGGCGGCGCCGAGTGCGACGGACTCATCGACCCCGACGGCGACCAGCCCGATGGTCAGCGCGGCCTCCATCACGCCGATACCACCCGGCACCGGCATGACGCCGCCGAACAGGCAGGCGACGACGTAGACCACCACTGCCTCGGCGAGGTTGACCTCGACGCCGAAGGCACGGACGCACGCGGCGAGCGCGCCGGCAAAGAGCAGCTGCGACATCAGATTGCCGACGAGGAGCTCGGTGACCCGCGTCGGGGAGCGCAGCACGTCCGTCGAGGATCGTGCCTGTCGGAGCCAGGGACCCATGCGATCCGTGAGCCGATGCCGCAGCCTGGGCCAAGCGAGCACGACGGTGACGGCGGCAAGGGCGGCCACGGCCACGATCACCAGCACCGCCGTCAGGTCCGACGTGTCGCTGTTGGTGCCGGCCGTGAGGTCGACCGACACCGAGCCGACGCCCACGACGAGCGTCATGACCAGCACGGCGATCTGGATCACGAATCCGGAGAAGGTCTCGATGGCGGAGATCGAGATGGCCTCCGCAGGTGGCACGCCCTGCTTCTGGAAGTACCGCACGACCATGGCCATGCGTGCAGCCGTGGAGGGGACGGCCAGCTTGACGAAGCCGATGGCCGCCTGCAGCGCCATGAGAGGTCCGACTGCCAGCCGCCGCGTGCTCGCTCCCTGGGTCGAGAGCGCTTCGGTCAGCACCGGCAGCTGGCCCATCACCAGCGCGAGGGCCACCCATCCGAGTGCCGCTCCCGACAGCGTCGCCGCCAGCTCGTCGGGGTCGACCCCACCGAGCAGCGAGATGATCGCGTACGCGGCGAAGGTCATCAGCGCCAGCCGGACCAGCGAAGCCGGCGACACCCGGCGCAGCCGGGCCAACTCCGGGCTGTGGACACCGGAGCCCTCAGCGATTCGGTCGCGGAGCTCGTCGACGTCCACCGGGTTGGTATTGCCTGGAGCGTTTCTCACTCGGAGGTATCAATATTTCGCGGGTACCTATAACCGGTTGCTGTTCCAGTTTAGTCCACAAAAACTCGCATGATTCTTTATCATCAACAACCTTTCTATTGCGCGAACGTTCTGCACGGATCAGCAACTGAGCGCCATCAGGCGTATTATACTGCTCAGCGAATACCTCGTGAATATCGGCCTCACGATCTGCCACAACCACCAGCAAAGATTTGTTTCGACAGCGTTTCTGTACTTGCGATACTGCATGGTAACTTTCCACCCATTTCCAGCTTTCCTTCTCTTCGATAGGCTTCTTGTGTCGTTTATGTTTGCTGCCTATTCCGTCCCGCGCCCAGCATTGCACATTCAGAAGTCCCAAGGGTGTGCCACTTTCAGTAAACGCCATCGTATCATGCACCATCAGTCCACGAACTTTTTTACTCTTAGTACCTATCGGCCCTAACCCCTGCGTATTCGGATGTGTGCTATAATTCAGAGTCGTAGTATCTTGCGCTACCAAAACCAAACTATTCTCCTTCACACGCTCTTCCGTGGCCTCATAATGAGCTTGCAATATCGCCTTCCAATCTACATTCTCATTGTCAAGGAATCGGTATGCAGCCTTAGTCGCACTGACTGAACCGCACGCCTGCGGAATGTTTGCCAAAGGTTTGTCATAAAACATACCTGTCATTTCTAAAAGTCTTGAGGTCAATCGTGCATCGCCCAATTTTGTTCCTCCAAGTTCCGCTTCTATCCAATCCCGAGGCTCTTTTTGTGCCACTCTTTGGCGAACATGTACTTTGCCATCGGCACAACAACACAACACCGCCTGCCATTTCTTTTGCAACGGCATAACATAAACGTCTTTGACCGTTGCACCTGTTCCTTTTCGTCCTCGACCTTCCGTGCCTCCTACATACTTCCAGTTAGCTGCCCGATAACAGCTTCCGGAAAACCGTCCTCGTTCCACATAGGTTTCTAAAAGTACAGGACGATATTTATACACTCTTTCCCAATCATCTACCAAACGTGTTTGGCATTTTGCCAATACATGCGATGCCAAACATTTTACTCTTACCGTAGGCGCTATTAAATACCGACTGTTATTGATAACAAACGTATGATTCCGCTTACGTGCTTCCTCCGTCCATCCTATCCACTCGTCGCGACTTTCCACCCGTCTGGCACAGGCACTATAACTTAGCCCTCCTATCCATC
>JAOSKI010000008.1 GCA_027493675.1 Microthrixaceae bacterium | reverse complement strand
CCGACGCAACATCGATCAGGCGTATCTCGGAGCAGTCGATCTGCCGGCGTCAGTGCAGTCGCATGCGCCTGTCGGAGGTGCAACACCGACCATCCGTGCTTTCACTGCGGCCGGCCTCTCCGCGTCCCCGGTCGATGCGCACCTCTGGGGTTCCGCCGTCTTCCTGGGCCGGCTCGCCGTCACATGGGCGGAATCCGCCAGAAGTCCGGCTCTGACGAGTGCCGACCGATGGCATGTCGGCATCGTGCACCGCCGGATCGAGTCGCTGTTGGAGCAGCTGCTCATCGACGATGTCCAGGGTTCCTGACCGAAGGAGCTGGGAGCGCTACGTGGCCGATCCACCGGTTGCAACGCTGAGACACCACCGTGGTTCTCGTGGAGGACTTCGATCACCGTGACCGGCATGGCCGAATCGGCTCGTACCTGTTGCAATATCCCGGTCGTGGGCCACCCGGCGCACAAGCGCCTCGGTCGAGCTCACATCAGACCCCACGGATCCTGACCCTGCCGACACACGCGTCCTATCCATACCTTGTCGACGTGCAGGGAGCGACATGGTGCGTACCCGAGACCTCGGCGGCGAACGAGGTGCGGGCCTTCGAGCTCGATGTCACTGGGCCGTCTCTGCTCGACCTCGGTCCGATCCTGCCCTGGCGTGTCACTGGTCGACCCGACGCTGTTCGAGTGGGAAGGAAGATGGTGGGCTCCTGGGCACGGATCGCTCGAAGGGCCTAGCACCCACCTGCGGGCCTGGTGGTCCGACGATCCGATGGGACCATGGGTTCAACATGCAGTCGATCCACTGTGCATCGACGTTAGGTGGGCACGCGGTGCGGGTACGCCCTTCGTACACGAGAACACCCTGTATCGGCCCGCTCCAGACTGCTCACAGCGATACGGCGGTTCGGTCAGCGATCAGGCGTGTGCTGAGGTTGGCCCCGGATGACTTCGAGGAGGAGACGGCCGTCGAGATCAGAGCCAGACAGTTCGGGGCCCTACCCGCACGGGCTGCACACGATCTCACGGGTAGGAGACTCGTTTCTGGTGGATGGGTCGATGCACCGGTTCTCGAGAGCGGCGTTTGTGCACGAACTCCGGGGACGATTCGACCAGGCGGTGCGCAGACAGCAGGCCCCGTAGCCGAGCGGCGGCACACCTGCGCTCGCCACCTGGTCGACAACCACGCCCGACACCGAAGCACCCCGAAGCAGGCCGGCTGATGGTGTGACCACCACTTCCCGATACCGTTGGCGCAGTGGCGCGCAGATTCACCTTCGGACCCGCACGGTCGCTTTCGTCGAGCGGGGGGTTGAAAGAGAACTAGGGGCACCTTCAGAGGTTCCTTCCGGCTCGCAGCGGGATGAAGGTTGCCTCCGTCGGTGGGCTGTCGTTCGCGGGCGGGATCGCCGAATCGACCGTGCTCATCCTGCTCACGCTCACGGCCGACGGGCTGATCAGAGGTGTTGACGGGATCGATGTCATGGGCCGTTCGATGGCCCGTCAGGATGCGATCCTACTTGCCTTCTTCATGGTGCTCGTCCGGGTCGCCACAATCCTCGGTGCCGCCCTCGATCTCTGCGAGGTTCTCGGCGAACGTGACCGCCAAGGCGCAACAGGGCATCATGACGGCGTACCTCCAGGGCTCCTACGTGGCACGGAGCTCCCGACCCGCTGGTGACCTGAACGCCGTGATGGTCAGCCACGCCAGGTTCACAGGTGACCTCGCGAACAGCTTCACCCTGGTGGTCACGAGCATCTGCGGCCTGCTCGCGTTCGGTGGTTCGTCGCTCGTGGTGAACCCCCTGGCGACGTTGGGGATCGCGGTGATCGGAATGGTGGTGCTTGCCATCATGCGACCACTGCGTGCCAGGAGCCACTCCGCTGCCAGGAGCCTGGCGGACTCCTCCCGGGTGCTCGGCCAGGAGGTCTCGGAGGTCGAGCTCCTCCAAAGGGAGATCGAGTTGTTCCAGGTCAAGGATCAGGCATTCAGCCGCGTGAGCCTGCAGATCCGATCCGTCGTCAACTCGCTACGACGGATCAGGTTCCTCACGACGGCCACGCCCCAACTTTTCCAGACCGCGATGCTCGCAGCCGCAGTCGTGAGCCTGTTGTTGATCGTCGAGAGCGTCGACGGCTCGGACCTTGCCTCAGTAGGCGCTGTCGTACTGCTGTTGATCCGTTCCATGTCCGCTGCACAGCAATATGTGAATGCCAACCAGAGGGTCATCGAGCAAGGCTCGTACGCCGAGGCCACTAACGAGTTGATCCACACGCTGTCGGCAAGCCCGATCGCGTTCGGCGATGAAAGGCCTGATTCAGTGACGCCCGTGCGGCTCCAGGACCTGGACTTCAGCTACGACGGTGAATCGAACGTGCTCTCGGGTGTGGATCTCGAACTACGCGACGGAGAGCTGATCGGCGTGGTCGGGCCATCCGGAGCAGGCAAGTCCACGCTCGTCGAGTTGCTCTTGCGCCTTCGTCAGCCCACAGGCGGGAGGATCGTTGGGGGAACGACCGATTGGCACGAGATCGATGCGAGCGAGTTCGCCGAACGGGTGGCGTTCGTACCCCAGCAGGCCGTTCTTATCACCGGGACGGTCGCGGAGAACGTCGACCTGTTCCGAGGGCTCCCAGAGGCACGGATCATGCGTGCTCTCAAGGAGTCACACCTGGAGGCTGACATAGCGGAGCTCCCCGACGGGATCCACACGGCTGGGCCCCGACGACAGGGCACTGTCGGGGGTCAACGACAACGGTTGACCATCGCGCGTGCACTTGCAGGGGACCCGGAGATCCTGGTTCTCGACGAGCCCACAAGTGCTCTCGACGCTGTGTCGGAGGCGACGATCCGCCAGACGATCGAAGAACTGCCGACCGGCCGGCTGGTCATCGTGGTCGCCCACCGCTACTCCACCCTGCGGTCGTGCAGTCGCATCATCGTGTTGGCCAAAGGTCGGGTCGAGGTCGACGCCACACCACAGGAAGTCGCGGCACGATCGGACTTCTTCCGCAAGATGGTCAACGAGGATGCGTGAGGAAAACCGACTGATCAGACCACACCCCGCCCGAGGATCCAGAGCACCTGGATGATTCCGCGCACCTCGCCGCGGCGCAGACAACTCACGACCGAACCGTCGCGAAACCGTGAGCTTCACAGGCAGCGAGGAACGGCTCCTCGTCCTCCTGCGGTACGAAGCAGAAGTTGTTCGCGTAGCCGGCCGGCCGCGGCCCGCCCTGAGCCACGACATCCTGATCAGCGGTCGACTGATGCACTGCTGGGTCGAACCTCCGGACAGGGATCAGGGTGTCCGGCAGCACCGCCCAGCCGGTGTACCCGTATCCGTCCATCATCGAGGACAGGTCCGATACGGCGGTCGGCTGATTCCTGACCTCGGCTTCGATCAACCAGGTCGATACGCACTTGGATTCCAGTGTCTTCGCGGCGCCGGCCATCACGTCCAGCTCGTGGCCTTCGACATCCACCTTCACCATCGCGCCGCGCGCCGGAGACAGCGAATCCAACGTCGCGAGGCTCACCCGCACCGTGGAGCCGACCGGCGCGTCACCAGTGGAGAGAGATGCACGCGTCTGACGAACCACTCCGTGCACCACCGGCACAGTCAAAGTCGACTCACCTGGCTCAGCCGACATGGCGCATTCGAGCACCGACACACGACGACCGAACTTGGTACGTAGGAGAGCGGCCAACTCCGGGATCGGCTCGACCGCGATGACAGAGCTCGCACGCGCATCGAGTGCCATGCCCGTGTAGAGACCGGCGTTCGCACCCACGTCGATGAACTGCGCTCCTGCGGCGCGTGCAGCAACCAGACGGAGCTCGGGTTCAGGGCCTACGGACTGCATCCGGGAGAACCGACGAGCCCGGGCAGTGGACACGCTCGTGAACTTCGACCCGACCGAGTCAGCGAGCCACCGGACCAGCGAACGGGGTCCTACTTGCATGATGCACCTTCCATGTTCGGTCTCAAATCCTCCCTGGAGGAGAAATGGTCGAGGAGGACCGCGGCAACGGCCGCAGGTGAGTGCTGCGCCGCCACTTCCATTGCACGCCGGCGCATGACGAGGTGTGACGGACTCCGAGCCTGCTCAGCCAGATCATCCCAGTCCGATCCGGTCATCTTCCTGCGGTTCGGCACCAACACGCCTGGGCGTGGTTCCGGTCCGAAGCACTCCTGGAAGAACGGAAGGTCGTAGGCCAGAGCAGGGAGGCCGATGCTGAAGGCATGGATGACGCTACCGCTGTTGCTCACACGATCATACAGGAAGACACCCCAGTCGGACCCGGCCAACAAGGCATCCAGATCCGCGTCGTCATGGAAACGGAGACGTGTGTCGATGTTGTCGGAGGCACTGCTCGCTTTGAGGATTGCATCCTCGTAGTCAACATCGACCGGAGTGCCCGCCACGACCAGGCGCCGCCTTGATGATCCAGAGGAAGCAACCGAGAACGATTCGATGACCTCGACGACCGCTTTGGCGCGGCGAAGATTCCCGTACAGGACGAAAGTGACAATCCCTGGTTCACCTTCGGAGTGCCGGTCTTCGTCTGAAGCAACAGCAGCTCTCTGATCCGTCGGCAGGGCCGTGGTCAGCGTCTTGGCCTTCAGTGGCCACAGAACCCGGTACTTGGACAGGAACCCCCGCCTCGGCACTGGCCGACAGGAAGTGCACGGTATGGACAAGCAGGAACACCAGGAACTGTGTAGCCGTGAAGAGGACGGCTCGGGGTCGATCGTGAGGTTCGACGTTGTGCACGGTCCACCAGACACGCCGACGACGGATCCGGGCGATGAGGAGGTAAAGCAGGAGCCTTGCCGCGGAGGCAGCACGCGTCACGACGGGGGTGGGGCCAGCCAGATGGTCCAGCCAGTTCAAGTGGAACACATCCGGATCACCCGCCTTGGCTGCTCGCACGGCCCAGTGCCGCAGGCTGTCCGAGCGGACCTGCACCCCGACCTCCTCCATTGCACCGTACAGCTCGCGAAGGTGAGGGTCACCCGCGCCCAGGGTGTGGTTGTGACGATGATCTTCGAGCGGTCTTCACCAGAGGTCATGGAGTACCTGCTGCATCAGGGATCACCGCCTCGGAGAACCTGTCGCCCTGGGTTCGCCGGGTCGGCACAGGTAGTTTCGGAATCGACGATCCGGATCTGCGACAAGCCCGGGCCTCGGCTGCGCCCCGAATCGGTGAGATGGAAGAACGAGTACCCGGCTCCACGCAGAATGGACTCGCATTCGTGGATCTCGGCTTCAGGAAGGACCTCGATGAACACCAGGGGCCGGGACGTCGCTAGCAACCGTGACATACCGGCCAACACCAGGTGCTCAGCACCTTCGACATCGATCTTGACCACATCGGCCGTCTCGGTCAGTTCGTCCAGCGGGACAACCGGTACGTCGATCACGTCGCCGACGGCGGCAGAACGATGAGAGGCTGCCAGAAGGCGCGCACTCGAGGCATAGAGGGGACCTGGGAACCCAGAACGGCAGCGTGCCCGATTCAGCTCCTGCCGCCGCGTTGACGGCCGTCACGCGGTCCTCCCACCCGTTCAACCGGATCATCGAAGTCAGATGCTCGAAGGTCCGAGGGGAAGCCTCGACCGACACGACGTGTGCTGTCGGGTTGTCGGCCAACGCGGTCAAGGTGTAGAGGCCACGGTTGGCACCCACGTCGACAACCACCGAAGCCCCTATGACAGCCTCCTGGAACACCGACAGCGTCTCGCCCTCGTTGCCGGCCAGTCCGCGCCAGTAGAGGTGTCGTGCATCCACGTCATCAGCAGAACCGTCATAGGAGAACCGGCTGACCGAGGTTGGCACCTCGAAGATGCCATCCACGGACAGGCGCGCCCAGACCGACCGCGGAAGTCGCCCGGACATCGCCGACCTTCTAAGAGGGCCGCGCAACCCGGAACGCGCGACCGCACGGAGCACCCGGCGGCCGGCGTCTACGGCAGACTCCCGGGCAGAGCGTGTCACTCCGGGGCCGCCGCCAGTGCGAGACGTCCGATGCAGGTCCCGACGCACCGTGTCGCGACGATGGACTCCGAGCCACACTCCCCCTGTGAGGTTCGGCCAAGTCCATTCACAGCGTCACCGTAGCAATGCAGCGACCAACTGTCACTCACGACAAGCGAGGTGCACTGATCCGGTGCCGGAGTCGATGTTGCGGCCAGAAGGGAGCTGCGACCCGCACTCCTGCGGACCTCGGCCCCGCTACGGAACCCGTGCGAGGCGCGGCGTCACAGCCCGGCCCAGACGCGCGGCCAGCCGTGCGTTGGCCACGCCGAGCGCAGCACCGACGCCGCCCTCACCGTCGGCGTCAAGTCGTTTCGGGCGCCGCTCGACACGATCGCCCTGCCGTTGCCCAGGCGAACCACCCGCGCTCTGCGACCGTTCATCCTCTGGGGCACGATCCTGCGTCGTGCGATGTCGACCAGCGGAGCCCTCACATGCAACTCACCGGAGTGACGGTCACCCAGCATGGGGGTCACGTAGGTGAACCCGTCGAAGAAGTAGTGGGTGACCTGGGACCATCGCGACGACGCAGGATCCTTCACGGTCGCGCCGCCGTGGGCCAGGTCGGCGTGCCAGATGACCACGTCGCCGGCCGAAGCGTGGAACTCCTCGGTGGCGGCGGAAGCGAGACGCTCTCCCAGTGCGGTCTCGTAGGCAGCCATGTCGAACCCGGAAGGCCGCTCAGCCACCTCGTCGAACACGGTCGGCGCGACCCTGTGGCTACCGGGTACCAGGACCAGCGGACCCTGGTCCGCACCGACGTCTTCGAGTGCAACCCACGCTCCGCACATCCACCCGGAGGGAACCGAGTCGAAATGGACCGAATCCGCATGCAGGCGCTGTTGGGTGCCGTGTGCGATGTTGAGGGTCTGGAACGGGATCGGTCGCCGGCCGTAGAGGCCCTCCAGTTCGGTCATGATCCTGCGATGGCATGCCAGCTCGCGAACTGGTCGGTGCCTCATCCAGGCGTCCTGGTACTTCTCACCGAGGCGAGGCCGACGACGAGCCCACGGTGCAACCGACTCACGGACCCGCATGCACAGCTCCGGGTCGACCACGGCCCGCAGCACGATCATCCCGGATTCGGCGAAGGCGCCCCGCAGGTCGGGCTTCGCATCCATCAACGATCTCGCATACCCGTCATGATCCGGCGCCGTGGGACTCGGCCCACACCGAGAACATGATCACGTCCCACAGCTCGTAGGCGGTGTTGCGGCGTCCGGAGTGGTGGTCGTCCCAAGCCTTGCGGATCGGACCGACGTCGAGGAAGGCCGCCGTGGTGGCTCCGAACAGGTGATCCGCCGCCCAGTCACGCAACGGGCCACGGATCCACGATTCGATCGGCACCCCGAAACCCGACTTGGGCCTCTCGACCAACTCCACGGGCACATACCGCGCCAACACCTGGCGCAACGGCCACTTGCCCACTCCACCCCGCTGCTTGTGCCCGGTGGGCAGGCTCGCCGCGAACTCCACGATGTCGCGATCCAGCAGCGGAATGCGGCCTTCGAGCGAGACCGACATGGTCGCCCGGTCCACCTTCGCAAGCACGTCGTCGGGAAGGTAGGTGACCGCGCCGATGGCGGCCATGTGCTCCACGATGCCCGCAGTGCGCGGCCAACGCGACGGCGAGGAGTGCATGGTCGGTGGCTCGCTGCCCCCTGGGACCAACGCCGTGGGGTCCTGCCAATGGCTGACGAGGCGGTTGTAGACCTCCTGTTCGCTGTCGGCGTCGGCAACACCGGCGACCTTCGCGATCTTGAGCCCGAAGCATCCGCGGCCGGCGGTCCGCCGGGAGCAGTCCGGCCACATGGTCCCACCACGACGGGGGTACCAGCGTCGCCGCGTGCGCCGCGCCACGACGCAAGGGAACCGGCACGCGCTCCAAGCGGCTCCAGATCGCCGGCACCCACCCGTAGCGGTTGTAGCCGAGGAACAGCTCGTCGCCGCCGTCACCCGAGAGGGCCACGGTCACCTCGGACCGGGCGAGCTCGGCGACGAGCCCTCGTGGGTACCTGTGAGGAGTCGGCGAACGGTTCGTCGTAGATCGCACCGAGTTCGCCCACGACCCGCAGGGCGTCGGCCTCGGTGACCACCAACTCGGTGTGCTGGCCCCCAGGTGCGCTGCCACCGCCTTTGCATCCGACGACTCGTCGTAGTCGCGGTCGGTCGATCCGATGGTGAAGGTGCGCACCGGATCGGTGCTCACCTGTTGGGCGACCGCGACGACCGTGGAGCTGTCGATGCCACCCGAGAGGAAGGCTCCCACCGGCACGTCGGCCACCAGTCGGCGCTGCACCGATCGGCGCAGCAACCCATCGAGCTCGTCGACCGCGTCCTGCGGCGACCCTGCGAAGGTGACGCCCCGAGCCACCACGTCGGCATATGACCAGTAGGCACGGGCCTTACCGATCCTGCCGCGCGAATCCACCTCGACCAGACAACCCGGCTCCAGCTTCGAGATGCCCTCACGGATCGACCAGGGCGCAGGGACGTACTTGTAGCGCAGGAACAGCACCAGTGCCTCGCGGTCGAGCGGACGATCGAAACCCGGGGTGCGCGGCGATCGCGTCGAGGGTGGATGCGAACACGACCTCGCCGGAGCCCAGTGCTCCGTAGTAGAGCGGCTTCTCCCCCATCCGGTCGCGAACCAAGGTGAGAGTCCGCTGCTCACGGTCCCACAGGCCGAACGCGTACATGCCGTCGATGCGCGCAGGGTTGCCTCCAGGCCCCACAGGGCGATCGCCTCCACCAACGTCTCGGTGTCGGAGTGGCCTCTGAGCCGCACCCCCGCGGCCCCGAGATCCGCGGCCAGGTCCCGGTGGTCGTAGATCTCGCCGTTGTAGGTGATCACGAAGCGACCATCCGCGGACGCCATCGGCTGTGCGCCGTGGTCCGACAGATCCAGGATCGACAGGCGCCGGTGGCCGAAGCCCACACCGGAGCGCTCATCGACCCAGGTACCGGAACCGTCGGGGCCCCGAGGGACCATGCGCTGCGCCATCGGCCTCGACCAGCTCCCGGGCCTGTTCGGCACGACCGGTCGCCCCGGGGTCGAGCACCCCCGCGATGCCGCACATCAGCGGTCTCCGAGGCGATCCAGGTAGCGCTGTTCGACCACTGCGACAGCGCGGGCGGCATCGACGTCTGCGGCTCGGCCGGCCGACTCGACCGCCAACCGCTTGCGAAGCTCCGGTGAGCCCACGACGCGCTCCAGAGCGTCGACGAGCAGGTCGTCGGAGCCGGGTGGTACGAGGATGCCGTCGGTGCCGTCCTCCACGTGGTCGATGAGCCCACCGACTGCGGTGACCACCACGGGGGAGGCCCAGTGCACGCGCCTCCATGAACGCAACAGGCAGGCCTTCCACATGTGATGCCAGGACGAACACGTCGAACGCCGCCATCAGACGTGGTGCGTCGGGTTGGGCCCCGAGGATCAGGAACCCGTCACCCAGACCCATGCTCTCGTGCAGGCGCTCGATCTCGGTCTGCAAGGGCCCCTGGCCGATGCTCACGAAGCGCACGCCGTCATTGGTCTCCAGCACCCGAGCGGCGACGCGAAGCAGACCGTCGTAGTTCTTCTCCGGCCTGAAGTTCGCAACCGTGCCGATCACCACTTCGTCCGCGGACACCTCCATGAACCGGCGTGACTCGTCGCGATGCCCACGGTTCCTGCCCACCGCCTCGACGTCGATGCCGTGGCTCAACACCTCGAGCCTGGAGCGCAGGCGGGCGGGCACCGACTCCCACGCCGCACGGGAGACCGCGAACTGGGCGTCGTCGAGGCGGTACGTGAGCCGGTTCGCCCACCTCGTGGGTATTCCGTACGGCGCCCAGCTGTTGTGCTCGGTGTACACCAGCAGCGGCCGATCGCGCATCGTCGCCGAGGCGACACGCACCACCGACGCGACGAGGGGCGAGTGGACGTGCACGATGTCGAAGCGCTCCCGCGCGAGCAGGGAGCGCACCGCCAGCGGCCACGGCCGTGAACCCGACGAGAGGCAGTGGACCGGGATGCCGAGCGTCTCGAAGTCGCCGACGAGCGAATCCTTGTCGGAGTTCACATACGCCACGGAGTACGAGAAGCGATCCGTGTCTCCACCGCGAACCTGGGCCAACAGGAGTTGCTCCATCCCCCCGAGGCCTAGCCCGCGACCTACCAGGAGCACCCGGGCCGGACGCGTCGCGCGCGTCGGCTCCGCGTGTCGTGCGACATCCGCGGGTTGACTCATGCTCTCGCCAGGGCGCACCAGAACGGCCAGTCCGCGTTGAAGCCGATGTCCACGAAACCTGCCCTGGTGAGCATCGCGGAGATCTCAGTCGCGGGTGTAGCGCTTCTCCAGGCCGGTGCCGAAACGGTCCAGTGCGTCGGTGCGCATCACGTAGAACGGCTGGTCCCGGTAGGCCGACAGCGGGAGCCGCGAAGGGTCCTTTCCGAGCCCTTCAAGCAGCTTCGAGAACCTGGCAAGCGGCCAGTACGTGGTGGCAGCGATCACGCGGGTCACCGCCAGGCGACGCCTGTGCGGTAGCCCCGAGATCCAGCGACGACCCAGATCGCTCAGCTTCCACAGCGCCCGGAACCAACCCGGCCGGTTGTCGAACGCGTAGTACAGGTACACCAGGAACGGCGCGCCCGGGACCAGCACCCTGTGGATCTCACGCAACGCACCCTCGGTGTCGGGCAGATGGTGCAGCACCCCCAGGGAGAACCCGAAGTCGACCGAGTCGTCTGCCAGAGGCAACTCCACTGCACTTGCGTTCAGCAGAGCCGCGGCGGGAGCGGTCCTGGCGGCGACCCGGAGCGCAGGGGCCGATGCATCGAGGGCAACAAGCCGCGGCCCGCGATCGAGCACCTGCGAAGCCCATCTACCCGTCCCACAGCCCACGTCGAGACCCAGCGACGATTCATCGAGCTCGTCGAAGGGGAACCGCTCGAAGTACCTCTCGAAGGACCTGCGGATCGACTCCGGATCGCGCTCGGACTGGTCGTACACCGTCCACTCGAGTCCGAATCCGTCCACGGTCGCGGAGTCCACGGATCCCCTGGTGTCGCCCCGTTGCTCATCTACCGACCCCTTTGCGCATGATCTCACAAGTTTGGCAGAATCACCCGTGCGGTACACCGGTGTGAGATGAAGGAGAAGTGACGTGTTTCCTCCAAAGGAGATCGCACTCAACCTTCTCATGCACTCCTCCGCTGTGCGATCCAGGGCACGGCGGCGCCACAACACCGGCGTGCTCTCCGACGCCGGCCATGGTCGCCAGGTGCTCGAGAGCTTCACCGCCCTCATACCGGAGGCACTCGACGGCTGTGCCATCCTCGAGGTCGGCCCCGGCCAAGGTGTCGAGCTGGCGCGGGCCGCCATAGGTGCAGGTGCCTCCTACTGCGCGTTCGACGTCTCGGAATACCTGGACACCGACGCGATCGCGGATCTGGACCTCGACTACCGGGTGGATTCCTCTGGGCACATGCCCTGGCCCGATGGCAGCTTCGACGTGGTGTGGAGCCATTCGGTGTTGGAGCACGTTCCTGAGCCGGCATCGCTGCTGGCGGAGATCCACCGGGTGATCCGCACCGGAGGGCACCACGTCGCCTCGATCGACCTGGAGACCCACCTCGGGGGGCGTGAGGACCCGGAGCACATGTACGAGTTCCTCAAGTACCCGCAGTGGATGTGGAACCTGATGACCTCGCACCGCAGCGGCTTCGTGAACCGCCTGCGCCTGTCACAGTGGCGGTCGCTGTTCGCCCAGGCCGGGTTCGAGATCACCGGGGAACGGATCAGATCGGCCCGTTGCGGGCTCGACGAGCTCCGTGCCGTGCCCTACCTGCGGTCATACGCCGACGAGGATCTGCTGGCCAAGGCCGTGACGATCGCGGCCCGATCAGTCCCCGCCACCGCGAGCTGAGAAGCGGCCCGGCAAGGTGCGGATACTGCAGGTCACCACCACGGCCACGCGTCGCGGCGCAGAGGTCTTCGCGTCCCAGCTCGGTGCGACTCTGACCGACAGGGGTCACCTGGTGACCACGGTGTGCCTGGAACCACCGGGCCGGCAGGATTCTCTCGACTTCGAGGCCCTCGCACGCGGGCGCACCGATCCAAGATCCTTCGCCTCGCTGGTGAGGCGCTCGCGCTCCAGCGACGTGGTCGTCGCCCATGGCGGTTCCACACTGATCCCGGTGGCGCTTGCCTCCACAGTGGCCCGGCGACCCTTCGTCTACCGCAACATCGGAGATCCGTCCTACTGGGGCTCTGTGAGGGGAGCGGGGATTCGCGTCGGGTACCCGTTGCGGCGGGCCGCTCAGGTGGTCGCGCTGTACCAAGGAGCGGCCGACTACATGGTGCAGCGCTACCGGCTCGACCCGGCACGCGTCACGGTGGCCTCCAACGCAGTGGACCCGTCACGGTTCCCTCCAAGGACCGCTCAGTCCCGTCGCGAGGCCCGCAGCGTGCTGGGAGTCGATGACAACAGGATCCTGCTCGGCTACCTCGGGAACCTGTCAAAGGAGAAGCGCCCCGGTTGGGCACTTGACACAGTCGAGTCAATCCAGGGCGCCACCCTGATCATGGGCGGCACAGGTCCCCTGAGCGACGAACTCGCCCACCGGGCGCTGGCCCTGGGAGACCGCGCCGGTCTACCTGCATGCCGGCTGTCGGGCCAGGTCACCGACCCGGGCGCCTTCCTCAGCGCACTGGATCTCCTCCTGTTGCCCAGTGCCACAGAGGGAATCCCGGCAGTGCTCCTGGAAGCCGCCCTGGTCGGGGTCCCCACCCTCGCCACAGACGTCGGAGGCGTTGCCGACGTGATGGCCTCAGTAGGTGGGACATCCGTCCCCGTCCACGACCTGCACGGGTTCATCGAAGCCGCGCGGCGCATCACCGAGGACCTTCCGGCACACCAACCGGACCGGTCGGCTGTCCTCCGGGACCACGGCATCGAAGCCGTCGCCGACCGCTGGCAGCAGGTGCTGATCAGGACCGTGGCCGGGCACCCGGTGTGATCAACTGCTCGAATCGCCGGAGCCCGCCACCATCTCGTAGATCTCCACCATGCGCGATCTCGCCCGAGCGATCGTGAAGTCGTCGTCGAAGGTCTTCCTGGCATTCCTGGCCAGCCGACGCGCCAGGTCCGGATCCCCCAGCACCCGATCGAGCCCCTGCGCCAGGCGCTCGACTGGCACGACCACCGCGTTCTCACCGTCCACGAGCATGTCGGCGGTACCGGCGAGGGGCACCGACACCACAGGTGTTCCCGACGCCATCGCCTCGATGACCGATCCGGCCGCCCCCTCACGCCAGGACGAGCAGACCATCACGTCGGCGGCTGTCAGCAACTCGGCCACGTCATCGCGCTGGCCGAGCAGGTCGACACGGTCCGCATGGCGCATCGAAGCCAGCGCCCGCTGCAGATCCGGTGTCGCCGATCCGCTGCGACCTACGATCCACAGCCGCACGCCGGGACGCCGGTCCGCAAGCTCGTCGAAGCGGGCCACCAGCACCGGATAGCCCTTCTGGTGGTCCTGACGACCTATCGCGATCACCACCTGATCCTCGGTGGCTCCGGTCACCTCCCCCGGTCGCACCGTCGGGCCCACATGCCGGCTCGTGGAACGGGTACTTCTCCGGATCCCTCCCCCGTCTCCCCACCATGACCCTGGCTGCTGGGATCCGCAACGCCGCAGAGTTGATCTCCGCGACGCCTGGGGTGACGGCGTGATACCAGGAACGTGACCAGTGCCCAAGCGCCGCGTCGAGCAATCTCACCGCGGCGAGCTTTGCGATCGGTGCACCCGGCTCGCTGCAACGGGCAGCACCGTAGTCGGTGTTGGCCCAGGTGACGAGCACCGGCACACCACAGATGCGGGCTGCGATCTGTGCCGGCACGTTCGCCTCGTGGAGGCTGGAGTGCACCAGGTCCGGTTCGATCGCCCTGATCACACCGGCCAGGCGCCTCACGCGCCGCGCCATCCCCTTGGTCTCGCTCAGGTCGTGGATCACCGTCCCGAGCCGTTCGAGCTCTGCGACGAGGTCCTGGCGCGTCGTGAACACCGCGACGTGCAGCTTGATCCCCGCCTTCCTCAGGCCGGGAGCAAGCGCGACGAAGGACCGCTCCGCTCCGCCGTCGGAGGACACACCGGGCAGGACGACCAGCACACGCATCGACTTGCTCATCACGACGTGAGACGGGCAGTTCGCGGCGACATGCCCGAGCACCGGGTCATGAGGACTCCCATCGGCTCATTGTACGGTCGAAGGCCCTCGATAACCCATGTACCGGACCTACTGGCGCACCCGGAGCAGCAAGGCCATGCAGCTACGTCGATCGGGCACAGCCATACCGTGCAGGAGCCGGTAGGCCACTCTCTTCAGATCGAGCAGCGTGGGCGAGTACGAACGCGGCAGGAGGTGCCTCGAACGCAGCACCTCGAAGCCGGCGGCCTCCGCCAACAGGCGCATCTCGTCCTCGGTCCACTCCCTGATGTGGCGCGGGTTGGTAGGCGGACCCAGCGGGTCACGGTCGTCCAGGCGGGAACGGTCCGGGGTGGACAACAACAGCCGGCCCCCGGGGGCCAGGACACCTGACAGACGCTCCAACAGCCACGCGGGGTCGACCACGTGCTCGATGACGTCGACGCACAGCACGAGGTCGGGTCTCAGGAGTCCCCAGGCGCTCCCATGTCGATGCCTCGGTGATGTCGCCTGCGATCCAGTTGCCGCCCGGCGTGTGCCGCGAGGCGAGACCGATGCCGCTGGCCTGATCCACACCCCACCACTCTGCGGCGTGGGGTGCGACCCGTCGGACGAGCTTCTCGGCCGCACCACATCCCACGTCGAGCACCCGTAGGCGTCGGCCGCGAACGAGCCGCTCGGCCCAGCGGTAGACGGGTTCCTGAAGCCGCACGTCGCTGTTGTAGACCGCTCTCGGACCAGTAGGTCCGGTCGCCCGCATCGGAGGAGACCGGAGGGTTCTCGCGGTAGCGCCAAGGCAGGAACAGCAGATCCGAGCGGGCGCACAGGGCCGCCGCACCGGTGCCGTCGAACGAGACCGCCTGTTGGAGCGGGCGACGTTGCGACTCCGCCAACCGCTGGGTGACCGCCGCGCCCCGCCACAGGGGCCGCTGGAGGGGGGTAGCCATCGCGGCCAGGCGAGCCCACGTCCGCAGGTTCGAGGGGTTGTCGCGCACCGACCTGAACGCATGGGAGCGCGCCATGGGGTCCCTCAACCTGGCCGCGTTGACCGCGGCCACTCCCTCCCAGTTCGATCGCTCCACCCGGTCGAGCGCGAACCGCGTGGCATGGCGGCTGAGGATCCAACGGGTTCCGTCGTAGAGGAGTCGTGGGTTCGACAGCACCCGATCGGATTCGTTGCGCCGCTCGATCCGCACCACCGGTGTTGTCGTGGACGCCACGGTGAGGCCCTGCTCGCGGCAGACCGCTGCACACCGGATGAAGAGCTCTGTCTGGTGTGAGCAGCTCAGTCCGGGCAGGTACCCTCCTGCTCTCTCGTACACGTCGCGCCGCACCACGAAGCTACCTGCGAGGTACTGCGCGGTGACGCCGCCGAAGATCGGACCCAGGGGGCGCGGTGGATCGTCGCGGATCATCGAACCGTCGGGGCGGTGCAGCCTGGCTGCACCGGACACGATCGCCACATCATCGGCGATGCCCGACGCCAACTCGCTCCATCCCGGCAGGAGACGGTCGTCGTCGTCGAGGAACGCAAGCCACGAACCCCTCGCAGAGGCGGCTCCGAGTATTCGCGCCGCGGTCAGGCCCGCGTTCTGCTGCCGCACCACGCTCACGTCGGGTTCCGACTCCGCAAGCCCGTCGAGGACGACCGCTGCGGCCGGGCTCGAACCGTCGTCCACGACCACCACCTCGAAGGAGACCGGGAGTCGCGCTCGAACACGCTGGCAACGGCCTCGCGTGCAGCCTCCGGACGCTCGTAGGTCGTGACTATCACCGACACGGTGGGTTCGGCTTCACTCACAGGCGCTCATCTCCGGTTGAGGACCAGCCGATCCGGCGGTATCGGTTGCACGGCCCTCAGGAGACCGGCACAAGTGACATTCGTGCCACGATATCGCAGTGGCAACCGATTCCGACGTTCGACTCCACGCCCCGCCGAGCGAGGAGATCACCGTCGGCTGCGACACCGCCACTGCCGACCTACTGCGGGAAAAGGCCACCGATGTGCTGGCCGGGCTGCTCGACGGGCCACCCGCGGTGGAGCTCACTTCGTCGTGCACGCACGCACTGGAGGCGGCCGCCACGGTCCTCGACATCCGGGAAGGCGACGAGGTGATCGTGCCTGCGTTCGCGTTCCCATCGGTCGCGAACCCCTTCGGGATCCGTGGGGCCTCGTTGCGCTTCGCGGACTGCGACCCGGCCACCGGGAACATCACCACGCAGGAGGTCCGACGGTGCGCCACCGAGCGCACCCGCGCAGTGGTCTGCATGCACTATGGCGGCGTGGCGTGCGACGTCGACTCTCTCGTCCCCCTGTGCCGTGACGCGGGCTGGCATCTCATCGAGGATGCCGCGCACGGGCTGTTCGGATCGCGCTCGGGAACGCCTTTGGGTCGCTTCGGCACCCTCGGCGCATTCAGCTTCCATCGGACCAAGAACATCTCCTGTGGCGACGGCGGCGCGCTCGTGGTCAACGACGAGGCACTGCTCGACAGGGTCGCAGTGGCGCTCGACAAGGGAACCAACCGCGCCGCGTACGCACGTGGCTCTGTGGCTGCCTACGAATGGTCCGGCCTGGGATCTGCGTGGCGGATGCCCGACGCCCTGGTTCCGTTGCTCGCCGGCCAGCTGGGCCAGCACGTGGGGATCCAGGCAGCGCGCCACCGCATCTGGGACGTGTATGCCTCCGAGCTCACCGACTGGGCCCGAGCCACCGGTACCCGGCTCCCCACGGTGCACGAGGGTGTGGAACACCCCGCTCACCTGTTCTGGCTGCTGTTGCCAGTACACCTGAGACGTCACGACTTCGTGTCCCACTGCGCTGAGCGTGGCATCGAGGTGGCGCGGCACTTCGGTTCGCTGCCTCGGAGCACCTTCGGAGCGCTGGCTGCGGACCCGGCCGACGTGTGCCCCACAGCCGGCCTGTTCGGGGATCAACTCGTTCGGCTCCCGCTTCACCCGGCACTGTCGGAGCGTGACGTCGAACGAGTGCTCGATGCGGTGACGGGGTTCGTTCCCGAGAAGCGCTGAGGCAACAGGCCGCGCCCAGGCAGCTCGACGCTGCGGTCGGACCCATCCTCATGGCGCACCGAGTGCGACCCCGAACTCGTCCGACAGCAAGCGGGCACCCGTGGCCGTGAGCTGACGCGGTTCCAGGTACAGCCAACGACGGTCGCGCTCGGGGCTGCATTCCCGCTCACACAGGCGATCCAGCGGATCGACCATCACCACGGCAGGACTCCGAGCAGCCAGGTCCTCCAGCAGCGACACAACCCCGGACCGCTGACTGTCGACCTCGTCACGGCTCAGCGAGCGTATCGCGGGTTCCGGATCGACAAGAGACAGCCGGTGACGTGGGAACCGATCACCGAAGTCGGCGATGGGTGCAACCAGGACCACACGATCCGTGAGCCTCTCCAAGTCCCCGAGGGTGCCGGGCAGAGCCGCCCGCTGCGCTTCGTTCAGATCCTGGTTCGCCAGCACCACGGCTTCGGGGGCGGTCTCCTCGACGAGCTCGAGTGCCGCGTCCTGCCACTCTCGGCAGGCCGGGTAGTGGGGTCCCGGTGCGACTCCCACGAACGGACAGCCTTCACGGCTCCACTGCACGGTGTTCCAACCCCTCGCCGCTCCCGCCTCGACGACTCCGGGACCCACGGCATTGGCCAGTGCGTCACCGAGCAGGACGACGGTCCCCGTACCCGAGGAACCAGTGGGTCCGAAGGTGCACTCCTCACGATCGAAGGCGTTTGACGCATCGCGGTTGATCAGATGGCAATCGGTGCCGTGTGTCGATGGAACGTCATACCAGTCAGAGGGCTCCTCGAGCCCCAGGCCCCCGTCGGCGGCCACGCGAAGTCCACCAACACCAGCAGCGGCACGAGGATGCACACAGCTGCAAGGCCGACCGTGCGCGGCCCGACCCACTGTGCGCCGAAACGGAACCGGCGTTCGACGAACCGGTAGGAGAGCTCCGTGGGTGCCAACGACACCACCGCAGCCAACACGAGCACACCTGGGCGATCGGGCCAGAGCACACCGGCGAAGACCACGAACGGCCAGTGCCAGAGGTACCAGCCGTAGGACCGATCACCCACCCAGACCAGCGGTGGCGACGACAGGAGCCTGGTGCCCGGTCCGTCCGGTGTCGCCGTCATGATCACAACGACCGCCGCAGCGACGACCAGGACCGTCCAGAGGCTCATGTGCGGTGCAAGTGGATCCACAACCACGGCAACTCCGAGCAGAGCCATCAGGGCTCCGAGACCCACGATCCCCGCGGTCCTGGTGCCCACGCGGCCCGATGGCAGCCCTGTCACGGCGAGAACGACACCCGCTGAGAATTGCCAGATCCGCGTCGGCATCGAGAAGAACACAAGACGCTGAGGAGCCTCCAGCGCGAACCCCACCAACCCCGAGGTGAGCAGGATCGACAGCACCAGCGACATGGCTCCGAGCCCCACGACGGCGACCAGCGCGACCTCGCGGGCGCCGAACGGCCGGTTCGTGGTCGGGTTTCGTCGGTCGCCCCGGCACCGCGCGAGCCACCAGGTGAACATCAGGGCAAGTGGCAACAGTGCGTAGAACTGCTCTTCGAGCGACAACGACCAGGTGTGCAGAAAGGGGTTGCGATCAGCCGAGCCGTCGAAGTATCCGGTCGTGCGGTACAGCTGCACGTTGGCCAGGAACACCGTCGCGGCCATGCCCGTGGACAGCACCCGCTGCTGGTCGCCGAACGGGCTGAGCACCAACGCGCCGACGATGGCCGTGGTCACGGTGAACACCGCCATCGCAGGCAGCAGCCTGCGTACGCGCCGTGCATAGAACGACCTCAGCCGAACCGTGCCGGTCCTGATCCGCTCATCGATCAACCCCCGTCCGATCACGAACCCCGAGATCACCAGGAACACGTCCACTCCCACGAAGCCACCACGAGGGCCGATCCGTGCGTGGAACGCGACGACCAGCAGGACCGCAACCCCACGAAGCCCCTGGATGTCGCGCCTGTGCGCGCCCCCTGCCGAGACCGGGCTTGCCACGACGGCCTAACCCGTGACCGAGATGGCCACGGGGCCACCACCAAGGCACCGGTGAGAGGAACGCCGGGCGATCGGCTGCTCGCCGTAGGTCAGCGTGAGGACCCGGTCTCGTCGGTCTCCTCACCAGGGCTCGTGACGGATTCCGGGTCCTCAGCGGCCTCAGGTGTGGCGAGACCTCCAGCGGGCTCCGGAGGTTCAAGCGACTCGTCGGGCTCGAGGGTCCGACGGGGCTCGAGGGGTCGACGGGCTCAAGCGGCTCAAGCGGCTCGAGAGGCTCGAGAGGCTCGAGAGGCTCGAAGGACTCGACGGGCTCGAGCGCCGCTCGTCCAGGAGCCGCATCGGTTGTCGTGTCCACGAGATGGCGCACGATCGAGACGCCGACCGCCATGACGGCCGCCGTCAACAAGATGACGGTGGCCGGCATCCACCAGATGAATGCCTCCTGACCGAATCCCTGTGCATGGGCGACGATCCCCTTGTCGAACGGCGTGAGTATCCAGCCTCGCCATCCGGCGCCGACTCCCATCACCCAGAACGCGAGGGCCACCAGGGCGACCGCTGCGGTCCAGACTTGGCGACTGCTTCCAGAACGGAGTAGATCCAGCCATGCCAACATCCCCCTTCGGAATCGTTGCGACTACCTTCCCGGGCCAGATGGGCTCGGCGGAGTACCCGACACAGTAGCCAATTGGACCTCCAGAGCGGAGGAAACCTGCGCGGACATCGACGCGGGACAACCTTGCCGAGCGCGCGACGGCTGCTACGGGCTGGTGTGGCCGCAACCTACCGGATCGTCGACATCGGCGGTGTTGCAGATCCGGTAGTCGTCGGTGGTGACCCGCGACCCCGCCGAGTAGGTACCTGCGGACTCGTCCTCGTCATGGATCGTGACAGTTGCCTCCGAGCGAAGCCGCTCGCCCTCGCCGGGAACGTCGACGATGGCACGCAACTGAACCTTGCGATCCTTCAGCTTGACCGGGCCGCAGCACAGCACACCGACCTCGTGATCGGCGCCGGTGCCGAAGCTGCCGATCGCCGCCACGACCAGATCATCGCCCTCCACGATCGCCCTCGTTGGAGCCGGACCCTTCCAGAACACATCCAGTGCGGTCCTGGGCAACGACACGGTGCCGAACACGTTGAACAGCGCGTCGTCACCCGCACCGGCGTCGTCGTTGACGGTCACGCGCATCACAGGACGTCCGGCAGGTGCGGGTTCCTCGAAACTCGACACCGTGATGACCGACGCGTGCGTCAGCTCGATCCAGGCGTTGACGAAGCCCCACCCGCATATGAGGCCGGGGATGATCGAAGAGCACTTCGCTTTCACCTCGATGTCGATGACGGCGTTCTCGAGCTGCATCGCCGAGGTCAACGCTGAGCTGCACCGAGAGTACCCACTGAGCGTCGAAGCCTGGTTCGTGTCGGTGGTCATGAGGTCCAGGTAGCGCGTGTGGCCGTTCGCTCCGATGCGCTTGAAGCCCGCTCCGCAGATCGCTGTGAGATCGGCCTTGCGGACCACCACGTTCGTGTAGGCATCGTCGTGGTTGCCGTAGTACGACAGGCTCGTCAGCAGCAGTCCCGCCGCGTCCAGCTCTTCGGTGGGCAATGGTGGGTCATAGGGGCTCTTCAGGCCACTCAGGCGGATCCGACCCACGTTCTCACCACTCGGGCGCGAGCCGTTCGGCCAGTTCACCACGTTCGCCGGGGACGACATCGTGGAGTCGGGCGAGGTGGCGGTCGTCGGGGAAAAAGGTCCGGCCCTCGATGATCTGCAGGTTGTTGATGGAGAACGAATACTCACACCCGCTGAAGAAGCCGGCGTAGAGGCAGGTCTGGGTGTTCTCGAGGTCGTTGTAGAGGACCCTCTCGTGCGTATCCAGGTGGAAGGTCGCCGTGATCGTGGCCACCCCTGAGTTGTGCACGGTCGCTGAAGCGGTCCCAGCAGCTGTTCTCGCTCGCGCCGGTGTCGCCACCCCTGCGCACTCGGGCGCGCAAGGAGGTCGTAGGTCAGGGGCTCGTTGGTCCGCTGCGGGATCCTGAAGTAGCGGGCCCTGCACGTGAACGCCGGGATGGTCGGCTTCCCGGGGCGGTTCACCGCCGGAACCGACACGTCCGAACTGCGTGTACGCAGGGCCGTCGTTCGCACGGGAGTGGCTTCCGACCACCTTGAGGATGACCGAGGTGAGTGGACCCGGACCAGGATCGTCGCCCCCGCTGAAACCGCTGTAGGTGACGCTCACGTCGCGCTTGCAGGAGGCCCTCGGCCAGTTCCACGGCCAATCCCAGGTGAAGAACGGACAGCCCCAGGTGCCGGACTTGGCGATACCGCCGCCGGACAGGGTCGAAGAGGTTGCCGTAGCGGGACTCAGGACGTGGTCGGTGTCGCCCGGTGCCTCGTCCTGCCAGATGGCAGGGACCCCGCGCGATGGCCCGCACATGGCGACCCTGCCCTTGTCGTGTCGGATGGTCGTGCGCGCGGAGAGCGTGACCGACGCACCGGCCGCTCGGGGATCGCAAGCCTCGGGGAAGTCCTCGGCCTCGGCGCCGTCGTCGTTGCCGATCGACCAGTTCTTGGGCATCCCGAACACCACGTTCGACGTGGAGTCCCTGAAGTAGAGCGCGTTCGCGTTGCCAGGATCGTTCACGTCGAACCAGTAGTTCCCCGGCCCGAAGTAGAACGTCCTGGAGTCGCAGTTGCCTTCGGTGAGCCAGGCGTTCAGCTTCGCGGTCTCCGACGCGTTGTACGCACCGGGCACGATCGTGACCAAGGTCGTGGCGGGACACGCACCCAACGTCCTAGCCTCAGACCGAAGCAGCGTGGGAGTCCACTCCACCGACGACGGGATGGCGGCGTTGTCTGCCGTCAGGGCACGCGCGGTGGGATCGTTGCACGCCATGGAACCGCCGACGTTTGCACGCATGGTCGGGTACACGTTCGGCCCGTTGTCGGCAAGGACGCCACACGCTCCGTAGTAGGCGCTTCCGAGGGCCGGCAGTCCCTGGGTGTAGTCACCTGACACGCTCAGCGCTGCGCCCAGCGTTCCGGGATCACGCACACCCATCGACGCCGCCCTCAGACGTAGGTCACCGCCGATCTTCAAAGAGGTGGACCCCGCGTAGAGCATCGACGGCCAGGCGTTGACGTTCGGCCTCCCCGCCGGCTCGATCAGGCTCATCGGGCCGCTCGTGTAGGCGTCCCTCCAAGGGAAGCACCCGACACCGGTGGTCCCCAGCGGACATCCCGTCGTCCACGGTGCACCACCCCAGTAGGTCTCCTCGGCGGTGGGCCAGGTGCCGTCGGGCCTCTGGCTGGTATCACCATCGGACAGGACGGTGACCGTACCCGACTCGCTCAAGGGCACGACCTCTCCGGAACCTTCGAGCTCCTCACATGCCACCCGTACCGACATGCCGTCTACCTGAACATCGGAGGGAAGCATCTCTGCGCCGGGAGGCAGCGGTGGGGTGTTGTCGTCGGCACACGGCCGCTGAGCATCGACCTCCTCCGGCGGAGTGTCGCGCAGGAACCCGGTGGCGGCCGAGATCGCTCCGTCGGCGGCCCGCAACTCACGGGCGTCCTCAGCCTGCCTCTGCACCAGCGTCGAGGTGTTCATCGTGACCGACAGCATCACCACGATGAGCAGCGTGGCCAACAGCAGGAGGCCGAGCGTGGTCACCAGCGTGAAACCGGCCTCGTCACGCCTCGGGACCCCACGGGCCATGGAACCGGTCATCACAGCCCCCACCAGATGTCACCAGACCAAGCACTGGCGTACGTCACGCCGTCGATCACGAAGTACGCACGCACATGCGTCCTGAAACAGGAGTTCTGCACCGAGCACGTGTGTTCGTTGTTGTGCACCGTGGAGGTCATCGTGGCCCCTCCGGCGCTGGACGGCTGCGCGACGTACTCGGTCGTCGGGTTGACATACTGGTGCTGGTCGTTGCGGTAGAAGGTCTCCACCTCGTAGCCGTCGGCACCAGGAACTCCGTTCCAGGTGAAGTCGCTCTCGGTCGGGCTCACCGTCGTCCGGGTTGGCGGGGCCCAGGTGGGCGTGGGTGGTGTCCCCGGCAGTGCCACGGTCCGAGTGATCTCGTCGGTCCGGTTGGTCGCATCCTTCACGAAGAGCTTGACGGGGTGGTTCCCAGGGGTGAGGCCGGTGGCCGCGAAGGTGGGTCCGCTTCCGCCGGGCCACGTCGCGAACGGCCCTGCGAAGCTCCACGTCTGAGTCGGTATCGGCGGCACGTCGTCGGTCGAAGTCGACGTGAACGCCGCGTTCCATGTGGAACCGGACTGGGTGGTCGTGAAGGTGAAGTTGGCCGTGGGGTCCGGATCGGTGTTGGTGCGCACGACGAACACCTCGGCAGTGGATGTCTCACCACCGCCGCCCGCGGCGTATGCCCTCACCTTCATCGGGAACGGGCCGTTGAAGGTGAGCGTCCTGGTGAGGGTCCGCGGGCGAGGCTCTGCGCGACGTAGCTCGTCCAGAGCGGCTCGGCACCGAGGTCGTCGGTGAATGTCTGGACGGTCACGTCGTTGGCGTCGACCACCTCCCATGTGATCATCCTGGCCCACGGATACTTGTCGTTCGGTCCATAGGGACTGGGCAGGTTGGCAACCGCCTTGAAGGTGACTGTCCCACCTCCGGGAGGTACGCGGGGAGTGGTCGTGTTCGTGAGGGTGACCATGGGTGGCTGAGTCACCACGAAGATCGGCACGAGCAACGACGTCGCCATCCCATCGGCATCGGTGACGGTCACCTTCACGGTCCGCGACCCGGGGGCGTTGAACAGCACCTGGGCGGACGGACCACAGCCGGTGTCGTTGCGTGGAGGGAGTGGATCGCACACCAGGCGGTCGACACTGCCCTCGGGGATCACCGCGCCACCCGAATAGGTCTGGCGGACGTGCACCGACGGGTCGTAGTTGCTGCCGCCGCCGTCCAGCGACTGCCAGGCGTAGGTGAGGGGAGACCCCTCCGGGTCGGAGCTGTCACTCGCGGAGAGGCTCCTGGAGCCGCGCATCAGGTTGCACGGTTGCGCCCCTTCGTCGACGTACACCGATGAGCCGCATGAGACGCGCACGATCGGGGCCTTGTTGCCGATCACTATTGACAGAGAGGCCGTTCCGTAGTGCTCCGGGTTCCCTGTGTCGAAGATGTAGAGGAAGATCGGATAGCGACCGGCGCTGTCGAACTGGAACTTCCCGCTCGTACTCGCTGGGGTCCACCCGGGGGTCTTCGGCGTAGCGCCGGGCGGCATCGTCCACGAATAGGTGACTGGATTGGCGTAGGTGAACTCGGCCGACAGGAGCACCTGAGTGCCCTCGGATTCGTCGCCGGTCAACGGGGTGCCGTCGGTGCGGGTCGCCTTGATCGTGACCGGGATGTCACCAAGGTCGAAGGCCTGGCCGTCTCCACTGCTGGTGACCACACGGCTGGATGCCGTCACAGAGGCAGTGATCGCGCCCTCGGCAAGAGGTGTGACCCTCATCTGCACGACCGGGCACTGGTTGTCGACGAAGTCACCGGTGCCACCGATGCACCTCGCTGGATCGGTGGCCGCGTTGCCCTCGTCGATCGGCAGCGGGGGGACCTCGACGCTGTGAACCAGTTGCGACGGCTGACCTACCAGCGCACGGGTAGTTGCATCGCACGCCTGACGCCAGATGCTGTACTCGTCGGGGATGACGTTGCCCGACTGGTCGACGGCACGTGAGAAGTTGTAGTCGACCTGCATCCGTATCGTGACCGGAGGGGATACGGATGTGTCGACCTCGAGGGGACTCTGTACGGTCAGCAGGCGGGTCGCGTTGTTGTCCGCCGGACCGCCGTCGCACTTCAGGATCTCGGCCTCGGTCGGGCTGGTGTCGATCACCTCGGCTTCGCCCACGTCACGCTGGAGATTCGCCTTGAGCAGGCCGATCTGCTTGGCGGCGTCGTTGCGGTTGCCGGCTCCCACCTCGCTGCGGAAGCTCAAGAAGATCAGCCCTGCGAGCGGGGCGCCAAGCATGGCGATTATCACCATGCCGAGCAGCAACTCGATGACCGTGACACCTGATTGGCCGCGAGGGCGGAGAGCAGTCATGACAAGGGCCTCGTCTTCACAACATGACCGGTGATCGTGCGCCCCTTGGAGGTCACCTCCAGGGTCAGCAACTGGATCCCGGAATCCCTGTTCCCGGAGTTGTCGCGTGCAAGTGGGCAGTAGCTGCTCCATGTGCCGTCGTTCGCCATCACCTTCACAGCCGGCTGAACCTTCAGGACCATTCCCTGCGGATCCTGCCACGCCATGCCGGAGGGGCTCTTCACCTGTGTGGTGTAGTCGAAACCGAACAGATAGGGCTGAGCTGCGTGGGCGTCAGGGCCTGTGCCGCAACTGAAGTAGACGGGCATGGACTTCAGGGTCTCCCCGTAGCTCATCAAGGCCGCCTCCATCCGCTGGACGTGACGGTTCACCTCCGACGACCTGATGCCGGTGAACAACGCCCCGAGCAGGCCGAGGAAGGTGATTGCCACGAGCATCGAGACCACGAGCGCCTCCATGAGGACGAACCCGGATTCCCCCTGTGTCGCTGCACGCATCTCACCACCTTCCGGACCTCGCCTGGCTGTTGAGGCGGTCAACCCGCCGAGTGGTCGGCAATCCGCCGAAATGGACTGTGTTCGTATCCAACAATAAGTTGACTCGTCTCCTGCTTCAATCTCCTGAAGCATGCAACTGGCACTGCTCTCAAGTGGCGAAAACGTAACCGTGAATTGACATCACCAGCGCCGAGAATATGACTAATAGAAGTTGCAGCACCACTCTGCGTGGCAACTCGTCCAAGTTGCGACATGACCCGATGACGATTCCAACACCCACGTCGGTCGTCGGCGCCGAACAGGCCATCGACACCGCCCTATCTGCGCTCCACGACGAAACGCCCGAAGCGCTGTCCATCCATGCTCACCCCGACCACCCGACCGGGATCGTTCCCCCAGGCCGTCACCGAGTCGGTCTGGTAGGTGAGCGGGTTCCCGACGGATCGGTGAAAGACCCCGCAGCCCACTCCGCCGGATCGTCGGTGGTGAGGTACCTGCCCGGGAAGAAGTTGGCTCCCGAACCCTGCGCGTGCACGAGCAGCACCCACTTGTCGTCGACCTTCACCAGCTCGTCGGGCACAACCGCCGTGGCGTTCCACCCACCCTGGTCGCCACGCGCCACGATGGGCTCCGCGGCAACCGTGAACGACTCGCCATCGTCGTAGGACCACGCGATGCCGATCTCGCCCTGCTGTGCGGGCATGTTGCGTCCCTCGAACAGCATGACCAGCCTGTTGCCGTCGTGGATCACCGTGGGACTGGTCACATCCGTCGCGCTCCAGGTGCCCGCGGCGCCGCGATCGAGCACGCGGCCGAACAGCGTCCAATCCTCCAGCGTGTTCACCCCTGAACGCCACAGCAGGATGCCGCGGTGGACGTCGAAGTCCTTCTCCTCGGTGAACATCAACGCCCTACCCGCACCATCGCGGTAGATCGTGCCATCGGGGTTCTTGGCAAGGTAGGGGTCCTCACCCTGACCCACGCCACCCAACCCGCCGACGCCCGTCAGCGGGTTCTGCGGGTGTGGCACCCAATTCTCTCCATCGTCGGAGACCACCGCACCGACGCTCGCCGTGACCGCCGAGTTGCCCTCGACCACGTTGCCACGGCCGGTGTACAGCGCCGATCCACGAATCGGTCGCGGGGTCATATCCCACCGCGCCCGGCTCACGCAGCTCGTAGCGGTCCCACGGGCCCGTGTCGTACACCGCTATCGGATCGCCCACCGGATTGAGGATGATCTGCTCCTGCGATGCGAGCGTCGCAGGTGGACGCGGATTCACCGTCAACTCGAACTGCGCCGAGCCCACGGCACCACGGTTGTCGGTCACCGTCAGTATGACGGTGTAGGTGCCCTCGTGCTCGTAGGTGTGCATGACGTCGACCCCGTGCACCGGGTCGCTTCCGTCGCCGAAGGTCCAGAGGTGATCGACGATCGTCCCGTCGGGGTCCACAGAACCACCGGCGGAGTACTGCACCGGCAACGGCGCCGACCCGGTGTCGGGCGTGGCGGAGATCGTGGCCACGGGAGCAGCGTTGGCGGGGACACCTGGCTTGGGAACACACGCCGCCGCGATGGCCACGCACGACGCCAACGACACGACCATCCAGCGCTTGTATCGCATGCCTGATTCCCCGAATCCCTCGCCTGTCCTTCCTCGCACGAAGGACCAAATGAGGCTACGCCCCCGGACGATGCAGCGTGCAAGGCGTCACCAACGGGTCCAGGGGCCTACTGATCGTTTCTGTAACGACCCTGAAGCTCCGGGGAGAGGCGCAGAGCACGCATCAGGGCTCCCAATCCGGGACCGATGTTCCCGATCGCCAGTGTGGTGAAGACCCTCGGCACCTCGGCGGGCCCACCCGAGAGGCGCACCGATTCTGCGGCAAGGACCGACACGTAACAGGCCACTGCACGTCTCCACAGTCGCGCCCAACGCCCCGAGACCAATCCGATCGGCGCCGAGAGGAGGAACACCACGAACACCACCAGCACGGCCGACACCAACAGGTATCGGGTGTCGGGAGGTTGCCCACGGCGGACCAGCGGAACCACCGCGACCCCGAAGGTGTACCGCTGGATCGCAAAGGATCCGAGGTCCCGGTCCTTGTGGAACACCGCCACCTCGGGCGAGAAGCGGATCCGCCACCCGGATCGAACCAGGCGGGCGCAGAACTCCGTGTCCTCGGCCGTGAACAGGGCCTCGTTCATCCCGCCGAGCGCCTCGAAGGTGGAGCGACGCACGACCAGGTTGCACGTCGGCAGCGCGCTGACATCCCTCGCTCGTGCATCAGGGTCCTTGCGGAACCTCCACCAGCCGTCGACGAGGATGCTGCGGTGGGCGAGCCCGACCGCACGCTCCCAACCGACCTCCTCGGGTGGGGACATATTCGGTCCGCCGACCGCGCCCAGCTCAGGATCCGAGTCGAGCAACCGGATCGCGTTGGGCAGCCAGCCCGGTGCCGGCCATGCGTCGCTGTCGATGAAGGCCACGTAGCGCCCGGTGGTTGCAGCTACCCCGAGGTTGCGCTTGGCGCGATGCACGGATCGGCCGACCCGATCACATCGGCGATTCCGTCCAGGCGCTCGGCGCCCTCGGGGTCGTCGACCACCGCCAGCAGTCCGACGCCGGGAAACAGCCGGGAGCACTCGCTGAGGCACCGCACCAGCAGGTCGTTGACGTTGATCGAGGGGACCACGACCGTGACGGCCTCGGCCAGGGCGTCATCAAGCAGGCCGCTCTCGGCCACGCCGTCGTCGGCCGGGCAGCGGTCAGGCGGCCTCACCCCTTGAACACCGCCGACAGCAACCTCGGTTGATAGCGGGCGTTGCCGAGGATGTTGAACCCCCAAGCGCACTCGTAGCTGCAATGGCACTCACTGTCGAGGATCCAGCGTCGGGCATCGGTGGCCGGCTGGTCCGCCCACAGCGCCGAGAAATCCATGTCGTGGTCGCGCAGGTTCCCGAGCGGCATGTCGAGCACCTCACAGGGGTAGACGACACCGTCGACGTCCACGACCCCGAACAGAGCGCCCGCTCGGCACGGGCTCACGAAGTGGGGTTCGAGGTAGATGTCATCGATGATGTCGTAGAGCATCTCGTTCTTGCGGTTCATCAGACGACCCTGGACGGTCGTCGGGTCGTACCCGCGCAGCCGCCCGGCGCGTTGGTCCGCGACGATCCGCGAGGTCAACCACCGGTACGAATCGAGCACGCCGGCACGCGCTTCCTCAGGCACCTCGTACACACCCTCGTCACGCACGATGATCGCTGTCACCGATCTGACCCCGTGGTCTCCCACGAGTGACTCGTACAGTGCGGGGATCGTCGCGTGGTTCTCGTGTGACACGGTGACGGCGACGTTGGCCATCACTCCGGCGCCCACCGAGTCGACCGCGTGGTAGGTCTCCATCACACGCTCGAACAGACCCTCGACACGACGGATCCGGTCGTGCTCCCCGGCGATCCCGTCGACGGACAACGACACGATTGTCATGCGATCCGAGAACTCCCGCGCGAGTACGCCGGCGAAGCTCTCAGCACGCTCGGTGTAGGTGCCGTTCGATGTCACGTACACCGAGCGCACCCCTGCATTCGTGTAGTAGAGCCGGGCGATGTCGACCAGGTCGCCCCGCAGGAACGGCTCCCCGCCGGTCAGGTTGACGTTCGCCAGGGTCGGGCCCAGCGTCCGGGTCATCCGTTCGATCTCGTCGAGGGTCATCTCCTGTGACCGCGGAGCCGGGTTGTCGAAGTCGATGAAGCAGAACGAGCAACGTGCGTTGCACCGGCGCGTGACGAAGTGAACCAGGCTCACGGGGTGACGGCGTGTGACCTGCGCATTGACCGCCAGCCTGGCGGTCAACCCAAGGCGCCCGAGACCGCCCCTGGTCACAGGCCGACCGCTCCAGGTCGCTCACCTTCGCCTGCCCGGACCCTCTCCACGAGCCCGGTGGTCGAGTAGCCCTCGAGTAGCGGCACGAGCTCGATCCTGCCACCACGTGACTTCACCAACGATGCTCCGACCACCTCCCTGCCGCGATAGTCGGCACCTTTGACGATCACGTCGGGCCCGACGTGATCGATCACATCCAGCAGATCGTCATCGAAGACGACGACCGCGTCCACCACATCGAGAGCGCCGAGCAGGCTCGTACGCGCCTTCTCGTCGAGTACCGGACGACCCGGTCCCTTGAGGCGCCACACCGATGCGTCACGGTCGACCGCCACAACCAGGCGGTCGCCCAGGCGAGCGGCCTGGGTCAGCAGTTGGAGATGCCCGGCGTGGAGCAGATCGAAGCAACCGTTGGTGAACACGATCTGCTCACCGGCCTCCCTCCATTGCCGACAGACCAACGACAACTCGTGCACATCGAACAGGGCCTCCGGCGACCCCGGCGGTGCACACGCCTGGAGGAGCTCACCGGGCAGCACGGGACGTGCTCCCAGATGGCGTACCGATATCCCCGCTGCGAGGTTCGAGACCATTGCTGCCTCGACGGCCTCGAGCCCACCCACGAGCGCGAGTGTGAACACCGCAGCAACCACATCACCAGCGCCGGTGACGTCGTAGACATCCTGGGCGGACCCGGCGATCCAGACCGGTTCGGAGTCCCGCTCGGACACCACGACACCGTCGGCACCGAGGGTCACCACCACGAGGGGCGCTGCGGATGAACTGTGGACGCGACCTATCAGCTCCGGAAGGCGGCTGCGCACCTCACAGCGAGGGGGTCCTGGGCGAGATCGACTCGGTGAGCTCTTCGATGTTCATCTTCAACACCGTTGCCCCCGGTACCGGGAGAGATCGTGGTGCTTGGGATCCACGAGCACCGGCACACCCCGTTCGGTTGCCATCGACACCAGCTCTGAGAGGACCACGTCACCGAGCAGGCCCTTGGCGTAATCGCTGACCACCACTGCATCGACCTGGTGGATCCGCTCCGCCACCCGATCCAGCACCTCCGATCGAATCGGCGCGCTGACGGGTCGATCGTCCTCGCGGTCGATCCGCACCATCTGTTGGGGGCCGCACATGACACGTGTCTTTCGCGTCGTAGCGCGGCTGTGATCGGTCACCAGGCCTGTTGGCTCGATACCGACTTCGCCACAGGCCGCCCTGAGACGCTCACCTGCGGGATCTTCGCCTATGACACCCACCAACAGCGCAGAGGCACCAAGGGCCGCCAGCACTCGGGCGACATGTGCCGCACCCCCTGGAACACAGTGCTCATCGTCCACGCTGAGCACAGGCACAGGGGCCTCGGGTGAGACACGCTCCACGGGGCCCGATAGGTACTCGTCGAGCATCACGTCGCCCACCACCAGGACGCACGCCTCGATCGAGCCGCGCAGGGAGGCGGGACACGCTCGCTCGCTGCACTCGGAGGTTGGTCTCCTCCATCAGCCTTCCCGTCGGGTCTGCAACGCGGGCTTCATGGTACACGGGCCAGGCGTAGGGTCGCCCCTGCAACCCCTTTTGCAGCCGCCGATGGGCGCCGGGATGTACGTGGAGGCGGACATCGACCACCTACCCGCGCCCAGACCGGCCCATACCGCACGTCTCGACGGCGGGTCGAGCGACGTCGAGCACGGACCTACGGTGATCACCATCACAGGAACGGGTAGACGACGACGGGACCCACGACCGTCACCGATGTGGCCACAGCAGCGGCTACGGCGAGCACGGACACCACCACCAACAGCCACACCCGCCCCGAGGACAGGGCATATGCGATGGTGTTCACCACCACCCGCCAGACCTCCCGGATCAGGTACACGGCCCGACCCCGTCGTTCGCCGTGAGCTGCTCCACGGTGGGCTTCAGCGCGTCCCACATCGCGACTGCGATCGGCACGTTCGCGGCTTCGCTCGTATGCACGTCATCAACGAAGTATGCATTTGGATCACCATCTAGCACATCGGCTAGATCGATGGGTCCCTCGGGCAACTCCTCCCTCAACAGGTCGACCTTCTCACGCTCAATCCGGTACGAGGGGAAGTCGCCTGGCACCTTGGGATCACGTGTGTTGACCCAAGGTTGGAAGAACCGATACATCGGAATCCCCAGGTCCGCGAGGAACCGTCGACCCAGCCTGTCCGCCGCCCCGTACTGGAAGACCGTTCCTTCGACAACAGCGGCGAGGCCGGCCTCGTCATCGACCCTCCGTACGATCAGGTCCACCGCGTCGGCGACCATGGCCTTTCGCCCGTCCCACTCCTCTTCGGCCAGTTCGTCCAGAAGCGGGAGCAGATCGCGGTCCTGCAACGACATGAACTGGTCGCGGGTGTCCCGGCCCGTTTCGTAGGCCCACGATTGCGCCCTCAGGTCGTTGAAGCCGTCGTAGAACACCACGATGTCAGGGCGCTCGGCACCCTGGGCGAGCGCACGCTCAAGCCGGCGGTTCTCGATCCAGGCCACGTCACCGGGGACCGCGTAGTTGGACACAGCGAGGTCGTAACCGTCGTGCCACGCGACCCGCGCCAGCTCCGAAGGCAAGGTGTGATCGTCGCGGGCTCCTACACCGAACAGGGTGGACCCCCCGAACATCCACACGTGAACCGGCGAGGTGCACGCTTCGTCGACCGCCCGCCAACTGCGCCGTACACCGCGTTCGACGTTCAGATGCGCCGACGACACATCACCGAAGTCAGTGCCTGCGTACTGGCTCATCTCGCCCCGGTCGAACATCTCGATGTAGGCGGCCTCCCAGTCGGCAAACCAGGGTTGAGCCCTCAAGTCCCTCTCAGCAGCCGAGCGCGGTATCTCCGACGAGGGCGTCAGCTCAGAATCGTCGTGCATGACCGATCGAGTCACCACAGCGAGCAGGATCCCCACCACGACAACCCCGGTCATCCGGATACCGGGCCGGGAGAGAAGCGCCGGTCGAGGCCCGGGATCGGGAAACCACAGGTCCGCGGATCCCAGGTCCCGTCCGCCGCTGCGGCGGATCCAACGGGAGCCCTGCCTATGACCCGCCGCCAGTGGGTCGGCGAGGCTGAGACGCTGCAACAACCAGGGAACCAGTACGCAGACAAGGAACGCGACGGCGGTCACACCCAGACCCAGACCACGACCTACCGCTCCCATCGTCCTCTCCACCACCGTGACGGTCATCCGCACGGCACGGGAGGTGAGATCGGTCACACGGCTGAATCTCGACTCGACGCCATCCCAGGCGATCGGCCAGATGAGCCCGAGCGAGACCAGACCCACCCCCGCGGCGATGCATGCTGCCGGCACCAACACGCCGGGCCGAGCGATCAGGATCACATCGGCGACCAGCACGGGAAGCACCGGAAGCACCGAGGCTCGCCTGACCCACATCGGGCGGTTGAGCGAAGGTCGCCGCAAGGCCAGGAGCGCCGTGGCCGAACCCGACAACCACATGGCTCCCAGGACCATCAACACGTAGACGGGGTGCACGGGATTGAGGAGCACACCCAGGACCGCGACGGCGGCAGGCACGAGGACCCACGCGTTGCGCAAAGATGCCGCTGTCAGCAATGACAACGTCAGTGACGCGAGCCACAGCGCACTCCACGAGGTGATACCGATGTCGAGAAACTGAGCCACCGCAGGCACCGTGGCGACGGCCCAGGCAACAGCTATCCGCCCCACGGGGCCCGCATTGCGGGATCCATGTGCCGCGGCCCTCCGTCCTTCCACCGCAGGAGCGCAGGCCTGTCGGTCCTCAGCCCCAGCTGCAACAACCTCGAGCTGGACACCTTCGACAACACGATCGCCCAGCACCAACACATCGACGTGCCCGGCTGCGGCGGACCTGATCGCCTGATCCGCCGTCGCGACGATGGGTTCACCCGCCCGGTTGAACGAGGTGTTGACCAGCACCGGACATCCAGTCACATCCTCGAAGGCACTCAACAAGGCATGCAGGTCGGGGTTCTCGTCGGCCGCAACCGTCTGCACCAGGGCAGATCCGTCGACATGTGTGCAGGCCGGAATGGCGCTGCGCGGGATCTCCGCCCGCGCCTCGAGATCCTTCGGTTCGTCTGCGATCTCGGACATGTGCTCGCCTCGCACAGAGGCCACCAGGAGCATGTAAGGCGACGGATGATCCAGTTCGAACCACTCTCCTGCCCGCTCGGCAAGAACTGCTGGAGCAAAGGGACGGAAGTCCTCCCGACCCTTGGTGATCCTGTTCAGCCGCTGACGTACCGTCGGCGAACGGGGGTCCGCGAGGATTGACCTGTGCCCGAGCGCTCTGGGGCCGAACTCCATACGACCCCTGCACCACGCCAGCACCGCACCCTCACTCAGGCGTCGAGCCGCGTAGTCGACGAGTTCGGTGGGTTCGAGTCGTCGGGCATCGAGCTCCCAGCGCTTCAACGCCGAGTCGACTTCGTCCTCTGTGATGGCCGGACCCAGGAAACCTCCGCTCATCGCGTCGGTGACCGATGACACCTCACGGGCCATGCCGAGCTCCATGTGCCAGTAGGCGAGCGCAGCGCCGATCGCCCCACCGGCGTCACCTGCTGCGGGTTGCACCCACACTTCATCGAAGGGACCTTCACGCAGGAGACGCCCGTTGGCCACGCAGTTGAGCGCCACGCCACCTGCGAGGCACAAGGCACTCTCGTCGGTGAGCTCATGGACTCTCGCCGCCATGTCGAGGATCGTCAGCTCGGTCAGTTCCTGGATGGATGCGGCCAGATCGGCTTCGCGGCATGTGATCGGCGCTTCGGGGTCGCGTGGTGGTCCACCCAGGAGGTCCGCCAGACGACGGTTGTTGCGGCTCTCACGGCCGTCGTGGGTGAACCACCCCAGACGAGCCACATCGAGGGTGAGGGACCCGTCGCCCACCGGTTTGACCACCTGATCGAGCGCGTCGGTGAACCTGGGCTCTCCGTAGGTTGCGAGACCCATGAGCTTGTACTCGTCGCAATTGGGCCTGAAACCGCACCAGGAGGTGATGAACGAGTAGGCCAGACCGAGCGAGTCCGGGAATCGCAACTCCTCGATGAGGTCGATGCGGTGCGCCGCGCCACGTCCGATGGTGGCGGTGGCCCACTCACCCAGCCCGTCGACGGTGAGAACGCCCGCGTGCGCATGCGGCGACGGGAAGAACGCGGACGCGGCGTGGCTGAGATGATGCTCCACGAAGCGCGCCATCGGAGGTGAGGATGCACCCAGTGATCGCAGCATCCGTGAGATCCGGTAGCCCACCATCAGATGACGTCCGAACACCTCCGGGGCGTCGGAGAAGAACGAGCGCGCCGACGCCGGTCCCTGTCGCTGCTTGGCTGCCAGGAAGCGAGACGCCACAGCAAGCGGCTTCTCGTAGAACACGACCGCATCCACGTCGTCGGCGGTGACCCCCGCTGTCTCGAGGCACGCGTCGACCGCAGACACCGGAAGCGAGGATCGTGCTTGCGACGAGAGAAGCGCTCCTGTTCTGCTGCCGCTGCGATCCGTCCTTCGATCACCAGCGCCGCGGCGGCATCGTGGAAGTCGAAGCTGAGACCCAGGATCACCGAGTCGCGCGCTCCGGCGCTGCTCGGCGCGGAATCCCGCCTTGTCATGGCCGAGTGCCGCGTGTCGTCAGGTACCGCTCGACCCCGAGCTCGACGGGTACGAACTCGTGGTCACAACCCGTGGACCTCAGGTGCCGCAGGTCCGCTCGTGGACGCCTGGTACCGATCGTGGAGCGCTTCGGGCATCGCGACGTACTCGATCGACCCCGATCCGTACCAACGGATCACCTCCCCGGCCACATCGTTGAAGCTGCGGGCAACACCCGTACCGCAGTTGAACAGCCCCCGACACCCCGGGTCGGTCGAGGAACCACAGGACCACCGACACCACGTCGTCCACGTGGATGAAGTCCCCGCCGGTGCTCGCCGGGTCCGACGCCGTGCGACGCGCCGAACAGGCGAACCGCTCCGGCGGCTGCGAGCTGGTCGGCGAACCTGCTCACGACGCTCGACATGTCTCCCTTGTGGTCCTCACGCGCGGCCGTAGACGTTGAAGTAGCGCAACCCGACCACCTGAGCTCGGTCAGACCCGGGGTGGGGTCGCTGCGGTCCGACGCCGGATCGCCACACGTAGCGGTCGAAGAGCAGCTTCGACCATCCGTAGACGTTGAGGGGTGCTTCGTGTTCTTCGGTCTCCACGCAGAGGGGGTCGGAACCGTAGACCGCGGCCGAGGATGCGTAGATGAGCCTGACTCCCCCGGCCGTGCAACAGTCGAACAGCCGCCGGGAGTACTCGTAGTTGCTCCGGATCACATGCCGGGGGTCCGGGTGCATCGTGGAGGAGCACGCCCCCTGATGCAACACGGCCTCCAGGTCCTTCAGGCGACTCCTCGGACGAACGGCGAGGAGCTCCAGGAACTCGTCCTTGTCGATGTGGTCGGCGACCCGGGCACCGACGAGGTTCCCGTACTCGGCCACGCGTGCCAGGTCGTCCACAACCACCACCTCATCGCACCCCCTGGCGTTCAGGGCATGCACGAGGTTGCTGCCGATGAAACCCGCGCCTCCGGTCACAACTACCAAACCGACTCCCATCGTCCCCGCCCCGCATCGACCGTGTCCGGCCGGATGCACACCGCTCGACGGATCACCGAGGCTGCCAGCGCCGCGCCCCACGGCAAGTCACACGCTCCCCACCCGTCGACCGCGAGGCGAGCTGACTCGCCCGGCACCTCGGTCCGGCCTGGAACCTGGCAACCTGGGTGTGTGCACGAGGCGGGGATCACCACGACGTGAACACCGAGACGATGAGGAGGATCGACCGGATCCTGGGGGGTCCCATGTGCGCGACCCTGACCGGCCTGCGCCACCTCACCGATCCCTTTCGCTCCCGGGCCCCTGATCAACCCCGCCGGATACTCGTGATCAAGCTCGCCGAGCAGGGCGCGTGGGTGGTCGCCTGGTCGGCGTTGACCGATGCGCTGGAGATGGTGGGACGGGACAACGTCTTCGTGATGACCTTCAGCGAGAACCGGTTCGTGCTCGACCAACTCGGCGTGGTGAAGCCCGACAACGTCATAGAGGTGCGTGCCTCGGGGCCTTTGACCACCTCGCTGGACCTGATACGCGGTCTGCGTCGCGCGCGCTCCGAGCACGTGGATGCGACGGTCGACCTCGAGTTCTTCGCGCGGTCGTCCGCGATCCTGGGGTTCCTGAGCGGCGCGAGCCGGCGAGTGGGCTTCCACCGAAGCGCCCACGAGACCTCCTACAGAGGCAACCTCCTGACCCACCGGCTGAGCTTCAACCAACGCCTGCACGTCGGGAGATCTACCGCCTGCTCGTGGCGCGCTGGTCGAGGACCCCGGTCGCTGCCGGCGATGGAGTCACGCGATCTGACTGCAGCGGCTCCACCCGTGATCAGCACGACCGACGCCGAACGTCGGGAGGTCAGATCGATCATCGAATCCCGATCCGGCTCGGGTGACCCGCTGCCGCTGATCCTCCTGAACGCCAACGCCGGCGACCTGTTGCCCCTTCGCAAGTGGCCCGAGGAGCGATACGTCGAGCTGGCACGGCACCTGCTCGACCGATACGACATGCTCACCGTCGTGTTCACGGGATCGCCGGCCGAGGCAGCCGCGGCGGACCGCCTTGCCGCACAGGTCGGATCCGGACGCGCGGTGAGCCTCGGCGGGGCCACCACGATGCGTCAGCTCATCGCGTCTACTCGATGTCGGAGGTACTGGTGACCAACGACAGGGGCCCGCGCACTATGCGGCGCTCACACCCATCGACATCGTCACGCTGTTCGGTCCCGAGTCACCCCAGGTGTTCGGCTCGCTCTCGCCGCGCAACCACGCGATGTGGGCCGGACTTCCCTGCAGCCCGTGCGTCAACGCCTACAACGACCGCATCTCCTCCTGCCGTGACAACAAGTGCATGCAGCACCTGAGCGTCGAGGAGGTGTTCGACGTCGTGTGCGGCGCGTTGGAGGCGCGCACCGGACACAGCGGGGCCGTAGCGGAGGACCGAAGGCCTTCGAACGACTGAACGGCGCCTGGTCGGTCAGGCGGGCCAGTCGGCGGCGTCGACGAACGGACGGCCCAACTCGTCCTCTCGGGCCTCGACGACCAAGACCGTGGTACGCCGCGGCCCTCTGATCCCAGGCGACGGCAGGACCAGCAATCGCAAGGCGACATCGCGTGCCACCACGTCGGCTTCCAGGCATTCCTCGTTCTGAACGAGCTCGAGGACCTCGAGTGGCGAGCCAAGTTGCGTGGCCGCAAGGTCGTACAAGCCGGAATCCGCCTTTCGCCCGACGGGGTCTCCCGGTTCGCACCCCACCATCCGGGCGAACTCATCGTTCACCTCGAGTACCCGACCATGCTCGTCCAACAACGCCTCACCGGTGGCTCGCTCTCCAACGTCGTTCCGAAAGCGTTCGATCGCACGGATCGCCCGGGTGTGGCGACGCTCCACGACGTAGTTGGGCTCACCCCACAGGTCGACACGCCCGGGCTCGCCTGCTTCCAGCCAACGCCGAGCGCGTGTCACTTCTTGCTGCCAGGCAGCAAGGTTGAGCACCAGATCCCTCGCGACCCCGGTCGTACTGGGCTTCGTAACACCGCAGGACCTCCCCGTAGGAGCCCGTCGTCTGCAGCGGCCAGGCTGCACGATTCCGGATCACGCACGACACTGACGTTGGCTCGCATGTGCCGTTCCTCGGCCCACCGCAGCACGTCGGGGAGTTCCCTGTAGTTCTGGACCATGTGGCAGTAGTTGACCTCGAGCGGCTGCCCGTTTCGCCTGGCCATGGTCGAGTACCGCTCGACGTTGGCCATCACCGAATCGAAGTCAGCGCCGATCCGGACTGCCTCGTAGGTCTCCTTGGTCACGCCGTCGAGCGAGAAGACGAAACCCATCGCGAGCTCCTCGATGACTGCCTGTACCCGGCTGTTCCACTGGGTGGCGTTGGTGACGGTCACGCAGCGCAGGCCTGGATTGAGGCGCCTGATCAGATCCCAAACGCGGTAGGTCTCAGCGGCCATGAACGGTTCGCCGCCGGCGAACTGGGCGTCGACGAGATGCGGGATGAACTCCTCGAGGTCGGAGAAGAACCGATCGTCATAGACCGTCGGCAGCGGTGGGCGGCCCTCGCGGTGCAGGCGGATGGACGAGGACAGGAGCCCGTTGCACTGGATGCACTGGAGGTTGCACGAGTTGGAGAGGTTGAACTCCATCCGCAACGGCCAACGCCCGGACCGCTCCGGCGCCAGGTCGGACCCATAGCGGTCGAAGTTCGACGGGTAGGCGAGCTCGCGGCCTTCAGCATCCACCTCCGCGGCACACTGCACGCAGCCGAGGAGAAGTCGCGCTCGGCCACGCGCTCCTCGAGCAGCTCCCGGTTGCGGCCCCACCAGATGTCGGGAAGGCGGGTGCGGCCCACGTTGCCGAGGGAAACGTGGTTCTTGCAGCACGGCCGAACGTCTCCTTCGGGATCGAGGTACAACATCATCACAGGTGCGAGGCACAACGATGCACCGGGTTCGATCGCGGAGGTCGAGTGCATGCTCAGACGCCGCTCCACCCTTCGCTGACGCAGGTGAACCGGGATCGCCCTTGCGAGGCCCAAACGCATCCGCGTCCTCATTGGCCCGACGATAGCCACTGATCCGCGCCACAAAGGGCGCCCGGGTAGCCTGTACGGGTGGAGTCTGCGTTGAGAACCTTCGGCGTAGCCCTTGCACTGCTGGTAACGGCCCCCGCGTGCACCGGTGGGTCCGGCCCTGAACAAGGGAGGTCGGCACCTGCGTTCGCCGATCCCCAAGGCTGCCCACGGGAGCTGCATGTGCCGCTCAACCCCAAGCGTCACGATCCTGCACCGGAAGGCATCCGAGGAGCACTCGTCGTCATCGAGGACCGCTCGGCCGAGAAGGCCGGCGACTCATGCCCTGAGACCGCCGTCTTCCCACCGGCCGACGGGCCAATTGCCGACATGTGGGCAAACTGCGGCTTCTACGACACCCCGGTGTCGCCACCCCATGCGGTGCACTCGCTGTACAACGGAGCTGTGTGGATCGCCTACTCACCGGACATCGGCTCCAGCCAACTCGGGGTCATCCGATCGACCGCGACGCGCACCAGCCACGTGCTCGCGTCGCCTGTGGCAGGTATGGATGCGCCGATCGTGATCAGCGCATGGCAGCGTCAGATCCGGCTCGACGACGTCACGGATCCCCGTTTCGACGAGTTCATCACCGCGTACCTCCATGCCCCGTACCGTCCGGTGATCTACAAGTCCTGCCGAGACGGACAGGGTACGCCGGCAGCGTCGTTCTGGGATGGCGCCGACTCCTGACGGACAGGACGGCTTGCCGTCAATCGTCGGGAAGGGTTGCTCGGGTGGGTGTAGATCGCAACCCGGCCACGATCCGGCAGCGGGATCACGGAATGTAGCACCCAGCCCTCCTGCCTCGCCAGGCGGACCAGGCGGTGCCATCCGAGAGCATCCGGGAAGGCCGGCGCGCGGCCCTCGATGGAGATGACGAGTCGTGGCGTGCCGTCCTCGGCCCTCGGGGCGAGCCACTCCAGGATCTCCTCGTCCGTGGTCTCGAACGTGTTGGGGACATTGAGCCACCGAGCGCCCCGCGGACCGAGCTCCCGGGCCACCGCGATGGCGTTGCTGTCAAACAGGCCACGCGAGCCGGCGATGATCTCGGCAAGCGTTCCCGAGCCACCGACGGACATCTCGTCCTCCAGGCGGAGCAGCTCACGGTCGAGCCGGCGAGCAGCGTCCGACCACTCCTGGGCCACTAGCCGGCGCGTACGGATGTCGCGTGACAGGAGGCGTGCATCGGACTCGTAGACCGTCGCGAGATAGGGCTCGAGGCCACCGACAAGTTGTGTACGAAGCGAGGAGTCGCCGAAGCCGCGCGAGGGGCCCGACGAAGGGGACCGATGCTGCAATCGCACAGACCGACACCCCCACGACCAGCATGCCCAGCGCGACCGATCGCCTGGACCTGATCGACACGAGCATCGCCCCTGCGACGACCAGTACGATGAGTCCGACCACAACCCCGATCCCGGTGTTCGCCCAACTCAGGAGCGTCATCAGGGTTGCAGCCACCGCCGCCGACAACACACGGCGGATCCCGATCGGCTCCTCGACGCGCAACAGGCGTGTCCCGGCCGCGACCACCCCGACGACGAGCAGGCAGTCAAGTGGGGCTGCGAACCAGACGCCACGATTCGACGACGACAGGAGAGCCATGGTCATCAACGCGATCGCGACCCAAATGGCGATCAGGTCGCGGTTGCGGGCGATCCACTCTCGGGGACTGCGCCACACGTCATGAACTCCCTTGATGCCGGCCAGCACTGCGACGAAGACCCCCAAGGGCAGTAGAACCCGGAAGTCGCGCAAGAGGTAACTGAGATGATCCACGACACGACCTGCGATCATCGCCTGGCCATAGAAGTTGGATCGGCTGCCGTAGCCGCTGCTCAAGAGGTAGGACGACACGTAGTCCCAGTTCGCCCACCACCACGGAGCGGCGACGACGAGTGAGGCCGCTGCACCCAACCCGAGGTTGCGCCGAACCGGGCGCTCACCGACAGCGGACACCACCATGGCTGCGGCGAACATGGCCGGAACGAAGCTGATCGACATCGTGCGGGAGATCGTCATCGCCCCGCAGGCCGCACCGAAGGCCAGCACAGGCCACGGCTTGCGCCCCGATCCGACGCGAGCAGCGCCCAGATGGCAAGGCAGATGGCTGCCGCGACCCCGTTACTGTACTGATAGGTGCGCGACGATACGACCAGCGCGGGCATGGTCAGCGTGCAACATCCGGCGACCACCGCTGCGCGCTTTCCCACCAACCGATTCACCGCGCCGGTAGCCCCGATCGCGCTCAGCATCACCAGGAACGCTTGCACGAACATCGGTGAGGTCGCCGACCGGCCGAATGCAGCGATGAACGGAAGCGACAGCAGAGGGACCAGTGGACCGCTCCCCGAACCGGATACGGCGCGAACCAGTGCCGCGGGGCTCTCCGCGAGCGCCCGGTGGAACCGAAGGCTCGTGGCGATCGAGCCAGCCTCGTCGACATCCAGCGACCCCAGAAAGCGGGCATTCGCGATCCACCACCACTGGAACGCCACGAACACCGACGCCACGATCGTGATCAGCAGCACAGGATGCTCGTCCAACAGCCGCACGATCCGCTTCGGCCATCCGACACGCACTTCATCAGCCATCGGCAAGCATCCGAAGCGTGGGGCGGAGCTCATCGAGCAATGCGGCGGCGATGACAGCGCTGCCTTCGACGTTGTGATGGAACAGGTCCTTGAACACGGGCTCCTCGAAGCCGTCGAGAACGTCGGCGAGGTCCACCACGTCGTCAGGGATCATCGGTCGGGCCTCGTCGAGCATCTCCTCCCAGAAGCGCCACTGCTCGTCGGTGAGGGCGCCCGGGTTGCCGGCCTGCGGTCCTGCCGAGACCAACAGCGGCTGCCACACGAACACCGGCTCCACTCCCACCGAGGCAGCGGAGCGCCGGGCTAGCTCCAGGTCCCGCAGGTAGCGGTTCATCGCGTGGCGCGCTACCTGGCCACCGGGCAACCTGGATCCTCTGTTGCTGCCTCCGCCATCGAGCAACTCCCCGGCGTACCACGGAAACGGGCCCTCGCTCAACAACAGGTCTACCTCATCCTCCGCGTAGGACGTCGGCGACTCGTCGGCACCCCTGCCCTCGTCGTTGCGGAACCTCTGGCGCTCCAGTTCGTTTCCGCCGTCGTAGAACAACGCGAGGTCGGGGAGCCTCTCTCGGTCACCGATAGCTGCGTGAAGAGGCGCTGCTCCTGGCCCAGCACCCAACCGGGGTTGGCGCGAAGCTCGACGTCGAGCGCGACCCCTCGTCCCATGCGAGCTTCGCCAGTTGCGACGCGATGGTGAGGTCGTCGCGCTGCCACCACCCGAAGGCAGCCGAACCACCGAACATCCACATCCTCACACGCCGACACTCACACTCCGGAGCCCTCCAGGTCTCCCTGACACCCCGCGCACGTTGACCGTGGCGCTCTCGTGATCGGCCATGGTGTACGTGGTCACCGCTGAGAACCGGCCGTTCACGGAGTACTCCGCTGTGTCACACAGCGTGCGCGGCCAGCCTGGATCGTCCTGCATCGCCGGGTCGGGCTCGTTCACGCATCTGCGTTCCACGAACGGCACCGGCCTTCCGAGCGAGTCGTTGAGGCTCTCGATGGCGTGGCGGACCGTGGGGAGCGTCACGGCGAGGACAGCGAGGACGGTGACGGCTGTGAGCGCGCCGGCCGCGGTCCGGCGGATGGCCGTGCCCTGGCCGTCGCCGGAATCGAGGTGGAACCGGAGAACATGCGATGGGGTTCGGGGTCGCCACCCGCACGACGGACCCACCGTCCCGCTCCCGACGCCGGCGCACCCAGGGGATCGAACCCGACGAGACGCTGGAAGGCCCAGGAGACCATCACAACCGCTGCGACCGGGACCATCACTGCGACGCCGGCCGCTCTTCCCAGTCCATGGCCGAGGGTCGAGAGGACCCTCCCGACACCCGCCGACCAAACGCCCAGGAATCCCATGTGCCGCTCCACGGCACACATCACGCGGTCGACGTACCCGGGCAGTGCAACCACGACTACGGCCATCACGCACGCGACAGTCACCAGTCGCTGGGCCGTCCAGAGCTCGTCCTGTATCACCATCAACGCAGCGGAAGCAGCCACGGCGACCAGACAGGGACGGAAGAGCCGGCCGTCGGGAACCCACCGGTAGGGCGGGTCCGACGAACCCAACGCGATCATCCAGAACCCCAGAGGAATCACCGCTACGACGCCGAGGTGCCAACCCAGATCGTGTGTGGTGACGGTGCCCAGCGCGAAGGTGGCGAGAACCACGAATCGGGGAGTCCCGGGGCCAGATGCGCAGCGCGACGGCGGTCACACCGAGCACGACCGCCACGAAAAAGAAGCGTACGGTCACCGAAGCCGAACGTCTCGAGGACCCCACGCAACGGCACCACCGCCAAGAGCCAGGGCAGCGCGATCGGCACCCTCCTGCTGACCGCGAGCTCAGCCGGAACCTGTCGCCAGCTCACAACGCGGATAGATCAGGTAGGGGGAGCGTGGCCTGCCCGATTACCGCGGCGGCTGCAGCCACCGCAGCGCAGATGACCACGATCAACAGCAGCCAGCTCCGTCGGCGCACGGCGTGGACGAGGGTGTCGATGGCCACCATCAGGTAGGGCCCACCATGCCGGTGTCTCACACGGTCGGTCATGCTCCTGCCTCGATCAGGCAGTCCTCGATCACCAACAGGTCGAGACCTGCTCGCCGGTGGGTCGCATAGGCATCGTCGGGAGTGCACACGATCGGCTCGTCGCGGGTGTTGAACGACGTGTTGAGCAGCACCGGACACCCGGTGCGGGCCTCGAAGGACCGCAACAACCTGGCGAACGCCGGATTGCGCTCCTCGTCGACGGTCTGCACCCGCGCGGAACCGTCGACATGGGTCACCGCCGGTATCGAACTGCGCACCACGGCAACCATGTCCTCGATGGTCTGTCCGGCACCACTCGGAAGCGGATCGGCATCCAGGAGGCGGTCGGATCTGAGTCGCGTCACCAGGTTCATGTAGGGCGCAGTGCCGGTGTCGGTGAACCAGTCCCCGGCGCGATCCACCAACACCGCAGGAGCAAAGGGACGGAAGGCCGCGCGCTCCTTCACCAGGCCGTTGATGCGTGCCTGCACCTCGGGCGAACGGGGATCGGCCAGGATCGAGCGGTGCCCCAAGGCCCGGGGCCCGAACTCGAGGCGCCCCACGAACCAACCCACAACAGCACCCTCGGCCAGGCGCTCGGCCACCCTCGCACAGCGCGCCTCGTCGTCGCCGATCACCTCGTGCCGGATCGCCTCGCGTTCGAGCCACGAATGGACCTCCTCGCGGTCGAAGCAGGGGCCGAGGAACGCGCCGCGCATCGCGTCGACAGGTTCGGGGACCCGACGCTCGCCGAGCAGCCCGTACCACGCCCACAGCGCGGCGCCGAGCGCACTCCCGGCATCCCCGGCCGCGGGCTGCACCCACAGGTCCTCGAAAGGCCCCTCCCGACGGAGCCGGCCGTTGGCCACGCAGTTGAGCGCCACACCGCCCCCGAGGCACAGTGCCGAACCGCCATAGGTGTCGTGGGCCGTGCGGGCCATCGCCAGGACGACGTCTTCGAGGACCTCCTGCACCGACGCGGCCAGGTCGGCTTCGCGGTGACCTGGCGCAGTTCCGAGCGGCCGTGGCGGACCACCGAAAGGTCGTGGAACCGGCGGCTCGTCATCCGCCTGCCCCCTGAGATAGGCGAAGTACCGCTGGTCGAGATGGATCGAACCATCGTCGCTCACGTCGACGATCTCGCGACGGATCGCATCGGCGTAGACCGGCTCTCCGAACGGCGCGAGCCCCATGAGCTCACCCTCGCCGGAGTTGACCCGGAACCCGCAGTAGGTCGTGAACGCCGAGTACAGCGCCCGACCGAATCGGGAAACCGCAACTCCCGGTCGATCTGGAGACGAGAGCCCTGACCTGAGCCGACAGTGGTCGTGGCGTGCTCACCGACACCGTCGACGGTCAGCACCGCGGCCTGCTCGAACGGTGACGGATAGAACGCTGCGGCTCCGTGACTCAGATGGTGCTCCAGATAGCAGACGGGGGGCGCGGCCGCTCCCCGTTCTCGGAACCAGCGGTCCAACAGCACCGGCACCCTCAACTGCTCGTGCGCTGTCTCGGGGGTATCGACGAGCAGCGAACGCAGGGCCCGCGGACCCGAGCGGAGGCGGGTCCGCATGTGCCGATCCAGCACGTCGATGGGCTTCTCGTGGAACGCCAGGAGGTCCACCTCGCCGGGTCCCACCGCCCCGATGGCGAGGCACACGTCCGGCGGCGCGGGCGGGGAACGAAGGATCGTGCTTGCGGCGTGTGAGCCGCTCCTCCTCCACGGCCGCCACGATCTCGCCATCGACGACCAGCGCCGCGGCGGCGTCGTGGAATCCGTAGGAGATGCCCAAGATCCTCATGGTCGGTGATCGCCGCTCCCGAACTGCCTGCCGCGACGAGGCTCGCTCGACATGGCCTCGCCGGCCCCCCAAGCCTCGACGTCGGACCCCCGATGTCAGGGGTTCGTGCCAGAATACCGCTCCGCCACCGGAAAGGGACCTCTGGGACCATGGCCGACCAACAGGTGCCAGGCAGCCGCGTCGACCACCTGCTCGTCGACCGGGACGGGGTGCTGAACCGAGAGGAGCCCGGTCGGCTCGTGCACCGGCCCGAGGACTGGCATTGGGAACCTGGCGCCCGTCGGGCGATGGAGCTCCTGGCACAGCGCCAGACAGCAGTCTCCGTCGTCACGAACCAGTCGGCGGTTGCCCGGGGAGAGCTCGACAAGCAGGATCTGCGAGCCCTGCACGAGTGGTTGACATCCGAGCTGGAGCACTGGGGTGTCGCGGTCGTGGGAGTGTTCTCGTGTCTCCACGACCGCGATGCCGGATGCCATTGCCGCAAGCCGGCACCGGGCCTGCTGCTCGATGCGATCACAGCCTCGGGCATCGCACCGGAACACACCGCTCTCGTAGGCGACGACCTTCGCGATCTCGACGCTGCGGAGGCGGCAGGTGTTCGGTCGGTCCTGGTGCGCACCGGCAAAGGCGCGGCATCGGAGCTGAAGGCGACACGGCGGATCACCGTGACCGACGACCTCCACACAGCGGTTCGCCTTCTGCGGACGTGTGAACACCTCATGGAGGTGTGAGCAGGCGCTCTCGTAGACGAACAGGCCGGCGCTGTTGCAGACTTTGGGCGATGGACGACGTAATAGGTGCGGCCTTCGCCGAACACGAGTCGTTGATGACCGAGGCCGCCGCCGGCCTCGTGGAGGCGGTCCGCCGATTCGCGTCGGCGGTCTCCGAGGTCGTCGAGCGTGGAGGCACGCTCTTCATCGGAGGCAACGGCGGAAGCGCAAGCGACGCCCAGCACTTCACCGCCGAGTTGCTCGGACGATTCGAGCACGACCGCGCGCCGATCGCGGCGGTGGCACTCGGCGTCGACGCGCCGACGACGACCGCCATCTCCAACGACTCGGGGTTCGAGATGGCCCTGAGCCGCCAACTCGAAGCACTGGCGCGCCCGGGTGACGCCTTCATCGCCGTGAGCACCAGCGGCGCTTCGGGCAATGTGATCCGCGCGGCTCGAACCGCGCGGTCCCGCGGATGCACGGTGCTGGGCTTGACCGGCCCGCCCGGCAGCGAGTTGGCCGAGTTGTGCGACCTGGTCGTGTCGGTCCCTTCGAGAACCGTCGCACGGGTGCAGGAGATGCACGGGCTCTGCCTGCATGCAGTCGCAGCCACACTCGAAGCGAACGCGACGACGCCCCGACCACCGACGGTGCAGCGATCCAAGGGAACGAGCCGACCCGGGGCCACTCGACCGGATCGCCCATCACGGTAACCTGAGACGTGGTGTGGTCCGGAGCCACCTACCACACCAGCGATCCATCGAGTCGATCGGGATTCCGACATCACCTCCGTACTGTTCATCACATCGACGCCCGACGACCGTCACAGCACGCACCAGCTTGCGCTTCTCGTGGACGAGCTGCGGGGTCGGCCCGGGGTGACCGCACACATGTGGTACCTGAGGCACAGTGACGCACGTTCACCCGAGCGAGGTACGCGGGTTGTGGATTCCCTGCGCACCTGGCCGCCATGCGCCATCCTCGACCGCCTCGGGCTCGGCGGCGCCGCAGCACATCTGCGCGGCCTCCGCCTGCGCATGTGGCTTCGACAGGTCCGGCCCGACGTGGTCGTTCTCGACGACGGATTGGGCCGACGAGTGATCGAATCCGTGAGACCGCCACCTCGGATCGTGGTGAGGCACAACGAGGCCCCACCCGAGCATCTCCACATGGAGCCCTCTCCCGTGGAACCCGCGGATGCCGATCTCGTGATCGTGCCCTACGGCCACAGCTCACCAACCGTTGTCGACAGCCCGTCGACGGTCGAGGAGTTCCTGACCGCGGCGCGTTCGAGGGCCGCGGGGCGGATGGCGGAGGCGGCGGCGATGCGATCGGTGCGCCGCAGGTACCGGCTGCCTGAGGACCAGCCCCTGGTGGTGGGTTGGGGTGACGACGGTTGGCTGGACGGCCCGGACCTCTTCATACGCTTCCTGTGGACGCTGGAGCACCACCAAGGGGTGAGCGCCCACGGGGTGTGGTTCGGGCTCACATCGGATCGCAACGAGGTGGAGCGCCTCGAGGTGGAGGCACGACGATGCGGACTCGGTGACCGGTTCCACCATCGCTCCGAGAACGACATCGAGGGTCACATGTGCGGCGACGGCGTGTTCCTGCCGTACCGCAGCGCAGGCAGTGACACCGAACTCGAGGACCTCCTCGAGATCGCGTGCTCGGGTTCGCTGGTGGTGACCTTCGAAGCCTCCCCGGCCGACGATCCGCTGATCCGCAGGATCGCCAACCTGGATCTCGAGCCGGCCGCCGCCACGATGGCCGAAGGACTCGAGGCGGACCGGGCATCACGATCGGCGGCAGCACGGCTGCGATTCGAGGCTCTTCCCCGCGACATCCTGGCACTCGGTTCGGAGCCGGCGCGTCGACGATGAGGATCCGACTGCTGCTGCACGCCCTCGATCGCACCGGCCCACCCATGCTGGCGTTGACCCTTGCGAGGTGGATCCGCAGGGAGCACCCGGAGCACTCCATCCACACGGTGTCGTTCCGCGGCGGACCGCTCCTCGGGGATCTCGTCCAGATCGGCTCCGTTCACGTCCTGACGGATCCGGAGTGAAGCGTGGAACCACGACTCGCCTCCGGATGACCGGGTCGCCACGCTGATCTCCCGGGGTGCCGCCGTGCCGAACGCCGAGGTGATGCTGGCGGTAAGCGTGGCGGCGGCGCAGTGCCTTCCGTACCTGCCCGAACCGGGACCGCCCTTGGTCACATGGTCGGTCGAGCGCGGAGAGGACCTGCACTGGCTGGACGGGCCCCTCGGACTGGCAGGGACCACGCAGGTCTGGCTGGCCGGTTCGCGCAACACCGCCGAGGAGCTCGGCAGCCGGCTCGGCGCCGCCGAGATCCACCTGGCGCCGGAGTTCGTCGACGAGCCTCCGCGCCACGACATGGCACTGCGGGAATGCTGTCGGCGCTCCTCGATGCCCCGAGCGATGGAATGCTCGTGATCGGCGCCGGGATCGCAACCTGGCGAAAGGCCCCGGACCTGTTCATCGAAGCCGCCATCAGATCCTTCGCGGATTCGGGGCCCCGCGACCGGTTCGTGTGGATCGGTGGCGAACACGACGACCTCTTCCCCCGGCTCCTCGCCGAGGCTCAGCGGTGCTGCCCCGAGTCGCTGCGGTTCATCGGCAACGTCGACGACGTGGTGCCGTGGCTGGCCGCCGCGGATGTGCTGTTGCACCCGGCCCGGCTGGATGCGTTCCCGCTCGTCTGCCTGCATTCCGCGCTCGCAGGAACCCCGGTGGTCGGCTTCTCGGGTACCGGGGGCCTTCCCGAGATGTTCGGCGGCTCCTTCGTCGGTGCCCCCTATCCCGACTTGTCCGGTCTCGTCCGGTCTCTGGAGACGATGAGAGACCCTGCAACCCGGGCGGCCGTCGCACAGGCGCAGTGCGAACAAGTGCGCGCAGTGCACACCACCGACATGGCCGCGCACCTGGTTCTCGCACACCTCCAACGCGCCGCTCAAGCGAGTACACCATGACGCGGCCGCTACTGGTCGTCGCCCATGAGGCGACACGCACAGGTGCTCCGCGGGTCCTGCTCGACCTGATGAGGTTCGCGCGGGGGCGCATCACGGTGCCCGTCGCAGTCCGTCTCGAGGCCGAAGGTCCCTTGAGCCGCGACCTGCGCGACCTGGCCGATACCGAGATCGACCTCACCGCACCGTGCGCGGTGCTCGTGAACGGGTCGGCGGCCGCTGGGATGTTTCACGGCGTGCAGCCCGGCATACCGACGATGGCGTATGTCCACGAGGAGCAGGCGGCTTTGGAGGTGCTCCCAAAGGAATGCATCGAAGCCCTGGTCGATCGCTGCGACCGTGTGCTGAGCGTGTCCGAACGGTCCGCCGCCACCTTGGGAGAGCTGGGCGTCGACCCATCACGGATCCGGGTCCTACCGCCGGTGGTGCCCTGCACGCGAGCCGATTCCCACAGCCGACGTCACCCAGACGCTGCACGACCTGGGGCTCGGCGCGGACCGGCAACTCGTGTTGGGATGCGGCGAAGCCGGGTGGCGCAAGGGCGCCGACCTGTTCGTCGACGTTGCCCGGCGCATCCGAGCGGATGTTCCTGCGCAGTTCGCCTGGGCCGGTCGCCGGCCGCGAGCGTTGCGAGGCTCCTGGACGCCGACACCCGCCTGTGCGGGTTGTCCGAAGACCTCATGTGGCTGGGCGAGCTCGAGGACGTCGGACCGGTCCTTACTGCGGCACAGGTCCTTGTGATGACCTCCCGGGAGGATCCTCAACCACTCGTTGCATTGGAGGCCGCAGCGATGGGAACCGCCACAGCCGGCTTTGCCGTCGGCGGCATCGCGGATCTCCAGGATGCCGGGGCGGCATCGGCCGTGCCGTACCCCGATACCGTGGCTCTCGCACGTGAGGTCACAACGCTGTTGTCGCACCCTGAACAGCGCGGGCGACTCGCTTGCGAAGCAGAGAACCGACGCTCGGAGCAGCATTCCATCGAGGTTCTCGGCGAGCGGTTCCTCGCCGAGTTGACCGACCTGATCGGGAGCGCCGGCCGATGAGGTTGAGGCGGATGCTGGCCGTCACCCACGAGACGACGCTCACCGGTGCACCGATGAACCTGCTGCACCTGCTCACCTGGATCCGCAAGCACACCTCGATCGAGGTCCATCTGGTCGCGCTCCAGGACGGTCCTCTTCGTCACCGCTTCGAGGAGGTGTGCGAAGTCACCGTGTTGGACAGGGCCTTCGGCGCGGGACTGTTGGGCGTCGCGCAGCAGGGCCTCATCCACCTGGGCAGCTCACGCGCCTGGAAGCCCGTCGCGAGCGCACGGCTGCGGCCCCAACTCCGGCAGTTCTCCGGCTATGACCTGATCTACTCGAACAGCATCGCCAGCAGCGGAATCCTCCCCTACCTGCCACACACCGGCGTGGTCGTGAGCCACGTCCACGAGCTACAGGTCGCCCTGCGGACCTGGAGGCCGCCCGAGTACCTCGAGGCCCTCGACCGCTCGGACGCGTGGATCGCCGCTTCAGAGGCGGTGCGCAACCTCCTGGTCACCGAGCGGGGCTACCCGCGGATCGCGTGATGCTGCACTACGAGTACATAGACGCACACAAGGTCGCCGACCGAGAGATCCCCCAGCGGGTGATCGAGCAGAACCGCCGGGAGCTCGGCATCCCCGCAGATGCGGCGGTCGTTCTCGGCGCCGGAACGATCGACTGGCGCAAGGGGGCGGACCTGTTCGTGCAACTGGCGGCCGAGGTGCGGCGCCAGACCCGTGAGCCGATCCGCTTCATATGGGTGGGAGGTGATCTCGTCGGCACCGAATGGGAGCGGATCCGTTCCGACATCGAGCGAACCGGAAGCGATCATGTCCGTTTCATCGGAGTGAAACCGGACCCGGTCCCATGGTTCGCGATGGCCGACGTGTTCGCCCTGACATCCCACGAGGATCCCTTCCCGTTGGTCTGTCTCGAACACGCCGCCAGAGGCGTTCCGGTGGTCACCTACCGCAACGGCGGCATGCCGGAGTTGTTGGAGGCGGCAGGACCCGATGCGGCACTGGGTGTAGCCGATCACATGGACGTGGGCGCACTCGCCCGGCGCGTGCTCGCGCTCATCGATTCAGAGGTGCTGCATCGCCGGGCCGGTGAACAGCTCAAGCGTCGTGTGCTGGAGCACCACGACGTCACCGTGGCAGCCCCGCGCCTGTTGGCCGACCTCGAGAAGCTGGTCACCGAATACGCCCGAATCCCTTGACAGTCGGCGCGTCCGGAACGCTCCCAGTGCAGCGGTGGGCCGCCGTCACCGACCAGAGCGGTTGGCAGGCGCTATAGCGGTTGATCCGGGTCGGTGACGCCCTTGCCCGCGTTGTCGGGCACAGGCGCAAGAGAGTCCTCGAAGCACGTGAAACCGTCCGCGGTGTCCTCGTCGCTCCCGACCTCGGGTGACAGGCGTTCGAACTCCCCATCCGCGTTCACCGTGATCGCCATCTCACATTCTGATGGTGTTCCCCCTTCCGGGCCGGGATCGGCAGGTGTGTTCAGACCGCCGGCGGTCCAGTCATCGACCGCGGCGGCCGCCTCCAGGACACAGGCGCGGGTCAGAGTGCCGTTGTTGGACGCCGCGCAGTTGTTCGCGGCCGTCGCGAACAGCAACCATGCCGAGAAGCTCTGCATGCCGAGCACCGCGATCTTCGGGTCGCTCACGTGCTCGTTCAAGATGTCCAGGTACTGCCCGGTCGCCGGCCACTCGGATGCCTCCTCGAAGGGATGGAACGCCGAGCGGATGATCGCGCCCTCCGCGTTGGCCCCCGCTGAATCGATGAACGTCCTGTCGTAGACGTTCGACTCCGCTAGGACATCTCCCTCCCAACCCTGTTCCCTCAGGGAGTTGGCGATGCTCCCGACGAACCTCGGCTCACCAATGAGATAGGCAGAGAGCGCTCCGCTTTCGATCACCTGCTGGGCCAACGGGGTCCAATCGATCAGACCCGAGATCGGGTAGTCGAACTCCCCCACGACCTCGATGTCCTCCGCTTCCGCGGCGGCGACGGCCTGGTTCTTGAGCGTCGCCATCGAGGGCAGATCGCCTGACACCACGGCCATCGACTGAGCGTTCTCGGGTTCGAGGGACTTGTATATCCGCATCCGCGCGGAGCTGATCTCGTCGGCTGGGCGCGGGACCGCCTGCACGAACCCGTTGGAACCGGCTTTCTCCTGCGAGACGGTGAACGCGGGTATGTCGGCAAGCCCGCACTGGTGGAAGTCGGATTGCGGCTTGCCGGAGAACTCCAGGTTGTCCTGGGCGAAGCCGCCACCCACCATCATGAAGACGCTGCTGCAAGCACGCGTCATCGCAGCTTCGACCTCCAGAGGTGGCTGTCGAGGTCCACGATCTCGATCGGAAGGCCGCCTATTCCACCCTGGTCGTTGCACCAGGCAACGAAGGCGTTGGATGCGTCCCAGACCTCCTTGTTGAGCCCCGGGTAGATCTGGGAGCTCCTGTCGTTGGCAACACCGAGCCGGAGAACGTCAGACGTTCCGGCGGCCTGTTCGGGATCGACTGTGAACTTGCCCTCACCACAGGGCGACTCCATGTCGCCGAAGGTCTCACCCCCAGAGGGTGCGGTCTCCTCGCTCGTAGAGGCCGTGCTCCCGGTGGCATCGCCGCCGCCGTCGTCGTCGGCTCCGCACGATGCAGCAAGCAGCGCCACGAATGCCACTGACACGAACCAGATTCCCCCAATGGTCTTCGCCCTCATGACATCATCCTTCGTTCTAATTCAAGTCATCAATCCGAATCAGCCCGGACCATAGCCGCGACGCGTGTCTGCGGCTTCATCCCCAGGGCTTGATTCCCACGCGAATTCAGTTCATTGCCACGAAGTCAGGATTCAGGGCTACGTGCCATGCATCCGCGCGCTTCGGCGCCATCCGATACCGTCGATCGAGCATCAGCAGCCGCTGAGCCGCCGCGTTCAACGCGTACCAAGGACGCGGCAGCGGCCTCAACATGTCACAGAACAGCGTCACCCGTTCCCGATCGCCGTGGTTCCACGCCTCATGAGGTACGACATCATCGAGGAGGATGGTCTCTCGGTCGCGGTACTCGGTCGTCGTCGCGCCGATGCGGATCGCCGCGTCTTCGGGACAGTCGATCCCGAGGTGGTACCGCAGCACCCCCGTGTTGGGTCCCACGTGGTCGGGGATCTCAGCACCGGCGTCCAACACCGACCACAATGCCGAGCGAATGCCCGGAACTGCGGCGAGAGCGGCAGTGGTCACGGGGAACTGCTCGGCGAGCAGAGTGCAGGGCCTGCCGCCCGACATCAACAACCCCGCCTCCCAGGTTCCGATGTTCCCCTGTGATTCCTCGAGCACCTGTTCGATCCGGGGCAACTTCCCGCCCGCCGACCTGAAGGCAAACCACTCCTGAGAGATCTCAGGCCATCTCGAGCGCAGCTGTGCGTCCCATGGGAACGAGCCGGTCGGGCGTGGGTTCGGTTGGGGACCCTCGATGGAGCGGATCCGCTCACCTCCCCAGTGCAGCGACTTGGCCAGGATCGCGTCGATCATGGATTCAGCGTAGCGTCAACCACATTGGGCCGTCAGGAGCACAGCAGGCACAGCTCATTCCCTGCAGGCTCCCCAGGTCCTACAGGCTCGGGGTGCCGAGTCGCACACGCTCTGCCTGGTCAACATCATCCGCATCGATTGCCAACGGACAGCCGTGCATCAGGTCGACCAGCAGGTCCGTCAACTGGGGGGCGACACGGTCGGTCAGGGCCTGGACTTCGGCAACCGGCACCTCAGGCTCGCTCATCATCCGCCTCGCCTCCGGCTCCAGGATCCCGAGAACCGACTGCAGCACCTCGTCGCCGGCCGCCGAAACAGCGGGAATCAGCGCGTTCAACGAATCGACCAGGTCACCGATGGTTCCAACAGGCACTGCGTCGTCGCCAAGCGTGGTCTCACAGATGGCGTATCCGGCCGACTTGAACGAGGCAACACGTTGACACCTGTCGATCGCGGCAAGATCCACAGGTGACAGGTCGTCACGCTGCGACAGCGGTGGCGCCGTCGTGGACGTGGTCGGCGCGGTCGTACTCGGGGCGGCCGCGGTTGTTGTGGTCGAGGTGGGGGGCCGACTTCACCGGCGGGTCCGGAATCGGTCTCCGCCCGTGGTCGCGAGTCGCGCTCGGGCAGGTTGGCGGCGCCGGTCGATTCACCGCGAGCGTCGTTCACCATCCCGCACGAGGACGTCAGGACGACGCCTACGAGAAGGAAGGAAACCACCAGCCGTCGCCCACTCATCGGCTCCGAGCTTACCCCGCATCCAGGCCACGGGCATCTCGCGGCTCGACCCAGCATGGCGCCCCCAACGGTCGATCGCATCTCGCGAGGAGCACATCACTGCCACGTTCATCTCAAGCCACGGCGCGGATGCCGCAGAGCTCATCCAAGGTGCCACGCAGAGATGTCGCGAGCGCCTTCGCACCACGTGGCTCGAGCGCCCCGAGATGGTCGCCACCGAATCGGTGCACCACCAGTTCGCCGACCAACGGTTCCCAACCCATCGACGCGTCGGCCGAGGCGGTGTCGCTAGCCCAGAACAGGTCCACCCGGCCGGGGTAGGTGTTGGACCGGTCCCACTCGGTGACGGCCAGCTTCCAATGCTCCTCCCATGCATACCAGAGGCGCCACTCAGGACGCACACGACCGTGCCGGCGGAGGTCGGCCGCGAAACGCAGCGGGTCGATCACGCGCGCAAGACCGCTGAGCACCGTTGCGTGCCGTGCGGCACCGAGCGGGTTGGCCTTCACCATGTCTCGGTAGTGCTCTACTGAGCCACGCAGGCCGGTCCCCTCCGGAGGTGGCTTCGGGATGCCGAACCATGGGCGCAACGGGGAGTGCCGATTGCTCCAACCCGGGCCTCGGTAACCGGGCCCGACGTCGACGATCCCCACGAAGGCAACCTCCTCGCCGTCGCGGACGAGTTGACGCGCCATCTCGTAGGCACAGATGCCGCCGAAGGAGTACCCGGCCAGCCAGTACGGACCCTTCGGCTGCACCATGCGGAGATCCGTCACGTAGGCGGCTGCGAAGGAGTCGAGTGAGACGTGTGGGTTCGGATTGCCGGCGAGCAACGGCGATTCGAAGCTCCACACCGGCTGGTCCGCTCCGAGTGCCTCCGCCACGTGACGAACGCGATATGCCGAACCCTGCAGATCGTGCACCAACCACAGCCTTGGCCGCGCCGACTCATCGCCGTGTTGCACGCACGACACCGTGGACGACCGCCTCGTGGACTCGCGACGGATCCTCTGGAGCACCTCGGCCACCTCGCGGACCGTGCGAGCATGCACGATCTCGCCCATGGGGACCGTCACACCGGTACGCCGGTCGAGCATCACCAGCATCTGTGCCGCCAACAGCGAGTCCCCGCCCAGGTGGAAGAAGTCCTCGTCGTCGCCGATCGCTTCCACCGGCAGCAGCTCCTGCCAGAGGTCTCGGATCACCTGGCGCATGCTTGCCGTGCCCTGGCCGCCGGTGGCGACCTCCTCACCGGAAGCGGCGTCGAGCAGCTCGGGCGAGGGAAGGGAGCGGCGGTTGGTCTTTCCGTTGGGAAGGCGGGGCAACTCGTCCAACACCACCCATCTCGACGGCACCCGATAGGCCTCGTGTCGTTCCAGGAGAGCCGCGCGCCACGCATGCGGATCAGCATGGTCGGGATCGGAGGGCACCACGTACGCAACGAGCTCGGTGACCCCGTCGCGCTCGCGCGACACGACCACCGCATCGGCCACCGACTCCAGGTCGTGCAACTCCGCTTCCACGTCACCGAGCACCACGAACCGGCCCCTGACCTTCACCTTCGTGTCGCTGCGACCTAGGAGCACGAGAGCACCGTCGTCGCCGACGCGGCCGATGTCACCAGTGCGATAGCCGCGGCGGCCGGCGCCCGCGCGCGGATCTGTACCTGCTGCGGGCTCGTCGCTCAGCACCTGCCGGTTCAGCTCCGGATGACCCCAGTAGCCGTCGAAGAGATACTCGCTGACGACGCACACCTCACCCGCTTCGCCCGCCGCCACCGGACTGCCACCACCGTCGAGGATCCGGAACTCGACGTCGGTGATCGGGTAGCCGCAGCTCACCTCGGTGTCCGGCAGAGCGTCGTGGTCATACACGGCCAGCGACACCACACCGGTTTCGGTCGTGCCGTACCCGATCGCCACATGCTCGCAGCCGAAGAGCCTCGTGGTGAGCGCAAGGACCTCCGTATCCACCAACTCACCGCCGAGCGCGATCATCCGCAGATCCGGAAAGGTCCTGCCTTCGAGCGCATCCACGAGGAACCGCACGACCGTGGGCGCCATGTAGGCAAGCGTTATCCGTTCCTCCGCGAGGAAGCCCCCACGGGTCCGAGCCCCTGCGAACGGACATCCAGCGTGGCCAGGGTGCCTCCATTCAGCAGCGGGATGAACATGGGATACGCCGCCACCGCTAGTGAGGTCGGGAACAACATCGGCATGCGATCGTCCGGACCGACGCCGAGAGCATCGGTGGCGCCCCGGACCGTGTTGAGGAGCACTCCGTGGTTGATGATCGCACCCTTGGACGTACCACTCGTTCCGGAGGTGAACGCGAGCATCATCGGTGAGCGCCATCCGAGATCCGTCGGGCCGTCGAACTCACCCGAGAGGGTCTCCAGGTGATGGTGGCCACACCCGGCGGCACCCGCCAGAGCGTCTGCCTCCTCCCGGTTGGCAGCGTCGGAGAGCAGCAGGTCCGGCCGGGCTTCGGCCAGGACCGCCTCGGTCTGTGGGCGTGGAGCATCGGGGTCGAGGATCACCACCACATGCGAGGCACTGATGACCCCGAGCACCGCCGCGACGAGCGGTCCGTCATGGTCCGCAAGCAGGGCGACCGGGCGGCCATGATCGACGCCGACGATCCGAGACAAGGCTCCCGCTATGCGTGACACCTCAGCCGCAAGCTGCCCGTAGGTCCAATTGGCAGATGGTGATCGAACTGCGATGCGCTCGGGATGCTCACGTGCCACTGCGTAGAACCGCTCACCCACGGTGTGGGTCACCGCATCGGAGCCGAATCGCCGGAATCCCGCGGGTGGGCTACCCGACCTCCAAGGTCCTAGTGGTATCGGGTTTCCGTCAGCAGTCACGCGACAACGATAGTGACGGCGACCGACCGGTGCGCGGGTTCAGCGATGCCGATACCGCGTAGTCAGCGACAGATCAGGTCCCTGATCGCCGCCACGACCCGCTCCACGTCCGAGTCGCCCATCGCAGACCCACTGGGCAGGCAGACACCCCCTGGCGAAGATGTCCTCGGCGACATGCCCGCCCATCACGGGCACACCCTCGAACACCGGCTGGAGATGCATCGGCTTCCACGCTGGGCGAGCCTCGATCTCCTGGTCGGCAAGCGCCTCGCACAGCTCGTGCGGGTTCACGCCGATGACCTGCGGATCCAGCGTCGCAACGGTGAGCCAGCCGTTGGGTTCACCCCGGTCATCCCACGGCATGAACCCGATGCCCTCGACATCGGCAAGTCCGCCGCGGTACAACACGTTGATCGCACGGCACCGTTGGATCTTCGCAGGTAGCCCAGCCATCTGCCCCCGGCCGACGGCGGCAAGCAGGTTCGAGAGCCGGTAGTTGTAACCGACATCGGTGTGCTCGTAGTGCAGCAGCGGTTGCCGGGCCTGCTGGGAGAGGTACCGGGCATGGTCGACCCGCTCGCGGTCGCCCAACAGCATCCCACCGCCACCAGTGGTGATGATCTTGTTGCCGTTGAACGAGAAGGCAGCCAACCTCCCCAGTTGCCGGCATGCGTACCGCGCCAGGTTGCACCGATGGACTCTGCAGCATCCTCGATGAGCGAGACGCCGAACCGGTCGCAGACCGACCCGAGTCGATCGAGTTGCGCGCACTGCCCGTAGAGATCCACCACGATGACCGCCTTGGGGAGCCGGTCGCTTGCGGCGGCATCGGCCAGAGCGCTCTCTAGGAGGTCCGGATCCATGTTCCACGTCTCGGTTTCGGAATCCACGAACCTGAGATCGGCACCCACGTAGCGCACCGCGTTGGCCGGCGCGACGAAGGTGAGGGTCGACACCCACACCTCGTCTCCGGGGCCAACGCCTTCGAGGATCAGCGCAAGGTGCAGCGCTGCGGTTCCACTTCGCGAGCGCCACCGAAGCGGGCGCCCCGCAGAACTCCGTGACATCGGACTCGAATCCGTCCACCTCGGCTCCGAGGGTCGTGATCCAATTCGAGTCGAATGCCGCAAGTAGACGTTCCCGCTCGTCGCCATCCATGTCCGGTGGGGACAGATACAAGCGCGCCACGAGGCGACTCTAGCCGGAGCGGCTCTCAGACCCGGTGTGCCCGATCGCCGCGTCCACGCAGCTGCTCGACCGCCCGCTTCAGCCTGCTCGCGAGCCCCTTCCCCGGTGGCCTCCGTCGGCTCCGTATCCTCGTGGTCGCAGGACCGCGACCAGTTGCTCTCCTGGTAAGCCCAGCCCATCGGTGGGTTCATCTCGATCGGCCGGCGCCGTCAGTTCGAATCGCCGCGCGAACTCCTCCAACGTGACCCGGATCTGGATGTGCGCGAGGTGCGCCGACACAGCGGTGCGGCCTGGCACCGAACGCCAGGTGCGGCGGATTGGGCGCCGTCGAGACACCTGGATCGAACTCCGCCGGATTGGCGTAGACGCTGCTCCTGTTGGCCTGGGCAAGCACGCACAGGACCTGTGTTCCCGCTGCGATCTTGCGGGCACCATCGGCCACCTCGACGCCCGCGATTCGGGATACGGCCCGTGCCGGCGAGCTCCAGCGCAGAAGTTCCTCGATGACAGGCTTCTCCCCGACCTCTCTCGATGGCAGCCACGAGCTCCGCGGCCGAGTCACCGGCCAGCACACCCAGCGCGGCAGTGAGACCGATCTCCATCGTGTCCTGTGCGGCAACGATCAGCAGGTAGCAGACGTCGATGACCTCGTCCTCGGTGAGGGGGCGTCCTCGCCTTCATCGCTGATCAGGCCCTGCGGCAAAGGAGCACGCCCGCCGCCAAGAGCACGCTTGACCACCGGGTCCAGGAACGCGTACACGGTGTCGCCGATGTCGGGGGGGCAGGAACGCTTCCGACGAGGCGATGCTGTCCCATGATGACCTCGCTCAACTCACGTACGCGCACCACCTCCGGATCGGTGAGACCCAGCAGGCTGCCGAGCACACGTGCGGCCAAGCGGCAGGAATATCGATCGCGAAGGTCGACCGGCACACCAACATCGAGTCCGGAGATGAGAGCGACAGCGTGATCGCGCACGATCGCCTCCAACGGCAACGGTGAGTGCCTGCCGATGAGAGCATCGAGGCGACCGCGCACCCGCCGGTGATAGGAACCTTCAGCCTGTAGTGGCAGTAGCGGTCGGCGTTGCCCACACTCGACAGCCTTGCCGGTCGTCTTGAGATCGGGGTTCCTGAGCGCAGCGCGGACCGCCTCGTAGTCGCCGATCAGCACGGGCTGCGATTCTCCGGACGGTTCAGAAGTCATCTCGCCAAACCCGGCCTCGCCGAGCAGATCACCTGCCATTTGCCAACTCGCCCACGAAGGTCACGAACCGCACGGCCCACGCGGTCGCGTCCTGGTCCTGGATCACACCGCCGGGACGTCGTTCCCGGCTGCCGAAGCGTTCCAAGATCCGCTCGCACAGTCCACGGGCGGACATGGCGAACTCGGACCCAGCCGAACGATAGGGCAACACCATGGCCGGGTCCAGACCCTCGCGGACTCGTGCGTGAGCGGATTCGCGTTCCAACAAGACGACGTCCACAACCGGCAACGCATCCGCGAGGTCGACCTGCCGCAGGTGGAACAGCCCTGACATCCCGCATCGGGCCACTCGCTCACGTACGGCACGGCAGTCCCCTGGGGAACCGTACGGGTCAAGCCACAGACCGTGAACCTCGCCCTGCCCGGCCTTCGCGCAGCCGTGCAGCACCTCGATCAGCAGCTCCGGATCAGACTCCGAGGCGAGTGCCGCAACGACACAGACGTCCTCGGCAAGGCCGAGCGCCCTGCGCCCCACAGTCCTCGCTGCGGCACCGTTGGATCCGGTGCCGTCCCGCATGGTCCCCAACTCCAACACCCTCATTCCCTCCGGTCGCCGGCTCCACGGGTCGGAGTCCACGACGGCATCGTGTTGCAGGGTCACCGGTTCCGAGGTGCCCGCGGCAGGCCCAACTGCGTTCCGCCTCGCGAGGGAGGAGAAGACGAGTCGAATCGTCCAGGACCCGCGTACCCAGACCGTCGTCCAGCACCACCACATCGGGGTCGAGCACCCTCAGGCAGCGCCTCAACCGGCGTCCACGAATCAGATTCGCGGGCAGCCGCGCGCCGAGCCGGTCGAGGGCGGCAGCAGGCCTCCACGTCCGCAGGTCGTCCACGACCCAGGAGTGTCCGACCGGGTCACGATCGCCGTGACGTAGGTACCAGAGTCCGACACGCACGTCCGGCCGGCCACGAAGCGCCTGGGCTGCCAACTCGAGGTCGCGGGTGCTCCGGCGCAGATCGGGAGACTCCGTGATCAGCAGAACGGACAGCATCACGAGACCCTGTCATCAGGATTGCCCGGCCGGTCGGTCCGACCCTCGATGACAGTACCCTGTGGTCGTGGCGGAAACATCGGACCGAGGTGCTGGGAACCGGAGTGCCCCGAACCCAGTGTGCAAGGCCCCGTTCGTCAACCTCGACTTCGATCCGCACGGTGATGTGAACGCATGCTGCGCGAACATCCTGTTCCCTGTCGGGGACGTGCGGACGATGACCGTCGACGAGATCTGGAACGGCGAGCGAGTCGCTCTCCTGCGCTCCGCGCTGTCCGCCGGCGATCTGTCACTCGGATGCTCGATATGCGCCCATCGCCTTCGTCACGACGGCGCGGAAAGGCCGTTCGAGACATATGCAGGTTTCGGAGATCCCCGAGGGTGAGCACCAAATGCCTGCACGGTTGACCTTCGCCCTGAGCAGCGCGTGCAACCTCTGACTGCGTCATGTGCGGTCCCAACCGATCCTCACTGATCCGCCGCAACCGCACAAACCTCGGCCCACCGCAGGACCCATACGGCGAGGACTTCCACCGGCAGCTCGAGCCGTATCTCGAGTCCTGCGAGTTCGTCGACTTCGTCGGCGGCGAACCGTTCCTGATCCGCGGACATCACCGGATCTGGGAGTACCTGATCGCCAATGGTCTGTCGCCACGCTGCGGCATCACCACCAACGCCACGATCTGGAACGACCGCGTCGAACGAATCCTCGATCACTTCCATACCGACGTCGGCGTCTCGATCGACGGCACCTCAGCCGAGGTACTGGAATCGGTGAGAGTGGGTGCGAAGCACAGCGTCGTGTTCGAGAACCTCGAGCGCTACCGCCGTCACGCGATGGCCAGGGGAACCCAGGTCTCAATCAACTTCACATTCCTGAGGCACAACTGGTTCGAGTTGCAGGAGATGCTCCTGCTCGGAGAGGAGCTCGGGATCCGTGTCAACGTCACTGACGGTGATCGATCCGGATCACGGGTGCAACGTATGCCCGACGACGAGCTCCGCCTGGTCCATCGGATGATGACGAGGCAGTCAGACCATCTGCTTCGGCAGCTGTCGCTCAACGCGGACCAGTGGAGGCGACCGGTCGCCATGGTGGACGCGGAACTCGAGAGGCGCGTGGACGGCGTGCCGTTCGACCCCGTCATGGAGCCGCCATCGGAACGAAGTGAAGGCCTTGTCATCGACTCGATCATGCGTTGGGTCGCTGATCACCCGGAGCCGAGCCCCTGATGAGCTGTCACAGGCCCGTCGGCAGTGCGTTCACCACCTGTCGCTCTGGAACGAAGCCGTTCCGAAGAACGGGCTCGTCCCGCAGGGACGCTCAGCCTGACGTTGGAGGGCAGGGTCATCGCCCTACGTCTGGGCTCGGTGATGGATCCTCCACCACTCGGAGGAGAGACGACCCTCTGGGGACGTGATCGCCGCCGCGAAGCGGCAGTTCGGGGAATCAATGTGGATAGCGGAGGAGCGCGACGAGGGAGCCACGCTGCATCACACGTTGTTCCTCGGCGGCGAGGCTGTTCGAGCAGACAAGGACGGCACGGTCATCAGGCTTGCCACTGTTCGGCACGACAGACGGCATCGAGGTGTTCGTCGCCAGGGACGATCGCTTCGCGGGCCCAAGGCGCATCCACCGGCTCCAGTATCGGTCAGCATGCCCTCAGCACACCGATGAGGTGGCTCCGTCGGGCACCGGAGCGCGGTCGAACCGGGAAGTAGTGGACACGAAGCGCGCCATCGGAATGAAGGCGAGTGAACAGCCTCGCGGCGGGGGACTCGCTGAAGGCGCTGGCAGCAGGGAGGGCATACCCCGAGGTCGGCTCCGTAGTCGCGCGCGGTCTCGGTCGTCGCATCCACCCACCTCACCGACTCCAGGCCCATCGTCGTGCCCATCGTGATGGCGCGTTCGGGACTCCACGAGAAGTCAGGCCAAGGGCAAAGCCGGTCCTCAGGTCGTCCTCCGTGATTCCCTTGAGACACCGAGCCGTTCGTGAGCATCGGCACTCAGCATCAAGTCCGATCCTACGAAGCTGCCACCCGGTCTGAGCACACGACGGACCCTCGCGCATGAACTCCACCCGCGAGGGAAGTGCATCATGGCTTCGATCGAGACGACCAAGTCGAACGATTCCCTTGCGAACGGTAGATCCACCGCGTCCGCCCGAACCCACGCGATTCGGTTCCGCCGACCGATGGTGCCGGAGGCAGCCAGGTGCAACGCCGCTTCGTCCACATCACATCCAAACAGCGTCGAGTGACTGATCCGGTTGTCGATCGAGCCGATGGTCCCTCCGACACCGCACGCCACATCCAGGACGTTGCACTCATCCCTCAACTCGACCAGGCCCAGGATCCGCTCGTTCGCCAGGGACCGGGCCTCCAGCAGTGAGCCGTGGTTGGTCTCGGTGTCCCAATGCCCGGAGGTGCATGAAGGGTCCGGCGACTCCGGATCGGTAGTCGCGAATCAACGTCGGCAGATAGGAGCGGAGTAGATGCAGGCGTCGACGGTGGCTCATTCCCACCATCCTGCCCGAGCATGTCCGCCGCTTCGCTCTCGGTACCCGGACGGCGGACAATCGAAACACCGGTCACAGCCGGATCCTCAGCGACTGGCGCAACCAGGCCGGCCGATCCTCCCTCCACCTCACCGTCGATCCACTCACCCTCGATGTCGTCATCAACCACAGGGAACTCGATCCCGGCCGCCTTGAGGGGGAACTGCATCCCTCACGAGCGGACTGACGAGCTCGTTCGACGAGTCGAATCCGATGTTGAACTCATCAACCCCATCCTGGTATCGACGGAAATCGAGGCCAGACTCACATACGCCGAGCGGATCACCCTCAATCGTGATCTCCGATGGTCCCATAGTGGCTCAACTCGTTCACTTATCTGCGGGACGGCCAGTTCCAGTGGTCAGGGCACGAGGCGTCGGTGTAGAGGCTGGCCCGGGTGGTGGTAGTTGAGGCTGCGTCGGCGTTGACCGTTGATGATGTCGGCGGCGTGTTGAGCCTCCTCAGCTGGTGTGACGATGGAGAGGTCGGTGCCGGTGCGGGGAACCAGAACCGCCATTGCCGGTTGAGGTTCTCGACCTGGCCAAAAAGCGTTACCACGGGGAGTGGGGGTCACAGAACCAGATGTCGATGTCGTAGGTGGCGACGAGGCTTCCCAGTTCCCCCTCTGATCATTGATCAGAGGTGACGGATCGCAGCAGGTGCGTGGGGGATCTGGTCGAGGCCTTCGACGAGTCCGGCGAGCATCGCGTCGGCGTCGTAGCCGACGGGCATCGTGACGAGGATCGAGAACCGGGTAACGCGTTCGGTGAGCCACAGCATCGAGGAGAATTGCTGGAGTCTTGTGTCCCAGTTAGGTTAACCTTAGC
>JAOSKI010000007.1 GCA_027493675.1 Microthrixaceae bacterium | reverse complement strand
GTTACGCAGCCGGTTAAGGCCAACCTGGTAACAAGATCAGCACTGACGCCAGGAAGACTGTGGGACTGATTCGCGCCCAGCCCGTCGACAGATCTGTCGAGCCCCTCTGACATCGCCAGGCCATTCTCCGGAATGGTCTGGCGTCGGCCATCAATCGGGCAAACAGGGCGAACAGAGGGTCGCCTGCCTGGTACCGTCTTCACCGTACTGGGAGACGATCGGCACTCCGGGGATCGAAGGCGAACTACAGGCACAGAGCGTTGGGACGAACATTATCAGCAGTGCTGATGCACGGGTGGCGTGGGGAAGGTCAGCGTGATGGGGCGATGCTTTTTTTTTCCTCGTAGTTCAACCGCTTACTGCTCGGTGCCGGACGTAGCGTGGAAGAGCGCGTGACGGAAGGTTTGCTGGCGGTTCACGCCGTGGGAACCACGCCGCACGGCTCCACGAGCAGTGACAGAATGCGCTCGCAAGCCAACACGGCGTCGGTGGCGATGTCATCAGCCTGCCCGAGTCATGACCGCAGTATCGCATCGCGGTGATTCAAGCAGTTCCTGATGCAGAGTCATTTTTCCAGCCGATGATGACAAACAACCTTCTGGGCAGCACGCAGGGACGACCACGGTGGGCACATCCGCCGGCACCGAGCACTGCGAATTTCTCCGGGCGAAGACGTCGTCCTCTGGCAGGGGGTGACGATCACCATGGTCATCGCTCATCACGGTCATCCCGGTAAGCAGAATGGCGCAGGGCGAGCGTGGATTTCTCGACGCTGTTTTTAATCATCAAATTCGCTAAGTTCGTAGCCTGTCGCAGGTCTGTGGCAGCCAAGAGTGAGCAGGCAGTGGTTGCTGCAGCTGTAAGAAGTGATCGAAGATCTAACAGCGCTGCTGTTGCGCACCGCACTAACAACGGCATTGCCCATCAGCCGGATCACCGAGGTTCCTGAACGCTGCCGACTTGGCCCCGATACCTCCAGTGCAGACGGGAGGCGAAAGTTTGTCGCCGACCAGTCCCCGCAGGGCCTCGTCTGGGAACAAAGCGGTGCCCGGGGTTCCGCGCCGATGTCGTCTACCGGTCGCCTGGGGCACGGGATCCGCCGGACGTGCCTCCGATGACCTGGCTGACAGGTAAGTGATCCCTGGGCGCGGGCACTAGTATCACGTCATCTCTTGCCACCTCCAGAAGCCGCGCAAAGAGTGCGATTGTCCATGGCTGAGAGGTACCGTGCGTGGTGTCGCAAGCCGAGTCGATGGCGCGGTCCTCAGTCGAGGCCGCCGCGGCGAGTTAGGATCCCTCCTGAGGAGGTCCTCCATGCCCCCATGGTCGTAGCCCCCTGCGGAGGGGCTAGTAGGGGTCGCAGAGCACCCCAGATGGGGTGAGGGCGTTCGTGGACCTCGGGTCCATCACGGTTCATCGGCGCTGGTCAGAGGCCGTGGAGGTCGCTGGATCACGCGGGGTGACGAGGCCCTGCGACGGAACCGCCAGGGCTGTTGCAATGGCCTTTTCGACAGCCGCGGCCCATCGCACGCACGACCTGCTCGTTCAGCGGCATGGCGTCCGTCAGTAGCCCGCCTCCAAGGCTTTTCGTCGGCATCTGACGTACCGCTCGGCCGTGTCGTGGCAGCAACGGTCCGCCGAGTCAAGAAAATCTTCGAGACACGCCTGAATTGGCTTGTTTGTACGATGCACTCAATATTATAGTCCGGCAGCCGCGGCTGGCGGTGAATGCCCGACAGAAATGGGAAACAAGGGCCCGATGAGCTGGTGGCAGGGCATCGCCAGACCATTCAGACCCGAGCGAAGATGACCGCTATGCGTCTGTCCATTCGCAGTTCGAGCCTGCCGAGCTTTGCGGTGCAGAAAACAGGGCGGTCTCGGTGTCGATAGGTTCAACCCAATGCGGTGATGCCGTGAGGTCGTAGACGCTTCTGCGCGCCATGAGGTGGCACCAATGACGCCCGTGTTCGATTCGATCCTCGCCTGCCGGGACATGGACACGGACACGTAACGCCGATCGCCGTAGGCGAGCGTGAGACTCATCACCTTTGCAGAGTGCCCAGCCGCACAGCCGCGCCCCGGGTGCGACGCGGACGTTCGAGGAGCAGACGTGGTAAGTCCGGCAGCAGGTTCTCACGAGTTCTGTCGGGCTCGTGATCACCGGCAAACACGAAGCCGGTTCACACCGTTGATGCATTTGTGCCTCGCCGCAGTGCCAGATGAAGCCGGGATCCTTCGGCCGAGTGCCGCGCCGATTGAACCAGAGCGTGGCGACTGCGCCGGGACGCGTCCCCCACTCCGCACTGTTCGCCGGGGACATGATGCCAGGAATCGTCATTGCCCATGCAAGCCCATGCCAAGAAGCCCGACATCGTTGCGACCAGGAGACGCGTCGAAGCCCGCCAGTGCCAGCGGTCCACCGTACTTGCCAGATCGTCGGGCCGACCTAGGTTACGCTTATTCCGCCCGCGCACACCGCTTGACACGCCGGAGGGCGTCGGCGATATGCCACCGCCGCCAGAAGGCGTCGAACGGGCCCGCCTGTCGTAGAGTCGCACCGTACGAAACCGAGGTCGGCGACGTCGCAGCAGCGCCGCTCGCGCGCCGGTGTACCGGTGCCGGCGGGGTGCCGCGTTGCAGGTGATTCTGTTCCCGGCCCCCGCAGTTCGATCGGCATCATTCACTCACCAGGTATCAGGATGCAGCGTTCGATGTCTTTCTGCCGGTACCACTGGGTGGTTGTCACCTCGGCTGGCAGCCAGCCGCACCAGCCACTCTTTCATCAGTGACTCCCGAGGCCGCCACGGTTCAAGCCTTCGCCGCCTCGTACCGCGTGATCGCCCGACGCCTGCGCCACTTCCTGCCCCGGGAACCCGACGCCGCCGATCGGCGTCCCCGCAGTCACCTGATGAACATCGCCAATTGTCGCCGGCACCATGTGTGCCACCGCTCGCCTGGCGAGGCGAAGCGAAAGGGGAATGTGCCGGGGTTTCAGGTCGAGAGCGAGCGGTACCTGCAATTCCGAACGAGGCTGGCTCAGCGCCGCGACTGGCATCGCGCGAGCCGCGTCCGGTTATCACGCGAGGCGCCTCCGGCGGTCAAGACACCACTCGGGACAGGGTTCGATCGCGAGGCCGGCCAGTAACCGCCTTCCCAGCGGCGTCTCCACGGAATCTCCGGTGGTCGGCCCGCGATGAACAGAGTTGTCGCTATGCCTTCACGACTGTCCAGTGCGAGCCCGGCAAGCTGTCTTAGGCATCCACCACGACGAGCGATCGTCACGGGGCGGCGTCGCCGACGCCGGCGTTACTGCGTGTTCCAATGGGGCGTCTGACAGCAGGAATGGCGCTGCCAGGCGACGAGCTCGGCATCGATGCCCAGGTTCCGCGACCAGCACTTGAAGCGGAGAGCATATCAGCCCGAAACGGGTGACGCCCGAGCATCGCCAGCATCGAGCCAGAGCACCGGCTTCTCGCAGGGTGAACCTGCCAGGCCGATGGGCATATCGCCCGGTGCCGAAGCGTTTCAAATTTCAACATACCCGGCGTCAATCCCAGAGGGACGGCTCCCAGACCGAAGATCGGACGACGCAAGCCTCGTAGGGTCCGGCCACCGCCATGGCCGGCAGCTGCGTTCGTCGCACATCGCGAGACCCGGTCAGGATCTCCGACCGGTGGATTCAGCATACACGCGATGCTGCGCGATCCTGGAACCATGGTCGACGTACCCAGCCTCTCACCAGCACAGGCCGTGTGGCGCGGCGCGGTCACCGCCCTCGTGGTTGCCCTCCCGGTTGCGGTGTTCAACCAGCTCCTGGTGAGCAACGGGGACATCGACGGCGACTCTCCGGTGGTCCTGCTGTTCTGGTTGCTGATCTTCTTCGGGGCCGCGGCGGGCGGCTGGGCGGTGCTACGGCTGTGCCCGACTGCGGCACTCGCCCATGCCGCAGGTGTGGGCGCGATCGCGTATTTGGTCGTGCAGGCGATCGGCGTGGTTACACGAACCATCCGCGACGAACCTCTGTCTTGGGCCGCATTCCCGCTGCTTGCGTTGATGATGGCAACGGCGGCCATGCTGGGCGGCATGTTCGCGCGACGCTGGAACAGCGCAGGGACGACCGACAACGGCGAGTAGAGCTGCGGATTCCACACCTGACCCGCGAGCGCACCCTGATGGGTGGCTCTCAGGTACCGTTCGGGCACACGCACATCGAAAGTGGGGACGCGCAGTGAGCATTCTCGTCGTCGACCTGGGGACTTCCAGCGTCCGGGCCTCGGTCGTGCATCCGGACTCCACAGTCACCCACGAGCACAGTCGCGCCACGCTGGCAGACTCGCCTGCAGCGGGCCTGGTCGAGTTCGATGCCAACTCCTACGTGGAGGCCGCACTCGAGTGCGCACAGGCCACGCTGGCCGCCCACGGGCCGGTGGAGGCCGTCGGAATCGCCACGCAGCGGGCCACCACCGTCATCTGGGACCGGGCGACAGGCGAGCCTGTGGCACCCGCACAAGGCTGGCAGGACCTGCGGACCGTGGGTGACTGCCTCGTTCTCTCCGCAGAGGGGATCAAGGTTGCGCCGAACCAGTCGGTGACCAAGATCGCGAACATCCTCGACTGCGTCGACCCGGCCCGGACGAGGGACCTGTGCTTCGGTACGCCCGACACGTGGCTCATCTGGCACCTGACACAGGGCGCCGACCACGTTTCCGACCTCTCCAACGCCGGCATCTGGGGGCTACTCGACCCCTCAGGAGGGTCCCTCGACGAAATGGTGATGGAACGTCTTCGGATTCCGCAGTCGATCCTCCCGCGCATAGCCGACAGCACCGGTTGGATCGGCGAAGCCACTGCATTGTCCGGAGCCCCCATCTGTGGTGTTGCCGGCGACCAGCAGGCGTCACTGGTTGGCCAGGGGTTGTGTGCGTCCGGGAGACGCAAAGGCGACCTTCGGCACCGGAGCGATGCTCGATGTGTGCATCGGCCCGCAACGTCCCGGGTTCACCCACCGCGGAGAAGCCGGTTGCTTCCCAATGATCGCCTGGCGCGATGGCTCAGGCGTCACCTGGGGCACCGAGGCGGTCATGCTCTCCGCCGGCACCAACCTGGAGTGGCTGGTCGAGGACCTGGGCATCATCGATTCGCCCGAGGAATCGGAGTCGATCGCCCTCAGCGTGGCCGACACCGACGGCGTGGTCTACGTTCCGGCGCTGCTCGGTCTCGGGACGCCCCATTGGGACTACGGGGCGCGTGGCACGCTGCTCGGCGTCACGCGGGGCACGACCGCCGCCCACGTGGTGAGGGCCGTGCTCGGAGGGATCGCTCATCGTGGTGCGGATCTTCTCGAGGCCGCGCGCTCCGACTCCGGGCTCACCCTGGATCGTCTGCGAGTCGACGGAGGCATGGCAGCCAACTCCCTGTTCGTGCAGATGGTTGCCGACACCACCGGAGTTCCCGTGGAGGTGTCACCGCGCAAGGAGGCAACCACCCTGGGAGCCGGTTACCTAGCCGGCCTCGCGATCGGAACCTGGTCCGGGTGGGACGACATCGCGGCCGCTTGGGCGCCCTCGGCGGTGATCGAACCGGACACCGGTGCGCAGTCGGACACCAGTCGGCAGCGCTGGGCCGAGGCCATCGATCGTTCCAAGGGTTGGCACGAGGACCTTTCCGCTCTCGACTTCTGAGAGCCCCGGCGGCGGTTCCCGCTCGCCTCGCCTCACTCCGGACGGGCAGTGCATCGGCAGCGCATGTGGACTGCCGGCGACGGTGTGTCACACTGGGCCGGCCGGTGAGCCGTCCGGGTGACCGCGGCTCGGGGACCACCCCGGGTCGAGGAAGGTCGGGACTCCGCAGGGCAGGGTGCTGGCGCGAGCCAGGTCGGAGCGATCCGACGGTACAGGGCAACAGAGAGCAGACCGCCGATGGCGACCCCTCGGGGTCGCACAGGTGAGGGTGAAACGGTGCGGTAAGAGCGCACCAGCGTCGGAGGTGACTCCGGCGGCTGGGCAACCCCACCCGGAGCAAGGCCGAGCAGAGGGCATGGGCGGCCCGTCCGCCACGGGAGACCGTGGCACCCTCGGGTAGGCCGCACAGACGGATGGTCACCGATCCGGACCCCCGCAAGGGACCGGGGAACAGAATCCCGCCTACAGGACGGCTCACCGGCACACCCCCACACCGGCACCCGGCACCCGGCACACGGAGCGTGCGCTGCTGCGTGCCGGTCGCGATCGCCGGTACCCTCGGTTCGTGCAGAAGGTTGATCGACGCCTGATCACCGACCTGGTCGGTAGGGAGCCCCGTTCGACGCTGGCTCTGGCGGCGGTGCTCTCCGCCGACGACCCTCGAGATGTCAAAGCGGTGTGCGCGGGCAGGTCGAGCTGTGTGCTCGCGAGGTCCAGCCCGACGATCTGGCGGGGCTACCCGAACCTGGTGGACCCCGCCGAGCGCCCCGCACTGGCCCAGGCCGTCGAGCGCGTCTCCGCGGTGAGCCTCGACGGTCACCCCGACGATGTCGAACCCCTCTTGGCGCACATGGAACGCATAGGCGAAGTGGCCCGGTTCCCCAGCATCGTGTCCCCGGCAGACGAGTGCAGGTGGGACCCGAGCGATCCCAGCACGCGAGTCGCCACGCCTCTGGACGTCGGCGCGCTCGACGAGCTGTACGCGGACTACGAGATCCGCTTCATCACCGGCACAAGAGCGAGGCGCAAGTACATCCAACGGTGTGTGACCGGCCATGGTGCGGTGGTCCACGACGGGCCCGACGGAATCGACGGAGCCGCGCTCACCGCCGGACTTACACCGCAATACCTGCTCCTCGAACACGTCCGCGTCGCACCCGGGGCACGTGGTCGTGGCATCAGCTGGGCACTCGTCGCAAGGGTGGTGGAGATCGCACTCGCCTACGGCGTCGGCGTACGTGTCGGATCCGTGTCCAGAGAGAACCCCATGTCCCTTCCCGACGAGCAGGGATGGGTCGAGACGCAGGCGTCGGTGAACCTGCGCCTGCGTCAGCGGGTACCGGAGAGAGACGTCTACGACGCACCGCTCTACGGATCGCTCACCGCATTGGGTTCTGAACCTATCGACACCCCGAGCCGCCCTGACCGCGCCACCGCTGGGAACGCAAACCCGCGACTGGGCTCGGACCCGCGAAGATGGACCGCGAACACCTCGCGGTCCATCTTCGCTCAGATTCTGGGGCCGGTCAGCAGTACCCTGCCGCCACCCCCGCCGCCACCACCCCCACTTCATCAGACCCTTGACGTCGGAGCGGGCTTCGATCTTCGGTGCTGTGTACTTCACGCTTCTGCTCCCATTTCCATGCCCGTCGGGCATTCCTGTTCCTCGCCACAGCTTCCTGCGGACTGCCAATAGTTGGACTGTAGTGAGCCACGTCGGCACAAACAAGCCAATTCAGGCGTGTCTCGAAGATTTTCTTGACTCAACAAGGACCGTTGCTGCGACTGGCCGGGCGGTACGTCAGATGCCGACGAAACGCCCCCAGGACCCGGCGGGCCTGCAGCCGGACCGCCATGCGCCTGGACCGACCCAGATCGTGCGTGCGGCCGTTGCGGCGCATCCGTCGAACCGGCCCCACGAGAACCGACTCGTACACCGGCGGATCCGTCCGCGGGGCGCCGTCACCCCGCATGATCCAGCGACCTCCACGGCCTCTGCCCAGCACACGATGAACCGTGATGGACCCCCGGAGTCCACGAACGCCCACACCTCACCCCATCTGGGGTGCTCTGCGACCCTCCACAGCCCCTCCGCTGGCGCCACGACCGTGGGGAGCATGGAGGACCCTCCAGAGGGATCCAGAGATCGCCGCAGGCGGCCCTCCGACGGAGGACCCGCGCCATCGACTCGGCTGCGACCGAGCCACGCCCGGTATCCTGCTCAGCCATGGACGTCGCACCCCCTGAGCGGCTTCTGGAGGTGGCAGGGATGAGGGTGCTGGTGCGCGCCCGACCACGGAGGATCTGGCCCTGGTCAGCCGGGTCATCGGCAAGCGTCCGGCAGATCCCGACGCCCCGGAGCGTGGCGGTGAGACTCGACATCGGCCCCGAGGAACCCCGTGGCACCGCGAAGGTTCCCTGACTTCAAGGGGCCCTACGGGGATCACTGGGTCGGCGACGGCACCGCCCACTTCCGTCACCACTGGGGCCTCAGCGCCAGGATCGGCCGCGACCATGTGGAGCTCGGTGGTCCGGCTGATGGGCATCGCCGTTGGGTCGCGGTGCGCAACAGCATGCTGTTCGTCCTCGCTCACCTGTACATGCAGCGCGGCCGCTACCTGCTCCACTCCGCAGCTGTGCACCTCGATGCGACCGAAGACGCGGAGCAGACGACGCTGTTGGTGGTGGCCGACAGCGGTCGGGGAAGTCCACGCTCACCTACGCGGCTCTGCTTGCCGGGATGACCGTGATGGGCGATGACATGGTGGTCGTCACCCCCTCTGGGGACGACGTGCTCGCCCAAGGAGTTCCGCGGGTGCTCACGGTACCGGCGGATGTGCTGCCCACCGTGGTCGATCCCGCCTGCGTGCTGCCCGGGGACGACCGTCGTCGTGTCGAGTTGGACGAACACGACCTGCATCCGGAACAGGAGCGGATCACCGCGGTCGCGGTCTGCGATCATGACTCCGGGCGAGGCCGGATCAGCCTGATCAGCGCCACCGACACCGTGGAACAGCTTGCGGGCGCATTCGTGCTGTCCGCGCTCGTGGAGCCGATGCGAGCGTGGTTCCCCACGGCGATGAGGCTCGCCAACGGACCACGCGTCGCGCTCTTCCACGCTGCCGATCCGGCCGAGCGGGTAGAGCGCGCCGCCGAGTTGCTCTACGAGGTTACGGGGCACGCTCATCGCTCCCATCCGCGCTGACCTTCCCCCACACCCTTGTGCATCAGCGCCTTGACGTGGTGTGCCGACCCACGTCCGAAACGTATCGCATGTACTGCTCCAAGGATGCGCCTCGATCCGGGTCACCGATCGTCTCCCAGTGCAGGATGCCACCCTCCGAGGTTGGAGTACGCAGGCCGAGACGACCCTCGTCGAGACGACCGCCCTGTCGGCCAACGCCCGGGTGGTGGCCCATGTGCTCGGACGCCCGGCTTCCAGGACCATTCCGGAGTAGGTGTAGCGATGTCGCCGGGGAGACCGACCAGATCCTGTCGACGAGGCGGTTCAGGCGAATCAATTCGGATTCCCGCAGATGTGCCTGGCGTCGCTCTCGATGCCGTCGGGTGAGATCACCGGCCCGAACCAACGCACGGCACGGTCGAGCACTGGAGCAGCGAGCCTCTCACAGCCCGCATCGTGAAGGGCCAGCCGAGCGTCGTCGGGATCGACCAGTGCGGCCGTCAGGTGCACATCCCGGAGGATCCGAAGGTTGCGGGCACCAGCCAGGCCGGAATGACAACAGAGATGGACGAAGGCATCGAGATCGCTCAGAACCGGCGCCGTGCAGCCGTGCAGGTCCACGGTCTCGGCGCGCCTCAACAGATCCACGGTGTCGAGACGAAGGTCACGGCGCTGAGCCAGGAGGGCCACGAGGTTCCAGTGGAGGTCCACGACCACGGAGCCGTCGTCAAAGGGGATCTCGGCCACCCCGAGTTCGGTGAATCCACCCCAGTTCCGGTTGCGGTGAGCGAACCCGATCTGCTGGAGCACATCGGCTGCCGCCCGCAGGTCGCATGGTGACACGAGGACGTCCAGGTCGTCATAGGTGCGCGTCACGGTCCCGTGGGGCCACAGGCGGGAGACTGCCGGGCCCTTCACGACAGCCCACGGGATACCGCGTTCGTCGAAAGCGGCGGCGATCGATCCCAGCGCCCTCGATGTCCTGAGGTGCACGAGGCTCGCTCTTCGGCACGCCATTTCCAACTCAGCCGGGATCTCCGTGAGGTGCCTCCTCAGCGCGATCGCAAGCGAGCCCTCCACCCGGTTGCATCGCGCGAGCTCCACCAACTCCGCCAGGAGCTCACCACTCGAATCGTCCGTCGGATGATCCAGGCCCCGATCCGGGTCCGCCACGATGCCGGCGAGCACTCCCATGGTGTGCTCCCCAAGATCACCGCCACGGCCGTCGGCCACCATCGAGGTCCCGATCACGGATCGATCGTACCGGTCGGCTCCGCATTCCGAACCAGGCGGAGGGTGATTGCCGGAACCACACCTGCCGACGGATCGCACTCGCTCCGATCGGCGGTACCATCGACACCAATGAACGGCTCCGTGAAATCCTTCAGACACACCGGCGGACTCACCTGGGATCGGGTGGACGACCGCGTGGTCGTGCTCGACGCCGACGGTTCCTCGATGATCACCCTGAACCCGATAGCCAGCATTCTGTGGCCCGAGCTCGATCGCCAAGCCAGCGCGGAGTGCCTCGTGAGGATGCTCAGCAGCCGGTTCACGGACGTATCCACCGAGCAACTTCGACATGACGTGGATGCCTTCCTGGACGAACTCCTCAGCGAAGGCTCGATCGAGGTCGCAGAGCCCGCGTGATCCGGGGAGCGCACCTGTGGTCGAATCAGCCCCGACCGGTTCCCGGACCCCCTGATGCTCGAGATCGAGGGGGTCTGCCGCAGCTACCGACCGCCGACCGGTGTCATGAGGTCCTTGTTGCGCGCCGCTGTCAGCTCCGGAAGTACGCGCACTCGACGACGTGACGCTTCACGCGCACCGGGGTCGGATCCATGGCCTGGTCGGTCCGAACGGCGCCGGCAAGACAACGCTCATCCGGATCGTCAGCGGCCTGCTCAGCCCGGATTCGGGCAAGGTCCGCATCGCCGGCACGGACCCCACCGCTGACCGACGATCTGCGGGCAGGAAGCTCGGTCTCGTCCTCGCCGACGACCGCTCCCTCTACTGGCGCCTGACCGGCCGACAGAACCTCGAGTTCCACGGAATCCTCCACGGGCTGTCGAAACGCGTCGCGAAGGACCGAGCAGACCGACTCCTCTCCGAATTCGGCCTTGGCGACCGGGATCGGCTCGTCTTCGGCTACTCCACAGGCATGCGCGCGAAGCTCGGAATCGCCAGGGCGCTGGTGCACGACCCACCCGTGATCGTCCTGGACGAACCGACCCGGAGCCTCGATCCGATCGCCGCCACGGAAGTATGCGTGGTGCTGGAGCAGCTCGCGACTGCGGGCCGTACCGTCGTCCTGTCGTCGCATCGCCTGGAAGAGCTCGAACGAATCGCCCACGACGTCTCGGTGATCATTGGAGGGCGGATCCGCTACAGCGGGAGGATGACCGGTCTGCGAACCGACGGGTCGACGGTGGCCACCGTGCTCGAGGCCATGTTGTCGGAGGACCAATGCCCTGCGTCAGATGTCACGGGGACCGGACAATGAATCTGGTGCTCGCCATCCTGAGGCGCGATTGGGCGATCGAACGCACGTACCAGCTCCGCCTGATCCTTCGACTGGTAGACATGGCGGTGATCGCAGTGGCGATCTACTTCATGTCGCTCATGGTCGACCCGTCGTCGCTGGGGGACTATGGGGGCAACTACTTCGACTTCGCTGTCGTCGGGCTCGCGGTCACGGCCTTCGCCGGAGTGGGTTTGTCGTCCTTCGGCGAATCCCTGGCTAGGGAGCAGAACACCGGGACCATCGACCTCCTCCTGGCCTCGCCGGCTCCGATACCCCAACTCATGATCGGCATGTTCATGCTGCCGTTCCTCATCGCTTGCGTGCAGATTGCCGGCCTACTCGGCTTCGGCATCGGCGTGGTCGGCAGTGGAATCCCCTTGGGGGCCTGCTGATGTCGGTACCCGTCATGCTGCTCACCACCGCCACCTTCGCTGCAGTGGGGGTCGCGATCGGCGGTCTGATGCTGCTGGTCAAGCGCGGCGACCCGATCTCCGGACCCTTCTACCAGGCCAGCATGCTGCTCTCCGGCGTGATCGTGCCGGTGGACATCCTCCCGAAGGCGATCCAGGTGATCAGTTGGATGCTGCCCCGCCACCTGGGGTATCAGAGCGGTGCGCGAGTTGCTGCTGGCCGACGCCGGGTGGCGTGACGTGGCCGCTGAGACCCTCGTGTTGACGGGATTCGCGATCGTGATGCTTCCGGCCTCGATCCTCGCCTACCGGTGGTGCCTACGGACCGCTGTGCGTTCAGGGTGCTCGGCAGCTACTGACCACATGCCGGAGTCATACCAAGGCCGAGAAGCCACCTCGCTCGTCACGTTCGATCCCCACTATCGCGGTAGCGGGATCATGTGTCAGGAAGAGCCTTCCGCCCCGACTGTGCACGTCCTCCAGGAATGCCTGCTTCTCGTCGATCAGCAGCTCCGGGTACCGGTCGTATCCCATGGTGACTGCAGGGCGCACCCAGGGAACCCCTGGTATCAGGTCGCCGGCGAACACGAGTGGACCTTGGGGAGCCTCCACCTCGGCCAGCATCATGCCCGGCGTGTGCCCGTTGGAGAAGTGCAGCCTGTAGCCGGGACCGAGGGTCGCGGAGCGGTCGCCGTCGACCACATCCAGGCGCCCTGAGCCCTCGATCAACCCCGGAAGCCCCTTGATGAACGAGGCACGGTCACGCAGGTGCGGAGCACGGGCTCTGGCCCATGCCGCCTCACTCACCACATAGGTCGCCCGGTTGAACACGAGCGCCTGATCGGTTCCCGACGCCCATGTGCCCAGAAGCCCACCTGCGTGATCGAAGTGCAGGTGCGACAGGACCACCGCATCGATGTCGCCGGGGCCCACGCCGTGGGCCCCGAGGCTGTCGAGCAGGACATGGTGGTCCTCCACCACGCCGTAGCGGTGCCGGAGATCAGGTCCGAAGAAGGCGCCGATGCCCGCCTCCAACAGGATGTTGCGCCCGCTGTCCTCCCTCACGAGCAACGCCCTGGTGGCAAGGGGGATCCGGTTGTCCGCGTCGGGCTCGACCCACCGGGACCACATTGCCTTCGGGGCGTTGCCGAACATGGCCCCACCGTCGAGGCGCTGAGAGTTGCCTTCCACGACCATCACGTCCATGAGCGCTCCACCAAAGGGTTCCGGGCGACAGGCCGCCACCTCGTGGGCCTGAATCCTCCCCTCTCCGACGCTGCGCATCAAGGTGCCCATCCGGGACGGTCGTGAACAAGTGGGCCATCAGGCCTCACACTGGTTCACCCGACTCATTGCGGTGATCCGAGCGGCCCTTGTGGCTCCAGTTCCGGTGCCGCGCACCGAAGACACGGTCATGATCGACCTGCGTGGCACGACTCCCGACCACAGCGACGAGACGGTTTCCGGTCGCCGGTGTGGGTTCCCGGTCCCTCCAGCCCGTCCCGCCGCGGTGCTCAACACCCGCTGCCTGCGGATCGCACTCGATCCAGGAACCGGGGAGTACCGCCTGTCGATCGGTTGATCAGCGACGCAGTCGATTCCGGCCGGCCTGTTCGGAGCGCGGCCAGCAGGCCGGTCGGTGTCCCCTTGAGCATGGGGAACGCCGGCTCCGGACATTGCAAGGGCCCGGCGGTCTCCGCCATGCCGGAGGCACCCGCTATGGGCGTTGGCGCTCTCGGTCGAGATGAGCAGTCTCGTTGAACGCCATGAGGGTTGCGCTCAGTCCGTCCGCGTCATCCGGTGACACATCCAATCGGGTGATGGAGGCGTTGGACAGCCGCATCCGCCATGTAGCCTGCTCCCCCACTCCCAGCGCCCAAACCACTGCTGCCTTGATGGGGGACACGTGACTTGCCACCACGAGCACCTCGCCCCTGTGCCGTGAGACCCAGTCAAGTAGCCCTTCGGACACGCGCGAGGTGACCGAGGTGAGCGTCTCGCCATCCGGTGGGGCGAAATCCGGGTCCTCACGCCATCTGCGCCAGGATTCCACAGGCACATCCGACAGCGGGAGCCCGTCCCATTCGCCGTAGTCCATCTCGATGAACCGGTCATCGAGGACCACTTGGGACGCATCCCCGCAGCACGCGAGCGCCACGGCCTCCGCGGTGCGCACGCAGCGCACCAGGGGCGACGTGACGACCGTTACGGTACGCCCTTCGGTCGACGCGCCAAGGGCCTCGGCCAGCAGGTCGGCCTGACGCTCACCCAGAGCATCGAGATCGGGGTCGTGGCGACCCGAGAGCCGCCCTGGGCGTTCACCGCGGTCCGGCCGTGACGCACCAGGTGCACGCTGGTGGCGCGGTGCAGGGAACCGGCGGCGCTCAACAGCCCGACGCCTCGTGTCCGACGATCGAACGGTCGAGTTGCCCTGTGCGCATGAACACCTCCCGTCGACGCGCATCATCCAGACCGAAGCGACGGTAGGCCCAAATCGCCAAGACGGCTCCTATTCCCTCGAGCACTGCACTCCACCATCCTCGGCCTACCTCAGGGGCCTCGGCGGATCCGAAGGACCAACCCAGGAACGGCCACCAGAACACCTCCGGTACGTTCGCCACGGCATCCACCACCAGGTGCAGGTACATGCCGATCGGCAAGCCCAACCACTGTCGCCGCAGGAGCCTCCGACGGCGCGTCAGGGCCATGATCACGGCCAGCACCAGCGTGGGAATGATCAGCGCGTGCATCGGACCGCTTCCCAACGGCGCCTCGATCACCGGTATCACCGCACCCAACGCGACCAACCGGTAGTCGATCGTCGGCGTACGGAACACCACGAAGGTGATCACCACCGCTGATGCGGCATACCAGATCAGCACGGTTCACCAGCCCCCGTGGGGTGACTGCGATGGATCGCCCAGCACGCCGACCATCACTCAGCGAACGAGGATGCGGCCGCACTCCGGACAGTTCACGATCTCGTCATCCGGGGCGTGCCTGATCTCTTCGAGCTGCGCCGAGGGGATCTCGAGGTGGCAGCCGTCGCAGCGTGACTTGACCAACCGCGCAACCCCCACACCACCCAGCGAGCGCCGAAGCGCCACGTACTGCTCCACCACGTCTGGGTCCAGCCCCTCCAACAGCGATGACCGACCGGACGCGACCTCGCGGATCTCCTCGTCGACAGCAGCCTCGGCATCGGCGAGCCGTCCAGAGACATCGGCCACCGCGGCGTTCGCGTCGTCCAGGGCGAGTCGCTGCCGGGCAAGAGCGACCTCGAGGGGTTCGGACTTCTCCAGCAACTCGATCGCCGCGTCCTCCAGATCGCTCTGACGCACCCTCAACGAAACCAGATCTGCCTGGTAGGCCTCCAACTCCTTGGCAGCGGTCACCGTCCCGCCGTAGAGCATCCTTTCGACCTCGGCAGCCTTCTGCTCGACGCCGGAGGCCTCGTCCTCGGCGGAGCCTCTCTGGCGCTGCGGACCTCGGAGAGCTCCGCGAACGTGGCAGCGACCGCCGCATCGGTCGATGCGACGACGTCCTGCGCTGCTGCAAGCTCGGTGCGCTCGGTTAGCGTCTCGCGCCGGTGACGCAGTTGGTCGAGCCTGGTGTCGATCTCCTGGAGGCTGAGCAGGCTTTCGAGAGAGCTCACAGGACGAAGGCTAGTTGCCGGCAAGGGCGTGACGTCGCGGGCTGGGAGGTCAGTCGTCATCGCGACCGCTCGAGGAGCGACTGAATCCACCCCAGCCATCAGGGATCCTCCGACCACCCCCTGATCGACTGAGGCTCGGGGAAGTCGATCACTGGCGCGCCTTCGAGATAGCTCGCCATGAAGCGCTGCCAGACGATCCCTGCTGTGCGTCCTCCCTGAGGGTTGCTGTGCAACGCCGAGCGCTGGTCGAGTGGGTCACCGATCCACACGGCTGCCGACAGGTGCGGCGTGAACCCGGTGAACCACACACCGGTGTTCGCGCTGCCACCCACCTCGACGGTTCCTGTCTTGCCGGCGGCCCGTTGACCGTTGGGCAGGCGACATCTCGTGCAGGTCCCGCCGGTGATGACCCCCTCCATGGCATCCACGGCCTGGCGGGCGCTTTCGGTACGGATCACCTGCTCGTTCGCGGGTTCGTACTGGTACAGCACATTGCCATCTCGATCGGTCACCCTGTCCACGAAGTGCGCCTGGTTGCGGCGCCCGTCGTTCTCGATCGTGGCGTACGCCCCCGCCATGTCGAGCGGGGTCACGAGGGCGTCACAGCCGATCGTGAAGCACGCAGGACGCGAATTGGAGGGATCGAGCGGCCCTGGCCTGATGCCGAGAGCCACCGCTGTGTTGCGGACCGCGTCGAAGCCGACCGCTGACTGGAGCCTCATGAACGCGCAGTTGTTGGATGCCTTGAGATGGCTCGCTATGGGCTGTTGGCCCTTGGTCGGGCAATCCCTGGGATAGGACCGACCCGGCTCGACACCCCACAGCTTCTTCATCTTGGTGGGTGCCGGATCCCCCGCGATCGTGTCACGGATCGTGTATCCCTGTTCGAGCGCGGCCACCATGGTGAACGGCTTGAACGCAGAACCCGAGCTGAACCCACCGTCACCGGAGCGGGCGCCACGGACCGGGTCGCCGATCTCGATGGGCACCCCGTCGCGCTCCACCTCACCCACGATCGCCCTCACCGCCCCCGTGGATGGTTCCACGGCGGCGAGAGCAACCGCTGTCTGCGGATCGCTCTCGGCGATGGGATTGTCCGCCACCGCCTGCTCCGCCAACGCCTGTGCACGCGGATCGATGGTGCTGGTGATCCGAAGGCCGCCGTTGAAGATCAGGTAGCGGCGCTGCTCGACGGTAGGGGCGAGCCACTCCGCCGCGAGCAACTCGTCACGTACCTTTCGCTCGGTGTAGCTGAGCGACTGGCTGTCACGCGCAGCAGTCCGCCCGTGGACCTGCGTGGGCAGTGGGAGGTTGTCGATGAAGGTCACCTGATCCTCGTCCAACAGGCCTTCGTCCTGCATTCGCCTGAGCGCGACCTTGCGACGGCTCCTGGCGAGCTCGGGGTTCTTGATCGGGTCGTAGTTGGCGGGGTTGCGGATGAGCGACGCAAGCAACGCCGACTCCGCGTAGTCGAGCTCCGAAGCCGGCTTGTCGAAGTAGGTCCGGGCAGCGGCTTCCGCGCCGTAGGCACCCTGGCCCAGGTACACCTGGTTCAGATACTGCTGCAGGATGATGTCCTTGCACTGTGCCTTCGCCACCTCCTTCCCGCAGAGTCGGTCCTCCAACTGCACCGCGAGGGATGCCTCCTTGAGCTTTCGCTTGATGGTCTGCTCGTTGCCCACGAGGTTGAGCTTCACCAGTTGCTGGGTGATGGTGGACCCGCCCTGTTGCACTCCACCAGCCGCGGAGTTGGCCCTGATGGCCCGCAGGACGCTGCGGCCCGACACCCCGTCGTGCTCGTAGAAGTCCGCGTCCTCGACCGCGAGCACCGTGTCGACGAACTCCGGGGACATCTCCGACAGCGGTACCACGATGCGGTTCTCGGTGCCCCGCAGCTCTCCGACGGGGTTGCCGGCGGGATCGAGGATCGTCGACCCCTCGGGAAGCTTGGGCAACTTGATCTGTGACCGCGGGCTGAACGACACGGCGTCGGATACAGCGGCCATCTCGGGCAGGACCTGGGATGCAACGAGTCCAATCGACACCACGCCGAGCGCGGTGATCAGGAGGAACCTTGCAAGCAGGTGGAGGCCGCGGCGCATCATCTCCTCATCGGCGGGGCCGGACCCGCATCAAGTTACTGCAGGCACGCGCAGGTGCACAGTCATCAGCGAAGACGGCTACGGTCGACCCCCGATGACCACCGAGCCACCATCGGACCTCGGTCCACGACCGTTGTGGGACCCCGGCGCCATACCCGCCGCGACCATCATCCCCTTGCGGGAAGGCACCTCCGGCCTGGAGGTACTGATGCTGCGCCGCGACACGAAGCTGCGCTTCGCCGCCGGGTCGTGGGTGTTCCCCGGCGGCCGCATCGATGACGACGACTTCCCCACCGCACCCGCCGCTGGAACCCCGACAGACGACGAGCTCGAGGCCGCGGCACGCGTCGCGGTGAGCCGCGAGCTCGCCGAGGAGGCCGGTATCACCATCGACCCTTCGAGCATCCGCCGATGGTCCCAGTGGACCCCTCCACCGCACAGCGACCAGACCGCCGAGCTGGTCCGACACCGCTTCACCACCGCATTCTTCGTGGGAGTCGCAGTGGGTGACACCGACGCAGTGGAGATCGACCACGGGGAGATCCGCGAGTACCGCTGGGTGAGCGCTTCGGAGATGCTCCAACTCCATTCGCGCGGTGACGTGGCGCTGGTGCCACCCACATTCATCACCCTCACCCACCTGGCTCCGCTCCGGAACGCCTCCGAGGTCCTGAGAGGAGCCCCCGGTGCCGACGACGGACCGGCCGCAATCGAGCACTTCTCCACCCGCGTGGGCACCACCGAACGCGGTGGTTGGGCAGCGCTCTACCACGGCGACGTCGCGTATGAGGGTGGCGACATGCACGCGGCAGGGGACGCCACCGGCTGTGGATGGACGAGCTCCCTTGGCGCTACGAACGTGAGCCGAACGCCCGAGCCGACGGCACGTGAGCATCAATGACGACCGCTTCGATGCGCCGCCGGCCACGGGTGATGCCGTCGAGGTACCGCAAACCATCACCTGTGTCGACTGCGGCGGTCGCTGCGGCCTGCTGACAACGCCCGACCGCGATCACGACGGACACCCGATCCCCTTCCGTGCCGGCGACGTGGTCGCGTACCGGTGCTCCGACTGCCTCGATCGTTGGGACATCGTGCTCGAATAGCGTGGCGACCGAGATCGACCTGGGTTGCCTGTTGTTCCAGCCCCACGAATCCCGACAAGTACCCTTGGGGGTCCCGTCCCTCCGGCAGGCCGAGATGTCCCCAGAACCCATCGAAGAACAAAGCGGATCGCCGTATCCGGATGTGCCCACCCGTGCCGACTTCCCGGCGATCGAGCGGCGACTGCTCCGGCGATGGGAGGCCCAGCGGACCTTCGAACGCTCTGTGGAGCAACGCCCCGTCGAGGACGAGTTCGTGTTCTACGACGGGCCTCCGTTCGCCAACGGGCTCCCCCATTACGGTCACCTGCTCACCGGCTACGTCAAGGACGTGGTGCCGCGCTACCAGACCATGCGGGGCCACCGGGTGGAACGCCGCTTCGGCTGGGACTGCCATGGCCTCCCCGCGGAGATGGGCGTCGAGCAGGAGCTCGGGGTATCGGGACACGTCGGGATCACCGACTACGGAATCGACCGCTTCAACGCCCACTGCCGCTCGTCGGTCATGCGCTACACCGAGGAGTGGAAGCGCTACGTAACCCGGCAGGCCCGCTGGGTGGATTTCTCCGACGACTACAAGACCATGGATCTCGACTACATGGAGTCGGTGATCTGGGCGTTCTCCCAGCTCCACGAAAAGGGGCTCGTGTACGAGGCGTACCGGGTCATGCCGTACTCGTGGGGGGCCGAGACGCCGCTGTCGAACTTCGAGATACGACTCGACGACGCCACCAGGCCACGCCAGGATCCAGCGCTCACGGTTGCCTTCACAGCGAGTGATCCGAACCACCCGATCACGGCGCAGGCACGTGAGGGAGAGCCCGTGGAGCTGTGGGCGTGGACCACCACCCCGTGGACCCTCCCATCCAACCTCGCACTGGCGGTCGGCACCGATGTGCGGTATTCGCTCGTGCGTACCCACAGCGGGGAACGCGCCGGACGGCTCGTGCTGTTGGGCTCGGGTGCCGTCGACAAGTACGAAGCGGATCTCGGGGCGGACCACGAGGTGCTGGCCACCTTCTCAGGGGGCCGAGCTCGCCGGGCTCCGCTACACCCCCGATGTTCGACTTCTTCGCCGGGCATGCCGGCTCGTTCAAGGCACTGGTGGCCGACTGGGTGAGCGACGAGGACGGCACCGGCATCGTGCACCTCGCCCCTGGCTTCGGTGAGGACGACCAGGTGACATGTGAGGCCGCCGGCATCGAGCTGGTTGTGCCGGTGGACGACTCCGGACGGTTCACGAGCGAGGTGCCGGACTGGGCCGGGGGTGAACGTCTTCGACGCCAACCCGGAGATCGCCCGCACCCTGCGTGAGCGCGGCCCGTTGGTACGCCACGACACCTACGACCACAACTACCCGCACTGCTGGCGCACCGACACTCCCATCATCTACAAGGCGGTGAGCTCCTGGTACGTGGAGGTGACCGCCATCCGCGACCGCCTCGTGGAGTTGAACTCCGAGATCAACTGGATTCCCGGACACGTGCGCGACGGACAGTTCGGCAAGTGGCTGGAAGGCGCTCGCGACTGGTCGATCAGCCGCAACCGCTTCTGGGGCGCTCCAATACCCGTGTGGCGCTCGGACGACCCCGCCCACCCGCGCACCGATGTGTACGGCTCGCTGGATGAGATCGAAGCGGACTTCGGAGTGCGTCCCGACGACCTGCACCGTCCCTACGTGGACGACCTCGTTCCGTCCCAACCCCGACGACCCGACCGGACGTTCGATGATGCGCAGGGTACCCGAGGTGCTGGACTGCTGGTTCGAGTCGGGCTCCATGCCCTTCGCCCAGCGGCACTACCCCTTCGAGCATGGTGAGTGGTTCGACGACCACTCACCAGCCGACTTCATCGTGGAGTACATCGCGCAGACCCGCGGCTGGTTCTACACGATGCACGTGCTCTCGGGGGCGTTGTTCGACCGGCCGGCGTTCTCCAACGTGATCTGCCACGGCGTGGTGCTCGACCACGAAGGACGCAAGCTGTCGAAGAAGCTCCGCAACTACCCCGACCCCGAAGACGTCATGGAATCCCACTGGATCGGATGCCCTGCGATGGCACCTGATGTCCTCTCCGATCCTGCGAGGCGGGGATCTGCGGATCTCCACTGATGCCTCGGACTTCTCCGAGGTCGTGCGCCTGGTGCTGAACCCCATCTGGAACGCCTACTCCTTCTTCACCCTCTATGCGAACGCGGATGGCCACCGTGGCCGGTTCCGCACCGACGCGACAGGCCAGCTCGACCGCTACATCCTCGCCAAGACAGCCGCTCTGGCCGAGGCGGTGACAACCTCGATGGACGCCTTCGAGATCGCTCCCGCGTGCGCCGAGATCCACTCGTTCCTGGATGCGCTCAACAACTGGTACATCCGGCGATCACGCGAGCGTTTCTGGGCTCCCGGTGGGGGTGACGAGACGGTCTCTTCGGAGGACAAGGCAGACGCCTACGACACGCTCCACACGGTGCTCGTGACCCTGACGGAGCTAGCGGCGCCGTTGCTGCCCTTCGTGGCAGAGGAGATCTGGCTCGGCCTCACCGGGAACGACCGCGAGGACTCGCTGCAATCCGTGCATCTCGCCGACTGGCCGGACGTCTCGGACTGGCCCCACGACGCCGAACTGGTGGAGGTAATGGACTGCATTCGCGACGTCTGCTCAGCCGCGCTGTCGCTGCGCGAGGACAACCGGCTGCGAGCGCGACTGCCCCTGCAGCGACTCACGATCGCGGGAGAGGACCTGGTTCGCCTCGACGCCGTGACGCATCTCGTGCGTGACGAGGGTGAACGTGAAGGAGGTCGTGCTGTCCCACGACCTCGCAGCCGTGGGGGAGCTTCGTCCTGCGTCCCAACGCCAGGTGCTGGGACCGCGCCTCGGGTCGTCGGTGCAGGATGTGATCAGGGCCGCGAGGCCGGCGACTGGACCACCTTGGCGGACGGAGGCGTGGAGGTTGCGGGCATCAAGCTCGCTCCGGGGGAGTTCGAGCTCACGCTGCAACCCGCGAAGGCGCCGTGGCGACTGCCCTTCAGGAAGCGGAGTGCTCGTAGAGCTCGACGTCACGCTCACGCCGGCGCTCGAGGCCGAAGGCATGGCACGCGACGTCGTGCGCCTGATCCAACAGGCCCGCAAGGATGCGGGCCTGCACGTCACCGACAGGATCCACTGCCATGTGGAGACCACCTCGGAGATTGCCGATGCTCTCGAGGCGCACCGGGGCTGGGTGTCCGAAGCCATCCTCGCGACCGTGCTCACGATTGCCGAAGGAGTCGATGACGACGTCGACGCCAGGGTCGAGGGCCATCCGGTAGGGATCCGGGTCAGCCGCTCCTGAACGGGCCACCGGCATCGGATGGAAGTGCTTCACGCAGCACGAGAGCGTCGGCTGCAGCCGCATCGCGGACTTCGGTCATCTCCAGGTGTCGCCCACGGTCGATCAGCACCACCTTGAACATCCCGCCTGGGCGGGGCCGCACGATCACACCCGTCGCTATCGGGTGGAGCGACTCCACGGCCATGCGACCGGGCCTCTGGGCCACGACCAGCAGTCGGCGGTCGGTCCGGGCGACGACCGCCGGGGCGGCACGGACACGCCCGCACACGAGGGACCCGACGTGCTCTCCGTTCGCCAGGGCGGCGTTCATGGAGTGCAGCACCACGGACCAGCGTTCACGAGTGAGTGGGTCGAGTCGCGCCACCGCTGAGGAGAGCCCCACCGCGGGCCATCGTCGGACCTCCGGCACCCACGGGTGACCCGTTGCCTGGCCCGGCGACGACCCAGCCCTCAGCGGGGTCACCAAGCGGCCTGCGCCTCGCACGCCGCGGCGGGCGGCGGTCGGCTGGATCCCTAGTGGCGCGACCGCCGCAACGACCTGCGACGGTCCTGGGGCGGCCCGGACGGGCTGCTCTGCAGGAGGCGGCCATTGTGGGGTCGGCGGAGGTGGCAGCCCGTCGGGTTCGGTGCCATGTGCACCGGTCGCCTCTGGCTCCGCGTCCATCGATCCCGTGGTGAATGGCTCCTCGCCCGCCCCGACCCCGATCGCATCCTCCGCCGCAGGAGGAGCCGCGGGTGCCGGAGCACTGGCAGCGATAGGCGATTCGGACTCCCCTGCTGATTCGGGGAGCATCCCGTAGAGCGCGAGTAGGGCCCGTGCCTCCTCCGAATCCGCAGCAGCGACGGCGGTTGACGGTCCATCGTGCGCTGTAGCCGCTTTCATCCTCTCCAGGGACAGCACCGACTGCACCCCCTCCATGGACGGCGCCGTGTCCTGCGGGACGCCCGGTCCACCGATTCGGGCACCGGCCGGCGAAGCAGCGAACGGCCACGACAGGCGGGCCGGGTCGAAAGGAGGAGGTGTTGTGTGCGGCTCCACCCGAAGCGCGGCTCCTGTCGCGACGGTGAACTCCGGAGCTCTGACCGTCGGTGCCGCCCGCCGGGCGCGTAGCGATCACGGATTCAGCTCCGATGTCCAGCACAGCATCGAGAGGCGGTACTGCTGCGGCCATCCTGGCCGGGAGCCATGCAGCCGCCACTCCCACCACCACTGCCGCCAATGCAATGAGCACCAGCGTCGGGAGGGGAACGGAGAGCACCCCCAGGCCGTAGGAGGAGAGCGCCATCACACCAGCGCCTGCCGCGGCAGTTCCCACGACCACACCCAGCAGTGTCCCAACCGTTGAGAACGACACGCCCTCGAACAGGACCATCTGCAACAAGGCCCGACGCGTGGTCCCCGCCACCCTAAGGAGTCCGAACTCGCGACGTCGCTCGCCCACCGACAACATGAGGGTGCTGACGACACCGACCAGTGCCTGCAGGAGGGTGAACAGGAGCATCCACAGGACAACCCGTTCGAATCCGCGCAGCATCTCACCGCCCTGCCGACGAACTCCTCGGGAGTCGACACCGCGGGGACCCCATAGGTTGCCGAGAGCCCGCGGACCGACTCAGCGGCGGCAGCTGTGCCGTCGGTCCGCACCAGAGCGAAGAGGTCGGGGGTGGCGGGAACCTGACGCATCAACACCGACCGATCGATCACCACGTCACCGAGGAGCCCGACCCCACCTGTATACACACCCGAGACGGACAGACTCTCGAATCCACCGGAGTAGAACACGAGTGGCAGGTCGTCGCCCTGCCCGATACCGGTGCGCTCCGCCAGGGACTCCGAGATCCAGGCCTGGTCCGCGGCGATGCCTTCGGGTGCATCACCGACGAAATCCAGGATCGATCACCTCGGTGGCTGATCCGCCGTCCAGTCCCGTCATGCGAACACCGGATTCACCGACCGACCCACGGCCCAATTGCCAGGCACTGACGGCTTCCACGCCCTCCAGATAGCCGAGCTGTTCGGTCAGGTCCGCCGGAAGACCTCCCGTGTGAACGTCTCGGAGTCCACCACCAGATCCGCAGTGACGAGGTTGCCCACGGCTTCCGTCGACCGAGGCGGTGAAGGGACTGCAGGAACACCGTCAGGCCCGGAAACCACTGCGGCAGCCAGAAGAACAGCAGCGGTCGTCGCAGCAGTGCGACGGGGGTTGCGCCTGGCATCGCGCGCAGCGATGAGGCGCAAGGGACGGGGCCTGAACGGCAACAGTTGCATGACCTTTGACACGACGTTCGTGAGCCCCAACGGAACGAGGCTCACCAGGAAGGCCAGTAGGGCGAGGGCTCGCCGACACGCCGACGATGACAGGGGCCGCGACAGAGGCGAGAAGACCAACCCCGGCGACAACGACGCCGGCCACCAGCGCCCGCGCGGAGGCTGTGACCAGGAGCGGATGACGCCGACCGTCGAAGGGCTGGACCTCGTGGATGGCCTCGATGGGTGGCACCGAACACGCGCTCCGCACCGGACGCCAGGCGGCTGCAATGGTTGCGACGACACCCACACCGGTCGCCGTCAGTACGGCCGCGGGGGTCAGCAACGGCCCGGCGGTGGGCACTGCGGTACCGAGTGCACCCAGTGCCCGTTCGACGAACACTGGCTATTGCGAGCCCGAGCGGAATGCCCACCAGCGCTGAGACAAGTGCCAGTAGGGTTGCCTCTCCAAGCGCAGCGCGACGGAGCTGCCCCCTGCCTGCCCCCACGAGACGGAACGCAGCGAACATGCGCCGGCGTTGCGAATGCAGCAGCGTGAGCGAATTGGCCACCGTGACCATTCCCACCAGCAGCGCCAACACCCCGAAGGATGTGACCAACACCCTCACGAGGGTGAAGCTTCGGGTCAGGCTCTCCTGGGCGTGACGCGCGGCGGTCGCCCCATCCACCACCTCCGCGCCGGGAGGCACCACCGCGCAGCGCAATCATCACCGAGTCGACGTCCGCACCGGGCGACACCATTACGGCAACGCGGTTGTCGTCAGTCGGCTGGTCGAACACCAGTCGGGCCTCCGGCGTCGTCAGCGCCACCAGGCTAGAGCCATCAGGACGACGGATCCCGTCTGCGCTCACGATGCCCGATACCCGGTAGTCACCCACCTTCCCCTTGCCGGCGACGCACCTTGTCGCCCACACCGACTCCAGCCCGTTCCGCAGAATGAGCGTCGATCACCACCTCGTCGCTTCGAGCAGGTTCGTGGCCCGCGACGAGATCGAGGTTCGACACCTCCGTGTCCTCGGGCCAGTTCACCCCGAGGGGCTGCTCGGACAACCCCGGTGCGGCGACGGGCTTGCCCTCGGGATCCAGGATCAGCGCAACATCCTCGAGACGGTGCGACGCCGACTCCACACCCTCTACCTCCAGCGCCGTCGTCGCCACCTCCGCCGGCACCAGGCGCCTCACCTGCTCGAGCGACGACTCGTAGGCGACGTCACCCTCGATGACCACATCCGCCGCATCGGCGGTCGCCGACGCCAGTTGGTCCAGGCCCGCCCCGATGCGGTCCAGCAGGCCAAGGGTCCCGGCCAGGTACCCGACACCCAGTGCGATGGACACACCGGCTAGAAACAGCCTCCGGTGCTGGCGCAGCAGGGCGCGCAGGACGACGGCGGACCCGGTTGGTCGTACCGCGAAGGACCCTCCTCGCATGAATCGAGCGTACTCGGGAGCCGAGGTACTACCACCGCACGACTGGGATCAGGCCGACGACCCACGGATGAAGGGGCGAATCCGAATCGATCCCAACACCCAGGAAAGGTGGCACGAGTACCGTGGGCATCAGTCTCCAGCAGCCATCTCCAGCACACCCGCCACGTCACTCGACATGAGAGCACCCAGACGGCCGTCGCGATCAGCCATCAGCGCCCACCAGTTCCGTCCCTGACCCAGCCGGGCCACCACCGAGCCCACCGACTCCGTGGGATCCACCCGCGGCAACGCGAGCAATGGTTCTGCAACCGAGGTCGCCGGCACGACCGGGTGCTGGGCAGGAGGGATACGTGCCACGCCGTCACGGGTGACCATCGAGTCGGTCGTGCTCCTGACGCCGGTGAGCGGGACGAACGGTGCCGTCGGGTGGTTGTCGAATGCAGCCTGGACGTCGGCCACGGTCGCGGTCGGACCGAGAGCCGTCGGCAGGTGACGCCGCATCTCGCCCACCGGCATCTCCAGCAGCTCGGGGGCTGGACGCGAAGCAGACCACTCCGCACGGGCGGCCGCGAACAGGAACAGCGACAGAGCCAGGATCCACATCCCCGACCAGACGGCGACTGAGAAGATGAGCCACACCGACACGAGGGCGATCACAACGGCCAGTATCTGACCCCACAACGCCGCCAGGTGGGTGGCCCTGATCCGCCGCCCCGTATGACGCCACAGCACCGCGCGCAGGATCCGGCCGCCGTCAAGAGGGAACGCAGGGATCAGGTTGGTAACGGCGAGGATCGTGTTTATCCCCGCCAACCACACGAACAGCCCGAAGAGCACCTCGGAGCCTCCGACTCGCCATGTTCCCCAGGCTCCTGCGGCACACAGCAGGGCCGTCAGAGCGCTCATGGCAGGCCCGGCAAGGGCTATGCGGAACTCGGATCCGGGATCCGTGGCCTCTCCGTCCAGCTTCGCCACTCCACCGAACAGCCACAGCGTGATACCGAGCACCCTGACTTCGTTGCGTTGCGCGACCCAGCTGTGGCCCAGTTCATGCGCGACGAGCGAGGCCAGGAAGGCCACGACCCCTACGACACCTGCGAACCAGTAGGCGGACGTCGGGTGGCCCGGCGCGATAGCGGGTAGCGAGAGCTCCGCCAGGGACACTGCCAGAACGATCACGACGAGACCGACCCAGAGGTTCACTCCGATTGGAACACCGAACATCCGGCCGAGGGTCAGGTGCGATCGCATGGGACTGCAAGGCTACCCAGCAGCCTGGAGTGCGACACGTCACACCCTGAGCACACCGGTCACGACGCTAACGGCCGACAGGTCATTTGGGTCGCGGAGCGTACCCCTGCATGATTGGACCGTGCCCCCAGCTGCTTCAGCGTCACCGGATGGTTCAGCGACGCCTTCCGGGGAGAGCGCTGAGACCACCTCACTCGTCGCCTCCCTGATCGAACGGAGAGCCGAGTTGCTCGGCGGCTCCGACTCCCCCGGCATCCCCGGGGTGACTCCGAAGGCGGCGATGCAGATCTCGCGAAGCTGACCACCGCGATCGAGGGACTCCTCTCCTGTGGGCATCGGGTGCGCTACCTGGAACCAGCCGGCGCACCACACGATGCGGCCCTGGCCGAACGTCTCGCGGACGACGAGCCCGTGAACCCCCAGGCTCACCCGCTGAACGCAAGCGTCGATTGGCGGAGGATCGCCGCGTCATCCTTATCGAGCACCCGAGCCTTCCGGGTCGTCCCATCAATGTGCTGTGGGTGGCACTCTGCGACGGACTGCCGGCAACCCTCGACCAGATCCTCGATCCGCATTCCCCCGTGGTCGACCCGCGACGCCGACACAGCCGTGTTCTACTCGATCTGGAACGCCGAAGCCGGCCTGTCCGGACTCGGACGGGGCAGGGAGCTCGTCGCCGGAGCGATGGAGTTGCTCCGAAGCGAACTCGGCCGGCTCGAGACGCTCACCACGCTGTCTCCCATACCGGGATTCCGGAGGTGGGCCGAGTCGCACCCCGACGACAGCGAGCTGACCACACGCTGCGCGCGCTACCTGACCATGCAGCGGGACGACGGCCGTCTTCTCGACCCGGTCGCCGGCTTCCACATGAGCAACGGCGCCCGGCTCTGGAGGTTGTTGCCGAGTGCAGACAGCTCGCAACGCGGAATCGAGCGATCGTTCGGCATGATGGCGAACTACCGCTACTACCCCGAGGACCTCGAAGCCAACAGGAGCTCACTCGCCGAGGATCCCCCGCTCTCGGTCACATGGTCACAGCACTGCTGGGTCACGCCTGAGCCAGCACCACCAGTGCCGCGGCCAGGCCCGCGTCGTGACTCAGCGAGACCCACCCCGGACCTCTGCCCGCATGTGCGACGGGGTCCAGGAGCAACTGTGGGACACCTTCGGGTGAAGCGAGAACCTGGATGCTCCGCAGAAGCGCTGCACCGTCGGGGTTGGGCCTGGCGAACTCGACCACGCACCTCGGGGACGTGCGGGGCTCGGAGAGCTTTCCCACCGGCACACCCAAGATCTCCGCCGCCGCCACCTTTGCAGCCAGACGGGCGGCAAGCGTGGGAAGCGGGTCCACCCTGGTCGGGAGCAGAGCCATCTCCGCGTCGGTGAAGCAGCCCGCGAGTCCATGCGGAGAGCAGGACACGGAGCGAACCGACGCGGTGTCCACCACGACTCGAGCGCGGGCCAACCCGCCGCCGATCGACTGCACCCCGCCCATCAAACGACTCGGCGCGAAATGAGCCGACGCGGATGCGGCCGGATCGTATTCCGGTCGCATCCGCGTCGTGTGGATCAGACCGCTCGTACGTTGAGCGCCTCGGGCCCCCTTGCGGCCGGGGCCAACCTCGAACTCGACCGTCTGGCCTTCTTCGAGCGACTTGAATCCTTCTCCGGCGATGTTGGAGAAATGGACGAACACGTCGTCCTCACCCTCACGCGAGATGAAGCCGTAGCCCTTCTCGTTGTTGAAGAACTTGACGGTTCCGGTAGTAACACTCATTGAGCTTGCTTTCTGTATCACCGGCCAGCGCACACGCGCTGCCGGCTTCGCCGGGAGGACTTCGCCCGGCCCCGTGCAGTGTAGGTGACCAGGTACGCATATCACGACAGCTCACACGACTGCGGCCACAGGAGCAGGATCCGATCACGATTCACATGACATGGTGGTGGCATGCACGACGACAGCCAGGTCATCGAGAACCGGGTAAGCAGGGTGTTGATCGAGCGGATCGCTCCGACCGAGGTGATCGAACGTCGAGCGCTGAGCGTGAAGGCCCTGCACCTCCCCGGAGAGCCGTGCAAGGTGGACGAGCTGAGCCACGACGCGTTCGGCGTCATCGCCACCGGCGACCGATGGGGTCCACCCTGGGGGTACCACCTGGTTCCGAGCAACCGGGGAGGCCGGGCCGACACCCGCCGAGGGAACCGACGTGGAGGTTCGGGCCGACATCGGATTCACAGGCGGCCTGGCGGGGTTCCAGGCCGAAGGAGCGGTCTATGCCGAGGGCCGCATCCGATGCGGCGTGCACCCGCGTCGCCGGGCCATCCCGATCGAAGTCGTGACCGGCTCCAGACGGAGCCATCGACTTCCTGTTGGAGGCGGCAGCGAACCCCGACTTCACCGTCAGCTTCACCGCCAACCCACTTGGGGATCGCGGCACCGCCGGGGGATGCCCTGCTGTACGTGTTCGGAGGGATCGACCTCGTCACCTTCCATGTCGGGGTGCGAGAGCTCGTGAGGGAGATCTCCACGCTGAACGACCTCATGCGGACGCTTCCGCGCGGCGCGCCCCGGCGACAGCGACTCACAGCAGTGCTCGCCCGCGCGCTGGATGTGCTCGACCTCGACGACGTCCCGGGGACCGCGCAGCAGGCAAGGGGGGTGCTGGCCGAGGGCTTCGCGCCTGGCGCGGCTCCCGATGCACACCGGCTGCACGCGGTGGGCCATGCCCACATAGACACCGCGTGGCTGTGGCCCATGCGTGAGACACGCCGCAAGTGCGCACGCACCTTCGCCAACCAGATCCGGCTCATGGAGAAGTACCCCGAGCACGTCTTCGTGTGTTCGCAGGCAGCCCAGTACTACTTCGTCGAGCAGGACCACCCTGAGTTGTTCCAGGAGATCCACAGGCGCGCCACCGAGGGCAGATGGGTGCCGGTCGGTGGCATGTGGGTCGAAGCCGACATGAACCTCCCCAACGGGGGAGTCACTGGTGCGACAGCTGGTAGCGGGCCAGCGCTACTTCCGAGCAGCGCTTCGGCGCGCGTTGCAACGAGATCTGGATCCCCGACGTGTTCGGCTACCCGGGAAGCCTCCCGCAGGTGTTCCGCGAAGGCGGCTGCACGCGTTTCGTGACCCAGAAGCTGAGCTGGAACAAGCAGAACCGCTTCCCTCACCACAGCTTCACGTGGGAGGGCATCGACGGCTCCACCGTGGTGGCGCACTTCCCACCGGTGGAGACCTACAACTCCGAGCTCACCCCAGCCGAGCTGACCCACGCAAGCGCGAACTTCTCCGACCACGCCTGGTCGGACCGCTCGCTGGTTCCCTTCGGCCACGGCGACGGTGGTGGTGGGCCCACCTCCGAGATGCTTGAACGGGCACGGCTGCTGGCGGACATCGCGGGTCTGCCACAACTCACGATCAGCTCACCCGGGGCCTTCTTCGAGGAGCTCGAAGCCGAGCTCGCCAAACCCGGCACTCCCCACTGGCGCGCGAGCTCTACTTCGAGATGCATCGTGGGACCCTCACCTCCCAGGCACACACGAAGGTGGGGAACCGGCGCTGCGAGGTCCTGCTGCGCGAGGTGGAGCTCTGGGCGGCCACTCTCGGCGAATCAGCCCAGGCCGTAGAGCTCGACCGGCTCTGGAAGCGAGTGCTGACCCAGCAGTTCCACGACATCCTCCCGGGCTCCTCGATCGCGTGGGTGCACCACGACGCGGAGGCGGAGCACACGGCGGTGCTCCAGCGCCTGGAGAAGATCCTCGGGGGACTGCTCGATCGGATCGCTCCGGGTTCCGACCTGGTGGTGAACTCCGCCACCCATGCACGCCGCGAGGTGGTGCGCTCCCCATCGCCGCGGTCGGGACCTCAGCGGATCCACCCGGTGAGATCCAGCGTCTCTCGGACGGCTCGCATGCGTTCGTGGTGGAGGTGCCCGGCATGGGTTCCGCCCGGTTGGTTGCACACGAGCCCGACGACGTGGTCGAGGCCTCACCCACACGGCTGCGCAACAGCCACCTCGATGTCCGCTTCGACGACACCGGGGCAGTCGTGTCGGTCCGCGACCTCCGCTTCGACCGGGAGCTCGTCCCCGCCGGGCGGCGATGTGCGAACCTTCAGATCGCTGCCGATCACCCGGTCGAGTACGACGCCTGGGACCTCGAGGCGTGGACCGCCCCGTCCTCGCTCGACCTGCCGGATGCCGACTCCGTCACCGTCGTGGAGCAAGGCCCCCTGGTCGGTTCGGTCGCGGTGAGCCGGCACTTCGGCGCGTCGCTGGTGACCCAGACGTTCACCCTGCGCGCGGAGGAACCTCGCCTCGACGTCACCATGGACATCGACTGGGCCGAGGACGAGAAGTACCTCAGCATCGACTTTCCTCTCGACGTGCGCAGCGACACCGCGGCGTGCGAGGTGCAGTTCGGCCATGTGCGCCGCCCGACACATGCGAGCACGAGCTGGGATGCGGCCAAGTTCGAGGTGGCGGCGCAGCGGTGGGTTGACCTGTCCGAGACCGGGTTCGGGGTGGCCGTGCTGAACGACGGCCGCTACGGCCACTCGGTTCAGGGCGGCGGGATCCGGGTGTCGCTGCTTCGAGCACCCAACTACCCGGATCCCACAGCGGATCGCGGACGTCATCGCGTGACGGTGTCGCTGCTGCCCCACGGCCCGGGACTCACGGAGGTCCTTACCCATGCGGAGGCGTTGAACACCCCGCTCCGGGTCCGCAAGGCGATCACCGCGGGAGCAGGCGACACCGGTGACGACAGCGAACCTCCCGCGCCATTGGTGAGGGTGGGCGACCCGAGAGTGGGCGTGTCCGCGGTGAAGCTCGCGGATGACGGATCAGGCGATCTCGTCGTGCGCCTGTGGGAGGGTGCCGGCGACCGGGTGCGCACCGTGCTGGATCTGGGGATGGCGGCGCGCTCTGCCCGACGGTGCAACCTGTTCGAGGAGCCCTACGGCGACGACCACCCCGAGGTAACAACCAACGCGGTGCAGATCGAGCTTCGGCCCTTCCAACTGCTCACGCTGCGGATCTCGCGCTGACGCACGGCGCACTCACGCGTTGGTGCGTTGGTAGCCCTCTCGACCCGTGCCGAACCACGAGGTCACATCCACGATGAAGCCGAACACCACGAGCAGGATGCCGAGCCCACTCACGCCACCCAAGGGCGCGTAGGCGACGGCCCAGAGGAAGGTGGTCCAGGGCAGGACCAGGAATCCGGCGAACCCGAGCCAGAACGAATCGATCGCGATGCTGAGTCGATCGGTGAGGATCCACATCAGGAACAGCGCCAGGCGCGGTGAGATGCCTGAGGCGAGCAGTATAAGACAGCCACAACCCATGGCCGTGAAGCTACACCCGGACCCTGCCGGCGTGCACCGGGGCAAGAACGGCCGCGGTACGGTCCGTCGATGTCCACCCAGCGGGTCACGTGGCCGGGTCGCTGTCCGAGTCCGCTGCTCATCTGGTCGATCACCCTCACAGGCATCACTGCGAACACGCTCGTGGCTCCAGTGCTGCCCGACATCATCGAGGACTTCGCCCGCCCGGATTCGTCGGCCGGGATCCTCGTGGCGTCGGCCTCGCTTCCCGGAGTCGTGGCGGCACCGGTGATAGGTGTCCTGGCCGACAGGTTCGGCCGCAAGCTGGTCCTGGTACCGTGCCTGACGCTGTTCGCGGTGACGGGGGCCCTTACGGCCCTCGCGCCGGGCTTCTGGTTCCTGATCGCTGCGCGCTTCTTGATGGGCATCGGCACAGCAGGGTTGATCAACCTCGCGGTGGTGCTCATCGGAGACCACTACGACGGCGTCGAGCGAGTCCGTCAAGTGGGGCGCAACGCTGCGGTGCTGACATCCGGTCTGGCACTGCTCCCACTGCTGTCGGGGGTCCTCGCGGAGATCGGCACCTGGCGCCTGTCGCTCACTCCGAGCGCCTTGGGGATCGTCACGGCGGTCGCTGCAGCGCGGACGCTCGACGACGTCTCACCGCCCCCGTTCCGCAACGGGTCTCACCGAGCAGCTGCGCGCCGCCCGCGACGTGCTCCGCTCACCCGCCATCGCCGCCACGATCGCATCCGGATTCCTGATCTTCGTGATGATCTTCGGCCTGTTCCTCACGGCCCTTCCCGTGCACCTCCAAGAGGAGTTCGGGCTCTCCGCCGCGCCGCGGGGGGTGTTGCTCGGTATCCCCTCGGTCAGTTCCACTCTCATAGCACTCAACCTGAGCGCGATACGCGCACGGTTGGGCCTACGGAACCTGTTGGTGAGCGGGGGCACTGCCTTCGGCCTCGCGCTGTGGGGAATCGGCGTCGCCCCCACGGTGTGGGGTGTCCTGGTCGGACTCCTCGTGTACGGCGCCGGAGAGGGTGCGACCGTGCCGTCACTTCAGGAGATCACCGCCGCACGTGCCGGCGCCTCCCAACGCGGCATCGTGCTCGCCACCTGGGTGTCGGCAGTCCGATTGGGACAGGCGACGGGCCCGCTCGTGTTCGCCGCCGTGTTCGAAGAGATCGGGACCGGCGCCACTCTGATGGCAGGCTCCGTGGTCGCGGTCGCCGTCGTGGGGATCCACGCCTTCACGCCGATCGGCGACGAACCTGCCGCCGGGTGAGACCCCGAGCGCGGCCGGAAGACCGTTCCGACCTGCTCAGCACGTCGACGAAGGCCCCCAGTGCATCGTGGCACCCCGCGACGATGCGCCAGAATGGTGACAGCACAGCGGACTTGGAGACACGATGAGCCCAGCCACTCGCAGGATCGGCGTGATGACCAGCGGTGGTGACTGCCCGGGGCTCAACGCCGCCATCCGGGCCATCACCCGCAGGGCCGTCTCCGGGCACGGCTTCGAGGTCCTCGGCATCGAGGACGCCGTCGCAGGCCTTGCGAGCGGCCGTGCCCGCCCCTGACACCCTCACTCCTCGATCTCGACGGGTACGACCCCATGCTGAGCACGGGTGGGACGATCCTCGGATCGGTCAACCGACCGATCGACGCGGTCGCGTCGGAGATCGAGGCGGGCTACGGCTCACTCGGGCTCGATGCACTCATCGCCATCGGTGGTGACGGAAGCCTGGCCATCCTCCGGGAGCACGCTCGCTCGGGATGGAACCTCGTGGCGATACCGAAGACCATCGACAACGACGTGGCGCTCACCGACCAGTCGATCGGTTTCGACTCCGCGGTGCGGACCGTGACCCAGGCATGCTCACAACTGCGGAGCACCGGCGTGAGCCATGACCGCGTGATGATCCTCGAGACGATGGGACGTGGCGCCGGCCACCTCGCTCTCTCGTCGGGAATCGCCGGTGGAGCGGACGCGATCCTGATTCCGGAGATCCCCTGGTCGATGGATGCGCTGGTGGACACCGTGCGGGCCACCTGCAAGCGACGCAGCCAGGCGTTCGCCCTGGTGGTGGTGGCCGAGGGGCGGCACCACCAGAGGCCACCGATGGCGGATCGACCGGTCCCTCGCGACGACAAATCCACGGCGGCGTTGCCGATGCCATCGCGGCGGCGCTCGAAGAGCGCACCGACGGCGCCTTCGAGGCCCGTGCGACCGTGCTGGGGCACCTCCAGCGCGGTGGTCAACCAAGTCCCATAGACACGATCCTGGCCACCGAGTACGGCATACATGCAGTCGACCTGGTGGCTCAGGACCACTTCGACACGATGGTTGCGCTGCGGGGAACGAGGATCGAACCCGTACCACTGGCTGATGTGGTGGCAGCAGGTTCGGCCTTGGTGGATCCGACCGAGGAGCTGGCCCACACCGCCCGTTCGGTCGGGATCTACCTCGGGGACAATCCGCTCAACTGAGAACCCTCCGGTGCCGGTTCGCCGGTTAAGGGCCTCAGCGGTCGTCGATGCAGTCCGACGAGAGGTTGACAAGAGTCACACCAGATCCTTTGCGCCGCCGGTCTGGATGACCCCACACTTGTGGGCGCAGCTGGAGCGCTCTGCGGATCCAACACAGGGACGGCTCCGTGACGACCAGGAGTACCCCTTTGTTCAGCCGGATCGGATACTTCTGCGTCACGCACCGCCGCCTCGTGGTTGCGGCATGGGTCGGGTCCCTGATCCTGCTCGGTGTGATCTCCGGAGCCGCCGGCAACGACATCCGGACCCGGTTCGACCTTCCCGACGTGGAGAGCCGGGCAGGGTTCGAGGTCCTCGAGGACGACTTCGCGGGATTCGGTGCAGGCGCCACGGGCAGCATCGTCTTCCAGAGCCCCGACGGGTTCGAGGATCCGGCCGTCACAGCGGAGATCGAGTCCTTCCTGGCAGAGGTCGACGACTTGCACGAGGTGACTGTCAGGAGTCCCTTCGAGCCGCCCGTGGAGGACCCCGAAGCCTCACTCGCAGCGATGGAGGCGTTCCTCGGTGACCGATTCGATCCGCGATGCTGGAAGGCAACCAGCAGATCTCCGATGACGGCACGATCACCTACGCAGAGGTGGAGCTCCCTGGCGAGGCAGACCAGGAGCGCTTCGAGGAGTTCTCCGACTCCGTCCTTGAGATCGCACCAGACATCGAGGGCGTACGTATCGAGTACGGCGGACAGATCTTCTCCGACTTCGATCCCCCGTCCTCGGAGATGCTCGGGCTCTCCTTCGCGATCGTCATCCTCATCCTCGCCACTGGTTCGGTGCTGGCCATGGGTCTACCCATCGGAGTCGCTCTCGGAGGCATCGGGATAGGTGCGACATTCATCATGTTGGTCTCCAACGTGATGTCGATGCCGGACTTCGCGGCCACCCTGGGCGTGATGATCGGCCTCGGAGTCGGGATCGACTACGCGCTGTTCGTCGTTACGCGCTACCGCGAGCAGCTAGGGGGCCGGCCATACGGTCGAGGAGGCCGTCTCGATGGCGATCGACACTTCCGGTCGCGCCGTCGCGTTCGCCGGTGTGACCGTGATCATCTCACTCCTCGGCATGCTCATGATGCGAATGGAGATGGTCAACGGACTCGCGATCGGCTCGGCGATCGTGGTCACCGTGACCCTCCTCGCGTCCCTGACACTGCTTCCCGCACTATTGGGATTCGTCGGCGAGCGCATCGAGGTGAGCCGCTGGCGCGCATCGTGGCCGCCTGCTTCGTGGTCGTGGCACTCATCGGGCTCGGCCTGAAGATCCAGCCACTGCTCGTGGGCTTCCCTCTTGCTTTGATCGTGCTCGTGGCGAGCACGGTGTTCGCACCGTTGAGGGCGAAGGTGCCTCAGCGGAAGGCGAAGCCACTGCGGGAGACCTACGCGTACCGGTGGAGCCGCATCGTGCAGGCGCGACCGTGGACCATCACCATCGCGAGCGCAGCCCTCCTGCTCCTGCTCGCCACCCCGGTGCTGTCGATGAGGCTGGGGTTCTCCGACCGCGGCAACGACCCGGAGGCATCGAGCACACGCCAGGCGTACGACCTTCTGGCCGAGGGTTTCGGACCCGGTTCGAACGGTCCGCTGATCCTCGTGGCGCAGCTCGACGACGACGTCGACCCCGGCGAACTGGTGGCCGCCACCGAGGCGATCGCGCAGGCCCCCGGGGTACAGGACGTCATGGGCCCGATACCCAACACGGCGTTGAATCCTTCAGCCGACGCTGCGACCGCGGCGCTGTGGGCGGTGCAGCCAACCACCGCTCCGCAGGACGAGGCGACCACCGAACTGGTCGACACGCTTCGCCACGAACTCCTCCCTGAGGTCGAGCCTTCGGGAACCGAGATCCTCGTGACGGGTTTCGTGGCGGTCACGGTGGACTTCTCCGAGTACCTCTCGGCGCGCCTGCCGTGGTTCTTCGCCGCCGTGCTCGGCCTCTCGTTCATCCTGTTGATGGTGGTGTTCCGCTCCTTGCTTGTTCCCTTGAAGGCCGTGATCATGAACCTGCTCTCCATCGGCGCGGCCTACGGGGTGATGGGTGGCGGTCTTCCAATGGGGATGGGGCCAGGCGCTGCTCGGCGTCGAACCGGCGCCGATCGAGCCGTTCCTGCCCATGGTCCTGTTCGCCATCGTGTTCGGTCTGTCCATGGACTACGAGGTCTTCCTGTTGTCCCGCATCCACGAGGAGTGGATGCGCACAGGGGATTCACGCACCTCGGTGGCGGACGGCCTGGCGGCGACCGCGCGTGTGATCACCGCCGCCGCGGCCATCATGGTGTTCGTCTTCGGCTCCTTCATGCTCGACGACGTCCGGGCCGTGAAGCTCATGGGCCTGGGACTGGCCGTGGCCGTGCTGTTGGATGCGACGGTCGTGCGCATGCTGATGGTGCCCGCCACCATGGAGTTGCTGGGTGACAGGAACTGGTGGCTCCCAGGCTGGTTGGACCGCATCATCCCGCATGTGAACGTGGAGGGATCCACCGACGCCGACCCCGACGACGGAGATCCGACCGAGGAAGAGCCGCATTCGCACCCCCAACGTGAGCCGGAGCCTGTTTGAGCCCGGCGCAGGCGATGCGCCCCAGGCCCCTTAGGATCAGGGGACACCGACCCATGGAGCCCTTCCACATGGACATCGAGCACTTCTACGACGGCAACCCGAAGCGACGAACCTCCCGCGAGTACACCTTCGGGACGGACTGGACCGACCAGGGCGGAGTCCGCTGGGAGCTCAATTGGGTGGAGGACACGGGTGAGCTCTATGCGATGAGGGAACCCGCCGAGCCACTCATCATGGACCCCTTCGGCGACACCCAGGTCGCCTCGTTGCCCGCCGACGAGGTCACAGTCGAGATCCTCGGCTCCATCGGCGACCTCGCCACGGTGGAGTCCACCCTCGACGGATGGTCGGATGCAGAGCAACGCGATGGGAGCCTCGACTGGGTACGAGCGACTCCTCGCCGGGGGATCCGGCGTGCACGAGGGCGCCCACCACCACGACCCCGAGCCGGATTCGCTTCCAGGCTCCGACTGACACACAGGTACTGGGACATGGGTACCGGTAAGTCGCCTGCACGCCACCATGCGAAGCCGTCATGGCCGTCATGGCACCGGACGCTGCTGTTCGCCCTCTGTGCCGGCTCGGCCCTCACGCTCCTCATCGGCTGCAGCTCCACGCAGACGATCTCCTCCGATGATGCCGCTCAGCAGATCTCCGACGTCCTGGAGGACAAGACCGGCCAGCGACCCGACGAGGTCGCGTGTCCCGAAGACCTGGAGGCCGAAGTCGGCGCGACGATGCGATGTGAGCTCACCGACGGCGAAGCAACCTACGGCGTCACCGTCCGCATCACGGATGTGACCGACGGCGTGGCGACCTTCGACATCGACGTCGACGCAGAACCGCTCTGAGAAGGTCCGTCCACGGTGTCACTGCCCTGGGCACCGGGTTCGACGCGACGCCCGACGGTGAGCACACTGTGGCGATGACATCGATCAGCGCCCGACAGAGCATCGTGACCCTGGACCTCGAAGGCGTGTTGATCCCCGAGATCTGGATAGCCGCCGCGGAGGCGACCGGCATCGAAGCGCTCAGGCGCACGACCCGTGACGAACCTGACTACGACGTGCTGATGGGCCAACGCCTCGGTATCCTCGCCGAACACGGTCTCGGCATGCCCGAGATCACCGAGGTGATCGCCTCGCTGACTCCGCTCGACGGCGCGGCGGAGTTCCTGGCCGATCTGCGTTCACGAACCCAGGTGGTGATCCTGTCGGACACCTTCGAGGAGTTCGCACGGCCCTTCATGGCGCAGCTCGGGTGGCCGACGGTGCTGTGCCATCGGCTCGTCGTGGAGGCCGACGGTCGGATCTCGCAGTACCGCCTGCGCCAACCGGATCAGAAGCGCCGCGCAGTGCAGGCCTTCCACTCCCTGCGGTACCGGGTCATAGCCGCGGGTGACTCCTACAACGACACCACCATGCTCGCCGAGGCGGACCACGGGTTCCTGTTCCGTGCTCCTGAGCGGGTGATCGCGGAGTTCCCGCAGTTCCCTGCCCTGACCGGCTACGACGAGCTGCTCGGGGCGATTGCCGACATCCTGGACGTGGACTCCGACTGATTCCACTCGGACTGCCACGACCCCGAGTGGCGCCGGCCGGCGCGGGCCCGCCGATGCAGATCAGTCCTAGACTCGCGCGATGGATCGAATCACCACAGAGCAACTTGAAGCCATCGGGTTGCTGGAGGACGTCCTCACAAGCCCGGAGTTGGCTGAGCTCGTCGAGATGACGGTCCGCTCCCCCGCTCCCCAGGAGTTCCGGGCCGCGGCGGTGGATGGCTCGGTGACGTTCCGACGCAACGCCGTGGCGGGGACGTGGAACTACGAGGTGATCGATGTCTCGGGACGCAACCCACTGGGGGACCAGGCATCCGACCGCTTCCTCGGGCACCTCTCCGAACGTGACTCGATTTTTCCCGACACGGGTCCAGAACTCATACCCGCATGCCTTTGACTCGATCGCCCAGTTCTTCGACGCCGACCGCGCCCCCGACCTGCTCGTGACCCATACCGCCGCCCACCGTGTGGAGGGACATCTGGGCCAGCACGGCTCGCTTGGAGCAGTGCAGGCAAGAGCACCGTTCCTTGCTTCCGGAGCGGGCGTCAGGAACCTCGGTATCGTCGACCGCTCCACCCGTGTGGTGAACATCGCGCCCACCATCGCGGCCCTGATGGGGCTGGACGCACATCCCTCGGGGGTGGGCGCCACCGGTGAGCCCGATGGCAACGTCCTCCTGGAACGCCAGGACGGCACACCGGAGCTCGACATCCTCGACGGCACCGTGGCGCGCCATGTGGTCGTGTTCCTGCTCGACGGCTGCAACGCCAACCTGCTTGCCGACGTGATCGACTCCGGTGAGGCTCCCAACCTCCGGAGCCTGCTCGACGACGGCATGATGTTCGGCCACGGGGGCGATGGCGTCGCTGCCGACTGCGACGCTCGCCAACCACACGACCGCTGTGACCGGCGCGCACCCGGGGAGCTCCGGCATCCTCCACAACGCGTGGGTGGACCGCGACACGGGTTCTGCGACCGACCTGTTGTCCATCGGAGAGATGTTCACCGCCGCCCAGTACCTGGCGCCGGGCATCGAGACGATCTTCGAAGCCGTCAGGCGCAGCAGACCCGGCTCGTTCAGCGCCACCACCTTCGAGTTCTGCGACCGGGGAGCCGACTTCTCCTCGTTCGCACTGGTCCGTTCGGGTGAGCAGACCACTCTGCCCGACTTCGAGGCCGTGCGTCACCTCGATCCCGCGCATGGCGAGTACGGCGATCTCTACGACTTCATCTCGCGTGTGGACCACCAGAGCGTCACCCACACCCTCGAATGCTGGCGACGCGAGCACGGTAACGACCTGCCCGCCCTCACCTGGTGCAGCCTCGCCCTGACCGACGAGGCGGGCCACGAAAGCGGACCTCACGGCGTCGCCGCGCGCGCTGCGGTCCGCGACTCCGACGCGCCATCGGCGAGGTCCTCGAGGCGATCGAGGCCGCCGGTGTGCGAGACCGGACCGCCGTGTTCGTGATCTCCGACCACGGCATGGAGCAGGCCGACCCGGCGCTGGATCGGACCTGGGACGACGCCCTCGCCGGCACCGGTGTGCAGTACACCGAGGTCGGAGGTGGACTCATCTACCCTCGACAGCCGCTGACCCACCACGGTCAGCCCGGGGCGTCGGCTCCTGTTGCCGCCGCACCCGGAGGCACAGCCCCGGGCGGGAGCGGAGGCGGCGCGAGCGCCGCGAGAGCCTGGGCGTCGCGTTGGCGCTGAGCCGCGAACGCCAGCATCTCGTTGTAGATGGTGAGGATCTTCACGCCGTACCCAGGACCGGTGGCCCACACCCCCGACAGCTCCATCCATGTGTCGCAACATCCCCTGACGCTGCTGCGTTCCGGCGGCTTGCCGGCGGGTGGGAAAGGCCAGGTCCGCGGTGGTCAGGTTGTCATCCGCGTACGTGTGCAGGAGCTGGATCTGTGCCCGTACCCCGAGCTGCGGTGTCGCGTAGTCGAACCCGCTGGAGCAGCTGTCGCACGCTCCGATCCCCGCGTAGTTGTTGTCGCTGGTCGAGACCATCGAACCCTTGTAGCCGAAGTTGCCCGTCTCGAGGATCGACTGCGCCCAGGCGATGTCCCCCCGTACACCCTCTGCAACACCTTCCAGCACGAACAGGCGGGCCAGTTCCAGGAGATCGACCGACGGCGCTGCACCTGATCGGCGTGCCGAGAAGGCCGCCAGGTCCTCCGGAGTGAGGAGTGTTTCGCCCAGGATCGTGGGACCGAGTCCCTCCACCGCCAGGTCCGCGCCGGTGGCGGCGGCCACTGCAATGCTCTCGGTGCCCTGCGCCGCAACGGCCTGGGCGTTCATCACCGCTGCATCCAACGCGGTCTGCGCGGAACCGATGCGTCGCTCGTGCCGTTGGCGGGATCCGATCGCCGCTTCGGTGACGGCTTCGGCATCCTCCACGGCCCGCTCGGCCGCGCTGACGCTGCGTTCCATCGAGCTCCATGCAGCGCCGCTGTACTCGGTGGTCGCCACGTAGCGCTCGAAGTTCTCGGAGTGCTCGAGCATCGCTGCGGAGGCATCGAGGGTTGCGCTGGTGCCCGACAACGCGCGCGTGTACGACTCCGACTGCCAAGTCGGCCTTTCGCTCGCGTGCACGCTCCAGGTTCCTGATCTCAGAGGCCTCCGCCGTCCGTGCATCCCGCACGGCCTGGTCCATCGCGGGCGTCTGCGCATCGAGCGCCTCGAGATCGTCTGCGCGCTGGACCGCCAGGCGCATCGCCTCGGCGTTGGCGGCATCGGCCACCTCGGTGGCCGCCCTCACCGCCTCGGCACGCTTCGTCTCGAGCAACTCGTTGAGCGACGTCAGGTCGATCGGGGCGGCACGAGCTCGTCACGGCGGCCAGGAACGGGAGCCGCGTCGTCGTCGGGATCGCGGTAGTCGTCGACAGGGGTCGTGGGCGGAACCGTGGTTGTCGTGGTGGACGACGCCTCACCGGGTGTCGTCGTGGTGGTGGCCGTGGATGTAGGCGGCTTCAGCGTCGTCGGGACGACCGGTGTCTCCGCGTCCTGGCCCGATGCCTGCGCGGCGGCACCCGTGGCGTGGAGGCCCGTTGCCACCAGGAGCACGACGAGGCAGGTCGCCACCTTCGCGTGATGCCTCCCGTGATGCCTCCACGGCGCTCTCGCCACCCCCTGTGCGCACTGCTAGATGCTACCGGGACAGCACTGAGATTCCACAGCAGGTCACCTCAGGTCATCGGCGATCCGCAGTGCGAGTGCGACGATCGTGAGCGTCGGGTTCGCGAATCCGACCGAGGGGAACACGCTCGAACCCGCTATCCACAGGTTGTCGATGCCGTGCACCCGACACCTTCGGTCGACTACCCCGGTGCTCGGATCGTCGCTCATGCGGGTGGTGCCCATGTGATGGAACCCGTAGTACAGCGGGCCGTCATGGTCACCGAGGCCATCGGCGTCGATGCGCATCCAGCCGAGGCCGAGCCTGCCGAGCTCCGATGCGAAGAGCTCCATGGCCCGCTTCAGCCGCTGATGATCACCGTCGGTGAGGACGCGGTGCACATCCACGGTGGGCATCCCCAGCGCATCGGTCCCGTCGTTGAGCGTGATGCGGCTCTGCGGATTGGGCTCGGGCTCGGCCCTGATCTCCAGGGAGTACGTGTGTGGATCACCTCGTTCGAGCGACCCGAGCACACCCTTCACCACCGCGTCGGGCACTGTGCCATCCAGGGCCCCTCTACGGCTTGCCACCCTCGGCTCCCCGATGATGAAAGCGGTGCCGGCGAGGCGGTGCTGCTCTGCCGCTGCCTCGGTGGGAACCACACCCGCGCGAGCGAGATCGAATCGGCCGCCCAGGTAGACGTTGGGCACGGGATCGGCCAGCACCAGAGTGGCAACAGCCGCCTCGATGTGGTCCATGAAGTACCGACCGACGAGATCGTTGGAGTTGCCCAACCCACCTGGTTCAACAGCGCGTGACGCCAGCAGGAGCCGTGCGTTGTCGATACCCCCCAGCGCGCACACGAAGCGGTCCGCGGCTACGTGGAATCCCGCGCCCTTCAGCGTCCTCACATCGAGCCCCGTTGCGTGGGAACCCGTACGGTCGGTCCCGATGTTCACGACGTTCGCCCCCAGGTAGACCTCGACATCGGGGGCGTCGCGGAGCTCATCGCGGTACGCCTGACCGAAGCGGACCGGCGAGATGCGGTACATCGCTCCTGTGAGCAGTGGCGAGTCGACGAGGGCCTCCACATCGCGGTCACCCTCCAGCCACGATTCCCATCCGAAGGGATGGTCGTCGAGTTGCGAGGTCATCCTGAACGCCGATCCGTAGTACGGATCGAGGTCCGAACGCGAGATCGGCCAACCCGTACCGGGGACCCACGCCCGACCGTCGAAGTCCGCGTCGTCGAGAGGGCGTACCCACCCACCCCAGTGGTTCGTGGTGCCCCCGAAGTAGCGCAGGCGGCTGTCCTCGAGCTCGTATGGCGAACCGGAGACCGTTCCCGTATACAGGGCCTGCGACGCAGCGTCGTAGTCGAAGCCGCCGCCCTCGAGCACGACGGTGTGGAGCCCGCTGCCGCGAAGGGCCCGGGCGATCGTGATCCCCGCCGCACCCGCTCCGGCGATCACGACATCGGCGTGAACCACCGAATCACGCTGCACCGATTCAGCCGCGAGGAACATCTCACGCATCCCCGGAGACGATGGCGCAGAGCTGAACCGCTGTCAGGGGCAGCAGCCAGCCGTCCAACTCGACGATCCGGCCTGCCACGAAATCGTCACGGCATCCCGATGCCGACTGCCCGGCCAGTCTCGCCGGCACTGCATCGGTGAACCACTCCTCCTGATCGGCTGTGCCCGACGGAACCGCACCCGGTGGCACGCGCCGATCCGAGGCCGCCACCGGGTCGTCCGGCCGCGTGGACAGGTAGGCCGCACCCAGGACTCGGGCGTCCTCGAGATGGTTCGCGAACACCGCTGCCGCTGCATCCCTGCGTGAGCGCTGCGGGGATCCGCGTTCCTCGCCGATGACCACAGCCACCGCAGCAAGACCCATCGTCACCAGCCCACCCGCACCCACCAGAATCAACCGACGCCGGGAGACCCCCGCCACGTTCAGCTCGCCGGATCAGCGCCGGCGGGAGTGTCGATGGTACGTCGCATGCACCCTCAGGATACCTGCATCCAGCCCGCAACCCTCACCCGCTCGCCCCTTGCCGAGACCCTCGACCCAGCCGTCAACTGGAGCACTCAGGGTGATCGGCGCGGGATCGCTGAGCTTCCTATGCTCGCAGGTGACCACCGGGAGGTGACCGGATGACGCAGTTGAGCACGCGGGTCTGGCTCCGACGGGCCTACGAGGAACCCACCCGCAACGACGGACACCGGGTGCTGGTCGACCGCCTCTGGCCCCGTGGCGTCTCCAAGGAGCGCCTACGGATCGACCAGTGGTGCAGGGACGTGGCACCGAGCGACGACCTGCGGAAGTGGTTCGGTCACGACCCCGCACGCTGGGACGAGTTCCTGGACCGCTACCGCAAGGAGCTCACAGATCACGACGAGGAGGTCTCGACCCTCGTTGAAGCTGCCCGATCAGGAAGGGTCACGCTCGTGTACGCGGCAGGCGACACCGAACACAACAACGCGGTCGCGCTGGGACGCTTGATCGAGGAACGCCGGTAGCTACCCGAACACGACCCGCCAGAGGATGACCAGCGAAGGCACCACGGTGGCCATTGCGATCGCGGTCAACGCCACGTATCCAACCACGCGTACCCACGCGCGCCGCGAGACGTGCAACCGGGTGCCGGTGTCCGGATCGAGCGACTCGCCACCGTCGAATCCGTTCTCACCCTCCGCGGATGCTCCCGAGGTGAGCAGCATCAGCCTCGAGCTCTGCCTCCTCCCGCTGATCGGATTCCACCAGCACCACGGCACCGCCGAGGCCGGCATATGCGGTCCGATCCAGATGGGTGCGGGCCACCGCGCGAATCCCCTGGCCGCACAGACGCTCGACCAGCAGATCCGCCTCGGTCACCGACGCTGTGTTGGCGAGCGTCACCAGCGAACCCATCGACCGATCATAGGAGGCGGCCGATCTCTCACCGGGCGCACCCCCGCCGCTCCCTCCTCAGCGAAGCTTCGCCAGGCGCCGGTACATGCCACGTTCGATGCGGTGCAGCCGCACGAACTCGCGGTGCATGGCGTCGTGCACCTCTCTGGAACCGGGATCCGGCTCGAAGGTCCGCTCGATCTCGACACGGGCCGCAACCTCGGACTGCTTCATCAGGCCCAACGAGAGCCCGGCGAAGAACGCCGCTCCCCGCACGTTGGCGAGCAGTGGTTGGGCCACCCGGCGCAGTGGGCGCCCCAGAACATCGGCGTGGATCTGGCACCACAGGTCCGACTGGGCGCCTCCGCCGATCACACGCAGCGCACTCAGCGGTTGCTTGAGCACCTGCTCGGATTCCTCGAGCAACCACCGGTTGTTGTGGGCGACACCTTCGAGAACCGATCTGACCAGATCCGCCCGCGTGGTCGACAGCGACATGTTGTGGAAACCGCCCCTAAGGTCGGCATCCGCGACCGGCGAACGCTCGCCGTTGAGCCATGGGGCGAACAGGACCCCACCGCTCCCGCTCGCCACCGTAGAGGCAACATCATCGAGATCGGCGAGCGAGGTACGCACTGCCTCGGTGAGCCCGTCGTCGGCCTCCACCAGCAGGTTACGCGCCCATTCCATGCACACACCCGCCGTCTCGTGGTTGTTGGCCAGCACGTAGCGGTCGCCAAGCGCAGATGGCACCGTCGCCATCTGCTTCGCGATCGAGGTGCGCTTCGTGGGTGTGTGGCAACCCACCCACGCCGAAGTGCTGATCGAAAGGTGCGTCTCGTACATGCCGATCGCGCCCGAACCCAGCGTCGCCGACAGCAGGTCGGGCAGCGCTGTGAGCACAGGCACCCCTGCTGGGATGCCCAACTCCGAAGAGACCGTCGAGGTGACGGTTCCGACCGTGGAGCCGGTGGCCACCAGCGGCGGAAGCCGGCCCGGATCGGTTGCTGCGAGCTTCACCAGCAGCGGGTCGTACTCGACCTGGCCGAGGCGCCGGTTGTCGGTCAGCCACGAGAGCAGCATCGATGTCTGTGAAGCGGCGACCCGTCCACAGAATCGGGCGTTCAGGTAGTCGAGCGGCTCGAGGAACACCGCCGTGCGGCGGTACAGATCGGGTTCCTCGTGTTGGATCCACAGGCGGTGACCCAGCGGGTCGTTTCCCTCGGTGGAAGGCGCCCCACCGGATCGACGGATCCACTCCACGATCGAGCGTGGCTTGAACCCCTCCACCGCGACACGACCACCCAGCACGCGCTTCGCGTGGGCCCCACCACGGCAGTCCATCCACAGCATGCAGTCACCGGTCGCCTCACCGCTGGGGTCCGCCGGCACGGTGGAGCCCCACTGTCCTGTGACCGCCACTGCCACCATCGCTGCGGCCTGTTCCGGATGACCTGCCACGAGCTCACGGGTTCCCGCCGACACCGCTTGCCACCATTCCGCAGGGTCCTGCAGGGCTGCCCCGGACGCACTGACCCGCGGTTCCACCCGCTGGTGTACCGAGTCGACGATCTCGCCTCCGAGCGAGACGAGCGCGACCTTGGGGCCGCCCGTACCCAGATCCACAGCGAGCACGATCGATTCGTTCACAGATGCCACGTCAGCAGTCTCCTCCAGTCCGCTCAGCCGAACGCCATCGGGATGGTCTCCCGAGACCCGTCCGGGCCGAGATGTTCGATCGTCAACGGAACACCACCGTGCCCGTCGCCGCCTCCGGACCCACCGACGAGTCCCATGGCACCGACCACCTCACCAGCGAGCTCCAGCAGCTCACCCACAGGCACGATGGCCTCCGGGGGGTGGACACCGGGACGATCGCCGAGCGAACCACGCAGGTGCAGCGCGGCACCGAGCGCGGCGGGAATCCCTGTTCCCTGACCGGCTCCTGCACCACTGGAGGTGAGAGAGAACACGTAGGTGTGGTGCTCTCCGTCCAGCGTGCCTGATATGTCCACCCGCAGGCACCCCCGGGCATGGTGACCCCGGCCTCGGCCAGCAGGCGGGGACGTTCGTGACGCAACAGGGCAACGGCCACGTCGATGGGTGCAACCTTGATGTCCCCCACCGATATCTCGTCCTCGAGGGCCATTCCGGTGCGCACCAGGTCCTGGGTCATCGAGAAGTACGACAACGGGTAGACCACTCCCAGGTTCGTGGCACGTCGCAGGGTGGGGAAGACGGTTGGGAGGGTGATCGTCTCGGGGTGCGGGTACGGATAGGCGGGATAGCTACCCACGCCGGCGAAGTCGATCTCGCGGGTGTGAGCGGCTCCGCTCGGCTCGAGTTGACGCACGTCGACGAACTCGCCGTCGATGAACAGCGGGACGTCGTTCACCATCGCGTGGATCCGGTGCTTGAGCACCCCTGCACCCTCGTCGGGCTCGCCGCCGTGGATGTGACAGATGTCCGCCGCGGTGACTTCGTCGAGCAGGTCCTCGGCGCACAGCTTCACGAAGATGTTGGCCAACCCCGGCGAGTTGCCCATGCCGATCAGGGCGGTGACCCCTGCTTCGCGCGCGGCATCGCCCATGTCGAGAAGCGCCCTGGTCGCGTCCAGGTCGTCGCACACGTCCACGTACCCGACCCCCGCCCGCAGCGCGGCCTCGAGGATCGGTGGTCCGAAGCGGTAGAACGGCCCCACGCAGTTCAACACGACCTGCGCGTCACCCAGCAGTGCCACCAGGGCAGCGGTGTCGCCCACATCCACCCCGGTCGGCTCCAGCTTGTCGGATCCCACCTCCGAGACAACCGCGCTCGCCGCATCTTCGTCGAGGTCTGCGACAACCACGTGCTCGACATCGGAGATCAGGCTCAGCGCCTTCACCGCCACGCGACCCACGCCACCTGCACCGCCAAGCACCATTACCGTGTCCATCGCCGCTCCTGTCACACCGAATCCGGTCATCCGGATCGCTGGTCGGCCACGCTATTGCACCGAGGCCACGCGGACGTGCGACGACCCCTGGAGCGCATCCACCAGGCCCTCGCCGCGGCGCTGCTTCCTGGCCGGCAGGAATCGCGGGTTACCAGCGTTCGACAGGGCCCGGAAGCAGGAACGGGTACTCGCGGCGCCGAATGTTGCGCTGCCACCAACGGTCCGCCCGCCTGAGCCGCGACATCGCCTCCCAGAGGCGCGTCCGATCTGTAGTACCGCTCGACCTCCGCCTCGCCCACCGCGGGCGACACGACATCGTTGACGACCTCCAGCACTGCCGGAATCCACCCCGACAGGCGCTCCTTGATCAGGTTCGCGGTCATGTCGACCAGGACGTGCCGCGGGTCGCGGTAGGCGCCGACGACGCCCGGAGCGACGAAGCGCCCGATCACGGCGCGCAGGGCCCAGGGATAGGCGGCGAGGAACAGCCCCATGTCCAGGTCCATCCGCCCGGCGTCGTCGAAGCGCATCGGGGTGGTCACATCCAGGTAGTGGAGCCCGTCGGCGTCGTGCGCCCAGTTCGAGATCTGTGCGTCGAGTCCGGTGTGGTCGTCGCAGACCCGCAACACGCAGTCGGTCACGGCCCGCAGCATCGGCTGGTCGGGATCGGGGCTGCTGGAGCGCAGGACCTCGGGGCCCAGTCGGTCACCAGGCAGCACCGTTTGCATCACGTAACCCACCACATGACCGCCTCGCGGCGGTGTCACCGTGCGGAACTCGCTGCGCACCGGCCGCACTCCCCGATCGACCAGAAGCGCCAGGTACGCCTCGAACCGCTCACGGTATTCCTCCGCCGCAGCCGGCGAGGGGAAGCGCGGCAGGCGCTTGCAGGCGACCGTCGGTCGGGTGGCCGGCCACCCGATCACCAGGGAGATCTCACCGTAGCCGAGGACGCTCAACCCGCTGTCGCCGGCCGCCGCAGCACGGTCGGCGAGCGCTCGTACCACAGCGTCCTCGACGGCATCGAGATCGACGTCGCCGAACGCCGGAACAGCTGCTTCAGGCACCGAACGCAGTCCTGACGGTTTCGATCAGTTGGTCCGCCTCGGCGTCGGTCATCACCAGGGGAGGAAGGAACTGCAACACCGACGGATCGTTGTTGGCAAAGATCGCGAACACGCCGTGCTCGATCATCGCTGCGGTGGCGGTGAGCCCGCCGTCGGGCTCCTCGAAGCCGAGCCCCATGAACAGACCGCGCCTGCGGAGCTCGAAGGGCAACCCGGCGAAGCCCGCCTCCATCCGCTCTCCGAGCGCGGCGACACGTTCGAGGAATCCAGGTGCCTCGACGACGTCGAGCACTGCGAGCGCAGCCACACAGCCCAGTTCCGCTCCACCGAAGGTCGAGATGTGCACGAACGGGTGGTCCTCGAAGAATGCGTGCAACTCGGCGGTCATCAGGGTGGCCGTGATCGGGTAGATCCCACCCGAGAGTCCCTTGCCCGTGACCAACAGGTCCGGCGTCACGCTCTGCTGTTGATGGAACCACATCGACGAGGTCCGGCCCAGCCCGGTCTGGACCTCGTCGAAGGCGAGAAGCGCACCACGCTGGGTGCACAAGTCCCTGACCGCGGCCAGATACCCCGGAGCAGGTATCGGCATGCCGAGCGTCGCCGGGATGGGCTCCAGCAGGACCAGTGCGGTATCGCCGTCCACTGCGCCGGCCAATGCGTCGATGTCGTTGAAGGCCACCTGGGAGAACCCCGACGGGTTGGGCCCGAACGGGTCACGGTAGGCGGGATCCCCCGCAGCCATCGCCAGGCCTGTATGACCGTGATAGCCACCCACGGCGGAGATCACGCCCGTGCGCCCGGTGTGGGCCCGCGCAACCTTGATCGCCAGGTCGACCGCCTCTCCGCCACCCACACCGAACACGACACCGGGCAGCGCACCGCCGGTCGACGCGGCGAGTCGTTCGCCGAGCTCGGCCCGCCATCGCGAAACGAGGTGGTGGTTGCCGATGTCGAGGTCGTCGAGCCCACGTCGCACTGCGGCCACGACCTCCTGATTGCGGTGCCCGAGGTTGAACACCCCGCCGTTGCAGTGGCAGTTCACATACCACTTGCCGTCGTAGGCGTCGCGGAAGCGGATTCCCTCGCGCTCGCCCATGACGAGCTCCAGCCCGAGGGAGCGGTAGGCACTCACCTTGCCGGGATTCACGTGTGCGGCGAACGCGTCCTCGACCGCGGTGCGGCTCGGGTACGGCTCTGGCTGCTGCGGACCCATCGGCAGCGCTCCTCGATTGGGCGTAGGCTGTTGTGACAGCAACGGTAACCCAACGCCGCGTTCGGCGGTCGACCGGAGTGACATGTACCAAAGCGCCACGTTCACCCACCGCGGACACGATCTCGCCTACTACACCTACGGATCAGGCGACCGTCTGCTGGTCTACATGCACGGGCTCCTGCTCGACTCCGACCTCAACCGCGGAATCGCCGAGGCGCTCGCCGAGGACGGCAACAGGGTGGTCCTATTGGACCTGCTCGGTCACGGCCACAGCGCCCACCCCAAGCACGCCTCCGCTTACCGCATCGATTCGTACGCGTCGCAGGTCTTCGCCCTGCTCGACCACCTGGGAGTCGATCAGGCAGTGCTGGGAGGTCTCTCCCTGGGTGCGAACGTGAGCCTCTTCGCTGCTGCGCAGCATCCCGAGAGGGTGCGCGGGCTGGTCCTCGAGATGCCGGTGATGGAGTGGGCGGTACCCTCCGCCGCATTGGCGTTCGTTCCCATGCTGCTGGCGGCCCACTATGCGAAGCCTGTTCTGGGATTCACCTCCGGCGTGTTCAGGCGGCTCCCACGCACACCGTTCGATCCTCTGAACAGCCTCATGCACGGAGCCTCCCTCCCACCCGACATCTTCGCGGCGATCCTGCACGGCGTGCTGGTGGGACCTGTCGTTCCCACCGTCGAACAGCGTGAGGCACTGACCGTACCGACGCTCGTCCTTGCTCACTCCCGCGACCTGATCCACCCCTTCGACGACGCCGTGAACCTGGCCAGGCAGATCCCCGACGCACAACTGCTGAGGGCACGATCCCCGCTGGAGTTGCGCCTGCGGCCAGGGCGGCTCACCGACTCGATCACGTCGTTCCTCGTCGACACCTGGGCGAAGGCCCCGACCAAGACCGCCACCTGACCGCGAGGCGCTCCACGATGACCCACGAGCCCGTCAGCCAGGCTGATGCGACGCTGCTCTGCGCAGAGGATCCATCCGCTCAGTTGCAGATCGGTGCACTGTGCTTCTTCGAGGGAGCGCCGCTGCGCGACGACCAGGGCAGGCTGCGCATCGACGACCTGCGGACCCACGTTGCGGCACGTCTGGCGGGCTCACCACGCTTCCGGCAACGGATCGCCCCGGTCCCCTTCGACGTCGCCCGGCCTGCGTGGGTGGACGACGAGCACTTCGACGTGGTGCGCCACATCCACGCGGCACGACTGCCCGGAGCGGGAGAGGACCACGACCTGAGGCGGTTCGTGAACGACATCCTCGACACGCGCCTCGATCCCGCACACCCGCTGTGGGACATGTGGTTCATCGACGGCCTGGCCGATGGGCGTGTCGCGGGGTTGTTGCGGGTCCACCACGTGATGGCCGACGGCCTCACCTTGCTCGATGCCGCCCTGCTCGTGCTCGACATGGAGCCTCAGGCGGATCCCGAGGAACCGGCGACGTGGACCGCCCGCGCGGCGCCCTGCCCTGCCGAGCTGCTGGTGCGCTCGCTCGCAGACCGTGCCCGTCACCAGCTGGGCTTCGCCCTGTCCACACCGCGGATGCTCCTTGATCCCCGTTGGATGCTGGGCGCGGCTCGCACCCTCGTAGGGCTGCGCGATGTCCGTTCCTCCACGGCCCCGGCGCTACCGATCACCGCTCGGATCGGTCCTCATCGCGACGTGAGCTGGGCGTCGCTTCCCATGGCCGACCTGCTCGCCGTGAAGCGGGCCAGGGGAACCACGCTCAACGACGTGATGTTGGCGATCGCTGCGGGTGCCGTCCAAAAGCACCTCGACGATACGGAGTTGGACCGACGCCCACGTGTGCTGGTCCCGGTCGGCAACGTGGGTGCCGACGAGCAGGGTTCCGCGGGCAACCGTTTTCGATGATCGTCGCCGACCTGCCCGTGGATCTTGATGACCCGGCAGACCGGTTGGCGTGCCTTCACGATCAGATGACCACGGCGAAGGCCTCCCAGCAGGCATCCGCCGCCAGCAACGTCTTCTCGGTGGTCGATCTGATGCCACTCAGGCTCCTGCGGACGCTGGCTCCCGAAGCGCTGGCGCGCCAGCCTTTCGTGAACCTGGCCCTCACCGACCTACCAGGCTCACGTGCGCCCGGGTACCTGCTCGGGGCCCGCCTCGAGAGCCTGCATCCGATCGTTACGGGGGCGGGCAACCTGGCGGTGATCATCGGCGTGCTGTCGTACGTGGATCAGATGGGAGTCGCCATCACCGTGGACCCAGATGTCGTGTCGGACCCCGACCATCTCATGGCATCGTTCCGTGAGGCGGCCGACGAGTTGATCCAGGCCTGCCGCTGAGGCGACGCCCGCCCCAGTGGGCACGGAGTGCAAAGCTGTCCCCATGGACACACTCCACGAAGCGCTCCTGGGGCACTGGGTAGGCGAAGGCTCGGGTGAGTACCCGACGATCCAACCGTTCTCGTATCTGGAGACCCTCGTCATCGACGCAGTACCCGGGAAGCCCCTGGCACGCTGGCACAGCACGACCACCGACGCCGTCAGCGGCGAACCACGCCACAGCGAGACCGGTTTCCTGCGCACCGCAGGGGGTGCCTGCGAGCTCATGCTCGCTCACAGCTTCGGGATCACAGAGTTGACCCTCGCGGTGCCGGAGTCCACCGGCTGCTTCCGCTTCGAGTCGCAATCGGTCGTCTGCTCCCCCTCTGCGAAGGATGTCACCGAAGTAGTGCGCAGCATCTCCGTGCACGACGACGTCCTCGAATACGGGCTCTCGATGGCCGCCGTCGGCCTCGAGTTGACCCACCACCTGTCCGCACGACTGGAGCGTCGGCCTGCACCGTGATCAAAGTTGACCAATCTGGTCGGCTTTCGATTACGATTCATACCTGACCAACCTGGTCAGGATCCACTTGGCCAGGTCACCCACCTCCCACACGGTCCCATGAACGATCCCGAGTCGCCACGACCCCACAGCGATCCCCTTCACGGCTCGTTGCAGACTGGCCGTCCGGTGATGGACCTCGTGCCTGTTGGCCTACGGGTCACGGGCAAGTCGGTGCTGATCGTCGGCGCGGGCCGCGTAGCGGCGCGCAAGGCCCGCACGTATGCGGCCCACGGGGCCAGGCTGACCGTTGTCGCACCACAACACGGACCGGAGATGGACGCACTCGACGTGGAGGTGCGCCGCCACCGCCGGTTCGCACCGGTCGATCTCGACGACAAGTGGCTCGTTGTCACTGCAACCGGCGACCCGGAGGTGGACGGGTCCGTGCATCGCGAGGCCGAGGCGAGGCGAATCTGGTGCAACGCCGCAGACGACCCCGAGCACTGCTCGGTGGTCCTGCCGGCGACAGTGCAGCGGGGCGACGTCACCGTGGCGATCTCGACCGGAGGAAGGAGCCCGGCGGCGGCCTCGTGGTTGCGACGCCGGATCTCGGCGATGCTCGACGACGCCACCCTCGACGTCGTGGACATCGCGTCAGGTGTCCGTGACCGCATGAGGGCGTCAGGGCAACCCACGGAGGTCGCCGGTTGGGCCGAAGTCCTCGACGACAACGCGCTCGAGTTGGCCTTGGCCGGTGAGCACATCGAACTCGATGCCCGGCTGGGAGCAGCGGTCGGAGCGATGCCCGGTTCGGGCGAGGCACAGCCATGACGGTCCACATCCTGGGAGTCGGCCCCGGTGACACCGATCTGTTGACTCTCAAGGCAGCTCGCATCCTGGGGGCTGCCGACGCAGTGGTCCACGATCGGCTGATCGGCAGGGAAATACTCGACTTCGTTCCACCGTCGGCCGAACGCTACGACGTGGGCAAGGCACCCCGACGACCCGGTCCGTCCCAGGATGAGATCAACCGGCTTCTCGTGGCCCTCGGTAAGCGCCTCGACACCGTCGTGCGGGTCAAGGGGGTGACCCCCTCGTGTTCGGGAGGGGCGCCGAGGAGGCCGGGGCCTGCCATGCCGCAGGCGTGGCCACCGAGATCCTGCCCGGGATCAGCTCGGCGATGGCTGCTCCGGGCGCCGCGGGCATCTCGGTGACACGAAGGGGCGTAGCGAGCGGCTTCTGCGTGGTGACCGCCCAACAGGACCCCGGATCCGCACCGGTGGACTGGTCGGCTCTCGCGCGCAGCGGGCTGACCCTGGTGGTGCTCATGGGTGCCTCACGCGCGGCTCTCGTCCGCGACCGTCTCCTGGCCGGCGGGATGCCGGCTTCCACGCCGGCGGCCATCGTGACCGACGCCACCGGACCGACCCAACGCACCCGGAGGATGCCACTCGCCGAGCTGGGGGTGACCGCGGTGGAATCACCGTCGGTGCTCGTCATCGGAGCCGTGGCCGACGAGGAGCTGTGCATCCTCGACGCGATGACTCACGACACGGCGGAGAAGCGCTCCCTGACGAGCGCTTGGGACGTCTCCTAGCCCACACCGCATGGGTTCCAGCTCAACCAGGAAGGTGATCAGCGACGCCGGATCCGGGGCCGGACACCCTCCACGTGTTCGATCTCGTCGCAGAGCCGCTGCGCCAGATCGGCCCTGAGTGCCGCCGTGGAAGGGTCCCCGACGAGGTTGTGGCGCTGGGCAGCGTCGCTTCCCATGTCGTAGAGCAGGTGTTCTCGGTACTCCTCGGACGCCGAGCGCCGGTAGCCGGCCCACGGATCGACCCCAGGCGCCTTGACCGAGTAGGTGTGATCCCTGGTTCGCAGCGCCCGCCCGACCTGGGATTCGCTGAGCTGCACCAACACCGCGTCACGGTCCACCTCACCGGCCATCACCCGTTGCAGCGGCACGCCGTGCAGTCCGGGATCACCGCCACCTGCTGCGGCCACCAGCGTGGGAACCAGGTCGAGGTTGCTGGTCAGCGAACCGACGCGCATGCCACCGCGGAAGCCCGGACCTCGCAGCACCAGTGGAACCCTGATGGAGGCGTCGTGCGCGGTCCGCTTGTACTCCAGGTTCCGGGTGCGGAAGTGGCTCCCGTGGTCGCTGCTGTAGACCACCAGGGTGCGATCGAGCTCACCGGAGTCCTTCAGGGTCGCCACCAGTCGACCCAGGTTCGCGTCGATCGAGGCGCAGCAGGCCAGGTACTCCGGGTAGTTCCAACGCCAGTCCCCGAAGCGGCCCACCAGGTCCGCGGGCACATCGTGGTCTGCGAACCGCCTAGCCCAGCCCTTGGGCCCGATCGAGCGGAACCGGTTGTTCTGGTGGTGCGGTTCCAGGTACGACACGAACAACAGCCGTGGACGGTCGTCGCTGCGGCAGCACAGCGCAGCGATCGCGAGGTCGGTGATGGCGTCGACTCGATAGCCGTGCAACTCCACCCTGTTTCCGTCGGCATCGAACAGGTGCCCCTCGTAGGGGCCCGAGGTCGCCTCCAGCGAGTCGGCCGCCATCCACAGATCGCGGTACCCACCGCGACGACCCGGCGGGATGGCCGATGCCGCGAACCGCGTGGATTTCGACCGGGGGTCGGGCAGGTACCCGCTGTCGGAGGCAAGATGCCACTTCCCGATGTACCCGGTCCAGTACCCCAGGGCGCCGAGTCGAGTGGCGAGTGTGTCGGCACCGGCCGGCAGCGAGCGTCCGTTGCGCCAGCACCCCGTAGATGTGGGCATCCGACCCGTCTGCAACACCGACCGCGCAGGGCCACACAGAGGTTGCACGGTGAAGGACTCGTCGAACACCACTCCTTCCGATGCCAGGTCGTCCAGCACCGGAGTCACCTCGAGACGCTGTCCGTACAACCCACAGGAATCAGGACGTTGCTGATCCGACAGGACGACCAGGATGTCGGGTCGGGTGGGCACGGCCCCATTCTGTCATGGCCACCCCGGCTCCGATTCCGCACCGGGAGCGGCTTCGTCCACGCCGGACCACCCGCCCATGGCCGGCATGAGCCGCCTGCCAGGGGCGTCACGAGTCACTCACCGGATCGTGCTCGATCCTGGCCGCATGCACACGTGCATGGGTGATGGCATCGCCGAGCGCACCGAAGATGTGATGTTCCGTCGCCAGGTGATCGAGTGCACCTACGGATCCGAGCAGTCGCTGGTGCTCTGGACGGGGGCCCTTGAGCAGGACCGTGACGTTGCGGCGCTCGAGGTTCTCGACCAGCTCACCGATCGCCTGGGCCCCTGTCGCATCGAGCATCTGGAGATCCGGGAGCCTGAGGATCATCACACGGACATCGGCGATGCGGGCGAGGTCGTTGAGGAAGCGCTGTGTGGCACCGAAGAAGAGTGCTCCGTCGATGCGGTAGGCAACGATGTGCTCGCGCAGCAGCTCCCGCTCCTCGTCGCTGTCGACTTCCCGGTCGATGGGCGTCGGGCTGAACGTCGTGGTGCGTGCGACGTTGCGGAGCGCAAGGAACGCCGCAGCCGCGACACCCAGCTCCACCGCCAGGATCAGATCGAACACCACGGTGGCCACGGCTGTAAGGACCAGCACGACCGCATCGGAGCGGGTCGAACGCAGGATCGAGCGCACGTTGTGGACCTCGACCATGCGAACGGCGGTCACCATGAGGACCCCCGCGAGAGCCGACAGAGGGACCTCGGCCACAAGGGAGGCGCCGAACAGCACGACTGCCGTGAGTGTCGCCGAATGGACAATCGCTGCGACTCGCGTACGTGCACCTGCACGGACGTTGACCGCCGTGCGCGCGATGGCCCCGGTGGCAGGCATGCCACCGAACAAGGATGCCGCCATGTTGGCCAACCCCTGCCCGAACAGCTCCCGATCCGGGTCATGACGCTCCACATCGGTCATCCCATCGGCCACCTTCGCCGACATGAGGCTCTCTATGGCGGCGAGGAGGGCGACCGCGAACGCGGCACCGATGAGCCGTGAGATCTCAGACGGCTCGACGGCGGGTAGCGAGAAACCGGGGAGCCCGCTCGGCAGAGCCCCGATGGTCGCCACGTCGAAGCCGGCAACAGTCGCTACGACGGTTGCGACAACCACACCTACCAGCGATGCAGGAACCGAACGGTTGAGGCGCGGCGCGATCGACATTGTCGCGATCACGATCACCACCAGCCCAACCGATTGCAGGCTGCCGGTGCTGAACGATTCGGCGATCGCCCTGGCCGCCACCAAGGCCGTGTTCTCGCCCTCAGGCTTCACCACTCCCAACGCTGCGGGCACCTGTTGCAGGAGGATGATCACCGCGATGCCGAGCGTGAAGCCTTCGATGACGGGCCACGGCATGTACGCCAGGGCACGCCCAAGCCTGAACACACCGGCCAGCGCCACGAACACACCGGCGATGAGCCCCACCATCACCACGGCATCCGCCCCGTACCGCGATACGACCGGTACCAGCACCACGGTCATGGCACCCGTCGGGCCCGACACCTGGACGTTGGACCCTCCGAGGACGCCGGCGACGACGCCGGCGATGATCGCGGTGGTGAGTCGGCCGCGGCCCCAGTCCGCTGGTCACACCGAAGGCCAGGGCAAGCGGCAATGCCACCACGCCCACCGTGAGCCCTGCGACCGCATCTCCGCGCCACGTACGTGATAGCCCCGCATAGTCCGCACGTGAGGGCAGCAGCGCCGCAGCCCTCGACCATGTCGAAGGGCGCGCTCTCAGCGATGGACCACGAGCAGCACCGTCGGCCCTCACGGCGTCGTTTCGTCGGCCAGGTCGGCGAGCAGGTCCCGGGTCTCGGCCAGCGAGGCAGCCAACAGGCGCTTCGCAACACCGAGCAACTCGGACACCAATGGGTCCTTGAGCATGTACACCACCGACGAGCCCTCCTTGCGGGTGGCGACGAGGCCGGCGCGTCGAAGCACACCCAGTTGCTGCGACAGGTGCGAGGACTCGATGTCGACCAGAGGCTGCATCTCACCAACGTTGCGTTCGCCTTCGGCGAGCACCTCCAGGGCACGGACCCGAGCCGGGTGGGCTAGGGCCTTGAACAGATCCGCCTTCAACTCTGACAGCGGTCGGCTCAGTTCACCCGAGGGCCGGTTGACGGCACAGCGGTTCTCCGTATCGTGTGGCGGACCGGGACACCATCCTGGTCGGGCCCGGGTTTCGGTCGGTCTGCGGAGGCAGGTGTAGCGGCCCCACTGCAACATATTCATGTTATCTGATGATCTTGTCAGGTGGCAATCCGATCATAATACCCGCCCCTCACCGATCCTGGATCCCCCCAGACCGTGCAGGACGCTCATCGCAAACGACAGACCGCCGGGATTCCGCAATAGGCTGCGACGGTGATGTTCCGTGCAGTCGTGCTCAGAGCAGCATTGGAAGGTCACAGCGACCGGAAAGCAGGTGCGATGTCCGAACGAAGCCACAGGAAGCTCATTGTTGCGGTAGTGCTGCTCGCCACCGGTGCGCTCATGCTGCCGGCATGCTCGTCCGGCGACGACGCCGGCAACGACCCCGGCCACCCCGACACCGTGGACGGCGGGGACGCCGCTGATACCGACGGATCCGGGGGTGATGGAGAGGCCGCCACCGCAGTGAGCTGCGACGAGGTGCTGACGCTGCCGGAGGTCGAGGCGCTCTTCGGCGAGCCGGCCGTGCTCGAGGAGCTCGACGACATGACCAACGGCGCGAAGCTCGGGCAGACCACCTGCACGTGGACCACCGTGGAGGACGAAGCCAACCCGGACGACCTCGCGTCGCAACTCCTGGTGCTTCAGCACTACGCCGGCGACTCCGGGGTCAGTGGAAAGAGCTTCTACGACCCCGACGTGCAGTACCCCGGGTCGGAGCCGCTGGACATCGGCGACGAGGGGATCATCGACACCGAAGGTGGGATCGACATCGCCTTCGTGGACGGCGATGCGTCCGGGTTCCTCTCGTGGACGGTCATCGACCTCGGTGGCGGCGGACAGGACCAGAGCGCCGACACCGACACGATGATCGAACTGGCACGCACCTTCCACGAGCGGGTCTCCTGAACGACCCCGGCGTGACCGACAGGCCGGCGTGACCGACAGGCCGGCAACGACACCACCCCCGGCTTGCCCACCTGAGCGTGATCAGCGGAGCATCTGGGAGCACACCGCCAGCTCGAAGGTCAGCTCGGGTCGAAGCTCCGCGCCCGTGGCGACCAGGTCGGCGCTCGGGTGGTGTTGAGGAGACGACCGGTGGGGTGCCGGCGGCGATGATGGCACGGCGATCACACGTGCTCCGGTAGCCGTCCAGCGGGAGATCGCTGCGAGCACCTCCGGCGGTGCGGTGCTGAGAGCGAAGATCTCCATCACAACCCGCTCCGCGGGAGGGTCGAGGAAGCGTCACGCCCGGCCAGCACCTGAAGGCTCCCACCGCGCCGGAGAAGGAGGCCCCGGAGCGGTCCACGTCGAGTTCGACCGTGCGGGGTCGGCGGTTGGTCACCAGCACCTCCGCGGACACGGTCGCATACGCCGAGTCGGAGACGTCGGTGATGCAGCTCCCCGTCGGCAGCGTCTTGCGTGCGAACCCACCTTCGATCACCACCGCCGGTCCATCGACGCTGCCGGCGAAGACCACCCAGACACCCTTCTCCATCTGGCGGCACACCGTGAGCGCCGCTGCCAGGTTGTTCCGGGCATCGCTGGTGAGCTCACCGAACGGAACGTTCGCGCCGGTCATCACGACCGGACGGTCGTCGGCGACATCGGTCACCGCCAGAGCTGCCGCTGTCCAGGCCAACGTATCGGTGCCGTGCGTCACGAGGACCGGATCGTCGGTTCCACGCACCATCTCCAGCAACCCTGTCCAGGAACCGGGCGTGGCAGCTGCCGAATCGACGGCCGACACCGCTGTGTGAGCCACAGGTGTGAGCCACAGCTCCTGAACCAGAGCCGCTACCAACGCAGGTGAGGTGGGCCTCGTCAGGCCCTCCTCGGTCATCGATGTGATCGCGCCACCGCAGCTCAACAGGTTCAATGGTTTCGACATGGCTCCATAATGGTGGCTTCGGCGTGGGTTCCCACAACAGATGGGCGTTGTCGCTCCGTTGTCGGACGACGTGTGTCACCGGTGCTCTACGTTCCGCGGCCTCGGCAAGCGTGGTCGGTGCCGTCGCGCGCCCGTAGGATCCCGGGTCCATGCACTGCTCGACGCGCGCCGAACTCCCAGTCCTCGTCGCGGGGGTCTGCTCGGTCGTGGTGCTGGTCCTCTCGCTCAGGGGCACCTCGGCCGTCGCGCTCATGTGCGTCGGGCTGATCGCCTCGCTGACGGCGGCGCACGCCGTACGGTCGAGCGGTGCAGCACCCCGCCTGCTGTGGCCGACCGTTGCGGTGCTCGCCCTGACTGCCGTCGTGAGGGCCCCATCGCCTCACACGACCTGTGGTCATATGCGTTCTACGGCCGGATGTTGTCCGAGTACGGCGTCGACCCGTACAACTCCGTACCGGCGATGTTCCCCCATGACGTGGTCTACCCGGTCGTGGGGTGGCGACACACCCCGGCCGGCTACGGACCGCTGTTCACCGCCTTCAGCGCACTGCTCACTTGGATCGCCGGCGATTCGCTGCCGGTGCTGCGGATCGGATTCCAACTCCTCGCCGCCTCGGCGGTCCTGTGGTGCCTGTGGGTGTTGGCACGGGGGCGCCACGTGGCGGCGCTGACGCTGGTCGCCCTGCAACCGTTCGTGTGGATCAGCCTGGTCAGCAGGGGCACAACGATGCGATCGTCGCCGCCGTGCTGCTCGCCGCGGTGATCTCGTTCGATCAGGACCGCATCGTGCGCTGCGCAGTGCTGGTCGCCGTGGCAGCGAGCATCAAGCTCACCGCTGTGTTCGTGGTGGTGCCGTTGGTGGTCATCACCTTCGCCCGTCGACGGAAGACGGACGCTCTGAAGCTGGCGGCGATTCCAGGTGTGGTGCTGGCCGCCACCGGGCTGCTCATCGAAGGCTCACTCGACAACGCGAGCGCCGGGACACGTCCGGATCATCACGCGGGCATCGACGTGGAGACCGCTCCAACTGACCGTCGAGGTGGAACCCACCACTGTGACGCTGTTGGCGACCGCGGCGACTTTACGCGGTGGTTCTGTGGATCGCTTGGGTGCACCGTCGTGACACCGGAGCACCGCGTGCAGCCGGCAGCGCCCTGTCGGTGTTCGGCATGATGTCCAGCTACACCTATCCGTGGTACCTCTTCCTCGGGCTTCCGACGCTTGCGCTCTCGGGGGATCTGGTGCTCCTCGCGATCGTGTCCACGAGAGCCACCTTGATGGCGGCGGGTTACCAGTACGGTCGATCGGACCCTGCTACCTCTCTCATCGGTCGGCTGTCGATGGCCATCACCGTGGTGTTGGTGGTGGCGTTCGTCTGGCGGATCGCGTGTCGCTCGGGCCGGCGCCCTGGTGGTGTGTCAGGAAGGGACGGACAGGGCCGTCGCCGAACCCCTGCTCCGCGAAGCACCTCTGCAGGACAGCTGATCTGAGACGTCGTCATCCCGCCCTCCTCCACGGCAGGAATCACGACCAGCAGGAATCAGGACGTGGTGGAGTCCACGCTCGAAGCGGTGGAGTCTGGGTCCACGCTCGAGGCGGTCGCGCCCGCAGCAGAGCGCCTGATGCGGGCGCGACGTGACTTGACCACCTCGATCACGACCGGGATCAACGAGAGCGCCACCACGAGGATCAGAGCCAGCTCGATGTTGTTGGCGATCAGGTCCACGTTGCCGAGGAAGTAACCGAGGGACGTGACACCTACACCCCAGATGAGACCACCGACCACGTTGTATCGAACGAAGGTCGAATAGTGCATTCGACCGGCACCGGCGACGATCGGACAGAACGTCCGCACTATCGGCACGAATCGGGCCAGCACGATGGCGCGAGGGCCGTGACGATCGAAGAACTCCTGTGCCGTCTCGAGGTGTTCGTGCTTGAAGAACCTCGAGTCCGGCCGGCGGAACAGAGCCGGACCCGCCTTGACCCCGAAGAGGTAGCCGACCTGGTCCCCTGCCACCGCTGCGATGAAGACACCGATCAGCACGACCCAGATGTTGAGCTGGAACGATCCTGATCCGACCTGGGATGTGAGCGTGCCGGCGGATGCCATTCCGGCTACGAACAGCAGCGAGTCACCCGGAAGGAAGAACCCGATGAGCAGTCCTGACTCGGCGAAGACGATCGCGAACAGCAGGATGTACCCGCCACTGCGCAGCAGCTTCTCGGGATCGAGCGAACTGATCAATGCTGTGATCACGCCTGCCACTATAAGGCAGTTCGCCGATCCGCACGCGGCCCCCTCCTTCAGGGAACAGCGAAGATCGCCATCACGAGACTCGTGAGTCGCTCCACGATCCCATGTGCGGTGAACTCGTCGCGTCCATCACGGCGCCACCACGCGACGGTGGTGTAGGCAAGCCCGAGGATCGCCCGTACACGAAGGGTCACCTCCGGCGGCGAGAGACCGCGTGCTCCGAGCTCGATCCCGGCAGCAGGTTCGATGTACGCGGCGAAGGTTCCGACGAGGGAATGGATCTCTGCGTCCGCCGAGCGCGAGCCGCCGGCATCGAGCAGGAACGCAAACAGCTCGGGGTCGCGATCGGCGAAGTCGACGAAAGTGGCGAGAGTGGACCGCACCGTGGACTCGAGTCCCACCGCACCCTCCAGGGAGTCCGCAATGCGCACCATGAGGTCGTCTGCGATGTGGCCGGCCAGCGCTGCAGCAAGGCCGGCCCGGTCCCCGAAGTGCGCGTACACCACGGGTTTGGTGATACGGGCCTCCGCCGCGATGCGGGCCATGGAGATGTTCGCGCCGTCTCGGCGGATCGCCGTGATGGCGGCGGCGAGCAACTCGTCGCGGCGGTCGGCCCGGCTGGGGGCGTTGCGCGGACGACCCCTACGACCGCGGGTCACCGCAGCGATCCTGAGCGGTCCATGGCCGCATGGTACGCGACCATCGGCGGCCGGTGAGCGGCCGATCTCGGCACCACCGATTGCGCGCACAGTACGCTGTGACATGGTCGAGCGTCGGTCACAGCACCGCTTCGCTCACTCGATCTGACGGGGCACTGAGTCGTGATCACGCTTCGCGCCCAGTGGGTTGACACGTCCGCAGACCATCGCCGATAGTTGGGGCCACCGATGTATGTTACCGGTGACAACTTCTTGGAACCCGGGGGCAAGGTGAGTGAGATCGAAGCCAAGACCTTGTTCGATCCCAGCCGTCTGTCGATTCCGGAGCGCAGTGAGCTCATAGCGCAGTCCCCGTGGGTGACCGACATGCCGGAGCTGGCCGACCAGGCCCGGATCTGGCTCGAACGGATCCCTGCCCAGCAGCCTCGGCTGCTCGCAGAAGCCCGTCGGATCTCCCGGCCGTCTCTCGACGGGTCGATGGTGCTCGGCGTCGGCAAGGTCGCCGGACACGTCGCGCTCATGGCACTCGGAGACCTCGCCACGGCCCTGTTCAGTTCCGAGTCCACCGACTCGGCGTCCACCAACCGCTCGGTGGACCGCATCGAGAAGCTGGTGCGTGCAGGCGGGCCGGCGTGGGTGAAGCTCGGCCAGTTCATCGCAACCTCCGGCGGTCTTCTGCCCGACGAGTGGGTCGAGGCGTTCGCCTGGTGCCGCGACGAGGTTCCCCACCTCCCCCCACGCGTGCCACGACTGGTGATCCGCCGCGCCTTCGGATGCCGCGTCCGGGACGTCTTCGAGGAGTTCGATCCCGTGCCTATCGGCGCCGCCTCGATCGCCCAGGTGCATCGTGGGGTGCTCAAGGACGGCCGGGAGGTAGTGGTCAAGATCCGCCGTCCCGGTCTGCGCGAACGCTTCATCTCCGACATCCGCGCAATGGCCGCGGCTGCGTGGGCCGCGGAGAAGGTGAACGAGGTCGCCCGGGCGGGCAACCCGAGCGGATTCGTGGAGCTGTTCGCCCAGCTCGTGCTCGAAGAGCTCGACTTCCGCATCGAGGCGCTCAACATGGTCGAGCTTGGGGTTGCCGGCGAGCACGCGGGAGCCGACTACGTGCGGTTCCCCCGACCGGTGCCGGGGTTGGTGACCTCGCGGGTGCTGGTGATGGAGAAGCTTCCGGGTGCCGCGTACACCTCGGTGGAGGTCGACAAGCAGATCGGCCAGAACCTGCTGCGCTTCGCAATCCAGGGCGTGCTGGAGCACACGCTCATCTACGGCGTGTTCCACGGCGACCTCCACGCCGGCAACGTGCTGCTCGACAAGGACACCGGCACCCTCTCGCTGGTCGACTTCGGCATCGTCGGTCGCCTCAACTCGCAACAGCGCATGGCTCTGGGGCAGTTCCTGGTGGCGTTCGCCCACATGAACGTGCGTGCCCAGCTCGAGGCGATGGTCGACTTCGGAGCGATACCACCGGAGATGGATCTTGACGTGCTGGTGGAGGCCATCGAGCTGGAGGTGCGGCCCCACGATCTCGCGGAGGACGCCGACGTCGCGGAGCTTGCAGACCGGATCGGCAAGCTCGTGCAGGTAGTCGCCCGCCACGGCGTGCGACTGCCGAAGGAGCTGGTGCTGTTCTTCAAGAACCTGCTCTACCTGAACGGCTTCGCCGCCTCGGTCGCTCCCGAGGCGAACCTCCTGGGTGAGATAACCCCCGTGTTCGGCTACTTCCAGCAGAAGTACGGCGACGCCATCGACCTGATGGCCTTCATCGATGCCGACCATCCCACCCCCACCCAGCACGGCCAGCTACCTCGTCCCACCCCCAGCCCTGAGCCACCCAGGCGAACTGTCCGGTGTGGTGCGCGGAATCCGCGACTCACCGGACAGTTCGCCTGGGAATGAGCACCGGACAGTTCGCCTGGGAATGAGCACCTGACAGTTCGCCGTAGGGTGGGGGCCGTGAGCGACGCCGCTATACGCACCGAGGGCCTCACGAAGCGCTACGGGGACGTCGCGGCACTGACCGAGGTGGACATGGAGGTGCCCACGGGTGTGATCTTCGGTTTCCTCGGGCCCAACGGAGCAGGCAAGAGCACGCTCATCCGGCTGCTCATGGGCCTGCTGAAGCCGACCTCGGGGTCCGCACGGGTCCTCGGCCACGACATCGTGAACGACCGCCGGGCCCTCCACCGCGAGGTGGGCTACCTCCCCGGTGACTTCACCGCGGACAAGGACCTCACCGCCGAGGAGTACCTGCACTACCTGTCCAGCCTCCGCGGCAACGTCGATGACGCCGAGATCACGGCCCTGGCGGACCGCTTCGGTCTTGCCCTGGACAAGCCCATCGGGTCGCTGTCCCACGGCAACCGCCAGAAGGTCGGCATCGTGCAGGCGTTCATGCACGATCCGCCGCTGGTGCTGCTGGACGAACCGACCCAGGGGGCTCGACCCGCTCATGCAGCGTGAGTTCTTCGAACTGCTCCGGGAGAACCACGACGCCGGCCGGACCGTCTTCCTGTCCTCACACGTCCTGAGCGAGGTGCAGGAGCTTGCCGACACGGTGGCGATCGTGCGGACAGGACGGCTCGTGATGACCGCAGGCGTCGAGGAGCTGCGCGACGCCACACGCCATCACGTCGCAGTGACCATGGAGGACGGCGTCGAGCCGCCGATGGGCGCGCTTCAACACAATGGAGTCGGTGAGCGAGGTGACATGCATCGACGGGACGGTCCACCTCACAGTCGAAGGGTCGATGGCAGACGTCCTGCGAATGCTGGCCCCGCTGGGTGTTGAACGGCTCGTGTCCGAGGAGATCGACCTCGAGGACCTCTTCCTCAGCTACTACGACGAGGAGGACTGAGGGTGCTCACGAGCGTGTTCGCGAAGTCGATCCGGGATCAGCGCCGGGGCCTCATCGGATGGGGCATCGGCACGGTGGCCACCATCGTGGTGATGGGAGCGATCTGGCCGTCGTTTTCCGACACGAACATCGACGCCCTGCTCGAGAACTACCCCAGTGAGCTGGCCGAGGTCTTCAACGTCGCGGCGATGAACACCGGTGTGGGCTACCTCAACTCGGAGCTCTTCAGCATCGTGTTGCCGGTGATGTTCATCATCTACGGGGTCGGGCGCGGAGCACGCCTGCTCGCCGGCGAAGAGGAGGCAGGCACCCTGGCGATCGTTCTCACCATGCCGATCCCCCGCATGAAGGTGCTGTTCGAGAAGGCTGCCGGGCTCATCGTCGGCCTCGGCCTGCTCGCCGGCGTGCTGGGTGTCGCCGTGTGGGTCGTCTCGCTCGTGTTCGACATGGGCGTGTCACCGCGCGCTGCCGCCTTCGGCGCACTGAGCCAGTGGTCCATCGGGGTGGAGTTCGCTCTGCTGGCACTCGCCGTGGCCGCCGCCACGGGTCGGCGTGCCTGGTCGATAGGCATCCCGGCAGGGGGTCGCAGCTGGGTCCTATGTGGCGTTCCTCGTCTCCCGGCTCGTGGAGTCACTCGACTGGCTCCGGTGGCCGAGCCCCTTCCACGCCGTCACCACGGGCGGACCACTCGGCCCTACCCTGCCTCCGTTGGTGTGGACGATGCCACTCGTAGGGATCCTCGCGGTGGCACTCACCGCCGGCGTGTTCAACGACCGCGACATCCTGGACTGATCCACCTTCCCCACCCCCACCCCCGCCACCTCCACCACACCCCCCGCCAACTGAATGGCGTCAGCCACGAAATCCGTGCATGACACCCATCAGTTCGCCGGGGTGATTGCGGTCGCGACCGAGAACATGCCCGTACTCTCGTGACGTGGATGACCTCTCGAGCACGCTGATTGCAGGCTGGAAGCTGCGTCCGCCCGAGCTGCCGGGCAAGGTGGGCGAGTTCCCCACAACAGCCCGCCTGGCAGAGGCGCTGGGTCGAGTGCCCTACGTATCGGTCGTGGCGCCGGCCGGCTCCGGCAAGAGCACCGCCCTGGCGGCGTGGTCGGCTGCGCCAGGCCGGCGGCGACCGCTGTGGGTGCGCCTCGATCGCCAGGACGACGATCCCCGCGTCCTGGCGGCCGCGTTCCGCGCGTCGATCCGCCTCACATTCGATCACTCACCGGCGCGAATCGACCGACTCTTGTCCTCGACGCAGCCGGAGCCCCACCAACTTGGAACAGCGCTGGCGCTCGACCTCGACGAGTTGGACGGCGCCGTGGTGATACTCGACGACATCCACCACCTACAGGACTTGAGTTCTCTCCGGCTCGTGGAATGCCTGATCGATGACCTGGGGCCGTCTTCTCGCATCATCACAGCCGGCCGCGTCGAGCCTCCGTTCAACCTCGCTCAACGCCGTGTTCGGCGCACGGTCATCGAGCTGGGAGCGTCGGATCTGTGCCTCACACGGGCCCAGGTGGCGGGCATCCTCGCAGACGTGGATGTCCACGACGACATCCTCACCGACTTGATCCTGGAGCATTCGGGCGGTTGGGCAGCGGCCGCAGTGCTACTCGCGGCCAACGCCACCTCGGCCACGCCACCGGGCCCCGAGACGGCGATACCCCCGCTCGCCGGGGATCTCGACATCGACGCCTTCCTGCGGACGGAGGTCCTGGATCCCATGGACCCCACGCTCCGTGAGTTCGTCCTGCGGACCTCGCTGTTGGCGTCGCTGGACCCCTCGGCCTGTGCTGCGCTCACCGGGGCCGAGAATGCAGCCGCGCTGTTGACGCAGGTGCGGCGCCACGGCCTGGCCGAGGTTGTGGCGCCGCCAGGTGGCAGCACCACTGGCCAGGAGCTTCGCTACCAGGACCGCATCGCCGCCTTCCTCCGCAACGAGCTCGCCGCCCGCTGCACCCCAGAGCAACGGGCGGAGCTTCACCGGCGGGCCGCCGCGGCATCGCCGCCGATGCATGCCATCGAACTCCTGCTGGACATCGGCGACGTCGAGGCGGCGGGCACCATGGTGGCCGAGGTCGGCAGACAGATGCTGGATTCGCCCGGGACCAGCGTGCCACGCTCCTGGTTGGCCGCCTTCGACGAGGATCAGCTCGCATCCCAACCGTGGCCGGCGGTGCTCGCAGGTCTCGCAGCAGTCGAGGACGGCGATGTGGCCACCGCACTCCGGCAACTGGCGCCGGCGGTGGCAACGATGCGCGATAGCGATGACCTGCCCGGATTCGCCCGTGGCGCCTACGGGCTGGCCGAAGCACACCTCGCATGGGGCCAGGTCGACCAAGCCGCTGAGCTGATCGACGAGTTGCTCAGCCTCGACACGACACCCGACGAACGCACGAAGGCACTCGTAGGCAGGCTCTGGCTCGACTACTTCGGTGCCGACTGGGAAGCGGTGGAATCCGGCCTGGACGAGGCCTTTTCGCTGGCCTTCTCATCATGCAGCGAGGCCGGCCGTTCGGCCGTGGCGCTCGGGTTGGGCACCGAGTTTCTCTTCGCTCCTCGTGGGGCCGCATGGCTGTCGGACCGAGCAGCAGAGCTTGCGCGGCGCATCGATCGCGACATCATGGCGATCACCAACCTGGAGCTCATCGGAGCCGCCGCCCACCTGGTTGCGGGCCGGATCGAGCAGGCCCAGGCAGTGTCGGTCAGCCTGGATGAGCGGGCCCTCGAGCTGGGCAGCCTCAACTGGCTGGCGATGGCCGCGGATCGGGTCCGCCTGGGGGTGGCGCTCGCGGCCGGCGATCATCGAAACGTGACCACGATCGTCGACGGCGCCCGGAGACTCCTCGGCGAGTCCGATCGCCATCATCAGGAACGAGCCATGTACGCGTATGCCACCGCCCGCTCGGGTCCCGACGACGGGCGGATCGATCGGGTACGGACCGCCCGGATACTGCTCGGGGACGTCTCTGGCGTTGACCGACCCGACACCACGGTGACAGCCGGGGTGCTCGATGCCCTGTTGTGTCGTGAGGAGGGAGACCTCGAGGGCGCCGAAGCCGCCCTGACAGCGGTCGACGACCTTCACCAGCAGGTCCGGTTCTGCCTTCTGACCGGCCTTCCCGAGTTGGAGCTGGCAGCGGTCAGACTGGAGTCAGGCAGACACACCGAAGCAGTCGAGACAGCGCGCCCGATGCTTGCAAGGCTCTCCCTCATCGACGGTGTCGGTCTCCCTCGCGATGGACGGGCCGGGTGCGCACCGAGCTGTCCTCGAGGCGTGCAGCGGCGATCCTGAGATCGGAGTGTTCGCGACCCATGCCCTACAGCAACTCGCCGGGCCGATCCCGGTGGCAGGCCTCGTCGTACCCGAGACCGGTGAGCGCCTGACGACCCGTGAACTGGAGGTGCTGCACCTGGTCACAGTCGGCGATTCCAACCGAGCGATCGCCGAGCAGCTCTTCATCGGCGAACGAACGGTCAAGAGCCCACATGACCTCACTCATGCGCAAGCTCGGGGTGAGGTCGCGCACGGCCGCCATCGCACGCTTCCGGGAGCTCGGCGGCAACTGGGCGCGTCGGGGGCTCGATCGAGCACCCGACGGTCGGATCCGACCCTCAATGCGACTTTGGTACGAGGCGCACGGCCTTCCAGCTGGCGTAGAAACGAACTACGGCTATCAACGCCTGTCTGCGTCGGTGCCTGCAACCACAAGGGCCAACACAGCGACACGAGAGGATCAAACCATGAAGCGAACCACCGTCAACCCCTGGCAATGGTCAGTCGAGCTCGGCTTCAACCAGGGCGAGCTCGTCGAGGGCGCGAACGATGTGCTCTACCTCGCCGGCCAGAGCTCCATGGGCCCAGATGGTGCCCCGGAGCACGCCGGCGACATGGCTGCACAGGTCACCCTGGCGCTCGACAACCTCGAATCGGTGCTCGCCGAGGCAGGTATGAGCCTCTCGAACATCGTCCGGATGAACACCTACACCACCGACATCGATGCGATGTTCGCGAACTACGGACTGG
>JAOSKI010000006.1 GCA_027493675.1 Microthrixaceae bacterium | reverse complement strand
TTCAAGGTTAACCTGGTAACTGGGGACACAGACTCCAGCACCTCTCGGCTCCGCCGCTCTGGACCGCCAAACCGCAGACAATCCGGCATCAGTTCGTTAACTCCCGCGAAAATGGCCGGCGATGAACGGCTTCTGGAAGGACCTACACCACGACCGTCGTACGGGGCCCGAAGCGGCGGTTGCTCGTCCGCTCCGTTCGCTCGGAGAAGCGGGGCCGCAAACCGGCGCATCCGGTAGCCGGCACCGTGAACGGAATGGCAGTGCGTGCGGTTGTCGAAACCCCCTCGATGGTGGATGAGCCCATCCTGCTCGGACCGGCATGGCGGCGCGGCGCAGGCCATTCTCGCGGCGGGGGATGAGGTCGACGTGGGTGTGAGGCCAGTAGGACCACAACGCAACGACCTCCCCGAGGATCTGGCCGAAGCGCTCGACGCCGAGCCCGCTCGCCGGCGCCTTCTCTCGACGGTCTCGCCCTGTTATCGTCGCGCCTATCTGCGCTGGATCGACGGGGTGTCACGCCGGCCCGACGAGCGAGGGGCACCGATCGCCGACGTGGTTGTCGCTGCTCAAGGCCGGCGTCAAGGAGCGGCCACGCTGACGCCGGGCTCCGGAATCGGTCAAGGCAGCGACTCGAGAAAGCCCGAATGCTTGGTTGCTGCCGGTCCAGGTAGTCGCAAAGTAGTCGCGAACTTCTCGGAACCTGTCGGACTCGGCCGCACGAGCCGTCACGAACGCCGCCCTAGACGCCGGGAAGGGCCCGACAGGCCAGCACCGGCTCGGCCTGAGCGACACGAGACGAACGGTGGGCGGAAGGTCTAAACCCCTCTGTCCCGAGGGACGTGCGTTCGAATCCCGCCCCGGGCACCCGGTGTTCCTGGGCGGTTCTGCCATTCGCCCTTGCCGACGACACTGTGGCAGTTCGTGACAAACGACAATAGAGCCTGAAATCGAGACCGAGCTTGGCCCGGGGGTAGGTAGGTGCTCGTGAGGAAGACGTCGGCGTCCGCAGCCAGGTCAGGGTGATCTCCCGGGCCTGCTCCTGCCGGAGGTCGAGGGCGACACTGCGCTTGCCTTGATTCCAGATCTCCCACGGATGGCAAGGGCCGTCGGAGACCACCCCGGCGTTGATGAGTCCGCTATAGGGTCACCAGTGTGTGGTTCGACCTTCACCACCTCGGCACCCCAGATCGGACAGGACGCCTCCGGCCGAGGGTACGAAGGCCCGAGCCGAGACCTCGAGCACCTTCACCCCTTCGAGCACGTCGTACATCGGCGTCTCCACTGTCAGCGGTTCACGGACCGGCCGTCGCCGGGCCCAATTCGAGTAGCCTCAACATGTCGTCTCGTGATCAGGGGGTAGGCATGGCCCGGCGCTGGGACTTCGAGTTGTTCGTCGACGGTTCGTGGACGACCGAGGGGGCAGTCGGCACGATCGACGTCATCGATCCGGCGACCGAGGAGTCGATCGGGTCGGTCCCCGAGGCTCCACCACGACTGCGGCTCGGGCGATCGCGGCAGCTCGGACGGCGTTCGACGACGGACCCTGGCCCTGGATGAAGCCGGCCCAGCGCGCGCGATCCTGGTCCGGATCGCCGAGATCCTCGAGGACCGGGCTGTTGAGCTGCGCGAGCTGGTCGTGTCCGAGACGGGTTCGACCGGGTTCCTCACCGACTTCGTCCAGGCCCTCGGCTCGGTGGGGATGTTCCGCTCGAACGCGGCGATCGTGGAGCACTCCCTTGGCTGGGTCGAGAACGGCCCACCGTCGGGGCGAACCTCCGGGATGGCTGGTTCGGCCATCCTCCGGGAGCCGATCGGCGTGGTCGCCGCCATCACGCCGTTCAACTTCCCGTTCATGCTGAACGTCGTGAAGGTGGCGCCCGCCCTGGCCGCCGGCTGCACAGTGGTGCTCAAACCGCACCCGTGGACCCCCTCGACTCGATGATGATCGCCCAGGCTGCCGCAGAGGCCGGTCTTCCGCCCGGGGTGCTGAACGTCGTCACCGGCCATTCTGAGGTTGGTGACGAGCTCACCTCGAACCCGATGGTCGACATGGTCACCTTCACCGGTTCCACCGCCACGGGCCGTCTGATAATGGCGTCCGCGGCGCCCACCGTGAAGAAGCTGCAGTTGGAGCTGGGCGGCAAGAGCGCCCAGGTGCTCCTGGACGATGTCACCGAGGAGTACGTCAGATCGATCGGGTTCGGTGCCGTGCTCACGCACTGCGGTCAGGGCTGCGTGCTCCAGACCCGCCTGCTGCTGCCCGAGCACATGCTGGGCGCCTATCGCGACGGGGTCGAGGCCGCCCCGTCCGACCGTGAGGATCGGTGACCCGCGTGATCCCGACACCGTTCTGGGTCCGCTGATCCGCGAGCAGCAACGTGAGCGTGTCGAGGGCTACGTCCGGTCGGCCCACGACGAGGGCGCCGAGCTCCTCTGCGGTGGCCGTCGGCCCGACGGCCTCGACAAGGGGGTTCTTCTACGAGCCCACCGTCTTCATCGGCACCAACGACATGCGGATCGCGCAGGAGGAGATCTTCGGACCGGTGCTGACCGTCGTGCCCTACTCGGGAACGGACCGCGATGCTGTTGCTCTCGCCAACGACTCCATCTATGGCTTGGGTGGCTCGGTCGTGTCGGCCAGCACGGCTCGGGCGTTCAACGTGGCCCGGCAGGTGCGCGCCGGCCATGTCTCGGCGACCGGCCTCGGCGCACCGCCCGCGCCGAGCAGCCCAGGCGACGGACAGGGGCCCGGTTGGGGTGAGGACACCAAGGGCATCGGTCAGACGGGAGCGTTCGGCGGCTACAAGCAGTCGGACTGGGCCGCGAATGGGGTCACCACGGCATCGAGGACTTCACCGAGGTGAAGAACATCCTCTGGGGCTAGTTCAGCTCCGGCCAGCCGCGTCGGTACAGGGCGCCGGAGGCATGGCGCATCAGATGGTCGTCGCGGCGTAGTCGTTGCCAGTGGTGGCCGACGTAGTCCTCGAAGCCGACGGTGCCCCAGCATCGTGCGGTGCCGTTGTCGAACAGGGCGCAGGTGTGTTGGTCGCCGGCGGTGATGGATGTGGCGTCCGGCGAACAGGAGGTGACCGTGACCGTGAACGAATCGGTGGCGGTGTTGTTGGCGGCGTCCGAGGCGGAGCAGTCCACAGGGGTGGTCCCCCACCGGCAGGACACTCCCGGATGCGGGCGTGCATGTGACAGGGACAGGTCCGTCGATTTTCGTCCACGGCGGTGGCTGTCCACAACACGGTCGCTCCGCTGGGATTCTGCGCGGTCACGGTGATGTCCGCGGGCAGCGACAACGCCGGTGGGGTGGTGTCGGGTTTCGGTGTTGACACGCAGGCGGTCGTTCCGAGCGTGACCGCCGCAGTGGACGCAACGAATGCCGAAACCAAACGACGTTCCATCGTCTCGCTCTCCCCCGTGACCGAAGTCCGTGGCTCCCGTGCAGAGGACCCGGATCGAGGCGAGTCCTCCATGAGGGGGTTTGGTTGTCAACGCCGCTGTCGGCGGTCTGTGTTGACCGTGGTTCCCCGACGATATTAGGGTTGCCTAATAAACCGCCCCTGCCATTGCCTGCCGATGACAGGCGCCACTCACCCCATACGACGACAGGAGGTCGCCGTGTTCGCGAACTTCCTGATAGGACTCCGTGAGGGCCTCGAGGCGTCGCTGGTCGTCGGCATCCTCGTGGCGTACCTGGTCAAGACCGACCGTCGTGACCAGCTACGCCGGATCTGGTTGGGGGTTGCGATAGCGGTCGTCGTCTCCTTCGGGTTCGGTGCCGCGCTCACATTCGGTCCGAGGGGCCTCACCTTCGAGGCCCAGGAGGCGATCGGTGGCGCCCTGTCGATCATCGCGGTCGCGTTCGTCACCTGGATGGTCTTCTGGATGGCCCGCCAGGCACGCAACATGAAGGGCGAGTTGGAGAGCCGTGTCGACGTCACCGCGGGCGGGGTGGGGCTGACCGTCCCGCGCTGCTGGCGGTCGGTCGCGAGGGTCTCGAGACGGCGTTGTTCATCTGGGCCGCCACCCGCGCCACCGGCGAAACGGTCGGCCCGCTCCTCGGGGCACTCCTGGGGTTGGTCACAGCAGTCGTGCTGGGGTGCTCGTCTACCGGGGTGCACTCCGCATGGACCTACGCAGGTTCTTCACCTGGACCGGTGGCTTCCTCGTGGTCGTCGCCGCCGGTGTCGTGTCCTATGGCATCCACGACCTGCAGGAGGCCGCCATCCTCCCGGGGCTGCACAACGTCGCGTTCGACGTGTCGCAGCGATCCCACCCGGCTCCTGGTACGGCACCCTGCTCAAGGGCACGGTCAACTTCAACCCGCGGACCACATGGCTGCAACTCGTGTGCTGGGTGCTCTACCTGGTGCCCACGATGACGCTGTTCGTCATCCAGGTCCGAAGGCCCGCATCAGCGACGCCGGCCGATACCACCTCCGAGCAGGTCCGCACGAACTCGAACCCCTCAATCACAGAAGGACATCCCGCATGAATCCCACCACCCGCCGCCGACTGGCGACTTCGCTCGTCGTCGCGGTCGCGCTGATCGGAGCCTGCACCGACAACACCAAGGAATCGGCGTCGGACACCGAGGAGACCGGTGAGGGTCCCACCACCGTCGAGGTGACCGACACCGGCTCGGACTGCACGCTGTCGGCGACCGAAGCACCCTCGGGCAACATCGTGTTCTCGGTGACCAACGAGGGCAGCGAGATCACCGAGTTCTACCTGCTTGCCGAGGACGGCAAGGCGATCATCGGCGAGGTCGAGAACATCGGTCCCGGCCTCAGTCGTGACCTGGTGCTGCGTGCCGACCCGGGTTCCTATTTCACCGCATGCGTTCCGGGGATGACCGGGGACGGTCACCGGGGCGACTTCACCGTGACCGACTCAGGCGAGGTCGACGCCACCTCGGAGGAGATGAAGGCACTCGAAGCCGCAGCGACCACCCAGTACAAGGACTACGTGGCACAGCAGGTTGGCATCCTGGTGACCGAGACCAAGGAGTTCGCCGACGCCTACATCGCGGGTGACGACGACAAGGCCCGCGCCCTGTACGCCCCGGCCCGCACCTACTGGGAGAGCATCGAACCGGTGGCGGAGAGCTTCGGCGACCTCGATCCGCGACTCGACCTGCGTGAGGCCGACCTGGAGGAGGGCCAGGAGTGGACTGGTTGGCACCAGATCGAAAAGCAGCTGTGGCCACCGGCGGACTTCACCGACCTCGACACACCCGAGGAACGGGCCGAGATGGCCGACCAGCTCGTCGCCGACACCGAGGAGCTCGCCAGTCGTGTCGAGGACCTGACCTTCTCCGCCGACCAACTCGGCAACGGGGCAAAGGAGCTCCTCGACGAGGTCGCCACCGGCAAGGTGACCGGCGAGGAGGAGTTCTGGAGCCACACCGACCTGTGGGACTTCCAGGCCAACGTCGACGGAGCGCGCCTCGCGTATCAGGCATTGCGGCCGATCGTGCTGATCAAGGACAAGGAGCTCGCAGACACCCTCGACGAGGAGTTCGCGGCCCTGCAGGCCGAGCTGGGTCAGTACGAGACCGCGGACGGGTTCCGGTACTACACGGAGCTCACCGCGGAGCAGATCAAGCAGCTCTCGGACTCGGTCAACGCGTTGGGTGAACCGTTGAGCAATCTCACCGCGGTCGTCGTGCTGTGAGCGGCACCGTCGATGACGCCGCCGAGGCTTCCGAACCGCAGCGGTCGGGGGTGTCGCGTCGCTGGTTGCTGGGAGCCGGCGCAGTAGGGACCGCGGCGGTCGGGATGGCGGCGGGAGTGGCGGTTGCATCGGCGTCGGGGTCGTCTACCGGGGACGCCTCCAACGGTGGTGTCGCCGGGGCGGTGCCGTTCCGGGGCGAGCATCAGGGGGGATCATCACCCCGGCTCAGGACCGCCTGCACTTCGCCGCCTTCGACGTCATAACGGACGACCGTGAGAAGCTCGCCGAGCTCCTGGCCGAGTGGAGCGCGGCGGCGGAGCGGATGACCGAGGGCAGCTCGGCTGGGACGGTCGGAGCCATGAACGGCCCACTGGACGCCCCGCCCGAGGACACCGGCGAGGCCTACGGCCTGCCGCCGTCGCAGCTGACGATCACCTTCGGTTACGGCCCGACCCTGTTCACCAAGGACGGCCAGGACCGCTTCGGGCTGGCGGAACGTCGCCCGGCTGCGCTCATCGACCTTCCGCACTTCCCTGCAGACCGTCTGGACCCGGCCCGCACCGGCGGCGATCTGTGCGTGCAGGCCTGCGCGAACGACCCGCAGGTGGCGGTGCACGCGGTGCGTAACCTGGCCCGCATCGGCTTCGGGGTGGTGTCGGTGCGCTGGTCGCAGCTGGGCTTCGGTCGCACCTCGTCGACCTCGACCACCCAGGAGACGCCTCGCAACCTCTTCGGCTTCAAGGACGGGACCGCCAACCTCAAGGCAGAGGAGCCCGACCTGCTCGAGGAGTTCCTCTGGGTGGGCAACGGCGACGATGCTGCTGGGGCCTGGATGACCGGCGGGTCATACCTGGTGTCGCGACGCATCAACATGCACATCGAGACCTGGGACCGTACCTCGATGCGCGAGCAGGAGACCCTGATCGGCCGCACCAAGGGAACCGGAGCGCCCATGTCGGGTGGGACCGAGTTCACCGAGCCCGACTTCTCAGCCGAGGACGCCGACGGTGAGCCGATGATCGCCCTGAGGTCGCACGTGCGCCTTGCCCACCCCGACGACAACGACGGCATCCACATCCTTCGCCGCGGTTACAACTTCACCGACGGCTCCGACGGGCTCGGCAGGCTGGACGCCGGGTTGTTCTTCATCGGCTTCATGCGCGATCCGCGTACTCAGTACGTCCCGATGCAGACCAAGCTCTCCCGCGACGACCTGCTCATGGAGTACCTGGTGCACACCGGGTCGGGGATCTTCGCGGTGCCTCCCGGAATCACCGAACCCGGCCAGTGGGTAGGCGAGGAGCTCTTCGCCTGAGGTACCGCTCCCGTCGAGAGGCGGCCCCAGCGTCGGCTGAGCGAACCCAAAGACCGAGGCGGGCGCGGCCATCCACCATGCGATACTTCACATGACCGACCGCTCGCATGACCTCCGCCGCCACGCTCCCACCTGCCCGTCTCAGAGTCGCCATCCTCGGCGCACTCGCTTCCTTCGCCGGCCTCGCGGTCCTGGCTGTCGGTGCACCCGCTGCGCTGGCGGCGATCGACGTCCCGATGTCCGAGTTCGCGAGAGGCTCCTCGTACTCGTCGGCCTTCAGGGACGTCAGCCTCCTGGGTGCGACGGAGGTCGCCGTCCTCTTCGCGATGGTGGTCGGACTCCTGCTCTGGCAGCGGTGCCGAGCCGCGGCGCTCATCTACCCGGCTGCCATCCTCGCGAGCGCCGCGCTCAACGTCGTGCTCAAGACGGCGATCGATCGACCTCGTCCACCGGCACCGGCCACGGCGACCGCACTGGCGTCGTTTCCCAGCGGCCACAGCTTCCAGGTCACGGTGGTCCTCGGTCTGCTCCCGGTGCTGTGCCGCCATGTGGGTGTTCCGCAACCGCTTGCACTGGTGGTCCGTCTCCTCGCGCTGACCGGGATCGTCGCGGTGGGCGTGAGCCGCGTGTACCTCGGAGCGCACTGGGTGACCGACGTGGTTGCGGGCGTGCTCGTCGGAGCGGTGGTGGTGCTCGGAACGGAGCGACTGCTCACGAGGAACGTGCCCACGGTCTGCCACTGCCCGGCGGGCTGACTCGGTCCTGAGGCCACCCGAGCCGGTTCTGCCAGACTGGCCCCATGCGCCCTGGTCCGGTCCGACCCGCCATGTCCTCATCGGTATCCGTGCTGCTCATGCTGCTCGGCGCGGTTGGCGTGCTCGACGCCGCCATCGGCGCTGTGTGGGATCTCGCCGTCCTGTTCGCCGTGGTGATCCTGGTGGGAGCGGTGGGCCTGCTCATGGGCATCTCCCGCCGACGGTCGGTGACCTTGCGGGCCGACCTCGCCGCCGCGCTGAGCGCCCGGACCCGACCGGCGGGCGAGTCGTTCGACCAGGTGCTCGACCGGGCAGTGGCCACCTACCTGCACGCACTCGAGGAACCGTCGCCACCGACGGCATGAGCGAGCGATCGGCGGTCGGCGAACTAGCGGTCGTGCTCCGCGGACACGGTGTCGAGGTGGCTGACGTGGGCGGGAAGGGGCATGGACCGACCGGCTGATCGGTGCAGGGCTCAGGGTGCCGGCGACGGCGGTGATCACCACAGAGGCGTACCGTCAGGTGGTGTCGCACCCCGACCTGTCAGCGATGCTCGAGGAGGTGTCGGGGTCGCCCGGCACGCCCCCGAGCGATCACGGGGGCGACCCGGGCTCGGCTGGACGAGGCGTTCCTGTCAGTGGAGCTGCCCGATCCGGTGTCCCGGGCGCTGGTTCGCGCCGATGCTTCGATCCGTGCGGTCGGTGGGCGGGTGGCGGTTCGCTCCTCGGCAACTGCGGAGGACCTCCACGGGACGTCCTTCGCCGGCCAGTACCGCTCGTTCCTCGACGTCGGCGACCGGGCCGAGCTGGAACGGACGGTTCGCCTGGTTTGGGCCTCGTTGTGGTATCCGTCCCCCACGCCTACCGGCGCTACCACGGCATCGACGAGGGGGACATCGCGATGGCGGTGATCGTCATGCGCCAGATCGATTCGCGGAGAGCCGGCGTGGCGTTCACCGTCGACCCCGGTGGACGGCCTGGATGCGTTCGGGTCGAGACGGTCGTCGGCGCGGGAGAGCAGCTCGTGAGCGGCCGGGTCACCCCGACGGTGGAGCTTGTCGACCGGACCACCCGGCCGCCGCGGCCGACGAGGGCGGGTGACGTCGCCGATCTGGCCCTGGACGCCGAGCGCCGCCTGGGCGCAGGGCCGCTCGATCTGGAGTGGGCCGAGGACGACGACGGCCTCTGGCTCCTGCAGGCCCGACCGATCACCGGCGCTGGTGGCCCGGCGACCGACGACGGCTTCGATACGCAGGACTGGACCAGTCGGCGATGGAGCTCCGCCGGGATCGCCGAGATGGTGCCCGGCGTGGTCCCACCTCTGCGCGACTCGGTGTGTCGCCTGGTGCTCGAGGAAGCGGTCCGTGGACACGAGGACCGCATTGGCAACCTGCCGTCGGCTGCGTGGTTCCGCCCCCTGCTCGGCAGGGTCCGAGGGCAGATCGTTCTCGACGAGGAGCTGATGGATCTGCTCCGCGCTCGGGCCGCGAGGGCGGGGGCGCCGGGGCAAGCCGTGGCGCTCGGCATCGGCGCTCCGCGAGCGCCGCAGGGCGTTGTGGGAGTCAGGCACCGTGACGGTGGCTGCCGTAGAGGCGTGGGAGCGCATGCCCGACCTGGTGGGTCTCGACGTGGAGGCCCTGGTTTCGCTCCGTCGCCGGCTGATCGATCTGGCTGGCCGAGCGATGGCCGCCGAGGTGGCCATCGCTGCGACCGCAGTGTCGGACGTCGCCCGTCTGGAGTCGTTGCTCCGACGTCACCTCGATCCCGACGACGCACGGAACTGGGCGTTGAGGGCCACGGCGCGGCCGGGTGGCACCATCGCCGGGTGGCCATCGGCGGAGCTGGATCGCGTTCTCTCCGGTGCTCCCGTGGCGGTGCTGCGGGCGATCGCGCTGGCGTCGGATCCGGAGGAGGAGACGATGAGCCTCGGAGCGTCGGTCAACGGAGCGGAGCTCCTGGCGGCGGTGTTCGCCCTGGTGGAGCGGGCTGGTTCGAGCGCCGTACTCGCCGGACCCACCTGGGATGAGACGCCTGAGGCCTGGTGGCCGGTGGTGCAGCGAGCAGCCGGGACGGTGTTGCGGGACCGCGAGGCCTCGAACGATGCTGCACCCCGGGAGTCCGGCCTCGACGAGCTGCTCGACGGTCTGGTCGCCAACCCCGAGTGGACCCAGGCGCGGATCCGTAACCTCCAGGTCTTCGATCTGCGCAGGTTCCTGATCAGGCGGCAGGCGGAGGAGGCCGCCGACCGACTGGAACGGCGCGAGCGGACCAAGGCCGCAGTGCTCACGATCGGCGGCTTGATCCGCCGCGTCCACCTCGAGCTCGGTCGTCGACTCGTCACAGCAGGGGTGCTCGAGGAAGCCGACGACGTCGAGTTGCTGGGAGAGCAGGAGCTCGTGCACGCCATGAGAGGAGACGGGCAGCTCGTCCCGGCGCCTGCCGAGCTCGCGCGCCGACGCCGTTGGTTGGACGCCGCGGCGGATGCCGGGCCGCTGCCCCAGCGATTCCACGGAGCGCTTCCCGAGAAGGCCCCACCCGCTCCGACGGGTGCTGTGCTCCACGGCTGGGGTGCCTCCCCGGGTCGGCATCGCGGCCCGGTCCGGGTCGTTCGCCACCCCACGGAGGCCGACGTCGATCGCGGCGACGTGCTCGTGGCCCTGAGCACCGATGCCTCGTGGGCGCCGCTGTTCATGCAGGTGGGAGCGGTGGTGGTCGAGGAAGGTGGCCCGCTCAGCCACGCTGCGATCGTGGCTCGCGAGCTCGGACTCCCCGCGGTCGTGAACATCCCGGGGATCGTCTCTCGTCTCGCGGGACCCGGTCAGGAGGTGACCGTCGACGGCGAGGCGGGGACGGTCGAGGTCCACGACACCGCGAGGAGCGCCCGATGATCCTGGGGGTGATCGTACCGACGGTGCTCGGCATCGGGATCCTCATCTCGATCGCCGTGGTCCTACGCGACGTCTACGAGCGACTGCGCGGACCGGGGTGGATGAGCCGGCGCAGCGGTCGGCAGGGCAGGATGACGGCCATCCTGGCGGTCGGTGACGACGCCGATGCCGGTGCCGGTGACGACCATCTCCGGAGTGGCCGGCACGGGACCACCTGGTACCTGGTGGCGGGCGTGGTCCTGGGTGTCCTCGCCGTGTGGTTGGCCGTCGGTTCGTGGGGCAACTACATCGGATGGCGCGACTGGCTCGACAGCATCGCCTGGATCTTCCTGGTCTTCGTCGCGGCGGCTGTCGCCTCGGCGGTGTTGGCCGTCGCGTGCTTGCTGGTGGTGCTCCGCGGAGGGCGGCACCCGATGTGGGTCAGAGTGATCCTCGACCGGACGCCGTTCGGCCGCCCGCCCGAGCTCGCCTCGGTGGCCACCACGGTTGTCGAACACCCACGCCACGCACGTCGACGGGGAATGCCGCCGGCGCGTCCGCTCGGTCCGCAGCACGTCACCGACCGTCGGGCGACGATCGCCAGGACCGTGGCCGGTGTCTGGACGTTCGTCGCGGTGAGCCTGGTGGGGTGGATGACCTTCGCAGGGCGGATCCCGGCCACGCCCGAGGAGCTCGACACGGCGGTCGCCACACCGGTGTGGATCACGCTGTACGTGGCGCTCATCGTGTCGGCAGTCGTCGTGTACAGGTGGGAGGTAGGCGGGGCGATCGCTCTGCCGTCTGCGCAGGGCTGCTCGGGTTCCTGTCGTCGTTCCAGTACCCACCGGCGGTGGCGTTCCTACTGATCGCCGTCTTCGCCGTCCCGGCCTTCCTGCACTGGTTGGCCTGGCAACGCGAGCACCACGTCCACCACCTGGTGGCGGTCGCGGCCTGGACGACGATCGCGGTGGTGCTCACGACATTCGGCGCGAACCAGGTCCACGACCACTACTTCGGGCCGACGCACCCCGCATCCGAGGTTGTCGACCCGGCTCCCTCGCCCGTCGTGTGGGCGTGGGTCGGCTCGACGACCGCTCGATCCACCGAGGTGGTGGCCAGGGTGCGCCAGGAGGGTCCTGTTCGGCTGATGCTCTCCCGGTCCGCGGATCTCACGGACCCGCTCACATCGCCGACGCGCACGGCCGATGCTTCGGCCGACCACGTTGTGCGCCTGGGGATCGACGGCCTCCGTCCCGCCACCACCTACCACTGGGCAATCGAGGTGAGGGGAGAGGTCGACCGAGTCCGCTCCGGCACGTTGCGGACCATGCCCGAGGGCCCTGCGTCGTTCACGCTTGCGGTCGGCGCCTGCGCCCGGTCGGGGTCCGACGGTGCGGTGTTCGACTCCATCCGACGCAGACGACCCCTCGCATACCTCCAGCTGGGTGACCTGCACTACGCGAACATCGGCGAGGACGAACCGGCCCGTTTCCAGGAGGCACTCGACCAGGTGCTGACCGAGCCTGCCCAGGCGGCGCTGTACCGCTCCACGTCCATAGCCTACGTCTGGGACGACCACGACTACTCGGCCAACGACGGTGACGAGACGGCCACCAGCCGACCGGCGGCGGAGCGGGTGTACCGGGCCTGGGTGCCCCACCACCCGCTCGTGTCAGATTCGCCTGAGGGCCCGATCGGCCAGTCCTTCGTCGCCGGAAGGGTGCGCATCATCATGACCGACACGCGGTCGCAGCGAACGGCGCCAGGTGTGGCACGGGGACGCGAGCAGCAGATGCTCGGCGTCGAGCAGGAGGCGTGGTTCGCCGAGGAGCTTCGGCGAGCGCACGACTCGGGACAGGTGGTCGTGTGGGCGGGGAGCAGCCCCTGGATCGGTCCCGTCGCTCCCGGGCGGCGACACGTGGGCGGAGCTACCCAGATGCGCGACGCCGGGCGGCGGACCTCATCGCGGCGAGCAGCATGCGGGACCGTCTCGTTGCGGTCGCCGGCGACGCCCACATGGTTGCGCTCGACGACGGGAGCCACACTGACTACTCGACTGGCCGGGCAGGCGGGTTCCCCCTGCTTCATGCAGCGGCTCTGGACCGGCCCGGCAGCGTGAAGGGTGGACCGTACTCGGGCGGCGTCCATCCCGGTGGCGGGCAGTTCGGTGAGATCGAGGTCGACGACGAGGGCGGTGCGACGTTGACCATCACTCTCAAGGGGCGTACCTGGGACGACAGGACACTCGTCGAGCAGACCTTCGTCCTGCCGGTTGGGTGAGCTCACAGGCGACCCGCAGGTCGCTTGTCGGCGAACGTGGAGCCACGCTCGCAACATCCGTGACAGAGTGGTAAACGCAGGCGTACGCAATTGGCGGGGGTGCAGGTGAGCGACTTCGTGCATTCGAGTCCACGGCGGTGGGGCGTGGTCGTCTCGGCACGCCGTCCCGGTACCGATGGCAGAGGCCACCGCATCGTCGGGTTCGCAGCGGTGATCTGCGTCGTCGCGGCGCTGGCCTCGAGCGCGTGCAGCGCTCCGCCGGACCCCGACCTGTCAGGGGACCACGGGCACCTACGGCGTCGTGGTCAACCGGAACATCGAGATCCTGCTCCGAGGATGGCCGGGTGCTGCGGGCGGACCTCTACGAGCCGACCGACCCGGACACCGGGGAGCGCCTCGATGGTCCGTTCCCCGTCATCGTCGGCTTCACGCCCTATGGCAAGTCCGGCGCCGCCCAAGCGGATGTGCCGGGAGCCAACGGGGTGAACCTCTCGCTGGTCCGCCATGGGTACATCGCAGCGGCGGTCGACATCCCCGGCACCGGTGCCTCCGACGGAGCATTCGATCTGTTCGACCCGGCAGAGGCGGTAGCCGGCGCCGGGGTGGTCGACTGGGCGGCGCAGCTGCCACGCTCCAGCGGTTCGGTCGGCATGTTGGGACTGTCGTACCTCGCCATCGTGCAGCTCTTCACCGCTGCCGAGGTGGGCCCGGACTCGCCGCTGCGCGCGATCTTCCCGATGTCGGCCACGGTCGATCCGTACCGGGACCTCTTCGTGAGCGGTGGGGCGATCAACCTGCTGTCGCCCGCAGGACTGCTGTTCGGCTACGGGGTGACCCGCACGATCACCCCGTTCACCGAGCACCACGACGACCTGCCCGAAGCGCTTCGGCGGGCGAGCGCGCACCTGGAGCAGATGAGCAACTTCGAAGCGGTGATCGCGGCCGACATCGCATCCAACGGCGAGCGGCGCTACGACGGCGAGTGGTGGGAGATGCGCCGGCCCGAGCGGATCCTGCAACGCATCGCCGACAACGGTGTAGCGGTCTACCTGACGGGCGGGCTCTACGACGTGTTCCAGCGCGGCACGCCACGCATCTACAGCGGTCTGCAGAACGCGGCGGCCGGGCGACCGGTCGAGGCGCCGATGGTGAAGGGCCAGCCGGTCACCGATCGGTTCCAGTTCCTCACCGGCCCCTGGACCCACGGTGGTCTCGGAGCGGGCATCGACATGACGCAGCTGCAACTGGAATGGTTCGATCGCTGGCTCAAGGATGCCCCACCCGCGGAGCCCCTCGCCGGCGGCGCTCCGATGCAGGTCATCGAGCCCGACGGGACGTCCTACCGTGCGCGCAACTACCCCCTCGAGAGCGCCACGACCCAGCAGTTGTGGCTGCACGGCGACACGACCCTGTCGACCTCAGCACCCACCGGGGCCGAGCCCGGTGTCGATCTCGATTACGTCCCGATCGGCCCGATGTGCACCGCTTCCACGGTCCAGTTCGCGGCGGGCCTGTGGGCCAAGGAATGCCTGCGGCCGATGACCCGCGCGAGGCGCACCCTCAACGAGGTCACCTACACCACGGATCCACTCGAGCAGGACCTGCAGCTTTCCGGACCGATGTCGCTCGGGGTGAACATGAGTTCGAATCGTGCCGAGACCCTGCTGTCGGTGACCGTCGAGGACGTAGCCCGCAACGGCAGGTCGATGCACCTGAGCGGTGGTGCCGTCCAGGGCAGCCTCAGGACGATCGACGAGGACCGCAGCTGGCGTGACCACGACGGCAACCTCCTGGTTCCGTGGTCACCGCTCACGGAGGGCCTCGTCGGTGCCTGTTCCCACCGGTGTCCCGGTGCGCTACGACATCGAGATCAGACCCGCCTTCGTGACCGTGTCGGCGGGCACCGCCTCCGCATCAGGATCTCGACCGCGGATTTCCCCACCTGATCCCTGTGGGCGACGCGGCGAAGCTCGCCGGAGGGCGCTATGAGCTGCACCACAGCGCGCAGAGCCCCTCGGTTCTGACGATGTCGGTGGTGGCGTCTCCCTGACCGTCTGCCAGCCCCTCGCCTCAACCCCTCACCTCGACCCCTCGCCTCAACCGCTCACCTCAACCCTCACCCTGGCGAACTGTCCGGTCTCAGCCCGCGGGATCACGCGCTTCACGCCGGTCAGTTGGCGGGGGTGTTGGGTCGGTTGGCGGGGGTGTTGGGTGAGTTGGCGGGGGTGTTCAGAACAGTGGCGCCGGGGGTGGGGGTGGCGTCGGGGTCGACCATGCATGTGAACTCGCCGACGAGCCCGGCGCTTGGATCGTTTCCCGAGCGAGGGTCACGGCCGTGATGGCCCCGGGACCTGCCTGGGCGTAGATGGAGTCCTCCTCGTTGGTGGTGCGGTCACCGGTGTGCGCCCGGTAGGCACCCGTGTCGAGGATCGCAACCGTCGTCGCCTCGTCGAAGAAGGCCTGGCCGACATGTGCGACGTGGCCACCGGTGTAGGTGGCATCGAGGGTGCCGCCGTCGAGGACCTTGAGGTGGATGTGGACGGTACGGCCCTCGTACCAACCGGGGAAGATGGTGCTGAACCTGGCAAGCGACCCTCGGCGTCGGTGAGCTGCACGCCTCGTAGGAACCGCTTGTCGTTGGTGCCTCCCGGCCTGGGTGGCTTCGAGGCTGTTGCCGTTGAATCCGGAGTACTCCCCCGCCGGCGTCGCAGTGCCAGATGTCCACAGCGGCACCCTCGAGCGGCGCAGTCGGGCAGGGCAAGCACACGGACGCTGAACTCGAGCGGGGTGCCCGCGGTCCTCGGTGATGTCGGCACGCGCCAAGTGGCCGTCGAGGTGGTACGGCCCGGCGGTGAGCTCCGGAGTGAGGACGCAGGCGCCGGGGGCGGTCGTGGCGGTGGTGGCCGTGGTCGACCCCGGGGTGGAAGTGGACGAGGATGCTTCGCTCGCGCCCGTTCCTTTCGTGGAGCCACCGGTGCCCTCTGAGGGCGCAGCGGCACCGTCGTCCGCCGCGTCGTCACCGCTGCAACCGGCCAGCACGATCACCGAGCCCGCCCCGAACAGCAGGTGCCGGCGTGAGAGGGGAACCCGGCGGGGGGTTGCGGTGAGCGGATCGGGTTCGGCGTGCATCACGGGTCCCAGCTTCGCACGCCCGCGCTCGAGCCGCCTGTGCAAGATTGTGTGCCAGGCGGATCCCACCCGACTCCCGGAGGTCGCCATGAGCCGGAGCAGTTCGAACCCACCAGACGGCGACCCTGCGGAGGTGCGCACCGGCGCCGGCCACGACGACGTGGAGGCCATCATGGCGATGCCCCTGGTGCGGTACGCCAACCTGATCTCCGACAACGCCCGCTGGGACGGGTTCGCGTTCCGTGCCGGCGACATCGTGATCGCCACTCCGCCGAAGTGCGGTACGACCTGGACGCAGATGCTCGTCGGAATGCTGGTCTTCGGTGGCCCCGAGTTCCCAGCTCCTCTCGCGGGCATCTCCCCGTGGCTCGACATGTGCGACCGCCCGATCGACGAAGTGCTCGCCGAGCTCGACGCCCAGACCCACCGCCGCTTCGTCAAGACCCACACCCCCTCTCGACGGAGTTCCCTTCCACCGAGACGTCACTACGTGGTGGTCGGTCGTGATCCCCGCGACGTGTCGATCTCCTTCGAGCACCACATGGCCAACTGGGACCTCCTGCGGTTCATGGAGGTCCGTACCGAGCAGGTGGGCTTCGAGGGGATGCCTCCGCTCGATGTGCCTCCTGTGATCCCCGATGATCCAGGTGAGAGGTTCCGCCTGTTCGTCACCTCGGAATCAGACGTTGGCATGCCCACGCTCGCCACGGTCCTGCACCACTTCTCGGTCGGTTGGGCCCGGCGGCACCTGCCGAACGTGACCATGGTCCACTTCGGCGACCTGATGGCCGACCTGCCGGGCGAGCTGATGCGCCTGGGCAACGCGCTCGACCGTCCCGTCGACGCGGCTCGGGCCGAGCAGTGGGCGGCGGCCGCATCGCTCGGCGCGATGCGCGACCGCGCGCCCGAGAACGCCGAGCACATGGCCGCCGTCGGCTGGTCCGATCCCAAGTCGTTCTTCCGCACCGGGGGTGTTGGCGAGTGGGAGGACCGCGTGACCCCGGAGCTGGCCGCGCTCTACGAGGCAAGGGTCGACGAGCTCGTGGATCCCACCCTCGCCACGTGGGCCCACGGGGGATGGCACGCCCTCGGGACGAACCACGACGCGCGCCCACGGAGTAGGCCGAACCCCTGCCGATGCTCGCTGCAGCCCGGGTCCACCGGCGCGGTCACAGGTGGCCGGCGACGACCACGCCGCGACGCAACGTCGCCCTCACGTTCTCAGCTCTCGGATCCACGAGAGCCTCGGCGAGGGGGAGGTGCAGCAGGCACAGGTCCGCCGGTGAGCCCACCGAGAGCGTGGTCGGCGCACGGCCCGGTCGGAGCGGGTCGCAGGTGAACATCGCCAGGGCAGCGGGTGCGTCGATCGCCTCGGTCGGGCCCAGCTCGGCACCCGAGCGGGTGCGCCTTCGGGTGGCGGCACGGATCGCCTTCCACGGGTCGGCATCGGTGTAGGGCGCGTCGGTGCTCGCCGCCACCGCGATGCCGGATCGCCGAAGGCTCGCGCAGCGGTAGAGGTTCGCTACGTCCCCCGGGTCGACCTCGGCCAGGTACTCGTCGCCGCGTTCGGCCACGAACCCGGGCTGGGTGACCACCGTGAGGTCGAGTCGTGCGAGCAGCTCGACCATCTTCGGCGAGATCAACGACCCGTGCTCGATGCGATCACCGGGATGTGATCCGCATGTGCGCCAGGCGCTCAGCGCGAACGCCGTCGCAGCGCCGGTGACGAGGTGGATCGCCACCGGTCGACCCGCGGCATGGGACCTCGTGATCGTGTCGATCAGGTCGTCGAAGTCGGGGAGGTCGGCCTCGTCGAGGACGATCTTCACCGGTCCCGACTCGACCTCCGCGCCAGGCGGGGTGTCGAGCAGGTCGGCGTGGCCTGTGAGGACCACCCGCTGGCGAAGCTGTCCGAGTCGCACGGCGGTTGCGATCGCCTCCGGACCGTCGGGTGTGCGGTACGGCGTGCAGTCGGTGACCCCGGTGACACCGTGGCGGGCGAGGATCGCCCCGACCTCGGTGAGGTCCGGGAAGCCGGACTCGCCGATGGTCGCACGCAACCAGTCGTCGGCCCGGTCGATGCGACCGGTGGGTGCGCCGGTGTCGTCACGCTCGATCCCGGGATGTGTGGAGTCGTCCGCGTCGACCGTGCGCAGCGCGACGGAGTTGAGCGTCCAGCGGATCCCGCTGCGGTGCTGCACCCGCACCGGCCGGTCGGCGACGACTCGGTCGAGCGCGAAGCGATCGAGATCGCCTGCCACGGACTCGTGGTACCCGGCTGCACGAAGCCACAACCCCGGGGCGAGTCGGCGGTGCCGGCCGCGGAGCGCGTCGGCGAACGCCGAAGCGGACGTCACCTCCGGTGGCCCGACGCGCAGCGAGTCCATGGCCGCCGCGAGCGATGCCAGGTGGATGTGGTGGTCGTGCAGCCCGGGGATCAGAGCGCCGCCACGCCCGGCCACGACCTCGGTGCCGGGCGGCGTCGACAGGTCGGCGCCGATCCTGTGGATCCGGCCGTCGCGGATCTCGACGTCCATCCCACGACCGCGTACCTCGACCCCCTTCAGCAGCAGGCCCACCTTCATGGCGCAGCGGCCGGTCCGGGATGTGGGCGCTGGTGCGTCACCATGGTGGGACCATGTTGTCCCAGCCTGTCAGCGAGGTCGAATGATGACGGTGCACTACGTTGACGTCCACGATCTGGTGCAGTTGAGCCGCGATCCCGGTGCCACCGCGCCGTGGAGTGGGCTTGCGCCCCGTGCGATAGCGCTGGTGGACCTCGACGAGGCCGATGCGGTCGACGGCGCCGTCACGCCCCCGGACTTCCGCTGCGACGTGCCGGTGGTGGTCGTGGGGGTGACACGTGCCGAGGCGGGTCCGTCCCAGGCGGGGCCGTCGCAGGCGGCCCTGGAGCTCTGCGACGTCGTGGACCGGGTCGGTGGTCGGATCGTGGAGCAGGTAGCGGAGACCGTGAGCCGGAACCCGGTCGCCGTGCTCGCTCTCGCCACGCTGCTGCGCCGAAGCCCCGGGATGGACGTCTCGCAGGGGCTTCTCTTGGAGTCGGCCGTGTTCGGGACGCTCCAGCAGGGTGAGGAGTTCCGTTCGTGGCGGGCTTCGGTACCTGTGAGGCCCACCGGTGACTCACGGCCGCCGGTGCTAGCGGTCCGCCGTGACGACGAGCTCCATGTCGTGTTGAACCGCCCCGAGCGGCGCAACGCGTTCGACACTGCGATGCGTGACGCGCTCGCCGAGCAGCTCCAGCTCGCGTACCTGGACACCACGATCCGCCTCGTCCGCCTGAGCGGTGCGGGTCCCGGCTTCTGCAGCGGCGGCGACCTCGACGAGTTCGCGACGGCGCCCGATCCTGCTACGGCACACCTGGTTCGCCTCGAACGCAGCGTCGGCGCGCTGATCGACCGGATCAGGGACCGGGTGACGGTGCACCTGCACGGTTCGTGCGTCGGATCGGGCATCGAACTGGCGGCGTTCGCGGGTCACGTCGAGGCCGACCACACCGTCGCGATCTCCCTACCGGAGGTGTCGATGGGCCTGATCCCCGGCGCGGGCGGCACCGTGAGCCTCACACGGCGGATCGGCCGGCACCGCACCTGCGAGCTCGCGCTCTCGGGGCGCTCGATCGACGCGCGCACCGCCCTCGAGTGGGGCCTCGTCGACGCTCTCGTCGCGCCGGCCATCCCGGCGAACTGAAGGGTTTGGGCAACCGCATAGGTGGCTGTGAGCCTTCAGTTCGCCGGGGTTGCTCCAACGGGTGCCCGTTCGCCGCTCAGAGGCGGTGGATGCAATGATTCCGGTCGGCCCAGGAGACACGTGAAGACAGCGCTGACGCACCTGCAACACCTTGAAGCGGAGAGCATCCACATCATGCGCGAAGCCGTCGCCGAGAGCGAACGGCCGGTCATGTTGTTCTCGGTGGGCAAGGACAGCGCGGTCATGCTGCGCCTGGCCCGCAAGGCGTTCTACCCGTCGATCCCGCCCTTCCCGTTGCTGCACGTGGACACCACCTGGAAGTTCCGCGCGATGTACGAGATGCGTGAGCGGATGGCGGCTGAGTCGGGCATGGAGCTCATCGTGCACCAGAATCCCGAGTGCGTCGAAGCCGGCATCAACCCCTTCGACCACGGATCGGCGGTCCACACCGACATGTGGAAGACCGACGGGCTGAAGCAGGCCCTCGACAAGTTCGGATTCGATGCCGCCTTCGGCGGGGCGCGGCGCGACGAGGAGAAGTCGCGGGCCAAGGAGCGGATCTTCAGCATCCGCTCGGCGCAGCACCGGTGGGATCCCAAGCAGCAGCGGCCCGAGCTGTGGCGCACCTACAACGCACGCCACAACCAGGGTGAGTCGATCCGGGTGTTCCCCTTGTCGAACTGGACCGAGCTCGACGTCTGGCAGTACATCCACCTCGAGGACATCCCGATCGTGCCGTTGTACCTCGCGGCCCCGCGGCCGGTGGTCGAGCGTGACGGCGTGCTGATCATGGTCGACGACGACCGGATGCCGCTGCGCGACGGCGAGGTCGCCGAGATGCGAAGCGTCCGGTTCCGCACCCTGGGCTGCTATCCGCTGACCGGCGCGATCGAGAGCGAGGCCGACACCCTCACCGCGGTCATCCAGGAGATGCTGCTCACCACCACCTCGGAACGTCAGGGCCGTGTGATCGACTTCGACTCGTCGGGTTCGATGGAGAAGAAGAAGCAGGAGGGGTACTTCTGATGTCGAACGTCCACGAGGACCTCATCGCGGCCGACATCGACGCGTACCTCGAGGCCCACCGGCACAAGACCATGCTGCGCTTCATCACCTGCGGCAGCGTGGACGACGGCAAGAGCACGCTCATCGGCCGATTGCTCTACGAGTCCCAGCTCGTGTTCGAGGACCACCTGGCCGCGCTCGAGGCGGACTCGCGCCAGGTGGGCACCCAGGGCGGGGAACTCGACTTCGCGCTGCTGGTCGACGGCCTGGCCGCCGAGCGCGAGCAGGGCATCACCATCGACGTCGCCTACCGGTTCTTCGCAACCGAGAAGCGCAAGTTCATCGTCGCCGACACGCCCGGCCACGAGCAGTACACCCGCAACATGGTCACCGGAGCGTCCACGGCGCAGGCGGCGGTCATCCTCGTCGATGCCCGCAAGGGGGTGCTGACCCAGACCCGGCGGCACAGCTACCTGGTGTCGTTGCTCGGCATCGAGCACATCGTCGTGGCCGTCAACAAGCTCGACCTGCTCGACTACTCGCAGGCCGACTTCGAGCGCATCGAGGCCGACTACGTGGACTTCGCCACCGAGATCGGCCTGAGCGACGTCACCTGCATACCCATGTCGGCGTTGCGGGGTGTCAACGTGACCGCCCGGAGTCCGCAGACCCCCTGGTACGATGGTCCGTCGTTCCTCGAGCACCTCGAAGGGATCGAGGTGGAGGACCGCCTGAGCGCTGGGCCGTTCCGGTTCCCGGTGCAGTGGGTCAACCGTCCCAACGCCGGACTTCCGCGGGTTCTCCGGCACCATCGTCGGCGGAACCGTGCGGCCCGGGACCGGTGTGAGGGCGCTGCCGTCGGGACGCACCTCGAAGGTGTCGAGGATCTGCACCTTCGACGGCGACCTCGACGAGGCGACCGCCGGGCAGTCGGTGACCCTGGTGCTCGCCGACGAGATGGACGTGAGTCGCGGGGACGTGCTGTGCGTGGACGACGACCCGGCGGAGACGGCGGACCAGTTCGAAGCGGACATCGTGTGGATGCACGACGTCGAGATGCTGCCGGGGCGGCCCTACCTGATGCGCTCGGCGTGCCTCACCGTGCCGATGACGCTGTCGCAACCTGAGTACAAGATCAACGTCAACACGCTGGAGCACCTGGCGGCCACCACCCTCGGGTTGAACGAGATCGGCGTGTGCACCCTCACCGCCGACCGGCCGATCCCGTTCGATCCCTACCGGGCGAACCGCGACATGGGTGGTTTCGTGATCATCGACCGCCTGACCAACGCCACCGTCGGTGCAGGCATGTTGCACTTCTCGTTGCGTCGCTCCCAGAACGTGCACTGGCAGGCACTGGAGGTGAGCGGCGAGTCCCGCAGTGCCATGAAGGGGCACGGGCCGGGCGTCGTGTGGTTCACCGGGCTGTCCGGTTCGGGCAAGTCGACGATCGCGAACCGCACAGAGCAGCGCCTGCACTCCCTGGGGGTGCACACCTATCTGCTCGACGGCGACAACGTGCGCCATGGCCTCAACCACGACCTCGGGTTCACCGAGGCGGACCGGGTGGAGAACATCCGCCGTGTCGCCGAGGTCGCGAAGCTCATGGCCGACGCGGGGTTGGTGGTGCTGGTGTCGTTCATCTCGCCGTTCCGGGCCGAGCGCGAACTGGCGCGGGATCGCGGGCGAGGGTCGCTTCTGCGAGGTGTTCGTGGACACGCCGCTCGAGGTAGCCGAGTCCCGTGACCCCAAGGGGCTGTACCGCAAGGCCCGCCGCGGTGAGCTCGCGAACTTCACCGGCATCGACTCGCCGTACGAGCCGCCCGAGTCCCCAGAGGTCCGCATCGATACCGTCGAGTGCTCCCCCGAGGAGGCGGCACACGACATCGTCGATCGGCTCCCGGTCCTGGGGGTTTTCCCCCCAGGTATAGAGTCCGATCCCCTGAGGGAGCCCGACCTCAGCGCTATCGTGCCGGCGCACCGGGCAGTGTGCGAAGGACACTTCTCCTCACGGCAGTAACGATAGATAGGATTACGAGGATTAGTCCGGTCCGGGGGGTCAGTTGAGCGCGACGGCGACGAGATCGTGTGACGAGGGGAGCGCTGCGTGCCGGTGGTCGTGACCATCACGGGCTCGAGCGGTTCGGGCAAGACCCGCTTCGTGGAGCTGGTTCTGCCAGAGCTGCGCGGCCGCGGACTGAGCGTGGGGACCGTGAAGCACGCCTCGCACGGGTTCAGTGCGGACCGTGCGGGTTCTGACTCGGCCCGCCACACAGCGGCCGGTGGGGAACCGGTGCTGCTGGTCGGCCCCGAAGGCCATGTGCTGTTCCACCTCAACGCAGAGCCGCAGAGCTCCCGTCCCTCTCTCGGTGACCTCGTGTCGCGGTACTTCGCCGACAGGGAACTGGTGCTCGTCGAGGGCTTCTCCTCGCAGGGCGGGCCTTGCGTGCTCATCAGCCGCCAGGGAGTGGAACGCAAAGCGGCGCCGCCGGCCGAGCGTGTGCTGTTTGCCGTCGCCGACGAGCCCCTCGGCTACGAGGTCGAGCTGTCCCCGACGACATCGCCGCCGCGGCCGACCTGCTCGCCGACCACGTTCGCTCCGCCGCCGGGGAGCCGAGCCGTACCGCATCGGGGGCCTCATGACCGACACCGTGGATCCGACCACGACGCGAGCCGAACCCACCCGCACCGAGCTCGACTACAGCCGGCGCTGGAGTTGGGACAAGGTGGCGTGGGGCACCCATTGCCTGAACTGCGTTGCCACCTGCCCCTACCGCGTGTTCGTGCGTGATGGAAAGGTCGTGTTCGAAGAGCAGGGCGGCAACATCCCCGTGGTCGAATCCGGGGTGCCCGACCTCAACCCGCTCGGGTGCCAGAAGGGCGCCTCGTGGAGCCAGCAGCTCTACAGCCCGGATCGGATCCTGCACCCTTGCGCCGGGTCGGCGAGCGGGGATCGGGCGAGTGGGAGGAGATCTCTTGGGACGAGGCGCTGACCGAGATCGCCGAAGCCGTCGTGGAGGCCATCGACATCGAGGGCCCCGAGTCGGTGATCTTCGAGGAGACCGTGGAGGGAGGCCCTGTTGACCCAGGCGCCCTTCCTGCGCTTCGCCGGGCTGATCGGGGCGATCACCCTCGATGCCAACGGCCTTGTCAACGACCTTCCGGTGGGTCAGCACATGACCTTCGGCAAGTTCTCCAGCGCCTCCAGCGTGGACGACAACTTCCACAGCGAGGTCCTGCTGTTGTGGCACTCGAACCCCGGCTACACCTGGATTCCCTACCATCACTACATCACCGAGGCCCGGTACCGGGGGACCAAGGTGGTGGCGATCGCGCCCGATGTGAACGCCGCCTCGGTGGCGGCGGACACCTTCGTGCCGATCCAACCCGGCACCGACGCGGCGTTGGCACTCGCGATGTGCAAGGTCGTCGTCGACGAAGGCCTGGCCGACGAAGCCTTCATGCGATCCCAGACCGATCTTCCCTGCTCGTGATCAAGGAGACAGGGCGGTTCCTGCGTGCATCGGAGTTGACCGGTGACGGACTCGAGGACCAGTTCTACCACTGGACCGACGAGGGGCTGACGCCCGCGTCGCGCGCGTCGTTGATCATCGAGGGCTCCGAACCCGCGCTGTCGGGTACCTGGAGCACCACTCTCTCCGACGGCACCGAGGTGGAGCTCACCACCGTGTGGGGACATGATGCTCGACCGCCTGTCGGGCTACAGCCCCGAGGCGGCTTCGGAGATGTGCGGGGTGCACCCCGAGGTCATCCGCAGCCTGGCCCGTGACGTGGCCGGCGGCCGCACGAAGATCCTCGAGGGCTTCAACACGCCGAAGTACTACCACGGCGACCTCATGGAACGGTCCATGATCCTGCTGTTGGCCCTCACCGGCAACTGGGGCAAGCCCGGCGCCGGTATCCAGGGCCTGGCGCTGGCCGGATTCGACGGCTACCTAATGTTCTCGATGAAGTCCGGCAGCGGGGTGGACGAGACCGCGCGGATCCTCGACGGGCTGGACTCGGCGATGGAGACCCTGCGGAGCGCGACCCCGATTCGAGCGACGAGATCCTGGGCAACCAGTTGCTCCAGATGGCGGTCGTGGCCGGGTCCTCCACGCCGCCGGTGTTCTTCAACAGCCACCATGCCGGCTACGAGGACTCGTGGAACAAAGCCGAGTGGTCGGATCCCCACATGACCAAGAGCTTCGGTGAGTACATGACCGAGGCCGTCCAGCGTGGATGGTGGGGAGGGCTCAACCGCCCCGGTCGGGGCACCGATCCCCAGGTGCTGTTCGTGGTGGGCACCAACCCGCTGCGTCGTGCACGAGGCGGGCGCAGGACGCTACTCGAGAACCTCTGGCCCAAGCTGGAGAAGATCGTGGCGGTCGACTTCCGCATGTCGACCACGGCGCTGCACGCCGACATCGTGCTGCCCGCGGCCATGCACTACGAGCGCACCAACCTGCAGTATGCGATCACCCACACATTCCGGCTGGTCTTCTCCGACGAGGCGGTACCGCCGGCCGGTGAGGCGCGCACGGAATGGCAGATCTTCCGTGACCTGGCCGAGAAGGTCTCCGAGGTGGCCGAGGCAGAGGGGCTCGAGGAGTACCTGGACGGCCGTCGTCAGGCACGCCGCCTCGACGACCTGGTCGAGCGGTTCACCTCCGAGGGCGCCTTCGAGTCCGAGGAGGCGGTGATCGACGAATGGGTGCGCGACTCGGTGGAAGCCGAGACGCTTCCGCCTGGAACCTCGATCGACACGCTGAGAGAGGACGGCAGCGTGCGCTTCACCAGCCTGGGGGTGTTCGCTCCGGGGCTGTCGGTTGCCGGCGACGTGGAGAGGGACAAGGTCCTCACGTCATACACCTGGCATGTGGAGAAGGGCACGCCGTTCCCGACCCTGACCCGGCGGGCACAGTTCTATCTCGATCACCCGTGGTTCATCGAAGCCGACGAGGCCCTGCCGAGGCACAAGGAGCCCCCAAAGCAGGGTGGCGACTACCCCTTCCTGGTCACCAGCGGCCACTCCCCGCTGGAGCGTGCACTCGATCAGCATGGGCAACAAGGCAATGCTGTCGACCCACCGTGGCCGGCCGCTGGTGGTGCTCAACATCGACGACGCCACCGAACGCGGCATCTCCGACGGAGACACGGTGCGGGTGTGGAACGACCACGGTTCCTACGAGGCGATGGCCCGTTGCGTCGGCCGGGTACGGCCGGGTCAGCTAGTCATCTACAACGGCTTCGAGCCCCACATGTTCGCCGGTTGGAAGGGCGCCAACGAGGTCGAGCCGGGAATGGTCAAGTGGCTGCACCTGGTGAGCCGCTACGGCCACCTGCGCTACATCCCCTTCGGTTGGCAGCCCATCCCCTCGGACCGCGCGGTGTTCGTCGACATCGAGGGCCTCGGCCCCGAGGGTGGCGAGGCTGGTACGACCGGCGACACCGCCAGCATCGACGCCACCAGCATCGACGCCACCAACTCCGACGGCAGTCAGGAGGCTGAACCATGCCCGACGTGCAATTCGACCCAGGTCATCGACAACGGGTCACCCCGACGCAGATCACCGCCGAGGAGCACGCCGCGATAGCGCGTGTCTTCGAGGCGGGCCCATCGGTGTTCTCGGCGCTGTCCACCCTGCGCACACGCCGCATGGGCCTTGGATACCGCAGCGAGACCGGTGAGCCCGAGACCTTCGAGTGGTCGAGTGGGCGCACGCTCACCCAGCAGGCAGGCCCGCTGAGCTGGGCTTCGCAGGCGCCGCCGGTGCCGCTGTCGGAGGTGGAGGAGGCGCTGCTCGCCTGGGCGGCGCTCGGACCCAACGGCATCGCCCTGGCCGATGTGCCGGTCCACGGAGCGCTCTCGGGCATGTTGTCGTGGGCGGGTCGCACCATCCCGGCGTCCTCCAACGACCTCTCGGTCGACCTGTTCGTGATCAACGACCAGGGTGTGTTCCGCTACCGTCCCCTCGCCGAGCGCCTCGCCCCGGTTGAGATCGCCGGCCCCGAGGACTACTGGAAGGTCCTGCACTGGTACCGCAACGACCGCCTTCAGGTGTCCGACCGCCGGCCCGATATCGGCTGGTTCAGCGCACCAGAGGGCACCCACAACGTGAACGCCCTCGGTCCCGGCCAGTACAACCTCAACCGGCCGGGCAGCACCTGGTTCCTGCCGGTGGGAGACCTGGGCCTCGAGTGGTTCAACCAGTTGCTCAGCTCCTATGAGTGGTCGGGCTTCTACCTGATGGATCCCGACACCCAGAAGTCGTGCGGCGTGGAGGAGTTCATCCGGCCGGGGTTCCTCGAGGTCGGCTTCCCGATCCCGGTGTTCGACGAGCTGGTGCAGCTCCTGCACGCAGGCCAGGTAGGCGCTTCGGTGCAGAACATCCGCCTGGGTGCCGAGGCAATGGGCCTCGGCGCATGGCCGGTGGGCTCCTATGCCGACGACATGGTGCTCGGCGCCTACCCCGAGGTGTCGACCGGGCTGGGCTTCGACTTCCTCGAACGCGACCCCGACCGCAACCCGTCGGCCACCGCCACATGCCTCGGCCGCGCTGGTGTGAAGGAACCGGTGGTCGTGCCCTCACCGCAGTTCCCCACCGCCGCCGACGCGGTTCGCTACGTGATGGACCTGCGCTACGGACCCGGTGGGGGTGCTGTCGCGTGAGGGACAACTGGGCCGAGCGCAACCAGGGCCCCTACACCCCTGCGGTCATGCAGGAGGTCATGGAGCATCCCAAGGCCCACATCGGGAGAATGGGTCGAGAAGGCAGCGGTCGCGACCGTGCAGTACATCGTGGACAAGTACGGGTGCTGCCCCGCCTACATCAACCCGGTGCGCGAAGTTCTCCGCCCAGGTCCACCACGTGGATGCCGACTTCTACCGCCGCTTCACCGTCGGCGACGGCACCCCTATTCGCTCACCCCGCAGATCAACTCCCACTTCGCCGACTGGCATGTCGGCCAACCCGACCCCAACGGAGGTGTCACGTGACTTCCCAGTTCATGAAAGTGCTCGCGGCCTACCTCCACGTGCTGGGCGTGGCCACCTACCTCGGAGGCTCCATCATCATGGAGTTCGTGGTCGGTCCGGCCCAGAAAGGCCATCCCGCCGGCCCAGGCGCAGGTGATGGGCAAGAAGACCGCGGACCGGTTCCTGGTGTTCGCGTGGAGGCGCGCTCGCGCTGATCGTCGTCAGCGGTGTGCTGCGGTTGTACACGACCAAGACCCAGATGTACATCACGGGATCCGCGCTGTGGGACAACTCCTACGGGAGGACGCTGCTCACCATGGTGCTCCTGTGGTGCGTGCTGGTGGCCAACGGCTCGATCATCACCTTCGTGTTGCGTCCGAAGCTGGTCGGGCGGACCGGTGCGGGTGTGTCGGCTGCACAGGTCCAGACCCATCAGCAGGGCCAGATCAACGCCGCACAGTGGGTGGAGCGCCTCACCCGCGTCGACCTCGCCATCGCGATGGTGGTAGCCCTGTTGGGGACGGCGCTTCAGTTCGGTGGCATCGAGGAGCTCTTCTGAGCCTGGAGGTAGCGGACATGGGGGACCAGGGTGATCCGGATGTTCTGGTCGTTCCTGCACGTGCTGGGCTGGTCCACCTACGTCGGCGGCGCACTCGTGATGGAGCTCGTCTGGCGTCCAGCCCAGGAGGCGATGCCGCAGTCGCAGATCGCAGTGGCCTGCCAGTGGATGGGGCGTCGGTACCGTTGGACGGCCGCTGTGGCCTTGGCGCTCATCGGCATCAGCGGTGTGGCGATGGTGCTCCGTGGCGACGAACGCCTGACCTGGTCGACCCCGTGGGGACGCACGGTGACGGCTCTCATCGTGGTGTGGCTCGCGATGTCGGTGGTGCTCGCGACCATCACGTTCTCGGGTCATCCGGGCCTGCACGCGCGGATGCCGCCGGACGCGACCGACGCGGAGCGCGACGCCGCCCGCGAGCAGGTGCGAAGGGCGATCTCCCGGATGGACAGGCTCCTGCGCCTGGACCTGCTGTTGGCCCTGGTGGGTGCGCTGCTCGGAGCGACGCTGCACAGCGGGGGTGCCCTGTGACCGGGGTTGCCTTGTGACCGGGAATGCCCTGTGACCGGGGATGCCCTGTGACCGAGGATCATGTGATCAGGAAGGACTGACCAATGCCCAAGACCATCGCCATCACACCTTCGTGGTACTGGCCCGCCGACATCACGCGGGTGGCAGGTGTTCCACCGTTCAGCCTCGTGGAGCACCTCGTGGGGCGCCGCGTGCGCCGACGCCCCGACGACGTGGCGCTCATGGACGACCACGTCCGGATGACCTCGCGTGAGCTGAGCGACGCGGTGGCTGCGGCGGCCGTCGGGCTGCGCGAGCGCAGCGGTGGCGGCCGGGTCCTGTTCTGCTCCGGTCCGAGTGCCGAGGGTGCGGTGCTGTTGCTGGCGCTCACCGCGGCCGGTGTGCCGGCCATCGCGGTTCCCCCCGGAGGAGTCGTACCAGGTGGGGGAGCGGCGGGGGGCGACCCTCGCGGTCGGTGACGACGCTGCCGGCGCGACGCTCGCGGCGGCGGGCCTGCCGGTGCTGCGCCTGGCGGATGTGAGCATGGCACCCGGCGAGCCGGCCACGCCCGGTCTCGGCGATCCGGTCGTGGCGTTCGCGAGCGGTGCCGATCTGGTCTGGCACTCGAACCGGTCGCTGCTCGGCGCCGCCCTCTCCATGGGGACGTTCCTCGGCCTGGACGCGCACCGTCCTTGGCTCTCCACGCTCGCGTTGTCGAGCTGGGACGGCATGCATGCGCTGCTGGTCGGCCTGGACGCGGGAGCGACGATGGTTCTGGCCCCCCGGGGGAGTCCGCTCTCGACACGATCACCCGTGAGGGTGTCGGCACGTCGTGGTGGACCCTCGACGCCGCGCTCGGCGCCACCCGCGACGCGAAGCGTCAGGTGAAGAACATCCGCGGTGTGCAGCAGGCGCTGATGCTGTCGACCCCGAAGCTGTTCGATCCCGACGAGCGGCGCCGGGTCGGCAAGCTGTTCGGCAGCCCTGCGCTGACGTTCTTCGGCCTACCCGAGACCGGGCCGATCTTCGCCTCGCACCTGTCGTGGTACATCGACGAGTCGATCGGGATCCCGATCTCGAACGCGTTCGTGGTGCCGGTGGATCCCCGCTCGGGCAATCCGATCCCCACGCTGTGGGAGCTCGTGGAGTCCGCCATGGTCACCGTGTGGTGCCCCGGGATGTTGGAGGGCTACGAGGGCGACGCCCACCCGGAGCGCTTCCGTGACGGGCGTTTCGTCACCGGCATCATCGCGAGCTCCGATGCCAACGGGATGGTGTACCTGCTACCCGACTGAGCCAAGGATGTCGATGGGCTCGTGCCGGAACGGGGTCGACCACGGTGGTTCCGTCGAGGTCCTGGCCGTCGGAGAGGTCCTCTGTGAGCAGGTAGGCACAACCCATCTGCTCGGCTGCAGCGACCACCAGCGAATCCCACCAGGAGAATCCGAAGCGATCCTCGATGCTCCATCCCGACCGGATGAGGCCGGCGTCCACCCCGAGCGGCTTCCACGCACTCAGGTCTTCGACATCTGCTCGGGCTTGTGCCGTGGGGAGCCCCGGTGCGAGCTTGCGAGTGATCGTCGTGTAGTACTCACTCAACACCTGGGTACTCGTGCGGCCGAGGCGGGTGGACCAGAGAACGTCGATCCACCGTGCCGCGACAAGCTGCTTGTCGGGGTGGGAGCTGTCGCGCGAGTACACGAAGATGTTCGTGTCCACGAAGACAGTTGCACCCGCCGGCACTGTCATCGCCGGTGGAGTTCGACGCGGTCGGGGTACTGGTTTCCTCCGCTCACATCGGCTGTGGAGCGTCGACGATAGGAACGGTATGCCGTGTCGTATCCGCGCTCGTCAGCCATCGCGCTCCGGAGGAGCTCACCGATGAACTTGGAGAGGCTCTTGTCGAGGCGGGCGGCAGAGACCCGTGCCCAGAGTGCCGTGTCCTCATCCATCGATATGGTCACGTTCTTCACTGGTCCAGTGTAACACGAGTCTCGTGACCCTCCTCAGCGGGTCCTCCTCCGAGCGCAGTGGCCCTGCGGGAGAGGTGGACGAGCACTTGCTGGTGCAACCACTCCGAACCCATGGATCACCTCTCCGTCCGGGCCGGCCTCCGCCCTGTGGCCTGGCTCATCGCAGTTGGGTTGTTCGTGCTCGCCGGCGCGTGCAGCGCCGACCAGGAGGAATCCCAGCCGTCCGAAGAAGGCTCATCCGGGCAGGCACCGGATCGTCCCGAGGGCTGCGACGGTTCGACCGAGGCGGCCGGGTCCTGTTCTGGTCCGGTCCGAGTGCCGAGGGTGCGGTGCTGCGCCTGGCGGATGTGAGCATGGCACCCGGCGAGCGGCGCCGGGTCGGCAAGCTGTTCGGTAGCCCTGCGCTGACGTTCTTCGGCCTGCCCGAGACCGGGCCGATCTTCGCTTCGCACCTGTCGTGGTACATCGACGAGTCGATCGGGATCCCGATCTCGAACGCGTTCGTGGTGCCGGTGGATGTTGGAGGGCTACGAGGGCTACGCCCACCCGGAGCGCTTCCGTGACGGCCGCTTCGTCACCGGCATCATCGCGAGCTCCGACGCCAACGGCATGGTCTAACTGCTGCCCGACTGAGATCTCGACGAGCGCTCAAGGTGCTGCGTCGGAGGTGTCGTTCCACAGGCGTTCGATGAGGGCGTCCAGTGTCGGACGATCGAGGTCGCTGCGGAAGTAGATCAGCTCGCGGTCCTCGTGGATGCAGTCCTCGATCCCGCCGGCTCCGGCCAGCAGCACCGCCAGCCTCTCGTAGCGGTCCTCCGCGAGATGAGCGGTCACGTCGTCGACCATGAGAGCCCAACGATTGCCCTCGAACCGCGTCAAGTCGAACTCCGGCTCGTCGTCCCCGTAGTCCTCGTCGTAGTCGCTGTCCACCAGACGATCCTATTCCGTGCCCCCATTGGCGGGTCCCCCATTGGCAGGTCCCCCACTTGGCGGGTCCCCCACTTGGCGGGTCCCCCCACTTGGCGGGTCCCCTTACCTTGGCGAACTGTCCGGTGTGATGCGTGGAATCCGCACCACACCGGACAGTTCGCTGGGGTGGGGCTGGGGGTGGGGCTGGGGTGGGGCTGGGGTGGGGCTGGGGTGGGGCTGGGGTGGGGTCAGGGGAGGGTGGACAGCAGGACAGCGGCCAGCGCCTCGCCTCTCCCGGGGGCGTCGAGGACCGTTTCGGCCTCGACGACCCGGAAGCCCAAGGCGGCGAGCTCGGCGGCCTCTGCGCAGTCCGCTGCGTCGAGCACGAACACCTCCGCCAGCCCCTCGAGCATCCCACCCACCGAGGCGGCCCGGTGCTCGAATCCCCGCGCAGCCATCATCGCCGCCCGGCACCTGGCGCGATGCGCCTCACCTGGCGCTTCGATCGGGATGCCGTTGACCACCGAGGTGACCGTCACGGTGATGCCGCCCGCGCGCCGACGGGCCCCGAGCGCCTCGGTGACCCCCGGTGTCGCCAGGATCGGGCCCAGGCTGGCGACCGGGTTGCTCGGGCCGAGCACCACCAGGTCGGCCCCCTCGATCGAGGCGAGCACACCCGGCGCAGGCCGGGCCGCGCCGGCGCCGTCGTAGCGGACCTCGACCACTTCGGGTTCCGCTCGGTGCTGCACGAAGTACTCCTGGAACGACAGCTCGCCGGTCGAAGTGACGATCCGGGTTGCCACCTCGTCGTCGGTGACCGGTAGCAGGTTCACCTCCACACCCAGCACGGTGACCAGGTGAGCGGTCACCTCCGACAGCGACGCCCCCTCGCGCAACATGGCGGTGCGCAGCAGGTGTGTGGCCAGGTCCAGGTCACCCAGGTTGAACCAGGCGTCGTCACCCAGTCGGCGCAACTGCTCCATCGCGCGGAACGAGTCACCCGCCACGCCCCAGCCCCGCTCGCGGTCACGCAGGCCGCAGAGCGCGTACAGGTTGGTGTCGAGATCGGGACAGATGCGCAGGCCGTAGCGCCACAGGTCGTCGCCGGTGTTCAGCACCAGGGTGAGCTCACCGGGTCCGAGGGCCTCGGCCAGCGGTGCAGCCAATCGGCTGCACCCGATCCCACCTCCGAGCATCGTCACGCGCACGACGACAGTCTCCCACGGGTCCACGTGGTCAGGGGACGACGGCGTCAGGGCATCGGGATGCCTCGGCGTCAGGGTGTCGGGATGACCGGGGCGATGGGGCTGCCCCTCCCAGGATCGTCTCGAAGCGTCCACGTACCCACTCGGGCGTCTCCGGGTGGGTGAGGATGTAGAAGCGCTCCTCCACGACGGCGCTGCGGACCGCATCGGCGACCACCTCGGTGCCGATCCCTGCCTCCACCAACGCACCGAACACACCCCAGGTGGCCTGTGCCGACGGGCCCTGTTCGAAGTCACGGTCGATGCCCTCGGGGGCGTTGCGGTCCGCCTGGTGGATGCGTGTCCTGACGAACGCGGGGCACAGCACCGACACCCCGACCGGGGCGCCGGCCGCGGCCAGGTCCGCGAGCAGCGTCTCGGAGATCGACACCACGGCGTGCTTGCTCGCGGTGTACGGCCCGATCCCCGGCACCGCGATCAGCCCGGCGATCGAGGCGGTGTTGACCACGTGGCCCTCGCCCTGTTCGATCATGGTCGGCACGAAGGTGCGGATCCCGTTGATCACTCCGAACACGTTGACCTCGAGCACCCAGCGCCACACGTCGAGGGAGATCTCCCAGGCAGGTCCGCCGGCGGCGACCCCCGCGTTGTTGCACAGCACGTGGACCGCTCCGTGGAGCGACAGCGTCTCGTCACGCAGCGCCTCGAACGACGCGGGATCGGTGACGTCGGTGTGGATGCCCGTGGCCCTGGCACCCGCTGCGGCGAGCTCGTCCACGGCGGCTGCCAGGGTGTCGGCCTCGATGTCGGCGAGCACGACGGTTGCGCCGTCGGCTGCGAAGCGCCGGGCGACCGCAAGGCCGATGCCGGAGGCCCCGCCGGTGATCACCGCGACCTTGTCCTTCAGTTCCTTCATGGGGTCGGTTCCTTCCGGGTCGGTTCCTTCATGGGGTGTTCAAGGGGATGCTTCAAGGAGTGTCCGACGGCTGTGCCGGTTCGACCTCGACCCGGTAGAGCCGGTCGGACTGCTGGGGTTGCCACTGGAGGTCGGTGTACACCAGGTGCCCGTAGCCCGCCGCGAAGTTGAGCCACTTGACCATGCCCGGCTCCACCCAGGTGACGTCCTTCCACTCCGGGAACAGGTACTGCTCCCAGGCTGCGTACAGGATCACCTGGCCGGGCCGCACCGCCGGGGTGACACGTGCGGGTGCCTGCAGCGAGCCGACGTCGTTGAACACGCGGATCATCTGACCGTCGCCGATCCCCCCTTCCGGCCGCGTCGCCGTCGTTGAGGTGCACCGTGGGGCCGCCCCTGGTGGTCTCGAGCATCATGCGCGACGAGCTGTTGGATGCGTGGATGCTCCAGCGGGGATGCCCGCCGGTGATCTGCAGCGGGTAGTCGCCACCCGCGGGTGGAGGCTCCTTGTGACAGGGGAGCTGCTCGTCGGCTTCCAGGAACCAGGGGTGGTCGATGTAGAACTGCGCTCGGCCGGTCAGGGGTGGAGTAGGGCACACCTTCGTGGACGTGGCGCGACATCGCCACGAACGGCTCGTCGGGGCGCAACTCGGATCCCGTGACCCCCTCCATGATCCGGGGGAGCTGTTCGGGGCGCACCCATCCCTTCTCGCGCAGCGACGCCACCGAGGTGCCCGGGGGAGGTTGCCCGACAGCACGCAGTCTCGCAGCAACTCGTCGAGCGCATCCTCCTCGGTGTCGAGCGCCCCGTCGAGCGACATCGCGCCCGGCACCCCGCGTAGGTCTTGGTACCGCCATGACCGTCGTCGAAGTCGGTCACGCCACGGGCCGCGGCCCTTCGTGCCACCGCCTCACCGAGGCCCTGGAAGATGCGCCAGTCGCTGCGTGATTCGCCGCGCGGCTCCACCGCCTTGTCGGCGAACATGCGCTCCCAGGCATGGGAGTTCGCGGCGTGGAAGTCGACCCGCTCGTGCTCGCAGGCGACCGGCAGCACCAGGTCCGCATAGAGGCCGACGGTGCTCATCTTCCAGTCGAGCACCGCGATCATGTCGAGCTTCGGCCACAGGTTCGCGAGCAGTTCGCGCTGGCCGCCCCGGGTGCGGCGCAACACGTTGGTGCCGGCCTGCAACAGGACCTTCGGGGTGATCTGCGGTCGGGGCCGCACCAGGCCGCTCCACCATCCCTTGCTCTGGGCCTCCTTGACGATCTCGGCGAACGGGCGGGTGGTGTCGGCCCAGTCCTCGCGCTCCCAGAGCCTGTCGTAGCCGCAGTGGTACCAGAAGAAGAACGCCGGGCGGTGTGGCGCTCATCGTCGCCGCGCCGGAGTGCATCATCTCGGTGACGGCCCTGCCGTCGGTCATGGCGGGATCCGAGGCGTTCATGGCGTCGAGGAACATGTCGAGCGCCTGGATCGTGGACTCCGCCGCGTCTATTCCGGCGGAGCCCTTCAGGATGCCCAGGATCTCGCCTTCCATGAGGGCGATGATGTAGGTGTCGAGCCCACGCCCGGGCGATCCCCAGTTGCCGGTGAGCGCGAGCAGCAGGTCCACGCTGCGCTCCATCAGGTCGCCGTGGTGGTGCTTGCAGCTCCCGAGGCCGTTCTGGACCTTGGTGCGTCCGCCCGCCACGCGCCTGGCAAGGTCGCGGATGGTGTCGGGGTGGACCCCGCAGATCTCCGCCGCCACCTCGGGCGGGTACTGGGCGAGGCGTCTGCGCAGCAACGAGAAGACAGGCGTCACCTCCACCGCCGAGCCGTCGGCGAGCGTGACCGACCATGTTCCTTCGAGGTCGACGTCACTCGGCGCACCGGGGTCGTCGAGCCTGCCCGGGTCGGCCATCACGACCCCACCGGCGGTGCAGGTGGAAGCGGTCTGCACGGCCGTCGGGCACCAGGTCGGCCTCGCGCAGGAAGCGGCCGTCGTCGGCTCTGACCAGGAACCCGAGGTCGGTCTGTGAGCGGACGAAGTCGAGATCCGCGAGGCCCTCGTCGATCACCACCCCACACATGCTCAGCAGCAGAGCGGCGTCCGAACCCGGCCGGAGCGCCACGTGCATGTCGGCGTGCGGTGCGGACGGGCTGAAGTCGGGGGCGATCAGCACCACGGTGGCGCCGCGGTAGCGGGCTTCGGTGAGGTAGTGGTAGTAGGGGATCCGCGTGTACGCGGGGTTGCCGTTCCACACCAGGATCGTGTCGGCGCGGAAGGTGTCGTCGGCGGAGGATCCCCCAGGAGGCTGCCGAAGGTGGCCCAGTGCCCGAGGTGCACGTCGCTCACCGTGGAGTTCGAGTCCATCGAGAGGCCACCGATCGCGTTGCAGAAGCGGGCGCGCCCCATTCCGCCCACCAGGCCGGATTCGGGACCGGGGTCGACCAGCACCGACTCGGGTCCTTCGGACTCGAGAGCGTCGATGACGGAATCCGCGAGCAAGTCGAACGCCTCCTCCCAGGAGATCTGCTCCCACTGCCCAGATCCCCGCTCGCCCACGCGCCGCAGTGGATGCAGCAGGCGTTCGTCGCCCGCGGCCTGGGTGTGCCATGCCCCGCCCTTCTGGCACCCGAGGGGTTCATGTCCGGTATCCCCTCGAAGCCGGGGATGCCACCGGACTGCTCCTGGTAGACGATCTCGCCGTCGCGGGCGAAGACCCTGTAGGTGCAGTTCGCGATGCAGTTGCCGCAGTGCGATCCCCAGGTCACCTGGTCCCAACTCCAGCGCTGTTGTGCGCCGGGCGTGTCGGCTCTCACCCCCATGAGGTCCCCCTTGTGGTTCGCGCCGTTCGGCTGCGTGCTGGTATCCCGGCTCGTCCGGTTCCAGCGACATTTGTTGAACTTGGTTCAACAACAGTCACGGTAGTCCCCGTCGCTGCCGTCGGTCGTACTCGGCGCAACTATCGGCGATATGCTACGCCGAATTACGAGGGATAGGGGCCGAATCGTGGGGAGCACCTGTTCGTCCCCATCGACACTCCGGTTCGGCTGATCGAAAGGCCTGCCGGTGTCACCAACCCTGAGGAGGATCCCATGAAGATCGGCGTGTTCACCGGTGACGTGATCGGTCGAGGGGGCATCGAGCGCATCCGCACCGAGGCGAACCATGCGACCGAGGACGGTCTGGACTCGTTCTGGTTGCCGAACATCTTCGGCCTCGACGGCCTGACCGCGCTCGCCATGATCGCTCCCGAGGTGCCCGGGATCGAACTGGGTGGGGTGTGGTGCCGATGCCGCCACGTCACCCCATGGCGCTCGCCCAGCAGGCCGTCACTGTTCAGCTCGCGACCGGCGGGCGGCTCCACCTCGGTGTCGGTCTTTCACACCAGGTCGTGATCGAGACCATGCTCGGGCTCCCCGTGGGACCGACCGGTGCTGCGGACCCGCGAGTACCTCAGCGTGCTGTGCCCGCTGGTTCGCGACCACGCGGTCGCGCTCACCGGCGAGACGCTGAGCTGCGCGGGGAACATCGACCTCGCCGATGCCGAGCCGTTCCCGGTCCTGCTGGCCGCACTCGGCCCGCAGATGCTGGGTGTGGCCGGAACCCTCGCGGACGGCACCATCACCTGGATGACGGGGCCGAACACCATCGAGTCGCACATAGTGCCCCGCATCACCGAGGCAGCCGAGGCCGCCGGGCGAGACAGCGCGCCGCAGGTGGTGGTCGGGGCACCGGTGTGCGTGACCGACGATCCCGAGGGGGCACGTGCACGCGCCGGTGAGAAGCTCGCGATGTACGGCATGCTCCCCCTCATATCGGGCCATGCTGGATCGCGAAGGTGTCGCCGGGCCGGCGGACCTCACGATCGCCGGTAGCCACGACGAGGTGGTCGAAGGGTGAACCGTTACGCGGAGGCCGGTGCCACCGAGTTCCTCGCAGTCAACTACTCCGGGGACCCGACCGAGTACGAGGCCACCCGAGCCGCTCTGCGCACCCTGGCAGCGCCCTGATTGCATCCGCCCTCGCCTTGTCGGTCGCTCGGGCCGGCGACGCGTGTCCGAACCCGTCGGTCCGGCGCACGGCATGCAGGACGAGCGCGGCCGATGAGCGCGGCCCGAGGATCGTCGGTACGATCAGGGCGCAAGGGGGCGATCAACCCCGGATGACAACCGACACCTCACCAAGGGGGCAGTGTGAAGGACCACGACAACCACTACATCGGGGGCGAGTGGGTCGCCTCGGTGGGAACCGGCAGGATCGAGGTGGTCGACTCCGCGACCGAGGAGGTCATCGCCAAGGTGCCAGAGGGTGCGGCTGCCGACGTGGATGCGGCCGTGGCCGCAGCGAAGGACGCCTTCGCCACCTGGTCGACCACGCCGACCGACATCCGGGCCAAGTACCTGCGCGACGTCGGCACAGCCCTCATGACACGCTTCGGTGACATCGTGGAGGTGATCTCAGCCGAGGTCGGTTCTCCCAAGACGTTCGCCCAGATGGTCCAGGCCGGGCTTTCGATCGGTGAGTGGGAGCTGTTCGCCGACCTGGTCGAGAAGTACGAGTGGGAGGAGACCGTCGGCAACTCGCTCGTGGTGCGTGAACCCATCGGCGTCGTGGGTGCCATCACCCCGTGGAACTACCCGCTCTACCTGATCATGTGCAAGATCACCCCGGCGCTCGCGGCCGGATGCACCGTGGTGCTCAAGCCCTCCGAGATCACACCGCTGAACGCCTACCTGCTGGCCGAGGTCATCGACGAGGTCGGACTGCCCGCAGGCGTGTTCAACATGGTCGTCGGCACCGGCCCCGAAGTCGGTGCCGCCATCTCCGGTCATCCCGACGTGGACATGGTCTCCTTCACCGGCTCGGGGCGCGCTGGTGCCGAGGTGCAGAAGGCCGCCGCACCCACGGTCAAGCGTGTTGCCCTGGAGCTGGGCGGCAAGTCGGCGAACATCATCCTCGACGACGCCGATCCCGCCTCGATCGGCCTCGGTGCGGCGTTCGGCTGCATGCTGAACTCCGGACAGACCTGTTCGGCGCTGACCCGCCTGCTCGTGCCCAAGAGCCGCAAGGACGAGTACATCGACGCGGTCATGGCCGAGGTGTCCCAGATCCGCCTGGTGGATCCGAAGGCCGACGAGCCCGACCTGTTCCACTCGCTCGGCCCGCTTGCCTCCAAGGCCCAACAGGATCGCGTGCGGTCGTACATCAACAAGGGGATCGAGGAGGGTGCCACGTTGCTCACGGGGGTCCCGAGCAGCCCGAGGAGCAACCGGTGGGCTTCTATGTGAAGCCGACGGTGTTCTGTGACGTGACGCCCGATATGACCATCGCCCAGGAGGAGATCTTCGGTCCCGTCCTGTCGATCATCACCTACTCCGATGACGACGAGGCGGTGGCGATCGCGAACGGCACGGTCTACGGCCTGGCAGGTGCGGTGCAGTCGGCTGACCCCGAGCGGGCTCTGTCGGTCGCCCGCCGTCTGCGCACCGGCCAGGTGGATGTCAACGGTGGCGCCTTCAATCAGTACGCGCCCTTCGGCGGGTACAAGCAGTCGGGCAACACCCGCGAACGCGGTCGTTGGGGTCTCGAGGAGTTCCTGGAGACCAAATCGATCCAGCTTCCCTCCTGATCCACTCGAGCGGGGACTCTGTCGACCGGGATGGCCCGCGACCGGAATGAGGTCGTGGGCCATCCCGGTTGCATCCTCTCGTGCCAGTCCATCGCGAATCCCACGACGATGATCCGGTCGATTCCGTCGTGACCCTCTTCGATGATCCAACCACCGTCGCCGCAGGGGACGATCCCGCCACCGTCGCCGCAGGGGACGATCCCGCCACTGCCGCCCCACCGTCGCCGCAGGGGACGAGGCCGCGCTGTCGATCAGCCTGGGGGCACGGCTCATCGTGCGCTTCGTGCGGATGCACCCGGTGCCGTTCGCTCTGTCGATCGTGGGAGGCGTCGGCTGGGCGGTGATGATCGTGGTGGCGAGCATCGTGTTGGGCCGAGTGACCGACGAGGTCATCCAGCCGGCGTTCTCCTCCGGTGTGGATGCTGGAACGGTGTGGTGGGCGGTGGCGGCGCTGGTCGCGGTCGGAGCGCTGCGGGGGCTGGCGGTCGTGCTGCGGCGCTGGTTCGGTTCGGTCACCGAAGCCCGGATGCAACGCTCCTTGCGCACGGCGGTCGCCGACCGGCTCCTCGAGATGCCGATGGGTTCGTACCGCGACCGGCCCACCGGGCAGCTGCTGTCCACTTCGGACGTGGACGTCACCACCGCCACCCAGATGCTCATGCCGCTGCCGTTCTCCCTCGGCGTGGTCGCCCTTGTGGCAGTCTCGTTGGTGAGCCTGTGGTTCGCCGATCCGTGGTTCGCTGTCGTGGCGCTGCTTCTGTTCCCGGCGTTGGCCTGGCTGAGCCGGTACTACACCCGACGGATCCACGAGCCCGCCGCGAGGGTGCAGCAGAACCTCGGGCGGGTGGCCGCCATCGCGCACGAGAGCTTCGATGGCGTGATGGCCGTCAAGACCCTCGCCCGGGAGCGACCCGAGCGGGAGCGCTTCGACTCCGCGCCGCGCCCTCGCCGAGGAACGCATCGGGGTGGCACGGATGACCTCGATCTTCGAACCTCTGGTCTCCATGTTGCCCAGCCTCGGCATGGTCACCCTGCTGCTCGTCGGCGCCGCCCGCATCGACGCGGGTGGCTCGACCACGGTGGGCGACCTGGTGCAGGCTGTGGCCCTGTTCGGCTGGCTGGCCTTCCCGATGCGCATCGTCGGCTTCCTGTTCCAGTCGATGCCGCTGGCGGTGGTCTCGATCGCCCGGGTCGACGACGTGCTGTCCGAGCCCGTGGATCCGGCCTACGCCACGAAGGAGGATCCGCCGGGCGCCCCTGCGGAGCAGACGACGTGCCTGCCCCCGGTCCGCTCTCGCTCGCGGTCGACTCGGTGGACTTCTCCCATGCCGGCCGGCGGATCCTGCATGACGTGACCTTCGATGCGCGCCCCGGTGAGGTCCTTGCGGTGGTCGGATCCACCGGTTCGGGCAAGTCGACGCTCGTGAGCCTGCTGGCGCACCTGGACACCCGGACTCGGGCACGATCCGCCTCGGTGGTGTGGACACCTCGGAGATCGACGCCGCGGAGTTGCGCTCCTCGGTGTCGGTGGCGTTCCAGGAGAGCTACCTGTTCGCCCGGTCGATCGCCGACAACGTCCGCTTCGGTCGTGAGATCAACGACACGCAGGTGGATCGTGCGCTGAGACGGGCGATGGCGACCGACTTCGTGCAGGACCTCCACGACGGCGTCGCCACCGTCGTGGGTGAACGTGGTGTGACGCTCTCCGGGTGGGCAGCGCCAGCGTGTGGCTCTGGCACGCGCCCTGGCAGGCGGCCCACGTTTGGTGATCGCAGACGACGCCACCTCGGCGGTGGACCCGGTCATCGAGTCTCGGATCCTCGAGTCGTTGCGTGAGGACGACATCACGATGCTCGTGGTGGCGCATCGCCTCTCGACGATCGCCCTCGCGGACCGCGTCGTGTTCTTCTCCGATGGGACGGTTCGCGCAGTGGGAACCCACGAGGAGCTGCTTGCGGATCCCGAGTACCTGACGCTCGTGACAGCGTACGAGCACGCCGCCGAGAGCCTTGGCGACTCCGGGGAGGGTCGACCGTGAGCCTCGTGGACCCGGAGCGCGACGATCGCCACTGGATCCCAGGCCGAGGCAGAGGATCGCGGCCCCACCGCCGTGCAGGTGCTGCGCGAAGGTGTCAGGGCCAGTCCCGAGGTTGCGCCGTGGGTTCGCAGTGTCGGTGCTCTTCGCGATGGTGGTGGCGCTCGGTCGCCTCGTGGTGCCCGTGGCCATCCAGCAGATCCTCGACCGTGGCGTCACCGACGGCGGCGTCGACTGGACCTTCGTGGTCACCGCCTGCGTGGTGGCCTACCTGGTGATCTGCCTGCTCGCAGTGCTCGATCGGGTGACCCTGCTGCGCCTACTGAGCACAGCCGAGTGGGTGATCTACGGGCTGCGGACCCGGGCTTTCGGCCACGTGCACGACCTCAGCCTCGCCCACCACGGCGAGACCAAGCGGGGTGTGCTGGTCGCCCGGGTGACCTCCGACATCGAGATGCTCGCACGGTTCGCCGCCCACGGAGCGATCTCGTGGGTGATCAACCTCACGCTGATTCTCGTCTCCTTGGTTGCGCTGGCGGTCTACCAGTGGCAACTCGCGGCTGTGGTGGTGGCGGTGCTGGCTCCGATCGTGCCGATCATGCGGGTGGTGCAGATCCGCCAGCTTCAGGCCTATGACGGCTACCGGACCACCGTGTCGGACACGCTGTCAGCGATCTCCGAGACAATCGGGGGTGTCCAGGTGCTTCGTTCCTACGGGGCGGTGCGCAAGGCCCGTCGCGACCTTCACGGCTCGATAGAGCAGCAGTACGGCGCCCAACTGGTCGCCCGGTTCTACTTCGCGGTGATGTTCCCGATCTCCGGACCTCTTCAGCGGGTTTGCGCTCGCCGCTGTCGTGGGAGTGGGTGTGTGGTGGGGGCCGGGATGGGGGATGGGAGCAGGCACGCTGGTTGCGGCAGTGTTCATCACCAACCTGATCGTGCAGCCGGTCGCCGAGATCTCCGAGGTGCTGGACCAGACCCAGACCGCGCTGGCCGGGTGGTACAAGGTGCTGGGTCTGCTCGGCCAACCGGTCGACGTCGCCGACCCGGAGCTCTCCGCCACGCTGCCGGGCGGTGCGCTCGGCGTCGTGGTCGACAACGTCACCTTCGAGTACGAGCCGGGCCGCCCGGTGCTGCACGACCTGTCGCTGACGCTGCCCGCGGGGGTGAACGCGGCAGTGGTGGGCGAGACCGGCTCGGGGAAGTCGACGCTCGCCAAGTTGCTCTGCCGCCTCGTGGATCCGAGCATCGGCGCGGTACGGGTGGGAGGTGTGGACCTACGTGACCTGGGTCGGATCGAGCGCGCCGCGGGCATACGACTGGTGCCCCAGGACGGGTTCCTGTTCGACACCACCATCATGGAGAACGTGCGCTACGGCCGGCCCGACGCCAGCGACGACGAGGTCCTCGGCGCGTTCGAGTCGCTGGGTCTCGGTGACTGGCTGGCGGAGCGTCCCGACGGCCCGGCGACCCCGGTCGGCGAGCGTGGTGACGCCCTGTCGGTGGGTGAGCGGCAACTGGTCGCGCTCGCCCGTGCCCAGCTCGCCGATCCGGGCCTGTTGATCCTGGACGAGGCAACGTCGTCGGTCGATCCCGAGACCGAACGCCGTCTGGGGCGGGCGCTCACGGCCCTCGCCGAAGGACGGACGACGGTCAGCATCGCCCACCGCCTCTCCACCGCCGAGGCGGCCGACCGGGTGATCGTGATGGACGCCGGGGTGATCGTGCAGGATGGCACCCACGAGGAGCTGGTGGCCGAGGGTGGGGTCTACGGCGGTCTGCACCGATCGTGGGTCGGCAACACGCGACGCTTCGGGCGGGCGACTCCCATACGGCGACGACGCAGGCTGAGGCCCCCGGCTGCAGTCCCTGGCCGACGTCCCAGGCCGACGTCATACGACCCCGATCCGGTTCACGACGGGGTCCTGCTCCTTTTTCCGCCTGAAGTCGGGTGCCGGTAGATTCAGTGGCGCACGCTGCGTGCGGGCACACAAGACCGGGTCCTGGCATGCCGGGCCCGCCGATTCCGAGGAGATCGCAAGTGGCCAACCCCCCATGAGAGTCGCAGTCACCGGTGCAGCAGGCCAGATCGGGTACTCGTTGCTGTTCCGAATCGCCGGTGGGGAGATGCTGGGCCCGGACCAGCCTGTGATCCTCCAGATGCTCGAGATCACACCCGCGCTCGACGCCCTGCGTGGTGTTGCCATGGAGCTCGACGACTGTGCGTTCCCGCTGCTGGCGGGCATGGTGCAGACCGACGATGCAGACGTGGCCTTCGGTGATGCCGATGTGGCGCTGCTCGTTGGTGCCATGCCACGTAAGTCCGGCATGGAGCGTTCGGACCTGTTGTCTGCCAACGGCGGGATCTTCAAGCCCCAGGGCGAGGCGCTCGGCCGGTCGGCAGCCAAGGACGCCAAGATCCTGGTCGTCGGGAACCCCGCCAACACCAACTCGCTCATCGCGATGAGCAATGCCTCCGGGTTGGACGCCCGTCGCTTCACCGCCATGACCCGACTCGATCACAACCGTGCGATGGCGCAGCTTGCCGCCAAGGTCGGCTCGCCGGTGTCGGAGGTCAAGAAGATGACGATCTGGGGCAACCACTCGACCACCCAGTATCCCGACCTGTTCCACTGCGAGGTCGCAGGTCGCAACGCGGCCGAGGCGGTCGGGGACCAGGCATGGCTGGAGGCCGACTTCATCCCGACGGTCGCCAAGCGTGGCGCAGCGATCATCGAGGCCCGCGGTGCCAGTTCGGCGGCTTCGGCTGCGAACGCCGCTATCGACCACATCTCCAGCTGGCACCTCGGCACCCCGAGGGCGACTGGGTGTCGATGGCGGTGCCGTCGGACGGTTCCTACGGCGTGCCCGAGGGCCTGATCAGCTCGTTCCCGTGCACGTGCTCGGGCGGGGAGTACAACATCGTCGCGGGGCTCGACATCGACGACTTCTCCCGCGCGAGGATCGACGCCTCGGTCGCCGAGTTGGCCGAGGAGCGCGACGCTGTCGCCGAGTTGGGCCTGATCTGACAAGCGCCGGTTCTGTGGGGTGTGCGTGGCGCTGTGCGCCACGCACACCCCACAGAACGCCAGGTCCTGCTACTTGAGGAACCTGCTCGTGGTGTTGTCGGCCAGCACCTTGCCGTCGGTCTGACACGTCGGGCAGTAGTCCACTTCATACGCGGTGTACTCAACTGCGCGGATCGTGTCCCCACAGACCGGGCACGCCTGCCCCTTGCGCCGGTGCACAGACCCGGGCCGATCCGCCGAGCGCGACATCGCTTCGCGTGACCGCTCGAAATCGAGCGCCTCGCTGATGCAGGCGCGCATCGCGTCGTGGAGGGAGCGGCGATCTTGCTCGGTCAGCTTCGACGTCATGGCGAACGGTGAGAGACCCGCCCGGTGGCAGATCTCGTTGGCGAGCATCCGACCGATGCCGGCCACACCGTGCTGGTCGCGCAGGAAGCCGTGCACGCGTTGGTTCTTCGATGCCAGCAACCCAGCGAAGTCCCCGGGGCTCACCTTGTCGGCATCGGGACCGAGCCCGCTGAGAGGCGCCGGCTCATCCGGGTGATCTCCGGCCGTCGGGTCCCCTTCGAGGACCCACACTCTGCCTTGCGCTCCTTTCCCGCCTCGGTCAACAGGAGGGACGGGGCGCCTGATAGGCGCCACCGGGCGAGTCCTCCCCGGGGCCTGGGGAGGGCTTCTCGTCTGGAACCAGGCGCCCGCCCTGCATGAGATGGACCACGAAGGTCATCGCGACCGCCGTGTGGGCAACACCGCCCATGCCGGTGACATCGAGTCCGGCGGTGTTGTCGTGGTCACCGAAGCGCAGCAGCAGGAACTTGCCGCGGTGGCCCACCGAGACGAGCGTGAGCCCGACTGCATCGCCCGGGTCGGGGGTGGCGGTCTTGAGTGCCGTGAACGTGAGAGGCTCGAACCGTTCGAGGACCGTGCCTGTGAAGGTGCGGGTCAGGCGCTCGGCGTGGGCCTGGATCTCGGGCAGTTCCGGCACTGCACCAAGGTAACGGCAAGGCTCCTGTCAGTTCACAGGCGGACCCTGAGATACGTCAGCTCAGCACTCCAGCTCGGTTCAGTACTCGACGTCGGTGATCGAAGTGAGCGCGTCACCTATCGCCGAGAGCCGTTCGACGCCCTTGATCAGCAGCGTCACGTCGCCTCCCAGCTTCAAGCGGCCCTGCATGAAGGCCACCTGAGGTGAGGTCTCGCCTTTGGCGATCTGCACTGCCGTTCCATAGTCGAGCTCCATGGTGGTGTCGGCGTCGTCCGCCGGCTTGCCGGCCACGAGACCGGCGCCGTCGTCGCCGACGAACAGGTGGTATGTGGTCTTTCCCCCGGGTGCAGCGGTGATCGTGTACCCGATCGTGGTCCTGTGGTGTTGGCCATCTGCCTCGGTGTCGCCGTCCGGGCCACGTTCGCCCGCCAGAGCGTCGCGGTCGCCCGAGTCGGAGTCGGAGGCGCGCGACGCCCATGCCGCGGCCAGAGCGGCGTCGGCCGCCTCGATCCACTCATCGCTCAGGTACTGCACGGTTCGACCCTATCCTGTTGCTGATTCGCCATCCCGTCGATGATTCGACGGTGCCACCGCTGTTCTGTGGGGTGTGCGTGGCGCTCAGCGCCACGCACACCCCACAGAACCAGGTCGTCTGGTCGCCTTCAGCGACGTTGGACGTTGGGCGGCAGCGCGTTCAGGAGGTCGGCAAGGTCCGCTGAGCGCCCGACCTCACCTTGTTCGTCGAGGAACGACCGGGCCTCGAGGAGGTTCTGGCGCAGCCTGAAGGTCAGGTGGTCCAGGTACTCGGGGTTGTCCTCGTCGCGGTTGATCTCCCGCAGCGCCACGGCATCGGCGGCGAAAGCGGCCACCGCCTCGGCGGCAAAGTGCATCGCCGCGGCGTCAGCTGCCCGGTCCTCGCGATAGCTCGTGGTGAGTTGCCGGTTCAGGTCCTGCAGCACCGCTATCTGGACTTCGGCTGCCCGAGCCCGGTCTTTCCACCGCTTGGCCTTCCGTCGGGCCAGGTCGGCGCGTTCCTCGGCGAGATCCGCCCTTTGCTCGGCTCGCTTGGCGCTCTTCTTCGAACGGCTGGCCCGCTTCTGGGCACGGGCGACCTTCTCCAGCGGCCCGGTCGGCCTTCTTCAACGCTCTGCTGAGGGCGCTCTCGAGAGCGTCGTCGGCTGCGCTGTCGCCATTCACCTTGTCCGCCACCATCCCGCTCCGTGTCCGTGTGTGTGAATCGATCTCACACTTGCTCATCGGCAGCTCTTCCCACCAGTCGAGCGAAATGGTCAGATGTCTCACCCGCGCGACTTGATCGTGAGCGGGATCCGATGCAACTGACAGGTGAGGTGGCGTCGCCCCGGCGTTGTCCCCCGACGCGACGTGCGGAGTCCGGCACGCCGCTCGAATTGCCGCATCGGCACGTGTCCGGGCGGTGGTCGGATGCATCGCCCCTGCACATCCGACCACGGCCCGGCATACCCTCCATCCCGGTGTGACCGGGACGTTCCAGTGGGCAGATCCGGGTGTCGAGTCCGGGTCGCTCTCTGGGATCAACAGTAGGTCGACCTGGGCCGAATCGGAACAGGCATTCTTGCCCTGACTGCTGATGGGTCGGCCGCCCCAATCTCGCAGCGGCGCCTGGTCGACGCCGGATTGCACCACCGATCTCGGTGCCCTATGCCGGATCGCCGAGCGCTGATCGGGTAGGTGGTGGATGTTCCACGACGGTGGTGATGCCGCCACGGGCGCTCTGCACCAGGCACACTGAGACGTCTCCGACAGCGGGCTCGTGCGCGGCCACGTGGTCGTGGATCTCCACGGCGAGGTGTTCGGCGAAGATGCGGCGGTCCCTGAAGGTGACCAGCCACAACCGCAGCGACTTCGACTCGATGGCGTGGGTGAGGGGCCGTGTAGGCGATCGCAGCGGAGTAGATGTCGGGTTGGACGCCCTCGACCGCTGGGCAGAGGGCCTCGAAGCCCTCGGTGCGGAAAGTCACCCGGACTGGACGCTCGACCTCGAAGAACTCGAGGCGGCCGTACTCCGCCGGGCTCGACGGCCCTTCCGAGCATGGAGGTCTCCGGGTGCGCACCACTCACGACCGGTCAGCCGCCGGAGCCGCACTCCTTCTCGAAGTACTTCTGGATAGCCTGCTCGGCTGCCTTGTACTCCTTGCTCTCGAGGCGTCGCTGCCGCTAAGCAGGCCTTCCTCGGCGACCTCGCCAATGGCGTTGGAGATCACTTCGATGTCGTCATGGAGGTCCTCGGGAAGCACCGACTTGAGCTCTTCCGGCCTTCTTCTGAGCATCCCTTGCGCCCGTCCTCGCCCCCGAGCGCCTCCAAGTAGAGCGAGCTGAACGCAGTGGCCTGGGTGATGCAGTCACCCATGTCATCGAGGCCTGGAATGCTCTCGGTCAGATCATCGAGGCCGGGAACCTCGTCGGGGTTGGATCCGGAATCACCCGAATCGCCGGTGTCTCCGGTATCTCCGGTGTCGGCACCGGACTCACGCTCGTTGGAACTGCCCGAGGCCGTGTCGGAGCTGTCGTCGCTGGAGCATGCCGGAGCGACCAGAGCGCCCAGGAGAAGCAGCGGGATGGGAAGCATGTGGCGTAGACGCATGGGTCCTCCATGGGGATCTGGGTGGTGCGAGGCCGAAGCGGCGCCCTGCCCTTGCACGACAGAGCCCATTGTAGCGCAGCCCTCTTCGAAAGCGGTTTGGGCGGCTCAGCCGATCTTGCGCTCACCGAGGCGACGCCGGTTGACGAGCTTCGCCTTCAGGTAGTCGCGGTTCATCATGGCGATGAAGTCGATCGAGATCTCCTTCGGGCACGCCTCCTGGCACTCACCGTGGTTGGTGCAGGACCCGAAGTACTCCTCCATCGTCTCGACCATGTCCTCCGCTCGGCTCCAGCGCTCCGCCCGGCCCTGTGGCAACAGGTTGAGGTGCTGCATCTTGGCGGCGGTGAACAGGTTGGCAGCGGAGTTCGGGCACGCCGCCACGCATGCGCCGCAACCGATGCAGGCGGCGGCGTCCATGGCCGAGTCGGCTGCATCCTTGGGAATCGGGATCTCGTTCGCGTCGGGCGCGGCGCCGGTCGTAACCGTGACGTAGCCACCGGATTCCACGATGCGGTCGAAAGCCGCACGGTTGACCATCAGGTCCTTGACGATCGGGAACCCCGCAGCGCGCCACGGTTCGATCTGGATCGTCTGGCCGCTGCTGAACTGACGCATGTGCAGCTGACAGGTGGCGGTCGCCTTCTGGGGACCGTGGGCCTGACCGTCGATCATCACCCCGCAGGTACCGCAGATGCCTTCACGGCAGTCGTGGTCGAAGGTGATGGGTTCGGCGCCGGCCTGGAACAGGTTCTCGTTGACCTTGTCGAGCATCTCGAGGAACGAGGCGTCGTCGGGGATCTCGACGTCGTAGGTCTCGAATCCTCCGGGGGCGTCGGGGCCATCCTGACGCCAGACCCGCAGGCTGAGCTTGAGAACTTTCATGGTTGCCTCACTTGTGAGTGCGGGGGTGTCGCTGTCTGCTTGTGCGCCGTGTGTGCGTGCGTTCGCTGTCGGTGGGTCACTTGTAGCTGCGCTGGGTGAGTTCGACGCGTTCGAATTCGAGGGGTTCCTTGTTGAGGATCGCATCGGCTGGATGTTCTCCCCGCCCCATTCCCAAGCCGCCACGTAGGCGAAGTTGTCGTCGTCGCGCCTGGCCTCGCCGTCCTCGGTCTGGCTCTCCTCGCGGAAGTGGCCGCCGCACGACTCCTCGCGGTGCAGGGCGTCGCGGACCTTCAGCTCGGCCAGCTCCATGAAGTCCGCCACCCGCAACGCGTTCTCGAGTGACTGGTTCATGCCGTCGGCGCGCCCGGGCACCCGTACGTCGGACCAGAACTGCTCACGGAGCGCGGGGATCTCCGCGAGTGCCTTCTCGAGCCCGGTTGCGTTGCGGCTCATGCCGCAGCGGTCCCACACGATCTTGCCGAGCTCACGGTGGTAGTGGTCCACCGAGGAGGTGCCGTTGACGCTCACGAGCGAGTCGATGCGCCCACGGGTCTCCTCGAGCGACTCACGGAACGCAGCGTCGTCGGTGGGAACGGGCTCGGTGCCCAGCCACTGCGCCAGGTAGCCGGCCACGGTGGAGGGGGCCACGAAGTACCCGTCTGAGAGGCCCTGCATGAGCGCCGAGGCGCCGAGGCGGTTCGCCCCGTGGTCGGAGAAGTTGGCTTCGCCGAGTGCGAACAGGCCCGGGATGGTGGTCTGGAGGTTGTAGTCCACCCACAGCCCACCCATCGTGTAGTGGGTGGCCGGGTAGATGCGCATCGGGGTCTCGTAGGGGGTTCTCCCCGGTGATGCGCTCGTACATGTCGAACAGGTTCCCGTAGCGCTCCTCGATCGTCTCGCGGCCGTGACGCTGGATCGCGTCCGCGAAGTCGAGGAACACCCCGTTGTGCAGCGGACCGACGCCGCGGCCTTCGTCGACGACGGTCTTCGCGTTGCGCGAGGCGACGTCGCGGGGCACCAGGTTGCCGAAGCTCGGGTACTTGCGCTCCAGGTAGTAGTCGCGTTCGCCTTCGGGGATGTCGGCGGCGCGTCGTTCGTCGTCGAAGCCCTTGGGGACCCAGATCCGACCGTCGTTGCGCAGCGACTCCGACATGAGCGTCAGCTTCGACTGCGATTCGTCGGCAGGGGGGATGCAGGTCGGGTGGATCTGCGTGAAGCAGGGGTTGGCGAAGGCCGCACCCTTTGCGGTGGGCCCGCCAGGTGGCGCTCACGTTGCACGCCATGGCGTTGGTCGACAGGTAGTAGACGTTGCCGTAGCCGCCGGTGCACAGCAGCACCGCGTGGCCCGAGTGCGCGGCGAGCTCGCCGGTCAGCAGGTCGCGGGTGGTGATCCCCACTGCACGCCCGTCGCGCACGACCACATCCAGCATCTCGGTGCGGTTGTGCAGGGTGACGGTGCCGAGGTGGATCTGACGGGCGAGCGCCTGGTAGGCCCCGAGCAGCAACTGCTGGCCGGTCTGGCCGCGGGCATAGAAGGTGCGCGCTACCTGGGCGCCGCCGAAGGAACGGTTGTCGAGCAGCCCGCCGTACTCGCGGGCGAACGGGACGCCCTGCGCGGCGCACTGGTCGATGATGTTCAGCGACACCTGGGCGAGGCGGTAGGTGTTGGCCTCACGGCTGCGGTAGTCGCCTCCCTTGATGGTGTCGTAGAAGAGCCTGAAGACGCTGTCGCCGTCGTTGCGGTAGTTCTTGGCGGCGTTGATCCCGCCCTGGGCGGCGATCGAGTGCGCCCGGCGGGGGGAGTCGTGGTAGGTGAAGACCTTGACGTTGTAGCCGAGCTCGCCGAGCGTGGCGGCGGCCGCCGCCCCCGCGAGACCGGTGCCGACCACGATCACCTCGAAGCGGCGGCGGTTGTTGGGGGCGACCAGCTTCAGGTCGAACTTGTGGTTGTCCCACTTGTCCTCGAGTGGACCGTCGGGGGTCTTGGAATCAAGCGTGAGTGTCAAGGGGAGCTTCCTCCTGGCCGGCCGGTGTGTGCGCTGGCTGGGGCATCAGTCCACGATGCCCAACAGCACCGAGAGCGGGAACGAGACGTTGACGAGCGTGATCACGACGGCGAGGCCGGCCGCGAAGGCCCGGCGGGCACCGTTGTAGCGGGGACTGTTGATGCCCATCGACTGCAACATCGACCAGCCGCCGTGGAACAGGTGGATGCCGAGTGCGACGTTGGCGAGGATGTAGAGGACCGCCACCGGTACCCGCTCGAAGCTCGCCACCAGGTTCTCGTACGCGTGGCCACGCACGAAGTCCGGGTTGGCGAACCCCCAGGTGAGATCCGCCAGGTGGAACAGCAGGTACAGCGCCACGATGATGCCGGTCCAGCGCATCGTGCGGCTCGCGAAGTTCGCGGCGATGTAGTGGCGGGGTGACTGGTACCTGGTGGGACGCGCCCGCTGGTTCATGCGAGTCAGCGAAATCGCCGAACCGATGTGGACGACGAACATGGTGGCCAGGCCGATGCGCATCCCCCACAGGGTCCACGTGCGGGGGATGACCGGGTACATCAGCGTCCGCAGTGATTCGGCGTAGTGGTCGAAGTCCTCCTGGCCGAAGTAGAGCTTGAGGTTGCCGAACGCGTGGGCGAGGACGAACCCGATCAGGGCCAGGCCGGAGATCGCCATGATCCACTTCTTGCCGACCGCGCTCGATGCGAACTCGACCGGCCACGGCCGGTTCTTCGGTTGGGTCCCGTTCACCACCGGGGCATCCGCCCCTGGGCGCTCAATGGCTTGGGTCATCGCCCGCTGCCTCCGAGTTGTCGAGGGTCGGGCTTGCCGACCCATCCGTGTCTGGCGATCCGTGCAACTGCGCACGGAACCAGGGTTGAACCTGGTGCGTTGCCGAACCTACCGTCCCCGACGCAACGACCCAAACATGTGGACCTGTGTCAGGTCATCGGTGGGCGGGGTGCACCGCCGCCGACTTCGCGTTCAGTGTCCCGACGGCGCTCGGCTTCGGTGTCCCCGAGGACCACTCGGGAGCCGGTTCGCTGAAGCGCAGGACTAGACTCCGGCTGTGCGAAACAATCGGATTGCCCTACTTGTCGCAACGGTCGCGATCGGCCTGATGGCCCTCGGGTGCAGCTCGGAGGAGAAGGTCGCGAAACCGACCAGCACCACCGCGGCCCCGACGACCGATGCGCCCACAGACGATTCGGCCACCGAGGACGACGTCGCTGAGGGCGAGCGTGAACAGCAGGGTGAGGGCCCCTGGAGCGAGACGGCAGCCGCCATGCGAGGCGAGAACGGAACGACCGCCGAGTTCGATTGCCCCCGGAGGGCACCGCGGGGAGGTGTGGGGCACCAACGTCTACACCGACGACTCCTCGGTGTGCACCGCGGCGGTGCAGGTGGGCCTCATCACCTTCGACGAGGGGGCACGGTCACCATCGAGATCGCAGCCGGCGAACAGGAGTACTTCGGTTCCACCTACAACGACGTCGAGTCGCAGCCCTATGGCACCTGGGAGGGGAGCTTCGTCTTCCCCGACGCCGAGGAACTGGAGGTGGCCGCGGAGATCGCATGGGACCGGGCGGCCAACTTCTACGCCAACGAGGAGGGTCCCTTCACAGTGACCTGCATGGCCGACGGAACGCCGGGCTCGGTCTGGGGAACGGGACCGTTCACGGCGGACTCGTCCATCTGCACCGCGGCGTTGTTCGCAGGGGAGATCACAGCGGAGGAGGGCGGCGAAGTGACCTTTGAGCTCTCCGAGGGGCTCGACTCCTACGAGGGCGGCGAGGCGAACGGAGTGACCACCCGGTCCTACGGCGTCTACGACTCCAGCTTCGACTTCACCGGCTGACGAGCGGCCGCCGTTGCACCGGTGAGCGGTCCCGCACCCCGTGATCCCGATGGTGCGACACAGCCGTTGGGGGATCGAGAGACCGGATCGACGGCCTGATGAACTCGACGGGCCGGACGGACCGAATTGACCGAACGGACCGGAGGGTGCTCAGGGTGGTGTGCACATCCGATCAGGCAGAGCTGGTCGCCGACCGGCTCCTCCAGTGTGGCGCATCGGCGGTGGCCGAGGAGGCTGTCGCGCCGGAGTCGATCGGGCCGGAGCCGGCCACGTCGTCGGTGGCCATCGAGGCGGCTGTTGGAGTCACCGGTGATGTTGTCACCGCGCATGTCGAGGGATTCACAAACTGGTTGGGCACGGTGTTCCCGGCGGCTGCCATCGAGTTCCCCGTCATCGATGCGGCATGGGCCGACGCTTGGCGGGAGCATGCGGAGGCGGTCACGGCCGGCCCCTTCCTGGTGCGGCCACCCTGGGTCGAAGTCGCCTCCGTGCGTTCAGGCGCGCTCCGGCCGGATCCGATCGGGCGGTCACCGGTCGAGTTGGTGGTGGACCCCGGTCGGGCCTTCGGCTCGGGAAGTCACCCGACCACTCGCATGTGCCTGGAGGCGCTCGGAGATCTGATGGCACCGCACGGTGGCGATGTGCCCCATGACGGCAATGTCCAGCCAGGAGGCGACGGCCGAACCGCCCTCGCCCGGCTCCGTCCGGGATGCACCGTCGCGGATGTGGGTTGTGGCAGCGGGATCCTGGCCGTGGGGCGCGTTGCTGCTCGGAGCACAGGAAGCCGTGGGCGTGGACATCGATCCGACGGCTCGCACGGCCAGCCGGGCCGTGGCCTCAGCGAACGGGGTGGGGGAGCGATACGAGTTCCGCGACGGTGGGATCGCTCCGCTTTGCCACAGAGGCCAGTGCTTCGACGTGGTGGTGGCCAACGTGTTGATCCCGGTGATCGAGGAGCACGGCCGCGATCTGCAAGCGATGTGCAGGCCAGGTGGCGCGATCGTCGTGTCGGGCCTGTTGGTCGATCAACGTGATCGTGCGCTGGCAGCGCTGGAACCGAGCGAGGTGATGCGTGAGTACAGCAGCGACGGATGGGTGACGCTCGTCATGACGAATCGGACGGGTGGTCGGCGCTGACAGGTCGTGGCGCCGCGGCTGGCTCACCCACCGGGTGAGCGCGGCAGACCGCCCTCCGGGCTTGGGTAGGGTCGCTCCATGACGAAACCAACCACCCTGGGGAGCTGCGGTCATCGGGTTGGTCCTCTGTGCCGGTCAAGACCGAGATCCGCCGCAACGCGGCCGAGCGCATCAGGGCCGGTGAGCGACTGTTCCCGGAGGTGCTGGGCTACGAGGACACCGTCTTCCCCAACTCGAGAACGCGCTCCTGGCCGGCCACGACGTGATCTTCCTGGGTGAGCGAGGCCAGGCGAAGACCCGCATGATCCGTGCCCTGGTGGAGTTGTTGGACGAGTGGTTGCCGGTGGTGGAGGGCTCTGAGATCAACGATGATCCCTACGCCCGTGTCGGCACATGCACGTCGCCTCGTAGAGGAGATGGGTGGCGACACTCCGATCACTTGGCTTCACCGGAGCCTCCGCTTCGGCGAGAAGCTCGCCACGCCCGACACCTCGATCGCGGATCTGATCGGTGAGGTGGATCCGATCAAGGTCGCCGAGGGCCGCTATCTCTCCGACGAGCTCACGTTGCACTACGGACTCGTCCCCGCACGAACCGGGGCATCTTCGCCATTAACGAACTGCCCGACCTGGCCGAGCGCATACAGGTGGGGTTGTTGAACGTGCTCGAGGAGCGCGACGTGCAGATCCGCGGCTACAAGGTGCGCCTGCCTCTAGACGTGCTGCTCGTGGCCTCGGCCAATCCGGAGGACTACACGAACCGCGGCCGTCTCATCACGCCTCTGAAGGACCGCTTCCGGATCACAGGTGCGCACCCACTATCCGCTGGACGTCGAGACCGAGGTGGCGATCATCGCTCAGGAGGCACGGCCCTTCGAGGCCGAGGGTGTGACCGTCCGGGTGCCCGACCACATGGTCGAGGTGGTTGCCACGTTGTCGCAGCTGGCCCGTGGGAGCGCCCACATATCGCAGCGCTCCGGAGTGTCGGTGCGGCTGTCGGTGTCGAACCACGAGGTGATGGTCGCCAACGCGGCTCGCCGTGCGCTCATGGTCGGCGACGACGAAGTCGTGCCCCGGGTGTGCGATCTGGAGGCCCTGCCGGCGTCCACCGCCGGCAAGGTGGAGATCGAGTCGATCGAAGAGGGTCGTGACGGCCAGATCCTGGATCACCTGGTCCGTGCGGCGATCCTCGAGGTGTTCCGCGAACGCGTGAGCCCTGAGCAACTCACCGCCGTGGTCGAGGAGCTGGACGGGTCCGAGCCGGTGGAGACCGGTGAGGACATCGCCTCGGCCGACTACGTGGGCCTGCTCGGGACGATCCCAGCCTTGCGTGGGCCGGTCAGCGAGCTCGTCGGTGCCGAACCCACCCCCGGTGAGGTCGCCTCCGCGGTGGAACTGGTCCTCGAGGGCCTGCACCTCTCGAAGCGGCTCAACAAGGATGCCGTGGGCGGTCGGGCGCAATACCGCTCGCGCTGATCCGACTCCCATTCAGTCCTCTCTCAGTCGTTCTGTGTCGCGTGCGTGGCGCAGCGCCACGCACGCGACACAGAACGGGTTGGGGCCCGGGGTTGGGGCCCCGGGGTTGGGGGTCGGGGGTTGGGGGTTGGGGGCCGACCAGCGGGGGGCGGATCGCGCCGGTAGCCTCGGTCCATGGCCCGGCCGAGGTTCCGCTACTCCCCCAGGGACGGCACCCAGCAGGGCCTCGAGTTCGACGCCCTAGACGTGCTGAGCGAGCTAACCGACGACCTGATGTACCACGGTGATGTCAACGCGGCACTGCGGCGCATGATGCAGCAGGGCTTCCAGGATCGCAACGGGGAACGCATTGCGGGCTTGCGTGAGATCCTCGAGCAGATCCATGACCGGCGTGCCGACACCTTGGAGCGGTTCGACCTCGGCGGCGTCTACGACGAGATCTCCCAGGAGCTCGCGGAGGTGGTGCAGGCCGAGCGCGAAGCAATCGACCAGCAGCATCGTGAGGACCTGGCCTCGGGGGACGAGCGTCGCGGGGAGTTGTCGCGGCGCTCCACCGATGAGCGCCACCTCGAGCTCGACATGCTGCCTGACGACCTGGCCGGAAAGGTCAAGGGCCTCGAGGCCTACGACTTCTGTTCGCCCGAGGCCGAACGACGCTTCGCCGAGCTCACCGAGAGGTTGCGTGAACAGCTCATGGCGCAGTATGTGGACCGGCTCACCGGTGCCGTCGAGGCCATGTCACCCGCCGACATGGCCCGCATGAAGGACATGATGGCGGCGCTCAACGAGATGCTCGAGCAGCGCGCCCGTGGCGAGGAGCCCGACTTCGCTGCGTTCATGGAAGCCTACGGCGACTTCTTCGGAGAGGATCCGCAGACCCTCGACGAGCTGCTGGAGATCATGGCGCAACGCATGGCCGCCGCACAGGCGATGTACAACTCGATGACGCCTGAGCAGCGGGCGCAGATGCAGCAGCTCTCCGAGTTGTTGCTCGAGGACATGGACCTGCAGTGGCAGGCTGAGCAACTCGGCCGCAACCTGCGTGACGCCTTCCCCGATGCAGGATGGGAGAGCGAGTACGCATTCGAAGGCGCCGATCCGCTCGACATGGCGAGCGCAATGCAGGCGATGGGTGAGTTGGGCGATCTGGACCAGATGGAGCAGATGCTCCGAGGTTCGCCCCAACCCGGGGCGCTCAGCGAGATCGACCTGGAACGGGTGCGTGAGTTGGTCGGCGACCAGCCGGCAGCGAGCCTTGAGCGCATGGCCGAGATCACGAGGTTGCTTACTGAGGCCGGTTTGGTCGAACAGACCGAAGGCCGCCTCGAACTGACCCCCGCGGGTCTGCGGCGTCTCGGGAGCAACGCCCTGGCGGAGCTGTTCGGTTCGATCGACGCCGACCGCCTGGGCGGGCACCGCCGCGACGACCTGGGCGTGGGTCATGAGCGGGCATATGTGACCAAGCCCTACGAGTACGGTGATCCGTTCAACCTCGACATCAACCGGACCATCCGCAACGCGGTGGTCCGCGGCGAGGGTCTCCGGTGTCCCTGTCTGCGGAGGACTTCGAGATCGAGCAGGCCGAGCAGACCGTGAGGGTGTCCATCGTGCTGATGCTCGACCTGTCGCTGTCCATGCCGATGCGTGACAACTTCCTTCCGGCCAAGAAGGTGGCCATGGCACTCCACAGCCTCATCTCGACGCAGTACCCACGCGACTTCATGGGGCTCGTGGGCTTCTCCGAGGTGGGCCGGGTGCTCACCGCCGAGCAGCTACCCGAGGTGAGCTGGGACTTCGTGTACGGGACCAACATGCAACACGGCTTCCAGTTGTCGCGTCGGATGCTGGCCCGGGAGTCGGGTACCAAGCAGATCATCATGATCACCGACGGCGAGCCCACTGCGCACATCAACCGGTGGGGTGAGCCGGAGTTCCACTACCCGCCGGTGCGCGAGACCGTCGACGCAACCCTGTTGGAGGTGGCGCGCTGCACCCGCGAGGACATCCGCATCAACACCTTCATGTTGGATCCCGACCCGGGGCTTCAGCGGTTCGTGGAGGACCTCACCTCGCTCAATCGGGGGCGTGCGTTCTTCACGAGCCCGGAGAACCTCGGCGACTACGTGCTGGTCGACTTCCTGGAGCAGCGTCGGAGGCTGCTCGAGGGTCGGCGCTGAGGCCGCTCACTTGGCGGGCGGTGAGCCCACGTGGTTGTTCCTCTTGACGTGAAGGCTCAGAGGCGCAAGGATAGCGAATCACACCGTTGTAACTACAACGGTGGCACCCGACAAGGGTGGTTCCACATCTCCGCCAACGGCAACTCGTGGGTCCGTTTCCTCGAGACACCTCGGCGATGGAGAACCACCACAGCACGCACCTTGACCACGGGGTGGGGACAGCCCCAGAGCCGAGGGCGGGGGAGGAATGCAAGTGAGTCAGAGCATCCAGACCATGAGCCACAACCCACCAGCAGTCTCGGCGACCGCTACAGGTGCCGCAAACCCGGTCGGATTCCAGGGCGACGAGCCCGCCGAGGACTGGCAGGGCTTTGCCAACTGCCTCGGTGTCGATCCCGACCTGTTCTTCCCCGAAAGGGGTGCCTCCACCAAGGAGGCGAAAGCCGTCTGTCAGGCGTGCGTTGTCCGCGAGGACTGCCTCGAGTACGCGCTGGAGAATAGTGAGAAGTTCGGTATCTGGGGCGGGTTGAGCGAGCGCGAACGTCGCCGGTTGCGTCGAGCCCGTGCCCTCGCCCGTGCAGCAGCGGCGGAGACACGAACCGCCTGAAGCAACCGGCTACCGGAGCGGCCCACACCTTGTGGTGTCGATCGTCGCCGACTCGGTGACCACCAGATCTACGCCGACGTCCCACTCTGCAGCGATGATCCGGGTGTCGTCGGGTACGCGTTGGCATTCGAAGGCGACTCCGATGAGCAGTGCCCGATGGCGGTGAGGCTGATCGGCCTCCGTCCGATTCCCATCGGGCAGAGGCGCTGCGGATTGCGTGGCGGACCCGGTTGTGGCTGCCGGGGTTCCGACGAGGGGCGTCAGCGCCCGGTCATAGAAGCCTGCACCCATGCCGACGCGGGTCCCGGCGTCGTCGATCGCGCTGCACGGGAGCACGACGACGTCAAGGTCGTCGAGAGAACTGGGAGGCCCCGACGGTTCAGGGATGCCGTAGCGGTTCGTGGTCATGCTCTCGGTTGGATCCCAGCGCACGAAGTCCATCGACGTGGTCCCCTGAGGACCGATCCGAGGCAGGCACTACGTGGACTCCGGACGCAACAAGGTGCCTCCACAGCGCAACCAGATCCACCTCGTCCGTGTTGGGCCAGTAGCCCGCAACGGTGCGTACGGTGGCGAAGCCCGGCAGTTCCACGAGCGCAGAGGCGATCGCATCCGACGCAGCCGATCTGGAGTCCGCACCCAACGCCCTACGAGCCCGCAACCCCCGGGAGCGTGCCGTCGCCTGGCTCAGGGTGCGTGACTCCTCCACCGCAGCGACGCTATCCGAGCACCGGAGCCAGGGACCGGTTCGCAGGCCCGGGTCTGCGTCCTCCGGGGCCGGCCTGGCTCACGGGATGCTCAGGCCTTGGGATCGACAAGGCGCTGGGAGCGTTGCCGGACAGGCGACATGGGCAACCGCGTGATCCTCGGGTACGCTTCTGGGCATGTTCAGTGGCAACGAATGGCTGATCGTGGTGATCGTGGCCTTGGTGCTCTTCGGAGGATCACAGATCCCGAAGCTCGCGAAGAACCTGGGACAGGCTCAGAACGAGTTCAAGAAGGGACTCTCCGAGAACCGCAAGGGTGACGAGACCGCCGAGATCGAACCCGAAGCAACCGAAAAAGCCTGATCCGATCGCCTTTGGGACGTGTTCGCGCTCAACCTGGGTGACGCGTCCGATCGAAGGCGTCCGATTGAAGAACGTCGGCCTGACAGACGGCTTGCTGACAGACGGCTCGACAGACGGTCAGTTCGGCAGCAGAACCGGTTCTGCTGCAGCTGCTGCTCGTGCGGGATGATGCGGCGACGTTGTCGCTCGGAGGTGCCGCCCCAGACGCCGTGGTCGATCCGGTTCTCGATCGCGTACTCAAGGCACTGGGTGGCTACCGGACACCCTCGCAGACTGCCTTGGCCTTCTCCACACCCACACCGTCGGAGGGGGAAGAACAGCGACGGCGCCTTGTGGGCGCAGTTCCCCTCGGCCATCCATTTGGTATCCGCGGAAGTATCCATAGACCAAATATGACGCTTCGGGATGGCGATTTGTTCCAGCAGAGCCTAATAATTCCACAACAACTGAGACCTACATCAGCAGAATCGGTTCGATGGTGGTTCCCGGTGGGTACTACTACCCGGTTCCCGGCACAGCTCTGAGAGCGCTCTCCGGGAACGCCACGGGGGTGACCGGTGCTGAAATCGCCATCGGGCGCATACTCGACGGATGTACGGAGACCAATCGATGACAGACACACCCGCACCCGCACCTGGCAGCGCACCGGGTCAGGGCACGACCGACCGGGGCACTGCACATGTAGTGCCGCCGACGTCCCCACCGACCGCTCAGCCGTCGATGCCTCCGACCGCACCACGGGACCCGGGGCACCCCTGGCCGCCCTCGACCGCACCAACGGTGGGTGGTACGACTCCCTGGCACAGCCCGGGCGCGGTCAACCAGGGCATGCCGTTGCCTCCCGGTCCTCCCGCCGGAGGGTATGCGCCCACAGGGCAGTTGGTGCAGGGTCAGCTCGGCTCCGGACCTCCTCCCATCGGCGGGACGCCCGGAGCACACGGACCGGGTGAACGGGGAGACGGTCGCCGAGGCGGTGGTGTCCGCGCGGCTCTCGTGGGAGGCCTGGTCGGTGCGATCGTCGCCGGTGGCATCACCGCGGCTGCCATGACGATCCGCGACGAGCCCACCTCCGTCGTCGGGGCGCAACAGACGTCGACCCCGTCCCGTGGTTCCAACGCGATCAGCGGTGAGGAGCTCGACATCCGGGCGCTCCTCGACAAGGTGCAGCCGTCGGTGGTCTCGATCCACACGGGAACCCGTCAGGGTGAGGCAGCAGGATCGGGCATCGTGTTGAGCGAGGACGGGCTGGTCCTCACCAACGCGCACGTCGTCAGCGGTGCCGAGAGCATCCAGGTTGACTTCGCCGACGGCCAGACGGCCGACGCCCGCCTGATCGGAGCCGCACCTGAGTCGGACGTGGCGCTGGTGAAGGCAGAGGGGCTGGAGGGCGCGGTGGTGCCGGCCGAGCTGGGCTCATCGGACGACCTTCTCGTGGGCGACGAGGTTGTTGCGATCGGCAACGCCCTCAACCTCGGCGCAGAGCCGAGTGTGACCCTCGGGATCGTCTCCCAGACGGGTCGGTCCATCCAGGCCGACGACGGCACGGTGCTCGACGACCTGATCCAGACCGATGCGGCCATCAACCCCCGGCAACTCGGGAGGGCCGCTGGTCAACGCGAGGGTCAGGTGGTCGGCGTGAACACCGCGATCCTCGCCGACGCCCAGAACATCGGGTTCGCGCTCGAGATCGACTCGATCCGCGAGCTGATCGACGACTTGAAGGCCGGCAGGGATGCGGAGAAGGAGCGCGCGGTGCTCGGGGTGAGGACCCTGGATGTGAGCCGCATCGACAACCAGGTGGCGCAACGCTTCGGTGTGACTGCCACCTCGGGGGCGTTCGTGCAGGATGTGGACTCCGGTTCGGGCGCCGAGGCCGCCGGGATGCTGCCCGGCGACGTCATCGTGGAGCTCGACGGGAAGGTGATCCGCAACTCCACCGACGTCAGCCAGGCGGTGCGCGCCAAGGATCCCGGCGACTCCGTGGTGATCCTCGTCGAGCGGGAGGGCGAGGAGACCTCGATCGAGGCGACGCTGGGCAGAAACTGAGGACCGCCGAGGAGAGCTTGGTCCGGTTCACGCCGCTGTCGTCGTCGTCCGGCCACTCCGGTTGTCGATCTCCAGAGCTTGGCATCCTCGTCTGCTGTAGCCGGATCGGGTCGGTCGTCTAGCGTGTGGTGGATGTCCCAGGACGCGACACATCTCGAGGGCGAGGAACACCTTCCTCCCGTGGCAACTGTTCACATCACCTACACGGGGCCGGTGGCTCCCCACTGGGAGATCGGCTCCGACGACGGTGATCCCGAGCTCGTGGAGGCGTTCCGCACGCGGGTGATGGCACGCCTCCTTCTCCTGCCCCCGCACGATCCCCAGTTCCGTCGCAACCGTGACCGTGTCAATCGTGACGCGGAGAGCGAGCGCATCGATGTGATCTGGGACACCGGCATGGAGGAGCAAGCCCCTTCCTCCGCGCGGTAGGCCCCGAGCGGTAGGCCCGACCTACCAGCCGATCGGCCAACCAGGAATCGTCTCGTCGAATTGCGCCTGTGCCGGAGCGGAGCGCATCGCGTGCTCATAGGATGGGACCGTGCAGGACGCGACGACGGTGGACAGACGCAGTGCAGGCTCCGAGGGAGAGGCGAGCGGTTCCGACGGGGCGCGTTACCTGAACCGTGAGCTCTCCTGGCTCGAGTTCAACGCCCGTGTCCTGGCACTCGCGGCATCCGATTCGACTCCGTTGCTCGAGCGGGTCAAGTTCCTCGCCATCTTCAGTCAGAACCTCGACGAGTTCTTCCAGGTTCGTGTGGCCGGCCTGAAGGACCAGGTGGCTGCCGGTGTCCGCACACGCACGCCCGACGGTGCGACTCCCGAGGAGCAGCTCGAGGCGATCAACGAGCGGGCATCGGACCTCATGCGCCGCGCTGACGAGATCTTCCTCGGCCCGGTGTGCGGTGACCTCGCCGAGGCCGGGATCAGGTTCTCCACCTGGAGCCAGCTGGACGACGACGATCGGGAGTGGCTCGCAGGCGAGTTCTCCACGCGGATCTTCCCGGTGCTCACACCACTGGCGGTCGATCCGGGGCATCCCTTCCCGTACATCTCGAGCCTGTCGCTCAACCTGGGTGTGTTGGTGCGCGATCCGGTCACCTCGGAGCGTCGTTTCGCACGGGTGAAGGTGCCGTCGCTACTGCCCCGCTTCGTGGTGATGCCCGATGGCGAGCGGTTCGTCCCGGTGGAGCAGGTGATCGCGGAACACCTCGACGAGCTGTTCCCAGGGATGGAGGTGACCGACAGCGTCGCGTTCCGCGTCACCCGCAACGCGGATCTCACCGTGGAGGAGGAGGAGGCCGACGACCTGCTGGCTGCGATCGAGATGGAGCTACGTCGCCGCCGCTTCGGCAAGGCGGTGCGGCTCGAGGTGGAGGACGACATCTCCACCGAGTCCCTCGAGTTGATCCGTGAGGAGCTGGAGCTCGACCACCACGACGTGTTCGCGCACGCGGCGCCGATCTCCCTCGACGGACTGTGGTCGGTCTACGCGATGAGCCGCGACGAGCTCAAGTACGAACCGTTCCAGCCGGTGACCCAACGGAGGTTGCAGCCTGACGAGGAGGATTCCAAGAAGAGCATCTTCAAGGTGATCTCCGAAGGCGACCTCCTCGTGCACCATCCCTACGACAGCTTCGCGTCCTCGGTGGAGGAGTTCATCCACCAGGCGGCGGAGGACTCCCGGGTGCTGACCATCAAGCTCACGCTGTATCGCACCTCCGGTGACAGCCCGATCGTGGCGTCCCTGATCAAGGCTGCCGAACGCGGCAAGCAGGTCGTGGCGCTCGTGGAGCTGAAGGCCCGCTTCGACGAGGAGAACAACATCGAATGGGCGCGACGCCTCGAGCGCGCCGGGGTGCACGTCGTGTACGGAATGGTCGGGCTCAAGACGCACACCAAGACCTGCCTGGTGGTGCGTGAGGAGGGCGCCGGCGTGACGCGCTACTGCCATGTGGGCACGGGCAACTACAACTCCAAGACAGCGCGGCTCTACGAGGACTTCGGGCTGCTCACCCGCGATCCGGCGCTCGGCTCGGACCTGACCCAGCTGTTCAACTACCTGACCGGCTACGCGCGTGACGTCGAATACGAGAAGCTCCTGGTGGCACCCCACACGTTGCGGCCCCGGCTCACCGAGTTGATCCGCAACGAACGCCGCTTCGGGGACAAGGGTCACGTGGTGATGAAGATGAACAGCCTGGTGGATCCCGACATGGTCGACGAGCTGTACTCGGCGTCGGCCGACGGGGTGAGGGTGGACCTGATCGTGCGTGGGATCTCGTGCATCCGTCCTCAGGTCGACGGGCTCTCGGAACGGATCAAGGTGCGCAGCATCGTCGGTCGTTACCTCGAGCACTCGCGTGTCTACCGGTTCGCCAACGGTGGCGGTGAGGGCGTGCCGGTGCACTACATCGGTTCGGCGGACTTGATGCCCCGCAACCTGGACCGCCGCGTGGAGGCGGTGGTGCCGATCACCGACCCGACGCTCCAGGCCCGGATCGACGACACCCTCGACGTGTTGTTCGGCGACGACAAGTTGGCGTGGGCGCAGATCGACGACACTTGGACGAAGTTGGCGTCGAGCGCCGGTGGCCAGGACGCCCATGAGCTGATCGAGGATCAGGCCGCCAAGCGCGCCGAGGTGGAGATGCGGTGAGCCGGTCGGGTGATCGGTCCGAATCGAGCGAGGGTCGGGTGTCGCGGGGAGGTCCGGTCTCCGATGACCCGGAGCGGGAGGCCGAAGCCGGCCCGGAGGCGGACGCGGTCGATGCCGGGTTGATCAAGGCGGCCGGTGGTGTCGTGTGGCGCCGAGGCGAAGGCGCACAGCTCGAAGGCGCGCCGGCCGAGGATGCGCAGCCCGACGAGGTTGAACCCGAGGGGGTGGAGGTCGTGCTCGTGCACCGGCCCCGCTACGACGACTGGAGCCTGCCCAAGGGCAAGCTCGAAGCCGGCGAGAAGCACAAGGATGCCGCGCTGCGGGAGGTCCTCGAGGAGACCGGATTGCGTTGTGAGATGGGTGTCCGGCTGGCCCGCATCACCTACGACACCCCGCTCGGGCCCAAGAGCGTGAAATGGTGGGCGATGCAGCCCGAGGATCCCGCTGGGGACCTGGGCGCCGTGGATCCCCACGAGGTCTCCGAGGTGCGTTGGGTGCCTTTCGGCGAGGCCTGGAGCCTGCTGACCTACGGCACCGAACGTGAGGTCCTGTCCGCGTTCGCGCACGAGGTGCTCGGCATTCGCACGTAGCCGGGAACCCCAGGCACCGTCCCGGGGCGGGATTTCGCCCGCCGTATGCCGGGAGTTCACCGGAGGTTCACCCGTTGGCAAGTGCCGGGCAATCGCAGGGCCCTAGGTTTGGGACTGTGGGTGCTTCTGATCGGTTGCCGGCGGGTCCGCTGCTCGCCGGAGCAGGCCTCCTCCTGGGATCGGTCCTGGTGTGTGCATCCTGTGGAACCCCGGCGGTGGGCAACATCGTCGTGTCGGGATCCTCGACGGTCGAACCGATCACGATCGCCGTGGCCGAGAAGTTCGCCGAGATCCATGATGACGTCAACGTGTTCGTGGACGGTCCCGGAACGGGCGACGGTTTCGAGTTGTTCTGTGACGGCGAGACCGATATCAACGACGCCTCCTCGCCGATCGCGCCCGAACAGATCGAGACGTGTGCCCGCAACGGCGTCGAGTTCATCGAGCTGCGCGTCGGCAACGACGGGATCGTCATGTTGACCAACGCCGGCAACGATGCCGTCGACTGCCTGAGGGTGGGGGACGTCTACGCGCTGGTGGGGCCCGGAGTCGCAGGGCATCGACACCTGGGACGCCGCCGAGGAGCTGGCCGCGGAGGTGGGTGGTTCCGGTGACCTGCCGGCGATGGCGTTGAGCGTGACAGGTCCGGGTGAGGAATCGGGCACCTATGTCAGCTTCGTGGAGCTTGCGCTCGAGGACATCGCAACCGAGCGCCGGCAGCCACCCGAGACCCGTGCCGACTACCAGGCGTCGGCCGACGACAACGTGATCCTCCAAGGGATACAGGGGTCTCCTGGAAGCCTGGGCTGGGTGGGCTATGCGTTCGCTCGTGACGCCGAGGAGGTCCGGATACTCGAGGTCGACGGCGGCGAAGGTTGCGTGGCGCCCGACGACGAGACGATCGCTACCGGCGAATACCCGCTGAGCCGCCCGTTGTTCATCTACGTCAACGCGCGCCACGCCGAGGACGAGCCTGCGCTGGTCGACTTCGTGGACCTGTACCTGGGTGACGCCATCGGATCGGTGGCCGAGGTCGGCTACGTCCCCAGACCGACGAGGCCCTCGAGGAGACCCGGCGACGCTGGGATTCCCGTATCACGGGTGTCGCGCAAGCACAGGGAGAGACCTGATGGAGCTCACCGGCCGGACGAGGATCACAGTCTCGGACCTGAGGGGTGATCCCCGCAGGACGCGTACCGAGAAGCTGGTGCGCTACGCGTTGTTCGCAGCCGCGGCAACCTCGATCGTGATCAGTGCCGCGATCGTGCTGTCGTTGGCGGGCGAGACGTGGACGTTCGTCTCGCAGGTCGAGCTCGCCTCGTTGTGGACCGACGGCTGGTTCCCTCGTCGGGGCATGTACGACGTGAAGACGATCGTGGCCGGAAGCGTGCTCGTCAGCGCGGTGGCGATGGCGGTGGCGGTGCCGCTCGGCCTCGGTGCCGCGATCTACCTGGCCGAGTACGCATCGCCGAGGGTGCGCAAGGTGCTCAAGCCGACCCTGGAGATCCTGGCGGGCATCCCGTCGGTGGTGCTCGGATTCTTCGCGCTGTCGTTCATCTCCCCGCAGATCGTGCAGCGCTTCTTCACCGATGCGACCGCCTTCTCGATGGCAGCCGCGGGGATCGGGGTGGGCATCCTCGTGGTGCCTCTCATGGCGACGATCTCAGAGGACGCGTTGCGGTCGGTGCCCGTGGCGCTGCGTGAAGCGTCGACCGGTATCGGCGCCCGCAAGATCACCACCACGGTGAGGGTGGTGATCCCCGCGGCGGTGTCGGGGCTGGTGGCGGCGTTCATCGTGGCGGTCTCACGGGCGATCGGCGAGACGATGGTCGTGTTCATCGCAGCGGGCGCCACAGGTGGTGCGCTGTTCTCGCTCGACGTCTTCGGACCTGGTCAGACGATGACCGCCGCCATGGCATCGCAGGCCGCCGGCACCGACCAGGTTCGCGGCGAGGCCCTCACGTTCCAGAGCCTGTTCTTCGTGGGCATGCTCCTGTTCCTGTTCACCTTCGCGCTGAACCTCTCAGCCGACCACTTCGTACGCCGCGTACGGCAGGCCTACTGAGCACGTGATGACCGCCCCGACCCTGTTTCCGCCAGGTGCCTGTGTGCATCGTCACCTGCCGCACCACTCCACTGTGTGTAGGCCCCCGGTGTCTGCTTCCCGGAGGTCGCGACCATGAGCATCCTGTCGACGCCGGGGCAGGGTGGGTCCGGGTGCCGCGGCGGATAGGGTCCGCAGGTCGATCACCGGAGGGGAACGCGACATCGCGGGCACGGCCTTCATGCTGACCGTCCTGGTGGCGCTGTTGACGTCGGTGGTGATCCTGGCGGTGCTGGTGCTGGACATGGTCAACCGGGGTGGAGCCGTGCTGACGGACCGCCTTGGTGACTTCCTGACAGGATCGATGTCGTCGCAACCGGATGCCAGCGGAATCGTCCAGGGGCTGCGCGGAACGTTCTGGATCGGCGTGTTCACCGTGGCGATAGCGTTCCCCCTGGGGATCGCGGCGGCGACCTACCTCGAGGAGTACGCGCCGCGTGGAAGTCGTGTGGCCCGTGTGATCGACGTGAACATCCGGAACCTCGCGGGGGTGCCCTCGGTGGTCTACGGCATACTCGGCCTCACGTTCTTCGTGAAGGCGTTGGGCGACGTCACAGGACCCGATGCCAACGGTCGCAGCGTGGTGTCCGCGGGGCTGACCCTCGCCATCCTGGTGTTGCCGATCGTGATCATCACCAGTGCCGAGGCGCTGCGCGCAGTGCCGCGTGGCATCCGTGAAGCCGGGTTCGGTGTGGGGGCGACCCGTTGGGAGGTCACCCGTCACCATGTGCTTCCCTACGCGGCTCCAGGGATCCTCACCGGCACCGTGCTGGCTCTCGCCCGATCGCTCGGTGAGGCGGCGCCGCTGATCCTGGTGGGCGCCACGACCGGCTTCATGACCGGCGGTGACGAGTTCGCGAACCTGGCGGCGCTCCGGGAGCGATTCACCGCACTGCCGATCATCATCACCACCTGGGCGGGGCGGCCCGGAGAGGGTGGCAGGCGGTGACTGCGGCTGCCATCGTCGTGTTGCTGGTGGTGGTGCTGATCGCGAACGCAGCAGCGATCCTGCTTCGCAACCGATTCGACAAGGTGAGGAAGTGACCGCAATGACCAGTCAGACTGATACGGCATCGATTCCGGAGGTCGACATGGACAGCCAGGCCGGTGTCCCGCCAGGTGTGGCCATTCACACCGAGACCCGACTTCACGAACCAACCGAGGAACCCGTCAAGGTGTTCTCGGTGCGCAGCCTGTCGGTGTTCTACGGGGACTTCCGGGCGGTGCGTGACGTCGACATCGACATCCACGAGCACGAGATCACGGCGTTCATCGGTCCCTCGGGTTGTGGCAAGTCGACGGTGTTGCGCTGCTTCAACCGCATGAACGACCTGATCGAGGGCGCCCGCGTGGAGGGATCCGTCAACTACCACGGCGTCGACCTCTACGACCGGGCGGTCAACCCGGTGGAGGTGCGCCGGAGGATCGGGATGGTGTTCCAAAAGGCGAACCCGTTCCCGAAGTCGATCTTCGACAACGTGGCCTACGGACCGCGGATCACCGGCGCGGCGGCGCTCGGATCTTCCCGGCATCGTCGAGAAGGCGCTGAGGCGGGCGGCGTTGTGGGACGAGGTCAAGGACCGGCTGGATGCTTCGGGTCTGGGCCTCTCAGGAGGCCAGCAGCAGCGTCTGTGCATCGCGCGGGCCATCGCCACCGATCCCGAGGTGCTGCTGATGGACGAGCCGTGTTCGGCCCTCGATCCGATAGCCACCTCCGCGATCGAGGACCTGATGCAGGAGATCAAGACGCGCTACACGATCGTGATCGTGACGCACAACATGCAGCAGGCCGCGCGCGTGAGTGACCGCACTGCTTTCTTCACCACCGAGGTGAGCACGGATTCCGACAGCCGTACCGGGATGCTGGTGGAATGCGACACAACCGACAAGATCTTCTCCAACCCGGCCAATCAGAGCACCGAGAACTACATCACGGGCCGGTTCGGCTGAGGAGGCGGGCCTTGGCCGAACCCGCTGACCGGGAAGCGGTCGGCGGGTACCAACCACAGGGAGGCACGCCATGAGAGGCGAAGAGCTCCGAGTCGAGTTCCACCAACAACTGGATGCGCTGAGCGAGGGCCTGGTCCGCCTCGGAGCGATGACCGCCGAGACCGTCAGCATGGGGACCGCAGTGCTGCTGGACCGCGACCTCGCAGGTGCCCAGCGCATCATCGACGGCGACGACGCGATCGACGAGCTCAGCCTCGAGCTCGAAGAGGAGTGCTTCCGGGTGCTGGCGTTGCAGGCGCCGATGGCCGGTGACTTGCGCTTCCTGCTGACGACGCTGCGGGTGGTGAGCGAACTGGAGCGCTCGGCGGACCTGATGGTGAACGTGTGCAAGGCCTCGCGGCGCGTCTACGACGTCGACTTCACGCCAAAGCTGCGGGGCCTGCTCGACTCGGATGGGCGTGGAGGCGGCGTTCCTGATCCGCACGGCCATCGACGCCTTCGTGGATTCGAACACCTCCCCTGGCGGCGGCCCTCGATGACATCGACGACCGCCTCGACGACCTGGCAGGTCACCTACGTGGAGGCGATCTTCGAGTCGCACCAGACCGACAACCTGTCGCTGCGCGCAGCGGTGCAACTCGCCTTGATCGGTCGCTACTACGAACGCATCGGTGACCACGCGGTCAACATCGGCGAGCGGGTCATCTACATGGTCACCGGGTGGCTGCCCGAGTCGAATGCCGCAGCGCGCAATGCGCTGCGCAAGTCCGCGGACGTGGAGATCCCGCACCGCGGCGGTGCCCCCGCGGAGACCGCCGGAGGCGGGGCCGCCTCCATCGACGAGGGCACCCTCATCGGTGACGAGGGGATCCTCGACGGTCACAACCAGGACGACGGGAGCGACACCCCATGAGGGTGCTGGTCACCAACGACGACGGATTGCACGCACCGGGGCTCGCACACCTGGCGGCGGTGGCCGCTGCAGCAGGTCACGAGGTGACCGCGGTGGCACCCGGGGGCAACTTCTCCGGCAGCGGCGCGGCAATCGGCGACCTGGGTGAGGAGTCACGCATCCGTTGTCGTGAGATGACCGTCGTCGGGCTCGAGGACGTGCAGTGCATCGAGCTGGATGCGCCGCCGGCGCTGTGCGTGCTCAGCAGCGCGCTCGAGGCCTTCGGTGACCGGCCCGAGGTGGTGCTCTCAGGTGTCAACCCGGGCCTCAACACCGGGCGCTCCACCCTGCACTCGGGGACCGTGGGGGCCGCTCTCACCGCTGCGAACCTCGGGATCCCGGGGGTGGCGGTGAGCATCGCGGGTCACGAACCCGACGTCGTGCACTGGGACACCGCCGCGGAGCTGGCGGTGTCGGCCGGAGAGTGGGTGCACACCCGACCCGGATCGCTGACCCTCAACCTGAACCTTCCCGACCGTCGCAGGTCCGATCTCGAGGGGATCCGGTTGGCCTCGCTCGCTCCGATGGGTGCGATCCACACCGAGGTGCGTCAGCGTGACGACGAGTGGTTGACCCTCGGATTCGCCGAGACGACCGCTGAGATGCCCACCGACAGCGACTCGCGCCTGGTCGCCGAGGGATACCCTGCAGTGACCGCCATCACCGGCATACGGGTGCGTGAACTGGAGGACCCCTCCGGCCTCCTGTCGTGGCTGGGCGGGCATCCGCGGGCGGCCGTCTGAGGTGGCCATTTTCGTGGTCGTCGCCTTGGTGGTGATGGCGCTGGTCGTCGGTGGGATGGGCGGCTCGGTGGTCGCCCGCCGGTCGGCCTCACGCGCCGAACCCGAACAACACCTGGCACCGGAGGCGTCTCCGGGGTTGGGCCCGCTCACCCAGGCTGCCGAGCGGGTGGCGCATGGGATCGTCATCATGGACGGTTCGGGGACCGTGGTGTTCCGCAACCGGGTCGCCACGCAGCTCTCGGTCGCGCGCCACAGCCGTGCGCTGGTGGAGGACTGCGTGCAACGGATGCTTGCCGAAGCCCGCCTCGGTGAGAGCTGCAGCGAGACCGTGGAGCTGTTCGGGCCACCTGCCGAGCAGTTCTTCGTCTCTGCGCACCCCTTCGGTGACCGCGGTGGCACCGGGGCGGTGGCGATGGTCGAGGATCGCAGCGAGATCCGTCGCACCGAGACCGTCAGGCGGACTTCGTGGCCAACATATCCCACGAGCTCAAGACCCCCATCGGTGCCCTGGGACTGCTGGCGGAGACAATCGAGGGCGAGACGGACACCGAGGTGATGCGCAGGTTGGCGGGGCGGATGGTCGAGGAATCCGGAACGGGCGGCGCGAACCATCGACGACCTCCTCGAGCTGTCACGCATCGGAGTTCACGGACGACGTCGAGCACGCCGAGGTCGTCCTACTGCGACGTGGTGCGCGAAGCGGTCGCGCGGATCACCAATGCAGCGGAGCAGGCAGGAGTGGCCATCGAAGTCGACGTGGCCGGTCCCCTCACGGTGCACGGGGACTCACGCCAACTCGTGTCGGCGCTGTTCAACCTGCTCGACAACGCGGTCAAGTACTCCCCTCGTGACTCGATCGTCGGCGTTCTGGTGGAACCCGACGAGAGCGGACTCAACGCGGTGGTGTCGGTCGCCGACCAGGGGGTGGGCATTCCTCGCAGCTCTGTGGAGCGGGTCTTCGAGCGCTTCTACCGTGTCGACGGCGCGCGGCCCGGCAACACCGGCGGTACCGGACTGGGGGGGGGGGTGGGCCCCCCGCGGGGGAAAAACCGTGGGGGGGGGGCCCGTCTCGACTCGACCGAGGGCCTTGGTAGCGAGTTCACCATGGTGCTGCCGCTGTCGGGCGCCATGGACACCGGGGATGTGACCGGTGTCGGTGAGACCGCCAGTGGTGAGACCGCCAGTGGCGGAGCAGCAGCGGTGAGGCCGATGGTCCGACAAGATCGGTGCACCCGTGAGCCAGGACGCGGAGTCGGCGGAACCCACTGCGCCTCCGGTGAGGGTGATGGTCGTCGAGGATGAGGAGGCGTTCGTCGACGCACTCAGCGTGGGACTCGCCCGTGAGGGCTTCGAGGTGGAGGTGTGTCGCGACGGTGGCGAGGCACTGCGCCGCTTCGAGGAGGTCGCGCCGGACCTGGTGCTGCTGGATGTGATGCTTCCGACGATCTCCGGGGTGGACGTCTGCCGGGAGCTCCGCCGGCACAGCGACGTGCCGATCATCATGGTGACGGCACGGGCGGCGGAGATCGACACCGTGGTCGGCCTCGAAGTCGGAGCCGACGACTACGTGGCGAAGCCCTATCGTCTGCGCGAGCTGGTGGCCCGCATGAGGGCGGTGATACGGCGACACCGTCCCCGAGGAGGTCCCGGTGAGGAGTCCGGACTCGAAGGCAGCGACGAGGTGGCTGCGGGGACGCTGCTCGTGGAGGGTGAGGTGAGCCTCGACATCGCGCGTCACGAGGTACGGGTGCACGGTGATCTGGTGACGCTGCCGCTCAAGGAGTTCGAGGTGCTGTCGCTGCTCATGGAGAACCCTGGTCGCGTCATCGAGCGGTCCACCCTCATCGATGTGGTCTGGGGATACGACTACGTGGGTGACACCAAGACCCTGGACGTCCACATCAAGCGCCTGCGGGCCAAGATCGAGGACGATCCCGCAAACCCGAGGCGCATCACCACCATCCGTGGCCTGGGCTACAAGTTCAACGCCATCTGAGACCCGACTTCGGGTTGAGCCGGTGTTGGTTGCGCGCATTGGGCGCGGTGTTGGCCCGCGCTGGTCGTTGCCCGGCGGCCATACCATGGACCGGTGAGCTCACGGGAGTCGCGGGACCGCTACGCACACGGGCCCTGGCCGCGTCGCCAGTCAGGCCCGGACGCGCTGCGTGGCGCGCCGGTGGACCTGTCACAGCCCTTCGGCCGGCTGGCGTTGGTGCACGTTCTCTCGATCGGCGGCGACGCGCTCGTGGCGATGGCGCTGGCGGGGTCTCTCTTCTTCTCGGTGGACCCCTCCGGAGCCCGCTGGCGGATCTTCCTGTACCTGCTGTTCGCCGTGGCGCCCTTCGCGGTGGTGGGCCCGTTGATCGGCCCGATGATGGACCGTGCCGTCGGCGGTCGGCGGATGATGCTGCTGGTGTCGGCTTTCGGCCGGCTCGTGGTCGCAGTGCTGATGGTGAGCGCCCTGGCGTCCGACAGCCTGTGGGTGTTCCCCGAGGCCTTCTTGATGCTGATCCTCTCCAAGGGCTACCAGGTGGCCAAGGCGGCCCTCGTACCCACGGTGATCGACTCCGAACAGGTGCTCGTGGAGGCCAACTCGAAGCTGCAGTTGCTCTCGGGACTCGGCGGGTTCGCCGTGGCCCTACCGGGTCTGGTGCTGCTGCTGGCCGGAGCATCTGCGGTGATGGCACTGGCCGCGTTGGTGTTCGCATGCGCGGGTGTGGCGGCGTTGCGCGTGCCGGCGACCACCGTCGCCGAGGAGCCTGCGACGCGCAGGAGACATCCGAGCTGCGGAGTGGCGCGGTGGTCTCGGCGGGTTCGACCATGGGTTCTCTGCGAGGTGTCGTCGGGTTCGTGACGTTCCTCATGGCCTTCGCCCTGCGCGGCGACGACCGGGTCACCCTCCATGGCGAGGTGTTGGGCCGCATCACTGCCGCTGCGTTCGACCACGACCCCGTCACGGTCGCCGACCTTGCTCCTCCCGGAGCCCCACCGGCGTGGCACTTCGGGGTGATCGTGGCGGTGAGCGTGGCGGGGGCCTTGCCGGGGCGGCGGTGGCACCGCAGCTCCGTCGCATGTTCCGAGAGGAGTTCCTGCTGTTGGCGAGTGTCGGTGCGGCCGCCGTCGCCGGAGCCTTCGGCCTCCTGCTCGCCGGTCTGTTTGGACAGGTGCTGCTCGCCGGTGGAGTGGCGGTTGCCGCCGCCATGGGCAAGCAGGCCTTCGATGCGGTCGTGCAGCGTGATGCTCCCGATGCCAACTACGGCAGGGCGTTCGCCAGCGCTCGAGTCGCGATTCCAGATCGCCTGGGTGCTGGGTGCGTTGGTGCCGGTGGTGGTTCCCATGCCCACGCAGCTCGGAGGGCTCATGGTGTGCGTGCTGGGGACGGCCGCTGCGGCCTTCTACGCCGCCACGATGCAGGCGGTCGCCAAGGGACGCAGGCCACCTCGCCTGCCCAAGGTGACAGAGGTGGGTGGAACGATCCATCGTCGTGTCCGAGCGCGGCGACGGAGTGGCGACGGCGGACCCGGCGGACCCACGGCGTCGTTGTGATGAGCCGGCCACGCAGGTGTGACCGAGCGCTCACTCGAAGTCGAAGGTGTCGGGTATCTCGAGGTCTCCGTCGATCTCCAGGTCCCGGGCGGCGATGCCCACCCGTGCCATCCAGAGCCCGGGGGCATCCAGTTCGCTCGGGGTGGGGAGGTTCCCCGGTTCCGACCAGAGCACCTCGAGTGCCGCCGCGTCGGCACGTTCCACGATCCCCTTCACGAACGCCGAACCCCGGTCGAAGGTGTCCTGGGACAACTCGAGGCCGAACAGCCGTTCCACGAACCGCGTCTCGGGTCCTGCTTCGACACGCCGTCGCCGGAGAGCCTCGGTCACCATCGAGTAGTCCGCGAGCAGCGACGAGCCGATCTCGTCGAGCACGTGGTCGACCCAGCCTTCCACGACCGCGACCACGGTGTGGATCCGCGGCATGACCTGCCGCTGGCGGTCCGATTGCATGACGCCGAGGAGTCGGTCGGGATCGCCGGCGAGGTTCTGCAGCGCGGCCATGTCGCCGCCCATCTCGGTGAACGCCTCGTCGAGCCCCAGGTCGCGGCTCTGACGCTCCATCTCCTCGGGGTCGGACGAGAACCCCCGCGTGTACTCGCCGATCGAGTCGGTCAGCGCATCCCGCACGTGCGTGCGGCACAGGACCTGGTGGTGGGCGACATCCGAGAGGCTCACCCACATCCGGATGTCGTCGGTGGACAGGCTCCAGTCCCGTGCGAAACCGTCGACGTTGGACAACACGACCGTGAGAGGCTCCGCGGCCGGGCGCGGCAGGGGTAGCTCGTAGTGGCCGAACGCCCTCGCCGCCAGGTGGCCCGCGGTGGAACCGGCCATGATCGACAGCATCATCGGACCCATCATCGACATGAGCTGTCGGAGCATGGCAGGCGGAACCGACCCGAGTCCCGGCATGTCGGCGAGCTCCTCGGGGCCCAGGTCGTCCAACTGGCCGAGCTGAGCGGCCAGGCCGTGACCCAGGGACTCCGCTATCCCCTCCAGCAGAGGGCGCTGGTCGACGAGGAACCGCTTCGACCACTGCGTGCGGTTCATGGCCTCGATGCGCACCGGATGGGTGAAGGCCGCCCCTGTGTGGTCCGCCACCTGCAACTCCGCGACCCGGGCGAGGTTCTCGAGCGCCATGCGGTCCGAGGGATCGAGGTTGGGTTCGGTGTGCCCTTCGTTGGCGATGCCCGCAGCCATCTGTGACGCCGCGTCCCACGGGTCCTGGGAACGCATCATCGCGCCCATCTGCCCGAGGAAGGCCCGCATGGCATCGGCGGGGTCACCAAAGGGCTGCTCGTCATCTGGTCGGTCCACGTACCCGATGCTACGACCACGCGGGTCGCCAGGTGTCGCGGAGCACCTGGCGACAGCGGCCGCACTCGCCACCGGTGCCGCTATTCGGGGAAGACCCCGACCACGACCTGCAGACGCACCGGTGAGCCTGCACGGATGATGTCCAGGGGCACCTCGTCGCCCGGTGACAGAGGTGCCACAGCGGCGAGCAGGTCCTCCATGCCGTGAACTGGTTGGCCGCCCACCGCTGTGACGAGGTCACCGACTGACACACCGCTCGCCTGTGCCGGTGAACCGGGCACCACCTCCACCACGACCGCACCTGTGAGGTTGGTGCCTGGAGAAGGCCCGCCCACAGGCGTGGAGGCGCTTTCCGCTCTGGCTGGCACATCGCCTGCGCGCACTCCGATCCAGGGGTGTTCGACGGTCCCGCCGCTCCGCAGGCGGTCCAACAGCTTGCGCAACGTGTCGCTGCTGAATGCAACCGAACGCCCGTCCGCGGTGCCGATCACCAGGCCGGCAACTGCCCCGCCGGGATCCACGACGACGCCTGTGTCCGCGGTGTCGCCCGAGAGGGCCATCACGCCGTTGGCCACGGTGTGGTCGGGTCGGGACCAGATCATGGCAACATCGTCGACGCGTACCTGTGACGAACGCCTGTGGCCGGTCGAGTCGAAGTGCACGATGCGCAGCGAGTCGCCCACCGCCGGGCGCGGTGACATCTCCGCAGGTGAACCCGAGGGTGCCTGCAGCTCCAACAGCATCAAGTCGAAATAGGGTCCTGCGCAGCCACGGTCCCGGTGGTGCGCGTAACCCCCCGATGCTCACCGCCAGGCGATCGGCCGCATCGAAGCCGTCGCCCGCGACCACCACGTGACGGCCGTCGTCCACCAGCAGGCCGGTCACGTGGGTGGAACCTCCGCGCCGTCCATCACGTCCACCAGAGCCAGGCAGTCCGACAGCGGGACATTGGCCGCTGCGGTCGGAAGAGCCGGCTCCGGTTCGGAGAACACCGTCGCCATGGCCGCGGTGCCGAGCAGGACCCCGGCGCCGAGGGCAACGAGACCGATCACCATGACACGACCGCGGCGTCGGTCGACCCGGACCCTGGCCTGCATGCCCATCTCGCTCGGATGGGTCCACTGGCGTGGCGTGACCGGTTCGGGTGACCCTTGCTTGTTCCCGGATTCGGCGGTTGGGTCGTGGTAGGCGAAGTCGCCGGGTGCGTCGCTGTCACCGCCTGGGTCCATCCCCCGACGATACATATCGACCGCCGCCGGACGGACGCAGCTGCCTGATGGGATCCATGGGCAACCCGCCCATGAGGAAGCAGGGGTGCATCGAACCTACGATGGCGGGCGTGAGTCCGCTCGAGCCTCCTCCCGAAGGAACGGACACCTGGCTCGCGCTCAGCGGTGAGGCGTTGCCGGTCGGGGCCGTGCCCGACTGGCTCGTTGGCCCGGAGTGCGGGGCCATGGTGCAGTTCACCGGAACGGCGCGCAGCACCTCGGGGGGTCGCACCGATGTGGAACTGCTGACATACGAGGCCTATGAGACCGAGGCGGTACGACGCTTGGAGGCGGTTGTCGACGAGATCCGCATGCGTTGGCCCGACGTGGTGAGGATCGCGATCCTGCACCGCACAGGCGATGTGGTGCTCGGCGGGGCTGCAGTCCATGTGGGCGTGTCGGCCCCCCATCGTGATGCCGCATTCGAGGCGGCCCGGTTCGGGATAGACGCGCTCAAGGCGTCGGTGCCCATATGGAAGCGTGAGCTCCACGGCGACGGAGAGACCTGGGGCCCGGACGGGTCGGAGTTGTCCGCTGCATCGGAGGTGGTGCCCGAGCGGGCATCGGCGGCAGGTTCGTCCGCAAACGGGGGTCCGTGCGCCGAGGAAGGCCTTGGGGAACGCTCCGAGGAGCGCCTTGGTGAAGGTTCGACGCCGAGCGCACCGGGGCCCACCTCGTGAGTCCGCTGGTCTTCCTGGCTCTCGCGCTGGTCATCAGCGCGGTGGGCACCGTGGCGCTCTGGCTGCGTCATCGGCGACCCGACACACCCGACGCTACGATCGACGAGTTCCGCTCCAAGATGCGGGCACTGTCCGACGACCTGCCGGGTCAGGCCGACGGTGCGAACTGGAGCGGTCGTAGCGACACGACCCGACACGGAGGCTGAACTGGCGCGCGACCTGGCGATCGACCTGGGTACGGCCAACACGCTGGTCTACGCGCGGGGTGAGGGCATCGTGTTGAACGAGCCCTCTGTGATCGCGCTCAACGACCGCTCCGGTGTGGTACTCGAGTTCGGGCGTGATGCGTGGCGGATGATCGGCCGGACACCGAGCTACATCGTGGCGGTGCGTCCGTTGCGTGGCGGGGCCATCACCGACTTCGAGGTGACCCAGGAGATGATCCGGATCATCCTCAAAGAGGTCGGGGTGAACCGCCGCAACCGCCCCCGTGTGGTGATCTGCGTGCCGTCGGCCATCACCGCGGTGGAGAAGCGTGCCGTCACCGAGGCCGCCCGAAAGGCCGGAGCGGTCGAGGCCCAGCTGATCGAACAGCCGATGGCCGCCGCGATCGGCGCCGGACTCCCGATCAACGAACCGCTGGCGAACATGGTCGACATCGGGGGAGGAACCTCCGAGACGGCGCTCATCTCCCTGGGTGGGGTGGTGGCGCTCGAGGCGGTGCGCGCCGGCTCCTTCTTGACATCGACGCGGCGATCATCCACTACATCCGTCGCGAGTACGGGATCGCCATAGGTGAGCAGACCGCCGAGGAGATAAAGATCCTGGTGGGCTCGGCGTACCCGACTCCCGACGAGGTGCGCGCTGAGGTAGTGAGGTCGGAGCTCATGAGCGGCCTTCCCAAGCCACGTGGTCCTCTCCCGCGGCAGAGGTGCGTCAGGCGATCTCAGAGCCGGTGAACACGATGGTCGACTCCGGTGCTCTCCTGTCTGGCCGAGGCTCCTCCGGAACTGGCCCAGGACCTGATCGAACAGGGGATCCACCTGGTCGGCGGCGGATCGCTGCTGAAGGGCCTGGACCTGCGGACTGGCCAAGGAGACCGAGGTGCCGGTGCGCCTGGTGCGCCAGCCCCTGGAGGCCGTGGTGCTCGGCGCCGGACGGATCGTGGAGAACTACGAGGATCTCGCAGACATGTTCATGTCGAGCGGACGGTGACCACCTCGGCCGAGGGGCAGGTCCCTCCACGGACCGGGTCGCCTCTCCGACGACGGCGGCCGCTGGACGAATGTCACTCGTGCAACGTGGCGGTGTTCTAGTGTGCTGCACTACCAGCCGACCCGGGGTTCATCGGACGTCCGCTTTTGAGGTCGACAACGTAGGGGTCCACTTCGGTGGTGTGAGCGCGCTCGACGGCCTGAGCTTCGGCATCGACGAAGGTTGCCTGGCGGCGCTGATCGGACCCAACGGCGCGGGCAAGACCACCCTGTTCAACGTGGTCTCGCGCATCTACGACGCGACCTCGGGCACGGTCAGCTTCGACGGGACGGACCTGCTGGCCCGCCCCGCCCATGTGATCGCCGAGATGGGGGGTGGGACGCACCTTCCAGAACCTCGCGCTGGTGCCGGGCCTGGAGCGTGCTGGAGAACGTCATGGTCGGCGCGCACTGTCGCAGTCGCGGGGTTTCTGGTCGGCGATGCTGCGTCTCCCGCAGCGCTCCGAGGAACGGCGGGTGGCCTCGGCAGCGATGGAGATCCTCGAGCGGCTCGACCTCGCTCAGCTCGCCGGGCATCCTGCGGGACTTCCCTTCGGCACCCTGAAGCGGATCGAGTTCGCCCGTGCACTTGCGGGCCGGCCGAGGCTGCTGTTGCTGGACGAGCCCGCCAGCGGGCTCACCCACGGCGAGGTCGACGAGTTGGCGTCGCTGATCCGCCAGATCCGCGACGAGTTCTCCCTCACGGTCCTGTTGGGGGAGCACCACATGTCGATGGTGATGGCCATCTCCGAGAAGATCGTGGTGATGGACCTCGGATGCAAGATCGCCGAGGGAACGCCCGCCGAGGTGCGTGACGACCCCAAGGTGATCAGCGCCTACCTGGGAGCCTCCGCGTGAGCCTGTTGGAGGTCTTCTCGCTGCGCTGCGGCTACGGCATCGTCGAGGTGCTCTTCGGGCTCGACATGGCCGTCGACGAGGGTGAGCTGGTCGTCGTGCTCGGTGCCAACGGCGCCGGCAAGACCACGACCCTGCGGGCGATCTCCGGGATGATCCCCGCTGAGGGATCGGTTCGCCTGGATGGCACCGAGGTGCTGGGTCGCAGGCCCGACCAGCTGCTCGCAGCAGGCGTTGCGCACGTACCCCAGGGACGCGGCACCATCGGTGCGCTCACGGTCGAGGACAACCTGCGGGTAGGTGGCTAGCAAGCGTCCTGCTGCAGAGCTGTCCGAGGACATGGCGATGTGGTTCGAGGTGTTCCCTCGGCTCAACGAGCGCCGCAGCCAGCTCGCGGCTCGATGTCGGGTGGCGAGCAGCAGATGCTCGCCATAAGGCGCGCGTTCATGAGCCGGCCGCGGCTGTTGTTGCTCGACGAGCCATCGCTGGGTCTCGCTCCGCTGGTCACCCGCGAGGTGTTCGACCGTTTGCGTGACGTGACCGAGCACACCGGTGCCGCAGTGCTGCTGGTCGAGCAGAACGCCAACCTCGCGCTCGACTTCGCCGGTCGCGCGTATGTGCTCGAAGCCGGCACGATCGTTGCGTCGGGGCTCGCCAAGGACCTCCAACACGACGAGGCGATCCAGAAAGCGTACCTGGGGCTGTGAGAGACTTCCTCGAAGTAGTGGTCGTGGGGATCGGCAACGGTGCGGTGTACGCCATGTTGGGCCTCGGGTTGGTGGTCATCTACCGCTCCACGGGCCTGCTCAACTTCGCCCAGGGCGAGCTGTCGATGTTCTCGACGTTCATCGTCTGGACGATCAACAGCATGGGGGTGCCGTTGTGGCTCTCGGTGCTGGGCGGGATGGCGGGCGGGTTCCTGGTCGGGATCCTGTTGCACCAGGTGGCGGTGGCGCCTCTGGGTGACCCCCACGAGAAGCCGCTGGCGGTGGTGATCGTGACGATAGCGCTGTTCCTCGCGATCAACGGCGCGGCACAGCTCATATGGGGCACCGTCGACAAGCGGCTGGACCCGCTGTTCGGCCAGGCTCAGGTGACCATCGGCGGCGTGGCGATCCAGTGGCAGAAGATCGGCTCGGTGGTGGTCCTGGCAGCGTTGACCCTTGCGTTCGTGTTGCTCTTCCAGCGCACCAAGCTCGGCCTCGCGATGCGGGCCGTCGCGCCCAACTCGGAGTCCGCCGGGCTCTGCGGGGTGCCGGTCCCACGCATCCTGATGCTCGGATGGGGGTCTCGCCGCAGCCGTGGGAACCGTCGCCGGCGTGTTCACCGCACCCCAGCTCGGCCTTGGCACCAACATGATGCAGCTCACGCTCATCTTCGGCTTCGCAGCGATCACCCTGGGAGGGTTCGACAGCATCCTCGGGGCGGTCGTCGGCGGCATGGTGGTCGGGATCCTGTCATCGGTGGTCCCGCAGTACGTGTCGTTCTTCGAACGGATGCCGCTCGCTCCCGCCTTCGTGTTGATCCTCGCTGTGCTGCTGTTCCGGCCGCAGGGCCTGTTCGGATCCAAGCAGGTGCAGCGCGTATGACCTCCACCGGTTCGAGCACCTCGCGCCTGGCGCGGTACATCGGCGCAGCGGTCATGGCGGTGGTGCTCGTCGCGCTGCCCTTCATGTTCCCGGCGTTCCGGGTGAACCAGTTCATCACCTGGATGTGCCTGGCGGTGGCCGCGGCCGGGTTGAACCTGCTCACCGGCTACAACGGCCAGATCTCGGTCGGCCACGGCGCGCTCTACGGCCTGGGTGCGTACACCTCGGCGATCCTGGTCACCGAGGCCGGTTGGCCGATGCTGCTGACGGTGGTGGCCGCAGCCGCGGTCTGCTTCGTCGCAGGCGTGGCGATCGGCCTGCCTGCACTGCGGATCAAGGGGCTCTACCTGGCGCTGGTGACCTTGCGGTGGCCGTGTTGTTCCCGGCGATCCTCGAGCAGTTCTCGGGGTTGACCGGGGTGGATCCGGGCTGTCCCTGGTGGTACCCCAGGACGACTGCCCGCGTGGACGTCCGGAGTGCCCCGTGCGGTGGGAGTCGCCGATCGACGGCCTGGCCTCGGACCAGTGGCGCTACTTCCTGTTCCTCGCGATCACGGTGGTCATGTTCGTGTTGATCGCCAACATCGTGCGCTCCCGCACCGGGCGCAGCCTCGTGGCGATCCGTGACAACGAGATCGCGGCCGAGGCGTCGGGCATCCACGTGTCGCGTGTGAAGATCCTCACCTTCGGCACCTCTGCGGCGATCGCGGGGATCGGGGGGCGATGCTGGCGCTCAACAACGGACGGGTCAACCCGACCAGCTTCAGCCTGCTGGTGTCGATCTACCTGCTGGTGGCCGTGGTGGTGGGGCGGTGCCGCCACGATCATCGGCCCGGCCGTGGGCACGGTGGTGGCGGGACTGTTCAACAACGTGATCGCGCCGGAGTTGCCCGGTCGCTTCGAGAACGCAGCGCCGGTGATCCTGGGTGTGCTGCTGATCGCCCAGATGCTGCTCGCTCCTAACGGCATCGTCGGGCAGCTCCGTGAGCTGCAGGCCAAGTTCGCCGCCCGGCGCGCCGAGCGCACACCACAGGTGCACAATGATGATGTGCGCACCGACGATGTGCGCCATGGTGAGGACACCGGTACCGGGGGTAGCGGTGCGACGTCGGACAGTGTCGGGTCCACATGACCCGCGAAACCCAGGAGGAGCCAGATACATGAACCACTACTGGAAGCGACTGACCGCTGTGCTGGCAGTCACCTTGTTGGTGGCCGCCGCGTGTGGTCGAGACGACGACTCGGGCTCCGGCTCGGAAGGCGACGGCGGTGATTCCGGCGGCGAGGATGCATCGGGCGATTTCATCGACCCGGACCTCGACTGCGCCTCCTACGACGGGACCGCAGGCATCGAGGGTGACACCATCAAGATCGGCACGATCAGCCCTGCGGACGGCCCCTATGCCATCTACGACAACGTGACCAAGGGTCTCCAGGCCTGGGTCACCTCGGTCAACGACGCGGGTGGCATCAAGGCCGGCGACGGCAAGACCTACAAGTTCGAGCTGGTCCGGGAGAACGACTCCTACGACCCGGCGAAGACCCCGGCACTCGCCCAGAAGCTGGTGGAGCAGGAAGGCGTGTTCCTTCTCGTCGGCAACATCGGTACGGAGTCGAACCTGGCCATCCGTGACTACCTGAACGACGCATGCGTGCCCAACATCGCGCTCGCCACGGGTTCGAGCGAGTGGAACAAGGCCGACCAGTACCCCTGGTACATCTCCGGGTTGCCCGTACGCGATGGAGGCGAACTTCTGGCTGGACTACATCGCGAACACCAACCCCGAGGCCAAGATCGCCCTGCTCTACCAGGACGACGACTTCGGCAAGGCGTACCGTGACTCGCTCACCAAGGCCATCAAGCAGTCCAACGAGGACAACGGAACCACCATCGAGATCGTGGGTGAGCAGGGCTACAACCCGCTGTCGGGTACCACCACCGAGGCCGCGGTCACCTCGCTCAGCCAGTCGGGAGCCGACGAGTTCATAGTGGGCATCGGCGGTACCCCGTGCCCCCAGACGCTCACGTTCATCCCCGACACATGGGACGTCGATCCGTTCATCTCGGTGACCTGTGCGGGCAACCTGGCGATGTCGATCGCCGGTGAGGCCGGTGTGGGCGCCATCCAGGCACAGGCGACCCTCGACCCCGCGGATCCCGCGGATGCCGAGGAGCCGGCGGTCAAGGAGTTCAAGGAGAAGGCGGCTGCCGCAGGCCTGGACGAGGCCGAGATCGCCGGTGGGATCACCTCGGTTGGCTGGGGCTTCGGTTCATATTTCGGCACTCTGCTGGAGCAGACCAAGGTGGTCGACCGTGCCGGCATCATGAACACCGCGTACTCCTTGGACATCCCGGCGTTCGGCTTGGTGCGTCCCGACATCGAGGTCAAGACCGACGGCGCCGAGGACCCGTGGGGCATAGAGGGCTTCCGCATCGCCCAGCGCAACGCCGACGGCGGTTGGGACGAGCTCGCCCCGGTCACGAACCGCAACGGCGAGACGCGGGAGATCATCGGCTGAGCCGGGCTCGCCGGAATAGAAATGGCTCGACGGGTGCCTCCGGGGAACCGACCTCGGAGGCACCCCGGTTCTTCGGGTCGTCATCACCTGTCTGTCGGGCCTCAGGTGTGGTGTCCGGCTTCGATCTCGAGCAGGTCGGCGGCTGCCTGCGAGACCTGCAGGTCGCGGTCCGCGCTGAGCCGCTCGAGCATCCTGGTCACCTCGTCGCCCTCGAACGACGCCAGCGCGAGCACCGCTCGGCGCCGCACGTTCGCGCGGTCTTCGCACGCTCCGAGCACGGCTGTCAACCCGGCGGGGTGGCCGATCGCCCCGAGCGCGGCCACGGCGGCCTCGCGGCACAGCGGATCGTGGTGGTCGCATGCCACCGCGGCGAGCGCGCTGATCCTTCTTGGTGTGGCAACGGCTCGATCGGGTGGGTCCTCGAGCGGCACCTCGCCGAGCGCGAAGGCGGCCACCTCGGTCACCGTGTCGTCGGGGTCGGCCAGCAGCCCGAGCAGCGATTCCTCCAGGGCGGTCCGGCGACGGGTGACCGCGGGCGCCGTGTCGCCCGGCGAACGGCTGCCGAGTCGTGCGGCGAGCTCTGCGACCCTTCGGCGGACGCTCGCGCCGGGATCGCATGCGGCTCCTGCGAGGTCGGATGCACAAAGGTCGTCGGCGCGTTCGAGGGCACCGAGGGCTGCGGAGCGCACCGCCGGCAGTTCGTGGAGCAGGTGGGGCGAGCCGTCTTCGCGCCCTGCCGGTGGCCGGCGATCACCACCGCGCGCCTGAGTGCTGCGGGCGACGACGGCGCGGACATGGGATTTGTCGCCGTGATCGAGGCATCATGTTGGTCCTGGTGCATCTACACTGTTCCTACGCTCGTTTCAGAGAGGACAGGCACTTGTCACACATGGTGATCTTCCAAGCGCCCGGCGGAAGCCCGGGCTACAACCAATTCGAGACCCTCGACGCTGCGGTCGCATTCGTCGAACAGCTCCGCAACGAACGTGACGTCTCCAATGCAAGGATCTTCGCGCTGGAGGAGGTCAAGTTCGAGTTGAAGCCGTACTTCAAGGTCGAGCTTCAGGCTCTGACGCGATCGACCGGACAGGGTTCGGTGGCGGGAACGTCGGAGGCTCCTTCGCCCGAGTCGCCGCGCTCGACCGTCGGGCAACCGAGCCCAGTTGCGCCGGCCGGACCGGCGCCGTCCCAGCCTGAGCCGGCCCCGCCGGCCCCCGCTGCACCGGAGTGCCCAGCCTGCACCGTCGTCGGCGCCCCCCAGGCTCCCCGCCGCGGCTCCTCAGGCTCCGGCGGCGGCCCCCAGGACACCTGCTCCGTCGGGTCCGACCCAGGGAGCGACACCTGACCCCGGCGGTGATCGCCGCCCCGACCAGCCGGCACGCAGGGGTCTGTTCGGACGCTGAGACCCGGATCGGGTCCCGAGCCCGCTGTCGCGCACACGGGGGGCTCCGCAGGCGATGACCTGCCGTACCTGGTCGCTATGAGATCAGCAGGACCGCGCCGACTGCCACGATGCTCCAGGACTGCTCCGATCAGCACTGCCGAGCCGACCACGCTGAGGGCGAGCAGAGCGCCGGCCCTGATGCGCCGGGTTCTGGAAGGCCTGACATCGGCAGCGGTCAGGTGGATCGATTCGATGGGCCTCTCGGTGGAGATCCCGAATGAACGGTCCGAGGTGGTCCCACCGACTGCTCTGGGTTGATTCTCAGCGCCGGAGCCCGTGCCGCCCCGAAGGGATGCTCCGGCGATGGCAGGCTGGGGGATCGGCCGACGGCCGAACAAGGCGAACCCGAACGCCGCTGCGGATACCACCACCAACAGGAAACCGATGAGCAGTGCCGACATGATGCCTCCGAGCCTACCGGTCGAGCCGGAGGTCCCGGATGAACCGGGCACCTCCGACGCACGGCGGTCGGCACAACCGGCGCAGGCGGAGGTGGTACTGGGGCGTCGGCCTGTCTCTTTGGTGGCGGCGGTGCTCGGAGCCGCCTTCGTGCCCACTCCCTACGTGCTGATCCAACCGGGTGCCGTGCGCTCGGCGGAGGACCGAGTGGTGGTCGAGGGCACAGAGAGCTTTCCGAACGATTCGTCGGTGCTTTTTCACGACGGTCTACGTGGACGACGCGACGCTCTTCGGTCTGGTGCGGTGGCGTGCTGGACGATGCGATCGAAGTCCGTAGCTCCGAGGAGGTGTACGGCGACCGGGGCCGTGACGAGACGCGACGGATCAACCGCCGCGAGATGGACCTGTCGAAGCTGGTCGCAGAGCGCCAGGCACTCAGGTACCTGGGCCATGATGCCGGAGTTCGCAGCGGAGGGTGCGGGTGGTGGACGTCGTCGAGGATGTGCCTGCATCTGAGGTGCTCAGACCCGGTGACGTGATCATCTCGGTGAACGGGGAGCCGGTGACCCTGCCCGACGAGCTCCGTGCGGCGCTCGGTGAGCACGCACCGGGTGACAGCGTCACCCTGGGGATCAGGCGCAGCTCGGTGTCGACCGGTGAGTCGGCGTCGTCGGGGGAGGAGTCGTTCGATTCGCTGACCGTCGACGTCGAGCTCGTCGCGAGCCGAGGCTGGAACCGGGCGCCGGCGACGACGAGGCCGGGATCACGGCACCACCCCACGACGCAACTGGCGAGACGTCACAGGCCACCACGCGGGCGGTGCTCGGGGTGACCGTCGAGCCCTTCAACCCCCGCATCGAATCGAATGTCGACGTGGCGGTCGACTCAGGCGATGTCACCGGCCCCTCCGCGGGGTTGGCCTGGACGCTCGCGATCATCGACGTGTTGACCCCTGGGGTCCTTGACCGGTGACCGGGACGTGGCGGTGACCGGTGAGATGCTGGCGGACGGCTCTGTGGGCGTGATCGGCGGCACCGCCCAGAAGACGGCCACCGTGGTGCGCAACGACGTGGATGTGTTCCTCTTCCCCGCCGGAACTCCCGAGGAGTGAACAGGCCGAGATGCGGCGAATCGCCGGTGACGACACCGAACTCGTTCCTGTTGCCTCGCTGAATGAGGCGGTGGACTTCCTCGCTCCCGACGGCCTCGAAGGCGACTGAGTCGGACGCGATTCCCCGCCTCGCCGCGACACCCCGGGAATCCCCGAATACGGCCCGTTGCGTCCACCATCGCCGAGCGGTGTGTACGTAGCATCGTCACATGACAGGACCGCTCCCAGACCCACCGGAACTCGAACCGACCGCCCTGTCGGGTACCAACTTCGGACGGGCGCGTCGTGGCTTCGAGCCGACCGAAGCGCGTTCGATGCTCGGTCGGGCTGCGGACGCTCTACGGGTCTGGGCCGAGCGCGACGCGAAGCTGGCCGAGCAGATTGCGGACCTCACGAAACGCCTTGAGGCAGCCGAGAGGTTCGACGAGGCACGGGTGACCGAGTTGCTCGGTGCCGAGACCGCACGCATCGTCACCGCCGCGCGGGATGCCGCCACGGAGATCCGTGGGCAGGCAGACAAGGAGTCGTCCGAACTGCTCGAGCGATCCCGCCCGAGGCCGAGTCAGTGTCGAGCGAACTGCGGGAGGCGGCAGCAGCCGATCGTGCGGAGGCGGAGAAGATGCTTGCCGAGGGCCACCGAGGGCCGCATCGGAGACCACTGCTGCGGCGACCGCCGAGGCGGACGGCATCCTCACCGACGCGCGCTCCGAGGCCGACGGCCTGCGCGAGAGCGCTCGTGAGGAGGCCGAACGTGTGAGCCTGGAAACCGCGGAGACAGCAGCGAAGCTCACCTCGGATGCCCAGGCACGTCACGACGAGATGATCGAGGCAGCGGCGAAGGTCCTCGGTGAGCGCACGACCGAAGCGGAGGCAGCTGCCTCGGAGATCCGTTCTGCTGCGACCGACGAGCTGGATCGGGCACGGGCGGAGGCACGGTCCATCGTCGAGTCCGCCGAGACCGACGCGGCCACCACGCGTGACGAGGCCCGCTCCCAGGGACGCGAGATGGTCGAGGAGGCCAGGGAGTTGCGGCGCCAGATGCTGCACGACATCGCAGAGCGCCCGGGCGGGTCGACAGAA